>JANRJD010000052.1:0-462978 GCA_033764195.1 Phycisphaerae bacterium | reverse complement strand
GGCCTGCGGGAAGCCGGGCAGGTTGATGGTGGCGATGACGGCCAGGGTGTCGGTGTTGATGACCGAGACGGTCTTGTTGGTGTGGTTGGCGACATAGAGCCGCGTGCCGTTGGGCGTGACGGCGCAGCCGCGCGGCTCGGTACCGACGGCGATGTCATCGGTGACGGAGAAGCCGTTGTCGGCGTCGAGCGCGATGACCGAGACGGTGCCGCTGGCGGTGTTGGTGACAAAGGCGGTGCTGTCGTCGGGCAGCAGCGCGACATTGCGCGGCTCGTCGCCGACAGCCAGCTCGGCCAGCAGATTGGCGGTGTCGTTCTTGTTGGCGTCGCGCACTTCAAGAATCGCGACGCTGTCGGTCTCGCGATTGACCACCACCGCAAACCGATCATCACTGGTCAACGCAATCGTGCTCGACCGCGTGGGCGTGTCAAAGCGACCATCGTTGCCATCGTCGTTGTTGCCGTTGTTCTGCGGCGGGCAGCCGGTCAGGGCCAGCGCCAGCCCGCCGACGAGCATCGACGCGCTCACCGATTTAAGTTGTTTCATACGATCTTTCTCCGGAGTAAGTGGGACAAGAAAGGTACGATTCGAACGGACAAGTTGATCCGCATCGCGGTTGCATCGGGCACGACGTGGCGGCGGGTCGAGGGATCATCGACGATTATGTCCGATAATGCAAGTCGGAAAGGCTTGGGCGGCTGCTGAGTCATCGCAGGTATTGCGAGCCATGCCGGCGATTTCTCATGGGCGGATCTTTTTTCGGTCGGAGCCGAAAGGCGGCCGGCGGATCGCCGCCACCGGGAAGGCCGCGGCAGCCCCACCCCGATTTCGCAGATTTTTCTCGTCCGCGCGGGCGCTTTGGCCTACGGTGTCGTTCTCCCCTCTCGGTTCCGCGGCGCGTGGGCGCGCCCGGCAAAGTCATTTCTTCGGAGGACCGACATGCAACGAGAACTCTTTTGCGCACGCAGCGCCTGGCGGCGAATTCTCGCGATGTACTGCGCCGGCAGCGCGCTCGCGGCCGACCCGTTCGACACCTGGGGTCCATCTCCCAAACTCAACCCCACCATCGACGCGGCATTGCGCGGCGGGAGCGTCTGCCCTCAGCCGCAGCAGGTGCGGCTGAATGAAATCGCGTTCCGACCGAGCAGCGGGAACGCACAAGCGATTGAAATCCTGAACAGCGGCCCGGTGCCGGCCGTGATCGATGAGTTTGTGCTGGCCGATGGCGGCGGCGCGATCTACACGGTGCCGACCGCCCTGCCGACGATTCCTGTCGGCGCGTTTGTGGTCGTCATCCTTGATGGCGCCGGGAGCGGGGCGGACGACTATGACTTCAGCGACGGCGTCGCGGTGCTCCACGCAAACGCGAGCAACCCACTGCTCACCAGCGACGAGCTGGCGCTCTATGAGAGCGCGACGTTCGACTCGACAACGATTCGCGATTTCGTCGCTTGGGGCGCTATCCCGGTCGGCGGGCAGGTCGGCAATGCCGCCGCCGCCGGCCTCTGGACCGAGGGCGATTTCGTCGCCGCCGAGGATGGCGGGCCGGGTCTCGACACGAGCGTGGATGAAGACGGCTCTGTCGGTCTCTTCCTCGAAAGCGACACCGCGACGCTCGAAAACTGGGTGATCTATCGCCCCGACCGCACCACGCTCGGCGAGGCCAACCTCGCCCCCGCGCCGGAGCTGCGATCGCCGCCCGATGAGCAAACCACCGACTCCGGCGAAGTCGCCTTCGGCTGGTCGTCGATCGCCGGGGCGCTGAGCTATCGGCTTGAGACGGACAACAACGCCGATTTCAGCTCGCCCGAGATCGACGTCGTCGTCACGGAGTCGTTCTATCTCGCTTCGCCGCCGCTGGCCGACGGGACTTACTCATTCCGCGTTACGGCCAATCTTGCGTCCGGCGGCGGCGTTTCGCCGACGGCCACGTTCACGATCGATTCCACCGGCGGCGCCTTCGGCGATCGCGGCGTGAATCAGGTGACGCTGGCCGGCTTTCCGCTTCTCCTGCAGCACAAAGACACCGACATGCTCTGCCTCGAAGGCTGCAGCCGCGCCGGGCCGCTCACCTGGAACGGCAACCACGCCGCGTGCAACAACCAGCGCCAGAACTGCAACGCGCACGACAACATGTATTGCGCCCGCGCATCGATCGCGATGATCAACAATTTCTACGGCGGCACGCTCAGCCAGGACCGCATCGCCTTTGAGTACTACTCGCCCGAGGAGCCGGGGCCCGACTTCGACCTGCGACACGGCATCGGCATGTACCCCGCCCGTATGCCGCGACAAGGCGGGCAGATCGCGGGCAAGGACATCTTCGAATGGGCCATGGGCGGTGCCGGCGCGAATATGCTGGAAACCTTTGGCGCGCCCGCGTTCGCGCAGATCGAAGCCCAGATCGACGCCGGCCGGCCGATATTGATCGGCGAGAACAACAACGCCCACGCCGTGATCATCACCGGCTATCGCACCGATGCGCTCAATCGCCGCTGGTTTCAGCGGACCGACCCCTGGACGGCGCGGCAGTCGTGGATTCGCTATCCCGCGAACCCCTTCCCGCGCACCGTCACCGAATGGCACGTCTGCCAGAATCCGGCCAACCCGCGCGTCCAGGAAGCCTCGGTCACGGCCGACGCCGACGGCGACGGCGTGGTCGACTTCGACGAGACCCAGCGCTTCGGCACCAACCCCAATGCCGCCGACAGCGACGCCGACGGCGTCAATGATCGCGAAGAGGTCGCCAGCTACGTCTTTCGCTTCCCGCTCGGGCTGCGGCGCGGCGTGGTCGACATTGATCGCGACGGCCTCCGCACCGAGCGCGACGCCGACAGCGACAACGGCGGACTGCGCGACGGGCTCGAAGACCGCAACGGCAACGGCGTGTTTCAGCCGCCGGGCGAAACCGACCCCTACAACCGCGCCGACGACGGCCCCAACCGGCTCGACTTCGTCTTCGTGGTCGACGTCACCGGCAGCATGCTCGACGACATTCAGGCCGTGCGCGCCTCAGCCCTGAACATTCTGAATCGCATCAATCAGACCATGCCGGGCTGGCGTGTCGCGGTGGTCGTCTATCGCGACTTCCCGATCCTGCCCTTCGGCAACATCGGCGACTTCCCCTTCGCGGTTGTGACTCCCTTTACCGGCAACATCGCGACGGCTCAAAACGCGATCAACGCCCTGCCCGCGCTGGTCGGCGGCGGCGGAAACATCCCCGAGTCGGTCTACTTCGCCCTCGCCCGCACCATCCCCGGCGACGCCATCGGCGGCTGGCGCGGCGGCGCGACCAAACGCGCCATCATGCTCTTTGGCGACGCCCCGCCCCACGACCCCGAGCCTTTCACCGGACTGCGTCGGGCCGACATCATCCGCCTGGCGCAGCGCAACCGCATCGGCGGCGCGCAGCGCGACGGCGAACGCGGCCCCGCGCCCGCCAGCGACGCGCCGGTCGATTTCTACAACGTGGTGATCGGCGGCGACGCGACCGCGATCAGCAGCTTTGACGCCCTGTCCAACGAAACCGGCGGCACGCTCTTTGACGCCTCCGGCGACACCCAGGTCGTCCAACGCATCCTGGACGCGGTCGATGAGATTGACGCCGACCCGTACGCCGATGGCGGCGGTCCCTACGTCGTGCAGGCCGCCGCGTCGTTCCGCCTCGACGCCAGCCGTTCGACCGACGACGGCTGCATCGTCGAATATCGCTTCGACCTCGACGACGACGGCACGTTTGACGTAATCACCAGCGAGCCGTTTGCCGATGTGACGTTGAACGACCCGGCATGCAGCGAAATCACGCTGCGCGTCTTCGACGACGGCGGCAACTTCACCGACGATTACATTGAGGTTCGCGTCGACAACTCGCCGACCGAAATTGACTGCGACGGCGACGGCCTGGCCGACAACTGCGGCGACGACTGCAACATGAACGGGGTGCCGGACAATTGCGAACTCGCCAACGGAACCGGCACGGACTACGACGGCGACGGCGTGATCGACAGTTGCCAGGGCGATTGCAACATGAACGGACTGGCCGACGTCGAAGAGATTTTCTTTGACACGGCGCCCGACTGCAATCTCAACAACAAGCCCGACTCATGCGACCTCTCCGACGGCACCAGCCGCGACTGCAACGGCAACCTGATCCCCGATGAGTGCGACCCGCTCAGCCTCTTCCGCGGCGACATGAACTGCGACTGCTTCGTCACTGTCGCGGACATCGGGCCGTTCGTGCAGGCGATCGTTGAGCCATCGAACTACATCGCCGCCAATCCGACCTGCGACATCCTGCGGGCGGACTTCACCGGCGAAGGTCTCATCACGGTCGGCGACATTCGCGGCATGGTCGAGCGACTGGTCGGCCCGTGACGCCTGATCGCCTGATCATGGACTGAGTTCGCGATCGGCAGCGCAAGGCAAACCGGCTCGCGAAACGAACCGACCCCGCGCCGCGCCCGAGTGTTTCGGGTGCGAGCGCGGGGCCGGCGATTGGGGACCTCGATCTCTTGCAGTCAGCCGCTTAGCTGCCGCAGGCGCTCAGCATCGAGCAATCGACGGCCAGCGCGCCGCTCGACTGCGTGCCGATGCTGACCACGTCACCCGGCTGCAGGTCGACGAAGCCGGCCGGCATCGTGCCGAACGAGCTGTCATACGTCAGCTCGCCGCGACCGCGATCGTCGATCGACATCTGACCCACGACCGTGCCGTTGACGGTGACGTCGACGGTCACGTTCGACTGCGGCCAAGCCTGCGTGCGAACGTTGAACCAGCGGCAAGTCGCGCTGCGGTGCCAGCGGGCGCGGCTCTCGAAGGGCATCGGATCGATGCGGAGACGATCCGAACCATCCGGGCAGGTGGCGGCGGCGCCGTTGTCGTTGCCGTTGGTCGGCGGGGCATTGTCGTTGCCATTCGCGACGCCGTTGTCATTGCCATTCGCCGGCGGAGCATTGTCATTGCCGTTGGTCGGCGGGGCGTTGTCGTTGCCGTTCGCCGGGGGCGCGTTGTCGTTGCCGTTCGCCGGAGGGGCATTGTCGTTGCCGTTGGTCGGCGGAGCGTTGTCATTTCCGTTGGCGGGCGGAGCGTTGTCGTTGCCGTTCGCCGTCCCGTTGTCGTTTCCGTTGCCGTTGCCCGTGCAATCGGCACAGGTCGTACCCGCGCCGAGCCAGGTGCCCGTACCGCTGGAGCCCTGCGTCGGGGCGCTGGTCAGCAGCGCAACGAACGGGCCGATGTCGCCGACCGTGACCACGCTGTCGTTGTTGCAATCAGCCTGGAAGATGCGGCAATTCGGGAAGAGCGACTCAAAAGCAGCCGGATCGGAGAGCGCCAGCACAAACCCGCTGATGTCGCCGATCGAGACGAATCCGTCGCAGTTCATGTCGGCGGTCAGCCCCGAGGAGGAGCATGCAGCCTGGGTGGTGATTTCGCAGGTTCCGTCGGGCTGGCAGCACGCGCCCGTCGCGCCGGAATCACCGTTGTCGTTGCCGTTCTCCGTCTCACCGTTGTCGTTGCCGTTCTCGGTGCCGGCGTTGTCGTTGCCGTTTTCGGTCTCGCCGTTCTCGTTCTCGTTGGCGGCGCCGGCGTTGTCATTGCCGATGCCGGGGGCGTCTTCGGTGCCGCGGCCGCCGCGGTTCCAGTAGGCCGCCGTCTCGAGCTGCTTGTCGGCCGAAAGACCCAGGACCGCGCCCGGATCGGTGATACAGCCGACGCCGATGGCCGTTCCCACGGCGCCCAGCAGGCCAAAGAACCATTTCGATTTCCGCATGCCTCACACTCCTTGCTGTGAACAACTCTCGCGGCTTCCGCACTCACAGGCGCCGCACCCTGGTCCCGGCTGTGGCTCCGCGTGTCGCCGCGAGTTTGAAAGCGGCAGCGCGTGCCTAGTCACCCACAAAAGAGCGGAGCGGGCGGCGACTGATACCTACGAAATGCGAATATTGGATTTCGGCCTCCCCAATCGCCCGCCGCGTGCAATCCGCCCCCGCCCGATGTCGCAAGCCGCGAAAATATGCGGACTTGCGCCTCGATCCGGGCAAAAAGACGCGGGCTTCAGACCGCGCGGTGGTCGCCGCACAATCTGAAGCCCGTCGTTCTTACTGAGGAGTTCGCGGATGCCTGTTTAGTGCGCCAATCGCGCCGCCGACTTCGGATGCGGATCAGTCGATCCCGCCGCCGCTTCGCGAACCTGGACGCCCTCTCGCTTAATTTCGCGATAGAGCGTGAAAAGCTCGCGGAACGCCCGCAGGATGACGCTCAGCTTGGCCCCGGTCTGCTGCCCCGCGGTGCGCGGGTAGTGATTCACGCCCATCTGCCGCACGCGATAGCCCAGGTTGGTGGCCTTCGCGAGCACTTCGGTGTCGATCAGCGCCCCGGTGCTCTTCATCGTGATCTGCTGAAACAGCGTCCGCGGATAGAGCTTGAACGCGCAATCGACGTCGCGAATCTTGAAGCCGAAGAGGAAGTTCACCAGCCGCCCCCACGCCCACGCATTCATTTTCCGCTTCAGCGGGTCGCTGCGCTTGATGCGATAGCACGAGACGATCGTCTTCGAACTCGGGTCGGCCGTGTCGAGCAGCTCCAGCAGCTTCGGCAATTCCGCCACATCAAACTGACCGTCGCCGTCGGTGTAGAAGACCCAATCCTTGGTGGCTTCGACAAAGCCGCGACTCAGCGCCCCGCCATAGCCGCGATTCGGCCGGTTATGGGCCACCCGCACGCCGGGAATCTCGCTCGCCAACCGATCGGCGATTTCGCCGGTGCGGTCTTTCGAGCCGTCGTTGACGATCACGACTTCGAGATCATCGGTCACCATCCGCCCCGCCGCCACCGCCGCCCGCGTGACGCGCTCGACGTTGCCCTCCTCGTTGTAACACGGAAAGGTGATCGCCAGCGAAGGAAGTTTGCGGGGGGCGCTTTGGTCGAAATCGCTCATCTCGGTTCTCCGTTCAAAATCCTGTGTCGCTTTAAATAGAGCCGCGCTTCCACGAGTTCCGTACACCCGGGCCCCGAAATCGTCTCATCCGCCGGCGGCGCGGCGCAATAAATAGGCCGGCCAGCGCAGGCGACCTGCCGGGAAACATCCCGCGCTGGACCGGCACGAAACGCGATCCACCCCATCGGTGTCGAGGGAAGGCGCGACGCGCGACCGCTGGTCGCACGACAGCACGTCTCACCCAATGCGGCTGGTGTAAAGGAGCGAAGAGAGGGAGGGAAAATACAACCCGATCGAGCAAACAATGCGCCGCCCGGGAATCAGGCGGCGCCAGGTGGGCTCACTGAGTCAACAGATTCACGAACGCCCCGATATCCGCGATGTTCACCTGGCCATCGCCATTCACGTCGGCGTTTCGCAGGCGACAGTTCGGATAATTCTGCCGATAGATCCCCGGTTCGGTGAGCGCGCTGACAAATCCGCCGATGTCGCCGAGGCTGACGCCGCGATCGCAGTTCATGTCGCCCACGGCGGTGCATGACAGATTGCGCAACATGGTCACGTTGTTGTCGACCCGGTTCGCCGTCACCACATCGGACACGCCGTCGCCATCCAGATCGTCCACGGCGCCGGCCTCCGGCTGAACCCCGGATTCCCAATCGATCACGCCGATCGGCAGTCGGCTGCCACGGCTGATCAGGGCGCTGACGTAACCGTCGACAATCTCACCATTGGCGATCAGCACATCGGGCCGGCCGTCGCACGTCACGTCGCCGGCCATCAGGTATTGCACGCCGCGCGATTCGGGCATTCCGCGCACCAGCGGCGCCGCCGCGAAGCCGCCCGCGCCGTCGTTCCAGCGCACCACCACGTTTCGGCCCGCGTTGTTGCCGACCACGATGTCGTTCGCCCCATCTGCATCCAGATCGAGCACGACGACGCTGCGCGGCCCGCCGCCCATCGACGAATAATCCGTCGCCGCGGAGTAGTTCAGGCCTACGCCGGTCGAGTGAAACACGCTGACCGAGTCGGCTCCCCGATTCGCCGTCGCGATATCGAGAATGCCGTCGGCGTTCAGCCGCGCCAGCGCAATCGCAACGGGCCGCTGCCCGACGGCCATCCACGGCTCCGCCACGAACGTCCCCGAACCGATGTTTCGCAATACGCGGACGGCGTCGAGGCCGTCGTCGGTCGCGATCGCCAGATCCATCGCACCATCGGCGTCGACATCGCCCGCCGCGATCGCCGACGCATCCGCACCGACCGGCACAAAGGTCGCACTCAGGAACTGCCCCGCTCCGCTGTTGAAGTAGATTCGAAGCGACACGTTGTCCCCGTTGAGTACAACCTCGGGCGCCTGGTCGCCGTTGATATCGACCAGCAGCAGTTGATCAGCGTTGTGCGCGGCCGATAGCTGCGGCCCCGCGCTGTAGTTTCCGGCCCCATCGCCCAGCAGAATCCGCACCAAACCGGGCGCTGAGTCCAGCACCGCGAGATCCGAATCGCCGTCGTGATCGACATCGCCGATCGCCAGCGCCGCGGGGGCATTGCTCGGCGACAGCGCGACGGGCGCAGTAAACGCCGGCGGCTCAAACACTGCGGCCTCCGCATTCAGCATCCCGCCGCCCAGCGTGCCTTCAAAGCCCGGGTTCTGTGCGTCGACGTTGGTCGCGGTGCCCCGCAAGATCGTGCGAATGTTGTCCGCACGATATTGCGCCGCGGCCCACTCCGGATGGCGCGCGATGATCCGCGCGGCGACGCCCGAAACCATCGGCGTCGCGAAACTCGTCCCGCTCCAGGCCGCGTAGTTGCCCGCCGGCAAACCGCCATAAATCGCCACGCCCGGCGCGGCGACATCCACCTCGGGGTGATAGTTGCTGAACGCCGCCCGCTGCAAGCCGTCGAGCGCCGCGACGCCGAAGGCATCGGGGTCGGTCGCCGGATACTCCTGCGGCGAAAGGCGATTCAAGTTTCCCGCCGCAGCGATCACCACCGCGCCACTGGCCCGTGCGGCGTCCACCGCGTCTTCGAGCATCAGGCTGTTGTAGGTCGAACCCGCGCTGACGTTGATCACCGCCGCCCCGCGCTCCACCGCGGCGAAGATCGCCTGCGCCAACACGAAGTTATCGCCGTTGCCCTCGCTGTCGAAGGCACGAATCGGCAGCAGCGCCGCCCCGCCGGAAACTTCTTCGATCAGGGTCGCCACATGGGTGCCGTGGCCGAGCATTTCGTCGACAAACCCGTCGCCATCCAAATCCGCGCCCGCCGAAACCTCGGCCACATTCGCGTTGTTGTCGAGCAGGTTGAGCCCCGGCAGCACCGTTCCATCGATCTCCGGATGGTTCACGGCCAAGCCCGTATCAACGACCGCCACCGTCGCCGTCGCGCCGCCGGGCTGGCCGAATGCCGCGCCGACGAGATCGATCTGACCAAAGGCCGGTTGATCTCGAAACCACGTCGGCACATTCACTTCGGTGAAATAAAAGCTCCGGGCGCTGCCTTCGGGCGCGTCGCCGAAGTAATTCGGCTCGACCCACAGAGCCCGGGCGTCGGCGGAAAGTTGAAGGGCGATCTCCTCTTCCGACTGCCCCGGCGGAATTGTGCCGATGTCGAGCAGATAGATTCCAAACGCGGGGATCTCTCGTCCGGCGATCGTCGACAAGCCCAGCGCGGGGTAGCTGGCGATGAACGCGGCGATGTTCTCTCCGGGAGCGAGCCGAACGATGACCTGATCGGCGATGATCGGGTCGAGAGCGCCCCCGGCATGGGTCCGGTTCAGCGCGACCGCTGAACAGCCTAGCGCCAGCATGGTCCACTGCCACCGCGTATCACTCGTCTTCATAGCGTCATCCACCTATGCAAACAAAAGGCGCCCAATGAGCCGGGTGCGGGCGCGATTGCAACTGGACAAGCTGCGCCTCACGCAATGCACGACTAAACGATCCTACCGAACCAGCCCCCACCAACCGCGAATAAAATCCGGGCATCAACTCCGCGGTGCTCTCGTCCTGTACGGTCCACAGGCTCACCACCAACGCTCGAGCGCCCGCCGCCAGAAACGCCCGCACCAGTCCGAGCACTTCATCACCCGTTTCAATCTGCGACCGTCCGGTATCGCATCCGCTGAGCGTGACCAAATGCGCTTTCAGCCGCAGCCGATGAATCTCACCCGCGGTCCACCAGCGATCGTGCAGTCTCACGCCCGACGACGCCGGCAGCTCGGCCGAAAACTGTCCATGGCAGCCCAGATGCAAAACGGCGGCCTCGCGGGCGGCCAGCGAAACAGCAGCGGTCGTCGCCGATTCGCCCAACAGCCTTCGCCCGCCCGGAAAAATCTGCCCCAGCCGCGCGGCCTCGTTTGCGATCTGCGGCGCGTTCTCGTCGGCGACCGCCACCAGGGTGATTCGATCGCCCGCCAAACCCGCCAGATCGCCCCCGCCGCCCGACGCCAGCGTCGAGTTCGGCGCGTAGGAAATTTCGAAGCGCTCGAGCAGGTATTTTCCGTCGTCGAACAGCGCATGCATTGGAACCGCGTGCAGCGGACCATGTGGCACGATCCGCAAGCGCGTCGCGCCTTCCAGCGCGTCGCGAACCGGCGCGATCAGCAGTTGAAACAACGCCGCCAGCTCGCGCCGCACATCCTCGACCGCGCGCGCCGCCCGCGGACCGCCCACATCCGCCGCCCGCAGCCCCTTGCGAATCTGGAACAACACCCGCTGCACCGCGGCGGTGAGTTCCGCCTCGCTCACGGCGATCTGCGTAGCGCGCAGCACGTCGCGACGTACGACAAAAGCGACCATCCCCTGCGGCAACTGGTAATACATCAACAGCGCCGCATCCGCCGCCAGCCCGGCCTGCACCTCTGCGAGCGTCGCCGGGCGTGCCAGCAATCCGCCGCTCGCGCCGCGCGCGTCGACGCGGCGTTCGAGCCCCGCAACCTGGTTCTCCAGGGCCAGCAGACGCTCAGCGATCGATCGCATCAGCGCCTCGCCGCCGCTGCCGCCGAAGCGCGAGTCCGCGAGCCGGCTGTAGTGCAGATCGAGTTCGGCGCGTCGCTCCGCCAGTTCTCGACCCAGCCCGTCCGTCGCCGACAATTCGCTCGGTTCGTCGTCGGCCGCACGCCGCGCCGCCTCGAGCAGGCTTCGGCTCTTGGCCCGCTCGGCCGTATCGAAGGCCGTCGCCTCAGCCGCGGGCGTCGCCAGCTCAAGCGCCGCGCTGATCAGATCGTCATAGACCTCGACCCGCCGCCCCTGAAACGCCATGCGAAATCGGGCCGACTGCAGCGACCCGCGCACGCGTTCCACCGCGTCCACCGCCTCGGAAAAATCGCGCATCGCCCCGTCCAGATCGCGCTCCACCCGCCGCAGCCGGCCGCGCGAATGCGATATCTCGGCGTTCAACGGCGCAATCAGCAAAGGCGACGCGATCCGCGCCGCCTGGTCGACGTGAAGCTGTGCGGCCACGGAGTCGCCCCGGATCTGAGCGATGCGGCTCAACAGCAGTTGCGTCAGCACCGTCGCCACCGGCCGATCGCCGCAAAACTCCAGCGCGGCCGACGCGGCGCTCTGCGCCCCCGCGGCGTCGTCGGCCCGCAGCGCCAGTTCGGCCGCCAACATCAGGCTCCGGCCGTGAAGATCGGAGTGTTCGAGCCCCACCAATGCCGCTTCGGCGGCGGCTCGCTCGCGCCGCGCATCGTCCACGCGACCCTTGCGCAACAGCGCCTCTGCCAAACCCAGGCGGGACTTCGCGATCTCGACCCGGCTGCCGCTCGCCTCCAGCACCGGCAGCGCATCGCGGTAGGCTCGCACCGCGTCATCAAAAAGTCCTGACAGCGCCAAAAGATCGGCCTGATCCCCCATCACCCGCGCCAGCTCCGCCGGAGCGTCGTCGCGTTCGAGGTGCTGTCGGGCCCGCTCGAAGTGTTCCATGGCGCGCTGCAAGCGACCCTGGCGGGCTTCGAGTTCGGCCAAATTGCCTTCCACGATGGCGGCGGCCCAGTACAACTCCGCCGCCGCGAACATCGGCAGCGCCGCTTCCCACGCCCGCCGCGCGTCGACGTGCCGGTCGAGCAGCATCAGAGCTTTTCCGCGATTGCTTTCGATTTGCGCCAGCGCCACGGTATCGCCGCGCAGCGCCAGTCGAGCCCGATCGAAGTGCGGCAGCGCGTCCGCCGCGCGGCCGGCCCCCAGCGCCAGCACGCCCAGATTCGCATCCGCCCGCGCCGCCAGCGCTGGTTCTGCCGCCGCCAGAAACGCCGTGCGCGCACTCTCGCCGGCCTGCTCCGCTTCCGCGTAGCGCCCCAGCTCGCTGAGTGCGTGGATCGATGACATACGCGCTCTCGCTTCCTCCAGCTTGCTTTCCGCGCTCTGCGCGAAGGCGATCGCCGCCGAAAAGGCCTCCAATGCCCGACCAAAATCTCCCGAATACGCCAGACTCTGCCCCTGCACCCGCGCCGCACGGGCGCGATCCACCGGGCCGCCCAGCTCCGCCCCCAGTTGCACCACCACCGCCGCCCCGGCGATCGCGCTCGCCACCTCGGTCACCGCCAGCCGCTCCACGATCGCGCACAGCGCCGCGATCGCCTCGCTTCGGGGCGAATGCGAACACGCCAGAAACCGCGCAGCGCGCTCGGCGGGCGGCAGCGCCACCAGCTCACGCAGCAGCGCCTCGGGGTCGACGGGGCGTTCGCTCATGTCAATGTCGGGCGGCGTCCGCTGGTTCAGCGCACCACGCCGTCAGGCGTTTCGCCGCTCAAAGCTCCAGGTTGGGAACGACGACCAGCCGGTCATCGACACCGATCAGAAGATCAAAGGTTCCGCCGCTCACATCGAGCTTGAACATCCCGACATCGTCGGGCGTGGCGGACGCGACCAGTTCGAGTGTGCCGGGCTTGCTCAGACCGACCGAGTCAGGGCGGAAGCGCTCGACGCCGGAGATCTGACCCATCAGATTTCGTTTGCCGCTGGTGGTCGTGCTTTCAACGTCCAGATCGATCTCGATGTCGTCGACTTCAAAGGCCAGTTGATAGCGGTCGCCCTGACCGCGGAAGCCCGCCAGCGCGACCTGAGGCCGGCTGTCATAAATCAGCGTCGCCAGTGCCCGCTGCAAACCCTGCATCCAGGCGGCGACCGTGTTGACCACCTTCGGCGGGTTCTCGCGATAAAGCTGCTTCGCCGCAGCCAGCGCCTTGGCAGGCGGAGCGACGGTGTCGTCGGTCCGCAGGCTGTGCGAGACTTCGCGGAAGCGACTGACCGTCGCGGCGGCGGCCGGATTCGCGTTTAAGTACGCCTCGACCAAGCCCGCTTCCATGGGCGACAACTTCCCGGCGGCGTACGCGATGAGTCGTTCATATGGAACGCTGCTGCTCATGCCCGAGTTCTCCCTGTTACCGCCTAGCTGAGTCGCAAATGCAGCTCTAAATACATCGAGATTGAAAAACTTCGCCGGCGCTACAGCTTCGAGGCATGCCGGGGCGGCCAGTCAACGTCCGGAAACAACAGGCCCCAGAGGCGAAAAACGAACCAATCGCATCAAATGTCCGATAACAATCGCTCCAGCTTCTTAAAGCACCGCGCCCGCGTCGGCCCCACGCTCCCCACCGGCATCCCCAGCTCCGCCGCGATTTCTTCGTAGCTCGCGGTGGTCGTGTCGAAAAAGAAAGCCCGAATCAGCCGGGCGCAGCGCTCATCGAGCTGGTCCATCGCCTGACGCACCTGCTGCTGCCGCTCCAGCCGCACCACCTGCGTATCCGTCGGCGTTCCGGAATCGGCCCAGGAGTCGTCCAGCGCCTGTCCGCGGCGTCGCTTGGCCTCCTTCGCCTGTCGCCACGATTCGCGATAGGTGGTGCGGATGAGCCACGCCGACAGTCGGGCTTCGTCGCGCAGCGATGGCAGGTAGCGCAGGACGATCGACATGACCGACTGAAACACGTCATCCGCGTCGCTCTCGCCCAGACCCAGCCGCGTGGGAATCGAATACACCAGCCGGCCGTAGCGCTCGACCAAGACGTCCCACGCGCCGGCTTCTCCGGCCAGACAGGCTTGCACAAGTTCTTGATCTGAGCGATACATGCGATCTTCCTGCTGCACGCCAACCTATCCGCCGCGATGGCGCGCGACGACGGTGTCAAATGAAACCAGACAAGGCGACGACGAACTCTGCTGCAACAAGCAGCGCCGAAACGGGCGCAATGGGCGGCGTCGCAGCCTCGGCCGCCGGATCGCACCAGACGAGCGGCCATCGTGCATCGAACTCATTCGACCCCGGTCGGGGGGCGGCGCAGTTTACACTGCGAGCGACGCTGGTTGGGGCTTTGCTCGGCATTCCCCTTGCCGTCGCCAATCTCTACACGCTTCTGCACATCGGCTGGAGTTTCGGCGTCAACATCACCGCCTGCCTGGTCGGATTTGCGATCTGGCAGGCACTGCGCGGGCTTAGCGGCGGACGAGCCTCCGCGCTGAGCGAGCTGGAAAGCGTGTCGCTGCAAGCAACCGCCTCCGCAGCGGGCTACGCCACCGGCTCGACCGCCGCCATCGCTTTCGGCGCCATGCTGCTCCTGACTGAAAAACGCCCCGACCCGTGGGTGATGTTTGCCGTCACGGTGCTCACCGGCGTGCTCGGCGTCCTGCTCGCGATTCCGCTGCGGGCGTGGCTGATCGATGCCGAGAAGCTGCCCTTTCCCAGCGGCGCGATGACGGCGACGACGATTCGCGGCATTGCGGCGCGGACAGTCGAAGCCCTGCGCAGCGCGCGCATCCTGCTGACCTCGCTCGTCTTCGGCTTGCTGCTCGGCAGTCTGCGGGCGCTGCAACAATTGATGGGCGGCGGCGCGCTGCCGGCTTCCTGGTCCGGCTTCTTCGAAAAGCGCGCCCCGGCGTGGCTGCTGCAATCGGAGTTCGCGCTGCCCTACGCCGCCCCGGGTCTCGCCAAGCCGATCCAAATCGTCGGCTTCGCGTTTGAGCCCAGCTTCCTGCTGATCGGCGCGGGGATGATCGTCGGCCTGCGCATCACGCTCTCGATGATCGCGGCGGCGCTGCTGCTCTATTTCGGTCTTGTGCCGATGTTGATCTCGATGACCGACGCCACGGGCGCCCCAGCGTTGCCGCCTGTCGGCGACGGCATCTACGAAGCACGCCGCTGGGCCGTCTGGCCCGGCACGACGCTGCTGCTGGCAGCGACGCTGACCGGCTTTCTGCTCGAGTTGCCGCGCTTGCTGCGCAGCTTTTTCGCGACGAGCGCGAGCAATGGCTCGACTGACGACAGCTCCGCTCCGCCGCTGCATTGGACGCTTGTCGGCGTGCCGATCGTCGCGGTGTTGCTCGGCGCGGTGCTGTCGCTGGGGCTGAATGTGCCCGTGATTGGCGTAGTGGTTTCGATCCTCATGGCGGGCTTCGCGGCGGCCATCGCGGCGCGCGTCACCGGCGAAACCGACAACACGCCGACCGGCCCTGTGATCAAGCTCGCGCAGGCCGGCGCGGCGCTCACCGTCCGCGGCGACCTCACGACCAACGTTCTCTGCGGCGGCGTGGCGGGCGGCGCGGCGATGAGCGCGGCGGATTTGCTGCAAGACATGAAGACCGGCCGCATCCTCGGCGCCAATCTGCGCACGCTGGTCTTCTCGCAACTGCTGGGCGCCGTCGTCGGCGCCGCAACAATCGTGCCCGTATTTCTGTTCGCGCTCTATCCGAGCGCCGCCGCCATTAAGGAAAAGCTCCCGCCGCCAATCATGATCTCCGCGACGGCGGCGCGGGTTTTTGCCGAAGGGATCGGCTCGATTCCCGCCAGCGCCCAATCGGCATCGCTCTACGCGCTGTTCGCCGGCATCGGACTCGCCGTACTCGCAAAGGCCTGGCCGCAATCGCGCGGCTGGCTGCCGAGCGCCGCGGGCCTCGGCATGGGCTGGATTCTGCCGTTCTCGGCGGTGCTGGCCTTCGCGATCGGCGCGCTCATCGCAGCGATCTGGACGCTGATTCACCCCAGGCACGCCGAGCAGGACCAGGTCGCGACGGCCTCGGGCCTCGTCGCGGGCGAATCGCTGATGGCGGCGCTGGGGGCGATCATTCTCGCGGTGGTGGCGCTGCGCCAAGTGGGCGGCTGACCGCGCGCAAACTTGTTTCACGTGAAACACATTTGCGCGACGCAAATGGCATTCCGCGCCAGGCATATCGCGGTGATTTCGGCAGAGAACGGCGGTTACTGCGCCGTCACTTCGTCGTCCTGCGATCCGCTGGCAGCTTCGGCGGGCGGTTGGTTGAATCGCGACAAAATCGCGAGGGCACTCGCCACGCCGAAGAGGGCGCCGGTGGAGACGTCGCTCAGGTAGTGCGCTGCCGCCACCAGCCGCGCGCAACAGACCAGCAACGCCAGCAATAGCCACAACAAGGTCCAGCGCGGCAGCGCAAGGGCCATCGCCGTCGCCATCGCGAAGCCGACGCTGGCCTCGCCGGAGGGGAAGCCGTAGGACTTGCGTTCGTAGAGCGAGTCGACCCGCGGTCCTTCGAAGGTCAGATGGAAATTCTCGGTGCGATCGCCGGCCGCCGCCTTGGCCGGCACGGGTCGCAGCCGACCGAAGACCGATTGCAGGCCGTTGGCGGTGATGGCGACAGCGAAGAAAACGATCAGGACGCCGATCGCGACGCGCGGTCCGCGGGGATGAAAGAGGGCGAGCGCTGCGACCGCAGCCGCCGCGGCGCTCCAATGGGCGGGCCAGCGCAACACATCCCAGAGCCGGGCGGTGCGATGATAAAAGTCGGTCGGGTCGGGCGGTCCGGGGCGATTGAGTGTTTCGCTGATCGCATGGAGCCGCGGGTCGACGCCCGCGAAGCCCGCGATCGCCAGCAATCCCGCGATGATCATCACGCCCCAGAGCGCCGTCGGCACGCGCATCAGTATTTCTCCGCCGCCGCACCGGCAAAACCGGCGAACGCATCGCAGACGTAGATCGTCCAGATCTGCACCGGTTCGCCCTGCACGCGATGTTCGACCGAGCGCGCCAGGCGCAGCCCCGGCAAGGGTCCGGCGAGCGCCGCCTCGCTGATGCCTTCATCCGTATGCAACGAGCCGATGTAAACGCACGGCCGCCCGACAAAATCGGGCGCGTTGCGCAGCGGGTTGATCCAGATGTCGTACTGGCTGCGCCGCCGGCCCAGCGCCGACGCCGCGGAGTACACCGTGGGTTCGCCGGGCGCGTAGAACGCGACCTGGCTGGCGAGCTGGTAGTCGTCGCAGAGAATGAACGGCTCGCGTCCGGCGGCGCGCTCGGCATTGAGCACTTCGCCGACCGCAGCGCCAAGCTGGGCCCAGCCGCGCAGCCGCACGGTGGGGTCGAATTTCGCGGTGGGAGTGAGATCCCAGGGCGGCGCGCCGCGCGCCAACTGCTTAAAAAGCGGCATGAGCAGATCGGCGCGATGGGCGATCATCACCATCCCCAGGCCGATGGCCGCGCCGGCGACGGTCCAGCGCCGCAGCGCGGCGCGGCCGGTGGTTGCGTTCCAGCCCGTGCGGATCAGCCATGCCAGCGCGATGGTGGCGGGCGGAATTGCCATCGCGGGCCAGTTGGGTTGGATCTTGGTGATCGGCGAGAAGAGGAGGAAGAAGAGCCACGGGACGAGGGCGGCGAGAGCGAGAAGACGCGGGGTGGAGGGGCGGAGGGGTGAAGAGGCGGAGGGGCTCGATGCCTCGCGCGGTTCGGCAGGATGTGCGCTTTGAAGTTCGCCGATCGCAACTCGCAACTCGCCATTCGCGTTCGCACCCTTCCACAGCCGTGCGATCGCGACGAGCATCATGACCAGCCAGATCGGCCCGATGACCGCCGCCTGTCCGCCGACATAGGCGGCGATCGCGCCGAGGTCGAACTTCACGCGATCGGCCACGCCCGCCTGCCCCGCGACATGGCGAAAGCTGACCCAATCATGGGAGGCGTTCCAGATCAGAATCGGCACGAGTCCCAGCAAACCGACGATCGCCGCGGTCAGGACCGCGGGCCGACGCCACCACCCGCGACACTCCTGATCCATCAAGAGCCAGATGCCGACAACGAGATAGGCCAGCACCATGTTGTATTTGGCGAGCAAGCCGACGGCGACGAGCACGCCCGCCGCCAGCCACCAGAGCGTCGCGCCGCCGCTGCTTGAGCGCCGCCCTTCCACCGCTCCGCCCCTCCACCCCTCCGCCCCTCTAGCGACGCAATACAAACACCACACCCACGCGCACACGAGCGGCGCATCGATGGTCATGAGTAAGCCGCCGACCGACATGATCGGAATCGTCGCGCAGAGCGCGACCGCCAACGTGCCAATCCAGCCGTCGCGAAAGACCCGCGCTGCGAGTGCGTGTACGCCGAGCGACGTCAGCACGCCAAGCAGGATCGCCGGGCCGCGCACCGCGAGCGTGTCGTTGCCGAAGATCGACCGCGACCAGTCGCCCAGCATCGCCCGGCCCGCGGCGATGATGTAGGCCACCAGTGGTCCCTTGCTGTAATAGCTGAGGTCGAGCCGGCGCGACCACTCCCAATAGTGCGCCTCGTCCCCCGAGAGATTCAGATCGCGATAGGTCAGCAGGTAGACGAGGTGGAGCGCCGCGCCGCAAAGAGCGAGCGCCAGCGAGATCAAAAAGGGCGCGATCGCGGCTTGCGAACGAGCGGCGCTCACGAGCCTAATCCGACCCCGGCGGGCGATCGGCGGCGGGCGCAGACGTCGGCGCGGCGCCGGCGCTTGTCGTCGCACCCGCGGTCGATCGCGTGACCGCGACGCGCTTGGCGATCAGTTTGCCGGTGCGATAGATCACGCCCTCGGCTTCGCCGCGGTCGCCGACGCGAATCTCGCTCATCGCCGCGGGCACGCCATCGACATAGATCTCGCAATCGGCGGGCACCTCCGCCGACAGCGTGATGCGCTTGCCGTTCTTGGGCAGGACGACTTCGATCTTGGCGGTGCGTGCGGCGACATCGAGCGACATGAGCGTGAACTCGGTTCTTCGGTTCATGCCCATGGTCTGCTGCAAGACGTAGTTCGCGCCGGCTGCCACCGCCGCGACACCGGCGATGATCGCGATCATCAGCCGCAGCTTTCGATCCGCCGCCGTGCGACCGGCGCCGACGGCAGGATTGCTCCCTGGTTGAGTCAAGGCACGTCTCTCCGCAAGTGATACGAACGGCGCGCGACGCGCCGGAACGCGGCTTAAGATAGACGAACCCACCCGACTTGCGACCCCGGCAATCGCGGCGCGATCGGCGCGATTCACGGTCGCCTCACCGTCGCTTCAACAGGGCTGCATATTCTTCATAGGACATGTCCGCCGCCCGTCGCCGCAGGATCGTGCCGATCTTCTCCGGCAATTCGCGCGAGGCCTTGTCTTTGTAGTACTTGCCGAGGGCGGCATCCATGCTGATGAGCCCCTTCACGGGCCAGCCGCGCGGGTTCATCTCTTCCTGCAGGATCGCCGGCGAGAGCACGACCAGCTTGTACATTCCGACGCTGAAGCCGCGCGACCAGGAGAGCAGCGTCTGCAGCAATTGCTGGAAGTTGCCCTTTTGCCGGCCGGTCAGCAGAAAATCTCGCAGCGTGTCGGCCAGATGCGGATTGCGAGTCAGCAGCAGGTGGAATTTCGTCAGCTTGTCGTCGGGGACATCGACCTGTCGCAGATCGTGCAGCATCTGCCGCACGTGTCCCTCGAGCTCAACCGCACCGTGTAGCAGATCGCTCAACAGCAGGCCGACGCGAGCGAAGGTCTCGCGCGGCGGGGCGTGAGTCTCGACGAAAATCTGCGGATGGGCCTTGGCGAGGTCGGCCCAGAGCGCGGCAAAGGCGGCGCCCTCGGTCTGAGCATCGGCGGCGGCGACGCGAGCCGTCGCGACGGCGGCGGTGGCGTGTTGCTGCTTCTCGGCAGCCTCCAGCGCGGCCCGCAGGGCGACGATCTCGGACTCCAGCGCGTTGACCCGCTCGGCCTGGCGAACGGTCTCCACGGTGGCCGACTGCCGCGAGAGCTTTAACTGCTCAAATTGCGACTCGATATGGGCGCGGGCGTTCTCCGTCTTTCGCAGGTCTTCTTCGAGCCGCGAGATGTCGGCCAGCAACTTGCCGCGCTGACCCTCCAGCTCCTGCACGCGCGTGCGCTGGCGCGTCAGCGTTTCCTCGGCATCCTGTCGATGACGGACTTCCTGCTTTTGTTGACGGCGCAGCTCTTCGATCTCACGCCGCGCGGCCTCCAACTCCAATTCGACGGCAGCCCGGCGGCGGGCTTCCTCGCTGACGGGCAGCGGCTCTTTTGCGTCAGAAGACGCGCCGCCTTCGGCTTGGGCGGATGCGCCGGCGGCGGCGGTCGACGCGGAACCGGCCGAGACGAGCCACGCCTCGACGCCCTCCAGACGCGCGATCGATTTCGCCGCGCCGTTCGTCGCCGACGGCTCCTGCTCCATCGCCGCTCGCGCCGCGAAGAGCGCCGCCATCTCCGCCAGGCTCGGCAGGCGATCGCTCACCGCGAAAGCTCCGCGCGATAGACGACGCCGCTGATCGGCGGCACCGCCAGCTTCAACACGCCGTTCGGCGCGCTGGATTCGAGCTCCTTCACCTCGCCGAACACCAGGGTCCAATTGCCGGGCCAGCCGGCGGGCAGCTGCAGGTCGAGCTCATGTCCGCTGCTCGACGCATTCAGGGCCACGATCAGCGCCTCGCGCTCGTCGAAGCGGGCGAAGCACCAGAGATCGCGCTTGTCGTCGGTCAGCAGCGTGATGAACTCGCCGCGGCGCAGGGCCGAATGCTTGTTTCGCAGGGCGATCGCATCGGTGTAGAACTTCAGCGTCTCCGGCGAGACGGCGTTCTGCTCGGGCTTGTCGTAGGGGCCGAGGTCGGTCCAGAGCATCGGCTTGCGGCAGGTCGGGTCGTCGGCCCCCCACATGCCCACTTCATCGCCGTAGTAGATCATCGGCGCGCCGACATAGGTCATCTGCACCAGGGCCACGAGCCGCGTCCGCTGATAGGCGATTGCGCTGGGCTTGTCGTTGTTGTATTGCGGGCCGTTGTCCTGAATCCGATTTTCCTGGTCGTAGCGCCGATCCGGGTTGTGCGCCATCGAGGCGATGCGGTCGGTGTCGTGGCTGCAGACCAGATTTTGCAGCACGTAGGTCGCCGCCGCCGGATAGGCCAGCCGCAGCTCCGCCAGCGTGGCGTCGAGCTCGCTGGGCTTCAGCTTGAGCTTGTCGAACATCGCCCAGCGAATGACCGGGTCGGCGAATTGATAGTTCATCACCGCGTCGAAGTGCCGCCCGTCGAGCCACTGCTCGGCGCGATCCCAGATTTCGCCGGTGATGTAGGCCTCGCGGTTGATCGACTTCACCAGCGTGCGCCACTCGGCCCAGAATGGCGGCGCGATCTCGTTGGGCACATCGAGCCGCCAGCCGTCGATGCCGTCGCTGGGGTCGCCGTCGCCATTGGGGTCCATCCAGCGCCGCGTGACATTGAAGATGTGCTGCTTGACCTGCTCGCTGGCGAGGCCGTCGGCCTTCTTTTTGAAGACCGGCAGCGCGTCGTGCCCGGCCCAGCCGTTGTGCTTGAAGGGCTCCCAGCTCACGACATCGAACCAGTCGGCGTACTGCGACTTTTTGCCATTCTGCACGACATCCTGAAACGCGGGGTGCTTGGTGCCGACGTGGTTGAATACGCCGTCGATCACGACGCGGATGCCCTGCTTGTGGGCCTCCTGAATAAACGCCAGGAAGAGCTTGTCCGACTCGGTCCAGGTCCAGGTCTTCGGATCATTCAGGTTTTCGACTGCCGCGGCCTTCTCGTAGTCGCCGCGCGTGCCGAAGTCGTCGTCGATGTGCAGATAATTGGTGGCATTGTACTTGTGATGGCTGTCGGCCTCGAAGACGGGATTGAGATAAAGCGCGTTGATGCCCAGCGATTTGAGATAGCCGAGCTTGGCCTGCATGCCGGCGATGTCGCCGCCGTAGAGGCGATCGAAGACCGCGAACTTGTAGAAGGTCTTGCCGTCCTTCGATTCCCACGGCTGCATCGCGAACCAGTCGCTCTTCCACGGGTGGACGTTGGACGGATCGTTGGCGGGGTCGCCGTTGCGGAAGCGGTCGGGCATGATCTGGTACCAGATCGCGTCGCGGGCCCACTCGGGGGTGACGAAGTTCGCCTGCTTGCTGCGGTCGAGCGTCTGCGGCGGCGTCGCGAGGGCGCGGGTCTTGCCGTCTTCGAGCACGATCGCGTACTCGACCGTCGCGGCGTTGGCGGGGGTCGGCACGGTCGCCTCGAGATACTCAAGCAGCGGGCCGCGGGTCAGTGCGTGCATCGGCACCGAGGCGCCATCTTTGAGCACGACGCTGGCACGCTCGATGTCGTTGCTGAGCGTGCGCACGCGAATCTGAGCGTGCGTGTCGTCGACCACCTGCACATACATGAACGATGCGGGATCGTGGGCGATGCCGTCGGCGTCGATCTTGCCGTCGCCGCGCTGGGCGGGCGAGGTGGCGGTGTTGGCGAGCTTGCCGAGCTTCAGCACGGAGTTGCGGCCGCTGTGGCCGTCGTCCTCATTGGTCGGATTGAGCGGGTCGTCGGTCCAGCCGTCGACGTCGACCAGGAACTTGTAGTAGTGCTTTCCGCTCGGCAGCTCGACCTCGGCGGTCCACTCGGCGGCGTTGTTCGGCGTCGCGGAGGCGGTCGGCTTGGCCGCGGAGCGCTGCATCGGATTCGCCTGGCGATTCCAGTTGTTGAATGTGCCCAGGACCACCACCGCTTTCGCGTCGGCCGGGGACTCAAAGCGGAAACGACACTTCCACGCGCCCGAGGGCAGCGGCGTAATCTCGATCGACGGAACGCTCGGCGCGAAGGCGCGGGCGGCGGCCAGATCGAACGCCGGGCGTTCGAGGAGCGGCGCCGGCGGCCACGGGTCGGCGACGGCACGGGAAGCGGCAAAAACGCTCAGGACGACGAAGACCGACACCAGTCGGCGGGACGCAATGGGCTGCATATTCAGGCTCTCCAGAAGAGTCTCTCATTGTAAAGCGTTGCACGTGTCGCGACCGTCGCTCCGAATTTGAAAATCCGGTTTTCGCCCGGTGGTCGGCGATCCGATGAAACCGGGACCATGCGGCGAATGAGCCACGCTCACGAAAACCGACGGCCGGAACCGCGGGCTGATTCTCCGCGGCGCTCGGAAGTTGTCGGCACGCAGCACGTGGCGATTCTGCAGCCGCGCTATCTCGATCTGATCGTCGCGGGACGTAAATCGATCGAAGCGCGGCTGACGCGGACGCTGCGCGCGCCGATCGGCGCCGTGCGGAGCGGCGACTGGATCCACCTCAAAGCCAGCGGTGGGCCGATCGCCGTCACGATGCGCGTGGCGCGGGTGATGGAGCTGCACGCGTTGACGCCCGCGGCGGTTGCGGCACTGCGGGGCGAATTCAACGACGAAATCCTCGCCCCGCGTAGCTGGTGGCGTCAGCGATCCACCTGCCGCTATGCAATCCTGATGTGGCTGCGACAATCGCGATCGGACTTCGCCCCGCCACCGCACGTGCCGCGACAGTATGGCGCGGGCTGGCTGATCCTGACGTAGGCGCAGCGTCGGCTCTACAGGGCCTTTTCCTGACAGACTTGCGAGCCGCTGTTTGTTCATGCACTGCGGTGCGCCATCCCCACTGTGACCACCTCTTCTCGGACTCGCGCCGCATCGCATAGAAAACTCGCTTTCCGCCGTCCCGTATTGAACACTGCCTAATTAGGGGATGGTGTGAATTGGGCGAACCCGCGCGCGCCCGATCGCACCCTGGAGGAAAAAAGCGAATGGTCCCGCGCAAGACACCACTGAATCGCCCAACACCGACGCTCCCGCCGACGGCGCTGCAGGTCTCGCTCTGCGCGCCGTCGCTCGGCGAGGCGAAGCGATTCGCCATCGCCGAGCCGGTGACGCTGATCGGCAGCCGCCGCGACGGCGACTTCACGCTCACGCATCCGGATATCTCGAAGATCCACTGCGCGGTCGTGCATACCGGACGCACGCTCTTTGTTTGCGACCTGCGCAGTCGCATGGGAACCTACGTCAACGACCATTTCGCCAACCTGGCGGAGTTGCAGCCGGGCGTGGCCCTGCGCCTGGGTGCGGTGCCGATCGAGGTTGAGTTCGGCTCGAACGAAGAGGCTTCGGCCGCGGCCTGGAGCACGGCCTTTTCGCCGACGCCGCTGGTGCTGGTGGGCGAGCGCTCCCACACGATCGAGCACGCCGCCGCCGTGATCGGCCGCCGCAGTGCGTGCGATGTCGTGATCGATGCGCAGGATGTATCGCTGGCCCACGCGCTGCTGCTCTTCCTCGATGGTCGCCCGGCGATTTTTGATCTGGGCAGCCGCTCGGGCACCTTCGTCAACGGGCAATCGGTGGAGTTCGAATGGCTCGCGCCCGGCGACCGCCTGCGCGTCGGGCGCACGGAGTGGCGCGTCGACTGGGCCGGGCCGATCGGGTTTGATCCGGCGACGGTGACTCCGCTGGAAGCGGGCGCCGCGGCGACCGCGACTCCGGCGGGGCCGCTGGCGATCGAGCCGCCGCTGGCGATCATCGAGTCGCTCGCAGCCGGCACGCCGGTCGCGGTGAAGCCCGCGCCGCCGCGCGTCGCGATCGAACCGGCGCCCGCCGCGCCCGCGGTGGTGGATGAGCAGAGCGTCTTGGCGGCGTTTCGAGCGCTGACCTGCACCAACGAAGACGATTGGACCGCGATCGACGCCAGCGTGAAGGGCCTGGCTCGCACGCTCGACGGCGCGCGGCGCGTCGTCACCGATCAGGCCCGGCGTTTGCAGGCCTGGGCCGATGAACTGGCCCAGCGCGCCAGTCGGCTCGAAGCCCGCGAAGCCGCCCTCGCCAAGCGCGAGCTGAAGGAGCGCGCCACGCGGAGCGAGATCGAGCGCTTTAAGAAGGCGCTCTCACAGGCACAGGGCCTATTCGGGCTGGGCGAGGGACGCGCGTCGGATGCGGATGCGGAGGTCGACGAGACGTCGGCCGCTTCGGCATCGCCGCAGCCGCCGCTGGTCGATCGCCCGCTCTTCGGCCAGCCCAGCGCCGCGAACGGGTCGGGCGGCGGGGTGCCGGTGCGCTCAAAGTCGCTGTCGCCCTCGAGCGTCACGCGCACCCACGCACCGCCGATGTAGCGCGCTTTCCGCGACGCGCTGCGGCCCGCCACTTTCGGCGTGTTCGCGCGCTCTCGGCGCCGGCCCCGGATCGCCGCTCTCTAACGCGCGACCGCCGGTGTTGCACCGCTGCGCCCCATCGTGGCGACCACGCGGATCGCCTCGGCGATCATCAACGACGCCAACCCGATCAGCACGATCGCGACCACAGTCACGGGGTCGCGCGGAATCCACGTCGCCGGCTCCGCTGCGACAACCTTCGCCATTCCGCTGCGCACCGTTCGCACCAGTTCCGCCAGGCTGACCGCCGACATGAACACGGCCGGCAGGCCGGTGACGAAGAGCACCCATAGAGCCCGCCGCGTGCGCCAGAGCCAGATCGTCACGCCCAGCAGGGTGAGCGCCGCGAGGAGCTGATTGCTGGCGCCGAAGAGGTTCCAGTAGACCCGCCAGGTCGGGATCATTTTTCCCGCCGCATCCACCGGCTGCTGCCACAGGAAGTACGCCGGCACGCCGACCGTCACCGCAGTTGCGAAGACGCGGCCGGCCGCGGTGTGCCAGCCCAGCAGTTCCTGAATGACGTAGCGGCCCAGCCGCGTACAGACGTCGAGCGTGTCATAGACGAATGTTGTGAAGGCCATCAGCGCGAACGAGACCGCGAACGCGATCGGCACACCGACGACGCTCAGAAACTCGCCGATGCCGCGGGCATAGAGCACGTTGGGCTTTGGGCCGCCCACCAGCTCCGGCGCGGTCGCGGGCAGGATCATCACGCAGGTCAACGAGAGGATTGCCACCAGCGCTTCGAGCAACATTGCGCCATAGCCGATGGAGCGCACGTGCGACTCGCGACAGACCTGCTTGGCGGTCGTGCCCGAGGCGACCATCGCATGAAACCCTGAGCAAGCCCCGCACGCGACCGTGATGAACAGCAGCGGGTAGAGCGGTTGTCCGCCGACGCCGGTCCAGCCCTGAAACGCGGGATATTGAATCGTCCGGGTGCTGAAGATCAGCCCCAGCCCGCCGCCGATGAGCGTGAGAAAGAGGAACCACCCGCCCAAGTGGCCGCGCGGCTGCAAGAGCAGCCACATGGGCGTGATCGACGCGACCAGGCAATAGAGGAGCAGGAGCATGTTCCACACGCGGTGGGCCTGCACTTCGTTCATGTTCCCGAGCGTCTCCAGCGAGAGCGGCATTTGCTGCCCAAGCCAGATCGACAGCCCCACGAGCGGCAGAAAGATGATCGTCGCCAGGGTGGTCGAGAGCTTTGCGAAGCGCTGCAAGACGCCCATCGCGATCGGCAGCGCGAGATACAGCAGCGAAGAGGTCGCGATGCCGCCGCCCGAAACGGTCTGACCATCTTCGAGCTTGATCAGCCCGACAAACGCCCCGGCCGTGATGTCGGTAAATGCGACGACGACGTAGATCAGCGCCAGCCAGATGAAGGCCAGAAACAGCAGATACGCCGCGCCGCTCATGTTCTCGCGCACGACTTCGGCGATCGACCGTCCGCGGTGGCGGATCGAGGCGAAGAGCGCCGTCGCGTCGTGTACGCCGCCGATGAAGATCGAGCCGAAGAGGATCCAGATTAAGGCCGGAGCCCAGCCGAACATCCAGCCCGCGGCGATCGGCCCGACGATCGGCCCGGCGGCGGCGATCGCCGAGAAGTGTTGTGAGAGCAGCGTGCCGCGATCGAGCGGGACATAGTCCACATCGTCGCGCAAGCGCGTCGCGGGGGTGGCCTGCGCGTCATCGAACCCCAGCAGCCGGCTGAGCAGCCGACCGTAGGTGAAGTACGCAATCGCCAGGATCAGGGCGCAGCCGACAACCAGCGGCAGCAGGCTCATGCATTCTCCGATGAAATGTGCGGCCGGACTTCGCGGACGCCGAAACGCGTGTTGGGCAGTTTATCGTCGGGGCGGCGCCGGCCGCGTCGCTCCGCGAGCCGCCGCCTGGAATCGCACTCAGCGGGGCGGGGCGAAGCGCACCAATTCATCAAAAAACCGCGTGCAAACGCGATCGGGGTCGAACCGCTCGACCGAGAGCTCATCCGACGCCCGCCCCATCGCCCGGCGCTCTTCGGCGCTGCTGCGAACCATGCGTTCGATGGCCGCCGCGGTCGCGTCGATGCTGGTGGAGTCGAAGGTGAATCCATTGCGGCCTTCGTCGACGACCTCCGGTGCGTTCCCGGTGGCCTGCGAAACGGCCATCGGCACGCCGGCATTGGTGGCCTCGATCGTCACGAGGGGTGAGGGATCGTGCAGTGCCGGGTGCAGAAACCAGTCGGCAGCCGCGTGCCGCCGCGCCACTTCCTTCTCGGGAATTTCGCCGGGGAATTGCAGGCGATCCTCGATGTTCAGCTCGCGCGCCTTCGCGATCCACTCGTCGCGCCGCTCGCCGCCGCCGTAGACCAATATCCGATACTTGCCCGGCACGCGTGCCACCGCCGCGGGCAATTGCCCGAAGCCCTTCGATTCGGTGATGCGTCCGATCGCGAAAATGAACTGCGTGTCGTCGCCGATGCCGAGCTCGGCGCGGATGGCCGCGCGGTTCGGTCGCTCCGCCGCGACGCGCCCGCGGAAGACCGAGACGTCGACGATGTTCGGCAGCCACAGAACAGGCTTTGTGGCCGCGGTGGGGTTAATGGCCGCGAGGTACTCGACCGCGCGGCGCCCCGGGCAGACGAGGATCGGATAGCGCGCAATGAGCTGCGACTTGAGCCACTTTCCCGGCCCGCGATTAAAGCGCGATGAGGTCAGATTGCTCTCGCACCACAGCAAACCGGTCACATGTCGCGGCAGGCGCAGCGTCAGCCACCACATGCCGATGGACTGAAACGGCGCGGCGACGACCCAGCGCACTGCGGGGTCGCGCAGCGCGCGGACGATGTCGAGATTCACCGTTGCGTAGTTTGCGTACTCATTGCGAGCGCTTCCCAGCCCCCAACCGGTCGAAATGAAGTGCGGAAACTCCATCTGAAAGTCTTCCGGCTTCCACGGCCGGCGCTTCTCTCGCGCCGCCTGAAACGCGACCTGCACGTCGATCCCGCGCGCCTTTCCATGCGCGTGCAGGCGGTTGAACATAAACGTGCGGTAGGGAGTCGGGATGTTGTTGATGATCAGCAGTCGGGGCATCAATGCGGCTCCAGAGTCCGGCCGAGCGCCCGGACGGCGAAGATCTTCTGATTGACCATTATGAAGCCAAATCCTCGGTACGGGCGAGCACCCGCCGACGGACCGTCGGGCCGTTTCCGAGCCTCATGCTTTCACCGATTCACCGCCACGCCGCAGCGCCGCCCGCGTCTCGCGCAGCAGCCAATAGCACCCGTTGGGCCCGAACACGAGCAGCAGCAGATAGAGCGCGAAGGCCAGCGCCGTTCCCGCCGCCGCGCCGAAGACACCCGCCTGCTTCACGGCGAAATAGCAGATCGGCAGCGTCAGCAACGCGCCGAGAATCCGCAGCCCCAGCGACGCCTGCATGCGCTGATGAATCGCGAACATCATCTGCAGCAGCACGACCAGGCCCTGGAGAAAACGCCCCAGCGCCATCAGCCCGATTACGCTCGACTCCAGTTGATACGTTGGGTTCGTCATCAGCTTCAGCAGCGGCCCACCCAGCGCAAAGCACAAGGGCAGCGACGCCAGCCCGATCACGACATAGGCCGCGACCGCGCCGAGCAGCACCTTGTCGGCGCTCCAGAGCTGAGCCGGGTCGCGGGCGTCCTTGGCCCGGGCGTATGCCACCGGCATCGCCAGCCAATTCAGCACGTTCAGGCATAGCAAATAGGGCGCGCCGAAGATTTGCAGCGCCGCGATGTAGACGCCGCCCGAATCGACGCTCTCCAGCCCCGACAGAATGAACCGGTCGGCGAACTGCTGCAGCCATTGAAACACCAGCATCATCGCCGCCGGCACGCCGAAGGAGCGCACCAGCGATCCCAACTCGTCGGGCGCATCCGCGGCCGCCCCGCGCACGCGCCGCCACTCCGGCATGAGACCGAGGATGGCGATGACGAAGCCAAGCGTCGCACTCGCCGCCAGCGCCGTCGTGGCGCTCGCGCCGATCTGCGTGAGGGCGAAATACTGCACGGGAATGCTCAGCGCCTGAAACGACGCACTGAACATCGCACACTGCTTGCGCTCGCGGCGCAGATCGGCGATCTCGACGCCCAGCGTCCGCCAACGGTCCATCGCATACCAAAGCCCGCCCGCCGCAATCGTCCACCCCCCAAAGCCCAGCCACCCCCCGACCGGCACGCTCAACACCAGGCATACAAGCACCGGCACCGCCGTCGCGGCCGAGTACCACCGCACGAGCCGCCACGCCGCCGTGCCTTCCGATTTCCGCTGATACGCGGCGTGGTAGTTGCGCAGAAAGGCCTGATTCATCGGCATGATCAGGAGATTGCTCAGCAGCGCCGCGGCGGTAATGACCAGGCTGTACTCGCCGAACTGCGCTTGCGAGAGCAGATTGGTGAGCAGCTTGATCAGCGCGAAGACGACGACGAACTCGACCACCCGGTGAGACGCAACCCAGAGCACCTCGCTGCGCAGCCGCCGGTCGCTCCAGATTCGCCCCAGCTTCGAGCCGATTCCCCCGCTCTTTTCGCCGCCGCTCGGCGCAGCGTCCGCGCCCCCATCCTCCCCCGCTGCAATCACCGACGGCTCACTCGACAAATGGTGCCTCTTCCGAATCTACGGCGGTGTCGCTGCCGCGGTTCCAACGCGATCGCGCGTGCGCGGTGAATCTCCGAGCGGCGATCTGAAAAGAGTATCGACAAGCCCCACCACGCCCCAGTAGCGAACTGCAATCACACGTAGCAGCCCGCGGCTCGCAGGCCGACGAAGCGGGAATGGCGCGGTCGAGCCGCCGGACGCGAGATGCGCCGCTGGAGCATTCCCCGTCGCCGCTCGGCCAGCCCCTACCGGCGACGCTCTACTGTCCCGCCGCCGGTCGGGCGGGGAACTCCGTCAATCGAAAATCCGATGGCAAAGTGAACGCGTCGGCCGCCAGTGACTCTGGAAATTCAACCGCTAGCGTAGAGCACTCCGTCACCTCAGGTGTTTCTGACGGACTTCGAATCGACTCAAACCGCGTCACCTGCGGCACGAGCCGGCCGGCCCAATTGCGATAATCGCGCGCAACAAACTTCAGGCGGCTGCCATTTTCAACGATCATTTCCCACGACGCGATGCGCCAGCCGTCGGCCTGCCGCAGCGTCGAACGAATCGTCAAGGTTCCCTGAATTCGTGTGAGCGTCGCAACCTGACTCGCTTCGTCCCACTCCAGCGTCGGCTCGGCGGAACCCACAAAGTTCTCCTCCGAAAGTAAACCCAGCCGCCGCCAGTCATCGCGCACGTCGTCCACCGAATCCCCTTGCAGCTTCGAACCGGTCCGAAAAATCGGATTTGCGTGAAGGCGCCCGCCATTCGCACAGATAACGATCAAGTTCTTGTCGATGTTAACCCGCGCCAAATGGTCCAACTGCAGCGTCTGCGCCACTGCAACGACGTCGCGCAGATCCTGGTCATCCCAACGCACGCGCCCGCCCAACAGATCAAGCGTCCGTGTTCGGCGAACCGGCACGCCGGAGTTCACCGCTCGTTGCAGCTTCATCGTCGATCGCGATTGCTCAAGCTGTCGCTTCACCGCTTCAGCCATCTTCGCATCATCATTTCCGCCAGCGCTTGCCGCTGCGCCCGCTGGCTTCTCCGGCGGCTGTCCAAACATAGCATCGATCCGCGCCCGCGCCGCCGGCGAATCGTCAACGGTGTGAATCACGATCTCGTCGAGCTTCACGAACCCGAGCCCCTTCGCCAACTCCGCGTGGGCTCGGCGAATGTCCTCGACCGTCGGCGGCGCGGCGAGCGCCGCCGATGGCAGGGCTAAGCCAATCCCCAGCGCCAGCCCCGGAATACCAAGCAGCCCCATCAACGCGCGACGCAGTTGGCACATGGTCATCGTCGAATCTCCCAGATCTGATACGAAGTGAGCGACGATCGGTTCTGCCGGTCAACCCTTAGTTCATGATACCTTGGGATGCGTTTAGGTCTGGGCGCTAGGCCCTTCCCATCAAGTAGCGTGGCCCCCGAGGCTAACGCCCGCACACTTGGCGGCCCCACGCACCGGAATCCGTATGACCGAATAGCGACCATCGCCAGCGCTGGTTGCCGACGAAGGGCATCGTCGACTCGGTCCCCATAGGAATTCGAAGGAATGGACACCGCTTCAGCCCAGCACTTTCCTCGAACACGCAGCTTTCGGCTCCGCGCGGCAAGATCCCTCCGGCCAGCGCGAGATTGCCCTCCCCACGCGCACGCCGCGCCGCTGCCCTTGCTGCTGGCCGCCGGCGTCGTCTGCGGCGCCATGCTCGTGCTTTCCGTAAAGCTCCCCGATACGACACCCGCCCTTGCCTCGCTGACCGTCTTTTTCTTCGCCCCGCTCGCGATCGCGCGGACATTTCACCTCTGCCCGCATCGACTTTGGCTCACTATCTACGGCTTTACGTTCGGAGTCGGGGCGGCGGTAGTTCTCACGCCGTTCGTTCACCCCAGCGCATTCTTTGGGCCAGTGCCCACGGTCTTGGCGTCGATCGTCGGCGTCATCGGCTTCGCGGGCGCGCTCTCCACACTGCTCGCCTCGGAACTGGCGGATGCATTCCTCGGCCCGAAGCGGCCGCCGCCCGCCGGCGCGTGCCCTTGGTGTTTCTACGATCGCCAAGGAGTGTCGAGCGATCGTTGCAGTGAATGCGGTCGCAACGATCAGGAAGACGCCTATGTCCGCCGAATTCGCGACCGCAACCACTGGATTCGCTCCGTCGTCGGCGCGATTCTGCTGCTCGCGGCGCTGTTCTGCTTTTGGGCGAAGCTGCCGAGCCTGTTGGTGCTGCTCGCCAAGACCACACCGCCGCGCGTGCTGAACGGCTTTCTTTCCCGAGAGTTCGCCGATTTCGCGGTTGGCCTGAATCCCTGGGATGCCCAAAACGCTCAGGCCCGCCGGGCACTTGACCCAACGACTCCCGCCCCGCTGGCCGCGCAATTTGCATCGCCATCCACCTATGAAATTCCCCTGCGCTTCCCGCCGCTCTTCGGGCACATCGTTGCGGGCGACGCCGCCCGCGAAATCCCCATCGGCTTGACCGATACCGCCCGCAGCATCCTTACTCAAATCGCCGCGACTCACGCCGACCACCGCGTTCGCTCAGCCGCGTTTGAGACTCTGCAGCGCTTCGCCGCACGATCGGCCGATGCTCGATAACACAAACGGCCCGCGCTTTCGCGCGGGCCGCCGTCAATCTCGTGATTCAACCCGCGCCGCAACGCGCCGCGCTACGGCGAAATCTCCAAACCCACCGCATCGCCAAACTCCGCCCGCAGCTTGCTCATCGCCCGCGCTTCGATCTGGCGGATGCGCTCTTTCGAGACGCCCACGCGCCGGCCGATCTGCTCCAGCGTCTGCGGCTCGCCGCCGCTCTCGACGCCGAAGCGATGGACCAGGATTTCGCGCTCGCGCGAGTCGAGCGTCGAGAGCATGCGATCGAGCATGGCCCGAGCCGCCTCGCGTCGTTCGTCGGCCGCCTCGTCTTCGGCGGGGCCGGTCGAGACCGTTTCGAGGTATTCCTCGCGACCCGTCTGGTATCGGTCGCGGTGCGTGTGTTCGTCGGGCAGGCTGCGAGCGAAGTTCTTGATGATCGCCCACGAGGCGTAGGTGCTGAACTTGAACCCGCGGCTGTAATCAAACTTCTCAATCGCGCGCATCAGCGAGATGTTGCCGTCGCTCACGATCTCAAAGAAATCGACCGTCGGCGACGCATGCCGCTTGGCGATGCTCACGACCAGGCGCAGATTCGCCTGCATGATCTGGTTCTTCGTCTCGCAAGACTCTTCGAGCAGTGCGTCGATGCGGTCCAGCTCCGCCGCGCTGGCCGAAGCGGGGTCGAGCGCCTTGCGCATCCGCTCCGCCTTGAACTTCAGATAGTTCATCTTGCGGAACAGCGCCGCCTCGCCCTGCGGCGTCAGCAGCGGCAGCGAGAAAAGCTGCTTGAGATACGGCGGCAGATTCGCGGGCGTCCGCGACGCGGCTCCGATTTCCGCCGGCTTGTAGGGGTTTTTCAGCGACGCGTCTTTGAGCACCAGGGCATCGGCCCCGCTCTGCTCAAACTCGTCGCTGGCGATGAACTCGATCGGCGTGCGGCGGCGCTCCAGCGCCCGCATCTGCGTGACGATGGCGTAGACGCTGCGCGTGCTTTTGCCGACGCGCTGCGAGATCGCCGCGATCGATTGCCCGTCGCAATAGGCCGACCAGATCGCCAGCCGCTGGTCGTCCGCCGCGATGCCGGGGATCTGTCGATTGAAAATGCCCGCGCCCGGGTGGGCGTCGTCGTGTGCTTTGAGAATGAGGCGGATCGTCTCGACCGCCCGACCGCACGTTTCCGCCACGGCCTTGGCCACCGCGTTGACGGTCTTCATGCCGCCCGCGACCAGCTCTTCGGCCTGAGCGACGATCTTGGCCCGCTCTTCGGTCGAAAGCTGCGTGAAGTTCGCACCGCGCTGCACCAGCTCGGTGTTCTCGGTCACGAAGCGCTGCACGCTGCGATCGCTAAAGGCGACGCGGATGCGACCGTCGTCAAACTTCAGCTTCCACGCGACCAGCCCACGACGGCGCCAGCGGAAGATGGTCTTGGTGCTGACATCAAACCGCTCCGCGAGCGATTCGACCGTGAAGATTTTTCCGGGATAGCTCTCGACCGAAATCTCGGCGCTCTCGCTCAGCGTCTCGGCCAATAGCACGAGATCTTCGCGCAGCGCGGTGCCTTCGAGCAGGTCGCGCGCGCTCAGGTCGCCGGCCTTTTCGCGGGCGGTGCTGCCCTTGGCGCGATAGCCGGTCAGGGCGTGAACGACGAAGTCTGTCGGATAGGTCTTGCCCGCCTCGACGACCGAAAGCAGAAAGTCGATCTGGGTCAGTTGCTGCAAACGGAATCGACGGGGACCACGCAGCAGTTGCGCGGCGAAGGTCTCCATCCACGGCAGGGCAAATCGAGTCGCCATTCGGGGCACCTCGCATGGCCGGCGGGAGCGTAGCCATTCACGATGCGCGAGACCGGCAGACGGTTGGACGCTCGCAGGGGCGTCTCTATTCAGGCGGGGCTTTCATCGCCGGCCGCCCGCGCATCCGTTTTCCCAGCGTCCGCCAAACCAAAAGGCGGGCGCTCGAACCAACTCCGATAGTATCGTGCTCCCCCACCGGTCGGTCAACAAATTCTGACACGTCGGCGAAGTCTGATAACTGCGCCAGCGCCGCGTTTAATCGCTCCAACCGTCCCCGCACTCACCGCCTATCCGCCACAACCACCACATCCGCCCCCGCCGCAGCCGCCCCCACCACAGCCGCCACCGTCTCCGCCGCCGCCCGCGTCCCCGCCACCGGCGTCACCGCCCGAATCCGCGTCGACGGAATGATTCGTCGGCTGAGACGTGGGCTGCGATGCGGCGGGACCCGGCGACACCGAAGCCGGGCCGCCGCTCGTCGCCGTCCAAATCGATACATCTCCGCCACCGCCGCATCCCGCCCCACCGCAGCCGCCCTCTTCCTTCTTCTTGCGACTCGCGTCCGCGTTCTGCGGATCGATCGGCGCGGTCGCTTGCGCCGCTCCCCAGCCGAAGAGCGCAAACGGCGACCACCGGCGCGAACCGGGAAACTCGTAGTCGTCCCCGGTGTCGCTCGTCGCAGCGTTCGAACGCTGCGATGGTGCCGCGGTCGCGGGCGTGGGCTCGCGCCGCGCCCCCATCCCCGCCATCGCCCGCCCAGTGTCCGGCACCCCGGCGCCTGCCGATTCGTCGCGTCGCCGCCGCGCTCGCGAGCTCGCGGTCAGAACGATGACGAATGTCACCAGCAGCCCCAAGCACACCAGCCCCGTTGCGATCGCGATGCTAATCGGCATCGAGTCGCCGGCAGTGCTGCCGCCCGCGGGTTGCGCCGCTGCCAGCGCCGCACCGCCCGCTCCCATCGCCGCCAGTCCAACCGTAGCGAACCCCGCCGCCGTCGCGATCGCGCGCCGCGACGGCTTACGAATGATCCAGTGATCCTGGGTATTCACCCGCGACCATCGCAAATCATGCCCAAAGCGCGTCGCCGACGCCGGCCAGATATCCGCCGGCGGCTCTGCCCCAAACCATGCGCGATAGAGCCCGCGCGTCCGCTCATACCAATCGACGAACTTCGCTCCTTCCGCCGCCCCGCCGCGCGTCGGGTTGTGATGCAGCGGTCGTGGCAGCACCCGCCCGCACAGCTCTTCCCAGTACTTCCGCGTAAACGTCAGGTGCAAGTGCCACGCCTGATCGACCTGCTCCGACGGCGTCACCGGATGTTTCGACACCATCGCCAGAAACACGAACCGTCGATACTCCTCGATCACCCGCCGCGCGTACCCGCGCGTCCACCCGTTCTCCCGCGCCAGCCGCGCCTCAAACGTGAAGCTCGTGCCGGGCTCATCGAACTCATACCGCCGAATCGCGGCGTAGAGCGGATGCGCCGCGGCATCGTCGACCGACGAAAACGGTTTGCTGCTCGATCGTTCGATTTTCAGGGATTCGGCGTGCATCGTGGGCCTCCGTAGTCAGAGATTCTTTCTGCGGATCGTCCTTCGCTGCCGAATCGCCAAGATAGACGAGTGAAGGCGTGGCGAGGGTATGGAAATGCAGCGACAGAATGGAACCGCCCCTCCCAGGCTCATGGAACCGTGGTCGGCCGACCAAACACTGCGCCTTTTCACCGGAATCGACCAACCATTGAAGCGCCCGCGGAGCCCGGCACGCCCCTTGCGTCGCGCAACGCTGTTTCACGTGAAACAAGTTTGCCGGAGCGGGCACCCGGCAACTCGAAACCGGACCGACGGCCGCGCAACCGCGCGGGCTGAAGCCCGCGGCTCGTCCGCCGGAGGCGAAGCCCGAGCATCGCTCGCCGCTCGCGTTTACGATGAGCCATCATGGCAACGCATACGCCCGCTCATTCGTCGACAAACGCGCCCAAGCGCTACCTCGTCACCTCCGGCCTGCCCTATTCCAACGGCCGGCTGCACGTCGGCCATGTCGCCGGGGCCTATCTGCCCGCCGACACCTTCGTGCGCTACCTCCGCGCCCGCGGGGAAGACGTGCGCTTTATCTGCGGGTCCGACGACAACGGCGTCGCGATCGAGATTTCCGCCATGCAGCAGGGCAAGACGCCGCAGGAGGTCAGCACCCATTTCAACGGGCGTCAGGCCCGCGACTTCGCCGGGCTGTCGATCGAGTTCGACGTCTATGGCGGCACGCATCAGCCCGCATTTCAGGCGATTCATGAGCGGCTGAGCCAGGAGTTTTTTCGCAACATTCATTCGAAGGGCTACTTCAGCAAGAAGAAGACCAAGCAGCTCTACGACCCCAAGGCGGCCCGCTTTCTGCCCGACCGCTACGTCGAGGGCGACTGTCATCATTGCGGGTCGCACACGCGCGGCGATCAGTGCGACAACTGCGGGCAGATCATCGATCCGCTGCTGCTTAAGAACCCGATCAGCATCATCAGCCGCTCGCCGGCGGAGGTGCGCGAGACGACGCACTGGTACCTGAAGCTGAACGATTTTGAGAAGCCGCTGAAGGAATGGCTCGAATCGAAACAGGGGCAGTGGCGGACGGGCGTGCTGAACTTTGCGCTGGGGCAGATCAAGCAGGGCCTGCCCGAGCGGGCCATGACGCGCGACATCGCCTGGGGCATTCCCGTGCCGCTCGACGACCCCGATGCGGCGGGCAAGGTGCTCTTCGTCTGGTTCGATGCGCCGATCGGCTATGTCTCCTTCACCGCCAAGCTCTGCGAAGATCGGGGCGAAGGCCCCGAGGCGTACAAGAAATGGTGGGCCGACCCGGAGACGGCGATTCACCACTTCATCGGCGAAGACAACACGGTCTTTCACACGCTGATCTGGCCGGCGATGTTGATGGCCGACGCGCGGCATCAACTGCCGTCGCAGGTGATCGCCAACAACTTCCTCAACTTCCGCCTCGCCGGCAGCGATGAAAAGGTGAGCAAGTCGAAGACTCCGGAAGATTCGCCGGTCTGGATCGAGGAGTATCTGAAGAAGTACGAGGCCGACGCGCTGCGTTATTACCTGACGGCGATCGCGCCGGAGACGGCGCGGACGGCCTTCGACCCCTCCGACTTCGTCAATCGCGTGAATGGCGAGTTGGTGGCGGCGTTCGGCAACTTCGTGAACCGGGCGCTGACCTTTGCACAGCGCTACTTCGAGAGCCGCGTGCCCTCGAGCACGGCGATGACCGACATGGATCGGGCGCATCTGGCAAAGGCGGCCGAGACGCTGCCGAAGATCGGCGCGCTGATCGAGGGCTGCAAGTTTCGCAGCGCGATTGAGGAGTTCATGGCCTATACGCGCGTCTGCAACGAATACTTTGGGCTGCGCGAGCCGTGGAAGACGCGGAAAGACGACCTGCCGGCCTGCGCCGCGACGATCGCGACTTGTGTTCACACGATCCAATGGCTGGCGGTGATGTGCGCGCCGTTTCTGCCGACGACGGCGAAGCGGATTTGCGAGCAGCTGAACATCGACCCCGCGACGGCGCTGCGCTGGGCCGCACCCAAGCTTTTGCCCGAGGGGCACACGCTGGGAACGCCGGCGATTTTGTTTACGAAGCTGGAGGCAATCGGCGGGGAAGGGGCGAAGGCGTGAAGTCGTGGAGACGTCGTAGGGTGTGTCGATGTCGCGGCGGGGACCGCTTTTGATTCAGGCCCCGGCAATGCTCACAGCGCGGCGGCGCCCAACCCGGCAGTTCACGGACTGCGGGACGTCGCTCGCGAAAAGTACTGCCCCGGGGTCCTTCCCAGGCACTTTCTAAACGCAGCGACGAACGCGCTCGGACTGCGATAGCCGACGCGTAACGCGACGGCCGTCACATCGCGACCTTCACCGATCAGCCGAATCGCTTCGAGGAACCGAGCCTGCTGGCGCCAGCGGCCGAAGGTCATTCCCGTCTGGCGAAGAAAGGCCCGCTCGATCGTGCGAAGGCACGCGCCGCTGTCGCCCACCAGCTCGGCCAGCGATCCCGAATCGGCGACCTGCGCCAGCACGCTGCGGGCGACTTTCTGCGCCCGCGGATCCATCGGCAACGGCAGCGCCAGCGGTCGCTCGGGGACGACGACCAGCAGATCCAGCAAAAGCCGCAGACGCGCGCGGTCGCTCGGGGTCGAATCGGTCAGGCCGCCGGAACTGACGGTCGAGACGATCAACTCGCGCAGCAGCGGCGCGACATCGATCACGCAGCATGGCGCTTCCAGCGACGGCGTGATGTCGGGCCGGAAGTAGAGCGTCTGCATTTCGACCCGCCCGCGCATCTGAAGTTCATGCGGGACACCGGCGGCGACCCACACCGCACGCATCGGCGGGACCACCCACGATCCGGCGCCCGCCGTCACCGAAATCACGCCGCGAATCGCGTAGATGAGTTGCGACCACTCGTGCGCGTGCGACTCGAGGCGACGGCCCGGGGGCAACGAAAGTCCCAGGCAGCGGACGCAGGGCTCTTGTCGTTTTCTCGACATCGATCGCCAGTATATCGACTAGACAACACGCCACGAACACACCACATTGAGTGAAACATCACCACCCTGGAGTTTCCTGCGATGCCGAACCCCCTGTGTCACTTTGCGATCCATGCCGAAGATTGCAATCGCGCGATGGCGTTCTACACGGCCGTCTTCTCATGGCGATTTGAACCCTGGGGGCCGCCCGGGTTTTGGCGCATTTTCACCGGCCAACCGGGCGTCGAGGGGGCGCTGCAGACGCGACGCGAGCCGGTCACGGGCACCGGCATGCGCGGCTTTGAGTGCTCGATCAGCGTGAGCGACGTTGCCGCGACGACCAAACAGATCGTCAAACATGGCGGGCAGATCCTCATGCCCGGGTTTCTCATTCAGGGCGTCGGGACGGTGGCGAAATTTCAGGACACGGAAGGCAACCACGTTTCCGTGATTCAGTACCTGCCGAGCGCCCTCGAAACTTTGGGAGGAAGCTGATGAGAACGACGCCGTCATTCGCCGGCGGTGCGACGCTGCTCATCGCCACAGCGCTTTGCGCGATCGGGGCGGACTGCAATTCGCGATCACCGCAAAAGGCCTCGATCGACAGAAACCAGGTCGAGGGAGAGGTTCGCGCGCTCCTGGACCGCTGGGTCCGCGCGTTTGAGTCTCGCGACGAAATCGCGATCCGTGCGGTGCTCGTCGACGGTGATCGATTCGTCTGGCTGGAGGACGGCGAAGCGCGCTACCCAAGCGCCGACGCCGTCGTCGCGGCGCTGAAGAGCTTTCCACCCGGGCTGCGATTCTCCCACAAACTCACTTCGGTCCGCGTCGTGCCTTTGTCCGACGACGCCGCGTGGGCGCAACTCGGCACCGCAACGGAGATTCGCCAAGGCGAGCGAGCCGTGTCGCAGTTCTCCAGCGTCGTGTTGATGTTGGTTGAGCGTGTCGCTGGTGCCTGGCGCATCGCGGCGGGTCACACGTCTTCGGGCAATGGCCCGCGCCCCGGGCCGCCGCAGGGGGAAATGAAAGGTGATCCACGCACGCCGTGAAGGCGAGATTTGGTGATCGGGGGGACGTTGATGCCGCGGAGTGTTGAATGATCGACGGTGCGATTGCCGAAGCGGCGGCAACGCACCGTGCTCAAACTTAGAACAGCGATGTGCCCCAGGACTGCTGATACGCCTCGTCGTTCACAACGGCGAAGTAGCCGTTGTCATCGACTTCGAGATCGTAGAGCGCCTCGCCCAACCCCCGGCGGGAGAAGAAGCGCTCGATCGATTCGCGCAGAAACTCGTCGTCGTGCGGCTGATCGCAGTCGACTTCGATTTCGCGGACTTCGGTATGTTCAAGCCCGACTCGCGGCACACATCGCACTCGAGTCAGGACTTTGCGTTGCGTCATCGACCTCGCGACCCTCCGGGTCCGGCACTCTCACCCAATTATAGCGCGACCCATGTCGGAACCACAGGCGCAACCATTCCATTCCGTTATGCTCTGATTCATCCCGCGGCCGGTAACGCTTCGACCAACTGCGCGATTTCATCTTCCGAATTGTAAAAATGGGGACTAGCCCGCAGACGTCCGAGACGGCTGGCAACCACGATTTTGAACTCGTTTCGCAAATGCGACCGAACGGCTTGCAAATCGTGCTTATCGGACGAGAAGCTCACGATGCCGCTCCATTCGCTCGCCGTCCGCGGGCTATGGATCGTCCATGCCTTGCGTCGAAGACCTTCAACCAATTGATCGGTTAGTCCTTTGACGCGCTTTTGGATCGTGTCGACGCCCACTTCGAGGAACATCTCGATGGACGCGCCCAGGGCGCAGATGCCGGCAAGGTTGTACACGCCACTATCGAATCGCCGCGCATCGTCGTGAAAGTCGAAGCGCTGCTCGGCGGATTCGTAGCCGTGCTTCATCGACATATAGCCCGGCTCGGAGGGGTGCAGATGGCCGACCAGCTCGCGGCGGCAGAAGAAAATGCCCGCGCCTTCCGGGGCGCAGAGCCACTTGTGCCCGTCGGCGGCGAGAAAGTCGATGTGCATCGCGTTCACATCGATCGGGTGGACGCCCAGCGCCTGAATCGCGTCGACGAAAAAGAGCACGCCCTTTTGCTTGCAAAGCTCGCCCAGACGAGTGAGATCGAGCCGAAAACCGTTGGACCACTGCACCGCGGAGACCGAGACCAGCCGCGTGCGGCGATCGATGGCGGCGGCGAGGCGGTCGAAGGGGATGCGCCCGTCGTCCTCGGCGACGCGCTTGAGCGTTACGCCGCGGGACGCGAGGTTCATCCACGGATAGACGTTGGCGGCGAACTCCATCGAGGTGCTGACGACGTTGTCGCCGCTCAGCCACTGCACGCCGTTGGCGACGTAATTGATGCCCTCGCAGGTGTTCTTGATGAAGGTGACTTCGTCGGCGTTGGCGCCGATCAGTCGCGCGGAAAGCATGCGGACGTGTTCAGCGGCGCGGTAGTACGTGCCGCGCAGGTAGGCTGCGGCGGCCAGCTCGCGGGCATAGCCGATCAGCGCGTCGGCGGCGGGCTGAGAAAGCGGCGCGACGGCGGCGTGGTTCTGAAAATTGAAGTTGCGCGTGATCGGGAACTGCTCTCGGACGCGCTGCAAATCAAAGCTCACGGCGATCCTCGCTCATTCGTCTCCAACAACGCCATTGTAGACGTGTCCATCCTGTCGGACGTTCATGTCGGCGATGAGATTCGACGATTCCGCGCAGGCGCGCAACCTGGAATGGCCCGCGCGGCGACGCGCCACTAATATCTCATCGGGCTGAAGGTCCGATCAGCATTCGGCAATTTTTGCGAATCCTGCGGCACGGGCGCTGCGGCGGGGTGTCGCCCGGATGAATTCGGCAGGGAAAGAAAGGATGCCGCCGAGCGCGCGAATCGGACGGAAACATGGGTGACCCCAACGTGGTCCATGGCACCCAATAGAACTGCGGGGCATGGCGAGTTGTGACCCATGCCACCGGAAGGGACCCATGCCACCCTGCATGGACTCCAGCGCGCTTGGCGGGAACGGATATGAAGCACATGACACCGCGTGAGCTGGTCGCGGCTTTGGATCAATACATCGTCGGTCAGGAAGAGGCCAAGCGGGCCGTGGCGGTCGCGGTGCGCAATCGCTGGCGCCGCTTGCAGCTCGCGCCCGAGGTGCGACGCGACGTAACGCCGCGAAACATCCTGATGATCGGCCCGACCGGCGTCGGCAAGACCGAGATCGCCCGGCGACTGGCCCAGCTGGTCGACGCGCCGTTCGTAAAGGTCGAAGCGACCAAGTTCACCGAAGTGGGCTATGTCGGGCGCGACGTCGAGAGCATCATCCGCGAACTGGCGGATCGGGCTGTGGCGATGGCCCGCAACGGGGCGGCCGAGCGCGTGCGGGCCGAGGCCGAGAAAGCGGCCGAAGACCGGATTCTCGACGAGTTGCTCCCGACCAGCGCCACGATCGACTCCGATGAGGAAGAGACCGGTCGCCGCGAGCGCACGCGCGAGAAGTTGCGCCAGCAGATTCGCGCCGGCGAGCTGAAAGAGCGGCTGGTCGAGGTGGGCGTGGAAGAAAAGGCCGTGCCCGTTCACGTCATGACCAACATGGGCCTCGATCAGATGGGGCCGGAGTTGGAGGCCTTTTTCGAGCGCGTCAACCCCACGCGTCAAAAGCGTAAGCGCCTCCCGCTACCGGCGGCCTTTGAGCTGCTCGTGCAACAGGAGATCGACCAGCGCATCGACCAGGACAATCTGAGCAGCGCCGCCATCTCGCGCTGCGAAGAGGCCGGCATCGTCTTCATCGACGAGATCGACAAGCTCTGCGGCGGAAGCGTCGACGGCGGCCCGCCCGACATCTCGCGCAGCGGTGTGCAGCGCGATCTGCTGCCGCTGGTCGAAGGATCGACCGTCAACACGCGCTATGGGCCGGTGCGCACCGATTACATCCTCTTCATCGCCGCGGGCGCGTTCACCCATTCGCGCCCGGCTGATCTGATGCCGGAGCTGCAGGGCCGCTTTGCGAATCGCGTCGAGCTGCGCGAGCTGGGATCAGAGGATTATCACCGCATCCTGACCGAGCCGCAGTCCTCGCTGATCAAGCAGCAGGTCGCACTGCTGGCGGCCGAGGGCGTCAAGCTGGAGTTCACGGCCGAGGCGGTGCAGGAAATGGCCGACACCGGATTTCGCGTGAACGAGATCGTCGAGAACATCGGCGCGCGGCGGCTCTACACGGTGGTGGAGCGGGTGATGGAGGAGATCTCGTTTAACGCCCCGGATGCGGCCAACAAGCACGTCATTGTCGACGTCGACTACGTGCGAATGCGCTTGGCCGATGTGCTGTCGGACAAGGAACGCAGCGAATACGAGCTTTGAATCTCGGATTCCGCCTCGAGGTCGATCTCGCGCACGCGGGCCGCCATCGCGATCCACTGCTCGCGCGGAAAGCCGAGAATGCCTCGCTCAACCGCAAAACGCACGACGCTGGCGCGATTGGGGAGCCCCAGCTTGCGGCAAATGGAGTCGCAATGGCGCTCGATGGTTTTCAGCGCGATATGCAACTGCCGCGAGATTTGTTGGGCGGTAGCGCCTTCGGCGACGCAGTAGAGCACCTCTAACTCCCGGCGGGTCAGCGTATCTAGCGATCCCAGATCCGGAGTGACGGCCATCGGCATGAGCGTGGGGAGACTGGGGCGCGCCAGGACCGGATGAACGGCCGGACTGAGAATGACAAATATGCCGCGCGTGCCGAAGGCTTTCGGGTCGAGCGGATGAACCCGCGTGACGTAGCGCAATCCGCGATAGAGCTGGTGAAAGGTGACAATGCTGCCGTCGCGAAGGGCCGGTTCCATCAGGACGGCGCGCTCATCCGCCAGCGCCGCCGGCAGCACGTCCCAGATCGTCGATCCGCGGAGCTTTTCCTCGGAAGTGTGGGTGACCTCGGTGTACTCGTGGTTGCACCAGAGTTGGCGTAGGCTGCAATCCCGTGCGAGGGCTGCGACACCGGGCAATCCGTCAAACGGAACAAAGTCCGCCGGACTCAGCGGAGTCGCGGCCGCCCCACGCTTGGCGACCGGCGAAGTCTTCATGGCTCACAGGATACCGCGCCGGTCGCTCCAAAATCGTCCGGATTGTAGATTTTGAGGTTTTAAGACCGGCTGCGGGCTCCAGACGCCGAGCCGGGACGCCACTTTGCCGCGAGGAATACCGATGAGTTCGCGTCTTTCGGAGTTTCGAGCGTTTCGGGAGAAGATGAACCGACGCATCCTCGATGCGAAGAATCTCAACATCAACCGCTTCTTCACGCTCGACGGCCAGGCCTACGCCGAGGGCGCGCTCGACACCAAGACCAAGGAATTGGCGGGTCTTTCGGCTTCGATGGTGCTGCGCTGCGACGACTGCATCGCCTATCACGTCATTCGCTGCAAAGAGCTGGGCTGCACCGACGAGCAGATGATGGAAATCTTCAACGTCGGGCTGATCGTCGGCGGCTCGATCGTCATTCCCCACCTGCGCCGAGCGATCGCGCTGCTGGACGAGCTCAACGAAACCTAGCGGCCGCACTTTTTATCGGCGTGCCGTGCGCGAGCCGACCATTCCGGCTCCGCGCCGGCGGCAATGCGCTGCTTCGACGCGCGCCTCACCGCCCGTCGACGGCGCCGCCGCTACCCTTCCCGCACTCCGCCCGCTACTTTGCCCTGAATCGGCCGGATGCGGCGGCACATGCGACCCCCGCGACCGCCCGGCCCCGACACGCACCCCAAGGGAACTACATGGCGACGCAGAAGGCAACCAACATCACGTGGCACGAAGGCCACGTCGAACGCTCCGCACGCAACACGCTCCTGAAGCAGCAAGGCGCGACGATCTGGTTCACCGGCCTCTCAGGCTCCGGCAAGTCGACCATCGCCTACACGCTCGAGCACGCCCTCGTCGCCCGCGGACACATGGCTTACGTCCTCGACGGCGACAACATCCGTCACGGGCTCAACAAGAACCTGGGCTTTTCGCCCGAAGATCGGACGGAAAACATCCGCCGCATCGGCGAGGTGGCCAAGCTCTTCGCCGACGCCAGCATCATCACCTGCACCAGCTTCATCAGCCCCTACCGCGCCGACCGCGACCTGGTCCGCCAGATTCACGAGGCCGGCAAGCTGGCCTTCGTCGAGGTCTATTGCGACACGCCGATCGAGGTCTGCGAGACGCGCGACCCGAAGGGCCTCTACAAAAAAGCCCGCGCCGGCGAACTGAAGGAATTCACCGGCATCTCGGCCCCCTACGAGGCCCCGCTGAAGGCCGAGATCGTGCTGGCCTCGGGCAAGCACTCGCCGCAGGAGTGCGCCCAGCAGGTGCTCGACTATCTGACGGCCAAGGGTCTGCTGCCGAAGGTCTGATGCGCCTTTCGCCCCCAGGTCGTCGCGCCGCTGAGCGAAGTTGATTCGCGGAACACGGACGTTTGTACAAGCTCTTTCTGACACTTCGCTATCTCTTCGCCCGGCGCATCGCCTATTTCGCGATCGCGGCGGTGATGCTCTGCACCGCCATGATCGTCATCGTGAATTCGGTGATGGGCGGCTTCCTGGACAAGATCAAGGCCAAGGCCCGCGGGCTGCTCGGCGACATCGTCGTCAACAACAACTCGGCCCGCGGCTTTCCCCTCTACGGCGAATTCATTACCGACATCTCCAAGTGGCCCGAAATCGAGGCCGCGGCGCCGGTAATCTTCAGCTACGGCCTGCTCTCGTTTCAGGACACGGCGATCCTGAACACGGTGCAGGTGAACGGCATCGATCTCGAAAAGACCTATCGCATCAACGCCTTCAAGCAGAGCCTCTTTTACGAAAAGCACTATCCGGGCTCCACGACGCTGGGCGTGCAGCAACAGCCCAAGCTGGGCTTCGATCCCGAGCGTTCGCCCGTTTCGTCCGACAGCCCGGGTGAGATGTGGGTGACTCTGCCCGCGGAACTGCTCGACCTGCTCGCGAAGGCACGCGCCGCCGGAATCGAAGATCGCGAGACGGTCGACTCCGGCGTGAATGTCGCCTTGCGCAAAGCCGGGCTGCCCACGCTGCCCGGCCTGTTTGAGGTCAATATCGAGGGCGCCACCGACGATGGCTCCGGCGCCGACGGCTCGGTCGGCCGCGCCGGATACTTCGGCGACCCGCGCGAAGGCATCATCATCGGTCGCGATCTGGTCGCATTCCGCGAAAAAGACGGCCGTTACCGACGCTACATGCAGCGCGGCCGCATGACGATCCTCACGCTGCTCCCGATCAGCGACGGCGGGTCGGTCGACGCGCCGATCAAGGTGCCGCTGCGCTACGCCGACGACTCCCGAACGGGCATTTATGAGATCGATTCCAAGACGATCTATTGCGACTTCGCCCTGTTGCAGCGGCTGCTGTTGATGGACGAGGGCGAGCGGGCCGACGACAGCGGCAAGATTCCCGCCCGTTGCTCGCAGATCCAGATCAAGATCAAGCCCGGAGTCGACGCAAACAAGCTCGCCGAGCGGCTCGAGCAGCACTATCGCAGCTATCTCGAAAAGGACCTGCCCGACGTCCGTGAGTTCGAGCGCAACCTGCTGAGCGGCATCCGCGTGCAGACGTGGGAAGAGTCTCAGGCGGCCTATATCGCGCCGGTCGAAAAGGAACGCTTCCTCGTCACGATCCTCTTTGCGATTATCTCGCTGGTCGCCGCCGTACTGGTGATGTGCATCCTGTACATGATCGTGCTGCAGAAGACACGCGACATCGGCATCGTGAAAAGCCTGGGCGGCTCGTCACTCGGAGTGGCGGCAATCTTCATCGGCTACGGCGCAGCCATCGGCATCGTCGGCGCGGCTCTCGGGGGCACACTCGGCTATTACTTCGTGATCTACATCAACGAGATCCAGGAGTTTCTGATCTGGATTCGCCCCGAGTGGCAGGTCTGGGACCGCTCGGTTTACTCCTTCGACGAGATTCCCAACACCGTTCGCACCATCGACTTCGCGATCATCGTCGTCTGCGGGATTCTGCTGGCGATTCTGGGCTCGCTGGCGGCGGCATGGCGCGCGGCGCGAATGCAGCCGGTGGAGGCGTTGCGATATGAGTAACGCCGACAACTTGCTCACCGCCGCGGCGATCCGCAAGCACTATCGCATGGGCCGCAGCGTCGTTCCCGTCCTCACGAGTTGCGACCTCTCGGTCCGGCGCGGCGAATTTCTGATGATCATGGGTCGCTCGGGCAGCGGCAAAAGCACGCTGCTGCACCTGCTGGGCGCGCTCGACACGCCCGACAGCGGCCGCATCTCGCTCACCGCCGGGCCGCAGTCGCCGGAGGTCAGCGTCTTCCCCGCCACCGAGCGCGAGCGCAACGAAATGCGTCGCCGCTGGTTCGGCTTCGTGTTTCAGTTTTATCACCTGCTGCCCGAGCTGAGCGTGCTCGAAAACGTGCTCATGACGCGAATGGTCGGCACTTCGATCGCCGGTTGGTTCGGCGGCCGCGGGGCGATCCGCCGCGATGCCATCGCCCTGCTCGAACGGGTCGGCCTCGGCGCCCGGCTGAAGCACCGCCCCGCCGAGCTCTCCGGCGGCGAGCGACAGCGCGTCGCCTTCGCGCGGGCGTTGGTTCATAAACCCCTGCTCTTGCTGGCCGATGAGCCGACCGGCAACCTCGACGCCGAGTCGGGGGCCAAGATCATGACCCTGCTTCACGATCTGCACCGCAACGGCCAAACGATCGTCATGGTCACGCACGACATGCAGTTGACCCAGTCGGCAGATCGAATGCTCGTGCTCGAAAACGGCGCGTTGCAGACCTGACCCCCACAGGCGACGCCGGGCGGGTCCAAAGTGCGAAATGCCCCGCGGGCGTCGCACGTGTTCTGCGACGCCCGCGGGGCACGGAGGGAGGAGAAGCTTTTCATAGGGCGTGTGGCGTTGCCCTTCACCAGTGATTACGCAGCAGTCGCCGCGTTGGTTCGCGAATCGTCAGAAAAATATGGTGACAGACCGCCGGGGCATCGCATTCGCGATTTCACGGCGAATCAGGGCTGTTTTATCGGGCGAATAGGGGCGGGCTTTCGGCGTTGGGGACGGCAATCAAAACCACCCGCAATCCCCGTCGAAAACCATTGACAAATTAATTTGTCAATGATAATTTGCTTGGAATGATCGACCTGCGCGTCATCGACGATCCGCTCGCCGCCGGCGTAGCGCTCGACCCGGTCCGAAGCCGGCTGCTGGCGGAGCTGCGGACCCCGGTTTCGGCGGCGACGCTCGCCGGCCGCATGGGCTTGCCGCGACAAAAGGTCAATTACCACCTGCGTACGCTGGAGCGGCACGGGCTGGTGCGCGTCGCGGAGAAGCGGCGCTGGGGCGGGCTCACCGAGCGGCGACTCGTGGCGACCGCGTCGTCCTACGTCGTTTCGCCCGCGGCATTGGGGCCGGTGGCGGCGGACCCCGAGCGCGGGGCCGATGGCAAGGTCATGGACCGGCTCTCCGCGAGTTATCTCGTGGCGCTGGCGGGCCGCGTCGTGCGTGAGGTCGGCCAATTGATGGGCAAAGCCGAAGAGTTGAACAAGCGCCTCGCGACGCTTTCGATCGATACCGAAGTGCGATTCCGCTCCGCCGAAGAGCGGGCCGCCTTTAGCAGTGAACTGACCGCGGCGGTCGCCGGGCTGGTCGCGCGCTATCACGACGAGTCGGCCTCCGGCGGGCGGCGGCATCGGGTGATGGTCGGCGCTTATCCAACCCCCGTGGCGCCGGAGCAGTAATCCGATGAACCCCCTTTCGCCGACCCGCGAATAGAGCGCGTTCGAAGATGGACGCCACGAGGTTGATGCACGACCTCGCATGGCGATCGAACCGGAATGACCCGAAGCTAGCCCGGAGCGTGAGTTCGTCGAATTCACGCGTCCGCGGGCATCTGCGATAGACCAAGAGCCTCGAAACGAACGATCAAAGGACGCAGGAACATGAGCGTACAAAAAGACCCCTCCGGTCGCCGATCGATTCAGGTCGAAGTCGAAGTGAAGGGAACGCCCGAGGAAGTCTGGGCGGCGATCGCGACCGGCCCCGGCGTCTCGTCGTGGTTCGTCCCCACGCGGATGGAGGAGCGCGACGGCGGCGAGATCATCAGCAATTTCGGGCCGGGCATGGACGCGTCGGCGACAATCGTCGCGTGGGACGCGCCGCGGCGCTTCGTGGCCGAAGGCGATATGGCCGGGCCCGGCACGCCCAAGGTGGCGACGGAGTGGATCGTCGAGGCGCGGGCCGGCGGAAAGTGCGTCGTGCGCGTGGTCCATAGCCTCTTCGCAACCACCGACGACTGGGACAATCAACTCGACGGTCTGGAGCAAGGTTGGCCGGCGTACTTCCGCATCCTGCGGATGTACCTGGAGCACTTCAAGGGCATGCCCTGCTCCACCATGCAGCTCGTGGGCTTTTCCGGCGAATCGGACGCCAAGGCGTGGGAAAAAGCGGGCGGGGAGCTGGGGCTCACTCACCTGCGCGAGGGGCAAGCCTGGAGCGCCCCGGCCGGCTTTCCGCGCACGGCCGGCGTGGTCGACGCGCTCGGAAAGGGATCGCACAAGAGCACCATTCTGCTCCGCCTCGACACGCCCGCGCCGGGGACGGCGTATGTCGGCGCGTTCGCCTGCGGCGGAATGGTGATGGTGTGCCTGAGCGTCTATCTCTATGGCGACAGCGCCAAGACAGCCATCGCCCGCGATGAGCCGGCGTGGCAGAAGTGGATGAGCGAGCGCTTCCCGATGCCGCAGGCGGGTTGATGGGCGTGCGGGCCGCTGCGCAACGGTGTTTCACGTGAAACACCGTTGCGCGACGCAAAGGCGGTGCCGCGGATGGTGCGCGTGGCGGAGATTGGCGTAGTTAGTCCGCCGAGAGCACAACGGCACGCCGACGCGAAGACCGCGGGCACGAGACCCGCAACGCCCTAGTCATTGGCAATCAGCCGGGCCGAGTAACCGGTGTCGTCGCGATGGACGTGGACGCTGACGGCGCCGGGCATACTTTGGTACTCGGCTTCGCTGGAGTTGGGGCCGGGCATGCCGTCGACGAGGTCGAAGCGCATTCCCGAGAAGCGGAACGTGTAGCGGTCTTCGCGGAAGGCGCGGATCGCTTCGGCTTCGAGCCAGCGGCGCTGCCCAATCGCCGTGAGCCAAATCAGCAGCCACACCCAACCGACGAGCAGGATGTTGCGCCAGGTGCGCACGAGCAGAAAAGCCATCGCGGTGACGGGCAGGATGACGCACGCGCTGCAGGCCGATACTGCACCCACCGCCGGATCGCGCCACGACTGGGCGTGGGCGAACCACGCGGCCCCCACGATCGTCGCCGTCATGATCGCCCAGCGGGCCGCGGCGAAGGGCGGACGCGGCGGAGTGACGCGCGCGGCGTCGATGATTGATCCATCGGCGCGCGTTGTGCGGTCGCTAAGCGGCATCACTCCCGCCGCATCAGCGGGCCGCCGCAGCGTTGGCTCGTCATCGCGCTGGTCGAAGTGAGAGCCCTCATCTTCGCAAAAAGGGCAGGTCGCTTGATCGCTAACGAGCCCGCAGAAACACACGGGACACCCAAATTGCATTACCGTGACGCGATACTCACCGTCATGAAGGCGGATGAAGTCCGCCCGATATGGATAGCTCTTGTCCGTTGACGCAAACTCAATAGAGAACTCATTACCGAATACATGGGTCGAACGAACATGGCCGACGTAGGGGATTGAGTCGGTCGCGCTGGAAACATACAGTTTCGCATCCTCCGCCCAGATGCGGCGATCGGAGAACGCCTTTTCGGGCGTCGGGGCCGTTCGCAAACTGTCGAGCGCAGCTGCGAGCAGCTTGAGGCACTCTTGCAGCTCGTCGGCGCGCATTCCTACGCCGCATCCGAAATCTGAAACGCTCGCTGGCGATAGAGGTGTTCGAAGAGATTGCCCTCGTGCGGCTGGTCCCAACTGAGCTGGAAGGTGGGGATCGGGCCGATGTTGAGGCGGTCGATGTTGCCGGCGGCCATGAGGCGGGCGGCGAAGTCGCGGTCGCGCGTCAGGGCGGTCAGCACGAGCGTGCTGCCGACGGCCGCCGGCATCTCGCTCGTGGGGCATTCGATCACGCTGGCGAAGGGGAAGAGGAACTCGCGATCGGCCAGCGGGTGGCTCGCGTAGCGCTCGCGGGCTGAAGTGCCGTCGGACGCGAAGGCAGCCGCGGGCGCGGAGCCGCCGACCGATGCGGCGACGCCTCCGGTCGCCGCAACGCCGCCGGCGACCGGCGCGACGCCAGCCGCCGCGACGCCATTTGCGGAGGCCGGCGGGTCGATCAGCACGATCGTCGGCAGCAGATAGGCCACGCTGCCCAGCTTCACCAGGCGCGATGCGCCGCCGCGGGCCGCGAGCGTCAGGTCGATGGCGCCCGGCTCACGCAAGCCCGCGTCGATGCCGGCGCTGATGGCTTCGGCCACGGCGGGATTGGCGAAGGCCGCGATCTCGGCCTTGGGGTTGTCGACGGGCAGCGCCTGCACCTTGGCGAAGCGCTCGGCCAGGGCAGCGGCGATCTCGCGGGCGTGGCGCGGGGTCCAGACGCCGCTGGCGTTGATGCACGAGCGCCCGCCATTCGCGGCGATGCTGCTGGCGATCAGGTCGAGGTGCTTGGGCCAATTGTCGGCCTCGTCGTCGCCGAGCACGATCTTGCTATAGCCGGGGCCGTGCAGCTCGACGCGCGGGTCGTTCTTCCACGGGGCGGTGGTCTTGGCGTCGCCGAAGAGCATCGAGCGATCGACCTGGCGCAACAGCTCGGCGGCGCCGCCGTGGTCGGTCGGGAAAAAGCTCATGGCCTCGCGCGGGATGCCGGCGGCGGCGTAGGCCTCGATGACGCGCAGCGGCGTCCACGGCTCCTCGCGGCCGGGCTTGAGGGCGATCGGGGCCTTGAGGCAGATCGCGGGGATCCAGAGCGAATGGACGCCGGGCGAGTTGCTGGGCAAAACGGCGCCGAAGACGCGGCCCTCGCGGAAGTAGCTGAGCATGCGGCCGTCTTGCTGGGCATAGCCGCGGTCGAGCACGTCGTAGGCCATGCCGCGCGTCAGGCCGGCGAGGATGGTCTCCATGTCGTCGAAGATGCGGAAGATCTTGCCGGCGTTGGTGCGGCAATAGCTGATCGGGCTGCCGGTGGTGGCGGAGAGGCTGGCGATGTAATCGTCGAAGGTCTGCGATTGATCGCCGCAGGGAAGCGTGCCCTTCATGAAGAGCTCGCCGGCGCGTTTGGCGATTTTGACGAGGTCGGGCACGCGGAAGGATTCGAGGATGGTGGAGCGTTCGCGCATGCGCTGCACGTCGCGGGCGACGAGGCCGCTGTTGGCCTGATGGACGCGGGCGATCGGGACGCCGGTGGCATGATGGCGGAGCTCGATCTGCTCGGCGGCGTGATAGGTCTTGCCCAGGCGGAGGACGGGGATTTCGATCATGAGACCCTACTCTCATTGGACAATTCGCGGACATCTTTTGCGCTTCGAACGTTCGGCGGATTCTAGCTCGATTCAGGTAGATGAACGCGGTGCGTCAGAAGGTTTGGAACCGACGTCCTCGTTATGCTGATTTGTACAGTTGGCGCCGCATGGCGCGTGAGCGGACCACAGCTTTCAATCGGCCATCCGAGCGCATCTTCATGGATCCCAGCGCGAATATGGAAGCCGCCGAGCATGAGCACGCAACAGTTCTGACGCTCTGCCTGAAGTGCGACTACGACTTGCGTGGCCTTGGGGCGGGTGCGTGCCCGGAATGCGAATGCGTGTTCGATCCGGCAGATCGGACAACCGTCGCGTCACGGCCGATGCTGCGAACTCTGCGATATGTGATTACGGCGCTGATCGTCGCCGCGATTCTGCCAGTTTCGTTGTTTTCAACTTATGTAACTTGGTTCGTCGCAATCTCTGAGTTGGGGCGAATTCCCACGGCGTACGTTGATGATCCGAAGACAATCGGACCTCGCGTAAGTCGCGCTTGTGCCCTGGAGCACGAGATCATCGGTGCAGCCTGCTCGCTAACACCTGTCTGCCTTTTTGCGCTAGCAGGTGCGGCGCTCCTCGTGTTTTGGGAGTTTCGCGGCTATCGCCGGCCTGATAGCCGCGTGGCTCGGATTCTCGTTGTCGCCGTCGTCGCACTGTATCTGCTGACGTTCCTCGATTTTGTCGTAGATCCACTGGACGTGAGGCGCTGGGCGTTCGACTAGTTCCGGCGGCACGGCTTCGCGGCCTCCTTCGGCGGCGACGCGGGAATCGATCGGCCCGCCTATACTTCCGCTCCGAATCGTCGTGGATCGAAGTTTTGGCGCGGGCGGCCCGGCGGGCCCTTCCGCAGGATATTCGCCGCATGCTGTTGACCGATGTACTCACGCTGGAGCGCGTCCGCGTTCCGCTTCAGGCGACGGACAAGCCGAGCGTCATCACCGAGATGGTCGATCTGCTGCACGCCACCGGCGGGCTGACCGATCGCGACGCGGCGCTGAACGCCGTCTTTGCGCGCGAGAAGGACCGCACCACAGGCATCGGCTATGGCCTCGCGATTCCGCACGGCAAAACGACCGGGGCCAAGCAACTGGTGATGGCGGCGGGCAAACCGGCGAACCCGCTCGAGTATCAGAGCCTCGACAATCGCCCGGTCACCTTCATCGTCATGCTCGTCAGCCCGCCCGATAAACCAGCCGAGCATATGCAGGCGCTGGCCAAGATCGCCCGGCTCATGAACATCGAAGAGTTTCGCTCGAAGATCCGCCTGGCCTCGACGCCCGAGGCGCTCTACGCGGCGATTCGCGAGCACGATACGCCCTGACGGGTGAGGACGACGGGCGTTTTGCGAGGGCGGTCCGCACTCCCCATCCACGACCGGTGCGCCTACGCTATGCGGGGCATTCAACGGGGCCCGAGGAGTATTCGTGATGATTCGGAATCGGTGGGATCGACTGGGTTACCTCGCGTCGGCGTCGGTTGCGGCGTGTGCTCCGCTGCTGGCGGCCGACTCGACCGGCGTGGCGGCGAGCGATGAGCAGGCCAAGACCGAACAGGCCGCGGCGCTGGCCCCCTACTTCGGCTTTCGCGAGCTGCAGATTTACAAGCTGCAGCCGTCGATTTCGGACTTGCGGGCGGCCGATCTGAATGGCGACGGGCGCAACGACCTCTGCCTCTGGAATCAGTACAAGAACCGGTTCGAGGTTTTCTATCAGCCGGCGGCCGGCGCGGTGGCCGCGCCGGTGCGGGCGGCGAGCGAGCGCAATGACCTGCTCGATCGCGGGCCGCTGCGCAGCACGCCGATTCCCGTGGCGTACAACGTGGCGGTGATGGAGATCGGCGATGTGACCGGCGACAAGCGGAATGACATCGTCTTCTTCGGCGAACCGAAAGAGCTGGTCGTGCTAGCGGGGCTGGCGGAGGGCGGATTTGCGCCGCCGAGCGCCGTGCGCGTGCCCGATGGCGCACCGCGGCCCGCGACGCTGGCTCTGGCCGATTTCACGGGCGACCAGCGGACCGACATCGCCATGCTCGGCGATGAGCAACTGCTGATCTTTGCACAGCAATCGGACGGTCGGCTGGCCAGCCCGCAGCGCATCATTCACACCATTACCAACCCGCTCATCATGCTGGCGGCCGATGTCGATGGCGACGGTCGCAGCGACCTGGCGATCTCCGCGGATGATGAGCAGTACGGCATGTTTCTGCTGTTGCAGCAGCCCGAAGGTGGATTTGGGCCGATTCGTCGCGTGCGAATTCCCAAGTTGCGCAGCGTGACCTTTGCGGGACCGCGCGAGGGCGAGCGCGGAGCCGATCTGTTTTCGATCGAGCAGGTCAGCGGCAGGCTGCTGCACTATCGCTGGGAGACGCCGGCGGGCAGCGGTTCGAGCGAGTGGCCGCAGCGGATTCACACGTTCCCCTCGACGACGAAATCGAAGCGGCAGCCGCTGGCCATCGGCGATATCACCGGCGACGGGCGGGCCGACGTGGTCAGCGCCGCGGCCGAGGGCGCACAGCTCTTCCTGGTCGAAGAGACGCCTGCAGGGCTGAAGGCGGCGAGCGCCCACCCGAGCCTGCTGAAGGCGAGCGATTTGCAGATCGTGCCGGCGGCTGGCGACAAGCCCGCGACGATCCTCATCACCAGCCCCGAAGAGAAGATGGTGGGCGAGGCGCGATATGAGAACGGGCGCATCACCTTTCCCACGCCGGTGCCGGTGCGCGGCAAGCCCTTCACCGCGGCTTATGGCAGCGAGGCGGCGGGCGGGCCGACGACGCACCTGGCCTACGTCGCTAAGGACGACAAAGACTTTGAGATCGTCGTGCGGCGGATCGACGATGTGAAAGAGGAAAGCGCCGCGAGGATCAAGCCGGCCGGCATGAAGGACGACCCGGCGATGATCCGCTTCTTCGACATCAATCAGGACGGCAAGAATGACCTGCTGCTGTTCGTGAAGTTTTCGCCGCTGCTGGCGTTTCTGCAGACCGACAAGGGCTATGAGCAGTTGCAGGGGCCGGCGGCGCGCGAGGGACTGGTGCGCGAGGCGCCGATCGAAGGCATGGCGTTCGGCGATGTCGACGGCGACGGGAAGATTGAACTGCTGCTGGCGCAGAAGTCGTTTGTGCGAGCGCTGCGGATTACCGACGGCAGTTGGACCGTTGTCGAGCAATTCAATCCGCCGCGGGCTGATTCGGAGCTGGCGGGGGTGAGTGTCGCTCCGGCGGCGAGCGGCAAGCGGCCGACCGTGCGCTGCTACGACCGCAAGCGCTCGGAGCTGCTGACCTTTGAGCCGGGCGAAGCGGGCGGATATGCGCTCAGCGACACCCAGAGCGTGCCCGCGCTCGACCTGATCGGCATGGCGGAGCTCGTGACGCCCGGCGAAGCGAGCGCTTCGCGGCGCGTGCTGCTGGTCGACGCGAACAAGATGGTGAGCCTCGCGCCCGAGCCGAGTGCGAAGACCTTTGTCATGCAGCACAGCTATGAGCACGAAAAACCCGAGGCGTTCCTGGCCGATTCGGTGATCGGCGACCTGAACGGCGATCGCGTTCGCGACGTGGTCGTGCTCAATCAGAGCCAGGCGGGTGTGGATGTGCTGACGACGATGCCCGACGGCAACCTGGCCCGTGCCCTGCGATTCCAGGTGTTTCAGGGCAAGCGCTTTGCCGAGGCGCCCGATGGCCGCGGCGAGCCGCGCGAGGCGATTATCGCCGACGTCACCGGCGACGGCGTCGACGACCTGTCGATGATCGTGCACGATCGGCTGTTGATCTATCCGGGTATGTAAGCCGCGGGCGCGGTGCGGGTTGAAACGCCGGGATCCGGCGAAGATGAGATGAACGAATGCTGGAAGCCCTGACGCACCGCGCGTTTTTCACCTTTGAGCTGCCGATTCATCGGCTGGAAAAGCCGCCGAAGATCGACGGCACGCTGCGCGGCTGGAAGCAGCGCTATCAGTTGCCGCGTTTGCACGACATCGACGCCGACGCGCGCGAGGAGCAACTGGCGACGGTGTACGCCGGCTGGCACCCGACCGGGCTGTACATTGCGTTTGAGCACACCGAATGGCTGGGCCAGCCCGACTGCGACCCGGTCAATTGGTGGAAAGGCGACGGCTACCGCATCTGCATCGACACGCGCGACGCCCGCGACATCCGCCGGGCGACGCGGTTTTGTCACTTTTTCTATGCCATGCCCGCGGGCGGCGGCCGGAATCGCAGCGAGCCGGTCGTGAAGTTGCACACGATGACGCGGGCCAAGGAATCTCCGCCCCCGATCGACGATTCGCAGATTGAGCGGGCGGTGCATATCGAGCGCAATTACCTCGCGATGGAGATTGGCATTCCCGCCGCCTGCCTGCACGGGTGGGACCCCATCGAACACGCGCGGATCGGCTTTTTTTACAAGGCGAAGCTGGCGCGGCGCGGCGGACAAACCCTGACCGTCGGCGATGAGATGGGCTGGAATGTCGACCCGAGCACCTGGGCGACCGCGGTGCTGACGGGCGAGTGACGAACCCGCGTGGCGGACGCTATTCTTCTCCGCGCCCGATTGGGCCGGATTCATCAAAATCGTCATCGAGTCTTCGCAAGGATGGGAAGATGATCGCTCGCTTCGCGCAACCGCTATCGCTCGCCGCTTTCGCCCTGCTCACTACACCTTTGCTGCTCTCCGGCTGTACGCAGGGCAATGGCGGCGTCGGCGACGGCAAACCCACGCATCCGCAAGGCGCCGGCAATGTGCAGGCGATGAACCGCCTGCCCAGGCCGGTGCGCGGCGTGTGGGTGGCGCGGTTTCACTACAAAACAGCCGAAGACGTCGTGCGCGTTCTTGATCAATGCGCCCGGCTGGGCTTTAACACCGTTTTCTGGCAGGTGCGCGGGCAGGGCGCGGTCTGCTACCCCTCGCAAATCGAGCCTTGGGCCGAGACTTACGACTTTCAGTCGCCGGGCTTCGACCCGCTGATGCTGGCGTGCGACGAGGCGCATCGTCGCGGCATGCGGCTGGAAGCGTGGATGAACGTGATGCCCGGCTGGAAGGGGCCGCGAGCGCCCGCACCGCCGAACCAGCTCTGGAACGCGCACCCCGATTGGTTCCTCTGCGACGCGCGTGGGCAGCGACAGCCGCTGGGCGAGTTCTACGTGATTCTCAACCCCGCCTTGCCCGAGGTGCGCAATCACATCGTGTCGGTGGCGCAGGAGATCGCGACGCGCTATCCGGTCGACGGCATTCACTTCGATTATGTGCGCTACGCGTGGGACACCGAGCCGCAGGCGCGGAACATCTACATGCGCGATCCGCGCACGCTCGAGATCTATCGCCGCGAGACGGGCCGCGGGCCGGATGATGATGTGGCCGCGTGGGACGCCTGGCGCGCCAATCAGATCACGCGCATCGTGCATGAGACGCGACTGATGCTCGATCGCGTGCGGCCGCAGGTGGCGCTGACCGGCGCGGTTTGGCGCAACCCGCAGCTTGGCTACGGCAGCTATCTGCAAAATGCGAGCGCCTGGCTGCGGTCGGGGCTGATGGATGCGATCATGCCCATGGCCTACACCGCCAAGCCGCAGCAGTTTGATTCGGACATCGCGATGTATCGCAGCGCGGCGCCAGGCAAGCGCGTCGTGCCGGGGATCGGGGCATATCTGATCAAGGACGCGGGAGCGTTTCGGGCGGAGATGGCGAGCTGCGCAAACGCGGGCGGCGACGTCGCAATCTACGCCTATGAATCGGTCGCGCCGCCGGGCTCCGGTAAAGACGGCCCGCAGCGCGAGATGCGCCGCGCCATTCTGGGCGAATTCTTCGGCCCGCGCCCGCGCGCCCAGTAAAGGCCGGCGATCCCCCGCCGTCGGCCGGCGAGCCGCCGGCCGCTACTGCACGGTCGATCGGTTCGCCATGAGCCGCTGGTAGAGCTCGTCCAACGCCTGGGTCATCACGCGACGATCGAATCGCGCCAGGCAGAGCTCGCGACCGGCGGCCCCCATTTTCGCTCGCGTTTCCGGCGAATTCGCAAGGTCCAACGTCGCATCGCCGAAGGCGGCCAGTTGGTTGAGGCCGATCAGCCGCCCCGTCTCACCGTCGCGCACCACTTCCGGGGTGCCGTCGATTTCAAAGGCGACCACCGGCACACGCATCAGAAGAGCCTGCACGACGACTCGCGGCAGGCCCTCCCACTGCGACGTGTGGGCCACGATGTCCATGCCCGCGAGCTGCCGCGCAACCTCCGCCGGCGGCACGAGGCCGACCAGCGTGGTTTTGTCGCGCAGCCCCAGCTCGCCCAGGCGCTGCTCATATTCGCTTCGCTGCGCCCCGTCGCCGACCCAGACGAAGCGCAGCCGCGGCTCGACCGCCGCGAGCGTGTGCATGATCGGGATCAGTTGCTCGTAGCCCTTTCGCCGAAAGAGCCGGGCCACGGCGCCGATGACGATGTGTTCATCTCCCACGCCCCACGCCGCCCGCGTCGCGGCCCGGTCGTGGCGCGCGGGGTCGAAGTGCTCGACTTCCATGCCGGAATAGATGGTGGAGAGTTTGTCGCGTCCGCAGACTCTTGCGGCGAACATCTGATCGCACATCGCATCGGCCACGGCCACGATCGCGTCGCTGAACTTGGCGCAGTGCTTTTCGAGCCGACGATAGAGCTCGCGCACGGGCCAGGGCTGCGTGCGATTGAAACTCATGCCGTGGACCGTGTGGACGATGTGTGGCACCCGCGCCGCGCGGGCCGCCTCGCGCCCGAGAATGCCGGCCTTGCTGCTGTGGGTATGCACGATGTCTGGGCGAATCGTGCGATAGACGTCGATCAACTTTTGACGGCAGCGCCAGTCGGTCAATGGCCGGATCGCCCGCACCAACTCGGGGACTTCGATGAACTGATAACCGCCGGCCCGCACCCGCGCCAGCAGCGCCCCTTCGGGTCCGGTGGTCGGGCCGCTGACGAGCGTCACCTTGTGGCCCAGTTCGTGCAGTCCCTCGCAGGAGAGCACGGTGTTTTCCTGTGCCCCGCCGATGATCAATCGCGTGATGACGTGGCAGATGTGCATGTCAGTCGGCGGTGAAAAGCGCGGGCCGGCGAAGGCACGGATCACAAAGCCGTAGACCGCGAAAACGCACGCGAGTCAGCCCAGAACCGCGCGACGCCATCAGAACACGTACATCTTCATGCAGAAGACGCTTCCGCCCGACTTCATGAACTCGGACGTGTCGACTTCCTGCACCTCGCAGCCGCGCTTGCGCATCGCCGCCACCGTGATCGGGTTGTTTTCCTGGATCACGATTTTTCGACCGAAGATGGAACAAGCGTTGCACGCCATTCCCTTGAGCGCCTCCTCGTCGGGACACTCGATGACATGCTCAAACACGGCCCGGACCAGCTCGACCCCCTCTGGCGCCAGGCTGGGGGCGTGGATCAGCGCCGTCTGCTCGTCAATCGCACAGAAACACGTATCGAGGTGATAAAACACCGGCGAACGCAGCGCCAGCCGCAGAACCGGCACATCGAACAGATCGCTCAGATAGTCATAGGCTTCGGGCTGCGTGCGGTAGCCGTGGCCGCCCCAGATCAGTCTGCGGCCGGGGTGCCAGATCGCGTCGCCGCTGCCTTCGAGGAGGATATGGGGGGGAATGCGCTCGATCTGGTAGCCGTTGGCGGTGAACCACTTCTCAAACGCGGGCACCTCGCGCTGTCGCGATGGATGCGTCATGTTCGAGAGGACGCAGAGCTTTTTGCCATCGGGACGCGGGCCGACAAAGGTCTGATTGGCGCAAAAGACCATGTCTTCGCAATCGGGCAGCGGCTCGATCATGGCGACGTCGATGCCGCTGGCGGTGAACGCCGCCAGCACCTCGTCCCATTGCTCGCCGGCGCGGGACGCGTCGACCCGGCCAATGTTGCCTTCCATGTGGGGATTTTTGACGTCGACGACGCTGAAATGCTGCGGCGGACACATGAGGAGCCTGGCGGGATGTGCCAGGCGCGGGCAGGATTCGAGCAATCCCCCGGGCAGATCGGCGGCTTTGTCAAAGACACGCGGCATGCATTGGACCTGGCGCTGAGTGGGCGGCGAATCGCGAGCAAGCGGCACGCCCCGACGGGGGACTAGACATCCGGCTCGCAGGTGACCGTCAGGCGGACGCTCTGAAACTGTTCGCAGTATAGCTCGGCCCGCTCCCGGTGCGTCAGCAATAGCACGCTGTGCCCCGTTTCGTGCGCTTCGAGCGTCTTTTTGACGGCTTCCTCGATGTCGAGCGGGGTCAGTCGGATAATGCTCGTGACGACGTGCTGCATGTCGTTCACATCGTCATTGTGCAAAATCACCTTGTAAGGCGGCAATTGCTCGACCTTACGCGAGGTGGATACAGCGGGAAGTGTGGCGGTGTCTGACATCTTTTGCGTGAAGACGGATGATAACCGCAAACTATTCGCAGGGGCATGCGGCGGCGGGGTCGGGCGGCTGGCCTTCCGCCCTGTCGATCCGATAGAACAAGAACCATGGCTCAACTTTCCTATCGCACCGCCGGCGAATCTCACGGCCCGGCGCTCACGATCCTGATCGAAGGCTTGCCCGCCGGCGTCGGCATCGACACGGAGCTGATCAACACGGAGCTCACGCGGCGCCAGGGCGGCTATGGCCGGGGCGGGCGGATGAAGATCGAGCGCGACGCGGTCACGATCCTGAGCGGCGTGCGACAGGGCCGCGCGATTGGCTCGCCGCTGGTGCTGCAAATCGTCAATCGCGACTCGCGGATCGACGAAGCGCCGCCGGTGCATCGCCCGCGACCGGGTCACGCCGACATGGCGGGCGCGATTAAGTGGCTGACGCCGGATTGTCGCGAGACGCTGGAGCGGGCCAGCGCCCGGGAGACCGCCTCGCGCACCGCCGCCGGCGCGGTCGCGAAGTGCCTGTTGCGCGAGTTCGGGATCGAGGCGGTGGGCTTTGTGGCCGAGTTGGGGCCGATTCGCGCCGCCATTGGGGATGGCGAGACCGGCCCGGCGCTGCGGTCGGCGCGGGATGCAAACGACGTCTATTGCCCCGATGCGAGCGTGGTCGACGCGATGATGGCGCACATTCGCCAGGCGAAGATCGATCAGGACTCGGTGGGCGGCATTGTCGAGACGCGGGTCTTTGGCGCACCGATCGGCCTGGGGTCGTGCTGGAGTTTCGACCAGAAGCTCGATGGACGATTGATGCAGGCGGTGGGCAGCATTCAGGCGATCAAGGGGGTTGAGATTGGTCTCGGCTTTGACGCCGCACGGCGACCCGGAAGCCAGGTGCACGACGCGCTCGACTTCGACCCCGATCGCCGCGAAGAGCCACATCTGGGTCTGGTGCGCCGCAGCAACCGCGCCGGCGGGCTGGAGGGCGGCATGACGAACGGCATGCCGATCGTGGTACGGGCGGCGATGAAGCCGATCGCGACGCTGCTGCAGGGCATGGACAGCGTGAATCTGCTCACCTTCGCCCCTGAGCGCAGCGACTATGAGCGCAGCGATGTGTGTGCCGTGCCCGCCGCCAGCGTGGTGATGGAAAACGTGGTGGCCTTCGAGATCGCGCGGGCGTTCGTGGAGAAATTTGGCGGCGACACGCTCGACGAGGCGCGGGCGGCGTACGCGAGCTTCACGGCGATTGCAAGAAATCGATTTGGGAGAGGGGCACTCGGAGCGTAACTCGGGCGCGACAGACGCCGCGAAGCGGCGGCGGCTGGTTGCGCCCCCCCACCCCACGTTAGGAACACGCTCAGGCGAGGGCCTCGCGAGCGGCGGTCGTGGCGTGAATTCGGGCGCTGTCGAGAACGGAAAACGAAAAGGGGCAGTCGTCCTCGACAAACACGGTCAAGTCCGTGCATGCAAACAAAATGGCCCCGGCGCCGCGCTGAAGTAGGCGCGCTCCGACCTCACGTAACGATTGCACGGACTCCGGCGATCGGCAGTCGTCGCTTGCCGCGAAGCTAATTCTGCTGACGATGTCACGATCGCTCGCTTCCGGATAAATCAGCGACACACCTGCCGCCCGCAGGGATGGCCCGTATAGATCGCGGTCCAGCATGAATCGGGTGCCGACGATACCAACGGTGGAAAGTCGCTGGCGAACAAGCTCGTCACGCACCGCATCCACGATGCTCAGAAAGGGGACGTTTAGCACTTCGGTGATTTCATCGGCACAACGATGCAACGTATTGCAAGCCAGCACCACCATGTCGGCCCCGGCGTTTTGCAAACCCCTCGCGGCGCGGGCCAGTTCCTGCGAGACGGCGGGCCAATCTTCGCGCAGCGCAAGTTGGTGAAGGTGAGCATTGTTGAGGCTCTCGATTAACAAGGGAGCGGCCGCCATCGGGCCCCGTGCCTTGCGAGTCGCCCGTTGGATGACCTCGTAGTAGCGCTGCGTGGCGGGCCACCCCACGCCTCCCAGAATGCCGATTTTCTTCACTGTTGGCCTCAGCCTGAGTTTCGTCGTCACGTGCGCGGACGGATAAAACACGTTAGCCCGATACCTAATGTGTTCGCCGAACTGCCGCGGCGACCGAATGGTCGGGTTCAGCGAAGCCGCTCTAGCGGCGCAGCTCCAGCGGAAGCCGGGCACCCAGCGGTGGACGTAGCGATCCTTCGGAGATCAGCCGTAAGTCGGAGGAAAATCCTGGCCATCGGTCGTCCGGCACGGCCGACCCCGACGCGAGTCAGCGACCATAGCCCGAAAAGCGATAAGCCATCACGACCAGGAACGCGATCCACGCGAAGTAGATGATGCCCCAGAAGAAGAGGCTGGCGCCGGAGCGCGGCTGTTGCGCACCAAAGGGGCGCGGGTTGGAAGGGTCGGCGTCGGGCAGAGGCGTCGTCGTCATTTTTTCTTTCCGGGTTTGGGCGGCGGCGCGGCGCTTGAGAGCTTCGCGGGCGGCGGGTCAGCCGGCGCCGGGCTGGCCGCAGGTGCGGCGCTGGAGGGGCTTGCCGGGGCCGGCTCGCGCGCCAACCGCCTCACCTCCGGCATGATCCAATCATTCGCCAGCGTTTTCAACGTGCTCGTGAGGGGAATCGCCAGCAGCATGCCGAGCAGGCCGGCCAGCTGTGCCCCGATCAGCAGCACGACAACTGTCGTGATCGGGTGCAGCCCGTTGGCCTGCGACTCAATCGCCGGCGAAAGCACGAACGACTCGAGCGCCTGCACCGCCATGAATACGCCGAAGGCCATTACCACCGGCATGGCCCAGCTCTGCGGCGCGCTGCTATAGGCGGTCAGCAGCGCCAGCGGCAGGACGAGGATCGAGAGGAACGGCACGAGGCTGAAAAGGCCGCAAAGAAGCCCGAGCAGGAGTCCGTTGCGCAGTCCGACGATCTGCCATCCGACGCCGTTCAGCAGCCCCACCGCCAGGCAGACCATCAGGCGGCCGCGGAAAAAGTCGGCCACGGCCCGATCGATCGTGGTGAGGGTGTGCAGGATCTGCGGGCGATAGGCCCACGGCAGGTGGTCCTTCACGATTCGCGTCAGTTCGTTGAAATGCCAGAGGAAGAAGAATGCGTAGAGCGGGATCAGCACGAGCACCGACGCCAGAGCCGTCAGATTTGTGACCAGCCGGCCGACGCCGTCGGTGAGCGCGTTGAGCACGCTCATGCCGTATTGCTGCAAGAGCGGGCGGACGCGCTTCCACCAATAGGCCAGCGTCGATTCGCCGGCGGTCGGCCGCGGTTGCGAGGCGACCTCGCTGGTGGGGCCGGATGTCGGGGTCCACTCGCTGAGGATCCACGGCGTCTGCTTCGCCGGGCCGCTTGCCGCCGGCTCGCGCTCGCCAAAAAAGGGCATGTCAATGAGATGGGTGGTCTCGATCCAGCGCGTCGCGGAATCGACCATCTGCGGCAGATTCTCGCGCAGCTCGATGAACTGTCCGAAGGTTTTGACGCCGAAGATCACGCCGCCGGTGAGCAATACGGCGGTGAGCAGGATGTAGAGGATCACGACGACCATGAGCCGTCGCGCGCCCCAGGATTCGATCCAGGTGACGAACGGATTGCAGATGTAGGCGATGACGAGTGCGACGATCAGCGGCGTGAGGACGGCTCGGAGCGAATAGCACGCCCAAGCCAGGGCCACGGCCGCCACGATGACGCCCAGAAAGCGCGCCCAGCGTTTGCCCTCGGGCGAGAGCGGCGGAAGGTAATGCTCGACCCCGGCCCTGTTCATCGGCTAGACGTCTACCGTACGCGTTAGGTCTGTTCGCGGCTCGTAGGCCCCGAAGGCGTCGTCGAAATGAAAGACGTCGTCGAACTCCTCGATCCGATCGCTTTCCTGCACGCCCCACCACTTCTCTCGGACCAAAAGATAGACCATCTCGCCCACATCGCGCGTGCGGCGCACGCCCCAGCTCTTGAGCACGGTGGTCGCCAGCGGCCCCCAGCGCTCCGTCGCCACGATGCGCAGCGCGTCGCAGATGTCGCGGCCGGTGACATGTCGCATTTCGGGCGGCGTGGGCACGTCGGCATAGACGCGCGCCACGGCCGCGGCCTGGACATCGACCAAAAAGCCGAACGCGCTCAGCGAATAGCGGCCGTCCGCCTCGATGGCGTGGACGACGCGTTCCCAACGATCTTCAAAATCGGCGCTCACGATCGCAAAAGCCTCACTTGGATTACTCGCCAGCGGAGGGCGCGCCGCCGGCGCTCTCGCCGGTCGACTGCGGGTCGGCCGGGCCGGGTCCGCCGCTCGCATCTGCGGATTCGCCCGCGTCCTGCGGCCCGCGCTGCTGCAACTTGCGGCGCATGCGACGCTTGGCGCTCTTGGATAGACCCTCCATGCCGGGCTTCGATGGAGAATCGGGCGGAGCGGCGGGTGCGGCGGCGTCGACAGCGGGCGTCTGCTCCGGCGGCGGAACCGCAGCCGGCGGCTCCGACGCGGGGCCGCGCGCGGCACCACGATCCGGGCGCGGGCGATCGCCCGGCGGTTGCGGCGGTCGACCGGCCGGCCCGCGATGGCGCGGCCCCGGAGCGCCGCTCGGACGCGCTTCGCGCGGCGGGCGGGCCGCGGGTTCTGCACGGGCCTGCGGCGCGGGTGATTCGGCCGGCGAACTCGGAGTTTTTGCAGGACGCGGACGCGGTTCTTCGCTCCGGCGCGGTTCTTCGCTGCGGCGCGGTTCTTCGGCGCGGCGCGGCTTGCCGCGGTCGGGGCCGCGATCGCCGGAGGGCCGCTCGGAAGCGGGCCGATCGCCGGGGGCCGGTCGTCGGCCGCGCGGACCGTCGGCCTCTGCCGCCTCCGGGCGCGGCGCGAGCGCCGGAGCGGGCAGGTCGAACGCGCTGATCTCTTCCAAAGGCACAACCATCTCGCGGCCGTCGTCGAAGCGCACCTGCACCAACTGCGTCAAGATCTGCGTGTCGGTGACGACGCCGTCGCCCCACTCCGTGCGCACACGTGAATTGCCGCGCGGGAGCTTTTTCATCAGCGCTTCGTAGCCCTCGTGCTCATAGCGCAGGCAGCAGCGCAGGCGACCGCAGCGGCCCGACACCTTGCTGGGGTCGAGCGTCTGTTTCTGCACCTTGGCCATTTTCATGCTGACGGGTCGCAGCTTTTTCAGGAAATTCTTGCAGCAGCATTCTCGCCCGCAAATCTCGTAGTCGGCGACCAGCCGCGCTTCGTCGCGGGCTCCGACCTGTCGCATCTCGATGCGCGTGCGATGGTGGTGCGCCAGCTCGCGCACCAGGTCGCGAAAGTCGATCCGCCCCTCGGCCTGGAAATAGAGGATGATCCGCTCGCCGCCGAGCAGATGCTCGACCGAGACGATTTTCATCTCCAGGCCCATCTGCATGGCCAGCAGCGCGGCGTGCTCCATGTCTTCGCGAATGTGCCGGTTGAGGTGCTCGTGTTCGTTGACGTCGTCCGCGGTGGCCTCGCGCAAAATGCGACCCGAGTTCAGCCGATAGAACTCCGCCCCGCTGTTATCGATGTAAGTTTTGATCTGGTCGCGCGTGACCTGTTTGGTGCAGCCATTGCAGAACAAGCTGACCTGCTGACCCAACTCGATTCCGCGGTCGGTCTGAACGATGACCTTTCCGCCGCAACTGAACGTCATGCCCGGCTTGTAGCTGAATTCGCCGATGTAGTTCATCGCGCCGTAGCGGACGGCGGTGGTGGGATAGACCTTTTCGAGGCCGCTTCCGCAGCTCCCCCCGCCCTCTGTGCCGCAGCTCCCGCAGCCGCCGCCAGTGGGTTTCGGAGATCGCACAACAGGCAAAGCGCTCATAAATCGGCACTCGTTCCTAGCAAATCAGGCCGCGCGATCGTGCGCGACGAATGGCGCATAGTGTACACGCGGGGATTGGGAACGTTTTGGGGAGGGTTGCGCGGTGTCAAGTGATGGGTGCGTTGTGTCGGGAGAGGCGCACGCCGACACGCATCAACCGGACCGCGCCTCATCGCGCGCCAGGACGCGTGAGATTTGACACCTGTCACGCGCCGGGGCCGGCAGACTTAGCCGCCGGGCAGAGCGACGTTAATGTTGAACTTGGTGCGAAGCTGCTCCGTCCACGTACCCCAGGCCACCTTCATGTCGGTGGCGTTCAGGGCCTGCATCGCCTGTACCAGCGTGTTGGCCGGAGCCGGGCCGGCGAGGGCCGCGAGGATGCCTTCGCATTCGATGATGGTCTGCTCGGCAGCGTTGCGGCGGGCGACGACCTCGGGGCTGTCGTTGTCCTTCACTTTCATCATCGCCTGTTCGCCCGTGGCGCGGTCGGTGGTGTAATTGAGCACATTCAACCGGGCGATGCGGGCGGCAACGATCGCAAGCTGGCGCTGCACGCCGGCATCGAGCGACTTGGCCCGCGGCGCGAGCGCCCGCAGGGCCACCAGATCGCCGCCCTCGGCCGCGACCTTGTCTGTGGCGTCGACCGACCAGCGGCCCTCCAGCACGCGCACCATGGCCTTCACGGCGTCGGCTGCAGCCGGCGAATTGGCGGGGAAATTGAGCGCTTCGTATTCGGCGACCAACGCGCCGCGGCTGTTCTCGGCCTTGGCCGCGTTGACCAGTGCGTCGAGCGTCGTGGTGATGAACTGACCTCCGGCCTGCGCCAGGCGCGGCTGGAGCTTCTTCAAACCAAACGCGGCTGCGGCGCGGACAGCGGCACGCTCATCGGCGAGGGCGGCGACAAGCACAGTGGCGGCCTCGGCGCGATCGGTGATCGCGGCGGCGCGGGCCAGCCGGGCCGCGCCCTCGACATTCGCCTTGGGCAAACCGCTGCGAACGCCGGCGAAAATGGCGGTCGCGAGCGCCTCGCGAAACCCGGGCTTGCCGCCGCTGTCGAGCGCAGTGAGCGCCCGCAAGGACTGGGCGGCGGCGATGCCATCGTTTCCGCCGATGGCGACGATGGTCTCGTCGACCCAGGCGGTGAGTTGCTGGGTCTCGTCGGCGCTGAGGTTGTCTTTGGTTTTGAGCGTCGTGATCGCTTGCGGTGCATCCTGCCCCAGCGCGAGAGGGGCCGACGCGAGCACCGCCAGACCGATCAGACTGAGAAAGATTCGGCTGAAACGCATTCCGCGGGGCTCCTGAGTCTCGGCCCGGGCGCGCTCGCCCGGCGATAGAGGCGCGGCATTCTAGTTACCGGTCAATGGTCGGGCCAGAGCGCGGCGAAAGTCGCGTGGCGAAGTCGCGGAAAAACGGAGGGGCTCAGACCCCCGGCCAGCGGGCCAGAAGGGTGACGTTGTAAAGGGCATGACACCCGACCGAGAGAGCTAGCCCGCGCCGCAAAAACACCCAGCCCAGATAGCTGCCGGCGGCGGTCCGGTGCAGAAATCGGGTCGCATCGAAGGCTTCGCCCCCCACCGGTTGGAAATGGCAAAGCGAAAAAACCGCCCCGGCGACGACGATCAGCAGCAGTTGCGTCGGGCCGGCGGCTCCGCCCCGCACGCCGGAGAGCAGCCAGACCGCCCCGCCCACGAGCAACAGGCGAAACACCAATTCCTCGTAAAGGGCCGCCCCCAGCGTCTGGAGCATGCGCTCGCGCAGGTTGGCCTGAGCCGCGCCGTCGACGCCAGCCTGCAACAAAATGGAGTGCAAAACGAACAAGGGCAGCGTCAGCACAACGCTTTCCAGCACCATCACCGGCAGCACCCAGGCTTTCAGCCGCCAGGAGTGCGACACGCGAATATGCCAGCCGAGCAGTGTCGCAATGAGCAAAAACCCCGCCGGCCATGTGCCGGAGGTACCCAGCCAGGCGAAAAGATCGGCGACGATCCGCTGCGCCACGAGCGAGCGCATCACGGGCGGATTGCCCCCGGCCAAAGTGCCCAGCTCGAATAGCAGCACCAGCGGGAAGATCGCCGCCAGGCTGTAGAGCGGTCGCGGGGTGGCCTCAAAGTAGGTCTGCACGGCTCCCGCGAGCCGAAGCCGCGGCGACCCATGAACGCGCGACAGACGCTGAGCAGCGGGAGGCGGCGTCGATCCGCCGCCGCTTGGTGTGGCCGCTCCGCGTCGCGACTCCAGTCCGGTCCCCATCGTCAGATTTGATCGAGGTCGACCGGGAGCTTGCTGTTTTGCAGCGTGATCGTGTCGATGTATTCGACGAATTTCTTCACCCATTCGTCGTTCATCTCGCCGAAGATGTCTTCGAACAGCGCCTGTCGCTCCGTCCGGTCCCAGGTCTCGCGGTCGTTGATCTCCGACAGCGCCCGCAGCCAGCGGGCATACTCCTCACGCTTCTTGTTCCAGAGATACTGGGTCATGGCCCAGCCCAGCGGGTAAAACGTGCCGCCGCCCCGCAGGAAGATCATGTCGTCGAGCACGAAATCGCGCATCGGCGGCAGGCGACTGCCGTCCTTGCCGAAGAACTCGCGAAACTCCTTCACGCGCTGGTGATTGATGGCGCCGAGGGCGGCCCCGAGGTCGGTCGTCGGCGGCAACTCGAACATCGTCGCCAGCCCCTCCACCGTCCAGCGCGGCAGCGCGCCGGGGTTGCGCGTGAAAACCTCCCGCGCGAAGACGCCCACATTGAAGTGAATATGGTGCGCCGCCTCGTGCTGAACGACTTCGAGGTTTTTCCAGTCGAACCACTTCTTCAGAAGATTCTTGATGCGCCGTCGCTCGTTGGGCGGCGTGGACGGATTGTCGGCCTGTTCGCGCCGCTGCTTCACGGGCGGCCAAGTGTCCATGTCGAAAAACGCCGACCGGTTCATATCGGGCCGATAGAAGCCCAGCACGCCGACGCTGTCCTCCTGGCCCAGCAGGTTCTGATAGCGCGCATACTCCTCGTGCTTGCCGAAGAAGTAGACCTCCAGCTTGTATTCGGGCTGCTGATAGGGCATGTTGGTTTGCTTCAGCAGCCAGACGTTCCAGCGATAAACACCCTCCAGAGTCGCGGCCAGCTTCTTGGCCAATGGCATGCCCGAGGTGTACACAAAGACGAAGTGATCCGTTTCGAGCCGTTTCGCCTCCGCACCGGCGCCGGCGATCCGCATCATTTCCCCGACGCTTTCCTCATTCACCGGCAGCGACGCCTCGGGATCGCCCGTCTCGCCGAGCGCCGCCGGGTCGATCTCAATCCCGCGCAGAATCTCGGCGATTTGCTCGTCGGTGAGCAGGTAGGAACCGGCCTCAAGCTTCGGCTCGTCTTCCGCCGAGGGGCGATCCTTCGCCGCGTCGGGCTTGTTGGCGGCGGGCGCGTTGGCGATCGCCTCAATCTTCAGGATTTCACGCTTCTTCAGCGTGATGGTCATATCTGGAAACTTGGTGGGGCGAATGACGAATTTATCGCCGCTGGGGTCGACTTCGACCGTGCCCTCGTGGACCTTGCCGTCCATCCGCGTGATGCGTTGCGGGCCTTCATACTTTTTGGGCGGGTCCGCGGCGAACGCGGCCTGATAGCAAAGCGCCAGCAACGCAATTCCCAATGCCGCCGCTGCGATTCGTCGAACCATCCGAGGTATCCTCTCAGCAAATGTCGCCCTGCGATGCTCGCACAATTGTAACCTTCGTTTCCCGCGAAGGAGTCAGGCGATTCGCCCGATGAGCCCTTCCGCCGACTCCCGCCCCCCCACCGACCCGCCGCGCGGCGAGCGGGCCCTGGTCCGCGCCATCGGACAGATGATTTCCCGACCCGCCGGGGAAGCTCTGCCACGCGTCCCCTTCGGCGACGATATGGCCGCCGTCCCGGGGGAGTCGCGGCTGCTCTGGACCACCGACACGCTGATGGACGGGGTCGATTTCGAGTCGGGCCGCCACGCCTGGAATGCCATCGGCCGCAAAGCGCTGGCCGTCAGCCTGAGCGATTGTGCGGCGATGGCCGCGCAGCCGATCGCCGCCCTGGCGTCGGTCGTGCTCGACGAGCGCCTGAGCCACGCCGACGCCCTGGAACTGCACCGCGGGATCTTCGAACTTGGACAGAGCTATCGCTGTCCATTGGTCGGCGGCGACACCAATAGCTGGAGACATCCGACCGTCATCTCGACGACCGTGCTGGCGCGCGTCGAAATCGGGGCCAACCCGGTGCCCCGCGCGGGCGCGCGGGCCGGCGACACGCTCTGGATTAGCGGACCGCTGGGCGGCTCGATCCTCGGACGACATCTCTGGTTCGAACCGCGCATCGCGCTCGCCCGCACGATCCGAGACACGCTCGCGCCGCGGGCGATGATGGATATCAGCGACGGACTGGTGATCGACCTTTCACGCATGCTCGAAAACAGCGGCTGCGGCGCCCGGCTCGACCGCCCCGCTCTTACCCACGCCATTCACGCCGACGCCCAGACGCTGGCGCTGGAAGACGCCCGCCCGGCCCTCGATCACGCCCTTTACGACGGGGAAGATTTTGAGCTGCTGATCGCGCTCACGCCGCTCTCCAACCCCGACACCGCCAGCGCCCTGGGGCTGATCCGGATCGGCGAAATCGTCTCGGGCGCCGCCGACATCACCCTGCGAGAGGCCGACGGCCGTGAACGCGCCCTGGAGATCCGCGGCTGGGAGCACTTTCGCGCATGAGCCCCGCCGCGCCGGATGCAGTCACCATCGCACTCGCCACAGCGGCCGAGACCGCGGCGCTGGGGGCGCGTATCGGTGCGGCCCTCCGCGGCGGCGAGTTGATCGCGCTGCTCGGCCCGCTGGGCGCGGGCAAAACCACGCTGACGGCGGGCCTGGCGCGCGGGCTGGGCGTCGCCGCGGATGAGCCGATCGCCAGCCCGACCTTCGTCCTCGCCCGTGAACACGCCGGGCGGTTGCGGCTGATCCACGTCGACGCTTATCGCCTGGCCGACGCCGACGAGCTATTTCTGATTGGGTTTGAGGAACTGCGAAACGACCAAACCGCGGCGATCGTGGTCGAATGGGCCGACCGCGTGGCGGAACTCATGGCGGATGCCGATTTGCAGGTCGCGCTGGCCGTGAACGCAGATGGGAGCCGCGCAGCGCGATTACGCGGTGATGTCCGCCTCATCAGCGCAGCGACGCAGTAGCGATCGGCGGCCCGCCGATCGACGAGCCGCGAATGAAGCCGAGGACGCGTCGGGCAGGCCACGGGACTCCGCGCCCTGCCACTTCCACCTGCCCTGCCGCGTAAATCACCCGCGGAACAGCAGCCAGATCGCCACCACGCCGGCGACGACGCCGAGGCTGCCCAGCACCACCGACGGTCCATGAGCCCCTGCCTCCACGACCTGCGCGGCGCGGCCCGCATCGCTGTTAAACGTCAGGCCGGCGATCTGCTCGCGCGACGGCGGCGTGGTCGCGAGGCTCACCAGGATCAGCAGCGCGGTGCAAACGACGAACATCGCGATCGCGAAGTGCAGGAAGTTCATCGTTGCGTACACATGCAGCGGGCCGCTCAATGCGTCTTTGTTGAACTCCATCACCAGCCGCGCCGCGCCCAGTACAAAGCCCGTCAGCAGCGCGGTCATGGCGCCCGCCGTGTTCGCCCGCGGCCACATCACGCCCAGCAGGAACACCGCCGCGATCGGCGGCGCGATGTAGGCCTGCACCGCCTGCAGATATTGGAACAACTGTTCGGAGATGTTCTTCATGAACGGGATCCACGCGAAGCCGCACAGCACGAGAAAGCCCGTCGCGATTTGCCCGAACCAAACCAGTTGGCGTTCGGAGGCTTGCGGACGCAGCTTGCGATAGATGTCCCACGTCAGCAGCGTCGAGCAGGAGTTGAACATTGACGACAGCGAGCTCATGAGCGCCGCCAGCAAACCCGCGAGCACGAGGCCGCGCAGGCCGTCCGGCAGCAAACTGGTCATCAACGTCGGCAGCGCCGCATCGGCCCGGGTCAGCGTCAGTTTGCCCTGAGCCGCCAGTGCGGCGGCGATCACGCCCGGCAGCACAAAGAGGAACATCGGCAGCAGCTTGAGATAGCCGGCGAAGATGCAGCCCAGCCGGGCGTTGCGCACGTCGGGTGCCGAGAGGACGCGCTGCACGATGAATTGATCGGTACACCAGTACCAGATGCCCAGCAGGGGCGCGCCGAAGATGATGCCGGTCCACGGATAAGAGCTATGGTTGCTGGGCTTCCAGATATTGAAGTATTCGCTGCCGACGGTGGTTCGCAGCGCGTCCCAGCCGCCCAGGGCGTTGAGGCCGACCACCGTGACCGCCAGCCCGCCGGCGATGAAGACGAACATCTGCAGCATGTCGGTGTAGAGCACGGCCTTTAGCCCGCCGAGCACCGTATATGCGCCCGTCAGGGCCACGATCGCGATTGCGCCGACCCAGAATCCGCCGCCGAAAAGCGTCTCAAACACCAGCGCACCGGCGACGATCGTGACCGAGATCTTGGTGAGGACGTAAGCGATGATCGAAATCACCGCGAGATACCAGCGCGCCGAAGGGCCGTAGCGCCGCTCCAGAAACTCGGGCATCGTGTAGACGCCGCTGCGCAGATAGAAGGGCACGAACAGCCAGCCCAGGAGCAGCAGGATCATCGAGGCCCAGATCTCATAGTGTGCGACGGCGAACCCGCTGCCCGCGCCTGCCCCCGCCAGACCAACGAGGTGCTCCGCGCCGATGTTGGAGGCGAAGAGCGACGCACCGATCAGAAACCAGCCCGAATCGCGCGAGGCCAAGAAATAGTCGGCCGACGAAGCGCTGGCCTTGCGCGAGACCCACCACGCCACGCCCAGCGTGAGCGCGAAGTAGCCGATGATGACGAGCCAGTCGATGAGTGGCAGGTCGGACATGGGGCGAGTTCCTTCTGCGATGAATTGCGTTCGATCTAACGCCGAGCGCCGGACAATCTCGACGCCGCGACAGGTAGGGCAGACCGCGCGACTCCGCGCCCTGCCTTTTCGATGTGCGACCGCCGACCGGCACGATGCGGGAGAGGGTTGTAGCGGCGGCGGACAGGCGGTCAAGTCGGCGAGCCGGCGCGAAAACGCGACGATTTCGGCTTGCGACACGCAGAATCCCTGAATGTAACGTGTTACTTGGGTTCGCTGGGCGCCGATCCGAAAAGCACCGGAATCGTGCGAGTGTGCGTGTTGGCGCGTGGGCGCGATTTCTCGCAAACGCTGCCAATCTCCGCGCCGCAGCACACTCGCGGCACCGCTTTTGCGTCAGCAAACGTGTTTCACGTGAAACCAGCTTGCGCCGGGATCGGGCCGGCTCGAAGCCTGCCCCACAGCGGTCCGATGGGCCGCTAAGCTATCGCCCCGTCGCCGACCCGAAGCACGAACCTTGGGAGCCGTCGCTCATGCTGCTGTCCGTGATCATGCCGATCTACAACGAGCGCGAGACGCTGTTCGAGATCATCCGCCGCGTGCTGGATTCGCCGATCACGATCGATCGCGAGCTGGTGCTGATCGACGACTGCTCCAAAGACGGCACGCGCGACATGTATGCCCAGCTCGAGCAGAAATTCCCCAACGCGAAGTTCAAGCTGTTTTTGCAGCCGGTCAATCAGGGCAAAGGGGCGGCTCTGCGCAAGGGCTTCGAGCTGGCCGACGGCGACATCATCCTGATTCAGGACGCCGACCTCGAATATGACCCGGCCGAGTACCCCAAGCTGCTGGCCCCGATCCTCGACGGCCGGGCCGACATCGTCTTCGGCTCGCGCTTCATCGGCGGCGACGCACACCGCGTGCTCTATTACTGGCACTCGGTGGGCAACTATGTGCTGACGACGCTCAGCAATATGTTCACCAACCTCAACCTGACCGACATGGAGACCTGCTACAAGGTCTTTCGCAAGGAAGTGCTCAAGCCGCTGAAGTTCAAGAGCAACCGCTTCGGCTTTGAGCCCGAGGTGACGGCGAAGATCGCGCGCGGGAAGTGGCGCATCTATGAGGTGGGCATCGGCTATTCGGGCCGCACATACGAAGAAGGCAAAAAGATCACCTGGCGCGACGGGATCAAGGCGATTTTCTGCATCGTGCGGTATCGCTTTTTTGATTGAGGGGTGAACGGGGCGAGAGGGGTGAAGGGGGGAGGTACATGCGGGGAATAGTGAAACGCGAACTGGCGCTCACCGCGGTCGGAACCTATAGTGAGACATATGTCGGTTACTCGCGCCACAAGCCACATGAAACGGTTTGGGATAATGCTCGCGATCGGACTGGTTGCGGCTGGCGCGGTCGCCTGTTCGACACGACGATCGGCCCAACACACCTTTTCGGAATGGAAGCTGGTTGATCTTGAACAGGAGTTCGTGACGCGAGCCGACGCAATTGAGAACGATAAGAACCGGCCTCGCGCCAGACTTGAGTTGCTGCATCGCCTGATTCTGGACCTGGATAAATCTCAAGTCGAATCAGCGATTGACGATCTGACCAGCCGTCCTGAAGTGAGCGAATTCGACAACTTGCTCGCACAGGCGCTGGTCGAGTCGTCGCTGCGCGCGGAAGACTGGCCGCGTCTACGGCTCATGCTCGAGTCGAAGTGTCCTGAATACGTCGCGAATAGTCCCCTCGAATTGGCGCTCGCGAGCGGCAAACGCCCGGAGGCGCTTGGCGTACTCATAGACAGCTATCAGACAGCCCGTAACGCGGCGGCCTCGGCAACAATCATCAGATGTCTGAGTCGTGCGTTTCCGGAACCCCGGCGCCGCACGACCGACGACACAGAGTTCGTGGGCCACTGCGAGAAGTGGTGGCGGGAGAATTGGCGGACCTGCGACCTAAACCTCGGCTACGAACACCTGCCTTCGCAACCACCCCCTCCGCCCGGAGCTGACGCCCACGCACGAACCTCCGGTCTTTTCATCGCGCAATCGCCGTGACGAACGCGACATAAAGCCGCGGTGATTCGCGCGACCATTTCTGAGGGTCCGAGGCCAATCTCAGCCAAACAAGAGCGCAGTTTGCGCGGCAGGTTTCGCGACTGGGGTTTTGCCGTTCGCATCTTCACTGTTGCTCGATTTTGGGCTCGCCGCCGCCTTGCCCGCCTTCTCGCGCGCGGACGACTTCGCCGGCGCGGCTTCGGCTTCTTCCAGCGCGTCGCTGGCGGCGGCGTTCTTGGCTGCGTTGATGAGGCTCGCGAGTTCGATCGGGCCGCGCGGGCCGCAGATCCTGACGCGGTCGACGCCGAAGAGGGCGACCAGTTCGTTGGCACAGGCGGGGCTGAGCGAGAGGCCGCCGGCTTCGCGGGCGCGGAGGGTGGCGACGGCGCCGTCGGGGGTGTGCACCTCGAAGAAGACGGCCGCGCGGCCGCGATTGCCGCGGGCGAGCGTGCGGAAGCGGTCGAGAATCTCGGGGCCGTCGACGCCGGAGCGAAGCGTAATGACCGCGCTCTCGGCGAATTCGCCAGCCGCGTCGTGCAGCGGGATGACGCGCTGAATGCGGACGCTGGGGTCTTCGCGGCGGGTGTCGAGGGTGCCCTCGATGAAGACGACGCGGTCGGGCTTGAGCCAGCGCTGCGCGACGGGGTCGAGTTTTTCGGGGAAGGCGACGGCCTCGACCGAGCCTTCGAAATCCTCGACCAGCACGATCATCATCTTTTTGCCGGCGCTGGGGCCCTGCTTGATCAGCACATGGCGGATATTGGCGATGAGGCCTGCGATGCGAACGTGCGGGCCGGTGTTGCCATAGCCGCCGCCGGGCGGATGGGCCTTGGCAATGGCGGGAAGCTGGCCGGTGCTGGCGGTGGCGAAAGCGCGGACGAGCGACTCGTGGGCGGCGAGCGGGTGCTTGGTGATGTAAAAGCCGAGCGTGGCTTTTTCGTAGGCCAGCATCTCGGCGTCGGACCATTCCTCGGCGCCGATCTTTCGCAGGTCCTTGGCGGCATGAGCGCTGGCGCCGCCGCCGAACATGTTGAGCTGGCCGAGTTTCGCATCGCGCTGGGCGGTCTGGCCAAACTCGATGGCGCGCTCCAGCGCGAGCATGAGCGCGCGGCGCATCGCGCCCGTGCAATCAAAAGCACCGGCTTTGATCAGCGCCTCGATCACGGCTTTGTTCACCGATTGCAGGTCGATTCGCTCGCAGAAATCGAACAGGTCGCGGAAGCGGCCGCGGTCGCTCCGGGCAGAGCGAATCGTCTCGACGGCCTTCACGCCGACGCCGCTGATGGCGGAAAGGCCAAAGCGGATATGACCGCGGCGAGCGGGAGAGACGCCGGCGCTACCCTGGGAAGTTTCGATCGGCGCCGGCCCATCCAATTCGTCGGCCGGCGAGCCGCCGGCCGCTACTTGTCGAGACACGCCGGCCGTTACTTCTGCGGACACGTCGGCTGTTACCGCCGCCCCTTCGCCCCGCTTCACCCCTTCGCCCCTCTCTTGAGCTGGGGTGGTTGAGCCGGTCGCCCGACTTAGGGGGTAACTCACGGTGAAAAACGCGTCGCTCTCATTTACATCCGGCGGCAAGACCTCGATGCCGACCGAGCCGTCGGGCTGACGCAGCCGTTTGCACTCTTCGAGGTACTCGGCGATTTTTTCGGTGCTGCCGCTTTCGTAGGTCAGCAGCGAGGCCATGAACTCGACCGGGTAATAGGTCTTGAGGAAGGCGGTCTGAAACGCGACCACGCCGTAGCCCGTGGAGTGGGCCTTGTTGAAGGCATATCCGCCAAATTTCAGGATGTCGGCGAAGATTTCCTCGGCCGTCTTGCGCGATACGCCGTTCTTTTCGCAGCCGGCGATGAAAGGCTCGCGCTCGGCGTTGATCATCGACTCTTTTTTCTTGCTGATCGCCTTGGCGAGGCGGAAGGCGCGGCGGAGGGGCACGTCGCCGAGTCGGTTTACGAGGCGCGAGACCTGCTCCTGATAGACCATGATGCCGTAGGTCTCGGCCAGGACCTCGGTCATGATCGGGTGTGGCGTGGTCCAGGCTTTGCCGTGCTTGCGGGCGCAATATTCGTCGATGTACTCCATCGGGCCGGGGCGATAGAGCGCGTTGGCGGCGATCAGGTCTTCGATGCGGTTAGGCCGCATCTTCATGAGCACATCGCGCATGCCGCCGGATTCAAACTGAAAGATGCCGCGCGTCTCGCCGCGGGCCAGGAGCTGATAGACGCGCTGATCGGCAAGGTCGAGCTGGTCGAGGTCGATCTCGACGCCGTGATGCTCGCGGACCAGCTCGCAGGTTTTGTGGATCTGCGAGAGCGTGCGCAGGCCCAGGAAGTCCATCTTGAGCAGGCCGACCTTTTCGACCGTCGGGCCCTCGAACTGGGTCATGAGGTCGTTGGAGTCGGCCGGCTTGTAGAGCGGGATCAGCGTGTCGAGCGGGACATCGGCGATGACGACGCCCGCGGCGTGGACTGAGGCGTGGCGGGCCATGCCTTCGAGGCGACGGCCGACGTCGATGACTTTGCGGATCGTGGCGTCGGAGTTGTAGAGCTTTTTCAGCTCCGGCTCCTTCTCCAGCGCCTTGTCGATGGTCATCTTCAGTTCTTCGGGCACGAGCTTGGCGATCGCATCGGCCCGCTGAAGATCGACCTCGAGCACGCGGCAGATATCGCGGATGGCGGCCTTCGGCTTCAGGCGGCCGAAGGTGATGATCTGCGCGACGTGGCCATACTTCTCGCGGACATACTGGATCACCTCTTCGCGGCGATCCTGGCACATGTCGACGTCGATGTCGGGCATCTCGTCGCGCTCCGGGTCCATGAAGCGCTCGAAGTAGAGGCCGTAGCGAATCGGGTCGACGTTGCTGACGCCCAGGCAATAGCCGACGACCGTGCTGCAGCCCGAGCCACGGGTGTTCACGGGAATGCCGCTGCGGCGGGCGAACTGGATGAAATCCCAGACGATCAGGAAATAGCCGGCGAAGCCCTTGCTGCTGACGACGCCGAGTTCGTATTCGATGCGCTCGCGGAGCTCGTCGTCGATCTTGGCGTACTTCTTTTCGGCGCCTTCGTACACCAGCTTGCGCAGATAGTCTTCGGCAGTGACGTTTTCGGGAGTGGCGTAGCGCGGGGCGAAGCGCTTGGTGAAATCGAACTGCACATCGCACATCTCGGCGATGCGCAGCGTGTTGGCCAGCGCTTCGGGATACTCCGGCAGCGCGGCATGCATTTCCTGGGCCGACTTTAGATAGAACTGCGAGCTTTCGAACTTGAAGCGATTCGGCTCGCTGATTTTGGCGCGGGTGCTGATGCAGCAGAGGATGTCGTGGGCCTCGACGTCTTCGGCCGAGAGGTAGTGAACGTCGTTGGTGGCGACGGTCATCAGCCCCAAACGCTTGGCGATGTCGGCCAGGTCGGGGTTTGTTTTCGCCTGATCGTCGAGGCCGTGGTTCTGCAGCTCGATGAAGAAGCGGTCGGGGCCGAAGATCGAGAGATAGGTCTCGGCCATCGTGCGGGCGGCGGCGAGATTCTCGCGGAGCAGCTTCTGCGGGATCTGGCCGCCGAGGCAGGTGCTGCTGGCGATGATTCCGTCGCTGAACTCGCGCAGGACTTCGTGGTCGATGCGCGGCTTGTAGTAGAAGCCCTGGGTGTAGCCGATGCTCGTGAGCTTGAGCAAGTTGCGATAGCCGGTCAGGTTTTGGGCGAGGAGCAGCAGGTGAAACGCTGACTCCTTGCCGGGGCCGGCCGATTTTTCGAAGCGTGAGGTGGGCGAGATGTAGAGCTCGCAGCCGATGATCGGCTTCACGCCGGCGGCGACGCACTCGCTGTAGAACTCGATCGCGCCGAACATGTTGCCGTGGTCGCTGAGGGCGAGGGCGGGCATGCCGAGTTGCTTGGCACGGGCCACGGTGTGCTTGAGGCGGCACGCGCCGTCGAGCAGCGAGTATTCGCTATGCAGATGCAGATGAACAAAGGGCGGCGCGGCCGACGCCGCCGCTGGATTCGCTGCATTGGGTGAGTGGTTTGCGCTCAAAACTCGCTCCACGCCGCATGATACCGCTGCCCGTAGATGGGCGAGGAGTGCTGTGCACAACTGATCGCCGATGAGCTCGGGCTTGCGGGGCGCTCGCGATGTGACCCGATGCGCGGGTAGCGCTTAAGGCGCCGACTGGGGGCTGAACGCCGGTAAACGGCTAGCACGGGCGGGCGTCGATTGTCACTTCGGCGATCCGGACTACAATGCGTTTCGCTGTCGGAGTCCATGAGTCGCGGTCACTCGCTCGATTGGTGCCTATTGAGCACGATTTCGATCTGTTGACGGTGCGCGATTGCCGGCCGATCTGCGGGCGTAATTCAGTGGTAGAATGCCAGCTTCCCAAAACACCGCCGCACTACGAGACATCTCCAAAAACGCCTCTACGGCCCCAAAAACGCGGTTTTTGACACGGCCTTGGGTCGGGAAATCGACCTTTGTCGTGCTGAATCGACCGGAAATGTAGTGCAAGGAACTTGCCCGCTTAAGACGGCATTTCCATTCGCTGTATGTCGGTTAGCTCCAAACGAAGTTGACGTGCCTCTTTGGGGGACTCGTCTCTGACGATGGTGAACCGTTTCCAATCACCTTCGCCCCAGGGCTCAAGATATTGGTCCTCAACCGGCCGTGGGAAGAAGTTGAGCTCGGTCTTGTCGCGGTCAAGCGGGAGCACGCGGACACTGTTCTTGAAGACGCCCACGGCGGGCGTGATGTAGTAGCCCTCAAAGAGGCCAGCTTTGGGAACGGGAAGGTCCTTCAGCTCGTCGCCGAGTGCAACGAACCTGGTTCGGAGTTGCTCGCTAATTTGCTCACCGCTGCCCGATACCTGCCAGCTCCTTGAGTACTCGTAAACTTCCGCGGTACCAATCGCATGTGAAGCCCAGTGCGCAGTCTCGTCAGAATCGACGCGGAGGATGGCCTTGTTCCCGCACATGCCTACCAATTCGTTTGCGAGGTCTCGACCATAAGTGCCATGTAGCCCTGCGATGTCCTGGAATCCAATCACGACACGCGCTCCGACCGAGCGGCCCTTATTCAGGAGGCGGGGAAGAAGCGGTAGTGGTCCAGCCTCCTTGACTTCGTCGACAAATATCCATGTCCGCCTCGTAGTCGAGTCGCCCTGGCCAAGGAGGAGCTCAAAAAGCCGTTGAAAAAGGACTCGATTTACCGCATCAAGGGGGGCTCGAAGCGAATCATCGTTTCCGATGACTAGCACTGATTGGGCCTTACACCATTCCCGCAGACTCACTGGTTTGACGGTGGATTTCGCCCAAAGGGCGGCGATGGGTTCAATGAGAGCTACGTTGCTCGCGATGGTTGACTTGATGTTGTCGAATGTGATTCCTCCGCCGAAGTACTGTTCGACTAACTCAGTCGTTGCGGGGCAGGCAGAGAGAATCGCTCGAAGCCGGCTTTCGTTACGAGAAATCATGAGCACATCGCGGAGCGTCCAGTCTGGCACTCCGTCCGGACGCTTGGCCGCGGTGAGCATGAGTGATTTCATCACGCCGGCCACGATGTCGCGGCCCGCGTCAGAAAAAAACTTGTTCGGCCCCTGCTCAGGAGGAATGATGATGCTTGCAATTTGATGCGTGAGAAGCGGCTGGTCGACATCCGCCGCGATGTCCCAAGCGGCAGAACGTGCATCGAGCGGATTCATCATCACGATTCTCTCATCGGGCACTCCAAGGGCGAAAAGCACCGAGCGAATGTCCCGCTTTGCATCATAGATTGCCACTCTGTGGTCGCTGCCGGCCGTCCATTGTGAGAGAACGGACTTTAGAAGGTGCGTGATGGTGGCGGTCTTTCCACTGCCGGTTGCTCCTACGACGCAAAAGTGGTTTTCGGAGAACCGCTCGGGAAGCTCGATACCGCCCCACGAAAGAACCGGCTCCCCTGGGGACCGAAGCGACTCGGCTTTTTTTGAAGCGTTGGCTAGCGGACTAAGCTCCCGGCCGCGGATGTGTTTCGGTCGGGAACCGGAAGCCTTCTCGATAACGAGCCCTACTAAAAAAGGGACCACAAATCCAACAAAATACGCGAGTGTCGCAAACACGGGATCAGCAAACATCCTAGTAACCGCCGAAAACACGATGGCGACGAAAATCGAGCTACCAACCAACAAGGCCGTGTTGAGAATGCTCCGAAGTCTTTTTCCGAAGGGCTGCTCGGTTCTGAGCAATTCGCTGACGTGTTGGCATGCGAAAACAACCATCCCAAAGGAGCCGAGTGCCGGCAAATGGGGGTAAGCATTTCGGATAACGCCGTACGTAAGGTAATAGGCGGAATAGAACAGGGCCCCGGCCAACAAGAGAGCAAGTGCGGTTGCGAGAAGGTAAAGGGCCGATGCTTTGATGACGTTGCTCATGGTCGTGCCTCAGCGAGAAATAGTCGGCTGCTCCTCTAATCGGGGAGCCTTCGTTTCTTCTTCGCGTGCCAATTGCGTATGTGCGAGAGATTTCTGCCGCGTGATGGCCACTCCACTCCAAAACGATTCGATGGTTGCATCGGAGGTATAAACGCGGGTCTTCTCACGTGCTCGTGAGAGCTGGGCGTAGAGAGTCTCGCGGTCGCATATCTCGCCGGTCAACACGTATGAGCGGTCGACGGTTCCCCAGTCATCTGACGCCGCCACCGCGTAGCACAGGTCGAGAGCGACTTTCCCGCGTCTCTTTCCAGTCCGATGTTTGTAACTGAGGAGCGGAAGCACTATCCGCTCGTTGTTATCGAGCTTTACGGTAACTCGTCGGAGGATGGGATTAACGCCGGTGACCGTGCCCGTAGTACCGCTCCGAGCGAACCGAGCGTTGGCATTCTTCCGAAGCACAACACGGTCGCCCTTATAGATGTATCCGCCGTTGACACCGATACGAACGCCGGGAAAGAGGTGAAGACGACGCAGCCTTTCAGCCTGGCATTGCTCGTTCACCTTGTCCGCCTCGTGGCGGGTGCCGCAGAATATCATCCCGCTTTTTGGCCGGCGGCCTTCCGTTTCAATCCAGTCTGAAATCAGAGACTTAATCGCAAGCTGCGGGTTATCCGCAACAGTCAACCGGACCCGGTCCTCAAGGGACTGAACAAGGTCCTGAATACTCGGAGTCGTCGGCTCGATGGTTTTCGTTTTTCGTTTTGTGAGATTTTCCCGAACCGCTTCGATTCTTCCCTCCGCCACCGCGTGGACGAGCTCGATGTCCTCGCGGTCTCGTTGCCTCTTCGAGTGCGTGAGTGTCGGATGTGCGATGCGTTCGCAGAGGGTCGCGAAGGCTCCGCCCGGCCCAATTGGCTGACGAAGGTGCTTGTCGCCCACGAGGATGAGAAGTCCGCCTGATTCCTTCACGGCTTTGACGAGGACTCCCAGCTCCGACGTGGCAAACGACTCTGCTCCATCCACTACAAGCACTGTCTTCCTATTGAACTTCACTCGCTTTAACCGCGAGGTTTTCCGTCGACGCGTGGCTCGATAGAACTGCTTAGCGTGGTGCCTGATGCTAAACAGGAGACTCGGGTTCATCTTACGCATGAGCGAGGAGAAAGTATCCGCTTCAATTCCCGAGCGACGCTGAAGCTCATCGCGTGCCCGGGGCATGGCTGTGACTCCTCGCACCTTGAAGCCGCTTCGCTCGAAGACTTCGCGAACCGCGGCGAGTACGGTTGTTTTTCCTGCCCCGGTCATGCCGGCGAGAATGCGTACGTCGCCAAGTTCATTTGACGTAAGGTGACGCACGGCAGCCATCTGCCCGCCGTGAAGCACAATGCTTGACGCCTCGCGAACCGTGTCACGGTCAAACCGACGCGTTCTCTTCATCGCAAGTTGGCGGGCAAGCTGGGTTACATGATGCGTCGCCTCTCGGAGAAGAGCGGAGCGCTTGGTCGCGTACTTTCTTAAGACCGACTGCACTTTCGATTCACTTACGCGACGGCGAGTCCTGGCGGTCATCTGTTTGACTCGGCGAAGGAGGTTCTCTTCGATGTCGAGGGTCTGTCGCGTGGTATATCGCAGTTCGCCTTGTGAGTCGCCGAGGGAGACGATGAGCGGGCTCTTTATGAGGGACTGCCGAACGTGAGAGCGAATCTCATGCGGGGAGATGCCCTTTGTTTGCGAGGCCTCTGCCACAAAGCGGACAAGGTCATGTGAGCTAAAGTGGCTGTGCTTGTCGGCGATTGCGGTGACGGCTTCCTCAAAGACGGCATCAAGCGTGGCCTTCGGAAGTGGGCCGCGAGCTCGAAACTGCTCTGCTTCGAAAGTGCCGGTCCAACCCGCGTCACGTGCTTCGGTCCGCCACTTTGTGAAGAGTTCGGCTCTGGGAGGCACGATGTCTTTCGGCTCTCGGCTGGCGAGAGCGGCGAATGCGGCTGCACTTGCGCTTTCGAGACCAAGTCTCCCGAGTGCCGCGAGAATCTCCGCACGACGCTTCGAATACATCTCGCAGAGCTTGGGCGAAACGGATTCCAGTTCGAACCAGCTCTGCTTTCGCTCGCACGGCAGCCGAAGTTCGTGGAGGCCGTACGAAAGCGCTGCCCGGTAGATGGCTCCGAGTGCCATCTTGAGCCGGTAGACGTAGCGAGCGTCGAGCGTGCCAGGTTTGCCCTCGTGGTCGACTACGACGTTCATGAGCAACGCGTGCGTGTGAAGAAGCGGATTCAGTGCCCGACTGGTGGAGTGCTCAAAGAGGGCCGTGATGATGTCGGCCGACACCCTTTGGGAGCCGCCACTACCGCGGCGAGTGCATGCCACCTCATCTTCGAAGTACGAGAGTGCTGCGATGACAGCGGCCTGGTGAGCCTCCTGCATTCGGTGTCGTGTGTTCTCGTCCGTGAGAGCCCAAAAAACGCTCACCGATTTGGGGGCCGAGAACGTCAGGTCAAATCCGGGCCGGTGGTGGTCCTTACCTGCGTTCTGCACGAGAGGCTCGCCGGCAGACGTGTACCCGGCAAAGATCCGTTCAAGCTGGCGGCGTTCGACGGTGCCGGTGAGGCCCAGCTTCTCGGCTCCCCTGCCCCACCAAATGCCGGGTGGCTCGCCGCCTTCGAGGTAGTAATCCTCGCGGGCAAGGTCGAGGTAGTAGGTGTTCTGGCCGCTCGCCATCCGGCCGATTGAGAGCATTCGCTGTTCTCAGCGGAAGAACGTCTTCTTGACCCAGGCCTCAGCGTCCTCGCGGCTGTAGGGGCTCTTCTGCGTTAACAGGGCTACGACCGCAGTCGCGAAGTCCTCCCGTACAGCAGTCACGAGCTTTCGAAGCTCGCCCAGCTCCTCCCGGAGCTCTTGGGTAGCGGCGTCGGTTAATGAGTCGATGACGATTCTGCGGGCGTGTTCTCCGACGCTCTCCCCCTGGTCAGCCGCCCGCTGCATGAGCTCCTTTGCGTAGGGAGCCGGAAGGCGAAAGCTGATGGGTTCGCTTCGCTCTGCCATGATGGGTGCACATCCTACGCATCTACGGCCGGGTCTCAAGTAAACGGCTGAAGCCGTCCCGTGCAAAAGGTTTACGTGAGTGTTCGCCGCAGCCTGTATACGACTTGAAAACATCGCAAAGCCCACATTTACAAGCACTTCGGCACGGTCTGCCCGGAGGCCGTATGCACCGCTCAGGTGCACAGGTGTGTCCTCCGGCGGTTGCGAGTCCGGAAGCTCGTCCGAAAGGGCGAGCGGTCTCCGGATGCGAGGCAGCCGGAGGCCCGGACGACGAACTCCGACCACATTCTCGCCTGGGTCACCCCTTGCTCTTCACGGCTCGATTAGAGCCCTTTGCTCGAAGTCACCCGGAGGCGAAGCCTTCCGGCAGTTTCCCGTCGATGTCTCCGGAGCTGTCTTGTCGCAAAGAGGCTGGGCAAAAAAAGGCCCGCGGGTGGGTTCCCGCGGGCCGAAGAGAGGGCCGGCTACGCGGCCTCTTCCGGCTTGGCCGCTGCCTGCTCGTGTATCCACGAGTGGGCGAGGTCGAGTACCTTCGCGGCAACCAGCAGGTCATCGCGTCCGAAGCTATCTGAGAGCTTCCAGTCATTGCCCTGCTTGTAAAGGCGAGCGACGCTCACGTTGTAGTGCGTGCCCTTCTCGCCCTTATTCTCCCAGATGGCGGCCTTGACGCTGCCGAATCGGATGGTGTGCACGGGTTTCTGTTTCTCTGTCATGGTTCGTTTCTCCTAAAAAGGCGGGGCCTTCATTGGCCCGCTCACCTTGGCTGGCGGGCAATGACAGGCACCGGGAGAAACGAACGGGAGCGTGCCGAGTGCGGCGGGAATTCTTGCGAGAAGGCAAGGCGAGTGACGGTCCGAAGGCCGGCATCGAGCCTTGCCGCAAGGTGACCAGAGCCGGGACGCGAGCGAGTGACAAAGCAGAAACGCGGGCACCGTGGCGGCGTCTGCCGCTAGCGAGAACGCGGCGGAAGGAACACGCATCGTGAGCGTGTATCGACCTGGCCTGCGGGCAAAGGACTGGACGGAAAGCGGGAGGCGGCGGCTCCTGCGACGCGGAAGGTTGAGAAGAAAGCGAGAAAAAATGGCGGGAGCAGCCCGGCAAAGCCGAGCACCGCTCTTCGGCCTCCTTTAGGGGAACAACTCGGAGGACGTTAAGCTTTCTGCCCGCCACGCATGAGGAGCATTTTACGGCGGGCGACAAGAAGAACCCAGGGCCGCGACAAGCGGCCCTCGCGGGCTAACCGGCGAGATATTCGAGGTCGGGGTCGATTCTTCGGACGCTTGGTGCCGTGACTCCGGAGAGCCGGCTTTCTTCCCAGCGAAGAACGTCGGCGAGTCTTGCGTAGCGGATTCTTCCGCGACGCTCATACGGGAGCTCTCCATTCTCCATCGCTCGGATAACGGTTTCCCTTCGCATCCGCTGCATGATGCGGATTTGCTCAACGGAGAGCCAGTGAGAGAAGGCAGCTTGCGGAGGAGCGTGCGGGTTAATCGGCTGACTCTCGTGTCCGCCGAAAAACTCGGTGTTAAGCGGGTCTTGAGTCGGAGGCTCGGTTCCTCCGTGGTTCTTATTCTGCGTCCTTCGTTGATGTCGTTCCATAAGCGTTCTCCTGCGTTGTGAATGAACGCCCATGGCGGAGGCACGCCGAACGCGAGCGGTCAAGGAGGAGAGCGAAGCGGTCCTTGACGGCGGAAGCGTCGGTGTGATTTTTCAAAGAGGCGTTCACAACGCGAGAGAACGCGGAACGGCGAAGGATGCAGACTTAGAGCCGAAAAGAGAACGAGCCTCCTTTAGCGACCCGCGCGGTAACGGCTTTGGCGGACGCGGCTATCGCCGATTGCTTGAGCGTGCAAGCTCTAAGAGCTCCGCCTCGGAGTTGACCGCAGTTGCAGGCGGATTCGAGAAATCGTCTAGCAGCCTACGGAGTGCGACTCGGATGAGCGTGTTTCGGGTAATACGCTCCTTGCGGATGGTGCGAGTGCGGTTGAAGTGGCGAGCGAGCTCTTCGGCTTCGTCGCGTAAAGCTCGTGGAAGGGGCAAGGTGACCGGTTCATCGTCGGTTAGGGGTTGTGGTGGCCCCTCGCCTTCTTCGGCTGCTAGAGCGGCAGCACGGGCCTCCTTGGGGGCTTTGGCAGCCGGTCGCGGGCGAACTTGTACAGGCTCCGGCTTCGGAGCTTCCGTCGCCGGAGTAACTTCCCCCGGAAGAGACTTCGGCGGTGAACCAAAGGGGGTGTCAATCGGGTCGCGTGCTCCCCGTGCGACGGTACGAAACTGCTGAAGCCCGCCCGACACCTGGACGTTTTCGGAAAGGGTCGGCGAAGCGGGCGTTCTAACCATTTGCGGCCTCAGTCATCGGAGCCTCGTGAGCGGAGCTGACGCGAACGAGCATCTCTTCGGCAAGCCGCGTGTAGTCCTCTGTCCCCCGCCCTGCGGAATCGTCCTCGAACTGAAAAATCGTCTTCTGCACACTGGGTGCGGTCTTCGCTTTTGTGTTCACGCGAATGCGAGTCCTGCAGAGCATTTCACCCAGCTCCGCTTGAAGCTTTCGCTCGACTTCGCGGCAGATGTTTTCCGAGCGGTGGTAGAGGGTGAGCACTACGCCGAGCAAGCGAAGCTCGGGAGCAAGCTTTTGCTGAATGCGGCCGATTGAGTTTCCGAGCATGATGAGGCCGGTAAGCGGGAGGTACTCCGCCGAAACCGGCACGAGATAATAATTGCTGGCAACAAGCGAGTTCACGGTGATGAGTGAAACGCTTGGCGAGTTGTCGATGAGGACAAAGTCGTACTGCGAGAGACACTCAGTCCGACGAAAGCAGGTCCGAAGCGTGAACTCCCTCGCCTCCTTGGGAGCAAGGCTAAGCTCCGCCGCAAAGAAGTCCTCGGCACTCGGAAGGATATCGAGGCCTTTAGTCGCGGTCGGCTGAATGAGTGCGTCGAAGCCCTCCTCATTCATGAACGCGTCAAAGAGAGTTGGCACGTGTCCATCGAAGGGACGAAGTCCGATGAGGCTCGCCGTGAGGTTTTGCTGCGGGTCGAGGTCGCAGACGAGGACCCGCTTTCCGAGCCGGGCCAGCCCTGCTCCGAGATTGGCGGTGGTGGTGGTCTTTAGGACGCCGCCCTTGTGGTTCACGATGCTGACGAATGTTGGCTGCTTCATGGGGTTGTCCTTGCCTGTCTCGCTTCGAGCCAGTCGAGAAGGTCCTTTCGCGGAAACCGCCAGCGGCCCCCGCGGGTGAGTTTCAAGGCCGGAAGGTCGTCCGTTCGAATGAGCCGGTAGAGCGTGTTTCGGTGAACGCCCAAAAGGCGTGAAGCCGCCTCAACGTCAAGAAACTCCCCTCCTCCCGTGATTCCGTGTGTGGTGTTGCGGTGGTTCATGTGCTGAGCCGTAGCACAAGGCCGCTCTTCGCACTAGACACAATTTGAAACCACTGAGACATTCTTGGCTAAGTTCACGATGATTCGCACCAACCGAGCACAAGCGGCCTCGCTTGCGAACTATGAACCTATGAACTTCATAGGTTAAGAACCTCAGAAGCTCATGGTTTCTTAAGTTCGTGAACTCATAGAATTCGAACCTCAGAAGCCATGAAGTTCATAAAGTGCGATGTTCAGAATGTATGACCTTGCGAAGTTCAGAAAGCGTGAGCTTCTGAATCTCTGAATTCGTGAGAGCATGAACCTATGAGAATCAGAAATCGTGAGCTTATGAAGCTCATAACTTCATAAATTCACTCACGAATCCGGAAGAATCCGGGTTGCGGCAACCTCCGCTTCGAGCAATTGTCGAAGCTATGGACGGGAGGGCCATGAAGGGAAACGCGGCGGCAAAGGAGGCGGGAGAGGGAATGCTACTGAGGCTCCCCGGAGTCGAGCTTCGCCTCACGGCTGAGCAAGCGTTGCGGGCCGCAATCGATAATCAGGTCTTTGCGGCACTGCGGGACCTGGAATCGCTCAATGGCGGGCGAGCCGTCCAAGCCGTCTACGTGGCACTCGTCCGGCGGCTGCCGAACGTGACACCGGATAGAAAAAGGCTCGCCATCGACACCGGGTTTTCCGAGAGCTCTGTGAAGCGGGCAATAAAGCTCCTTGAGCTTTGCCGCCTGTTATCAGTCGAGCGGGAGGCGGGGAAGGGTTCGGTCTTTTTCCTGGCTGACATTCGCTCGCCTGAAGTGGCGAGCGAGTGCGTCTTCGCAATTCGGCGTGTCGTTCGAAGCGAGAGTCGGGTCACAAGTGACCCGGCTTCGACTAAGGGTCGGGCCACAAGTGACCCCGGTACTCGGGTCACAAGTGGCCCTGGGGTCGGGTCACTGCTGACCCACAAAGAAGCAAAGAAGAATCAAGACAAGCAGCAAGGTGCTGCTGCCTCGAATCCTGAGGAGCTTTCTCGCGTGCTCTCGAAGTGGGGGCTATCGAGTGCTTCGTATCTCGTGAGGCCTGGACACGAGCGGGCCATTCCGCTCCTGGCTCAGAATCCGGTCGAAGCCGGCCGGCTGATTGAACGGACGATGAGGAAAGTCGCATGGTCGCCTGCCGCGGGAGTGGGAGCCCGTGTCGAGTATCTGCGAGAAAATGTGGAGCGGACGGCGTGCGAAGCGGCGGCCACAGGCCACCGGAAGGACGAAGACCGCGAGCACACAAGGCGGCGAGCGGAGAAGGTGGCATTGGAGCTCACGCGAGGCGAAGCGGCAGAGTTGAGCGATGTCGAGCCGCAGAGGTTCGCGAAGCTCCTTACACGCGGGCTAGAGCGGCTTTCCGAGCCGGCGGGTGTCCGCGAGTTTCTCAAGGGCGACGCTGCGGCATGTAGGGCGATTGTGAGGGACGAGCTTTGCCGCGAGGAAATCGAGCGGCGGGTCGCCGCCATGCCGGCGGCGGAATTCGAGATGGCCTTCTTGACCGGAGCGGCGAGCCTGACGCCGTCGCCCTCGAACGCGGCGAACAAATCCGCCTCGAACTCGTCACGGCTCATGTAGAGCCTGGCCGCGTCTAACGTGCCGAGCGTGCGAATGATGGCCGCCTGAAGCTCGCGACCGGCCGAGATGTCCGACTCAGCGGCCTTGCCCTTCTTCTTCGACGTGGCGAGATTCACAAAGGCCTTCGCCTCGTCGCCTCGATTGCGTGCTTGAGCCGACGAAGGAGAAGGTGCTCGCGAAGCACGCGGGCATGAAAGGCTCGAAGGTTGAGAACATCGAGCCGATTCTGAACCGCATCGCCGGGGTTCCGTTCCACAACACGAGCCGCCTCGACTTCCAGAAGCTCAAAGGCGAGCCAGATAAAATCGCCGCCAACCTCACACGCTACATCAAGAGCTTCTCATCGAAGGCCCGCGAGATTCTCGATTACTTCGGTTTCGAGACTGAGATTGCTAAGCTCGACGAGGCCAACCGGCTCTTCATGGTCGTGGACAAGTTCGCCGGCATCGACCTCCACCCCGACCGCGTGCCCAACATCGAGATGGGCTACATCTTCGAGGAACTTATCCGTCGGTTCAACGAAGCCGCGAACGAGACGGCCGGCGACCACTTCACGCCCCGCGAAGTCATCCGGCTTATGGTCAACCTGCTCTTCGAGCCGGACAGCGACATCCTCACGCGAAAGGGCATCGTGAAGACGCTGCTAGACCCCGCATGCGGCACTGGGGGCATGCTTTCTGTCGCCGACGAGTATCTCCGCGAACTGAATCCCGACGCCAGGCTCGAAGCCTTTGGCCAGGACCACAACCCGGAGTCGTACGCGGTCTGCGGCTCCGACATGCTCATCAAGGGGCAGAATATCGAGCACATCGTCTTCGGCAGCAGCTTCACCAAAGACGGCTTCTCTCGCGAGCGGTTCGATTACATGCTCGCGAACCCGCCCTTCGGCGTCGAGTGGAAGCCGGACGAGGACGACATTCGCAAGGAGCATGAAACGCTCGGCATGAACGGCCGCTTCGGAGCCGGGCTTCCCCGCATCAACGACGGCTCATTCCTGTTCCTTCAGCACATGCTCTCGAAGATGAAGCCGAAGAAGGACGGCGGAACGCGGCTCGGCATCGTCTTCAACGGCTCGCCACTCTTCACCGGCGACGCCGGGAGCGGCGAGAGCGAAATCCGCCGCTGGATTATCGAAAACGACTGGCTCGAAGCGATTGTTGCCCTCCCCGACCAGCTCTTCTACAACACGGGCATCTTCACCTACGTCTGGATTCTTACCAACCGCAAGCGGCCGGAGCGACGCGGCAAGGTGCAGCTCATCAACGCCGTGGACCTCTATCGCAAGATGCGAAAGAGCTTGAACAACAAGCGAAACGAAATCAGCAGCGAGCAGATTGACGAAGTCACGCGGCTCTACGGCGAGTTCGCCGAGTGCGAACGGTCCAAGGTGTTCGACAACGCCGACTTCGGTTACCGGCAGGTGACGATTGAACGCCCGCTCCGCTTGAACTTCCAGGCATCGCCCGAGCGAATCGAGCGGCTCCGCGAAGCACCGTAAGCGGCAGAATGACGCGGCCGTACTGAGCGGGCTTGTACGGCCCGCGAAGAAGCTCAGCGAGCGACCAAATGAAGCTGACTTTTTCGCTGAAGTGGTTCATCGGCTCATGCTGCTCCGCGATGCCCTGTGAACGATTGAACCGGTAACGCAGTCCCTCCGGGACCGAGCAACGCACGCACTCCCCGGCCAGCCTTGATGTCGAGCACTGTAAACGACGGCGGTGCGTCAATTAACCCCGGAAACGGGGTTTGCTGCAAGGTGACGTTCTGGCCCTGCAAGCCGGCCGGGGGTCCGGCCGGCGAGTTCGCCTTCCGCTTGTAAGTGCGAACTTCATTGGTCGGCGCCCGCGGTGCGGGCCCCCGCCGGAAACGTGCGTGCGACCCGCGATTTGTCGGGTTGACCGACGTGGGCACGTCGTAATAAGGTCGATTCACGGATTGCGACCCGACTTCGCAATCCCCGGTGAAGTACGAACCCTTAGCCGCATGGAGGCGGCACCCCTGGCCTACCAGTACGTACGCGAGCCGCTGCTCGCCGACGAATTTGACCAGCTCGCGAACGCGTGCGAGAGCCCGCTCGAACGAATGTGCGTGTGGACGCTCGGCGACACGGGCCTTCGCGTCTCGGAGCTTTGCGGGCTTCAACCGGCAAACATCCTCTGGCAGCAAAAGGCGTTTCGCGTGAAGGGGAAGGGCGGGCCGTTCGGTAAAAAGTCGAAGGCCCGAGTAGTCCCGTTCTCGAATCGGGTGCGGGCACTTATCGAGCCGCACTTCGCATTGCACGACAGTTTCCCCGTCGGAGAAAGGCGGGTCCAAAAAATCGTGAAGGATGTCGCAAACCGAGCTCGCATCGCTCGTGAGGTGACGCCGCACGTTCTCCGCCACACGTTCGCGACGCTCTTCCTCCAAAAGGGCGGGTCGATTGCGGCTCTGTCGCGGATACTCGGTCACGACCGGCTTGAGACGACGGCCATTTATTTGAACCTGACTGACATGCACATTCTGGAAGAATATGCTGCGAAATGGTGAGACTCAGAACAACTGCCGTTGTCGCGGTGTGCAGGCCGCGGCATCGGAGCGGTCGATATTTGTGAGCGACGCCGGGTCTACCGAGACCTCGTAAATGCCGAGTGCTCCCTTTATGGGAATAGGCTCAATGCGACGCACATTAGACAGAATCCACGCATGTGCATCCGGGTAAATCGAGCAGCACGCGGCAGCCTCGTCCTCCTTGGTCATTAGGCGACAATCAACCACGTCCGCAACAGCGACCGCGAAACCTGCCGGCTCAATCTTGGGCGTCTTAGAAGAGACTATGAGAAGTTGACCGCGATATGAGGTACCCCATGTACGAGTCTCGATGGTCTTTGCGCCACATGCAATCATGTTCGCCCACGGCTGCTTGACAGAAATAGCCTTCATCCTCGCGTCGCCTTCCCCTTTCGCGTACGACTGCGACCAAGAATGGCGTTGGTTTCACGCGAGCATCGAGCGTCAATGAGCTGTATGAATGACGTTGCCCATCGTTCAAGCATGTCGGTCCATGGTTGATAAGTCGTAGTTTTGCGGGGTCCCAGCGCTCCGCCCAACTCCGGCGAAAACGCCCCTTGTGAGAGCACGATGAGTTCCCGCTCAAATACTGAGGCATTCATGACGCGAGTCGCGAACCGAACCAGTGCTCTGAAATCAGCCTGCTTGTGTAACGTGCAGCTCCCAAGGTCCTTAAATACGTCATGGGCATAATCGTTGGCGTCGTCGATGCCGACAGGTGCAAACGCGGCCCTTCTATGTACGCAGGGAACGCAGTAGCCGCAATGTCGTACGCCGAGGTTGTTATTCCGCGATGGCCTTGCACACGATACCGCCCGACGCAAAAGCGGGTACAGCTTACTATCCGCCGCACCTATCATGTCAGTTTTGCTGTCGTAGATGAAAGGATTTCTGAGACGTGGAGTTAAGAGCTTCGCTTGCACAAGGAACTGAGCGAACAAGCTGAGAAAGGTCGGATGGGCGGTTCGCGTGCTTAGCGTGCCGATACGCGAAGTCTGGAGCGGCGGGTTGAGGGCTATCAGGCCGTTTTCCGGGATATGAATCTCAGTGACGCCAAGCGTCTTTGCAATCGCGGCCGCAATCGAAAGAAACAGCAATGAACGTGGCCGATGCGATTCCTCAACCTTGTCGGGGAGAGCATAACGCGGCTTTTTGCCTCGCGACCGGGCGACACGAGATTGCACGAGAAACACCTGGTCCGGATAGAGCTTATGGAGCATGGCCGCGAGGGCTGACTGGGCCGCTGACGTAACGGAGTCGGCTTGATGTCCGACAAGGAGTACTGATTTCTTGGCGTCTAACAACGCCAACGCACCTAGCAGCGAATCGGTGCCCCCTGAAAACAGGCACACGCAATCAAATCGGCTACGGAGCCTTAGGCGGTGAGTGCCGACGAGGGGTAAGCGACCACGCTCGATAAAATTGAAGCGAGTGATATCGCCAGAAAGGAACGTAATAAGCTTCCGGAGTGTCTCAGCTCCCCCCATCCACGCTTTGGGCGTTGCGACAGGGAACATGAATTCAAGGTCGCGGGTCCATCCATCTGGGGCAGCTTCGCGAAGGACCATTTCATCCGCGATATACACCACCAATCCAAGGTCTAATAGGTCGCGTGCATCGTCAGGGAAGTTAATCTTGCATCTACGCTCGTTTAGCTCGAAGAAGAGAGATACATTTCCGCCTCTTGGCAAACTGTCAATCACCGCTGTGTCTTTTGATACGAGTGCGTCGCGGTACTCCTTGGCTTTGCATCCGTCACGGCCGACGTAGCGAAGGAACTTCATGCCAACGCTCCCTCATCCAAGGCAGCAAGTCTTCCCTCAAGGTCTGCGACGATATCGCGACCAATCCTACGACCTTCTTCATCAAACCATGCGATACCGTCAAACCGTCCCTGGGTCTTTGCGTCGGCGATGACCCCTTCAACCTCGGTGCGGCACACCTGCTCCACCGCCGATGACAGCGACACTGCCTCAGACTGAGTATCAGCTTTTCTATCGACGTGGCTCTCGATGAGACCCCACACGCGGTCAAACACGTAACGTGTGAGAAAGCCTGACACGAGACCTTCAATTCCGTGGGTTTCTATGAATGACTGTAGAGCCGCCTCAAGATTGGAGTAACCCGCGTCACCTTCAAGGGCCGCGGCCTGAAGGAGTGTGTCTCGGAAGGCATCGGACAGTAGTTCGTACTCCAAGCCGTCGCTTGTCTCAGCAAGACGCTCCGCAATTCTTGCGACGACCTCCGCCGCAGTCTTGCCGCGCAGTTCGTCGAGGCCGAGAGACTTGAGCCCCGCGTCGAGGCCGCCCTCAGCGACCGCTGCTCCGAACCCGGCGAGTCCACTTACGCCGCGGCCTACACGAGCTCGTCCTCCACCTCCACCTCCTCCTCCGCCCCTTCCGCCGCCGCTACCACCCCCACCGCCACCTCCGCTTCCTCCACGGCCGCCGGACGACGGTCCGCGGCTGGGAGACGGGGTGTTGGTAGCGAGCCCTTTGGCCGCGGTCACTACGCCGCCAACAATTTGCCCGGGGGTTGCATCACCACCACCGAGACAGTCGGTGATGTTGTTCTTGACAGGTGTCCATTTGCCGCCCTTTGGGGTTGGCAGGCTTGCGGATGTGCCCATTCAGCGAACCTCTTTTCGTCCGCGGCCCTTTCCTACAAGAGCAGCCAGCGGCGAGGCCTTGTTGTATTTGGCGATGAGTTCGTCAGACACACTAGCTCCGGCAGCCTTCGCGTCAGCCAAGAGCCCGGCTCCGGTCAATGCGACACCGCTTTGTTGTCCGGGTTCTAAAGATTCGGCCGCCCTGACGGCGAGAGGAAAGAGGTCTCTGTGCCTTCTGCAAATTGTCTGCATCGCAATCAGAATGTGTGTCTGTGTGGCGGGGTCTTTCACTCGCGGCAGTTCGGTGACCAATGCCTTGACAATGGCTCCTGCAATCGCAGGGTCTTTTGAGGCCGCACGGGCAGCAGCGGCCTTGCTGGGTACAGGGTCGGCCGTCGCAATGGTGTTGACAAGTGCCTGAACTTGCTCATCGACAGGAGCGAGAGCCGTCGAGGCGATGCGGGAAAGCGATGTTTGGGCAAGGAAAAGATACGGGCTGAGGTCTGTCTTTCCGCCAAGGGGTGGCTCGGACTTGAGAAAATCCAGCCGCCCGGGTTTTGCCAAGGCCTCCGTAACGAGTTGCGAACTCGATTCGTCTCCCTTGCCGTCAGCCTTTAGCATCTCTTCGATGAGCGTGGAACAACCGGTCTCGGGGTCCACGTTTTCAACAAGCAAATGAAAGAAGTCTCTGTCGGCATATTCGAGAACCGAGAGCTTGACCAAAAGGTCGGCCTTCCACGTGAGCTTATTTTCCTCGGCTAGCTTCCGACGTAGAGCAAGGATGTTTAAGAAACGCTTTAGCTGCCGCGGATTACCTCGAAGGCCGCGAGCGAGAATGGGAACGTAGCGAAGAATGTCCTTCAGTTCGGCATCGACTAGGGCGGACTGTTGTGGTGGAAACAAGTGCTTGTTGTCTCCTGCCCATTTACCGAAGCACGTGACCAACGCGTCGTCTTTATTCGCGTAAAAGTCTGTTCTCGCCTGACAGAGTTTGTGCCAACCGGCCGCGTTCAGATGTCGCCCAACAAGCAACATCCCTACATAGCAAGCGATGTCCTGCTGGTCTTGCTCCGGAATGTTGAACGGTATCTGGACAATCTTCTCTAGGTAGTCCTCCCTTCGGCGTTTATCCGCAACCTGATAGACCTCTCCGACCGCGTGCTCAATCTTTTCAGCATCCGCCCCAATCACGAACGTACATGCGGGCGTGTTCAGGAACAGCTTGATGGTCTCGAAAGTCTCAATCACTTTGAGGCTCGAACATCGGTCAAGGTCGTCGATGAACACGACAATGCGTTCGAGTCCAACGCTCTTCAAAAGCTCATTGAAATCTCGCTCAAAACCCTCCATCGTGTCGGCGAGCTTGTCCGACTCCTCGCTGAAGCAATCAATAAAGCCGTCAATATCGGGTGTTAGCGAGATGGCACTCTTCATGATGAACTTGCCGAGCTTCAGGATGCTCGCACTCTTCGCGAGCTTCTTGAGCGTCGTCTTGGCCTCTTCGCCCAGCGTGCGTTTCTGCTTGAGCGTCGCGAGAATTGCGTGGATAAGGGCCGATTGTGCCTCCTCACGGCCCTCGTATCGCCACGCGTTAAACCAGAGAGTGAGCAGCTTGTTGTCGGCCTTAGCGTCGGCCTCGATGCGATTTTGAAGCATCCGCATTAGGCTCGTCTTCCCGCTGCCCCAGGAGCCGAAAATGCCGAGCGTGAGCGGAGCGATGTCCGGATGCGTGCTGATGGTGGCCAAAACCGACACGTAGCTCGAATAGCCTAGGCAATCATGTTCGGTTTCGCGGTCTGACCACATATGCTGTTTCTCGCCGATGTACCCGCCTGAACATTTCCTTGTTCTGCCGTTTAAGGCCGTCGTCCTCGGGTCCTCGTCCTCTCTGGACCCGAGACGCACGGCCACAGGGCGTCCCTTACCCTGCCGGCAAGGTCCGGAGTCTGAGGGTTCCTCGCCGGATTTGCAACGGGCGTGACAGATCCGCGAAGCGGGCTGGCACGGCCGTTGCTCCTCGGTCTTGCGACCGCGAACAAAAAAAGAGCCGGCGTGAGCCGGCTCCGGTTCGCTCAGGCCGCTTCGGCAAGCGGCTCTTCGGCTGCAACCGCCGCGATGATGTCGGCGGCGGTTTTCTGCACGAATTCGAGCGACTGAGCGAGCGTCGCCGTGTCGCCGTCATAAAGCTGGATGTAGTCCGCGGCGTGCGTGCCGGTGTCGAGTCCGATGGCCTGACAGACGACGAATGCGACCGCCTCAGCCTCGGTCTCGCGAACTGTTTTCGACGTTTCGCTTCGCCGCTCCCCGCGATGAAGCATCTCGTGAGCAAGCTCGTGAGCGAGAACCGAAAACTCTTCGGCGGGCGGCATGTCGGAGAGGAGCTCGATTCGGCCGCCATGTGAGCGGCCTTTCGCACCCGCCAAGTACGCGGAGTACTCCAGCTTGATGCCCTGAGCGGCGACGAGTGCCTTCAACCGGTCGGTGTATCCGGCCGGGTCGCCGGCGACGTGCGAGAACTCGGCGAGAGGCTCTCCGTCGGTCTGCGACACGTCGAAGACGTACACGGCCTTGAATCGAAGAAGGCGGGCTTCGTCGTCATTCGCCGCCGACTCCTTCGGCTTGATGAGCATCGGTGCGATGATGACGATGCCCTTCTCGCCCTTCTTCACGAAGCGACCGAGCGTCTTCCACGTGTTGAATCCGGCGACGCGGGTCGCATCCGGCTTCTGCGAGACGATGAGCATCACGTTGCCCCATGAATACTCGTGGAAGCGGCCCATCGCCGCGAGATACGCCGTGAGGCTGTCGCTTTTCCCGGCCTTCAAAGCCGCGGCGAGCGTGTCGAGTGCGTTGTCCGCCAGTTTCTTCGCTTCATCTGCTTTCATGTTTCTTAGCTCCTTTTGTTTTCGAGAAGGGACCGTCCCTTCACGGCGGATGCGGGACGGTCCGTTCGAGTCAAAAGGAGCACGCGGAGCGAGAGCCGCTCTCAGGCCGTGAGCATCGGGCAACGGACGTGACAGGCTGGTGCCGGAAGGCACGCCCGCAGGGCGAAGCCTGGCCGCGGCCGGTGCCGCGAACGGCCGGCGGCGAAGCCGGGGGAGCGGCGAACGCGAAGCGGAATGAGAAGCAGAGCAACGAGGCCAGCGGAGAACGGCCTCGCCTCATCGTCGCGGCAAAGGGTCAGGAAGCCTCATTAGTTTTATTCGCGGCGAGCTTTCGCTGACGCAGCTTGATGACGCCGGGCTGAACATCGTCGAGGACCGGAGTCTGGAGCCGGCTTCGGACCCACTCGACGACCTCGCGGAACTCAGGGCGAACAGGCCGCATGTAGACGTCGGCCATGTCGGAGCTCGCGGAGTGACCGAGCCAGCGTTTCACCTCGCCGATGGAAGAGCCGGGACGTGAGCCGAATTCGGTCGCCCCGAGGTGTCGAAGGGTGTAGTAGCCGGGGAGGGTTTTCTTACTCTCGCCGATTCTCGTTCGAAGCTTGTCCCACCACTGCGTAACTGCATTCGATGTGGGCTGCACAAGCGGCACTCCGTGCTTCGTCACAAAGAGAAGCTGCCCCGCGGCACGCTTCATCCTTGTTTGATACTTTGACACATAGTGCCACACGCGAGCGGGAGTTTCCCCGAACCGCTGCACACCGGTCTTACTGCGACGAAGGTCGTAAGAGTCCTTCGTGATTTGCCCGACACGAATCGCTGCAAGGTCGCGAGCACCAAACCCAAGGCCGATACCGAGCCATATCATGGTGCGTCCGCGAAGGTCGGTTCGACGGAGCATCTGCAAAAGCTGCTTCCGGGTCGGAATGATTCTTTCATTGGTGGGCTTTCCGTGCGATACGTCGCGGGAATCCCAGTTCCACTTGAGGATTTGCCCCCCGTGCTCGGGTCTTCCAGCACGGTCGATGATGGCCTTCACAATCTGGAGCCGCTTTGCAACCTGCGAAGCGGAGTAACCCTTCTCAACCACGCTGCGGTTAAAGGTCTCGACATCTTCCATCGTGAGGTCGGCAAGTCTCATCCGAGAAACAGCCCCCACCCCGCGTGTCGCGTTCAAAAACTCAAGGAAGTCCTGCACGACCTTCTTTCGGTCGCGGTAAACGGGAGCCGCGATACTTCCCCTCCTTCGCGGCTCGTGCCCCTCGCGTGAGCGAAGCTTCTCGGCTTCAATAAAGCCGCTTGCGACCTCAAGAATGGAACCCGAGAGAACCTTCGTGCCTGAAGGCCGCTTCGGTGTGGGCTTCGCCTTCGTCTCCTTCGCTGGGAGCACTACCCCGCCCAAGTGCTCCGCAATCCAGGCGGCGTAGAGAACGCGGGCCTCCGGCTCGCGGTCTTTCTCCGTGATATTGAAGCGGTGCTTTCTCGGTGTGCCCGTTCCCTGGTCCCGGTAGTTCACGTGCCAGCCGATGCCGCGGAGCTTCGTAAACCGGAGCTTCGGGATGCGTCGATTTCGGTGCTTTGCCACCTGAACACCGGCGGATAGAATGCCGCGGAGAAGGCTCCGGATGACGCATCCGGAGGCCTCGCGGCCGTTGCCGAACCGACCGAATTGTAGTGCAAGGGTTCGCAGAAATGTAGTGCAAAACGGCCTCTGCGGGCGTAATTCAGTGGTAGAATGCCAGCTTCCCAAGCTGGACGTCGTGGGTTCGAATCCCATCGCCCGCTGTGAAACATAAGTCTGTGGCTGATCGCAAGTTAGCGAGCCTTTCCCCGTCGGAAAGTGCAGCCCGAAGGTTCGAGCGCAAAACGGTATATACCGTTTTGGCTCCGCCTGAAGGAGCTGCACGATGCCGAAGCTCACGAAGAAACTCCCCTCGTATCGCCTTCACAAGGTCTCGGGAAACGCAGTCGTCACGCTGAACGGCCGCGACCACTATCTCGGTCCTCACGACTCTCCTGAAAGCGTCGACGCATACAAGCGGCTGATTGCAGAGTGGACCACCGCCGGACCGGCGGCGGCCGCTGCCAGCGCAACGGTTTCTGCCGGCGGCGCCGACTTCAGAGTCTGCGAGCTGCTCGCGGCGTATCTCGAATACGCGGAGCGCTATTACATCAAGGACGGCGAGCCGACGGGCGAGGCCAAGAATGTCAAGGAAGCAACGCGTCAGCTGCAGGAGTTCTACGGCATGACGCGCGTCGCCGACTTCGGCCCGACCGCACTTAAGACCGTGCGTCAGAAAATGATTGAGAAGAAGCTCTCACGCCGCGTCGTCAACTTCCGCGTCAATCGCATCCGCCGCGTGTTCAAATGGGGCGTGGAGAACGAGCTGGTCCCGCCTGGTGTTCTTCATGCACTCCAGGCCGTTGCACCGCTTCGAGCCGGTCGCAGCGATGCTCGCGAGATTGGTCCGGTGCGGCCCGTCACTGAGGAAACCGTCAACGCGATTCTGCCGCATGTGACGCCGCAGGTGCGGGCGATGATTGAGCTTCAGCAATTGACCGGCATGCGGCCCAATGAAGTCACGGCGATGCGGCCGATGGACATCGACCGAAATCAGGCGACGTGGGTCTATCGACCGGCCCGCCACAAGACGGAGCATCACGGTATCGAGCGCGTCATCTATCTCGGCCCGAGAGCACAGGCAATTGTGACGCCGTTCCTTTCTCGGCCGGCTGACGCGTACCTGTTCAGTCCGAAGGAAGCGGTGAAGCAGACTCGCGACCGCTTGCGACGGGGCAACAATCCGCCGAAGAAGCGTCGCCCGAGACCGAAGCGTGTCGCCGGCAATCGCTACACACGGCGCAGCTACTACTACGCCATCAAGCGTGCCTGCAAAAAAGCGAATGTCGAAGTTTGGGGGCCGAACCGGCTGCGGCATTCGACTGCCACGTACCTGCGAAAGCGATTCGGAATCGAAGCCGCTCGTGTGGTTCTGGGGCATCGCTCCAGCGCGGTGACGGAGGTTTATGCCGAACTGGACCGAGCCAAGGCTGCTGACATCATGGCAGAGGTCGGGTAGGCTCTCGTGTCGATACCGGCAGGCGACTGCCGTGCAGGCTCCGGCCATGCCGCAAGGCGTGGCCGGAGCCTGAATCGTTTGGTGAGGTAGCTGTCGCGATTCGATGACTCACGCACGATGGTCCAAATTATCTGGACAAATGTGCAGTCTCCGTGGGGGAAGAACCGGCTCGCCAATCGCGATCGCAACCTTGTTATTCGGGGTTCGCTTTTCGATTGTGAAGTGGTTCGTTGAGACCCAACGCCTTCGACACAGCGGCGTTCGCTTGTTCGAGTTGCCGTTGCCTGGTGCGGTTCACGCTCGTGGGCGGAATCGGTACTGGCGTCGTTCCCGCGAGTTGCTCCGCAAACCGCTGAATCGCTTCACGACTCGTGTAGGTCGTACCGCCTATGCGAGCTGTCTCCAAAACCACGCCCTTGATCCCGCGGAGCGTCCAGCGGTAAACCGCGCTGATATGTAGGCGCTTGCCATTCGGCCTTAGCGGGAGGCACCGCGGTACTTCCCGCAGTGGAACCAGGGTTTCAGTAGCGACGTCAATCATGCTTGTTTGTCTTTTGGCTGTTTCGTAGATGCGCGACCCACGTCAGCGTCCAGCGTGTGCTTCTTTGACGGCGTGTTTTCGCACGCCGCCTGCACATCAGCGCGGAGCATCTCCGGCAGTTCGTTCGGGACTCGAAAGATTGGTTGGTCCGGCTCTGGCACAACAAGAAACGAGCCGAGATCTCTTGCCGTCTCGGAGCGAAGCGTCAGCCGCCGCGGGTGCCGGCCTCCGCCATCGCCAACTGCAACACGGACTGTCGTCGTCTCGCCAAACCGGAAAGCAGCCGGTGTCAGCCGACGAAACTCCTCGGCCGTCAGCCGGAGTTCGGACGCGAGCCGATACAGCATCGAGCGTTCCGGTCCGGTCATGCCGAATCGAACCGGGCCGTCCCAAGTGGCCAAGATGAGCGTGCTCAGCTCTTCCGGCGACAGGTCTCGGCCACTCTCGTCCCGAAACTCGATGTACTGCCCGTTGCTCGGATTCGCACGGCTTCGCAGCGAATTCACGATTCACCTCGCGTTGTCTTTGTATTTGTCCGCTCCCAATGGGCCATCGCGGGCGCACCCGCTGCCAGCCACGCGTCGATGCCCCGTTTGTCCCATCGCACAGCTCGCCCAAGTCGTACCGGGGACGGCAGTTGCCCCAGGCTCAGCAACTTCCAGACGTGGGCGCGGCTGATACCGAGGCGGGCGGCGAGTTCCTTCGCGGTGAGCGTGAGCTGTTCGATGCTGGCTTCGCATCGCTTTTCAGACGGAGTGCTGTGTTGAGCCCCGTCGTCCGAGGACTTCGGGTCGATGCGTTCGGGATTGCCATTTGTCGGTACAGACACGTGTGTTACTCCGCCGAGCGATTCGGCAAGTCGGTGACTCCGACCTCCACTCAGGACCGTCTGACGCGGTCTGCTTTGTCACGCGGTGGACCAGCAAATTCGTTGCGGCCACTCGCCGCGGGGCGCGGACGTGTATCGGCACCTCCGCGCCCCGGAGCATGGCGAGCAAGCTCACTGCTTTCTTTCCCGCACTCCGCAAAGAGCCCGCCAGGTCGCACCCCTTCTGATTCGTACAGCGCTGCGACCTGTCATGCTCTTTGCCCTCCGCACCCGCCCAACCGCCCACGGGCGCGCTGCGCTTGCCCTCGCCCACAGGTGGAGAGCGACTCACCCAATGCCCACGCCACCCCGAAGAGCCCGCCAGTTCCCCGCCACCGTCGCCGCACCACGCCCCTTCGGAACTGTCATGCTCTTCGCCGCTTCGCTTGCACCACGCCACCGCACCGGGCTTCGCCGCTCAATGTGGCTTTTGAAAGCCTGCCTTCACCCGCAAAGCGGGGTGAAGGGTGAAGTCAGCCTTTCAAAATGTCCCCCGGGGGGTCCATTCGAAGCATGGTGCTGAATGCGAGCTCCGGGCGCAACCCGAGGCGGGCAGAACGCCGCCGCTCAATCGAGGGAGAAAACCCATGGAGATGACATGCAATCGATGCGGAAAACACTGGGACCTTGAGAAGCTCTGCCGGCACTGGCCGGGACTTGTTCAGAAGTTCGAGGCAATACTGATGTGCTCGTGCTGTGCGGAATTCGCCGCCACCGGACGAGTGATAAACGACACGGTCTTGTTGACGCTGAATGCCCCAGAGATGGAGCCCTTCTGGCGGTACCGGCTCGTGGACCTGACAAAACTCTGAGTCACTGTGCAATGCCGCAGCGAGAATGACTTTGTTTCAACGTGCCCGCCGGCGGTAGTCCCGGCGGGCTCATCAACTTGATAGACGGTATGAGTAATCTGCAACACACCACGCTCGACGAATTGGTTCTTCGGGCCAGACAAATGACCTCCTTTGTTTCTTATCCCGACCGCTGCTCGCTTTGGGGTGACGGAAGATATCGCGGGAACTGCGATGGGCGGCTCTTTCTCGGCCTGACGCTTCGGTATCAACCGCGCAGCGTAGCCGACCCGATGATGGGCTCAGGAACCACGCGAGACGTCATCCAATGGCTCAACCAGGAACACGGGACCCAGATTGGGTATTGGGGAGGCGACCTTCGTAGCGGATTCAACCTGCAACGCGACCAGCTCCCCGGCAAGTTCGACTTCATATGGGTTCATCCGCCGTACTGGAACATCATCCAATACAGCGAGGACTCCGCAGACTTAAGCACATGCGCGGATTACGACGACTTTCGTGAACGTCTTCGCCGGTGCTTGGCTCGGTGCCACGCGGCGCTTAACGCCGACGGGCACCTCGCGGTCTTGGTCGGTGACGTGCGGAAACGTGGCCAGTATTTTCCAATTGTCCGGGACCTATTGTGCTGGGACGGCGAACTTGGCCGAGTGTGTTCCGTTCTTATCAAAGCACAGCACCATTGCCAGTCGGACAACCGGACCTACACCGGATTGACCGACGCTCGAATCCAGCACGAATACTGCGTGGTGTTCCGAAAGACGGCGGAGAGAACGGTGTCGGCCCCGAAGCGGTTGTAAAAGCTCATGGTCGTTTGATACTCGGCGCCAGCGACGGAGGCCGCTGGCGTCGCTTTGCCGGCAATTGGCCTGGCAAACAGAATCCAGTCACATTTCGTAAGTTACTCAAATCCCGTGGCTTAGCGGTGTCGGGGCCAGCGGGAATTGCGACGGTTTTCGCGACCGGAACGCCTGCAACTTCGCAAAATGCTGAGACGCTACAAGCAGCCCTTCCAAGTTTCCGCATTCCCGCGAGGGCGCGGGAGATGCTCCTGTTCGCCAGCGCTTTCGCTCACCCTGCGTAACCGGCCAACGCCTCTTTTCCGCCCGCTCCGCTCGGCTCACATTGCCCCCAGAACCCAACCGCCAAACCCGCCAACACGACCCGGGCCGCAGCCGACGGCCGGCACATCCTCCTCAATCAGCACGCTCAAGAGAAGGGCCTTCGCTGCGTAGGCGGTTTTGCCAATCGAGCGGCCCTTAAAGTGCTTTGCCGTGCGATTCGCGGCGTTCAGCGCTTGGGCCAACAACTCGTACCCCGTCCGATCGATCCCGTTCGCGAAAAAGGGTGTGTTCATCGACATCCGTGGCCTCCTTTGCGTTCGCCGCAAGCAACGGCGGTGGACGCGGATAGACCGGGATGGCCCGTGGAATTTGTCAGTAGTCCGGCATGTTTCTTGGCCGTGTGAGAAAAACTGCCGGGATCACCGGTAACTGAAGAGTGAGACCGGGGCTTGCTGGCCAATGTGGCGGTCGGCGGCAGAGTCAGCCAGCGTTGTCGATCAGCCAGCCGCAGCGAAAGAAGCTGACCACGAGCCTTGAGTCTTCGGCGCGGCGTTGTGCCGTGCTGCAACGTGGGACCAACCCCTCGCGGGTTTTTCCATGCCGCCTTCGTCGTCGGGGCGCGCCAAAAATAGAAAGGCGACTACAGCGACCCGTTCTCTCTCTGGCACCCAACAACGCTTCGTTCTCAAACGACGGCCGCACGCGGTCGTAGCGGGAGAAATGGCCTGTTGGATGTGAAACTGCGGCGGAGAGTTTGTTCTCCGTCCTCAATCTGGAGAGAGGCATATGCCTGTTGAAGTACGCCGTTGGAAAACCAAACGAGGCAGAGAAGCGATCTCATTCACCTGGACGATTTACATGGGTCGCTGGTCGGTGAAGAGACGCGTGCTCGTTTGGTTGGGAATCGCGGCCCTTTGGGTCGTGATCAGCTTCAGAATGCACTTTTGAAGCCGATGCCCCCGACGGCAGGAAGGCTCTCAGGTCCCATGGACCTGGGGGCCTTCCACTTTTTCAGGCGGTACGCACGTGCCCTCTCATCGATTAGGCGGGGTTTCCGGATGCAGCGGCCCGCGATCGCCGGCTGCATACCGCCCACGCGTAACGACGAGGAAGCTGGGTTTCCGGTCCTTGACTCTGTAAGAAAAACAGGGTATTTTTTCTTACAAGCCTGAGGACGAATCGTGCCAGAAAGCGTTGAAGCGAAAGCAGTTAAGCGGATTGAGCGGGAAGGGCCCGGATGGGCGTTCTCTCCGAGCGACCTTGCTTTACTTGGTAGCCGGGCGGCGATCGACCTCGCGCTGCATCGTCTGGTTCACAAGGGGCGAATCCGCCGCGCGATTCGCGGCGTCTACATCTACCCGCGTCGCAGCGAACTGCTGGGGACGGAACTCGCTCCAGACGTGGATCAAATTGCGCGCGCTCTGGCACGGAAGTTCGGTTGGCGAATTCAACCGAGCGGAACGGCTGCCCAGAACATCATCGGCCTAACCACGCAGGTGCCTGCGTCGTTCGACTATCTGTCGGATGGCCCCGACCGCGCGTATCAGGTCGGCAAGCGCAAGCTCACCTTCCAGCACACCGCCGCCAAGCAAATCAACCTCAAGCTGCCGGAGAGCGCACTCATCGTTCAGGCGCTGAAAGCGATGGGGCAGGAGCGGTTGACGCCGGCTGTGAAACGCAAAGTGCGTCAGTGGCTCGCACCGAAGCTGCGCGCGGCGGTGCTCTCCGATACTAAGTTCGTCACGGGCTGGATCTACGAAGCCATTCGGGAGATTTGCGCGGAGGACCGTGATGGATAAGGTTGCGCGACTCCCGGCACCTCAGCGAAACGAACTGTTTGCCACGGCGGCGGCAAACCGCGGCCTGAATCCGGCTATCGTCGAGAAGGACTTCTGGGTCTGCTGGATGCTCCGCTCCATGTTCACCGACGAGGACATGAAGAGACGTGTCGTCTTTAAGGGGGGCACGTCGCTTTCCAAGGTTTTCGGCCTGATTGAGCGATTTTCCGAAGACATCGACCTCGTGCTCGACTGGCGGCTGTTTGGATTCGGCCAGGGCGCCGCTGACCCGTGGCAGGAATTTCCGTCAAAGACCCAGCGCGAGCGGTTTAACCGCCAAGTCAACGAAGCCGCCGCCGCGTACATCGCTGGCACGCTACTCGCTGATCTCGCTGCGCTATTTCGGGTATGCCCCGGCGTAGTCCCGTTGCTTGACCCCGATGACCCGCACGCAGTCAATGTGACCTATCCGGCAGCGTTTTCCGAGGCCTACCTGCGGCCGGTAGTCCGACTGGAAATCGGCCCCCTCGCGTCCTGGATTCCGTCGCATCCGTACTCGATCCGACCTTATGCGGCCGACGAGTTTCCCGCGTTGTTCGAGAACCCCAATTGCCCGGTGGTCGCCATCGATGCCGAACGCACCTTCTGGGAGAAGGCGACGATTCTTCATCAGCAGGCGCATCGGCTCGACGCGATGCCGCTGCGCTACTCGCGACATTATTACGACATGCACCGGCTCGCTCTCAGCCCCGTGCGAAACAAAGCGGTTCGCGACCTGACGCTGCTTGCGGACGTAGTCGAGTTCAAGCAGCGGTTCTATCCAAGTTCATGGGCGCGCTACGAAGACGCAAGGCCGGGAACCCTTCGCCTTGTGCCGCCCGACGACAGGCTCAAAGAGCTTCGGCACGACTATCGCGACATGCGGCAGATGCTCTTCGGCGACGTGCCTGAGTTTGACCAGGTCATCGAGACGCTTCGAGCGCTTGAGGCGGAATTGAATCGGCGTTGACGCCGCTTCTGCAACATCGAGACCGTCAAGTTTCTTTTCGACAAAGCGTGACATAGCGTTCGGCCACTGGATTCGCAGCACAGCTAAAAGAGATCCAATGCGACCCCTTGCGAGGCCCCCCTCACGCAGCCTATGTCCTATCACGCGTGAACTTTCGGCCGCTCTGCCGCGGAGACCCCGTCGAAATCTCGAAAAACGGCGATTCGGCTGGGGGCCCCAGCGGGCTGCGGAATTTCCAGTGATCGCCACCAACTTCTATCGTCGCACGACCGGCAATGCCAGTAGAAGCAATATGAGCGCTCCCGTTCCCGGTTCGGGAACTGTTGCAGTCAGCGTTCCGACGGCGCCCGTGAAGTTGAGCTGCAGACCGAATCCGGTTTCATCGATGAATGAGTCGAACACGCCGTAGCGTTCATCGGCCAGGAGGAATTCGAACGTATCGCCGGGCGTCGGCGTGAAGCCGTCAATTGCCGTCACCCTTAGGTCGCCGCTAAGTGTCGCGGTGCCGAGGACATTCAGCACGTCGAACTCCTCGCCGGGAATCAGCCCGCCCAACTCGATGAGCAGGTCGCTTCCATGCGATTGTTCGAAGTCGCCGCCGATCGTGAGCAGGCCCGGCGAGGCCCCTGGCGACACTACGCCGCCGGAGTTGACTACGTCCGCGACGATCGTCCCGTTGCCCGAAAGCGTCCCGCCAACGCCAACATGCACCGCGCCGGCAATGTCTGGTGCGTCCCCAACAACGGCGAACGATGAAGCATCGAGTGAGACGGTGCCACTGCTCCACACGTGAAGCTGTTGGCCAACATCGAGCCTTCCGCTGTTCTGAACGGCGACTGTCCCGACGCCGCCCGATGCGGTTTCGGAACCGCCGACGAACAGCCGTTCGGTCACATGATATTCGGACCCCGGGCCGTCGATGAGCAGGTTGCCGGTCGCGGTAGCCTCGCGTGCGACCCGTCCCGACGTGCTTTCCATGTATCCGCCGGCGAGCACGCGGACATCCCCGTCGGCCCATCGATTTCCAAGCGTCAAGCGACCGTCCATCACCCAAGTTGAACTCTGCCCGGTGATGACGACGGAACCGAAGGCCCGTTGAAGCGGCGATCCATAACCAACTATGCCCGCACTGTCTCCTGGCGTGTCGCGTGAGTTGACTTGACTGCCACCCGCAATGTGGAGCGACGCGTGACGTGTGCTGATTTCGCCGACACGGATGCTCGATGCCACCGCCAGCATGGAAGAGCCGCTCACCTCCACGATCGCCGTCGCGTTACGCGAGCCTATCGACAGCCCAGTGTTCCCCGTGCCAGCCGGGGATGTGATTTGAACTACCGCGCCCTCGTCGATGCGGAGCCTTCCGGCGCCATTGCCAAAGGCTCTAATCCACGGGAATATCCCGGTCGTGGTACTTCCCCTAAGAACCGCTTCATGCAGGCCTTGGTGCGGGTCGGGAATCGGGACAGGCATCAGATTGAACCCTTCACTCACCACGACGCTTCCATTTGAAAACTCCACATGGCTCTGCTGGAAAGCGGCAACTGATAGGTCGACAACCGACAATTGGAATCCGCCAAGATCGAAAGCAACGGAATCATCGTTAATCGACAGCCCGGCAAGCGAGCGATCTGCGTCAAGCAACACCGAGTACAACGGGGAGCCGGTCGCAAAGATCCCGGTATCTGTCGGCCCTGGCACTACTCCCTCCGACCAATTTGTAAGTTCCCCGAAGGAGCCGCCCAACGGGTTGCTCCAATGAATGTCTGACGCGACTGCTCGCAACGGACTAGCGACCGCCGTGCACAGGGCGGCGAACAGAAACGTAATCTTCATCTTGATTTCCTTTCTGGCTACCGACGGCGACCGATGAAAAGCGCGCCCAAGGTCAGGAGCCATAACGATGTGGGCTCCGGCACGAGAGCCACACCGTGCGTGAAACTGATCGAGATAGTTGACGGATCGATGCCGCCCGGGATCAGGTCCTGCCCATTCGCCGTATCGCCCCACACTTCATACGTCCCGTTTGAGCGCATTGCCGCGCTCACAAAGCCTCCGGCCCAGACCGCGACAAAGTCGTTTCCGATGGGAGCATCAATCTCTCCTTGACCGTTGGTGCCCCAGGCGAACAGGCTGCCATCTGTCTTGAGCACCAAGCTATGGCCCCATCCCGCCGCGATCGCCGCCACATTGCTAACTTCGTACGCCGCGCCGTTGTACCATCCCCAAGCGACCGCCGTTTGATCGCTGCGCAGGGCAATGCTGTGATATTCGCCGCCATCCACGGCGACGTAGTTGTTGCCCGCGGGTACCGCAGTCTGCCCGAAGTCGCCGTAACCCCAAGCTTCAAGCGAGCCGTTCGGGCGAATGCCAAGACTGTGGTTGCTCCCGGCAGCGAAAGCAGTGAATGCACCGAGCGGCGGTGACGCTTGTCCAAATGTGTCGTTCCCGAGTCCGACGAGCGTGCCGTCGATGCGCTGCGCAAGTGCGTGCCCGCGCTTTCCCGAGACCGCAACGAAATGTTCCCCGTCGGGGATATCGTCGCGAATTGCATCGCCAATTGGGTGATTGCCGAGCACGCCGAGTGTTCCGCTCGCATCGAGCGTGAGCGTATAGGTTTCGCCGGCCACGGCACGTTGATAGCTGCTGCCTGACGGGGACGACAGTTGTCCCCACGAATTATCGCCCCAACCCAGCATTTCTGCGGCAAGCAAATTGGAGCAAAGAACGAACTGGACACCGAGAACTGCAAAGAGGGCTGAGTTGCGTCGCATGTTTCCTCTCCAAGGGCTGCTCGACATTTGGCGCCAGTGTCTCTCCCCCTCCCAGGCAGCAGGTCGAGGGAGCTTCCATCGGCGACACTGATTCGGTATAACAGGCGTAAACAGCGGCCATCCTGCGCACGGGCCGGCACTGGAAAATCGAGAAAATGACCGCGGCGAACACTTCTAAAAGCGTGACCAAGGCGAGAAGCGCGCAACCTATTGCGCCTGAGTCATTTATGATTGGGGTATATGAGGAGCTGCGTACTCTGGCCGCTGCTCTGATGAGGGCAGAACGACGCGATTTCACGCTTCAGCCAACTGCGGTTGTCCACGAGGCTTATGTGCGTGTCACCGGAATCAAAGAGATCCAGTGGCAAAGTACGGAGCATTTTTTTGCGTTTGCTGCGACCTGCGTCCGCCGCGTGATCGTCGATCACGCCCGCAATCGCGGAGCCCAAAAAAGGGGTCGCGATCGCGTGCGCGTCGATGCCGTGGATTACGCCTGTCCTTCGCAGAGTGAACTGGCAGCAAACTTGCTGGATCTGGACGATGCGCTGATTGAATTGGCGGGCCTGAGTCCCGAGCAAGCCCGCTTGGTGGAACTGCGTTTTTTCGGCGGACTTTCCATGGAAGAAGCTGCCGACGCGATGGAAATCGCTCCACGCACAGCCCAAAAGTATTGGGCCGCGGCAAGAGCGTGGCTTGCATGCAGGTTGGATTCCCAGATCAATGTCGCCGGCCCAGTATCAGCGCGTGACTGAGTTATTTGACGCCGCTCGGGTTCTGCCGACAGCCGAGCGGGCTGCCTTACTGCGCCGGGCCAACGACGATTCTGAAGTCCTCTCGGAAGTGGAGCGCATGCTGGCCGCGGATGGTGACGCTCCGAACTTTCTGGATCGCCCCCTGTTTGATGCGGATTGTCGTCAACGAATTGCCGGCCAACTGTTGGGCGGCGACGGGGAAGTTCCCAACCAGATTGGTGGATGGCGACTGACCCGACTCATCGGAGAGGGCGGCTTTTCACGCGTCTTTCATGGAGAACAGCTCCAGCCCTTTCAGCGGCAGGCTGCGATAAAGATTCTGCGGCAGACGGCCGCGAGTTCGACCGCCGTTCGTCGCCTACAAATTGAGTGTCAGGCTCTGGCCTCCCTCGACCACCCGGGCATTGTCGGAATTTTCGAAGCGGGAACGCTGGCCGATGGTTCTGGCAGACCTTATTTCGTGATGGAGTTCGTAGACGGGGAGATCATCACGCGGTACTGCAACACCCGCGAGATGGACTTAGGCTCGCGCGTAAGGCTGTTTCTGGGGGCTTGCGATGCACTACAGCACGCGCACCTTCGGGGCGTTCTGCATCGCGACCTGAAGCCATCGAATATCCTCGTAACAACTCACGACGGGGTTCCGACCGTCAAGGTCATCGACTTCGGAGTTGCCAAGGCGGTTGCCGAGCAAGGCCTATCCGAACGCACCACGCGCACCGCAACCGGAGAGCTGATTGGGACCATTGGCTATATGAGTCCCGAGCAGTTGCGCGGCGAAGCGGACTCAAGGTCTGACGTCTATTCGCTTGGCGTGGTGCTCTATGAATTATGCACGGGAAAAGCGCCTGTAGACGTAAGAACTTGTTCGCTGGTCGAGGCGGGGCATCGCATTGAAACCCAAACTCCAGCGAAGGCGTCGTCGATAAAGGGCGAATGTCGGGGTGACCTTGACCTAATTCTGTCGACGGCGCTCGCCAAGGACTCAGCTCAGCGCTATCAGGCGGCAGGTGAGCTGGCCGCCGATCTCCGGCGTTTCTTGGGCCGCGAGCCAGTTTTGGCGCGGAGGCCGAGCCTGTTTTACTTGGCTCGATGCTTTGTATGGCGCCATCGCCGGTTGTCTGCGGCACTCGCGCTCCTGTTGGTAACCGGATTTGCGGGAACGTTGGCGCTCCTTAAGGAAACCGCACGCGCACGCCGGGCGGAAGATAGATGGGCGGAACGCGTATTTGATTCGTTGCAGCGTGAGTTCGTCAATCTGGACGAACGCGTCGGCACACTGTCCGAGCGAAAGAAGATCGCGGATGCCGGATACGCCGACGCTCGCGAGTTGTTGATGCACCGCCCTGAAGAGGCACGCTATCTCAACCTGTCGGCCGACGCAGCCCGGCAATCTTCGAAAATCGCGATAGAGTTAGCCGAGCCTGAAGAAGCGCTGCGATTGGCCGAGGATGCTGTGCGCAATCGCAGACGTGCCGTGCATGCTGACTTGGGAAACAACGCGTACCGCCGAGCGCTGGCGCTCGACCTCGTGCATCTGGGCGATGCGCACTTTGCGATAGGCAAGCTGGATGCGATGTACTCCTGCTTTCGGGAGTCGGCCGAACTGTCCGAGACGCTCGCGCAAGACCAACCTTCGACGGAATCAGAAGTGCAGCGAGCGTGGAGCTACCAGCGCCTTGCCGCGGCCCACTTGCATGCCGGGCGCATTGCGCAGGCGCTCGAACACGCCCTGAAGTCACTGGTGGTGACGAACGAAGTTCTCGCAAAGGATAAGCAAAACATTTCGGCTATCGGTTGCGCGCGCCAGACCCACACTTACCTCGCCGTGCTATATACGCGACGTGGGGAGCCAGACCGCGCACGAGCGCATGTAGTTCATGCAGTGGGGTTGGCCGAACGGCTCCACCAAAATCAGCCAGACAATCGCGAGCACGCTCTAGCGCTACTTCATTCCTGGGAATCGATGGCGGACTTTCATGGTGATCGCGGCATTGCCTGCGACTTCTATCGACGAGGTTACCGCTTGGTTCGCGAGTGCCTCCCCAAAGACTCCCATAATCAACTCCTGCTTCGATACGCCGCGAATTACGCGCTGCGTCAATCGTATTGTGCACTTGATGAAGATGACTTGGGGGCGGCAACCGCCTTCGCCATCGAATCGATTTCGTACGCCGAGCGCTTGCCCCGACAGTCGGCATTTGACGTATGGCTGATTTCGTCGATGTACTTCGAGGCCCGCGGAGTGTTGCAGCAACTCGGTTGCGCTGCCGAAGCGGTGGCCTGCGAAGTGCAACTTCGCAGCTTGTGCCAGCGGCTGCTTGCCGAGCCGGAATGCCCCGCCGAGTATCAGCGATCGTGCGCTGACATGCTGCTCTCGATGGGAGAACCCGACGACCGAGAGGCCGCTCTATGCCTCGCGACGCTCGCCTCCGGCGCAACCGAAGCGAACCAGTTCCGGTTCGTCCGAACGCTCGCGAACGCACTCTTCGCCAACGACGACCCAGACGCGGCCATCGCACTGCTCGTGAGTTCGCTAGCGGACTTCCCGATTACACACCAGGCTGAGGTTCAGGCGGACATTGAGTTGCTCCGCCAGAAACAATCGGCCCGGCTTGATTCGAGCGACCAACGCGATGTCGGCAACCGGCCCCGTCGCTGAGAACTTCATGTCGCCAAAGCTTGGGGTGAGTGTTGCAATTGTGAAATCTTACTCGTGGTGTACTGGAGTGCGGTTCACGTCAGCCCGTCATGAAAACACGTCCGATAGCTTTACCGTTTTGATACCGTTTTGCGCTTTCGATACCGCATTTTCACGCGAAAAACCGCGATATTATGCGACGTATTGCGAAGCACCGGTCATGCCGTTAACCTGTTGCCAGACAAGAACTTTCGGGTGTTCCGCCACGGGCATTCCGGCGATTTCCCAAGCTGGACGTCGTGGGTTCGAATCCCATCGCCCGCTTTATTTGTAAACCTAGCCGCCCCGCAGATTTGCGGTGACCTGCCGATGGTCGGCAGCGCAGCCTAGGACGCGAAAATGCGCGGTGTTGCATCGCGCAAGGCGTCTTGGAGCCGCTGATGCCGATGCAAAAAATCCCACCTTCACGCGTGCGTTCGTACCGCCAGCGGTCGGGCTATGCGCAGGCAATCGTCACCTTGACTGACGCCGATACGCGCCAGCGACGCGACTATTGGTTGGGCGAGTTCGACACGCCCGAAAGTCGCGAGCGTTACCACCGCCTGATCGCCGAGTGGGAGCGCAACGGCCGCCGCCTGCCGCCGCAAAATGCGGATGCGACGCCGTCTCAACGCCCGGATGCGATCACCGTCGTTGAGGTGATCTTCGGATACTGGCGCTGGGCGATCGGCTACTACCGGCCCAAACACACCCAAGCGCTGGACGGCGCTCTCTCGCTTCTGCGCGAGGTCTTTGGCCGAACTCCGGCCATCGAGTTTGGCCCGAAGATGCTTCGATTGCTGCGTGATCTCATGATCCGTGGGGTCCGCCGTTCCTTTCCGACCGCCTCACGAATGCATACGTGTTCAGCCCGGCTGAGCTGGACGCAGAACGCAAGACGCCCGCAGGGCAAGGCAACGAACCGGGCACAAATCGCCGGGAAATGCCTCAACGCAAGCCGGGTGATCGCTTCACCACCAACACGTACCACCGCGCCATCCAGTGCGCCTACGACCGGACGTTTCCGCCGCCGCGCACATCACAATTCGCCCCTCGACTGCACCGGTCAGGGTGACTTCCATCACGACTTGTTCCTCGAGGACCTCGGCATGAATGCGAGCATCAACACATTCGACCGGCGATTCCTGATCAGCGGGCCGCCACACGTGTATCACGACAACGGCACGGACTCCTTATCGTTGCACGAGTCGACCGAATTCCATAGCAGTTCCTCGGGCATCCGCTGTGCACGCCATCGGTCCAGCGCGTAGAAGAGTTCCGCGCCGACCCGCTGCTGGCGCCGACCGAACGCCTCTGCATCGCAGGCTGGGATGCCCCCTTACTCGGCAGGCTCAGCCGCCTCGGCCGCCGCGCTTGCTTCCTCCTCGCTGACGCCGTCCGATGCATCGGCATCGGCGTCGGCGAGGCGCTCGACTACCGCAAGCGGATCGAGTGGCGGCTCGCGCGCGGCGGAGGCCGTCAGGATGTTGCGGGCTGATGCGATTACGGCTTCCTGCGTCGGTGAATCCGCGCGGGCAGCGATTTCATCAACCGCGCGGGCGACCGAAAGCACGGAGAAGGGCGACTCGCCGGCTTCATTGCGAAACTCAGATAGCAAAGAAGCAACCGCGACGAAGACGCCCACCGTGTCGGATTCGGTCGGAGCGCCGCGAAGCGTGCGCGATGTAGCCGTCAACGGCTCGACCAGCGACGCGACCACAGCCGGTGCCACGTCGTTGCCAGCGGCGACGCGGTGCAGCTCCGCGGCGCGCTCAACAGACTGAGCCAAGTTCGTGGTCGGTTCAGAGTCATCGATCGCCCGCGCAGTCGCGACCACGTCGGCCAGCGTTGCATTAGATTCGGTTGCGACTTCCGCGGCGGTATCCACAGCGGCTACGAGTACCGGCAAGCTCGCACCGCCGATGGTCGCCAGCGCCTCAGCAGCATCGATGCGTTGGGGCACTGCCTCGCGCACCGACGCCGGTGCGACCGCGATCGCGACGGGGCGTTCGACCGGCTGGGTCGGCGTCGCATCGGCCAGCGCGTCCTCGAACAGCGCGTGCAGGCCGTCCAGGTATTCATCCATCGTCGCGTCGGTGGCAATCGAGGTAACTTGTTCGCGAATCGCCTCGGCAACTGCGATCGGGGCGCCCAACAACGCGGCATTCTGCTGATCAATAGCTTGCGATTGCGCAGAATCGGGCGGCACAGCGGCGGGATTGACGACGTTTGCCGGCCCGTTGTCGTTGGAGTTTAAGTTCGCGTTGTCGCTGTCATTGATCGCGTTGTCGTTCGGATCGCGTTCGTCGAAGCCCCCGCGTACTCGGTGTTGCAGTAAGTCGAGAAGCCCGTCGCCGTCGCTGTCCGAGTCGAACGCGTCGTAGACAAAATCGCCGTCGACGTCGAGATCCCAGCGATTGCGAATGAAGTCTCCGTCGATATCGGGGTCGCGATCGTTCGGTAGCCCGTCGCCGTCGACGTCGCGATCGAGCGCATTCGTCACTCCGTCCTGATCCACGTCGGCGTCGTAGGAGTTCAGGACTCCGTCACCGTCTAGGTCCGGATCTGCTGCATCGAGATCGGTGTCGCCGTCCATATCGCTTGTCGCGGCGCGTGCGAGCAGTGCCGCCAGCTCGTCGATGCAGATCGACTCGCCGTTGCTGAGCGAAACGAGGCGCTCGCAGTTGCCGTCAGCCGATCCGGTGAGCGGTGCACTCGCCGCGGGCGCGGCGGCATCGGCGACGCGCGCCAGCACTGTGCTCTGCGGCGGGCTGGTCATGCAGCCGATGAGAAGCCCAAGGAGGGTGACGATCGAACCCGCGCCAGCGCACTGTCTGAGACTCATCATCGCAACCTCCGAGTCGGGTCCGAGGCGACGTCGCCAGGCTTGTCAAAACCCGGCGGCGACCGGATCAAACGACCTCTGACGGCGATCAGTTTCGAATGATCTCCACCTTGAAATCGACCCGCGTGTCGCAACTGGCCGAGAGCTGATAGCGAAAGTTCGCCGAAGTATCCGCGTTCTGGATGCCGCTCAGCGTGCGAACCGGCTGAAACGGGAAGCCCGACTCCACATTGCAGGTGGTGCCGTCGAATTCCCACCACGTGGCCTCCAGCGATGCGGACTGGTCGAATCCGACGACGAACGACCGGCGGAAGTTGTCGGAGAAGTTGATCGTGTCGCCGTCGCGCATGCGGAAGATGTACTTATCGGCGGCGCTGCCGCAGCTATCGAGGTACCAGCAAGCTCCGCCGCCGCCGCCGCCCGGGCATTCGCTGGCGAGCGATGTGCGATTATTGATAGAGTTGATGAGCTCCCGCCGAGTGCCGTCGGCCGTGCGGACGTAGAGGATGAATTGGAACTCGCCCTCGTCGGTCACGCCGCCCGTGTCGCAGCGACGCGTGACCACGAAGCGGTCGTAGTCGACGCGCAGCAACTGATCGGGCTTTAGCGGGTTTCGTCGCCCGCTGCCGACCAGATCGAGCCGATCGTTTTGCGAGTCTTCGACGGCTTCATTGACTCCGTCGCCATCCGTGTCGGGCAGGCGCGGATCGGTCCCGGTCGACCGCTCGATGCTATCGCTCTGGCCGTCGCTGTCGGTGTCGCCCAGCGTCGGGTCCGAGGTGACCGCGTAGGGCGGCTCATCGTCCACCACATCGACGGTCCAGCCCGCGACCTCGACGTCGTCGCGCAGCGTGTCGCTGTCGGAGTCAACGCGTAGCGGATTTGACCCTAGCGACGCGGCGTTGGGCGTGAACACGCAATTCGCCGAGCGCTCACAGCGGGCCTCGAAGCTCGCGAGCCGGCTGGCGATGGAGTTGCCGTAATAGTCCGCCAATGCACGGTCCGACCGATACTCAAGATCGTCGGTGATCGTGTCGCCGTCGCTGTCGCGCAAACGCGGATTGGTTCGCAGCGCCGATTCGAGGGCGTCGGGCAGACCGTCGCCGTCGGTGTCGGGACGGAAAGGATCGGATGTGATGTTTACGGGAGCTTCGATCGCGACACTCCATCCGACGCGCTCCTCGCCATCGAGCAGGCCGTCGCCGTCGGAATCGAGGGCCGCGTCGCGTGGATCGTTGGGGCTGCTGCCGAGCAGTTCCTCGCGCCCATCGGTCAGCCCATCAAAATCGCTGTCAGCCTTGAGTGGGTCGCTGGCGAAAAGCCGCCGGTGTTCGGCACGAATCGTCTCACTGCCCGCGGGCGCGGACTGCAATATGCGATCGGGTCCGGCGCGAATGATCACGTCGCCCGCAGCCGCCGCGGCACCCACGGCAATTAACTGCAGATCATCGGAACCGCTCGCGGTCGCTGTTGCGACTGTGCCGCCGCTGGTCGCGACGATGCTGGCGCCTTCCGCGTCGATCTTGTCGTCGCCATTCGGAACCGTGTCGATCACGCCGTTCGGGCCGGGCCGGATGACGGTCTGCCCTGAGGCGACCGTTTGGCCGCGCGCGACGACTTGCACATCATCGCCCGCTGCGTCGGTGTTCGCTCGTCCGTTGCCACCGGCGCGCGGCTCGGCAATCACTTCGTCGGAGTAGGGCGCGATCAGCAGCGATTCCTGTGTACCGGTGTCCAAGTTAGTGCGCACAACCTCATAGCCTTCGAGTTCCGTGGCGTCGGCGATTCCATCCTTGTCGGTGTCTTGCAGGCGCGGGTCGGTACCAAAGCTTTTTTCGACCGGGTCGCTGAGCAGGTCGAAATCAGTGTCGGGACGCGCAGGATGCGGAAACACGCGATAGGCCGTCGCGCCGCTGGTTTGAACGACCCATCCGGTCTCAATCTCATCGAAATCTCCGATTGAGTCGCCGTCGGTGTCGACCAATTCGTCCGAACTCTCCGCCAGGAACTCCTGTCGGGCATAAAGGCCGTCCTCGTCGCGGTCTTCGGTGTACCAAAGTTGGTAGTCGTCGCGCGGGCGCAGCGTGATCTCGGGGAAGTCGATTGTCGGCTCAAGCGCGCCGGTCGGCGTCATCACTACCCAGAAGCGCTTGTCGCGCGGCACGGACTCAAGGTCCGATTGCACGTCGCGCACGCGGGTCAGAATCTGCACGTTGCCCTCCGGCTGACCGTCGCCGTCGGCATCGATCGACACCAGAGACGTACCAAAGGACGAGCGCACCTCGGGCGCCCTCAATGCTTGCGGAAGCAGGTTCGTCGACTCGCTTGCGGACTCAACCAGGCCAATCTCGGCCAGCGCCTGTCGCATGCGAATCCCGCGTGCCACGCGCGGCCCCTCCGGCGGGCATGTGTCGCAGCCCTGATTCGAAGCGGCGGCGCCGTCGACGGGTACGAAGTCGCTGGCAGTCGCGATGCGATACTGCTCGACGCGACCGTCGCCGAAGTCGATCAATACTCCCGCCGTCAGGTCGTTGATCACTTCTGATGTGAAAGCGAAGTTGCGTCCGAATTCGTCGATGATGTCGTAGTTGGCGACGTCGAAGATGATCGCCCGCGGTTCGCGAAGCAGATCCTGAGCCAGATTGGGAAAGATCTCGGCGTTCTCGAAGATGAATGGACCGCGTTGGGTCTGCAGCGCGCCGAGGCTGAAAGCTTCGACCCGCGATGCGGGCTGTAGCGCCGCGAGCGGGATGAACCGGTCGCGATTGCGCGGATCCTGAACCCGCGCCGAAAGCTCGAGGTTGCTGATCGTGAAAGCGACCGCACCGGCGTTCGCAACCGTCACCTCCACGCTTAGCTTCGCCCCGTCGACCGATCGCGTCACTTCGCGTCGCTCGCTGGTCGAAAGCGCCTCCGCCAGCGATTCGGAAAACTCGCGCTGTGCCGTACGACTCGATTCCTCGGAGACGGTCGCCGAGTAACCGATCTGCTGGCTTTGCTCAAAGCCAGCGCCGACGCGGACGAACCCGCCACCGGTGGCGCTGCCGTCGCCATAGCCAGCCTCGATGTCTTGGCGGAAGAGGTCGGTCGCGAGGTTCGACGACGTGCTGCTCGAAGCCAGAGTGTCAGTGTCCGATTGCAGGAAAGAGTTGGTCGAGCTCGATTCGATCGTCTGCTGCGAACCCTGTTCGTCGGTGTAGGTAAAGCGCTCGTCGATCTGCAGGTTCATCTCGCCGATGCGAATCTGCGGCAGCGGCAGATCGGCTACGCGCGGATTGCGATTGCGCAGAACGATCTCATCGCGATCGGTTAGCTGGTCGCCGTCGGTGTCGGCCAACGCCGGCGAGGTGTTGAAATTGATCTCGCTTTCATCGGCCAGACCGTCGTTGTCGGAGTCCTGATCGGCCGGGTTGCTAAGCCACTTTCGGGTTTCATCGCAATCAGAGACGCGATCGGCGTCAGTGTCGTCGGTACGCGGGTCGAGCGAGCGGGCGTTCTCCTCGCTATCAGTCAGGCCGTCGCAATCGGTGTCGGGATCAAATGGATCGCTGGTGACGTACGACTGCGTTACGACGCCGTTGGCCAACTCGACAGTGACGGTCCAGCCGAGCATCTCGAACCAGTCGGCGAAGCCGTCGCCATCGCGATCAACGTGAATCGCGCCTGGATCGCCGTCAAACGCAACCGGCGCGAGCCCGCGAAACGTCGCTTGAGCAGGACTGACCAGAATATCCGGCGGCGAGATCGGATTTCCGGCAAGATCGGTGACACCTGAAACCGAAATGACATACTCCGCGCCAGCTTGCGACAGTGTGGGGATGTCGATCACGGTCTGGTCGGTTCGGAATGTCAGTTGAGGGCCGGTGAGCGGATCGCTGAGGTCGCGACCGTCGTTGACGACGAGCGATCCGCCGCCAGGGATCGTGATCTGATAGTGCGTGGGATCGAGCGCGCCTTGAGGCCCGGCCGCGTCCGAGCGCGCCACGCCCTGCACCGGTTCGCTGAAGGTAAGCCGAATTGCAGTGTTGCCCAGCGAGATCGCGCTTACGAGCCGCGGCGGGCCTGGAAACAACTGCTCGACAATCGCCACGATCTGCGAATCAGCGTCTGCGATTGCCACATAGTCATACGCGGATTGAGCGACGAACGATTCCCCGCTGGGCAAAATTACCACGATGTCGTAGGTACCGTTGGCCTGAGCTGGGACGACGGCGCGCAACTCGGTCGAACTCACGAATTCGACAGACGGGCTGAGAAACGACCCGAACATTACCTGCGCGCCGCTCTCAAAGTCGCCGCCGATAATCGTGATCATGGTGCGGCCCAGGGTCGGTCCGCGGTCCGGCGAGACGGCGATAACGCTCGAACGGGCGTCGCTGCGCGCGGCGGTCGGGGCTGCGTTGGGCGGACAGCCGCCGAGCAAGGCCGCCAGCGTCAACCCGCAAGTTACCCAAACCGCTGAGCGCAAAGGACGCTTCGATAACGAGTTGCAACAATTCTGGAAGCCTGAAAACACGATTGACTCCGATTGTTCGTGATCCGTAGACTGCATTTTCGAGCGGAGTATTGCGGGCGGCCTCCGAGGCGCTTCTGTCAGTCGCCGCGACCTTGAGCTACCTCGACTGGCGAGAAATGACGAATGGTCAATCGGACCGGCGCGGCAAAACCTCGCCGCGCTGCCCCGAACGTTCACCTCGTGCACCACACTCCGTTCGGGTAACCGCGAACCACGGTCGCAACCGGACAAAGAAATGTTGAGAATTTGTTGATTCCGGATTCGCCAGATGCCGCGCGCGCCGTGCCGCCCAACGCCGACGAGCGTTTGCCGGCGAGCGCGCTGCTGCCGTTGGTCTACGCTGAGCTGCGAGCGCTGGCGGCAGCGCGAATGCGCTCGCTCGCGAACGGTCAGACCTTGCAGCCGACCGCGCTAGTTCACGAGGCCTACGCCCGGCTCGTCGCCCGCGGCGATTGTCGTTGGGTTGACCGCCTCCACTTCTTCCACTCTGCCGCTCGCGCTATGCGCGACATCCTGGTTGAGAGCGCTCGGCGACGGCTCACACATAAGCGCGGCGGAACGCGCCTGCGCGAGTCGATGGACAATGCCACCCTGCTGATCGACGAAGATCCGCTGGAGCTCTTGGCGCTTTCCGAGGCCATCGAGCGACTGCGCGACAAGAGCGAGCGTCAATACACCCTCGTTATGCTGCGCTATTTCGCCGGTCTGAGTCTTGAGGAGGCCGCATCCGCGATGGGCGTGGCCGAACGCACGCTTCGCCGCGACTGGGATTACATTCGCGCCCGGCTTTACGCTGAGATCAACTCGAATCACACCGACGAATCTGCCGACAATGTCCAGTCTTGAGGAGCGAGCGGAGGCACTCTTCCTCGAAGCTCTCGAAGCGCCGCCGGAGTCGCGCTCCGCGTTCCTGATCCAGCGTTGCGGAGATGATGCGGCGCTGCAACAGCGCGTCCAAACGCTGCTGCGAAGCTGCGGCGCCGCCCCACCTACGTTCCTGCAGCCACTCCGCGGCGTCCGGCACCTGTCGGGGGGGGCCGACGACAAAGCGGCGTATCACGTGGCGTTGGCACGGGTCGACCACTACGAGTTGGTCCGCCTGATCGCATTAGGCGGAGTCGGCGCGGTGTACGAGGCACGCGACACGCGCGACGCGTCGCGGGTCGCCATAAAGCTCCTGCAATCGCCGTTTGCCACCGCAGCTCAGATTCACCGCTTTCGCCGCGAGGCCGAGGTGCTGTCGACACTCGACCATCCGGGGATCGTCAAGCTGATCGGGGCCGGCGTCGCTGAAACCTCGTTCGGTGCTCATCCGTACATCGCGATGGAGTATGTTGACGGCCGCGCGCTCCAAGCGTGGAGCCGCGAGAGCAAGCGGTCTATTGCCGAGAAATCCGCGGTCGTCGCCGAAGTCTGCGAAGCGCTGCAATTCGCACACGATCGTGGCGTGATCCATCGCGACCTGAAGCCGGCGAACATCCTGATCGACGCGCGCGATCGCGTCCGTATTCTGGATTTCGGCATCGCTCGGGTCGTCGGCTCTGGCGGCAGCGCTCGAACCGCGCAAACGCGCGAGGGCACACCAGTCGGCACGCTCGCATACATGAGTCCAGAGCAGGCCGCTGGTGCATCCAATCGAATTGACGCGCGTTCCGATGTCTTCTCGCTCGGCGTAATTCTCTACGAGTTGCTCGCCGAGAAGCTGCCGTTCCCGGTCGAGGGCAAGTCATTGGACGCCGCCGCACGCATGATTCGAAGCGGCGACCACACCAGCCTTGGAGACTTCGACAGATCACTACGGGGACCGCTGGCGGCAATCGTCGACCGCGCGCTCGAGAAGCAGCCCAGGCATCGGTATCCGACTGCCGCGGCGCTCGCCGCCGATCTGCGCAAAAACATCGCCGCTCGCCCCATCGATCCGCGTTCGCTCGCCCCACAGATCCGCATCCGCCGCGGCGTGCGGCGATACCGAGCTTTGCTCGCGATCACGGTCGGCGCGCTCGCGATCTTGCTCGCGGCGTTCCTTGCCGTATTCGGCGTGGCTCTGCGTGAGGCGGCGTTGCGCCTCGACGCCGAGCGTGCTTCCTATCGCGCCTCGCTGCTCGCGGCCCAGTCGGCGTTGCGCAGCAGCGGCATCGCCGAAGCCCGCCGCGTCTTGCAGGAGATTCCCGTCCGTGAACGAGACACATGGGAATACCGATACCTGACGAACTCACTGGTTGCGAGTCACCGCGTACTAGCGAGTGGCGCGTACCCACTCACTGCGCTGCACGGCTCGCGCACGCATGAGCTCGTCGTTTCGGGCGGCAGCGACGGGACGGTCAGCCTGTGGCGACTCGACACCGGCGACCGCGTCGACCTCGGTCGCCATCTCGCGTCCGTGCGACAGGTGCGGCTTTTCGCCGCCGATCGCCGCGTTGCATCGGTGGGCGACGAAGGCGCGCTGCTGATCTGGGACGTCGCAACTCGCGCGGCGCCGGTTTGCATTCGCGACGATCGTTGGCGCGCCGTGCGGTTCGATGTTTCGCCCGATGATTCACATGTCGCCGCAACCTGCTCCGACAATCGCGTGCGCATCTGGACCATCGAGAGCGGTCGCGTCGTGCTCACCTCTGCGCCCTATCCGCTGCCGCTGTCGGCGATCCGCTATCGCAGCCGCGACCGATTGTTGGTGGGCGAAAATCGCGGCCTCTCCAGTTGGGATGCACACACCGGCGCCTGGCTCGCTTATCACGGCGCGGAACTGGAGTTTCATCCCAGTTGCATGGAACTCTGCGGCGACACGGGACGCATCATCACCGGCTGTCGTGACAAGTCGGTCGTGCTCTGGTCCGGCCCCGGCTTGGATCAGGCGGATCGCCTCGCCGGCCATCACGGTCCAATTTCCGCCATCGCCGCCGACCCTGCGGGACGACTCGTCGCTTCGGCTTCGATCGATCAAACGGTGCGATTGTGGGATACGCAAACCATGCGAGAAGCCGCTGTTTTCGCCGGACACACTGCGGAGGTTACCGGCGTCGCATTCGTGGGGTCGGCCAGCACGCTGGTCAGTTGCTCAACTGACCAGAGTCTCCGAGCGTGGCAATTCCCCGCGGCCACTACCGGCTCGCAGCGCGTCCTAACCGGTCACACCAGCTTCGCCTACGGCGTGGCATTCGACCCGTCGGTGCCCGACGGACGGCGCATTCTGACCTCCGGATGGGACGGCGCGATTCGCGGCTGGGATTCCCAAAGCTGCCAAGAGCAGTCGACTTGGCGCGACTCATCAGGTCGAGTGGAGTGCGTCGCGTTCAGCCCCGACGGCCGCCGGATCGCCACGGGTTCCGGTGGACGCGACGTTCACCTACGCGACGCGCGAAGCGGGACGATTCTGCGAACGTTTCAACTGAGCGCCGACAGCATCAAATCGCTCGCGTTCGACGCGACTGGCCTCCGACTGCTCGCCGTTCAGGGCTTGCCGCATTTGCAGCCGCCGCTTTGGAGCGCCGCGGTTTGGGATGTCGACTCCGGCGAAACACTGGCGCGCCACGCCGCGAGCGCGCCGCTGTTCGCGACCAGCGCCGCCGGGCAGTTGCGGCTGGTCGAGGCGCGGCCGGGCCGTACATGCGTCCTCGACCCACTCGTCAACCGCACGATCTGCAACGTCGTCGGCCATGCCGCGCAAATCAACCGCGTCTCCTTCTCCTCCGGCGGCGATCGTTTCCTGACCGCGGCGGATGACGCCACCGTGGCCGAGTGGCGTACCAGAGACGGCGCCCGTCTCGGCGTCCTCGTGGGGCACGCGGACAAGGTCTATGACGCGGTGTATTCCCCCGATGCCCGCCGCATCGCGACCGGCTCGAACGACAATTCAGTCCGCATCTGGGACGTAGTCTCGCACCGTCAGGTACTCATGCTGGAAGGCCACAGCCGCTACGTCTACTCCCTTGCTTACAGCCCAGATGGCTCACTGCTCGCATCTGCCTCCGGCGATTCAACGGTGCGCATCTGGGACGCAACCGATCGCGAAAGATCCTTCACGGAGCGGGTGGTGCCCTAACGTCCGGAGGACTTCTCGTGCCGGAGCGCGATACCGGCATCGTTCTCGCGTGCGCCAGCAATGCCGACCCCAAGCGATTTCGTATCTTGAAGGAACACCCGATCTGCGCGTTGGGGCTGCATTGCCGGCATTGCCGCTCGCGCGAGGGCGGGCGGGAATTCCGCGCTGGGTTGAAGGCGGTGCTGAAAGTCATTCAAACGGACTTCGAGTGCCCGCATGGGATCGAGTGGGAGGCGGGCCCTCAAGATTCTCCCGCTCTTCAGCGGCCGCCCCGAAGCCGAGCGGAGGTCGAGAGTCTGCTCGCCGAACACTGCGCCGGCTGCGAGCACGAGCTAATCGGCCCGGCAGAGCGGGACTGGCCCGAAGGGGTTCCCGGCTGCCGGCGGGTCGTCACCCGCGGCGGGCGGCCGTGCTTTTCGAAGTTCGTCGCTGGGCTTGCGGGTGGGGAGGGGTGCCCGGAGGGGCGGCATGGTGCGGGGGAGGGAACCGCGCGCGTTGCGAGTCCACGTCTCAGGTTCACGCAACCGTTCGTCCGCGTCGCCGTTATCGCCTACTGCATCGTGGCAGTAGATATTGCACGCGGGTCAGCTTGCGGCGTGTGAGACGGGTCGTCGATTCGTCACTACGAGTCCGACGCTATTCGCGGCGCGGATTCCGCGGCTGGTCTCTCGATGTCTTTTCCTTGTTTGAAGATGAGCCAGTTCCGCGCCATCGGACGCCCGGCAACGGCGAGACGCTGATAGAGCTGGCGGAGTTGTGTGCGGCGCAGTTCGTCGAGCTTGTAGCGCGTCACCTCACTTCGGCTGACGATCCAGAGAATCTCGACGTTGAAGCGCTGGGGCCGGAATCGGAACACGCGGAATTGCTCGCGCGTATTGATCTCGACATTCAGCCGAAGCGATCGCACTGGCGCGACCTCCGACTCGAACCTGTTATGTCAGTGTGTCGCTGCGCCTGGAGGCGACGGTTCCAGGTGGCTTTCGACGCTCGCTCTGACGCGTCATTTCGGGCATCATAAGCAGTGCGGTGGCTCAGTCGGGTTGCCGCGATGGTTCGAGGAGTTCAGTTCAGCGCTGAGGAAACAGCGTTCGCGATCAGCCGGCGAACTTCAGCGGCGCCCCGGCGAACCCCTTACTGTTCGGGCGTTCGTTTGGTCAATTTCACCCGATGAATGCTGTGCAGCTCTATTCCCACGATCATGGTCTCCGCATGCTCCAGCGTCCTACGCGAGTGGATTGCCGAGCCGTTGTCCGCTGCGGAGTCGTCCTTGGCATCGTGTTCGGTGCGATCGGCTGCGCGGAGACGCGATCGACGCACGACTACCAGCACGCTCGCGACCGGATCGCGGAGCGAACCCTCGTCGGCGACAGCTTCGATCCGTCGGCGACTGAGGGAATCGGCCGGCGAATCGACGAGTGGCTTTCCGGCGGAACCACCGTCGACGAAGCGGTGCAGATCGCGTTGTTGAACAACCCGCGATTTCAGGCGGCGATGACCGAGATCGGCGCGGCGCGGGCCGACGTGCAACAATCCACTCTGCTCAGCAATCCAATCTTGTCGCTCGGACTTCAGTTTCCCGAGGGCGGCGGTTTGACCGATCTCAACGTCGGGTTCGCGGCACAAATCGCCGATCTATGGCAGATTCCGGTTCGAAAGCAGTTGGCCGAATCAGAGCTTGAGCGCGTGATCCACGCGGTGGGGCAGAGCGCCGTCGAGCTGATCGCCGACGTGCGCACCAGGTACTACCGAGTGCTCGCTCTGGAACGCGGCGTGCAATTCACCGAGGAGAACGTCTCACTTGTCCGACGAGCGGTGATGCTCTCCGAAGCTCAGTTTCGCGCGGGCGAGGTGAGCGCGTTCGACGTCAATCTGGCACGCACGGGCGCTCTGGATGTGCAGGAGCAACTGATCGCCGTGCGGGGGCAACTCGAGCAAGCACGGGCCGACCTGGGGCAGACGCTGGGGTTAAGTTTGCGGCTAAAGGAAATCCGCCTCCAGGATGCGCTGCCGGTGAACCCCGGGGAGTCGCCGAGCCTGGAAGAGCTCGTCGAACTCTCGTTGCAGGAGCGTTTCGACCTGCGCGTGGCGTGGTTTGCGGTGCAACGGGCAGAGGCTGCTTTGCGGCTGGAATGTCGGCAGGTTTTTTCCGATGTCCAGGTGGGGGCGCTACTGGAGCGCGGCGAACGCCGAGCCTTGCCCGGTCGGAAGCTGCTGGCGGATACCGCCCGAGCGTCGATTGCGGCGGGCAGGCTGACTGCGCCCGACATTCAGTCCCGAGGCCAGCGGGCGATCGAGAAGGCACAATTCATCGAAGCCAAGCTCGGGCCGACGATCGCGTTTGCACTTCCCATCTTCGATATGAATCAGGCACAGATTGAGAAGGCGCGTGTCCGCGTGCTACAAGCGCGGCAGGACTATGAGGCCCGTGCACAGGCGGGCGTGGCCGATGTGCAGCGCGCGTACGCCGCGATGACTGCCGCCGCGGAGACGCTTCGGTTTCAGCAGTCGCAATCATTGCGACAGGCGCAGGCGACGGTTGATGGCGCCGAGCGCCGCTATCAGGCGGGCGAGGAAGGCGTACTTGTGCTTGTTCAGGCGCAGAATGCGCTGGTTCAGCGGCGGCAGGCGCATGTGAGCACGCTGCGCGATTTCGCGGTTTCGCTGGCTCAACTGGAGGGGGCGATCGGCGGGCGTGCGCTGCGCGCGGGCCCGAGCGGCGTCCCGACCACGCAGCCGACGCGGATGGACTGACATGAGACGACGGCAAATCTGTTGGTGGGTGTCGCTGTCTGCGGCGGTGAGTTGCGCCGGTTGCGCGATGTCGGTTGGCGAAGCGGATGCTAGTGAACTGTGGCGGTTTTCGGCGGACTTGCTGCGACAGGTGATCGCGGCGTTTCTGACATAAGCCTTGCAGGCGAGAATACTTTGATGAAGCGATTCGGGTTGATCCGCGGTTTGCTACTTTTGCTGGCGGCGGCCGGAGTCCGAACGAACGGCGGCGAGCCGGCATCGGCCCCGGCAGCCGTGGCGAACCGCGTCAAGGAATCTGAGCTGACCACGATCACGCTGACGTCGGCTGCGGAGACACATCTGGGGATTGAGGTCGTTGCTGCCGAGCGGAAGCGTGTCCAGCGCGTGCGGCGCGTTCCCGGCGAGGTGATGGTTCCGCCGGGGCGCTCGATTGTGGTTTCCGCGCCGGTTGCCGGAGTGGTCACCGTGTCAGCGGCTTCGCAGCCGTCACTGACTGGTGGCGAGCGCGTCGCGCGGGGGCAGGGGCTGCTGCGGCTTCAAGCGGGTGAAGGGCGGGACGGTAACACATTTGTTCCGGCGGATCGCATCAGTCTGGCTCGCGCCCGAGCCGACCTCGTTGCGGCACAAGTCGAAGCTGAGGGGCAGTTGGGGCAGGCTCGCGTGCGGGTGGAGGCGGCTGAAATTCGGCGTAAACGAGCGGACGAGTTGCGACAGCAGGGGGCGGGTGCTCAGAGAGCCTTTGACGATGCGCAGGCGGAGTTCGAGCTGGCTACGACACAACACGCCGCAGCTCAGGGCCGGCTCGACGCACTTCGGCAAATTTTGACGGCACTGGAGACGGACGGGCAATCGGCCGTCATGATCGAATCCCCGCTCGATGGCTATCTGCGGGCGCTGCACGCCGCGCCGGGCGAGGTCGTTGCCGCGGGCGCGCCGCTGTTTGAAGTCGCGGCGCTGGATCCGATCTGGGTGCGTGTTCCGGTGTACGTGGGCGACTTGCCGGCGTTCACCGCGACGGATTCCGCGCGCGTTTGTGGCCTGGGCGGCGACGAAGGATCGGTCGCCCCACTCGCGACGCGACTGGGTATTCCCGGGAACGCCGACGCCCGCGCAGCTACGGTTGATTTGCACTTTGAGGTTGCCAACGCGGATGCCGAACTGCGACCGGGGCAACGCGTGATGATTGAAATGATGACCAATCAGACAACGGACCGTGTCGTGGTGCCCCACACGGCGATTGTGGTGGATATTCACGGCGGCGCGTGGGTCTATGAGATGGTCGGCCCGCACAAGTTCACGCGTCGCCGCGTTGATGTGCGCGACGTCATCGGCCGCGAAGCCGTACTGGCGCGTGGTTTGCCGGCCGGGGCGCGGGTCGTCACATCCGGCGCTGCGGAGCTGTTTGGGACGGAGTTTGGAGTCGGCAAGTGAACGCGTTCCTCGCGAGAAATAGATTGAGCGGGGATCGATCGTTGGCGGCCCTATGTTGAAGTGGGTTGTCGAGACTTCACTGCAATTCCGCGTGCTGGTGATCGCCGCTGCCGCCGTATTTCTCATCATCGGCACGAACGTCGCCCGCCGGGCTCCGCTCGATGTGTTTCCCGAGTTCGCACCGCCCCTGGTGGAGATTCAGACTGAGGCGCCGGGCCTTTCGACCGATGAGGTCGAGAGCCTGGTCACGGTGCCGCTGGAGACGGCGCTGAACGGGACGCCTTGGCTGAAAACCATTCGCTCCAAATCGGTCCTTGGGCTTTCGTCGGTCGTGCTGATCTTTCAGGAAAGCACCGACCTGATGCGGGCGCGGCAACTCGTTCAGGAGCGCCTCGCCGTCGAGGCGGCGCGATTACCTGCGGTGGCGAATCGGCCGGTAATGCTGCCGCCGCTGTCATCGCTGAGTCGCGTTCTCAAGATCGGTCTATGGTCGGACACGCTGTCGCAGCTGGAGATGACGCTGCTGGCGCGTTGGACCATTCGCCCCCGGTTGATGGCGGTGCAAGGCGTCGCCAACGTCGCGATCTGGGGGCAGCGGGACCGGCAACTGCAAGTGCTGGTCGACCCTGATCGATTGCGGGCGCACGAAGTGACGCTCGATGAAGTGGTGCGCGCTGCCGGCGACGCGGTGGTGGTGGGGGCCGGCGGCTATGTCGAAACACCGAATCAGCGTTTCGCCGTGAGGCATCTCTCGCCGATCGAAACGCCGGAAGATCTCGCACGCAGCATCGTCACGTTTCGAGGCGGGGTCCCGCTTCGGTTGGGCGATGTAGCCCGCGTGGTCGAAGGCTCTCCGACGCCCATCGGTGACGCGATCATCAACGACGTTCCGGGGCTGTTGCTGATCGTCGAGAAACAGCCCTGGGGCAATACGTTGGAAGTGACTCGCCAGGTCGAGGCGGCGCTCAGCGCGCTGCGGCCGGGGCTGAGCGGGCTGGAGATCGACTCCACGATTTTCCGGCCGGCGACGTTTGTCGAGCGTTCGCTGGAGAATCTGTCGCGGGCGTTGATCTGGGGCTGCGTGCTGGTCGCGATCGTGCTATTTCTGTTTCTGTTCGACCTGCGCACCGCGATCATCAGCATTGTGGCGATCCCGCTCTCGCTGCTGGCGGCGGCGCTGGTGCTTTCGTGGCGTGGCGGCACGTTAAACGTAATGACCATCGCCGGATTGGTGATCGCACTGGGGGAAGTCGTCGACGACGCGATTATCGACGTTGAGAACATTGCGAGGCGGCTGCGACTCAACCGCGCGGCGGGCTCGCCGAAGAGCGCGTTTCGTGTGGTGCTGGACGCCTCGCTGGAAGTGCGCAGCGCGATCGTCTACGCCAGCCTGATCGTCATTCTGGTGTTCGTTCCCGTCTTCTTTCTGGATGGTCTGGCGGGCTCGTTTTTCCGACCGCTGGCGTTGTCGTATGTCCTGGCGATCGCGGCTTCGCTGTTCGTTGCACTGACGGTGACGCCCGCGATGTCGCTGGTGATGCTGCGCGGCGTCGGCGCGACGCATCGTGACCCTCCGTTGCTCGGATTGCTCAAGGCCGGGTATCGGCGTGCGCTGCCGCCGCTGCTGACGCGGCCGGGGCTGCTTATTGTCGGACTTCTCGCGGCGCTGGGCGCATCGGGCTTTGCAGCTCTCCGTCTGAAGCAGGAGTTTTTGCCTAACTTTCAGGAGACCGACTTTCTGATGCACTGGGTGGAGAAGGCGGGCACGTCGCTCGAGGCGATGCGGCGTGTCACGGTGCAGGCGAGCCGCGAGCTGCGGGCGATTCCGGGAGTCCGCAATTTCGGCTCGCACCTGGGCCGCGCGGAGGTCGCGGACGAGGTTTATGGCGTCGAGTTCACCGAGTTATGGATCAGCATCGAGCCGGATGTCTCCTACGACGCGACGATCGCCAGGATTCAAGCAGTCGTAGACGGCTATCCCGGCCTGCGACGCGACCTCCTGACCTATCTTCGCGAGCGCATCAAGGAAGTGCTGACCGGCGCCAGCGCGACGATTGTTGTGCGGCTATATGGCGACGACCTCGCCACGCTGCGCGGCAAGGCGGCCGAGATCTATCAACAGATTTCCGACGTGCCCGGAATCACCGATTTGAAGGTCGAGCAGCAGACGCTGATCCCGCAAATTCAGGTGCGTCTGCGGAGTGAGGCCGCAGCCCAGTTCGGCCTCACCGCGGCGGACGTGCGGCGGGCCGCGGTCACGATGGTGCGCAGCGCAAAGGTGGGCGAGCTGTACGAGGCACAAAAGGTCTTCGATGTGGTCGTCTGGGGCGAGGAGGACGTTCGTCGCAATCTGCACGCGCTGCAGCGGCTTCTAATCAACACGCCGGGCGGCGGACACGTGCCGCTTGGCGACGTCGCCGATGTTTACATTGCCCCCTCGCCCAATGAGATCAAGCGAGAGTCCACGTCGCGCCGGATCGATGTGACCTGCAACGTGAAAGCCGGTGCGGACCTTGGCGCGATCGCGCCCGAGATCGAGCGGCGCGTGCGGGGGATGTCGTTCGATCGGGGCTACTTTCCGGAGTTCCTCGGCGAATATGCCGCTCGCGTCGAGTCGCGCAATCGTCTGTTCGCGCTGACGGCGGCGTGCCTGTTCGGAATCCTGCTGCTGCTGCAAGCCGACTTTCGCTCGTGGCGGCTCGCGCTGCTGGTGTTCCTGACGTTTCCATTTGCGCTAATTGGCGGCGTTGCCGGCGCGTTCATCGGCGGCGGCGTGCTTTCATTGGGCTCGCTGGTTGGGTTCGTGACGGTGCTCGGAATCGCCGCGCGAAACGGCATCATGCTAATCAGCCATTTCCGCCACCTAGAGACGGAGGAGGGGCAGTCGTTCGGCCCGCAGCTGGTGTTGCGCGGCGCCGAAGAACGGCTGTCGCCCATCCTGATGACGGCGCTTTGCGCCGGGCTGGGTCTTCTACCGCTTGCACTCGCCGGAAATAAGCCCGGACACGAGATCGAATATCCGCTTGCGCTGGTGATTCTCGGCGGCTTGTTCTCTTCGACGCTGTTGAATCTGCTCGTTGCGCCTGCGTTGTATCTTCGATTCGGGCGTGTGACCGCGAGCACGGATTGATGATAATTCGGGGCAAACCACTCCGCGACGCCGTCGATGGTTTGGAGCACCAGGGACTCTGGCCACGGTGCTTCGTACGATCGCGCTGGTTGGGCATTCGGGCAGCGGTCAGCGAGCATTCCGGATTATTGCGAACGATGCCGCCAAGCGCGAGGCCAAACTTGATTGAACTCGCTTTGCGCGTTCGCGTTGAACTCACAAACTTCGCGGGTCTTGGTTGGTCTAACCAGAGCACTCATGAGCGAACTGGCAGCTTTGCGTGCAGCCGTCGGAGGCGACATGGGTACCGCCCCTGGCTACGGCCGTGGTTATCGCCGGGTGTTGGTTCGATGCTTACCGGCGCAATGTTGCGCGGTTGATCGCCATGAGCCGCTGTAGCTCCGCATGTCCGGGGTTGAACGCGCTTCGCAGGATCGGAGCAGCCTGGGCTGCGAGGACTGCGCACTCGCCCCGACACTCATCGCTCTGGCGAAAAATAGAGTAGGCGAGGCGGGCCCGCGCCCGGGCGAGGCGCCAGCTTAACTCCGAGTGTCGGGCGGAGAGCGACTCGACGCTTGCACGGGCATCGATGACCGCTGCATCCAAGTCGCCCATGTCCGCGAGGATCGTGGCGCGGATCGCGCGCGCATCGGCGGCGGAGGGATGTGGCGGATCGCTTCTCGTCGCCAGCCGCAACGCTTCGTCAATCTCCCCGAGCGCGGCGGGCCGATCACCAAGACTGCTCAGTGCGTCAGCCAGCTCAATCCGAGGCCGAATGAGGTCGCGCGCGTCGGAGCCGGCGATGGCGCATATCTCGGCGGTTGCGGCCGCGAGTTCGGCGGCGGCGAACTCAGTCTCACCGCGGCGAAGGCGTGCGCCGGCGGCCAAGCCGCGCATTGCGGCGCGCTGCAAGGGCGTGACGCGCGAATCGGCCGCCGCGAGCGCGAGCGCGTCTGTGCTCAGCCGCGCGGCCTCCGCAAAATCTCCTCGCTCGTCGGCGACCAGGGTCTGAAGGTGCCGGACGCTCACGATGTTTTGAGCCTTTATTGCCGTGAAGATCCGCTCGGCTTCGGCAAGGTGTTCGTCGGCGGCGTCGAACGCGCGGGCCGACAAAAGCAGGCCGCCCTTGTTTTGATGGGCAACCGCGGCCTGCCACGAATCGGGGCCGTGGGCGGTTGTCCACCCAGCGATCACGCGATCGATTAACTGCTCGGCGCGCTCGTAGTTGCCGATTTCCTGATAAGCGCGTGATAGAGTGTTGCTTACGTTAATGGCCTGCCCGCTCGTGGGGCCGAAAAGGCGATCGTGAATTCGAAGCGCTTCCTCCAGCTCGACTATCGCTTCGCCGCCGCGGCCGAGTCGGTTATGCACGATGGCCAGGCTATTCAGCACATTGGCCAGTGCAGGGTGAGCGTCGCCGGATTCTCGGCGGATCTGCAGCGACTCCAGCAGCAACGGCTCGGCTGCCGCCGGATTTGTATCAGAGAGCACGGTGGCGAGATCTGACAGGGCCTCCGCGAGCGACGGGTGTTTCGAGTGGACGACGGTGCGCTGAAAGTCGACGCGCTCGCGGAGGCGCTGCAGCGCTTCGGCGCGGCGGCCGAGTTGGTGCAGCGATTGCGCCAAGGATTGCAGCGTGATTCCGATCTCCGGGTTCTGGGGAGCGAGGCGACGGCGGATCGCAAGCGCTGAATCGAGGTGTAAGATCGCATCGCCCGGCTTGCCGGCGGAGGCAAGGGTGGTGCCGAGGTTGGCATGGGCCTGGGCCACTTCGAGGTGCTCGTCCCCGTGCAGCGCTCGCCGTCGCAGCAGAATTTCCGTGAATTGCTCAATCGCGGTGGTGTGGTCGCCGCCGTAGAAGTATGCGGCGGCGCGGTTTTCCAAGGCGTCGAGCGCCGCCTCGCTCTGAGCGCCATGTGCTTCCGCAACGCGCCGTGCCAGTTCATCGCCCCATTGTTGTGCGGACGCGTGTTCGCCGCGGGCCGTATGGAAGCCGGCGATTGCGCCTACCGTATCGATCAGATCCGGATGAGATTCACCGAGCGCGGCCTTGCGCTGGTTTAAGGCGCGATAGAGCAGATCGCGGGCCTGGTCGAACTCCGCCAGACGCGTCAGCACGCCGCCAAGCGTGGTCATCAGTCGCGCTTGAACCAGCGGCTCATCATCGAGCTCGGGGAGGCGCGCGACCGCTTCCCGCATCAACTGCCGCAGGTCGGGGACTTCCTTTCCCCCGGCATTGGGCGAGGCGGCGGCGAAGACGGACTCAAGAAATGCGACCGTTTCGTCTGCGGACTTGCGGGCGATCTGCTCCGCGCCGAGCGCGGCCTGGGCGAGATCGCGTTGTTGCGCCGCGGCGATGGCGAATTGGCGGTTAATCACGGCTGCGGCGGCAGTCACCAGCAATAGCCCCACCGCCGCGGACGACGCGATCCTGTTGCGGGCTACGAGTTTTCCGAATGAATCCCACCCACTCGGTGATCGGGCCCGAATCGGCTGAAGGTCGAGTACGCGCTGCAGATCGTCGGCGAGAGCGCCCGCCGAGGGATAGCGCCGTGCAGGCTGTTTCTCCAGGGCGTGGAGGAGCACTGCCTGCAAGTCTCTGCCGAGTGCTCGCCGCTCCACGCGGGTCAGCGTGACCGGCTGGTCGCGAATCGTCGTGGCGGCGGCGTAGAGGTTTTTGCCCTCCACATCGAGCGGCGGGCGCCCCACCAACAATTCAAAGGCGATGACGCCGAGGGCATATACATCGCTGCGGATGTCTACGTCGGCTGCGTCGCCGGCGATTTGCTCCGGGCTCATGTAGGCCGGTGTGCCCAGCAGCTGACCGGGCTGGGTCTGTCCGCCGGCCGTTGCCGATCCGGGGTCGGCATCGAGCAATCGCGCTACTCCGAAGTCGAGAACTTTTGGTTGACCGTCTGCCGTAACGAGGATGTTGCCGGGCTTGAGATCGCGGTGAATGACGCCGCGCTGGTGGGCGTGCTCGACGGCGATGCAAGCGCGAATGAGGGATTCGATCCGGCGGCGCCGCGACAGGCTGCGCTCGCGGGCCCACGAGGTGATCGGCGTGCCGTTGACGAGTTCCATCGCGATGTAGGGGTGCGCAAGGCCCTCGGTGGCATGTTCGCCAAACTCGAAGACCTGCGCGATGCCCGGGTGCTGCACGCGCGCGAGCGCCTGGGCCTCGTCGCGGAAGCGGCGCAGTAGATCGGCGGCACCGCGATCAAATCGCACGAACTTCAGCGCCACGCGGCGGCGCGGCGATTCCTGCTCCGCCTCGTAGACCTGCCCCATGCCGCCGCTGCCGAGCTCGCGCTGAATCACAAAATTTCCGACCCTCGTGCCACTCGTCAGCCCACTCCGAGCCTCGTCGGCGCGGACCGAGGTGGCCACGCAGGCAGGCTTTTCGAGAAAGCCGTGCGCGCGATCGTGGGCGACCAGGAGGGAATCGACCTCGGTGCGCAGCTCGTCGTCACCGCGACATTCGCGCAAAACGAACGCGCGACGCTGCGGTGCGGGCGTGTCGCACGCATCGGCAAAGATCTGATTGACTCGCTGCCAGCGGCCAGAATTCATCGAACTGCCTACGGATCGAAGTGTGAGAACCTCACAGGAGGATTCGCGTTCGACATGCGGCGTGGCTCAGTAATCCGCGCCGCTGCGGGCTTGTTGCGGTCAACTCCTGGTATCTGGATCGGACAGCGCGCGATAAAGCCAGGCCCGAGCCAATGCCCACTCGCGTTTCAGTGTGGCTGGCGACTGCCCCATGACCTGCGCCGTCTCCTCGATCGAAAGGCCGCCGAAGTAACGCAACTCTACGAGCCGCGACTTCGCCGGGTCGATGGCTGCCAGCTGTAGAAGGGCGTCGTTCAGGGCCAATAGATCGGGTTCGTCGGCGGCGATCGCGATGTCGTCGTGCAGAGCAATCCGCGTGGCACCGTTGCCGCGCTTGGCGGCAAGCGCGTTCCGCGCGCGGTCGATCAGCGCGTTTCGCATGGCGCGGGCCGCTACGTTCAAAAAGTGGGTCCGGTCTTGAAAACGAATCCCCCGATCGACCAAACGCACATAAGCATCGTTCACCAGAGATGTCGTCTGCGCGGAGCTGATCGGTCGGTGGCGCTGCTGAATGGCCGCAGCGACGGCGTGCAACTCGGAATAGACGGCTCCAAACAGCGCATCGAACTCGGGTTCCTCGCGTGGTAGACCGGCCTGGATGTTGTCGGACATGTATCGCCCGTTTCGTTCCCGGCGCAAGCGGCGAACCCGTCGCCGTTACGAAAGCGCGGCTGAGATTTCTGAGCCTCTTTCGAGACGGACTGCGATGAGAGGGGAGCAGTGATGGCAGCCGCCGCGAGCGGGATTCACCCTAGGGTGTTGACTACGGGAAATCAAGGCGAATCGTGATGAAGCACGATCGCCGCCGGCTCGACTCGGCCTCGAAACGCTGCCCAACCATGGAGAAGCGCGATGAACGCGTGGTCGAAAGCCGGAAACGTCTCTGAGGTCGCTGGAGTTACGAATGCAGGTCGAATGGCTCGAAACCGACCACGGTGGGTGACTGTGGGCATGTCGCTGTTGCTGGCGCCGGCGGCGCTGGGGTTCGACCCGCTCGGCTCCGGGTTCAAATATCAGGGCTATCTCGAAGTGCCGGACGGCACTGGATTTGTGCCGGCGGACGGCCTGTACGACTTCCGCTTCGAGCTATTCAACGTCGCTGTCGGCGGGACGGGGCTGACGGCGCCGCTTTTTGGAGCCGACATCGACGTAGACCGCGGTGTATTCACGGTGCCGCTTGATTTTGGCGCATCGCTGTTCGCCGACGAAGCGCTGTGGATTGAGATTGCCGTGCGTGATGGTGCGTCGACCGGCGCCTATGGCGTCATCGGTCGTCAGTCGATCGCCGCCACGCCCTTTTCGATCACGTCGCTAAAGGACGCCTATTGGACGCTGACCGGTAATAACCTGACCAATTCCGCCGGCACCCGACTCGGCTTGAACGAGGGCGATCCGCTCGCGCGCCTGCATGTGACCGGAACAATCGATCTGGGTTCGGGGTTCATTCAGTCGCAGATCATGAATGAGGACATCGTGATCGAGGGGCGCGAAGCGTGGCTGGGCTTGTTTTCGGCAAATGACTCGACCGTAGCTTCGGGCCTGATGTTCGGTGCCTTTGATGATCAGACGAACACGTCGAAGCGCTGGGCTCTTTTCCAGCACCCCGATAGCGCCGGCGGCCATCTGATGCTCGCCGAGGGCAGCGACAGCAACCCGCTCAATCTTGACGGCGTGATGCGATTTGAGACGAACGGGCACGTGAGCATCGGTATGGACTCCGCACCAACTGCGAAACTGGAGATTCGCGGCTCGGGTGTGGTGGACACGAATGCCTCCGCCCCGATGGCCCGGGTGCGCACACGCCGGCCGACGGGGCCAAGTTTTCCAGAGGCGATCATCGATCTAACCGAGACGAGCATTAACGCCAGCATCGACACGAGCGGCTCGTTCAGCGACACGTTTCTGGAACTGAATGACCGTTCCAGCGGGAATGTGCTGATCGCGACGGGCGGCGGACGGGTCGGCGCGGGCGAGTCATCGCCGGACGCGAAGCTGCATGTTTCTGCCGCCGTCGGCGAATCAGGCGCCGTGATCGACACGGATTACAACACCGGGATCAGCACGGGAACCCATCGCCTGACGCTCGGGAACCGGCGAATACTCGCCGAGACCAACGGCAGCGCCTCGGACCTCGTCCTCAACGACGCCGGCGGCGATGTCGCCATCGGCCACGCGGACGCGATCAGCCGGCTGCACGTAACCGGTACGAATCTGTTCGGCACGACCACTGCGGACGTGACTCACAATGATGAGATCTTCATCGAGGATGCCGACGCATGGATCACGCTCTGCAGTGATGCGAGCGGAAACTTTGGATCGGGAATCAGCCTGACCGAGCTGAACGGCGGTACCACGACGAAGTGGGGCATTTATCGCGCGACGGGCAGCCACGGCGACCCCAATGCCCTGATGTTCTCCTATGGGAGCAATGGGGCAACGACGAGCAACGATGTGAAGCTCGAAGTGCTGACCGACGGCACGACGCGGGTCAAAGTGCTGGAGATCACCGGCGCCGACCTTGCGGAGAAATTCCCGACGACCGAGTCTGCCGTTCCGGGCACGGTGATGGCGATCGACGCGGAAAACGCGGGGAAATTGTGCGTGGCGCGGGGCGCGTACAACCGCCGCGTGGCGGGCGTGGTGAGCGGGGCTAATGACTTTGCGGTGGGGGCGGTGCTAGGCAATCTGCCCGGTAATGAGAACGCCCCGCCGATCGCGCTGAGCGGACGGGTGTATGTGTTGTGCGATGCGGCGAGCGGGGCGATCGAGCCGGGCGATTTGCTGACCACGTCGGCGACGGCGGGGCACGCGATGAAGGCGGTTGATCGAGAGCAGTCACATGGTGCGGTGATTGGGAAGGCGATGACGTCGCTGGCGAGCGGACAGCGCGGTCTTGTGCTGACGCTTGTGAATCTTCAGTAGTGCGCCGGAAAGCGAGAAAGCGAGAAAGCGATGTGCAACATGAAATCACGATGGGTTGCTTCTCTGGTGTTCTGCTCGGCGGCCGCAATCACTTTTGCCCAGCAGCCGCCGGACGACGCCCTGTATCAGCCGGTGGGCAGCTTGCCCGAGGGGCTGAAATTGATTGAGGGCGACATCGCGGTCCCGATCGCATTCGACGAAACCCGGGCGACGTATGTCGAACAGACGCTATGGCCGACGGGCCTCGTGCGGTTCCAATACAATCCGAATGTGAGCGGCGCCAATCGCGCATTGATGCGTGCGGCGATGGACGAGTGGGAATCGCTTGCGAACGTCACGTTTGTGCCGTGGACGCCGGGAAGCTCCGCCAACTACATCGTGATCCTCAACGCGACGTTTAACGCCAGTGAAGGCATCGGCATGCTGGCGGCCCCGCAGAGAGTATGGATTAACAACTGGAATACACATGGCACGCTGGTTCACGAGCTTGGTCACGTACTCGGATACTGGCATGAGCAAAGTCGCCTTGACAGTACGGCGTACATCACCGTCAACTTTGGCAACGTCTGCCAAACGTGCTGCGCCGACTCCGGCGGCAATCCTGTGAGCTGTAACAGCCAATTCGCGCTTCGCACCAGTGGAGATGAGCACGGTCCATATGACTTTGAATCGGTGATGCACTACAGCGCTTGTGCATTCTCGAGCTGCGCCACCTGCACCCCGACCAACGCTGCCTGTCGAACCATCACAGTCAATCCGGCATACTTCAATGAATACCAATCTGTGATCGGTCAGCGCAATGGCGCGAGTTACTGGGATGGGCGCGTCATGTCCTATCTGTACTCATATGCGGATTGGGTGTTTGTGGCAGTAGACACCACCGGATTTCAGCTCGGCACATTTTTCGACCCCTATCAAGGGCTGGATACTGGCATGCTGTTTTCGGATCCCGGCGACACGTTACTACTTTTGCCTGGATCCTACGAAGCAGTCGGACGCTGGACCGAGCCGCGCCGCATCGAGTCCACCGCCGGCGGTGTGTTTCTTGGAAACTGATTCCCACCCGAATCGCAGTCTTCGCCAAATCGGAGCACCTTAATGACCATGAGAAAACGACTTGGTTGTATATTTGTCATCGCAACACTTTCGGCCATTGCTGAGGCCGCACGCATCCGCTGGAGCACGTTCCTGCCCACGCAGACATTTGGAGGCGGCGGATATCGATTGGCTGGCTCCATCGGTCCGCCGTTCGCCGAGGGCGAGTCGACCGCCGGCGGCTTCGGCGGCGGCGCTGGTTTTTGGTGGGTGCGCGTCGGGCAAGAGCCGGGCGAAATCGTCGGCGACATGAATTGCGACGGCTTCGTTACGGTTGGCGATATCAGTGGGTTCGTTCTTGCTCTCACCGATCCAGCCCAATATGCGACGACGTATCCGGATTGCGACATCCAAAACGCCGACGTGAATGGCGACGGGTTCGTGACGGTCGGCGATATCGCGGCCTTCGTGGCGCTGCTGACCGGAGGATGACGACCACGGATTCAGGGGTGCCGTTGCAGCGGCGCGAGACCAGCAGCGCTGGCGCTGCCCGCAGCTTGGCCGTTCGGCTTTGAAAAGAAGTTTCGAAACGCTCGTCGGCGAATTGCTGAAGTCCAGCCATTGCAGTCAAGAGGATACCGAGATGAAACTCAAGCACACTTACTACGCTGTTGGTTTTTCACTGGTTCTCGCCACCGGCATCATCGTGCCAAGTTGCGACGATGATGACCCGCCCGTCGACTGCCCGTGTACGTGCCAAGCGGTTCCTCAAGGTTGTACATGCGACGGCGAGACGGGAGCATGCATGCCGACAGACTACCGCGACATTAGTGAAAACTGTGAATGTAACTCGGTGTTAGTCGGCGGAGATTCTAGCACCCCGCTGGAGGACATCACAATTGCGCTGCGCGGGGGCGGCTTTTCGTTGCCGGCACCGGGTGCGACGCGGCGGTATCAATACGCGCCCGTCGCGACTTCGAACTGGGGCGTGCGGTTTCCGATGTCGGACTATCGACTGACCGGGGCCGGCGCGACGACGCCCGTGGCCGGACTATTGGTGATCGATGCCGCCCGACGACTGCCCCCTGAGGCGAACATCATCGATCTGACGCTCGTTTCCGGAGAACTGCAAGCTCCGGTGGCCATGCTGCCGTGTTTCGGCCCCACCGGGACGAATCAGGCGATCTATGACATTCTCAGCGGCACGCTCAACGTCTCGGACGGCAGTTTTGAGCTAATGTCGACGGGCAGAGTTCAGAACGACCTATTTCCGCCTGGATTGGAGTTGGCCTTTGAGAGCATCCACATGGGCGCTGTCAATCTGACGACGGGCGACACCACTGTGAAGTCGGCGACACAATACACTCTGCCCGACCACTTCGACGCCAATGGTGACAATGTGCCCGACACATGCACGACGCCGATGCGGGTGTACCACGTCGCGGCGGACGCCACCGGCGCGAACGACGGCAGCAGTTGGACCGATGCGTTCACAAACCTGCAGGACGCGATCTCCGCCGCCGCCAATAGCGGCGTCGCGGAGCGCATCTGGGTGAAGGCTGGCACCTATCGCCCGACGCTGCGGAGCGCCCCGGCCGATCCGCGGAGCGCGCGATTCCTCCTGAAGAGCGGCGTTGCGATTTACGGCGGATTCAACGGAACGGAGACGAGTCTGGAGGAGCGCGATCCGGCGACCTTCGTCACCACGCTCAGCGGCGATCTCGCGGGAAACGACTTGCCGGGCTTCGTCAACCGGGCGGACAACACCTATCACGTGCTGGCCGCGACCGACGTGGCCGACGCCATCGTCGACGGTTTCGTGATTGCGGGCGGACATGCGAACGGACCGGCCGCGGAACATATGCGCGGCGGCGGCATGCTGCTGCAGGACGCTCATCCATTTATTGAGGGCTGTGTGTTTCGCGCCAACTTTGCTCGATTCGGCGGCGCGGTCGCTTCGGATAATCGCGCTCACATCGTGCGTTGCACGTTTTCGCGCAATCGCGCGACGCAGAGCGGCGGCGCGCTGTTTCTCGAAACGCAATTTGCGAAGCCGACCGTCACGAACTGTCGCTTCTTCGAGAATCGAAGCGACATGGCGGGCGGTGCGATCAGCGTGGTCGGCGCTTCGGCGAGGATCGCCAACAGCATCTTCGGCGGCAACATCGCGAGTACCGACGGCGGCGCGATCCTGACAACGGGAATGTCCGAGCCTGTGATTTCGAACTGCACCCTATTTGCAAACACCGCGACGTCGCGCGGCGGCGGCATTCGTATGCTTCAGAGTGAAGTTCACCTCATGAACTCGATCGTCTGGGGTAACAGCGACGCCGGCGGAAACGATGAGAGCGGCCAGATCGACCGCGACCCGGCGGCCACGCTGGATATGCGCCATTGCACGGTTCAGGGTCTCACCGGCGGTCTGGGAGGCACGGCGAACAGCGCCGCCGATCCGCTGTTCGTGGATGCGAACGGCGCGGACAACGTTTCCGGAAACGCGGACGACAACCTCGCGCTCGGCGGCGCATCTCCGGCGATCAACACCGGCGGCAATACGCTGATCCTTCGCGACCGACCGGACCTGGACAAAGACGGCGAGTTGCTCGAAGAACTGCCGCTCGATCTTGCGGAGCAGGATCGATTCGTGGGCACGATTGATCGAGGTGCACTGGAGCGCCAGCCGACATTCGTGATCGGCGACATGAACTGCGACGGATTTGTCACCGTGGGCGACATCAGCGGATTCGTTCTCGCTCTCACCGATCCGGCCCAATATGCGACGACGTATCCGGATTGCGACATCCAAAACGCCGACGTGAATGGCGACGGCTTTGTAAGCGTCGGCGATATCGGCGCATTCGTGGAGCTGCTGACCGGCGTTTCGCGTTGACGACGGAGCATCCCGCCGCCGAGCGCCAGGCGCGTTAACCCGCCGCGTTGTCTCTGCCGCCCGACCAGAGGCCCCCGCGCGTCCCGGCGGCAGTACGGCGCACCGAAGCCGCGAGCCTCGTCCGCACCCCCGCGTCGGCAGAGACCCGCCGCTCCGTCACCGATCGCTAAGTTGTTGCGACAACTCACGATACAAGCGAAAACGCCGCCCGAGCTCTCGGACGGCGTTTCGCGTTTACCCGTCGGTAGCCGCGTTTCGCAGCGACCTCTGAACTAAATCGAGCGCGATTTGGCTGATCCGCCAACCATCGAAGCTGGCACTACTTCGTCGCCTGCGACGATGCGATGCCGGCTGCTTCGATCCGTTCGCGGCGAAGTTCGGCCTGAGCGAGCCGCTCTGCCCAGTATCCCTCGCTCGGCACCTTGAGCGTCAGATTGCGATAGACCCTTATCGCCACTTTCGCGGCGGTCAATTGAGTGTCACTCGGCGCGGCGACGCCCGGGGCAGCCAGGGCGTCGCACGCGCTGGCGAATGCGGCGAGCAAGGGAATGTCACGCTCTGCCGCGATAAGATCTGATGCTGTCGCGGTGGGGTCTTCGGATGATTCGTTGAGCACTCGCTCGCCGCGACCATACGCGATCTTTGCAATCTCGGCGGCAAGCTGCGGCTGGTCGGCGGCGGCAAGCGCCAAGGCGTATTCAGCGCCAACGCGAATCAAGTCGATCTCGGCGCGGGCGTCGATGGTCGTCTCGGCTTCCGCGCGCTGTTCGAGTAGTTCCATCGAGCGACGCAGCGATTCGACCGCCGCCACGCCGTCGCCGCGAAGGCGTTCGATATGGCCGAGCGCCTCGAGCGCGATGGCGTAGTCCCGACGCGATTGGCGATCGGGATTGCCACGGAATAAACGCTCGCGAATCTCCACCGACGCGCGATGCTCCAGCGCGGCGGCGGCCAGATCTCCGCGAGCCTCCGCGACGCGGGCCAGGGAAAGGCGAACCCGGGCCACAGCCAACTCGGCGTCCGCGTCGCCGGCATTGTCGCGGGCCAGTTGAAGTCGCAGGTCCAGAGCGCGTCGCAGTTGCTTTTCGGCGGCGACGACGTCTTCGCTCGCCAGCTCGTCGCCGAGATTTTTGCAGACGATCGCGAGCGGCTTGCGCAGTTGCGCATCCGCGTCGCCGCCGCCGCTTGCGGTTTCCAGCAGGTCTCGCGCGAGGCTTAATTCAGCCAGTGCCGCCGTCCGATTGCCACTTGCCTTCAACGCGTCGAAGCGGCGCACTCTGGCCATGGACAGTGCCGTCCGCAATGAGATGTCGCCGGGCGCACCTTCCAACTCCGACGCCAAATTCGTGATGGCGCGATCAGCAAGCCTGAGAGCTGAATCGAGATCTCGCTCCACGCCTCCGCGCACGCCGGATAGAGCACCGCTCGCCGTCGAGAAAAGCTCCGCAGCGCGACGGCGCCCGGCTGCGTCGGTCGCGTTCTTCTCGACCGTTGTGCCGACACGCTCCAGCGTGCGCGCGAAAGCGCTTAGCGCGGCCGATCCGCCCTCCAGACGAGGCAAAATCTCGATGGATTGCTGCAGCAGCGTGCGCAGGAACGTTTCCGTTTGCGCCGCCGCCAGTGTCGCGCGATGCTCCGCCGCGGTCGCCTGGACCAGCGCCGCCGCCGTCTTCACCTGTTCAGCGCGGACTCTCGCGAGCGCCCAGTAAGTGCCCGCCAGCCCCAGCGCGACGAGCACCCCAGCCGCACTGCCGACGACCGTGCGATTGCGCAAAACGAACTTCCGCAGGCGGTAGCCCCACGAATCGGGCTGCGCTTTCACCGGCAGGCCGTGCAGGAAGGCGTCGATGTCTTCGCCAAGCTCCGCGGCGGATGTGTAGCGATAGCGCGGGGGCTTTCGCAGGGCCTTGAGCACGATGTTGTCGAGCTCGCCGCGGAAGCGCCGACGCAATCGGCGCAGCTCAGACTCGCGCGTCGAGGCTGTGCTCGATCCTGCCGATCCGCCGGACGTCTTGCCGGAGAGCGGAAACGTGGTCGTCGCCGCAGCGCTGGGCCGAGCCGGCTCGTCGTCGCAGATCGCCCGCTTGATCTCTTCCAGGACGCGCGTGCGCAGCCGATAGGGCCGATTGCCCGTGAGCAGTTCATAGAGAATGACGCCCAAAGAGTAGACATCGCTCGCCGTGGTCACCGGCTCGCCGCGGACTTGCTCCGGGCTGGCATACTCCGGCGTCATGATGTGCAGCCCAGGCTCAGTAGCTAGCGCGACGCCCATGATTGCCGGATTCACCAGCTTGGCGATGCCGAAATCGAGCAGCTTCGGATGGCCCTTGGTGTCTACAAGGATGTTCGACGGCTTCAGGTCGCGATGTACGACCAGATTCTGATGTGCGTGATGAACGGCATCGCAGATCTGCGTAAAGACCTCCAGCCGCTCGTCCATCGCCAGCCGCTGATTCTCGCAATATTCCAGCAGCGGCAATCCCTCGACGTACTCCATCACGATGTAGGGTCGCCCATCCGACAACGCCCCGGCGTCATAGCAGCGGGCGATGTTGGGATGATTCAGCGCGTTCAGCACCTGTCTCTCAAGCTCGAAGCGGCGAAGCATCTCGTCCGTATCGAGGCCGCGCTTCATGAGCTTGATCGCGACCTTGCGGCGAATCTGCTCATCGTCGCGCACCGCCAGCAGCACACGGCCCATGCCGCCATGGCCGATCTCGCTGATGACCTTGTAGGGGCCAATGCGCGCAGGAAGTGGTTCTTCACGACCGCCGGGCTGTTCTGACGCCGGCGTGGGCAACGGCGACCGGAGCGAAGATGCGCCCGGCTCAGCCGGTGGCTTCGCATTGGCCGGCGCGTCATCGATCATCTGTTGGGCAATGTTCCCGCCGATCGGCCGTAGCGGGTCGGCTACTCCCGTAGGTGCTTCCGCGTCAGTTGCGAGCATCTTCCGCACATCGGCGAGCAGCGCCGCGTCGTCGCCGCAGAGCTCCACGAGCCGCTTCTCGCGCTCGCCATCGGGCAACGCGATGACGATCTGAAAGACCTCGATCGCCCGTTCTCGCCGTCCGCCGTTCATCGCGACTCGCCGTTCATCTGGTCATTCGCCTTTCATCCGCTGCAAGAGCAGCGCCCGGGCCGTCCGCCAGTCGTTTTCGACCGTGCCGATCGAGACTCCCAACTGCTCGGCGATCTCCGCCATCTCAAGGCCGCTGAAGAATCGCAGCAGCACAATCTGGTGCATGCGCGGCTGCGAAGCTTCGAGCGCGGCCAGTTCGTCGTTGAGCGACAGGATGTCGATCCGCCGCTCGTCGAGATCGGCCAGCACGTCGTCCAACGGCAGCCGCCGCGCCTCGCCCCCCCTCCGAAGCGCGGCGCGCTGCCGGGCGTGGTCAACGAGTAGCCGCCGCATGGCCTGCGCGGCGGCGAGGAAGACCAAACCACGAGAGCGTGCGGATTTGAGGAGCTGCGACCCTAACAATTTTTGCAGACTTTCGTGGACGAGGTCGGTGCTGCTCCAGGTATGCCCGGCCCGCTCGCCGCGCATCAGTCGATGGGCGATGCGATGTAGTTCGTCATAGATGAGCGCGACTAGCCGGCCCTCGGCGGCGGCGGCGCCCGCCTGATGGGCGTGGAGGAGGGTGGTGATGTCGGTCGGCGGCATCGAATCCATGAGGCAACCTGGGGGCGATGGGCTGACGCGGATGGTAATCGTGGGGCGGATTTTGGGGGCGAGCGGTGCGGGCTGCGCCTCGTGGGGGAGCGGGCCGATCCCGTCGGGGACGGCCATCGAATTCGAGAGGCGGTGCGGTAGGATGACTCGAACAAGTTAAACCGTTGCAGCGGTTCTCAGTCAGGAATCGCTTTCACCCTAGTCAAAAGTTCGCAGCGATCAGTTTCGGCCAATTTGGCCAAGTGAGGGTGCGGGATATGTGGAAAGGTTCTTCAGATATCGGTTCGTGCTCGCCAACGGAATCGTCGGTCGCGTACCAGCTGGGGCTGCGACTTGCGATGCTGGCCGCCGTTCTGACGCTCGGCGTCGAACTTGCCGCGGCGGCGCTGGTTGTGATCCGCGTCAACGACGACGCGACCGAGCCGGGGGCCGACGTGGCGGCGGGGGCCGTCCGGGGATCGACTTGGGCCAACGCGGGTGCGGGTGCGGCATATCGATTCTTGCAGGATGCCCTGACGCGAGCGGGGAATGAGACGGCGATCGGGAATACGGTGGAGATTTGGGTGGCGGCGGGGACGTATCGGCCGGATGAGGATTCAACCCAACCACTCGGGTCCGGATTACGCTCTGCGAGCTTTCTCCTCCGCTCAAACTGTGCGCTGCTTGGGGGGTTCGCTGGAAATGAGACGGACGCTGCGGAACGTGACGTTAGTGCCAACCTGTGCAAGCTAAATGGGAATCTGGGATCGCCACAGACGAATGACGACAACTCCTTCCATGTAATCTCTGCTACATCGATTGGGAACGCGGTACTCGACGGGTTTGTTGTTTCCGACGGCGACGCGGGCGAGAACGCGCCGCTCCAAATGGGCGGTGGACTACTCCTCCAGGGTGGCTCGCTTGCAATCAAAAGTTGCTTGTTTGTACAGAATCTCGCGACAAACTCTGGATCCGCAATTCGGATGGAGTCTGTATCAGCCGGCTGGTCAATCGTTGGCTGCAGATTCGAAAGCAACGGAGACAATGAAGGACCGCAAAGTTCCACTGTGCACGTCGAAGGCGCAGCGGGATCGCTACGCGAATGCGTCTTTCGGAATAATCAAACCAAAGCTTCGGGCGGCGCAGTGGGGCTTTTCGCGCCAGGATCGATCGTCGCGCACTGCATTTTCAAAGATAATGAGTCACGCTTCGGAGGAGCGTTGACGGGTAACGGTACGGAGAGCCTCCCTTTACAGATAGTCAATTGTCGCTTCGATGGAAATCGGGTCGTCAATTCAGGGCAAGGCTCGGCACTGAACGTCAGCTACGCTCTGTTGTTTGGATGCGCTGTCACGAACAATCAGGCAACTGGATCCAGCTCGGCGATCGTGACAGGGGGCGGGGTGAGCGTCATTAATTGCACCATCTACGGAAATCAATCGTTGTCGGCGCCAGCAGGAATCTTCACGCAAGCAGGTAGTATCCCAGATCGCATCATCAATTCAATTTTGTGGGCCAATCGGATTTCCGGCGGTGATTCCGACCAGAACGCGCAGATCGCTGGTGGCGGATCTCGGGCTATTCAATTTTCAACCATAAGCGGATGGACTGGCAGCCTCGGTGGCGTTGGCAACTCAGGCGCGAACCCACTGCTCGTCCAACTCCCCGGCCCCGAGGGCGCCGCTGATTGGATACCTGACTCGACGTCGCCGGCGATTGACTCGGGCACATCTGTCGAATTGCCCCCGGATCTGGCCGACGTTGACATTGACGGCAATACAAGTGAACCAATACCGTTGGATTTGTTGAGGTCGATTCGCGCTGTCGATGCACCCGATATTCCGAATAGCGGGCCGGGGGCTCCGCCTGTTGATCGAGGCGCTTATGAGTTTTTGGCACTCGATTGCCCGTTGTGTCCCGAGAAGCGGTGGATCAGTTCCGTCAATGGGTCGTTTGCAGATCCTCCTAATTGGTTGGGAGGGGTACCGTCAGCTTCAAACACCGCGATATTTGATCAGCCGACGAGCTACAGCGTCGCGTTCGCCTCAAATGTGGTGAACCGTCGCATGGTTGTAGACTCCGGTGATGTCTCATTGGAGCTTGCGGGATCCTCATATTCACTTAGCGCCGCCAACGAGACGTCGATTATCGTCGCGCGGCAACCAGCCGCTATTTCCACAAAATTGCGCATTGAGGTGGGAACTGTTCAAGGCGTATATGCCCGTATCGGTAGCGAGATCGGCGCAAGTGGCGAGTTCTGCATAGGCGATCCCTCGGCACAGCTTTTTCTAACTCGCGACCTCTGCATCGGCTGCGCCGGCAACGGAGTGCTTTCTCTGACAAACGGCGGCAGTGCCCTAGCACGCAGCATTTCCGTCGGTGACCTCGCCACCGTCGACCCTGCGCAAACGCGCATCCTCGTCCGCGACCCCGGCAGCAGCCTCACTGCCTTCTTCACCCTCTTCATCGATCGCGGCGTCCTCGAGCTCGGGCCGGGCGGCGAGGTGACCACCGGCTTCGGCACCTTCGTCCTCAGCGATGGATCGATCATCGGCGACGGCACTATCGTCGGCCCGGTGATCAACTTCGGCACACTCGCCGTCGGCGACGGCGCGGCGACGGCCGTCGGCACGCTGACGATCGACGGCGATTACGAGCAGGTCGGTGTCATCCCCGAGCTGGGCAACTCCGCCGGCTCGCTCGTGGCCGATGTCGGCGGCGCGGGGGCTGGGCAGTTTGATAAGTTGGTGATCTCCGGCACGTCGCAACTGGGTGGGGGTTTATTCGTGAACCTCGTCGACGATTTTCAGCCGCCGCCCGGCTCGCCGGCGATTCCGCTGGTGCAGACCGGCAGCCTCGCGGTCGACAGCCCCCGCTTCGACGTCGCCTTCTTCCCCGCGATCGCCGGCGGTCGGTTTCTCAGTCTCGACTACCCGCCCGTCGCGTCGCGTGGCGGTAGCGTGAGCCTGATCAGTCTGCCGTTGCCGGGCGAGGTCGATGTCAATGATCCCGATGCGGCGACGCTGGCCGGTTCGCCGGCGGCGGTGGCAGCGGGGGATGTCGATGGCGACGGGCGAGACGATCTCGTCGTGGCCTTGCCCGACGGTCCGGCGTCGCCCGGCCGCGTGGTTGTGTTGCGGACGCGGTTCAATGTGACGAACGGAGCGTACGAGCCGCTGGCGACGGAGTACACCGTCGGCCGCGATCCGGCGGCGGTGGCGCTCGGCCAGTTCGACGGCCAGCCCGGTCTCGATATCGTCGTCGCGGAGGCGGGCGAAGACGCCGTGCGGCTGCTGGCGAACAGCGGGGGCACGGGCACGGGCTTCACGTCGACCGGCATGCTCGCAGTCGGCGATCAGCCGCGAGCGCTGGCCGTGGCCGATTTCGACGCAGATGGCGACGAAGATGTGGCGGTCGGCAACACCGGCGCGGGCACGCTCAATCTGCTGCTGGGCAACGGCACGGGCTTCGTGATCTGGAGCGGCGGCGCGATCCCGGTCGGCTCGCAGCCGCGCGGAATTTCGCCCATCAATCCGGATCAGGACAAGGACATCGATCTGGCGATCTCGAATTTCGGCGACGGCTCGCTGACGCTGCTGGCCAATGTCGGCGCACCGGGCAATTTCGCGGTCGGCACGGCACAGACGATCCCGGTCGGCGCGGGGGCGGTGCAAGTGATGGCCGGGCTGCTCGATGCCGATCCGCTGATCGATTTGGTCACGGTGAACCGGACCGACGGCACGGTCTCGGTACTGGTCAATCGCGGGCCGGTCGCCGACGGCTTCGACTTTGCTCCGCCGGTGTCGTTGCCAGTGCGAGCCGACGACACGATCGGCAGCGAGCCGCGCTCCGCGGCGCTGATCGACGTGGACAGCGACGGCGACCGCGACATCGTCGTGATCGCGCGAAACGAAGTGAGCGCGGGCGGGCAGTTCGTCGCCCGCGTGCTGCGAAACGACCAGACCCCAGCTCAGCTCGCATTCGCACCGGCGAGCGACCTCGACGCGGGCGTCGATCCGGTTGCGCTGGCGAGCGAGGATCTCGGCGACATCGGCGGCGGCGGAGCTCCCGATCTCGATTCGATTGTCGACCTCGACAATGACGCCCGCGAGGACGTCGTCGCGGTCGGCGGCGGCGGTGCGTTTGCGACGGGTGGCGCTCGCGGCCCGGCGACCGGCAACGTTGCCGTCGCGCTTCGTCGCGTCGCGCTGATCGGCGACATGAACTGCGACGGATTCGTGACGGTGGGCGATATTGCCGGCTTTGTACTGGCACTGACGAACCCCGCCGCCTATACGCAGCAATTCCCCGCTTGCGACATCAACAACGCCGACACCAATGGCGATGGGTTCACGACCGTGGGAGACATCGGTGCGTTCGTTACCCTCTTAACGGGTAGGTGATGATCGGAAGTCGTGGAACAATCCGCTCTCCCAGGTAGCGCGCAGAGGAACGGTGGCTGGCCATCGGATCAAATCCCTATCGACAGGCAGGTCGCTCAGGTTCCGCGAGGCGAGGAGGCGCTGGCCACGTTCGCGAACGAGACGTTGCTCCAATACGCCGCTCCAAACCCAGTCGCAGCCGCCTTGACCGCGCGGTGTACACCGCGCGGGGTGGCGAAAAGGCGCTAACCGGCGGCAACTTCTCGCATGACATGCAAAATGTACCCGTAGTGCTTAGGGTTATTTACGCGTTTTAGGCAGGGCAGCTCATCGTTCCCAAGCTGGACGTCGTGGTTTCGAATTCCGTCGCCCGCTGTTGCAGTAAACGTAGCCGCCTCGCGACTATCGGCTGTGGGCGACGGCCTACGGACTATCGCCATCCGGCGCTCACGCATGGGCTCGACGGCGGGCTGGCGCTCCTTCGCCGGGCAGATCACGTCATCCGTCTAAGTCTGCGGTTGACTGCCACAAACCCCGCCATGAGCACACAAGCGCCTAAACATGCGACAAGCATGGATCCGACTGACGGCACACAATAAAAGAGTGTGTATACCATTCCCGCGAGCGCTATGACTCCTACTAGCGCGAGCATGCTGGCATTCGTTCGAGAGAATGTTGATTTCATCGAGACGAATGCACTTGCCAAAAAGACACCGATCGCGGCGGCGGCGGCGGCGGCCCCGGTCTGGCTAATCAGACCCAGTGAGCCGAGCGATCGCCGCGAGATCAGCTCGCCGATTGCTGCGGCTTGCATATGGACGCCAAAATCTTCTCTCGCGCCTTCAATACTTCGCATCAGATGCCGATCGAAAGCTTCGGATGCTGATTGCCGGCAATCCCCTACAACGACCACTTTACCTTCAAAGCGCTCCCGTAGCGTCTCTGGCGACATCTCAAACACATCGTGGTAGGTGGTCGTCGCGGAAGCGCAAGTCGCGGAGTCCGGCAGCGCGAGTGACAAACAGGCGAATTCCTGCGGCGCGGCGGGCGGAGGGGCGGGAGCAATTTGATCGGAGTATTGAATCCACTCGATGCTGACGGCTCCGCTCGCCGCCAAAACCCTGCGTGAAACCACGCTTTCGAGCGGGTGCCAACTGAGAATCTCTGCGGCGGGACCACCACGGAGCGCACGGTCTGTCGCGAGGGACAACGACGGATGCTGTTGGTGCTGCGGGTTGTAGTCGATCAGTGCCGCTCCCTTGATCATGTTGCAGGTGCTATCAAGCTGTGCGGTCAGCCAGCCCCAATCCGAAGCCGCGGAGGAAATTCGCGCATTGATGACCGGTTTTCCATCAGTCCCAATCCGCCGAGCGCCGACTACCACTGGAATCCCCACAGCCCGACAGCTCTGAATTCCTTCTACGAAAGCGCGGTCGTGTTCGGGAACTTCGGCTTCAAAAACAATATCCCAGGTTACACACTTCGGCCGCACGTCGGCCAACCGCCGCATGAGTGCGCCGTGCATGCTGCGCCACGAATAGAGGTTGCGTTGCGACACGCCGCTGATTCCCCGTTCGGCGGCCAAGCGATCGAACCTTGCGACGCAGTCGTTGGTTAGCGCGATCACCCGAATGTCGGGGTGCAGCCACGCGTGGCTGCGAACGACTCGATCCAGGACCCATGAGTCCAGCGGGTCGACCAATCCGGTAGCGTGCACCCCCATTGAGCCGACGGCTGTGCAGACCACGATGATCGCGGCCGCAACCACACGACCGTCTTTCCACGCCCGGCGCAGGCCCAGTTTGACGCGGTAAAGCCAGTCACCGCCCCCAGTGACGGGCAACCCGTCAAGGTGCCGCTGCAAGTCATCTGCCAATTCGCCGGCGTGGGCGTATCGGTCGGCAGCGGATTTGCGCAGGCATTTCTGAACAATGCTCTCGACGGCGCGGGGTATGCCTTTTTTTACGGCTCGCAGTCGTTCCGGAGTGCGATTGAGAATGTTGTCCGAGACGATGCTCGGCGGACCGTCGACGGCGTAGGGAAAGCGCCCCGTGAGCAGGTGGTAAAGGATCACACCCAGCGCGTAGACGTCGGTGCGCGGCGTAATGCGGCGAGAAGCGCCTTCGATCTGCTCCGGACTCGCCCACGCCCGCGTACCGTAAAACTGCCCCTCCTCGCTCAGGGTCGCGGTCTCCGATGCGTGCGCGAGTTCCTGGCCCTCATCAAACTTCGCGAGGCCGAAGTCCAAGATTCGAATGCGGCCATCGGCGTCGATCATGATGTTCGAAGGCTTCAGATCGCGATGCACGATGCCTTTGGCGTGGGCCGCGTGCAACGATCGAGCCACCGACAGAACGGTGCGGATCACGGTCTCCACATCGCGACCGAGCCGACGGCCTTCGTCGGCCAGGCTCGCCCCGTCCACCAGTTCCATCACGAAGAAGCGCTGCGGTCCGGCGCGGCCGCTGTCGTGAATCGTGACGATCCCCGGATCGTTGATGTCGGCGAGAGCGCGAATTTCCCGCTGAAAACGCCGTTGAGCGCGGCGTTCTGCTTCTTCGCCACGCGACGGAATCTGCATCACTTTGATCGCGACGCGCCGCTGCGTGCTTTGCTGGTACCCCTCGAACACCATGCCCTGACCCCCGCGATACATCAGGCGCTTCAGGCTGTACCCGGGAATCTCGCCCACCGAGCGAAGAAAGTGAGCTTCGATCGCGGCGTGATCCTCCCACCCGCCCGGCACCGGGCTGGCCACTCGGTCGCCGCCCGCCGCATCGCGCGCAGCCGCGGCGACGATCTCTTGCGGCGATCGTCCGCGGGGCCGGCAGCAGCGTCGGAGGAAGCCGAACATCGAGTTCCCAATTCCAACGATGAGGGAGCTAGCTAAAGAACGCGGGGTGATGTCGCAGCGCTTCTCGGAGCCAGTCGCAGGCGCGGGCTCGCAGCATGTGGATCGCGCCCGGCGAGCGGCCCAGCTCATGCGCGATGCTTTCGATCGGGCATTCCGCGAGTGTGCGCTGAATCACGGTCGCATAGATCGATGGCAACTGAGCGATCGCGGCTTTCAACGCCGCGCGGGCTTCGAGTTCCGCCACCTCTCGACTGGGCGTGGTCGTGACCCGCCGCAACTGGTCGAAAAAGTCCGTTTCGTCGGTTGTCGGAGCGGGCTGAAGCCTCCGACGCCCGTCGGTTCTTCGTTGAGCGCTGAGTGCCTTCACCGCGTCGTGGAGGTTGTTTCGCGCGATGGTGCGTAACCACCCCAAGACCTCGGGTTCCGCCTTCGAACGCAGCTTGGGCAGGGCCAGAAATGCCTCGGAGAATGTGACCTGGAGCACGTCCTCCGGCTCGAGCAAATGCCGCCACTTGCGATCGATGCGAATCTGCGAGCGCAGTTCGGGCGTCGCGCGCTGCAAGAGCGCGGCCAAGCGATCAGTGTCCCAGGATATCGCCGGCGCGCTGTCGTCCATGCCGATCGACCGATTCCAGATCTGCGTCAGAACGACCCGCAAAATTAGCGGGCAAGCGACGATAGACGATCAACCCGCCGCGCAACAAGCGCTGGCGGCGGGTCGATCGCCGCGTTCCCCGGGCCGACAGGAACAGTCGAAAACGCCTGGACAAAGGACGGGCCTTACGCTGCTATCTGGAAAGGCGAACGGCGATCGCACTTGTCACGCTGTCTGCAGATTTTTCTCACGGATTGGCCGAAAACTCTGCCCGCCGCCCTTCCCCCACGCAGTTAACGCCGCTTTGCGTGATTCTGGCGCGATTTGCTCGCCCTTGTCTCTTGTTTGACTCGTGAGTGCCCCCCCCCAAAGAAAGCGTCCAGAACCGCGCAGCGCGAAGCCGCGTGATCGGGAGCTCCTGGGCGACTGGGGCTTGGATGGACGCAATCGCCGGGGTGGCGGGACGCGGTGTTTCTTTCGGCGGAGCGCTTCGTCGCTTTTTTCGTGACGCGGGCGCCATCAAGGCTTTTTTCGTGAGGCGACGATTCCGCGCTCTGCCGCCCATTGGTTCAGATCGCGCCGCTCGATTGCGGCCGCCATCAGGTCGGCGAAGTTGTCGGGCGAACAGGCGAAAGAGGGAACGCCGAGAGCCGAGAGACTCGCCGCGATGCCCTGGTCGAAGGCCGGTGCGCCTTCGTCGCTGAGGGCCAGCAATGCGATGAACTGCACTCCCGACGAGACGAGTGAGGCGGCGCGCTTCAGCAACTCGGCCTCGACCCCACCTTCAAACAGATCACTGATGAGCACCAGGATCGTGTCCGACGGATTTCCGATGATGCCCTCGCAATAGCGGACGGCGCGGTTGATGTCGGTTCCGCCTCCGAGTTGCGTTGAGAACAGCAGTTCGACCGGGTCGTCCAATTCGTCGGTGAGGTCCACCACCGACGTATCGAACACGACCAGCTTTGTGCGGACAGCGGGCAACGACGCCATGACGGCGCCGAAGACGCTGGCGTACACCACGGAGGCGGCCATCGAGCCGCTCTGGTCGATGCACAGGATCACGTCGCGCATCGAAGTGCGCTTGCGGCCGAAGCCGACGCGGGTTTCGGGGATGATCGTGCCGTAATCGGGCTGAAAGTGCTTGAGATTGGCGCGAATCGTGCGGTGCCAGTCGATTTCGTTGTGTCGCGGTCGGCGGTTGCGGGCCGCGCGATTCAAGGCCCCGTTGATCGCCTGTCGCATGGGCTGGCTCAGGCGGGCGAGCAGGTCGTCGACGACTTTGCGCACCACTATGCGCGCCGTTTCCTTCGTTCGGGCCGGAAGCACGCCGCGCAGCGACAGGAGAGTCGATACGAGATGCACATCCGGCTGGATCGCTTCGAGAGTTTCCGGCTCGGTCAACATGCTGTGCAACTCGAGCCGCTCAAGGGCGTCGCGTTGCATCACCTGAACGACGGACTTGGGGAAGTACTTGCGAATATCGCCGAGCCAGCGCGGGATACTCGGACACGACGGGCCGAGTCCGCCTTTGCGGGGCGAATCGTAGAGCGCCGCGAGTGCTGCATCGGCGGCGGCATCTTCCACGCCGAGCGAGATTCCGATCCCATCGGCCGGTCCGGAGCCCAGGACAAGTCGCCAACGGCGCTGTCGTTCGCTCGCATCGATCATTGCGCACTCCCCGCGGAGGGATGTTCGACGCCGAGAATCTTGGCCAACAATGGCAGGACGGCGTCGGCCCGCTCGTAGTCGAAATCGTCCGCGGGCGCTAATCCGGCCGGCGCTGCGCCGCTGCGGCTTTTCACGCGTTCGCCGAGCTGGCGCCGTTCGGGGGCGTGAAAGGTTGCAAATGTTCGCCGAAGGAGCGGCAGTACGGTCGCGAAATGATCGGCGCCGAGGTGGCTCAGCCAGGTGTCGACCAGCGACCAGATGGGTTCATCGTGAATCAAGAGTGCGCCGCTGCCGCTGAGGAATCCTTCGATCCAGCCGGCCGCGTGGGCGGGGTCGTTGCCGGTGGAAAGCGCCAAGCTCAGGCGGCGGCCGACTTCCTCATGCTGCCAGAATCCAGCGTCGTGCAGGAGGCGCACCGCGCGGCCGGCGACGAGCGCGTTTAAGCCGGATTGGTCAGCCAGCTTGCTCAGAGCGGCCAGCCACTGGTCGCGCTGCGCGCCGTTTTGAAGCAGGCCGATGGAGTCATGAACCGCGTTCACGCGCTCGAACATCTGGCGCGCGGCGCCGTCGTCGAGGGAGCCGGCCGCGGCGAAGATTCCCACGCAAACACGGGTGAGCAGGCCCTCGACGACGCTGAGGACGATCGCGACGTCGGTCTGCCGCACGTTGCCGTAGCGGCCAATGCGGGCGAGCGGCGGCAGCGCATCCATGAGCTGAAGCACATCGCCTCCCACGGCGGCGTGTTGCTGAATCGCCGCCAGCAGCGAGCCGACCGCGTCGGGCAAGTCTGCGAGCAAGGCATCGTCCAACAACGCGACCAGCGTCTTGAGGCTGTCTGCGTTGCGAGCGCGGTCGCTCGCGAAGGCGGACGCGGCGGCTTCGACGGTGTTTCCCCAACGACCGGCGGCGATCAGGTCGATGACGAACTCGGGCTTCCAGGCCAGCCGCCAGAATTCATGGAAAGTCCCCTTCTTCCCGCGTTCTTCGCGCTGGTCGCCCCAGGGCACGTTGAGGAGGTTGAGTCGGTGCAGCAGGCGGCTTCGTTCCAGGTCCAGGGGCTTGCGCAGATCGAGGTCGTAGTCCTGCTCGTCGGCCGTCGGCGGGAGACGCAACCGCTTTTGAAGCGCCTGCAGGTTTTGCTGTAGGGGCGTAGCCGGCGCATCTTCGGGCACGCTGCCGAGGCGGTCGCCGATGATCAGTTTGCGGCGGATGAGCTGTAGCGGCGCTTCGTTGCCGCTGCACAAAACGGCGAGCGCGGCTTCGACCAATTCGTCGAGTCCGGGTTGGGGGCGCCCGCGAAAGGCGGCCAGCGCTTCGGCTAAACGCACGGCCTCGATGATGTGGGCGCTGGAGGCATCGAGGTCTTGCTTGCGGATGAGGCGGGCGGCGCGGGTGAGCCAGTGAATCGCGACGTGCTGCTCGTGCTTCCAGAGAAGATCGTAATACGCCGGCGACGCCACGCCGGCGCCGTAGCCGGAGCGGAACGAGAGGCGATCATAGGACCAGGGTGTCCACGAAACGGCGGTTTTGACCTTTGGAAGCCCCTTCAGCAGGGCGTTGTCAGCAGCGGCGCATCCTTTCTTGTCGATATCGAGCAGCGCCGGCGCGTGCCAGGCGCCGCAGACCACCGCGATGCGCTGATGCCCCTCCACGATCGCCGCCCGAATCGTCTTGCGCATAAATGCTTCACGCTGGCTCTCGCGGACCTCGTCGCGGTGGGGCGACGGGGGCGTTTGCTCCTCGCGAAGCACGGCCATGGCGTCCATAATCGCGTCGAAGATGGCGCCCTTTTCGTCGCGGCGCGATTCGACCAGGTGGTCCCACCAGCGCTCGCCGTCGTCGAATCCGGCGATCTGAGCCAGGCGGCCGAGCGGATCCTGCCAGATTTCGGCCGCTTTTCCCTCGTCGGGCGATGACTCTCCGGCCAACGGCGGCGTGTTGACTTGTGCCTCGTCGGCGGGCGGCTTGTCGCTCGCGAGGCGATGGAGTTGCGGCAGATCCATGAAGCGCACGGAAATCTTGCGCGACAGGCCGTGGCGGATTGCGACCCATTCCGGCGAAAACGCGGCGAACGGATAGAAGACGGCCCGTTGCGGCTCATCCGGCACATAGACCAGCAACGCGAGCGGCGGCTTCATCTCGTCTTGCGCTGCGAGGGGCAGGATCGAATTCGCATCCGGCGGTCCTTCGATCAGAACCGCATCGGGCTGGTATGACTCCAGCGCAGCACGCAAGCTCCGGGCCGAGCCCGGGCCATGATGGCGAACGCCGAATACTCGGAAACCGTCGGGCATGCGTTCCTCAGAGTGTTTCGCGGCATGCCCGATAGAGATCTGACCACCCCTCCCGCTCCTTCACCACCGTCTCCAGATACTCCTTCCACACGATCGAATCCTGTACCGGATCCTTCACGATGGCGCCGGTCAGGCCCGAAGCCACATCCCCCGCGCGCAGCTTCCCATCGCCAAAATGGGCCGCGAGCGCCAGACCGCTATTGACCACACTGATCGCTTCTGCGGTGGACATCGAGCCGGAGGGCGACTTGAGCTTGGTCTTGCCGTCGGTCGTCTTTCCGTCGCGCAGCTCACGGAAAATGGCGACGATGCGGCGAATCTCTTCCACGGGCGGTGCGTCGCCGGGCAGTTCCAGCGCTCTGCCGAGGGCCTCGACGCGCGTCTTCACGATTGAGACCTCCTCATCGGCGGTCGCGGGCGTCGGCAATATCACCGTGTTGAAACGCCGCCGCAGAGCGCTCGACAACTCGTTCACGCCACGATCGCGGTTGTTGGCTGTTGCGATGAGATTGAACCCTTTGACGGCTTGAATTTCGTCGTCCAATTCCGGGATCGGCAAAGTCTTTTCCGACAGAATCGTGATGAGCGTGTCCTGCACATCGGCGGGGATGCGGGTTAGTTCCTCTACACGGGCGATCTTGCCTTCCTGCATGGCCCGCATCACCGGGCTGGGCACCAGCGCTTCGCGCGACGGCCCTTTGGCCAGGAGCAGCGCATAGTTCCAGCCATAGCGGATCGTTTCTTCAGCGGTGCCGGCGGTGCCCTGCACCAACAGGGTGGAGTCGCCGCTGATCGCCGCGGCCAGATGTTCGCTTAGCCACGTTTTCGCCGTCCCCGGCACGCCGAGCAGCAGCAAGGCGCGATCGGTGGCGAGCGTCGCGACGGCGATTTCCACCAGCCGGCGATTTCCGATGTACTTGGGAGTGATCTCGATCCCCCGATCGAGGTTTCCGCCAAGAATGTAGTGAGCAACGCCCCAAGGAGAGAGCTTCCAATGGGGCGGCCGCTGGCGGTCGTCCTGCTTGGCGAGCGCAGCCAGTTCCTCGGCAAACTGCTCCTCGGCATGGCGGCGGAGGACCGCTTGCGTGCCATCTTTGATCATCGGCTCAATTCCTCCTGCATGGCTTGGCGAAACGCCAGCGTCGATGCCAGCGCAGTTACCAATTCTTCATCGCCTTTATGCCAGTTTGCGTTGGTGCGATTCCAGCCCGATTCGATTTCGACCGCGACAGACGGTGAAAGGTACCGCGCGATCCGCTGCTTGAACGAACTTCGCAGCGCATGCGCGGCATAGGCCTCGCTCGTTCCAAAGTAGCTCCGCATTGCGCTGAGCGCGGCGTGTGAGAAAGCGGGGCTCCAGCCGTGCTCACAACAGTCGAGCAACGGCAGGCTGCGCGAATGGGCAATCGTCGTATCTCGAAACATGGATGTCAGGACTCGTTCACGGCCGGCGGGGTCGAGCGCTTGCACGAGCTGCCGGGGTTCCTCGGGATCGATGTCGTCGCCGGATGCCAGCCGCGCCCGGAGGACAGGTTCGGCCCATGGAGTCGATCTCTGTCGGGCGGCCGCTCTCGCCCAGCCGATGAGCAGCGGTTCTCGCCACTCGCTTTTCGCCGCCTTCGCGATGATCTCCGCCGGCGGCGCACCACAGGCTTCCCATGTGGCCAGAGGCGTAGCGGCGACGATCTGGCACAGGACATGAGCCCGCTCGCCCATGCCGCCACTGCGCTTGTTCTCGACACCATCGCGCAGCAACGCTTTGTCCGGCTTGTCGGGCAGCGCCACTTCGAGCTGCAATGTGGCGCTGCGCAGCAATCGCTTCTGCGAGCTGAGCGTGACCAGCGACGTCGCTCGATCCGTCATCCGCTTGCAGAACGCCGACATCGGAAGACGAGCCAGCAGATCTGCGGCGGCCTGACGCACGGGTTTGCGACCGTCATCGAGGGCGGCTTCCAGAAATGGCTCATCCTCCGGCGAAAGCCCAATAGCCAGCGCAGCCACGATGTCCGCGCGATCGTCCCCGCTTTCGGTAGCCCAGGTTCGTTCGATCAGCTCGCGGGCGCCGCGCGGATCGGACGTGCGCAATCCGCGAATCAACAGGATGCGCTGCGCTTTTTCGCCGGTCTGCCAGATTGCCTGTGGGTCGTCGACCCGGCTCGCGACGATGGACTGCCAATCAGGGTTTTGCACGGCGAGCCACTCACCGCGTCGGCCAAGAACAGCGATCCCTTCGCTGCCCGCGCCGTCGCGATCGGCCGCCAGCCGATGGAGCAGCGCGGGAAGCAATTCATCGGGCACGCGCACGCCGCGCTTTGCAGCCAGCGTGCACCACTCCTCCAACAGGAAGCCGAATTCGCCGAGCAGGATTCGGGCAAGATGCTGACCCGACCGGAACGAACACGCCGGCGTCGTGTCGTTCTCACTTGGACGCAGGACTTCACCGGGCGTCACCATTGGCCGGCGTCCCGCGCGCTCGTAGATCGACATCACCGCTGCAGCCTGCAACAAATGCGCTGCCCCGTCGGGGGGAATCGCCTCGAGCAACTTCGCCGGCGCACTCTCCACTGGCGGCAATCGTCCGCCGGCGCGGCCGGCGCCGAGCACTGCCGCCGCGACGAGTTGGCGCCACTGTTGCGTTGGTCCACTGTGTGTCATGCCACTCTCACCAGCGTGGTGGCGGTCTCGGTTTGCGCGAACGCGAAGGAGTCGCCGTTTGATCGGGCGGCGAGCGGTCGTAAAGCGTCGCCGTCCCATTCACCGAACACCTCCAATGGTGCGCCGCCGCTGATCGCGAGCAAGTGCCAGGCGCCGGCGAATCGATCGACGACCGGAAGCCCTCGGCCGCGCTCGTCGTGAAGGAATAGTCTCCGAGATTCGCCGCGGATCGTCGGCACCAGTCCTTTGACACGCATGGGCCACGTTTCCAACCATGGTTGATGGGCGAGTGCTCGGGCGTACTCAGCCAGTGCATCCGCAAGCGATGCCGCCTGCGGCAACGGCTTTGACGGCTCAAGGGAATCGCTCCGTTCGCCGACGAGAATGGCACGGATCGGAACTGCGCCGGGGTAATAGGCGAGTTCGCTCGCGAACTGTGAGCCCACACGGAAAGTCTGCTCAAACCCCTGCGTGCCGGCGGCGAACTGCAGAATCAGCGCCGGCCGCCCCGACGCGAGCCCCCAGAGCCAGGTCCGTTGCACGCGAAGCTGCTCTTCTCGCTCGACTCGCTGCGCGAGCACGCACCAGATGTCCGCGTGGCGCGGGAGCTTCAACAACTCGTCCTTCGGCACGGCCCAGCCGACTGCGATGCGCACATCGGCTTGCACCTCAGCGGGTAGCTCGGCGATGCGACGATGCGCCTCGCACAGCAGATGGATCCGGCCGACCGCCGCCAGCGATCGATCCTGCCAACCTTCGCCGGATGAGACGAGCTCGCTCAATCTGCGGACGTGTCGGGACAGTCCGGCCGCCTGAGCATCGACGAGCCGCGCCGCCATCGAATCCCAATAGGACTCCGGTCGCGCCTGCGCCGTGCCCAGCCCCTGTTGCACGAGGTCGCGCAGCCAGAGCGATAATTCGTCGACTCCGTCCTCGATGCGCGCCTCGCGCTTTGCGACCCGTTTGGCCTGCGCCTTCGCATCGACTTCTCGCGTCTCTGCCGTCTTCGCGACTTTGGTGTCGTGGCGCGTCGCTCGCTGCGCCAGCCATTCGGCCACCCAACCCGGTGGCTCGGCTTTCGGAATCGCGTCTGCGTGTTGAGCAAGAATCAGCAGCAGGCCCAAACCGTGCTTGCACGGGAACTTGCGGCTCGGGCAGCTGCACTTGAAGGCAGGCTCGGTCAGGTCGATGCGCACGCGATAGGGATCTTTCCCGCTGCCCTGAATCGCACCCCAGACCGCAGCATCCGCTTGGCCGAGCTCTCCCCATTTGGATGCATGCGCCAGCCCCTGCCCAGCCTTCGCTGAGCCGCCGTCCGGCGCGAGGCCGAGGACCTGGTCGACACTCCATTGCAACTGCATGCAAACCTCAAGAAATGCACCGCCGGCGATCGAACTCTTCTCTCGTCGATGCGGCTGGCTACGTGACGAAGTTCCGGTGACCTCCCGTGGGCAGAGCCTGTAAGGCGATTCGGCCCCGTTCGAACTGTCGACTCTTGGAAGGCCGATGATACCCCCACGATCGCCTTCAAAAAACCTAACCGCCTTCTGAGATCGTCGACGGTACGCGTCGCGGATCGCACTGAACCGCGGTAGCCGGCGAAATCGAGCTGCTGCGTCGCTGTTCGACGGTGAGTGTGGGCAGGGCCTGTCGTCTCGGGCAGCGCCTCGAACCAATGGCGCGCTACATTTAAAAGACGCGCAAAATTGGGCCCGACCGCGACGACTGGCGGTGTAGGATGATCGATTCAGGCCGGGCGGCGCAGCCGGGCCAAACCAATTCGGATTTCCCAGAAAGGTCTCGAGGTTCATCACCATGAACAAGAGTCGCGTGTTGAACCTGAGCACCGGGCTAATCGCCGCGGCATTCCTCGCAACAGCCGCATTCAGCCAGACGTTGGTATGGTCTGAAGAGTTCGACGGCTCGCAGCTTGACTACACCACCTGGACCTTCAACACCGGGGGGAGCGGCTTTGGCAACGGGGAACTGCAGTACTACACCGCGCGTCCGGAAAACGTCTTTCTCGATGCCGGCAGCCTGGTGATCGAGGCGCGGCGCGAAAACTACCTGGGAGACAAGGCGTTTACCTCGTCCCGGCTGGTCACCAACGGCCGCTTTGCGTTCAAGTATGGGACGGTCGAAGCACGCATCAAGCTTCCCAATGTCGAGTATGGCCTGTGGCCGGCGCTTTGGATGATGGGGGTGAACTTCGGCGCCATCGGCTGGCCGAACGCCGGCGAGGTGGACCTCATGGAGTTCGGTCGCCGGGACGGATACCAGGCCGGCGTCGTCAATCGCCGCGCGCTCTGTGCCGCTCACTGGGAAGTGAACGACGAATACGCGCTACATGATGGTTTCACCGACCGCCCCACCGTCCTCTACAACGACTATCACCTGTTCAAAATGGAATGGACGCCCGCACACATCCGGATGTTTGTAGACAACGATCTGTACTGGACCCTCGACATCAGCGATCCGACAGGGGACGACCTCGAGGAATTTCACGCCCCGATGTTTCTGCTCACTAACGTCGCGGTCGGCGGGTGGAACTTCATTCAAATCACCGACCCGGCACTGATCACCGCGACATTCCCCGCCCGGATGTACATTGATTACATTCGAATCTATGACAACGGAAACACACAACTCTACTTCGGCGACCAGACACGCGAATCCGGCACCTTCGGCGTCTTCACCGACACGACACCGGTAAACAATCAGGTGCAGTATGACACGGACGCCGCATTGTATCTGTGGAACAACCTGACGGAGGTCGCCGGCGCCCCCTACGAAGGCGCCAACGGCTGGAACATGACGGCGGCGGCGGGCACATGGTGGGGCATGGGCGTTCTCTCCACGCGGTTCGACCGCAATTTGCAGGACTATTCCGACGGGCACATGCACCTGCATATGAAGAGCAGCTCGACGGAGACCTTCAAGATCGGCATCAAGAGCGCCACGTCGGGCGAGAGCTGGGTGCAACTGACGGCCAACGACAGCAGCTACGGATTCGTCCGCGACGGCAACTGGCACGAAGTCGTCATTCCGCTGAATGCCTTTCTCAACGTGGACTTTCAGACCGTCAGCCAACTATTCATGATCGCGGGCGACCCTCCGGCATCGACGGTCAATTTCTCGATCGACAATGTGTACTGGACGCCGGACGTCGCGCGGCCGACCCCCGAGAACGGGAACTTCGGCGTCTTTACCGAGAACGCCGCCCACCAGACGGCGGGGAACTACCAGCTCGGCGTCGACGGCCAATTCTTCATCTGGGAACAGACGCTGCTGCAGGGCATCTCGACGCCGTATGAAGGTGCGTCGAGTCTGCGGCTCCAGTCGGCGCCCGGTCTTACATGGTTCGGCGCGGCCTTTACGCCGACGATTAAGTACAACCTGTCGGCCTTCCGCTTCCCCGAGAGCAAGCTGCGCTTTGCCATGAAGACGAGCTCCACCGCGGCGTTTCGAATCGGCATGCGCAGCGGCAACGTAAACGACATCGGCCAGAAGTGGATCCCCTTCACGAACGGCAGCGACCCCTACGGCTTCGTGCGCGACGGCGCATGGCATGTGGTCGAGATTCCGATGTCTGACTTCACCGACGCGGTGGACCTGACCCAGGTCAGCATGCTCTTCGAGCTATTAGGCGTTTCGGGCCCGATTTCGGGCATCGAGTTCGACGATATTTATTTTCTCAACGGCGGCACGGCGTTGCCCACCGGCGCGGGCTTCCCCGACGCGAATGCGGGCGCGGATCAACTGCTGATTTTCCCGGCCAGCAGCGCGAATCTGGACGGCTCTCAGAGCAGCGACAACGGCTCGATTGTCAGCTTCGCCTGGGCGCAGGTCAGCGGGCCGTCGAGTGCGACGCTCACCGGCGCGAACACCGCCGTCGCGACTGCGTCCGGCCTTATCACCGGCTCCTACGTGTTCCGCCTGACGGTCACCGATGATGAGGGACGCACCGATAGCGACGATGTGACCGTGTTGGTTGCGACGCCGCAGCCCACCGCGAACGCCGGCTCGGATCAGCAGGTCGCGCTACCGATCGATAGCGCGACCCTCTCCGGTTCGGGTTCGGACGCAGACGGCACCATTGTCTCGTACCACTGGGCACAACTGAGCGGCCCGGCGACGGCGACGATCGCCAATGCCGCATCAGCTTCGACCACCGCCGGCGACCTTTATGAGGGCGCCTATGTCTTCGAGCTGACGGTGACGGACAATTCCGGCCTGACCGGCACCGACCAGGTGACGGTCACGGTGACCAACCCGCCGCGCAACATTGCGTTGGGCAAGCCGACGTCCACGTCCTCCTCGGCGGGTGGCGTGATCTCGCTCAACGGCGGGTTCGAAGCGGGCAGCGGCGCCACTGCCACAAGCTGGGAGCAGCTTGCCTTCGCCAACGGAAGCTCGACCGCGACGACGGTGCGCGCTGCGACGCAACCCCATAGCGGCGGATGGCACTTGCTCATGACGGTCGCGGGCGCCGCCAATGGCGGCCCGGCCGCGTTGGCGCAGCAGATCACGGCCGCCGGTTCGGTCGTGCCGGGCAATGTGTATGACTTCACCGCCCAGGTGTGCAGGATTGGTGCGCTGGGCCCCGGCGTGGTTGTGCAGATGAACTTGCAGTGGCTCAATGCCGCGGGGGCCGTCGTCGGCTCCACGGGCTTTTTGGAGCTCGGCGGAGGCCTTACCGGAAGCTACGCTCAGCGCGGCTTTACGGGCAGAATCGCGCCCGCAGGCGCCAATAAGGCACTGATCATGCTTCGCGTCGCGGGCGGAGCTTTCGTGGGTTCGAATGCCACGATCGCATTCGACGACGTCTCGCTAACGGCCGCCGTCGGTCCACAAAACGGCGAAGAAGCGGTTGACGGCGACATCAATACGCTCTGGGCCAGCGCGCCCGGCGATCCTCAGTGGCTCGAGGTATCGCTCGGCCAGCGTCACGAGATCAATCAGGTCGTGTTGAAGTGGGGCGGCGCCTACGCCCAGGTGTACGACATTGACGTGTCGGACGACGGCGCCCAATGGTCCACGGTCTATTCCACGTCGAGCGGCGCCGGCGGCACGGAGATCATCAATATCTTCGCCGTCGGACGGCACATTCGCCTTTATGCCCACATGGGCGCAACCAGCGGCGGCTGCGCGCTCCGCGAGTTCGAGGCGTATGGCCAGCTTCAGCCGGGTGACATCGACGGCGACGGCGATGTGGATCTGACGGACCTCGAACTGCTCGCCGCATGCATGGCCGGCCCCGACGTGGAAGTTTCGGCGGCTTGTTTTGATGCCGACCTGACCCGCGATACTGGAGTTGATCTGCTCGACTTCGCGAAACTGCAAGCCGCATTTGGCGGTGGTCAGTAAACGCGAGATCGCGATAGGCGACGCTGTGTTCGACCGTTCGAGCACAGCGTCGATCTCCTGATCGTCAATTCGATGGAGCGCTTCAACGAGAGCAAACCGAAAGGTGGCTCGGCGGTGCGATTCTTAGCGACGGATGGCTGACACGGGCTGTTGCGCAATCGATCCGGTCGTTCGTAGCGGCTCCGCGGCGACTAACGCAGCAAATCCCCCGCGAACCCCAAAGCCCAAAGCCCGCAAATCAACACACCGAGCAGCAGCGCGCCGCGATCCAACCACTTCGTCGGCCAGCGCCGCACGGCCATCAGAATGCCGATACCCAGCCCGATCAGGGGAGGAAGGATCGCCAGCGCCGCGGTGCGCCGATGATCTTCCGTCGTCGGCCCGCGGCCTTGGTGCGCAGCCTGTCCGGATTGAACCAGCGCGCCGACCCAGATCAACTCGAAACAGGCGATGACGAGCGGTAGATAGGTCAGTAGTCGCTGACCGAAGATCGACGCGCCGAGGTCACTCCGCGGCCGGGCACTGCTTCGCTCCATGGCCCCATCATCGCGGTCAGGCGACGACGGATCGTCAGTCCACCTTTGGCCACTCCACCCGTCCACCCCCGCCTGCCGCAGCTTCGCGATCGCTTCGGCCGCCACCTCGCCCACACTCATCATCGGGCCATGATTATCGACCGGCCACGCATCGCCGCGGTCATTGAGATAGCGCTCGATCGCCGCGATCGCGCCGGGGTCGCCGAGATCCGCCAACGCACTGATTGCGTGCGGTCGGACACTCGCGTTCTCCAGCGCGGCGAGCATCGCGGGCATGGCCGCCCGATCGCGCAGGCGGCCCAGCGCGCTCAGTGCGTTGACGAGGATGAGCGGTTCGGGCCGCCGCTCCAGCAGCTCGCGCAGCAGGGGCGCATGCACCGCATCGCGCATCGCGATCACGGCATAGGCAACGACATTCTCATCCGCTCGCCCCAACAGCTCGCGCCACACCGCACCGCCCGCCGTCGCCCCATCGAGCGTCTCGATCCCAAGCGCCGCCATCGACAGCGCCCACGGATCCGTCTCGCCGCCCAGCGCCGCCCGAAACACCTCGCGAGCCCGCGGCTGCAAACTCGGATCCGCTACGGCCCGCCGCAGAAGCGCACGCATCCCCTCGCCGCGCTCGAAGGCCCGCGCAGAGCGCAGGTCGCGCTCGATCTGCTCCAACGCGGCCGCCGCGACCTCGGGGGATGGGTACATGGAGGCAGTGTATTGCGGCGTTGCAATGGCGGAATCCGCCGTTCGGGACCGGTTGAGCGTCGAGCCGTGGGGTGCGTCCTTCGACGCACCCCACAACTCGCGCGCGGCTGCCCATCCGCGGTGCGTCGAAGAACGCACGCTGCAAAAGTCACGCTCCCGCGATCATCTGCACAAACAACGCGATATCACCCACCGAGACCACGCCGTCGCCGTTCACATCCGCGAACTCGATCAGGCAATCGGGATTGGCGGCGACATAGGCCGTCGCATCGGTGAGCGCCAGAACAAAGCCGCTGATATCGCCGACGCTGAGCACGCCGTCGCAGTTCATGTCGCCGCGGAAGCCGGCCTGCTGCGGATTCAGCCGCGCTGCGAAGGTGTACAGGTCGCCGCCGACGATCTCTCGTCCGACGCCCCAGACCTCGCACGGCCCGGTCACCGCCAGCGACCCCAGCGACGGACCGATTACATCCTCCAGCCCGCCGATGGGCTCGCTCTGCCACGATGTCCCGTCCCACCGGGCGATGCCGCCGCCGATGCTGATCATGTCCGTCGGCGAAAACGCCGCCAGCGATCCGCCGCCCGCCGGGCTGGCGAATTGCGTCCAGTTTGCACCGTTCCAATGCAGAATGAGCGGCAGGATTTCATTGCCCTCCTGATAGCTGCCGACGGCCCACACATCATCGCTCGCGAAGGCATGCACATCCCAAAGCCGCTGGTGATAGCCCGGCGTCGGCCCCGGCACATGGGCCCAGGTGGAGCCGTTCCAGTGGAAGATGTTCGAGAAGTCGATCCAGTCGCCATCGCCGCCGCCGCCCACGGCCCAAATGTCGTTTGCCGACAGCGCCGATGCGGCCTCGATGCCGTGACCGCCGTTGATCAGGAACGGCATCGGCACGCGGGTAAAGCTGCTGCCGTTCCAGTGCAGCGCGAGGCCGGTTTGCGGCATGATCCAATCGCCGAAGAACCAGATGTTGTTGGGTGCGATCACTTCGATGGCGCGGATGTTCTCGCCCGAGCCGCCCGACTGTTGCGGAAGATTCTGCATCACGGTCCAGCCGCTGCCGTCCCAATGCATGATCAACAGGTGCGTGCCCACAAACCCGTCGACACCCTGCACCCGCGCGCCGCCCGCCGCCCAGACGTCGGTGGGCGAGATCGCCGCCACCGCGTCGAGCGTGGCGTGGGTGCCCGAGGGGTAGGGCGACGGGCTCGGCGACGGGACAATCGTCCACGCCGTGCCGTCATAGTGCATCGCCATCGTCTCGGTGATGAAGCTGCCGGTGACGATTCGCGAAGACTCGCCCACCGCCCACACATCGTTTTCCGTGATCGCCGACGCGCTCCGCAAGATCGCGCGCTCTGCGCCGGCCGGCTCCGGCGTCGGCGTCACCATCCACGATCCGCAATTGCCCGCCGGATCGGTTCCGGGCGCGCCGTAGAGCGTGAACGTGAGGTCATCGTTCAGGTCGCCGCCCAGCACGTTGGGGTAGGGCTCCCATGTGCCGCCCGCGAGATTGTCACGCACCCAGAGCGGCGAGCCGGTCGGGTTGAGATGGTTTGAAACCCACCAGCCCCAGTAAAACCCCTCGTCATACTGGGGAGCGACAGAAAGAAAATGCTGCCCGCTGGCGGCGAACGCCGTCGGCAGGCGAATGTCGAAATCATCCGGCCCGCCCGCGTCGTAGATCAGATTGGGATCGCCGGCAGCCAGAAAGTATTCCTGCTGCAACGCTCCCGGCCCCGTCGCCGTCGATTCATAGAACCGCACGAACACCCCTAACAGCGGCGGCGGAAAGCACTGCACCAGGCAGCCGTTGTAGCCATGCACCACGATCCGCTCGACCGAGCCGTTCACCATGAAATCGTCAGCGGCTTCGAGGTTTTGCGGCAGCGGCATGGCGTGAACACCGGCCGGAATCGTCGCCCAATTGCTGTTCGCCGGGTTGCTCCAGATGATCGCCGCGCTCGTCGTCACCGATCCCGCGGCGAGGGCCAGCGCGACCAGCGACGTGCGAGTCGCGAACCGTCGCAGCCCGGCATTTTTCTCCGGATTCGCCGCGAAAAAGTGTGTTCGCCGTGCAATATCGCCCCGATGCGTCGTGTGCATGCGCGTCTCCTGTGTCGACTCGGCTCCTTAGCCCAACAGAGTCGTCAGAAACGTGGCTGATACACAGGACCAATCGCGCAGCACCCCCCGCGCGAGATCGCTCCCCGCGTGGCATGGCCATATCCCGTCTGCGACAGTGGATGTCGCCTATCGCCCCGACGGCCAAAGCTCGATCGGCCCGTGCGTCGCCATCCGACCGCCGCGATGACGTGGGTGGTCTAGGGCAGCCTTGCCGAAGTGCGCTCCGATCACGAAGAGCAGTAGCAGGACGATCGCCGGCAATACCAGCCCCATCGCGGCGCGCCGTGGCGACCGTTGGGCAAACCGCTCCGCTCCCGCCGCGCGATAGATCGTTTCGATAAACCAGCGCCAGTGCAGAGAAATGTGAACCATCGCGACAAACGCGAGCGCCACGCCGGCGTAGCCGTGGATCTCGCCCCAGTCATGCCGCGAGACCGTCCAAACCACATGCGACCGATTCGACCCCGGCGGCAACACAAACCACAGTACATAGCCCGATGCGAGCATCATCAACATGAGCAGCGCGGCGGCCGCGTCGACGCTGAGAAACAGGGAGCGACGAGACATGGTCGGCTCCTTTGCAGATGGGAAAGACGAGCGGTTTTTCTGACGCACGATCATAGCGCGGCAAACGGCGCACCACGGATATCGCGCCAGAGTGGATGGGGGATCGAGACGCGAGCGCGGTATGTCGAGTTAGTGCGGCCGGGCCGCGCGGGCCGGAGTCCGCGGCTCTTCCGCAGGCCGGTTCCCTGTGCCTTCGGGGCCTCGCCGCTAACGCCCCGCTGCGAAAAAGGCCTTGATGCTGTCGTAGATATCGTCCTTCGTATTTACGCGCGAGGTGACGACGTTTTCGACCGTGCCGAGGTTATCGCGAATCACGTTGATGAAGTTGCCCGAGCCATAGGCGCTCGCCACCTGGCAATAGCCGAAGAGGTTGGAGCGCGGCAGCAACTCATCGCGCAACAGGCGGCAGCACTCACGCGAGTCGCTCTCGCTGCTGTTGTCGCCGTCGCTGAAGTGGAAGAGGTACGTGTTCCACTCGCTGGGCTCATAGTGTCGGTTCAGCAGATCCTGGCAGACCTTAAACGCGCTGCTGATCTTGGTGCCGCCGTCTTCGCGGACGTGGAAGAAGGTCTCGCGATCCACTTCCTGCGCGTTGACATCGTGCACGATGTAGCGGCTGTCGATGCCTTCGTAGTTCCGTCGCAGCCAGGCGTCGATCCAGAACGCTTCGAGCCGCACCAGTTCTTTTTGCTCGGCGCCCATCGAGCCCGAGACGTCCATCATGTAGACGATGACGGCATTGCTCTGCGGCTTTTTGACCGGCTTCCAGCTTCGATACTGCTTGTCCGACCGCTCAAAGACAATGATCGGCTCGTCGGGGTCGTAGACGCCGGTCATGATCGTCCGCGCGAGGGCCTTTCGGAAGGTGCGCTTGAAGTGCCGCAGGCTCTCCGGTCCGGTCTGGCGAATGCTGCTGTAGCGATCCTTGACGCTGGTGATGTTGTGCTTGCCCTTGGGCTCGATCCGCGGGAGGCGCAGCTCTTCGCCCAGGATGTCGGCCAGCTCGTCGAGCGAGATGTCGACTTCCATGATGTGGTTGCCGGGGTTCTCGCCGCCGGCGCCCTGTCCCTCGCCGTCGGCCGGGTCGCCGGGCTTGCCGTCGCCCTGCCCGACACCGCCGTCACTGTTATCGCCGTAGCGGAAGTGCGGCAGGTCGATGCCCTTGAGCGGGATGCTGATGAGGTGCTTGCCCTCTTTGCCGATCAGCTCGCCGCGGGTGAGAAACTTGCGCAGATCGTCGCGGATTCGACCTTTGACGATCTGACGAAAGCGCTGGTGGTCTTTGTCGATCCGCAGAACCATAGTGTCTCGATTATAGATCGGTGGAAAGCGGTCCCGACACGATTGCGGAGCGGCTGTTTGCGGCGGCGGCCATATTTTTGCGGGCCGCGTGCCAGACGACCGCCGCTCCGACCGGCGCCAACCCCGCCAGCCAGACCAGCACGGGCAGCGAGTAGCGCGTGGAATGCACGTTAATCATCGCGTAAATCAGGACGTAGCAGGCCGCAAATGTCGCAAGCCAGGGCACCAGCAGCTTGGCCTCGGGCTCGCCACGCCGGAGAAGCCGGCGACCGGCGATGATGGCGAGAACGAGCATCGGCACATTCAGGGCGGCGCTCGCGGCGGCTTTGTCATTTCCGCTGGAGTAGTACCAGAAGCGGGCCAGATTGATGAACGGCTTCTTCACCCAGATCCACGGCTCAGCGGCGAGCGAGTGCTTGACCAGCGTGGCGAACTCGCGCTCGGCGGCAGGCGTGAAGTCATAGAAATAGCCGTAGCGCAGCGACGCGGCATCGAGCGGGCGGCGAAAGCAATGTTCGTAGCTCTGCGCGATGCGACGAAGGGTGTGCTGCCAGGCCTCGCGCGAATCGCCGGGCGTGTCGGCGAGATAGGTGCCCGCGAGGAGATTGAACGCGCTGCCGGTGCCTAAGGGGATGAACTCGCCGCTGACGCGATAGTTTCGCAGCGTCCAGGGCGACACGACCAACAACGCGACGACCGTCGCCAGCAACGCCGCCGGCAGCGCGCGACGGCGACCGACCGCGGCGAAGGCGGGCAGGATGAGAGCGAAGGGCAGGGCCACGGGCTTGGTCAGGATCGCGAGGCCCAGCGCAGCGCCCGCCAAAGCCCCTTGATGTAGTCGGCAGAGGGCAAACATGCGCAACGCCGCCACGACGAAGAGCGTGGTGGTCAGCGTGATGAACGTATTGTCAAAGCTACGGGCGCAGTAGTGGATCGAGAGTGGGAACAGGGCCAGCGCCCAGGCGCTCCAGCGCGCCGCGCGCGGGGCGATCGGCGCGATGGCGCGATGGATCAGCACGCAGGTCAACGCCGAGGCGATGCAATTCACGGCAGTCGCGGCGAGCGCCATGTTTCCCAGCAGCGCGTAGGCCGCGACCAGCGGCATCACGTAGCCCGGGGTTCGAAACAGGGTCGGCGGGGCGTCGGGGTGAAAAGCGAACTTGCCGTCGTGATACCAGGTGCGGGCAAGGATGCAGTAGCCGTCGCTGGCGTAGAAGTAGTCGAATGCGCCCGGATCGGCAGGGTTGAGCGGGACGACGGCCAGGCAATAGGCCAGGCGGATGGCGACCGCCGCGACGAAGAGCCGCAGACTCGCGCGGAGCGGCGTGAGCGCAGGGTCGGGTGCGGAACCTGCGCCCCCGATGACGAAGGTGCGCGGCCCGGTCAGATTGGGCACGAGCGGTGGTGTACGAACCAATCGCATGGAAACTCCCGGTTCTCACCTGCCCGCAGCCGCCCGGCCCGAACGTCGACCGGCGCGCGGGCGGACCGACCGACCGCGTCAGGTTGTCCCTTGCATGCGCCGTGCCAGCTGCCAGATCACGCGTTGATCCGGCTTGCCCGCCGGCCCTCGGCTTTCGCTCTTGCGGGAAACCCACCCGCTACCGCGCCACATCCACTAGCGCATCCTGCAGGCCGCAAACCGTCCGTGCCCCCGGCCAATTCCAATCGAAAATTTCGATCGGTGGGGTTGCGGGGCGGCGCCCCGCCAGCCGTAGCTGTGTTCGGAAGGCCGTTTGTGTGGCCGGAGATTATTCCATGTGCCCTCGGCATCATTCAATCATCGCTGCCTTATCCCCCCGCCGCCGGCGCCTCCCCGCTGAACAACTGACAGCCTGACCGGTCCGGGCGTCATCGGCTCGCGCCGCGCGCGGTGCGCGGTCGAGCGGTACGCGCCGTTCGGTCCTTTTGCGCGATTCGCGCGGCGGCGCGGGTCGTGGAGGTCTCTCATGCGCATGCATACCGCGAGTCCGCTGCATGCCGCCCTCGATTGGTGGCTGCGGCGCAACCCGGCCTACCTTCTGAGCGCCGCGGCGATGACCTATGCCGCGACGCTGGTCCTGCGCCAGCCCGACGCCCCACCGGGCCGGTTGCCGCTCATCTTTCAGATCCTCGCGGCGCTGACGGTGTATGAGCTGGCGATCCTCGCTGCCGTGGTCGGATTGCATCGGGCGGGGCGCAGCCCTGAGGATCAGCCGGCGCTCCGGCTGTTGGCGGCGCTCTTCTGGACCGCGCCGCTGGCCGCGACGCTGGAACTGACGCTGGCCGACGCGGTGCTGGGGCGAAGCTTCACGCTGCTGACGGCGGGAATCGCCGCCGCGCAACTCATTGTGGGACCGCGAGCGCTGGCGACGGGCTTTGGGCCCGGCGCAACGGCGGCAGGGCTCATCGTATTGCTCGTCGTTGCGGGGACGCCGATCGCAATCTCGCCCAGCTTCTGTCCCCGCGGCCTCGATGATCTGCGGCTCTACGCTGCGTGGTGGGGTCTGGGGCTGGCCGGGACGATCGGAGCAGCCGGGATCGCGTGGCGTTGCCGAAGCGACAAGCCGACGGGCGATGTGCGTGTTCATCCGGCATCGATCGAAGGCGGGTTCGTCGCTCTGCTCGTCGCGATCGGCGCGACCCATCTCTACGGCATCGACCACGCGTTTTTCTGCAACGCGGAGGCCCACCACCTGGCTCCCGCGCTTGGCGGCCTGTCGCTGCTGGCGATCGAGGTGATGCGGGCATGCCGCGCGCCGAACAACGTGGTGCGGCAGGTTGTCGGCGTGCTGACCGGCATCAGTCTGTTATGTTCGATCGGCTGGTTTCACGCCGAGACGCCGATGGCGGGTTGGGGACGACCGTGGAACCAACCGATCGGCTATGCGCTGGCGTGGCTGGTGGTGACCTGGGGTCATGCGGCATGGCGAATGCGGGACTTCGCGTATCTGCACGGACTCGTGGCACTCTCCCTCGTGGCGCTCTGCTGGCAGAATGGCCCCGTCCGCGACTGGCTGCGCGCTGCACAGCAAGAGCAGCATCGCGCCGCGCCGGCGGTCGTCGTGTTCTGGCTCTATGGCACGGTCGCCTATCTCGCGCTGTTGGCCATCGTGCGACGAAACCGCCCCTGTGGCGGAGCGGCGGTTGTGGTGCATTTCCTTGCCCTTGCCGCCGCAATCTGCGGCCGAATCCCGAGCGCCGGGGCGGTGATGGCGCTTGTCGCGGGGTGGCACTGGTTGGCCTTTGCGGAGTGCATCCGATTGACGCCGCTGCTCTTGTCGCGCGCCCTTGGTATTGCAGCCCTGACGATCGCGGCTTTGGCGCTCGAGATGCGACCCGACTGCCGCCCACTGTCGCGCAGCGTGATGATCGGCTCGGCGATCGTGTGGCTCGCGATCGGTCTGGCCAATCCGAGAACGGGATACCACCTGATCGGCGGTATCGCCGGCGGACTTTGGGCCACGACGCTGAGCGGCCGCGCGATCTGGAGCCAACCCCAACTCCGCGGCCTGAGCGCGATCCTGGCCGCGTTCGGACTGCTGGCGATCGGCGTGCTGACGAGCTGGAACAAATCGCGCTGGCTGCCGAAGAGAACGGAGTGACGCGCATGGCCCGATCGAATTCGCCGAATCGGGCATGCGCAGCATTCGCTCGCGCCGCGGCCGGGGCAGACGAAACCCTGCCCGCGGCACGGGCAGAGACCCGTAGAAAGGTGAGGTGTCCGCCGTGCGACCTGACCCGACCTTCGGGATTTTTTTGGGATACAGGCATATGCCTGATACCACCCTACCGAAAACCGAATAATGTGACAGCCGTTCGGTTGGCGACGGGCGCGCAACGGGGCCGCGTCGGATGTTGTGAGCACCGGACAGCCTACGCTACGCACGCCCGAAGATGCCCGGGGTTCGGGCGTGCGTCCCGACGAAGTGCGAGAACGCGCGATGGCGATTCGTCCTCAACCCATTCTGATCTATCTGGTCGGCGGCTCCGACCTGGACCGCGCCGCGTACTCCAGCCTGCTGCGTCACGAACTGGGCCTCGAAGTCGCTATCCACTCCGATTTCGCCGCCACTGCGGTTTGGGACGCGCTGCGAAAAAAGCCGCAACTGGTTTTGGTCGACGCCGACACCGCCAGCGGGGCTGCGATCGACGCAATTAATATGATTCCGCGACTGACGCCCGAAGCGCGGATCCTGCTGATTAGCGCCGCGGTCGAGCCGGTCGTTGTGCGGGGCTGGTCCGGGTGTCGCATGCACGGATATGTCATCAAAGACGGCGGCGTGCCCGAGCTGCGCATGGCCATCGAGGCGGTGCTCGCCGACCGCGAGTACTTCAGCGTCGGCATCCGTCCCCTGCTGGAGGCCGGACCCGAAGGGAGCGGCGTCATCAAGCTCTCGCGACGCGAGAGCGAGTTATTGCCGCTGCTGGCGCGCGGCCTTTCGCTGCGCGACGCGGCAAGTCAGATGGCCGTCAGCTACAAGACGGCGGAGTCCTATCGAACGAGTCTGCTCCGAAAAGTTGGCGCCCGCGATCGGGTAGAGCTGGCCCGGTTTGCGATTCGCAATGGAATTGTCGAGCCATAGCCGAGCTCAAGCGACAGCAGCCGAACGCGAGGATCGGACGCGAATAGCGAACCGGTGAAATCGTTTAACGCCTCGTCGTCCAACGCAACCACAGATCGCTACTCGTGATCGCCGGCGTCTTCTGTGGCAGGCGGTTCGACGATGCGGCGAACCGCCTTGGCGGCGAGGATCGCGGCACCCATGCCGACAAGCAGGATGCCCGCCAGCAGCCAGAGCAATTGCGGCTGCTCACTGGCGGCGATCGCGATCGACTGACGATAGTTGTCGGCGATCTCGGTCGCCGGCCGGCTCAGCCACAGAGCGACCAAAAACCCGATCGCCAGCGGCGGGCCGAAGGGCAGCAACGTGGTCGACTTCGAAAGTTGCGCGAGCATCCACGCCACCATCGCCAGACCGACCGCCGCCAGCAGACCGAGGGCGGCGATGTCGGGGCCGATCGTGGCGCCGGCCGCGGCAAGGATGTAAATGTCGCCCGTGCCGAACGCCTCGCGCCCAAAGGCGAAGGTAAAAAACAGACGCAGCGCCCAACCCAGCGCGGCGGCGATCGCCAGACCGGCAAGGCCATAGGTCAGACCAGCCAGCGGCCGGAAGGGCGCGATCGGCGACCACTGCACGATGCCGCGCCACAGGTCGGCGGCATATGCAGAGTGGGCGACGGCGAAGTAGGCCGCGCAGCCGGCGACGATCGCAGGGGCCAGCCAGAGCAATTCCGAAAGGGACGTAGCCCGCGCAAAGCGCGCCTCCGATTCGATCTCTTCGTGAACCGCCGCGTCGGCGTCGGTGTGGCCGCTGCCGGCGAGAACCGTCACCAGATAGATGATCGCGAGGCTCAGGGGCGCCAGCCACCAGCGCGTCGATTGGGCGAGACGCGATTCACCCATCACGCCGGAGAGCACCAGCGCGGACGTGAGCACCAGCATCAGCAGAATCGCGATGACCACGGGAACGCGGCCCGCCCCTCGGCGACCGGCAGCCTCGATCGCGCTCACGGCCGCTTCGTTGGCGGGCTCGTCATCGCTGGGGTCATCATCCGCAGCGGCGGACGGATGGCCGGCCGATTCCGCCCGGCGCGCGGCGCGGTTGGAGATCCAGAGCATGACCAGCGCCGCAAGGGCGGCGGCGGCGCCGGCAGCGCCCCACGGCGAAAGCGCAAGCGGCGTGTGCAGCTCGCCCCGACGCCAGGCGACGTGCATGAGCAGACCCACGACGACGGCGAACTCGGTCACGCGGACGTCGAGCGAGTACGAGGTGATGTCCATGGCGCTGCAGGCGATCATGGCGGCCGCCAGCGTCAGGCAGGCGATGACATAGGGCCAGTCGCCGCCGGCCCAGGCGTTCGTGGTCAGCCCGGCCCGTGCCGATTCGCTGATCAGCAGAAAATAGACCAGGGTGAAAATCAGCGCCGTCATCGCCTCGACGATCGGATACTGCCCGCTGATCGGCGCAGCGCAGACGCGGCAGCGCCCGCGCAGCAGCAGCCAGCTGATTACGGGCAGATTGTCACGCCCGGCGATCGATTCGCCGCAGTGCGGACAAAAAGACCAGCGGGGGCGGGCGAGCGATATGCCGTGCGGTAAGCGATAGATGACGACGTTGAGAAAGCTGCCGACCGCCAGGCCGAGCGCGGCGATGAAGAGGGCTGTCAGTGAGAAGAAGAGGTTCAAAGAGGAGGCTCAGCGCGGCAACTTCGCGAGGATTTCGGTCACGATCTCGTCGATCGTCTTGCCGTCGGTGGCGATGGTCAAGCGGGCCAGCGCGCGATAGATCGGGGCGCGACTCGCCAGCAGTGCGCCAATTTCGACCAGCGGGTCGGCGCCCAGCAGCGCCGGACGCTGGGCCGCGCTGACCGCGTCGGCGGCCATGCGCCGGGCGAGTTCGCGCTCCTCGGCGGTCAGCCAGATGCAATAAGCCGCTTTCAGCAACGCGCGCGAGTCTTCGCGCAGCACGGCGCCTCCGCCGGCGCTGATCACGATCTCGGGCGATTGCAGGGCGGCGGCCAAGGCGGCGGCTTCGAGTTCGCGAAACGCCGGCTCGCCCAGCGACTTGAAGATGTCGGCGATCGCCTGGCCTTGGGCTTCGGCGATGTGCCGATCGGTATCGACGCAGACCCGGCCAAGGCGCTCCGCCAGTGCGGCGGCAACGTGCGTCTTGCCCGAAGCCCGCATGCCGATCAGCACGATCCTCGGCGGGACATTCGCGACGGCGGGTCGACGCGAGGGGCTCATGGAAACAGGTTGTGTCGCAGGGTGCCGACCGGGTCTTCGCTGGAGAAGACGACGGCATGAAGCCGGGCATCTTCCTGGCCGGGATTGACGCAAAGCGTCCGGCCGACGCGCTCGCGCCAGCCGCCCGTCAGCGACGGCGATTCGTGGATATGGCCGTGCAGCGAAAGGCACGGCGCGGACCGCTCGACAAACGCCCGCACCGCCCGCGAGCCGACCGGCCCGGCGACGTGCGGCAGGCGATCGAGCTGAGTGCCATAGGGCGGCGCGTGGGCCACCAGCACCCACGGATCCGGCGGCGGCCTGACGAGCGCGAAGTCATCCTCCATGGATCGCTGCGACGGAAAAAACTCGCGCGCTCGGCAGGGCTTGGGCTTTTGCGTGGCGGCGTCCCAACAAAGCCCGTCAAAGTTACCGGGGTCGTCGCTGCTCAGGTCCAGCCGTTCGAAGTCCTTTGCCCAAAACGGCGTCGGCGGCGTGCAGCCATAGCCCAAAATGCTCAGCCCGTTCAGCACCAGGGGCGTTTGCAAGTTGAGGAGTTCCAGCAGACCGCGGCGTGCGTGGGCGGCGAGGATGTCCCAGGTGCAGACCCATTCGTGGTTACCGGGGATGGCGGCCACGCGCAGCGCCGGATGGGCACGCCGCCAGCGCTTGAGCCGTGGAACAAGGTCACTTTCGACGAATGCAGCCTGAGTGCCCTTGGGGTCGTTTTGCTGTGCGTCGATGCAGAGATCGCCCCCGAGGATCAGTAGCGCGGGGCGCTCATGATCGAGTAGCGCGTCGAGTTGGTCGTAGAGCACCGGCGTGCCGTGGAGATCACTCGTAAAACACACGCGCATCGCGGTAGGGTCTTTCCGAAATCTCGGCGACAGGTCGAAGGGAGCATACGACGCATCGCGTTCGCAGTGTAGCGGCGGACGCGGCGGAGGCGAATGCGGGGCGGGAGCGATACCAGAGCCCCCACGTCCGAAGTCCGTCGTCGCATGATCGGAGGGAATGTCCCTCCGGCTTGCGGGCAGAATCGGCCCGCGGGGCGGGCGCCGTCGACGCCCGCCGACGGGCAAAAATGGTCGGCGTCAGGCGGCTGCGCCGGACGCCGCAGCCGCTATTGCGCGACGCGCTCGATGCGCTGAATGATCACATCCTGCACCGGCACATCATTGAACCCCTGGCGAGATTCGGTATCGACCGCGCCGATGCGGTCGATCACGCTCAAGCCCTCGATGATGCGGCCGAAGACGGCGTAGCCATCGACCACCGGCGGCCCCTCGGAGAAGTTCAGGTCGTTGTTATCGACCAAGTTGAAGTAAAACTCGGAAGACGCCGAATTGGGGTCGTTGGTGCGGGCCATCGCGATCGTGCCACGGTCATTCTGCAGGCCGTTCCGCGACTCGAGAATGATCGGGTCGCGCCCGTCGCGCGGGGTCAGGCCCGGCTGGAAGCCGCCGCCCTGAATGACAAAGCCCGCGATCACGCGGTGGAAGATCAGCCCGTCGTAGAAGTCGTCGTCCACGTACTCCAGGAAGTTTGCCACGGTGATCGGCGCTTCCTGGGGAAACAGCTCAACGGTGATGTTGCCGAAGTTGGTGACCACGCGCACTTGCGGGTTGTCATCGGAGCCGGCGCTGCTGATCTTGACGATGACGCGATCGGTGTCGCGACGGCCGCGGACATCGGTGACGGTCAGCTCGAACTCGAGCCGGTTCGTTCCGCCGTTGACGAAGTCCGGCACGGTGAAGGTCAGGCGGCCGGACGTGGCGCCTTCGAGCGTCACGGTCGTTCCGAAGACCTGGGCCCAACTAAACGTGAGCCCCGCACCGCTGCTGGCCGCGCCGGAGAGAATCACCGCGGTGCCGGGCTCGGCGGATTGGTCGGGGCCCGCATTGGCGTTGGGACCGCGTGTCCCGCCGCCGGTGACCGGGGTGCCGTCGGGGCCGGGCGGCTGATAGCTGGGGTCGGCCTCGATGGTCACTTCGATCGTGGCCCGCCCGACATCGCCCGCCGCGTTGCGGGTGGTGACCAGAAACTCCAGGGTGGTTTCGCTGCCCACGGAGGGGGCGACGAAGAAGGCTTCTTCGGAAAGGCTGTCCTCGATCCGCACGCCCGGACCGCCGACCTGCACCCAACTGAAAAAGATCGCGCCGCCGCCGATGTCGTCGGCCTCCGCGAAGAGCGACACCTCGTCGCCGACCTCGGCCGTGTCGGTCGAGCGGTCAGCGAAGGTGGGGATGGTGCGCGGGGTGGGGGTGAAGACGAAGTCGGGCGTCCCGGCATCGGTACCGAGGGGACACTGCAAGGTGCTGGCCTGGGCGACGATCAGCATTCCCAGGGTCAGAAGGTGCATTCGGATCATGCTTGTTCCTGTGCGACGCGGCTAAGTGCCGAGCATTCAATTAGTTACGAGAGATTCTCGGGGCCGCTTTGCGGCACGGCCCCGGGGCGACGCCCATTTGGTTCAGATTATACGGAAAGCGGCGACCCCGCGCGCCCAGTCTGCCCAGCAAGCCGAGGGGCGAATTTCCGATTCTGTCGGATAGCCGCGGAGGGGGGTCGTCCGTCCTCCTATCGCTTGGCGAATGGAACCGACTTTTTGAGCAACACCAAGCAGACTCTCAAACCGCTGGAGATACGAAAATGATGCGTCGATGCCAATTTGTGTTCGGAGCGCTCGCGGCACTCGCCTGCCCCGCCCTGGCCCAACAGTATGTCTGGAATCAGCAGGTTCTGCACAACCCCTTCAAGGACACGGTGTCGCAGGCGATTGACCCTGCCGTCGACGGCACGCTGCTGTATGTCGCCGACTATCAGCAGGTTCCGTTTTTGCCCCTGACTCCGGAGCGCCCCCTCGTGGTGCGCACGGACAGTGACCTCTCCCCCATTCGTTGGACGACCTATCGCATCCCCAATGAAGGCCAGGTGAACTTCGACCTGCGGCCGCGCGAGATCTTCGCTACATCCGACAACGGATCGATCGTCTGCGGCGAATTCTCGGAGACGAGCCTCAACGGCCAGCTCATCCAGGACGGCGCCTATTTGCTGCGGCTCGACCCCGGTAACAACGTTGTCTGGTTCCGCGTCTACGACCGCATCGAGTCGTTCTACGACGTCATCGAAGTCAGCAGTCTGCCGGGCACGCCGCTTGAATTCGTCGCCTGCGGCTGGCGCATCACCACCCCCAACGACCTCGGCACCGCCGTCGCGGTCGGCACCGACGGCGTCGGAAACATCATCTGGGAGCGCGACGCCTGGGCAGTGAAAAACGGCGTACGCGGTCGCGCCAATTATGAACAGGTGATTGAGACTCGCACCGGCGAGTACGCCCTGGTCGGCAATTGCAACCGCATCTTCAGCACCGCCGCCAACGCCGAAGTCGAGAGCGACGTACTCGTTACCCGGCTCGATGCCGGCGGCAATCCGCTGCTGAATCGTTGGTACGGCCAGTCGCCGATCATGACCCCGGTCGGCAACTTCGGCGTCGTCGAGCACGGCTACTCGATCGACTTGCAGCCCGTCGCCGGCGGCGTGCCCAATCTGGTGATCGGCGGCGACGTCATCGCCCAGTGCCTCCAGTCCTGTCAATTCCCGACGTTCTTCCACGACGTGCTCGCCTTCCAGATCAACCAGAACGGCGCGCCCGGATGGTCGAACCGCTACGACATCGCCGACAACGTCGACATCGGTCGGCACATCACCGCGCCCTCGGGCCGCGTGACCGTCAGCGGTGAATCGATCACCCCCGCGTTTACGCCGACGGGCACGACCTCGCGCGACGTGCTGGCCCTGCGGCTCGACGGCGCCGGCAACCCGGCGCTGCCCTCGGAAGTCTACGGCGGCCCGCGTGCCGATTACGGCGCGCAGCACCTGCCGACCCCCAATCTCACCGCGCTGGGCACCTACATTCTGGCGACGACCGAGAGCTTCGGCGTGCCCTTCCCGGTGCCTTATCTGATCCAGCGCTTCGACAATCAGTGCCGCGATTGCAACAGCCGACGCGTGCAGCCGGTCGTCAGCGCGCACCAGATGCCGACTATCACCGCGATGAATGAGCCCTTCCAGCAGCAGGGCACGTTCCGCGAGCTGATCGCGGTCGATCCGCAGCTGATCGAAGATGTGCTCTGCAAGAAGTGCCTGATCGGCGACATGAACTGCGACGGCTTCGTCACTGTCGGCGACATCTCGCCCTTCGTGCTCGCGATCACGAACCCCGCCGGATACGTGGCCGCCTTCCCCGATTGCTGCCTCGAATCGGCTGACGTGAACTGTGACGGCTTCGTGACGGTCGGCGACATCTCGCCCTTCGTCGCCCTGCTGACCGGTCCGTAACACACCAGCGACGGGCTGAGTTGCCGCCCGGCCGACGCGTCAGTCGACCGCCCGTCGCTCGCCTCGAATACCGATACCTCCGAGCGATCGCCGCAGGCACGCTTCACCTCCCGGTGTGCCCAGCGGCGATCGATCATTTTGCTTCGGGAGTGAAGACCCTGAGAAATAGGGTCGACGATGACCCGCGCAATTCGGGATTAAGCCAAATAATCGCATATACATCGATCGGGTGGGCCGGTAATCTACGGGAGCAATCAATACATCGCTCGCATCGCGGGCTTGGGCCGCCTTTCTGAAGCGGTCCCGACAGGTGGACGGAAAGAGGAACCAGCAAATGATGAGAATGCGCCCTGGGCGTTTGGTCGCGAGCGCGGGCTTCCTGTTTGCGCTACTGGCATCCAGCGCGGTCGCACAGGATCGACGGGCGAATGATGATCCCAATGACCCCTGGTTCCAGCCCAATCCATTCGTGCCGATCGACGAACGCTATGTGGTCGATCCGGACAAGCCCAGCCACGTGCGCGGCGCCGCCGAAATTCTCGCCGGCGCGGGCAACGGCCTGCCGAATGTCATGATCACTGGCTACTGGCCGCCAACCAACGAAATGGTTCGCCGTTTCAGCACCAGCGCGACCCAAAACCCGCAGGGCTGGATCGGAGCCAATTGGGAAGGTCGCGGCTACAACGTTTACTCGTTCTTCCCCGAATTCCCTCAGGGCCTTGGCCGCGGCGCCGGCGATCTTGAGGTCGACTATCAGGACAGCTCGGCCGATTGGTGGCTGCTGGTCGATGTCGTAAAGCCCGTCGGCATTGTCACATTCAGCCGCGCCGGCAACGACCGCGATTGGGAAATGGAGGGCGGCAACCGCGTCTACCCGCTGAATCAGTGGACGCCGGACTATCTCAACCCGACGCGCCCAACTCCCGAATTGCCCAGCAGCAGCGAGCCCTTTTTCAACGAGCGCTTCAGCAGCCAGCCGATGCAGGCCATCGTCGACGCGGTCGCCGCACAGGTTCCGACGCTGAACGCCTTCATCGAGCCGATCGACCCCAGCGCGTTTCTCTCGAATTACATCGGCTATCACGGCAACTGGTATCAGGATCTGCACAACGACCCGCTCGACCCGCTCTGGTGCGCCACCGGCGGGCATATCCACGTCGGCTACGCGATGACGCTGCCCGAGGCGGTCGCCGCCACCGAGGTAACGCTGCGGGTCGTGCTGACGGCGCTCGACGAACGCCGCGCGGTGGGCGATCTGAACTGCGACGGCGTGCTGAGCGTCGGCGACATTTCGCCGTTCGTGCTCACACTCACCGATCCCCCGGCGTATCTGGCGCAGTACCCGGCGTGCAACATCAATCGCGCCGATACGAACTTCGACAACACGATCAGCGTGGGCGACATCGCCAATTTCGTCGGCCTGCTGGTTCAGCAGTAAGCGGAGTGCGGGCGTTCTGCCCGCACGACCCGAATTGTTTTTGCGGGGCGCGCAAAGAGCGAAGCGGAGACGCCGGGTCACGACGCCGGCACTCCCCGCAACCATAGCCGTATCGTGATTGGGTTATTCAGGCCTGTTTTTGAAGGAGAGGAATCATGCGACGACTGCTTGTGACATCGATGGTCTTCGCGGCTCTGACGGGCTCGGCTTTCGCCGCGCCGCCGCGGGTGATCTTCTCAGAGATCCCCACCCTCGCCAGTTCCGATGTGCCGGACGTCCCCGGCGCCAAGTTCACCGCTTTCGAACGCATCTACAGCAGCCCCAACGGCCGCAACCTCGTCTTTAGCGCCGACACCGGTTTGCCCACAGCCGAGGACGAAGTCGTCCTGGTCAAACGCGGCTCCAGCGCCTGGCGCACCATCGCCCGCGAAGGCACCCCCGTCCCGAACGGCCTCGCCGGCGAGAACTGGGGCCTGTTCGATCAGAGCATGGCGATCAATGACGCCGGCGCGACGGTCGGCTCCAACAACACCAGCGCCGCCACCACCGTCGACGAAGTCGTCTATCGTCAGAACGCCGACGGCTCGTGGGTCGTTCCGATCCGCGAAGGCGACGGCGTCGATGGGGTGGCTGGAGCTACCTATGGAATCACCATCAACAGTTGTCAGATCAACAGCGACGGCAGCGCGAACTTCCTCGCCGTCTCATTGCTGGGCCTCCCCACGACAGCCGACACCTATTGCCTCCTGACGGATGGCTCGGCCTTCGCCGTCCGCGAAGGCGACGCCGCGGCCCCGCTGACCGACCTCTGGCAGTTCATCGACACCGACGATTTTCGTACCGCCAACGACGGGCTCGACTACCTGGTCCAGGGCGATACCAACAACCCCTCGACCGCGGTCGATGACATCCTGTTCTACAACGGCGCCGTCGTGATTCAGGAAGGCGCGATCCTGCCCGGCTCGGGCTTCACCAGCAACGTATTGAACGTTGTCGAGCCCTACCTCGGCTCCAATGGCGACTGGTTCGCCCGCGGCAACAATGCCGACACGGAAGACTGGCTCGTCCGCAACGGCGTGGTCGTGGCGTCCACCGACGACGAAGTGCCGGGCGGCATCAAAGGGGAGCTGTTCGACGACACGATCTTCACCGGCTGCTTCTTCACCACCGTCTCGAACAACAATGGCGACTACGTCTACGGCGCGACCACCAACAACCCCAATCCGGATGAAGACGGCGTGCTCGTCTTTGTGCCGGGCGGCAACGCGGCAAGCGCGACCGTCGTCCTGCGCCAAGGCGTGCGAGTCGATCTCGATGGCGACGGTGACGCGATGGATGACGACGCCCGCATCGAGCTCTTCAACAACGACGACGCAATCCTGCGCCTCGACGGCAAATACATCTTCATGGCGGAGATCGAAACAGTCGCCAACGTCTCGCTGGGCCAGGCGCTGCTGGTGCTTGACCTCACGCCCGGCATCCCCGGCGACATGAACTGCGACGGCATCGTTTCGGTCGGTGACATCGCCGGATTCGTGCAGGCGCTGACCGATGAAAATGGCTATGCCGACGCCAACCCCACCTGCGACATCGAAAACGCCGACGTCAACGCCGACGGCGTCGTGTCGGTTGGCGATATCGCCGGCTTTGTAGCACTGCTCGTTGGCCCGTAAGTTCGTCGCCAACCCCGCAGACCGCACGAACGGGAAGGCTGGCCGTCAAACGTCTTCTGACTGGCCAGCCTGCCCCACCCCGCTCCGCAAATCCTCAGGCTACGAAACTTCGCGCGACCTGGGCGTGTGCTCCCGCTAGAGCGGCTCTCCGCCGCGCGTCAGCCGGGCGAACGGCGGCAGCCCAAACACCACGTTCTCGTCCGGCGCGGGGATTTCGTCGATCGCTCCTGCACCGCGACCGCGAAGATAGCTCAGCACGCTCTGCACCACGTCTTCCGGCGCACTCGCGCCGCTGGTGACGCCGATGCGTCGGCGCGTCTGAATCCACGCCGGGTCGATCTGTTCGGGACCATCGATCAGGTGGCTCTCGATGCCGCGGGCGATGGCCACTTCGGTCAGGCGCTTGCTATTCGAGCTGTTCTGCGACCCGACCACCAGCAGCAGATCGATGTCGCGCTCCGCCAACATCTGCTTCACGGCATTCTGGCGATTCTGCGTGGCGTAACAGATATCGTCGCTGGGGGGCAGCTCGAGCCACGGAAAGCGCGCCTGCAACGCCTGAACGATGCCCGCCGTGTCGTCCTGGCTGAGCGTGGTCTGGGTCAGGATCACGCCCGGCTGATCGGCTGCGAGCTGAAGCCGCGCGACGTCGGCGATGGTCTCGACCAGCGTCGTGCACTCCGGGGCCTGCCCCATGGTGCCCTCGACTTCGTCGTGGCCCGCATGACCAATGAAAATGATGCGATAGCCCCGCTTCACATAACGCTTCACCTCGGCGTGCACCTTGGTGACGAGCGGACAGGTCGCGTCAATCACTTGCAGATCGCGAGCCGCAGCGCGCGAGTAAACCGTGGGCGGAGAGCCGTGGGCGGAGAGAACTGTGATGGCGCCGACGGGGACTTCATCAAGGTCATTCACAAACACAGCGCCGGCGGCCTTAAGTCGCGCCACGACGTGCGTGTTGTGCACGATCTCTTTGCGGACATAAACCGGTGCGCCGAACTTCTCGAGCGCCAGCTCAACGACCTTAATGGCCCGCTCGACACCGGCGCAGAATCCGCGGGGTTTTGCGACAATCGCTTCCATAAATGAGATCGTAGCCGATGCGTACCGCAGAGCGCGGCACTGCCGACTGACAGGCCCCGCCGGCGCGCTGGTCGATCTGAAGAGAAGCCGGAATAGTGGTCGCATTTCCCGCGTCCAAAAGCCAGACCTCTGTTCTCGCGTTCTATAATGCCTTCGTTGGCGTCGACTGGATTCGCAGCGGAATCGCCGATGTGTGCCCGATTTGCTAAAAATCGCAGCCATCTCAGCCATCCCACGCGGCTGGTGACCATCCTGATTGCGCTCGCGTCACTCGCAATTCCCGCCGCGGCCCAGACCGCGAGCCCCCCCGCCGCGCCGCCCGCCTCCAGCCCGATTCCCACCCGCGATGACGAATTACGACAACTCCGTGCGCGGCTGCACACCGAGCTGCGCAACGGATATCTGCGGGCCGCCGAACACCAGCGCGCCGATCTCATCGCCACCTTCCTGGCCGATCCGCTGCCCGTCGCACGGCGACTGGGTCTCGAGCTGGTCCAGGCCCGGCTGACCGAGGGCGCGGTCGTGCCGCCCGCCGTCGCCTCCGCCGCACGCAAGCTGATCACCGACTGCGACGAATCGGTGCGCACCGCCGCCGTCATCGCCATCACCGCCCTGCGCGATCCGGCCGATGAGCCGCTTCTGATCTCGCTCATTCATGACCAGGCCCCGCTGGCAACCCGCTCCGCCGCGGTGAACGGCCTGGGCTACATCGGCAGCGACGCCGCATTCGCCGTGCTACTCGCGGTCACCGGCTCCAGCGATATCGGGCTGCGTGGCGAAGCGCTAAACGCCCTGTCGCGGCTGGTCGAGCGCGGCGCGCTGCGGGCCGAATCGCTGGTCACCCTCAAGCACCGCCTGGTGGCGTTCCTGCAGATCTCCGACCCCAACACGCGCGAGCGAGCGCTCTTCTCGCTCGGCCGGCTCAACGACCCCATGCTCGCACCGCTCTTTGAACGCGTGGCCGAATCGCCGCGCGGCGGCGGCGAACGGCTCGCCGCGTTTCGCTCGCTGACCCAGTTGGGCGACGAGTGGTCCGTCGATTGCGCCCGCCGGCTCACGCTCGCGGTGGAACCGTCCCTGCGCCGAGCCGCCGTCGAAGTATTGAAGAGGGCCGGCCACGGCGAGAGCGATCTCATGCTCCTGCAGCGGCTCAGCACCTGCGACGGCGAGTCGGACGACGCCACCCGCACCGCCGCCTGGAGCGGGGCATTGCGACTGGCGGGCGAACTCGGTGTCGGCAGCCTTCTGAGCCTGGCCGAATCGCTCGACGAGCAGGACGCCGACTGGACCGGGCGAGTGCTCGAGCTGGCCGCAATCGCCGCCGCGCTCGACCCTCCGCAGGATTCAGAGATGCTGTCGCGGCTTCAGGAGCTTGCCGCGCGGGCGCAGGCGATGGTGGATTCGCTCACCCCACCGGTGCCGCAGCCCCCCACCGACCGCCCCACCTCGCGCGCCGCCACTCAACTGGGCGGCCGGGCTGTGCCACGGCCCTTCGCGCCGCGCTGGTGGCTGCCACAGCGCTAATCATCCCACGGTCACGCCCCGTCGCCTCCGCTATTGCAGCTTCGATGCGCGAGCCGCACGAATGCGCTCGTAGGCGGCCTGCAGAGCGACGAACCGCAGATGAAACTCGTCCCGCTCCTGTTCGTTGGTCGCTCGATCCGGGTGCCAGCGCGCCGCGGCTTCGTGCCAGGCGCGGCGCAGGTCGTCATCGCCGACGTCGATCGACACTCCCAGCAGCGCGCAGGCCTCCGCCAATTCGAGCGCGGATGCCTGATGAACCAGCCGCTCCGCCACTTGCTCGCGCGATTCTCGCGGGGCGGTGCCAAACCAACGCCAGTCAAACGCGTCCGGCAGCATCGCCCCGATCTGGCCGCCAAAAGTCGTCAGCGCTCGCGTAAACGGCTTTCCCCGCAGCCGAAGCGCCCCGTCCAGCAACAACCCAAATGCAGCCCCGGCCTTGGCGACGCCGCGGGCAGATGCGGCCCGGGTTTGCGGATGCGAGGCTGCGAGCAGCGGCCGCACGTCGTCGCGCCACACGCGCTGCAAAAACTGTTGAAATGCCTGGTCGCGCGGCTTCATCGAAGCTGATGCTCGCTCCCCGCGCCGAAGATCATCCCATTTCGCCGCCCGCCCGAATGGGGCGAGCGTCCCCCGCTGTGCCTGCAAGCGCTCAGCCCTTGTTCTCGATCGAAATCGGCATCTTCATCACCCAAAAGGCGGCGAAGATCGACATCGACGCGGCCAGGAGCGCCGCGCTCATGAAAAAGCCGATCCACGAAAGCCGCGGCTGAGTGTGCTTTTTCTGGCCGGCGCTATTAAACCCGAGCGCGAAGCCCGCGATGCCGCAGGCCACCGACACCATCAACGCACCGAGGAACATCGGCAGAAACTTGCCGCTCGACGCGTACATGAATTGCTTCAATTCGCCGTTGTAGTTTCGGCCCAAAAGGGCCGCCGCCCCCAACACGCCGATGGCGCCGATGCACGCGAGCATGATGCTGAGGCGGGCCTGATTTTCGGGAGTACTCTTGGATGCTGCCACTGCATAGTTCCTCTGCGCCCGTCCTGCCGACCGGACGACCCATTTCGCAACTATCCCTCAGTTTAGCGACCCGCCGTTCGCGGGGGAATTGCCGCTTCGGCTAGCATCCATCGCGCGATGAACCCAGCCACCGAATTACGGGCCCTTGTCCTGATCTCCGGCGGCGGAACCACGCTCCGCAACCTGATCCAATATGCCGAACGCGGCCAACTCTACGGAGTACGGCTGAGCGGCGTGATCAGTTCGCGAGCCGACGCCGCCGGCCTTCAATTCGCCGCCGCCGCCGACATTCCGAGCCGCATCGTCGAACGTCGCGGCGGCGGGAGCGATGCCGAATACTCCGAGCGCCTGACCGCCGCCATCGACGACTTCTCGGCCGATTTGGTGGTCATGGGCGGGTTTCTGGTTCACTGGCATCTTCCCCCCCGCTACCTCGGGCGCACGCTGAACATCCACCCCGCGCTCCTGCCGGCCTTCGGCGGCAAAGGGATGTATGGGCTCAAGGTTCACGCCGCGGTTCTGGCCAGCGGCGCCCGCGAGTCGGGTTGCACGGTGCACCTGGTCGACGATCAATTCGACCACGGACCGATTCTGGGCCAGCGTCGCCTCGCCATCGATCCGCTACACGAAACGCCCCAATCCCTCGCCGCCAAGGTGCAGGCCCTCGAATTCGAGCTATATCCGGCGGTCCTGCGCGATGTGGCCCTGCGCGGCATCCCCGCCTTGCAACGGCTGATGCGGGAGGCGTCGCCGCGCGGTTAGAATCAGGCTCCGCGGCGTCGCCACGCTGCGGCGCGGGCAGGAACCCGAAGGCGGGTCGCTCCGTCTATGCAAAGATCGAGGACGAGCATGCGAAAAGTCTGGATTCCGATCGTGCCGGCGCTGATTGCCGGGTTGTTCAGCAGCGCCGCGCTGGCGCAACAGGAAGAAGAGGCGCTCCCGCCCTTCTACGACGTTGCCGCGGTCGAAGACACCAAGCCCTGGTTTCAGTGGATCGCCGGGGCGCTCATCATCGCCACCTGCTTCGCCGTCGCGATCAAAGACCCGCACCGCACGCACCTTGACTGACATCGTCTCCTGACGGCCTCGGCGCGTAGCCGCGGCCGCGCCGCAGGTTTCGGAGGCTCTCCATGCCCCGCTCGCCCCTGATACGCGGCCTGCTCTTCGTCAACGCCGCCCTGGCCGCGGCGCTTATCTGGCAAAACGCCCCGATCCCCGCCGCCCGCGCGCAACAGGCGCCGGTCTTTGGCGGCGCTTCGGATCGCTACCTCGCGGTCGCCGGCGAAATGCAGAACGACTACGACGCTCATTATCTGCTCGACACGCAGGAGCGCACCCTGCACGTGCTGATCTACGATCGCGGTACGCGGCAATTCTTCCGCGTCGCCTCGCGCGATCTCGACGCCGAAATCCGCAACAACCGGCCCGACGACAACCCGCCGGGGAGGCGATAAGCATGTCAGCAAGCGCCAGCCCATCGCCAGCCGCGCGAACCGCCGACGTTCGCGCTCCGCTCGACCGCGACACCTTCATCGCCGGCGTGCTGACCATCACCGCCGCCGTCCTGCTCGCGGCGTTTCTGATAAACCTCAACCGCCCCACCCCCGCCTTCGCCATCGGCCAAAATGCCGCAGGCGGCGACTATGTCCTGCTGACCAATCAAGTGAACCAGACCCAGGAAGCGATCACCGTCATCGATTCCCCGGCGCAGCGCATGGTCATCTACGGCTACGACTTCAGCCGCCGCCTGCTCACGCCGCTCGCGGTGATGGACTTGCAGACGCTGCAGCGAAAGCCGCCGAACAAATAAACCCACCCCATCCCCAAAGCCGTGCGTCAATCGAGACGCCCGCGGCCGCGCGCTCCTTCCCACTCGACAACCGGCGCACCAAACCCGCCGCTAACTCCCACAGGGTCCGTTCGGATCGCCGCAACGCCCGCACATCCCACCCATCTTGGGCAGCGACATCGCCGCCGAACCGCCACCGCCCGCCCGCGGCGCCGCGGGAATGCTCGGGACACGCTCGCCGCGCTCGCTGCCGCACGCGGGGCACGTAGCGCCTTTGCCCGCGTCCGCGGAGCGCACCAACTCCTCAAAGCGATGCCGGCAGTCCGCACACTCGAAGTCATAGATCGGCATCTTCGCTCAGCCTCCCGTCTCGTTTCCCTGCCATCGCCGCGGGCGATTCCAAAACCGCCGCCTCTTTACATTCCGGCTACGAATCGACGGTCGGCCGCGGATATCTGGCACAACCGCCTCGAATACACCATTGTACGCGAAGCGGTTCGCCGCCGATCGGCGCCTCGCCTGCCACGGGAGACGGTTTGGCCGACATGGCCCTCACAACTTCGACCTACTCCGCCGACGGCGCCCCGGGTTCCGTCGCACGCCTGCTCACGGCCTTGCGCCAGGCACTCACCGATCCCGCAGCGCCGAGCCACGACGGACCAATCGCCGCGCCCGGCGGCGGACGCGAGCGACAGCGCGACCTCGAGTTTGCACGCGATGTCGTGTCCGACATCGCGCCCCCCGCCGAAACGGCGACCGACTCGCTACCGCACATCGTCGTCTTCGGCCCGACCCAGGCCGGAAAAAGCTCGGTCGCAAACGCGATCGTCGCGGCCAACGTCGCCGGCGTCAGTCCGCTCGCGGGTTACACCGTCCGCCCGTCGGCGTGTGTCCATGCCGCCGCCGCTCCGCAAATCGAAGATTGCCGCTGGCTGGCCGGCCTGCGCCCGACCGCCGCCCTATCAGCTCAACAAGCCGACCCGCAAGACACCTTCGTCGTCTCGCACACGCTGCCGAGCGCCGCCTCGTCGCCGCTGCTGGCGTGCGTCGTTTGGGACACGCCCGACTTCGATTCGCTAGCCGCCGACCGGGCCCAGTCGGGCCTCCTGCAGGCGCTCGCGACCGCCGACGTCTTCGTCCTGGTCGTCAGCAAAGAGAAATACGCCGACCTCTCCGTCTGGCGCATGCTCCGATTGCTCGCCGACCTCCGTCGTCCGCTCGTCGTAGTCCTCAATAAGCTCACCCCCGAAGCCGAGGCCGTCGTACCCGAGGCCTTTCGCGCCCGGCTGCAGGCCCTCCCCGGCGATTTCAACTCCTCTCCGATCGTCACTTTGCCTCAACTCGACGGCGACACACACCATCGCGCCGCCGCCCTCATACCCGCCGCCCGCACCGCGCGCGAGGCGATCGCCCGCGCGGCCGAGGCCCTGCCCGCCGACACCGAACGCATCGCCCAGCGCCGACGCAACGCCGCCCGCTGGCTGCGCCGCCACTGGGACGAATGGCTGACCCCGCTCCGCGCCGAACACAGCGCCATCGACGCCTGGCGCCAGTCGGTCGACGGCGCCCTGTACGAGTTCGTCGACACCTACCGCCGCGACTTCCTCGAAGACCCGCGCCGCTATGACTGCTTCCGCCTCGCCACGGTTGAGCTGCTGCGACTGCTCGAAGTACCCGGAGTTTCGAACGCGCTGGCGCAGACCCGCGCCGTCGTCACCTGGCCCGTGCGACGGCTGTTTCAGGCCGGCCGCGACTGGCTCTCGTCCGTCCGCCGCCCCGGCGACCGCGACGCCGGCGGCGCGCCGCGCGGGGCGGAGGAACTGGTCCTCCAATCCGCACTCGACCGCATGCTGACCGGCTTGCGACATGGCTGCGCGCGACACGAGGAGGGCGGAGGCCGTGCAAATCCTCAGCGAACGGACGAGGTCGCCCGCTCGCCGCAGGTCTGGAGGGCCATCGCCGCTCGGCTCGATGCCGAAGACGCATCGCTGCGAGCCGAGCTGGCCCAGCACCTCGCGCTGCACGCCGCCGCCGCCCAACGCGAGATCGAGCGCACCGCCGAAGAGCTCTACGCGATCCTGCAGAAAAACCCCGCCGCGCTGGCCGGCCTGCGTGCCACGCGGGCCGTGGCCGATGCCGCGGGCCTCGCGCTCGCCTTCAAGACCGGCGGGCTTCATTTCCACGACCTGCTGCTCGCCCCGGCCATGCTTGCGGCCACAAGCTTTCTGGGCGAGGGCGTGCTCAGCACCTACATGTCGCAATCGGCCGCCTCGCTCAAGCAGCGGCTACTCGCCGATGTGCGCGAGCGACTCGTCGGCGAGCGCTTCCGCCCCACCCTCGTCCGCCTCGGCCAAGGTCTGCGCGGCGACGGACTGATCGGCATTACGCCCGACGAGACCGACGCCGCGGACGCCGCCATTCGCGCCTGGGAGACCGCGCGATGAGCGCATCGCAGAGCCTGCCGCCGACGCGCCCCATCGAGCGCGAGCTGTTCGCCTTCGCCCAATCGGCTCACGCTGCGGGCTGGATCGGCGCAGCCCGCCTGGCCCAGCTTCAAAACATCGAGCGGTCGTCGCCCGATCTGCTCTTCTCGCCCGCACCGGCCCGGCCGATCGTCGTCGGCCTCTTCGGCGGAACGGGTGTCGGCAAAAGCAGCCTGCTGAATCGCATTGCCGGCGTGAATGTCTCGCAGACCGGCGTCATGCGGCCAACCTCCCGCAGCGTCACGCTTTACGTTCACGATCAGGTCTCGCTGGCCGAACTTCCCGCCGACTTGCCCGCCGATCGCATCGCCGTGAGGCGCCATGTCGACTCCACTCATCGTCACGTCGTTTGGGTCGACACGCCCGACCTCGACAGCGCCGATGAGGCCAATCGCGCCTGCACGCTCGCCTGGCTCGGCCATCTCGATCTGCTCGTCTACGTCGCCAGCCCGGAGCGCTATCGCGACGACGTCGGCTGGCGCGTCCTCCGCGATCGCCAGGCGCGCCACGCCTGGATCTTCGTCATGAATCGCTGGGACGAACGCGGCGAGGGACAAGACGCGGACTGGCTCCGCGTCTTGCGCGAGGCCGGGTTCGACGACCCCCTGCTCATTCGCACCAGTTGCGCCGAAGCAGCCGGTCGACAAACCGCCGGCCGCGACAGCGATGAATTGCCCGTACTCACCGACGCCGTCCGCGCCCTCTTCGACGCCAGCGGCGTCGAGCGACTGGCGCTCCGCCGGGCGCGTCTGCGAAACGAAGAGCTGGCCGCGTGGCTCGACGACGCAAACCGCGACATCGGCGACGCCGGCGCCTGGAGCGCCGCCACACGCTCCGCCCGAGAGCAATGGCCCGCTGCCGCCGAGACGATTCGCTCCGCCGCCGCTTTCGGCGTCGAGATCGCCGCACGCCGCTTTGCGACGCGGCAAAGTCCGCTCGGCGGCGTGCCCGAGGCCCTGCTCCGTCTGACCGGGCGGGTCGCGCCCGCGCCGTCGCCCACCGCCGATCCGCCCAGCGTCGCCGAAGCGCGCGAGGACGCGCCGGCCCCCGCGACGGGCAGCGAAGACACCGCCTGGGCCGCGCGGCTCGTTTGGGATGGCTATTCGGAGGAACAGATCGAGAACTTCGCCCAGCGCTCGCTCATGGTCCTCGACCGCGCCAGCCTGCCGACCGCCGCCGCCGAGGCCGTCCTCGACCGCTTCCGCACCACCGCCATCGCCGCCGCCCGCGGCGAGATCGAACGCAGCCTCCGCGCCGCCCTTGCCACTCCCGGCCGGGCCTGGCAAAGAGCCGCCATCGCCGTGCTCAAGTGGCTGACCCGCGTCCTGCCCATCGCCGCCGCCCTCTGGATCGCCTATGCCGCGGTCATCGGCTTTCACCGCGGCGCCAGCGGCGGCGGGGCCTACTTTGGCAGCGAGTTTCTCTTCTCCGCGGGCACCCTGCTGCTGGTGGCCTGGGGGCTGCCCGCGCTGCTGCGCTACTCGCTACAACCATCAATCGAGGACGCCGCCCGCGCCGGACTGCGCAGCGGCCTCGAGCTCGCGCTCAGCGCGGTCGAGTCTACCCATACAGATGTGCTCGCAAGCATTGAGGCTCAAGCTGCCAATCTAATGCAAAGCTCCGCTGCTTTACGAAACTCCCTCCGCACGTTCGAAGCGAACGACCACAGCCCGGAACCCAACAAACTTGCTCAACGACTCATCGGGCGCCACGCATCCCGTAGCAAGTCACCCAATATTTAGCAATGCGTGCCACCGAGTCACATGAAGCGAGCGGGGCTCGATGTATCCAGCGATCTGCCAAGCCATCACTCCGCATCCGCCACGTCAGAATCAAGAGATGCGGTCGACCCCTGCACATTGGTCAATGTAACATCTTGAACACCCCGAAGCTTGCGATCAATCGCCCGAGTTCTCTTGAAGACGTTATCAATCTCATTCACCGCAGCGCCGAGTTTCTTTTGCACTTTCTCTACAGCATCTCCGTATTTCCCGAACTCGGCTTTAACCTGCTCTAGTAGCAACCACACTTCACTGCTTCGCTTCTGTATTGCTAGTGTTCGAAACCCCATTTGAAGACTATTAAGAAGTGCACAGAGAGTGGTTGGACCAGCGATTGTTACTCTGTCATTTTGTTGCAGAGATTCGATCAGCCCGGGTATTCGCAGCACCTCGGCAAAAAGGCCCTCAATCGGCAAAAACAACACCGCAAAATTGGTAGTTGCCGGCGGCTGAACATACTTCTCCCGGATTGTCCGGGCTGCGCTCCGCACTCGACGCTCCAATTGTTTCCGACTTTCCTTGACCTGCTCGACATCACCAGCGTCGGAAGCCTCGAGCAATCGCTGATAGTCCTCTATCGGGAACTTCGCGTCGACCGGCAACCAAACTGCGCCGGCGTCGCCATCATTCCTGGGCAACCGGATGGCGAACTCGACGCGCTCCGCGGAAGACTCAGACACTTGAACATTCCGGGCATACTGATCTGGTGCCAACATTTGTTCCAAAATCGCCCCCAACTGCACCTCGCCCCATGCCCCTCGCGAACTGACGTTGGTTAAAACTTTCTTTAAATCACCAACACCATTGGCTAACGACTGCATCTCCCCCAAGCCTTTATGCACTTGCTCCAACCGATCGCTGACGGTTTTAAACGACTCTGTCAGCCTCGCCTCAAGCGTCTGATGCAGCTTCTCGTCCACCGTCGCACGAATTGATTCGAGTTTCGCGTTGTTCTCGTCTCGCAAGGCCGAAAGCTTCTCCTCGACAACGACACATAGGTTGCTAAGCCGACTCTCGGTCTGGCTCAAGGCTGACGCAAGGCGCATCGTAAGCGTCTCGGCCGCCTGGGAACTCGACTGGCGCATGTCGCCCAGCGTCTTCACTAGCGTGTCAATGTTTCCCTTAAGAGATTGCGACAACTCCAGCCGACTCTTAGTACTTTCGCTGCTTTGCTCGGCCCGATTGGTTGCGATTTCGCCGCGAATTAAGTCAACTGTGCGACTTAGCATCCCCGACAGATGCTCAAATCGGGGCGAGATGAGGGCGTCGTCTAGCTGTTGGCGCTTCAACAAGATTAGCAGATTAAGCAGCAAAGATACGACGGTGGTCACGAGCAAGATGATCAATAGAATGTCTGCCATTGCCGTACCTTATTCCGATCTTCTTCAAACGCAAATGCGCACGTCTCGACCGCGTCACTCAGCAGCCAACTAATCGCCGCGACTCCACCCGCTGGCCGCCACAAGTACTGCGGCGCGGCCAGACGTTCGCCGCCGCCTCGAAGAGGAGTTACGCTACTACGCGAGGGAATATCAATCGCGGACGGCCCCTTCCTCGCGGCTCGCGCGCTCCGACTTGCGGGACGTTCGGTGCTTTATCGTAAGAGGTTTTGGGCGCGAAGCGTTCGCGCGCCGCCGTCGTTTCGAATATCGTGCAGAGCTATGGCTGAATCGATCATGCTGGCGGTCCTGCGCTTTGAGCAGCCGATTTATCTCTGGCTGCTTCTGATTGCGCCGCTGCTCGTCGCGTGGTCCTATCCCAAGCTGGCGGGACTGGGGGATACGCGCCGCATCATCGCCCTCGCCGCCCGCGCCGGGGTCATCACGCTGCTGGCCCTGGCGCTCGCCGGCGCCAGCCGCGTGCAGACCGCCAAAGACCTGACCGTTCTCTTCCTGCTCGATCGCTCCAACAGCATCCCGCGCAACGTCCAGCGCGATGCCTTCGCCCAGCTCAAGCAAAAATCAACCAGCGGCAAGCCCGACGATCGCGTCGGCATCATCGCCTTCGACGGCGCCGCCGCGGTCGAGCAGTTGCCCATGGCGGCGCTGGCGATCGACCGCGTCACCGACCCGCTTAGGCCCGACCACACCGACATCGCCGCCAGCATGCGGCTCGCGCTGGCGCTCTTCCCGCCCGATAGCGCCCGGCGCGTCGTGCTGCTCTCCGACGGCAACGAAAACGTCGGCGAGGCGCTGCGCGAGGCCGACAGCTACAAGGCCGCCAACGTGCCGATCGATGTGCTGCCGCTGGCCTATGAACACGGCAACGAAGTCGTATTCGAGCAACTGCGCACCCCGCCCACAGCCGCGGCCGATGAGACCGTCGCCGTCCAGATGATCATCCGCTCGCAGCGTCCCGCCCGCGGACGCGTGCTGCTTTACGACAACGATCAACTGGTCGACTTCGGCGACGGCGGCGGCAAGGCCGGCTCGGCCATCATGCTCGACGCCGGCCCCAATCGCATCGTGAAGCGCCTTCCCATTCGCGGCACGCGACCGCACCGCTTCAAGGCCGTCTTCGAGCCCGACGAAGGCACGGTCGACACCATCAGCGCCAACAACGAGGGCCAATCCTTCACCGTCGTCTCCGGCCCCGGCAAGATCCTCATCCTCACCACGCAGGATGACGAAAACCTGCCGACGCCCTCGGCTCGGGTACTGGCGGCGGCGCTGCAGCGAGAAAAGCTCGATTGCGAAGTCGAAATCGCCGGCTCGCGCCCGATCGACCAAGTCACGCTTCTCGAATACACGCTAGTCATCCTCGCCAACGTGCCAAAAAACGACCTGTCCGACGCCTCCGTCCAGGCCCTCGCCACCTACGTCCGCGACGTCGGCGGCGGACTGATCATGCTCGGCGGCGATCAGAGCTTTGGAGCCGGCGGCTGGACCGACACGCCCATCGAAGAGGTCATGCCCGTCAGCTTCGACGTCAAGAACAAAAAGCAGATCCCCAAGGGCGCGCTCGTGCTCGTCATGCACGCCTGCGAAGTGCCCAACGGCAACTACATCGGCGAGCGCTGCGCCGTCGCGGCGATCAAGACGCTCAGCACACGCGACCTCGTCGGCGTGCTCAGCTATCGCTGGATCAGCGATCAGCAGGGATTCTGGGATATCCCGCTGCGCGTCGTCGGCAACAAGACCGAAGTCCTGCAACAGGTGCTGAAGATGCAGATGGGCGACATGCCCGATCTGCACGAGGTCATGGCCCCCGGCGTCGATGCGCTCATCGCCCGCAAAGACGCCGCCGCCAAGCACATGATCATCGTCTCCGACTTCGACCCCGCCGCGCCGTCGTCGGGGCTGATCGACAAGATGAAGAAGAACGGCATCACCTGCTCGACCGTCGCGATCGGCTACGGCGGCCATCAGATCGACGAATCAAAAGCCAAGTGGATCGCCGACTCGACCGGCGGAAAGTTCTACGCGACCGACAAGTTCGACGAACTGCCGCAAATCTTCATCAAAGAGGCCCGCATCGTGCAGCGCTCGCTCCTGCAGGAGCAGCCCTTCACCCCGCGACTCGTGAACGCGCTTCCCACGACCGTGCGCATGCTCATGGGCGACGGCTTGCCCGAGCTGCGCGGCTACGTGCTGACCACCGCCAAACCCTCGGCCGACATTCCGCTCGTCCGCGCCACCGAGGAGGGCAACGACCCCGTCCTCGCCCAGTGGCAGGTCGGCCTCGGCAAAACCGTCGCCTTCACCAGCGGCATGTGGTCGCGCTGGGGCAACGACTGGGCCGCCTGGCCCAAGTTCGCCCCGCTCTGGGGGCAAATCGCACGCTGGGCATCGAAGCAAGGCGACCGCGCCGGCCTCGACGTCACCACCAGCGTGCAGGGCGGCGTCGGGCGCGTCCGTGTCGAGGCCGCCGACGAAGCCGCCGTCCAACAGATGCAGCTCGGCGGCACACTGATCCTGCCCAATCAGGAGGCCGTACCCCTGCGGCTGACGCAGGTCGGGCCTGGCAAATACGAGGGCGAATTCGACGCCTCGGATCGCGGCAACTACATCCTCAACCTCTCCTACGCCAGCGGCGTCGGCGCAAACGCTCAGTCGGGCACGGTCCGCACCGGCGTCTCCGTCGCGTACTCGCCGGAATTCGAGGAGCTGCAGACCAATCTGCCGCTGATCGAAGAGATTCGCAGCCGTGCCGGCGGGCGCAATCTTGCGGCCGACCCCAATTCGAGCGTCTTCGATCGCGCCAGCCTGCCCCGGGTCGAGGCACGCCGCCCGATCTGGGAAGACCTGATGCGCTGGATGCTCATCCTCTTCCTGCTCGATGTCGCCATCCGCCGCGTCGCGATCAACCCGCTGGCGATCCTGCGCGGCGTGCGCACGCGCATCGCCGAGGGCGCAGGAACGCGCCAGACCGGCGAAGCCAGCGCCGCGGTGCTCACTAGCTTGAAGGGGGCAAAGGCCAAGGCCGACACGACCGCGAAGCCCGCCGCGGGCAAGCCCGGCGTGCCGGAGCAGGGCGCACCGCCCAGCCGGGCTGCAAAGTACGACGCACCGGCCAACACGCGCCGCGGCGAAGGCGATCTGTCGCAGGCGCTGGGCGGAGCCAGCGGCGAGCAGAAACCGGTCGTCGCCCCGCCCACGCGCAAGAAGGCCGACGCAGGCGAGGCCGATTACACGTCGCGCCTCTTGAAAGCCAAGAAGCGCGCTCGACAAGACGACGAGGGGGATGGGCCGACGAGCGGCGAATAGCCGCCGTGTCGGCCTTTACGCAACGACTGTGCCGCTGATTAAGCCGCGCCCGCAGTCGCGTTTTCGGCGACGAGTTCGATCAGGGCGGTCGTGACCGCGCCGAAGAGGTTGGTGACCAGATCGATCACGCCATTCTCGACCGCCAGGCGAAGCTGGCTGTCGCAGCCGCCCAGTTGCAGCGCCACCCCGCCGCTGGAGAGCATGGCCAATCGCAGAATCCAGGCGCGTCGAACGTTTAGGGCACGCTGTTGTTTCATCTTTCGCTCCGTACTTTTCCGGGCGGAATCGCCTCCGCACCCGACGCGACTTATACCCGATTCGCACGCCAGGCGCTGCAACTATACGCCCTGCGGCAATGGTTGGACTGTCAGCTTTGGTCAACCGTTGGGGCGGGGCGGGAACGGTGTTTCACGTGAAACAGCGTTGCGCACGCAAACGGCGTGCCGCAACCGGGCGGAGTGTCCGAGAATCGCGAAGTCTGGCGGTCCCCACGCCAGCCGATGGTGCGTCGAGGGACGCACCCTACGACTACGGCTCGGCGACTCGCAGCGCGTCGCGCCAGCGCCATTCCAACAGGGCCAGCCCGCCGACAAACAAAGCCTCGCCGAAGAGCGCGGAAAGGCCCCAGATGGTCGCCGAACGAGCGAAATAGAGGCCCAATGCCACACAGACGCCGGCCCACGCGAGGTTGGCCGCCACCAACAGCGCGATGAGCGCGGGAGGTCGGTTGAGTCGGATGGCGAGCGAAAACGAATAGCAGGCGTAGAGCAGGTTCGCGGCGCCGGTCAGCAGCAGCAGGCCGCGCGGCAAGCCCTGCAGCCGGCTGAGCCAGTCGCTGAGCGACAACACCAGGACGCCGACCAGCGCGCCGGCGGTGCAGTCGATCCAGAGCAGGTCTTTCGGCAGAACACGGTTCATCTCGTCGCCAGCACCAGAAAATAGATCGTCAGATTCGTGACCCAATGGAGGAGGCCGGCACAGACGACGGAGCGCGTGCGAAGTGCAAGCCAGCCGGTCGCAACGCCGGCGACTGCGCCGGCCGAGATTACGCTGACGAAGCCTGCCCGCCAGTGCAATCCTCCGAACCAGACGGCACTGATCGCGATAGCTATTGTCGGATTCCGCGTCAGACGCAGGATGAGCCAGAGAATGACTCCGCGGAAAATCAACTCTTCGGCGAATGACGTAAGCCCCGAGCTGATTGCGATCTCGATCCACCCTGAAATGCTCGGCCCCTTCAAACCTCCGATCCGAATCTGTGGCGAGAAGAGCCACGGCCAGCTTTCGCGGAACTCGGGGAACGAATTGCCGATGTTCTCGGCGGCTGCCGCAATGGCGCGGTGACCGAAGCCACACGCTATTCCGAGCCCGACCGCGAGTACCAGCGACTTCACTGTTGCGCCGCCCACCAGGCGCGGCAGCGGCGCACGGCTCAGTCGTTTCGCAGCGTAGAAGACTCCAAAGCCGAGGGCGAATTGATAACCGTCGTGGACAATGTGAAAGGTCGCAGGGCTCAACCGCGTTGTCCACAGCACCGCCGGCGAGGGAACCAGGCTGATCAGGAATCCGCCCGCGATCAGCAAGCCGAGCAGAACGACGGGCGAAAGCGGGCGGCGAGAGGTCATGGATCACTCGACTCTCAAGTGCGCAGCCTTTGCGGAGAATGGTCGCGACGGCTTCGCTGGAGTATCGCAGCACCGCGCGGGCTGAAGCCGCGCGGCTCGTCAGCGTCAATCCGACGCAATCCAAGTGTAGTGTGCGCCCCTCGACGCACCCGATGCGCGACGTCAGCCGAGGGTGCGTCGAGGGACGCACCCTAAGTCTGAAGCCACGCAGCTCTTCAATCGTTGACGGTCATGATGCAGTAGCCGTGGGGCGGAAAGCTGAGCGAACTGCCGCTGCGTTTGGCGTTCGACAGTAGGTCGCTCGCCTTGGCCGATGCCAGCGGCGCGCCGGTCGGCAGATCGACGGTCGCCGGCTTGGGGGTGAGGTTTGCCACGACCCACGTCGTCTTTCCTTCGTGCCGGCGGGCGAAGACGAGGATGCCCGCACTCTCCAACGCCTGGGCCCAAGGCTCCTTCGCAAACCACTCCAGCGAGCCGCGACGCAGGGCGGCGTTTTCGGTGCGCAGCTTCGCCAGCGAGCGATAGAGGCCGCGCATGCCCTCGTCGGGCGCCTTCCAGTCGATCTCCATCTTTTCGAACAGCGACAGCTTCTGCGTGTTGCCCGATTCCTGACCGTTGTAGATCAGCGGCACGCCGGGCAGCGCAAAGGTGAGCACCGCCGCCAGCCGAGCGCCGCTCGGGCCATAGCGGGCCATCGCCGGCGTTTCCCAGGCGCATTTGTCGTGGTTGTCGCTGAAGCGCAGCCGCATCGCGCCGCGCGGAAACTCGAGATCCTCCTCCACATACGCCTGACGGAGCTTCGCCGGCGTCAGAGTTCCCTGTTTCAATCCGCCCAGCAGCGACCAAGTCCGCCAGTCGTAGGTCAGGTCGAACGCCGTGAGATGCTCGGCGGGCGCGTCGTCCTCGGCCAACATCATGATCGGCCGCATCTGCTGCAGCTCGGGCACGATGCCATCCCAGAAATCGAGCGGCACCATACCCGCGACGTCGCAGCGGAAGCCGTCGATGCCGATATCGCGGATCCAATAGGTCATCGCGTCGCGCATGTACGCCCGCACGGCGGGCACGTCGTAATTCAGGTCAGCGACATCGCTCCAATCGGCCACCGGCGGCACGATCTTGCCGCTGGCGTCGCGCGTATACCAGTCGGGATGTTTGTCGAAGAGCGGGCCGTCCCACGCGGTGTGATTGGCAACCAAGTCGATGATCAACTTCAAGCCGCGGGCGTGAGCCGCCTTCAACAGCGACTTAAAGTCGTCGATGGTGCCAAACTCGAGGTTGGTCGCGGTGAAGTCGGTGACGCTGTAGGGGCTGCCCAGTGTGCCCTTGCGATTCTTCACGCCGACGGGGTGAATCGGCATCAGCCAAAGCACGGTGACGCCCAGATCCTTCAACTCGTCGAGCCGAGCCTCGAGGCCGCGGAAGGTGCCTTCTTTGCTGAACGAACGCAGGTAGACCTCGTAGACGACCGAATCGCGCACCCATTCGTGCGAGGCGCGGGCCTTCGCGTTGCGATGTTCGCCGATCAGCAGTTCGTTGAGCGACTCCTTGTAAGTCGCGAGATAGACGGGCCGGATGATCCCGCCCGGCCCGCCATGGTCCACGATCCGCACGGCGAGGGTGTTGGCGCCCGGCTTCACTCGGCCCGCGTCGAGCGCCACCGCGAAGCGTCGATCGACGCGGGTTTCCTTCGCGATTTCGACGCCGTTGAGATAAACCGTCGCCTCGTCGTCGACGCCGGTGAAGAGCAGGGCAAACTTGTCCATGCCCGCGGGCCGGGTGCCGGGCAGCGTGAACTCGCGGCGAAACCAGCCGACGCCGTCGTAGGGCGGCATGGTGAAATCGTCCCAGTTGCCGGGGACCTGCATCGCTCGCCAACTGCCGTCGCCGGTGCTGCCCGGTTTCGCGGCGGCGGGCCCCTCGAACCAGCGCTCGCGCACGCCGACGTCCTGCGGGTCGATGCGGAAGAGCCATTCGTCGGCGAGTGGGGTGCGATGGGCGCTCAAGTCGGGGGACTCCTGGGAAAGGGCGGCATTTGTGACGAGCAGCGCGGCGCAGAGGGCGGCGATGCCGGGGATACGGGCACGGGTTTGGTGGTTTGCCAGCATGAGCGAAATCGTAGCGGGTGCCGCTGCAGATTCGCGGGCGTTGCGGTAGTGAATAAGCGAGAATTGAAAGTGCGGCGGTCGCACTTTTCGCGCAGCCTCAAACTCCTCAAGTGCACCCCCGCACGGGCACCGCAATCTCCGTGCTCACGATCGCGACCTCCGCCAGCGGGCGATGAACCTGGTAGAACTCCACGCAGGGCAGGCCCAGGCAGACCAGCGACCGTTCGCGGCGAATGCGCCCAAAGATCTGCTGATAGGCCGCGGGCAGCGATGCCAATGGGCCGACGCTCGTGGTTAATGCAAACAGGCCGCCCGCAAATCGTTGGTGGCCGACGGTCCGTTCACTTCGAAAGCTTTCGGAGACTCGCAGCGCCGCGTCGAAGCGGAGATCTTCGGGCCGCGTGATTCCCGGGGCATCGTGAGCGATGCCCAACAGGACGTACGGCTCGCGCAGCTTGCGCCGCCGGGCCCAGTCAATGAGCTTATCCCAGAGCGTCACCGGCACCTCTTCATAGGGGCCGTAATGGCGAATGAACGCCAGCGACATGGGCTGCAACATGCGCACCGCGGTGTTGGAGAGCGACGTCGGCGTCGCGGACTCAACTCGCTGCGGCGGCTCCGCCTGGCTCGAAGCCGGCAGTTTGCCTTTCGCTCGAAAGGCGCGCGGCGCGAGGCCGAAGCGCCGCCGAAACGCCCGGCTGAAGGTCTCGTGGCAGGCAAACCCGCAGTCGAGCGCGATCCGCAGAATGCTGTCTTCGAGCAACACCAGACGCAACGCGGCACGCTCCAGCCGCAGCCGCAATGTGTATTGCTTCGGCGTCTCCCTCATCCTGACGGCAAAGCGGCGAAGGAAATGTGGCGCGGAGCAACCCGCGGCGGCGGCGACGGCGGCGAGCGAAGTATCGCTGTCGAGATGGGCCTGAATGTAAGTCAGAGCCTTCGTCAGCGCGGCGTCATCCATGTCGTTCGGCTCGCCTGATCAAAGGACCGCGCTTGAACACGCCGGCAATTGAAGTCGCATGCTAGCCTGCGCCCGCCGGCACGCGAGACGCGCCGCTCTGCGCCGCTGCGAGAGCGCCCCCGTACACCGCCAGCAGCTTCGTGAGGAACGAAATCGCAAATATGGCGGCGATCTTGCCGTTCATCCCGGCGGTGAGCAAGACGGCCAGGTCGACGAGGGCATAGGCCGCCCAGATCGTGAGTGCGGCCTGAACCGCCAGCGAAGGACCCCACCACCCAGCGACCCAGTAGCCGGCAAGGAACATGAGCGGAATGCCGGCGACGATGCTGCAATAGGGAGCGGCGACTTTGACGTGCTCCTGATAGAACTGCGGCGGATGGCCGGGATTGATCAAATGGCCGTAGATGACCATATACAAGACGCTGGCGACGATATTCAACACCATCACCAACAGCGCCACACCGACCAGCCAAGCCACGCGGTCGAGAGTCATGAGTGCGTCTCCGTAGCGGCGTTCGTTGCATTTGCCTGCTGCGTGACGGCCATGGTATCTGTCGCTTCGGCGCGGTTCTTGACGTTTCTTGCGCAGGATCGCAATAAAGGCCGCGCATGTGACGTCAGATCGGAATTCGATCGGAAGAGAGTTGCGCGGAGATGGCGGGATACTCGAACGAGCGCCCGCGGAAGCGGGCGCGCGCGGCCCGAATCGTCGGAGGGTTATCAGCCGCCGGTGATCAGCGCCACAAACGCTGAGATGTCGCCCACCGTGACGAAGCCGTCGGCGTTGATGTCGCCAAGGCTGATATCGCAAGTTGGATAGGCGATCGGATATCCGGCGGGATCGCTGAGCGCCAGAACGAAACCACTGATGTCGCCGACAGAGACCACGCCGTCGCAATTCATGTCGCCAATGGTCCGGCTGCAAAGTTGCAGCGCGGTATACGCGCTGGCGCGCACGCCGCACTCGTTCGCAACGGTGAACCAGTAGTTGGCGGCATCGTCGGGTCCGACGTTTTGAATCGTGAGATTGGGGGTGAATGCGCCGCTGACGATGGATCCGCCGGGTTGGGGGCCATCGATCAGCTCGCCGCGCAGGCGATGGGTCCACCGCATGGTGGCGGGCTGTGCGGCGTTGGTTTCCGCGTTGATTTGCACTGTTCCACCCTCGCACACGGAGACGGATGCCGGGGCGCTTGCCGCCAGTAGATCGCCCGTCGCGATGATGAGGTTGTTGAAGTTGACGCCGGGAGTCGCGGCCTCGATTCCGAAGAAGGTCAGCGGTCGCGCCAGGTCGACTTTTGTCGCCGCGATCTGCGTTTCACCGGCGACGGCAGACACCGTCTGGGTCACCGGGTCATAAGTGAAGTCGACGTGGATCCAGCCTGAATTCAGAATGCCGGCGAGATCGGCGGTACCTGTGGCGACGATCTCGGCGCCGTTCTGGTAGATCGTGTACTGCCCCAGTCCATTGAGCGACATCCACAGCGCACCGTGCGTCATGAAGTTGTTGGTGAGCTGAGAGCTGGTGGAGAATCCGAAGTAGCCGGTGGTGGTTTCGGAGAGGAAAAACACAACATCGATCGACGTCACGAACGCCGAGGTCGGCTGGGTGAAGGGCACGAAGGCGGCGGCGGTCGCGTCGGGCCAGGCGGTCCCATTGGTAGGATCCAGCGGATCGAACTCGGCCGGATCGTCGCTCGTCGCGGCGAAGGACCAACGCGGGACACCGTTGTCGCCGCAGATCCAACGCGTTCCGTCTTCGGGAACCTGGAGCCAGTAGTCGTTCAGCGTGTCTCCGATCTCGGCATCGCGCATTCGCCCGTTCCCGCCGTGCAGTCGGGAACCGAGACGAAAGCTCTCTTTCACGATCACTTCACACTGGGCCATGGCGCTCGGGGCGGCGGCCAAGGCCAGTGCTGCGACGCACGCCGAGGTAAAGATGCGGACGCGAGTATGGGTCGACGGGTGACGGGAAATGCCTTTCAAGAAGCGCTCCTCAATCCGGCGCTGCCACGAGCCGCGCGAGACGCTCGACAGCGGCTCCGGCGCCGCCGTGCGAGCGATGCGTTCTTCGGTCGTGGGGCCGACGGCTTAGCAGAGGCGGTAGAGGCGTGAGAAATACACCGCGGACCCTCGCCGCAACGGTGCCGTCGGGTGGCCTATTTTGCGCTGAAGGGCAGGATGCGGGTGGACGAAGGGTCGCGAAGCGGGCGGCTGTTGCCCGCCGACTCACATCCGCAGCGTCATCTGCACATATACGAAATCGCCGCGATCAAAGTCGTTGTCCGCCGGTGGGACGACATCGTTGGCGAACGGACCGGGGATGAAATGGGAGTAACCGAGTTCTAGATTCACGTGTTCATTGACACGGTAGACGCCGCGAAACTCGAACTCGTGGCCGATGAAGGTGCTTCCGCCTCCGGCGATGCGCCGGCCTGTCGCGCCCCAGTTGTCGCGATCGCTCGCGAGCCAATACATGCCGTAGGCGACATCGAGCTGCAGGTCTTTCAGCGGCGAGAAATCGAGCCGCAGCTTGGGCACGATCGTGTTTTCCCAAATGAACAGGTCGCTGGTCGAGAGGAAGTGAGCCGCGCCGAAGAGGCGGTCGAAGCGCTGCGTCGTGCCGTCGTTGCGGTCTTCGTCGCCGCTGGCGTAGAGCGTGAAAAAGCTCAGCCGCGGGTCCCAGGCGGCCTCGAAGCTGTAACCGACCTCGCCGGCGGCGGCGAACGCGCGGTGGGTGCGGTCGCCGTCTTCGCCGAATTGGAATGCGACGTTGGCGTCGTAGTCCCATCCGCTCTCGCCAAGCAACCCGAACACGCGGACGCCCGGAGTATGGATCAGCCGATCGGTCAGCGCGGGATCGCTGCGGCGGTCGACGTCGAGCAGGAAGTAATACGGCTCGATCTGAATGAGTGGTTCCCAGCCACGCCAGGAGACGGTCGCGCCGTAAAGAACGCGCTCGTCGTCGGAGCCGTCGAGCCGGCGGAGGCGGCGCTCGACGGGTCGCACGGCGTGGACGTTCAGTTCGTAGGGCGATTTCGATTCGCCGGCGCGCAGCCGAAAACCGTCGAAGGCATTGGTGGTGTTTCGCCAACGATTGCGGGCGAATAGGCGGCGATCGACCAGCTCAAACGACATGCGCCCGGCCTGCAGGCGTAGCGGCTCGCGCGGGCCGAGGGCGTCTTCGAAGAATAGCTCGGCGAAGCCCTGCTGCAGGTCCGCCTGGTTGGTGTCGCGGTCGGAGTCGCCGAAGCGCGTGCCAAATTCGCGTGAGTCCTGAATCTCGACGCCGAAGCGGAGCGGGTCGAGAACTTCACGGATGCCGAAATAGGCCCGCGATCGCAGCAGAAACTGGTCGTCGTAGGTGAGCGGACTGCGACGGGCGTCTTGATGGCGATATTCGTAGCGGGTGCGTTGCTCGAGGCCGAAGTCGAGCCAATCGGGGGCCGGCGAGGTGAGCGGGGAATCGACGGCGTTGGGCAGCGTTCGCACGTACTCGGGCGGTTCGCTGTCGAGCCGAACGCCCCACGCGCGGGTGCGAGGAGGACCGCCCTTGCTCGCGGGTTGCGAAGCCGGAGCAGCGGGTTGCGCCAGCGCAACCTGCGCGGCGAAGAACAGCATCGTCGAAAGCAGGCGGGCGAGCGGATGTGACAGACGGCATCTCCGTTGCGAGCTGCGCAGGATAACAAAAGCTCTTACGGAATCCGCGGCGCGGCGGAGCAATGTTGGCGTGAGTTTCGACGGTGGATCAGCAATCCGCATGCGAAAGGGGCGGATCGGCGGCTCACCCCAGCGCCCGACGATCACCGGCGCGGATGGTGATCTTTGCGGCGTCGAGGCGCTCCATCAGCGGGACGACGACTTTGCGCGATGAGCTGAGCACGTCGCGAATTTCGCTGATCAGCAGCGGGCCGCGCTGCTGAATCGCGCCGCGGATCGCAGCGACGGCGCTGTCCCACGCGCGTCGGTGGAGCAGCAATGCGCCGATGGGGGCATCGCCGCGAGTTTGCACCGTTGCGCGGCCTCGGGGCGGCGGCGCGAGCTCGCCGTCGAGCAGCAAAAGGTCGCCGCGGGTCACTGCGAGCTGGGTCAATTCGTAGAGGCGCTGCGCGTTTTTCTCGGTTCGCATCGGCAGCGCCGCGAAGCCGGGCGGCGCCAATGCGGCGGATTCGTAGAGTTGCAGCAGCGACTGATAAAGCTCGAGATCGGCGGGTGGCAGCGCTGGACCAGCGGCAGCCCCGGTCGGCAGCACACGGCCGCCTTGCTCGCTTAGCGAACCGCTCGCCAACAGGCGCTGGATTAATTCGGCGTGAAAACGCGGCGGACAAAGCGGCGGCAGCCATTTCGCCAGGTCGGCAACAGGCGCGCCGCCGGAACGCGGATGATCGGCCGCGAAGCGTTCGACCCGGCGGATGACGGCCGTCGTTAGTTCGCGCAGCGCCGAAGTGGGCACGACCAGCGTCTGGGCGGCAGCATGCAGGCGCACAATGTCGCCGGTGGATTCGAGATCGTGCAGGATCGATTCGGTCGCCAGCGCGTCTGCCGAACCGCAGATCGTGCTCAGCTCGGACGGCGCGATCGGTTGCCAGGGGGCCATTCGGAGCGCCGCGAGCAGACGGATGGAAATCTCGGCTGCGCCGAGAGCCGCAGGCCAATCTTCAGAATTCCGGGCGCGGGCTCGCCGGGGCGCCGGGTGCAGCACTTGGCCACCGCCGAGGGTTTTCGTGGCGCTCTCGGTGCGGATGACAAAGCGCTGGCCATACGCCGCGACGATGGGGGCACCGACTCGGACGCGGGCGGCGATGTCGGCATGGCGACCGGGCGAAAGCGGAGAGGCGAGATGCAGCTCGGCGAGGCACTCCGTGGTGGCCAGATGTAACCGCACGCGCAGCCGCGAGACCGGCTTGCGACCCAGCACAAGCAGATCGACCAGCCGGACCAGCAGCTCGCTGCGCGCCTGCAAATAGCCGGGCGTCGCCAGCTCGCAACCGCGGCCCGCTTCGGCGACCTCGATCCCGGGCAGATTGATCGCCAGCCGCCGGCGGCCGCTCGATCGGTCGAGTTCGCTCTGATGGGTTTGAATCTCGCGCACGCGGACGGTGCGGACGTCGGGCAGCAGTTGCAACTCATCGCCGACGCCGACGTCGCCGTGCCACACCGTGCCGGTCACGACGGTTCCGCGGCCCGAAATCGAGAAGGCGCGGTCGATCGGCATGCGAAACCAGCGATAGGCGGAGCGGTCGGCGGCGGCCTTTGCTTCGGCGGTCGCGAGCGTTGCGAGCAGCGCCCGCAACTCGGCCACGCCGGCGCCGCTGGTGGCGGACGTGGCGACGGCGGCGATGGGATCGATCGCGAGCGAGCGGAGCAGCGCTACGGCTTCATCGCGCACGAACTCGACCAGGTCGGGCGGCGCGAGGTCGGATTTGGTGATGACGACGATGCAGCGCGACACGTTGAGCAGCGCGAGAAGGTGGGCGTGCTCGCGGGTCTGGGGCATCAGCCCCTCGTTGGCCGCGACGATCAGCAGTGCGAGGTCGATGCCCACGGCGCCCGCGACCATGTTGCGAATGAAGCGCTCGTGGCCGGGCACGTCGACAAAGTAGAGGCTGGCGCCCGCCTCGCGCGCATGGGCAAAGCCGAGATCGATCGTCATGCCGCGAGCGCGCTCCTCGGGCAGGCGATCGGGGTCGATGCCGGTCAGGGCGCGGACGAGGCTGCTCTTGCCGTGGTCGATGTGGCCGGCGGTGCCGATGATCAGGCGGGGGGAAGCGGGCGAGGAGTGGTTCATGAGGCGAAGTGAAACGGTGATACGGTGAAACCGAGAAACGGTAAAGTCGCGACGCGGACGAACGATCGCCGCATCGCGTGCGCCGGTGCGACTGGCTTTACCGTTTCAATGCTTCACCGTTTCCACGTATCCGCGCTCAGCCTTTGGCGGGCTTTTCGGCGAGGGCCTTCTCGATCGCTTCGATCACCTTCGGATCATCGGGCTTGGTCTTCGGGCTGAAGCGGGCGATGACCTTGCCTTCGCGATCGACCAGGAACTTCTCGAAGTTCCACTTGATCTCCTCGCCGCCAAATTCGCCGTTCTTTTCCTTGCTGGTGAGGAACTGGTACAGGTCGCACTTGTCGTCGCCCTTGACGCTGACCTTGGCGAACATGTCGAACTTCACGTTGAACTTGGTCGAGCAGAACTTCTGAATTTCCTCGTTCGTGCCCGGCTCCTGACCCATGAAGTTGTTGGCCGGGAAGCCCAGGACGCGCAGGCCCTTCTCGCCATACTTCTCGTGCAGCGATTCGAGCTGCTCATACTGCGGCGTCAACCCGCACTTCGACGCGACGTTGACGATCAGCAACACATTGCCCTTGTACTTGCTGAGCTTCACGTCTTCGCCGGCGATGTTCTTCACTTCAAAATCCAGCACGCTCGTCGCGGCCTTGGCGGCGGACGAGAGCGCGGCTTCGTCGGCGGGTCGGGCGTGGGCGCGGGTGAAGTAGCCGACCAGGGCAAAGCAGCACGTGGCGCACAAGGCGGCGAGATAGCGGAGGCGTCGCATGGGGATGACCGGTCCTTTCGAAGGGGCATACGGAAAAAGGGACGCGGCCTCCACTCCGAGGCCGCGCCGCGAATCACACCTGATTATTGCGCCGCGCGGAAGCGTTTCCACTCGCGACCGATCGCAAGCCCGATCCGCTACGCCAAGCCGTCCTTCTGGCCCATGTACTTCAGCAGATCGCGCACGCGGCACGAATAGCCATACTCGTTGTCGTACCACGACACGAGCTTGAAGAACTGCGGGTTGAGCTCGATGCCGGCGGTCGCGTCATAAATGCTGCTGCGCGGGTCGCTGATGAAGTCGGAGCTGACCACCGCTTCTTCGGTGTAGCCCATGATGCCCTTCATCGCGCCTTCGCTGGCGGCCTTGATCGCCGCGTTGATCTCCTTCATCGACGTCTTCTTGCTGGTGCGGACCGTCAGGTCGACCACCGAGACGTTAATCGTCGGCACGCGGAAGGACATGCCCGTCAGCTTGCCCTTCAACTCCGGGATCGCCAGCGTCACAGCCTTCGCCGCACCCGTGCTGGCGGGGATGATGTTGTGCCCCGCCGCGCGCCCGCCGCGGAAATCCTTCTTGGACGGGCCGTCGACGGTGGGCTGGGTGGCGGTCATGGCGTGAACGGTGGTCATGAGCGCTTCTTCGATGCCGAAGTTGTCGTTCACGATCTTGGCCAGCGGCGCCAGGCAGTTCGTCGTACAGCTCGCGTTGCTGACGATCGTGTCCTTGTTCTTGTCATACTTCTCATGGTTCACGCCGACGACGAGCGTCGGAATGTCGGCGTCCTTGGCCGGGGCGGAGATCATGACGCGCTTGGCGCCGGCGGTCAGGTGCTTGGTCGCGCCGGCGCGGTCGGTGAAGTGGCCGGTCGATTCGACCACATAGTCGACTTTCAGGTCCTTCCACGGCAATACGGTCGGGTCTTTCTCGGCGAAGCAGCGAATCTTCTTGCCGCCGACGACGATTTCGCTCTCAGTGTGGCTGACCTCGACCGGGAACTTGCGGTGGGTCGTGTCGTAGCTCAGCAGATAGTCCAAGTTGTCGGGCGGAACGAGGTCGTTGACCGCGACGAACTCAAACGCCGGATCCTGCCAGGCGGCCCTGAGAAAGAAGCGTCCGATGCGGCCGAAGCCGTTAATTGCGATTCGCATTGCCATGGCGATAGCTCCTGTGATGAGTATTGCGCCGGCGCCACCCGACGGGCGGCGCGGAACATTTCTTTTGGGTACGAGTTTAGCGGAAGCGATGTTCTGCGGGGGCGGGCGTGGGGCTCGGCGAAGTCGATCTCGGAGCGAGCAGTCCTCGCCCCCTACGGCGCGGCGATCGATGTCGCCTGTTTGCCGTGCCGATTGGCGATGCGTGGGGTGGAAACGGGCGCCGGCCGCTTGCAGCTTGCGACCGCGCGCCCCCTCTCTATAATCGCGGCCCGCGGTCGCTTTGTCGGCGACGGCCCTTCGCGCGGCCTAGTGGACAGCCCTGATGACGGCTCACGAAACCGGCAGTTGGTACGACCGTAACTACTTCCTGCTGCGGCGTTTACATTCATTGACCGGGATCGTGCCGGTGGGCGCGTTCCTGATCAACCATCTGCTCACCAACTCCACCGCGGCCCTGGGCGGCGGCGGGCACAAGTTCGACGAACACGTCTTCTGGATTCACAGCCTGCCATTTCTGGTGTTCCTCGAATTCGGCGCGATCATCCTGCCGCTTTTCTATCACGCTCTCTTCGGCATCGTCATTGCGCTGACCGGTAAGTCGAACGTGCGGCATTACAGCTACGCCGACAACTGGCGTTATACGCTGCAACGGCTGACGGGCTGGATCGCGTTCGTGTTCATCCTGGTTCACCTGGGCCACTTCCGCTTCGTCCACTTTTTCGGCGGACCGCACTATGTGGGCACGCCGGCGCCCTTTCATCAGTTGCAGCTCGGCTTTTCGATGGGGCTGCCGATGGCGGCGTGGATGGCGATCTACATGGTGGGACTGGTGGCGAGCGTCTACCACTTCGCAAACGGCATCGTGACGTTCTGCATTTCGTGGGGCATCACGGTCAATGACTCGTCGCGTCAGAAGGTGTCGATGGCGAGCGCCGGGCTGGGCGTGGTGCTGATCGCGTGGGGCGCGATGTCGCTCTGGGCCATCGCCAATGTCACGCCGGCGACGAAGCTGAAAGACGCCTCGGGCGCGCCTGCCGCTGAAACTCATGAAACCACGCCGCCGGCGCGGGCTTCGCGATAGAAATCAGTCCGAAAGACTCAACAAAAGCGAGCGAGAAGAGCAATGGCCAAACAACGCGTGGTGGTCGTCGGTGGCGGGCTGGCAGGCCTCGCCGCCGCCATGAAGCTCGCCGAGGACGGCACGCCGGTCGACCTGATCAGCATGGTCCCGGTGAAGCGCAGCCACAGCGTGTGCGCTCAGGGCGGCATCAACTCCGTCAACAAGTTCACCCGCGCCCAGGGCGATTCCGAATGGCTGCACTTCGACGACACGGTCTACGGCGGCGAATTCCTGAACGAGCAGCCGCCCGTCAAAGAGATGTGCTATTGGGCGCCCAAGGTGATCGAGCTCCTCGACCGCCTCGGCGTGCCCTTCAACCGCTCGGGTGAGGGCAACCGCTCGGTGCGGCGCTTCGGCGGCACGCTGTTTAAGCGCACCTCCTACGCCGGCGCGAGCACGGGGCAACAGCTGCTCTACGCGCTCGACGAGCAGGTCCGCCGCTACGAGGCCGAGGGCATCATCAAGAAGTTCGAATACTGGGAGTTTCTCGGCCCGGTGCTCGATGAGAAGGGCGTCTGTCGCGGCTGCGTCGCACAGGACATGTTCTCGCTCGAAATTCGCGCCTTCCCCGCCGACGCGGTGATCCTCGCGACGGGCGGCAACGGCCTGATCTACGGCAAGTCGACCATGTCGATGGTCTGCACCGGCGGCGCCGGCGCGCGGGCCTATCAGGCGGGCGCGTGGTACGCCAACGGCGAATTCATCCAGGTCCACCCGACCGCGATCCCTGGGGCCGACAAGCTGCGGCTGATCAGCGAAGGCGCTCGCGGCGAGGGCGGGCGCGTCTGGGTGCCCAAGAAGCCCGACGATCGCCGCCATCCGACGCAGATCGCCGAGAGCGAGCGCTATTACTTCCTCGAAGAGCGCTATCCGAAGTATGGCAATCTGGTGCCGCGCGACATCGCGACGCGGGAGATTTTCGCCATCTGCAAGGAAGGCCGCAGCGTCGATCCAAACGCCTATTGCGTCTATCTCGACCTGACCGAGAAGGCCACCGGCATCAAGCGCGAGATCCTCGAAGGCAAGCTGGGCAACATCCTCGAGATTTATGAGAAATTCGTCGGTGTCGACCCGCTTTCCGAACCGATGAAGATTTTCCCCGCCGTGCATTACAGCATGGGCGGGCTTTGGGTCGACTACGAGGAAGACGCCGACACCGGCGGACTGAACCTCGACTCGCCGCGCAATCAGCAGACCAATATCCCGCAGCTCTACGCGCTGGGCGAGGCCGATCATCAGTATCACGGGGCCAATCGGCTCGGCGCCAATTCGCTGCTCTCCTGCATTTTCGCCGGGCTGGTGAATGGCCGCGGCCTGCGGACACACCTGAAAAACCTTCCCCATGGCAGCGTCGACAAGACGCCGGCGTCGCTCTTTGAGCGCGAGGTCGCCAAGCACAAGGCGACGCACGACGCGCTGATCAAGCGCGACGGCCCGGAGAACGCGGCGAAAATTCACCAGGAGCTGGGCCTGGTCATGACGCAGAACGTCACAGTCGTCCGCGAGAACGGCGAACTGCGACAGACGCTCAGCAAGATCGACGAGCTCGCGGCCCGCTATCAGCGCGCCCCGCTGGCGGACCATTCGAACTGGACCAACCAAAACCTCAGCTACGTCCGCGCGCTGGGCGACATGCTGGTGCTGGCGAAGGTGATCGTGAAGGGCGCGCTGCAGCGCGACGAATGCCGCGGGGCCCACTACAAGCCCGCTTTCCAGATCCCCTCGCCCACCGCCGAAGACCCGGCCACGCTGCGACAGCAGGCCGAGCAGTGGTGTGCGGCGTATCAGAAGCAGAACGAGCAGTGGCTCAAGACCACCATCGCCTCGCACACGCCGAGCGGCCCGGAGCTGCGGTACGAGCCGGTCAACACCAACCTGATCCCGCCGCGCCCGCGGACCTACGGCCTCGTCGGCGCGAAGATCATTGAGGAAGTCTGGAACGAAAAGTTCTCTCGCCCCAAAACGGCCGACTCCGCGGCACGGGAGAAGCGGGCGATGGCGACCGTCTAACTGAGTTTCGAATTGCGAGTGCAGAGTGTCGAGTTGAATACAGGAGGCGAGCGCACGACGTGGAGTGATGGATGGAAGTTGGTCGAGCGGGCATGTCTTTTTTGCCTTTAACTCGACACTCTGCACTCGCACCTCGACGCTCGCTTTTAGGATTTGCCTATGACCCCCGACAGCGCCAAGCGCTTTCGCGTCCGCATCCAGCGCCAGGACCGTCGCGACTCCCGCCCTTACAGCGAGGAGTTCGAGGTCGCGTATGAGCCGAATCTGAATATGACCTCGGTCTTGCAGAAGATCGCCGCCAATCCGGTGACGGTCGAGGGCAAGAAGACCAGCGCGCCGGTGTGGGAAGCGGCGTGTCTGGAGGAAGTCTGCGGCTCGTGCAGCTTCGTGATCAACGGCCGCGCCCGGCAGGGCTGCACGGCCCTGGTCGATCAGCTTCTGAAAGAGGCGCCCGTCATCGACCTCAAGCCGATGACCAAGTACCCCGTCATCCGCGATCTCTTCGTCGATCGCTCGCGGCTCTTTGAAGCGCTCAAAAAGGTGAAGGCCTGGATCCCGGTCGACACCTACGGCGACGTCGGCGAAGGCCCGCCCATCTCGCCCGAGACGCACGACGTGCGCTATCCGATCTCGCGCTGCATGACCTGCGGCATCTGCCTCGAAGTCTGCCCGCAGGTGAACGAAAACAGCAACTTCATTGGCCCGCAGGCGATCGCGCAGGCCGTGCTGTTTAACGAACACCCGACCGGCAAAATGACCAGCAGCGAGCGGCTCGAAGCACTGATGCTGCCCGGCGGCGTCAGCGACTGCGGCAACGCACAAAACTGCGTGAAGGCCTGCCCCAAGGGCGTTCCGCTGACCTGGGCCATCGGCAAAGCCGGCCGCGACATCACGCTGCACGCGATCAAGAAGTGGTTCGTCGGCACGGATAAGAAAAAGGCCGCCGAGCCAACGAGCTGACGAACTGACGAAGGGCGTCGACGACGTAGGGCGGGCTTCACCCGCCTCTTTCGTTCATGGGCACGAGGATGTGCGTCGGCTTCGACGCGCCTGAAAACCGAGCCGCTATTGCCTCGTGCGATTCACAGACCTTTTGCGGCCACCGGTCGCCCCTCAAACTCAAACCGCGCGTCCATCCTTCCCGCCCGTCGCGGCGTCCATTTCATGCGATAGACCGTCGTTTGGCCCGGCGGCAGGCGCTCGATGCAACATTCGCCGACGGGCGGCGCGTTGCCACATCCCATGAAGGACAGCCGCCAGACCGAAACCGGGAGATCGCCGCAATTGCGAATCGTGACCGGAACTTCGATCGTCTCCCCCAGCCATATCTCGCCGAAATGCCACGCAGACGGCTGAATTTCGATCTCGGCCCGCGCCATTTCCGCCGCCGTATCGCCTGCGGACCACAGCCTCGCCATCGCAACCAAAATCGGGAGCGTCTGTAGCGCCACTGCCCACCTCCACGCCCTTCATTCGCGCGGCGCAACAGCTTGCTTCGTCGGTACGTCGCGATACCCAATTCGGGGATGGGCGCACCGCCGCCACGGATTGAAAGCAGTCCGCGGGCCGCGACGGCGAGGTCAGGAGTGCGATCTGTACGGGCGACGGAGCAGAATGCGGAGTTACCGCAGCCTGCTCGCATCGCCCGTCACCCGCTTTAGGCCGTAGCCGGATTCGGCGATTCCGGATTGATGCCGAGGGTCTTCATCGCCGCGGGCAGCTTCTTCTTGTCGAATTCGCCGCGCTTCGCCAGTTCGTAGAGCGCGGTATAGGCCGTGTGGGCCGCGTCGATCTCGAAGTGGCGTCGCAGCGCCTCGCGCGTGTCGCTGCGGCCGAAGCCGTCGGTGCCGAGGGCGGTGATGCCCGCGGGGGTCCAGGGCGACAGGCGGCGCGGGAGCTGCTTCATGAAGTCGCTGGTCGCGACCACCGGCCACGGCTCGCTCGCCAGTTGCTGCGAGATGAACGGCGTGCGCGGCGACGCGTCGGGGTGCAGGCGATTCCAACGCTCACAGGCCTCGGCGTCGCGATAGAGCTCGTTGTAGCTGGTGATGCTCCACACATCGGCGGCGACATCGAACTTGTCTCGCAGAATCTCCTGAGCCTGCAACGCGCTCTGCAAAATCGTGCCGCTGCCGAAGAGGTGCAGCCGCGGCTGGCCCTTCTTCACGCCCTCGGCGGGGCGGAACTTGTACATGCCGCGGAGAATGCCCTCTTCGCTGCCGGCGACCATCGGCGGCTGGGCATAGTTCTCGTTGTAGAGCGTGATGTAATAGAACACGTTCTCCTGATTGACATACATCCGCCGGATGCCTTCGCGGATGATGACCGCCAGCTCGCAGGCGAAGGCGGGGTCGTAGGAAAGACAGTTCGGCACCGTGCTCGCGTGGACGTGGCTGTGGCCGTCTTCGTGTTGCAGCCCTTCGCCATTCAGCGTCGTGCGACCGGCAGTCGCGCCGAGCAGGAAGCCTTTGCACTGCGCGTCGGCGGCGGCCCAGATGCTGTCGCCGATGCGCTGGAAGCCGAACATCGAGTAGAAGATGAAGAACGGGATCATGTTCAGGCCGTGGGTGGCGTAGGCCGTGCCCGCGGCGGTGAAAGAGGCCATCGAGCCGGCCTCGGTGATGCCCTCTTCGAGAATCTGACCGTTCTGACGCTCTTCATAGCGCATCAGCTGAGCATGGTCGACGGGCTCATAGAGCTGGCCCGCGTGGGCATAAATGCCGCAGGTGCGGAAGAGCGCCTCCATGCCGAAGGTGCGGGCTTCGTCGGGGACGATCGGCACGATGAGTTGGCCGAGATTCGGGTCCTTGAGGATGCGGGCCAGCATGCGCATGAAGACCATCGTGGTCGAGGCTTCCTGGCCGCCGCTGCCCTTGGCAAACTCCTCAAATGCGGAGGCCGCGGGCGGCGGCGCCGGCTTCACGCGAATCTTGCGGCCCGGGACGAATCCGCCCAGCGCGCGGCGGCGTTCGTGCATGTACTCCACTTCGGGCGAGTTCTTCTCGAAGCGACAGAAGGGCATTTCGGCCAACTGGGCGTCGGTGATAGGGACGTCGAAGCGATCGCGGAAGTGGCGGAGCTCGTCTTCGTTCAGCTTTTTCTGCTGATGCGTGATGTTCTTGCCTTCGCCGGCCTCGCCCAGGCCGTAGCCCTTGATCGTCCGCGCGAGGACGACGGTCGGCTGGCCGACGTGCCGCGTCGCGGCGTCGTAGGCGGAGTAAACCTTGACCGGGTCGTGGCCGCCGAGATTGAGCTTGCGCAGCTTGTCGTCGGGCACGTGGGCCACGAGCTTGGCGAGCCGCTCGTCGCGGCCGAAGAATTTCTCGCGGAAGTAAGCACCCGGCTCGACCGAGTAGCGCTGCCACTGACCGTCGACCGTGGCGTTGCAGGCGTCGACGAAGAGGCCCTCGGTGTCGGAGGCGAGGATGTCATCCCAGTCGCTGCCCCAGAGGCACTTCACGACATTCCAGCCGGCGCCGCGGAAGGCGGCTTCGAGTTCCTGCACGATGCTGCCGTTGCCGCGGACCGGGCCGTCGAGGCGCTGCAGGTTGCAGTTAATCACCCAGACCAGATTGTCTAGCTGCTCGCGCGAGGCCAGCGTGATGGCGCCGAGGCTCTCGGGCTCGTCCATCTCGCCGTCGCCGAGGAATGCCCAGACCTTGCCGGTGCGGGGCATGAGTCCGCGATCGATCAGGTACATGTTGAAGCGGGCCTGATAGATCGACGAAAGCGGGCCCAGGCCCATCGAGACGGTCGGGAACTCCCAGAAATTGGGCATCAGCCAGGGGTGCGGGTAAGACGAGAGGCCCTTGCCGCCGGTCTCCTGACGGAAGTTGAGCAGGTGCGATTCGTTGATTCGGCCTTCGAGATACGCGCGGGCATAAATGCCGGGCGAGGCGTGGCCCTGGAAGTAGATGATGTCGCCGGGGGCATCGCCGTCGCGGCCGCGGAAAAAGTGGTTGAAGCCGACTTCGAGCAGCGTGGCGGAGGAGGCGAAGGTCGAGATGTGCCCGCCCAGGCCCAGCTCGCGGTTGGCGCGGACGACCATGGCCATCGCATTCCAGCGCATGTAGCTCTTGATGCGGCGTTCGATGGCGCGGTCGCCGGGGAAGTCGGGCTGGTCGTCGTGATGGATCGAATTGAGGTAAGGCGTATTGGCGGCCAGCGGCACGTCGACGCCGCGGCGGTCCGACCATTCGTGCAGCTTTTGCAGCAGAAAGGTGGCGCGGCTGGCGCCCGACGTATCGCGTACGGAATGGAGCGATTCGATCCATTCGCCGGTTTCGATCGTGTCCGCATCGTGAAGATGGTGCTGAAGCATGGCTGCCTGCTGCGTTAGAGTCTGCCCGGGCGCGGCGGGCCGCTCGTTGCGGCGGGCGATCGCGTCGCGCGGTCTCGGGGCATCGTCAGTCGACGAATTCGAATTGGGAAGATAGTAGGCGTCGGAGCGGGTTGCCATAAGGGGATTTCGGCCGGTTTCGGTGGCGAATCCAGAAGGCGGGAGCGATACTCTGAGCGGCAGACGATTCGTTTGCTCGGTCCGGGCGGCCGGCCCCCGCGCCGGTCGACGGAGCGGGTGTTATTCGGATCGTCACCGCGCGATTTGGGAACAATCTCCCTTCGGCATGCGAGCCGCAGGCCGTCAGGTTGCGCAGGTCGTCACGGGAAACTTTCGTGAACCAACCAGTGATCGGAATTTGCGGCGGAATCGGCGCGGGGAAGAGCGCGGTTGCGGCGGCGTTTGCCGAGCGGGGATGTCTGGTTATTTCGTCGGACCGGCTGAGCCACGAGGTGATGGAGTCGCCCGACGTTTCTCGACAATTAGCGGGGTGGTGGGGAAATGAGGTGATCGACGCCGACGGGCGGCCCAACCGCCAGCGGATCGCGGAAATCGTGTTTCGCGATGGGGCGCAGAAGCAGCGGTTGGAAGCTCTGCTTTACCCCTTGATTGCGCAACGGCGAAGCGCTATGATTTTGTCTGTAGCTGGGCAACCGGCGGTCAAGGCCATCGTTCTTGATTCCCCGTTGTTATTCGAAAGCCGCCTCGATCGCCTATGTGATGCGATTGTTTTTGTCGATTCCTCCCGATCGGTTCGCCTGTCCCGCATCCAGCAATCCCGCCAATGGGATGACGCCGAACTGAGCCGACGGGAAGCCTGGCAGTTGCCCGTGGAAGAGAAACGCGCACGGTCCGATTATCAGCTAGTGAACGAAGGTTCGATCGGCGAGACCGGGGCGCAGGTGGACACCATATTGGCGCGAATTTTGGCTGAACACGCGGCAGGCCGCTCCCGCCGTTCGCGCGAGTGACATATCCGTGCGCGGTGCGCGCTGCTAACAGCCAACCTACCGACTGCCCCGCACGAATCCGAAGGTTGACGGATCGCTTTTTCCTGGAGTTACGTTCATGGCCAAGGTGACGCGCACGCGTACCACGAAGAAATCCGAAGGCGACGACGCCGACCTGCAGAATGATCCGGCCCCGCCGCCGGCTCCCGCGCCGCGCGCCGCTCGCGCCGCCGAAGAACCGCGCGCAGCCGAAGTCGCCGAGCGCCGTCCCGCCCCTCCCGCGGCCCCCGCTCGGCCCGCAGCCGCACCGGCCACCGAGGAAGATGGGCCGATCGACCGCAACACGCACGAGAAATACGAGCGCGTGAAGCGAGCCGAACTGCACATCACCGACTTGCAGAAGATGAGCGTCAACGATCTGCACGAGGTCGCCAAGGCCGAGAGCATCGAAGAATACGTCGGCCTCTCCAAGCAGGATCTGATCTTCAAGATCCTGAAGCAGCGCATCAATCAGAACGGCCTGCTCTACGGCGAAGGCGTGCTCGAAGTACTGCCCGACGGATTCGGCTTTCTCCGCAGCCCTGAATACAACTACCTGCCCTGCCCCGACGATATTTACGTCAGCCCGTCGCAGATTCGCCGCTTCGGCCTGCGCAATGGTCACGTCGTCGCCGGCCAGATTCGTCCGCCCAAGGAGAGCGAGCGCTACTTCGCGCTGCTGCGGGTCGAGGCGATCAATTTCCAGTCGCCGGATCAGGTCACGGGCAAGACCAATTTCGAAGACCTGACCGCCAGCCACCCGAACCGCCGGCTGTTGCTGGAGACCGACCCCAAAGAACTGAACATGCGCATCGTGGACATGGTCACGCCGATCGGCTTTGGCCAGCGCATGCTGATCGTCGCGCCGCCGCGCACCGGTAAGACGGTGCTGATGCAGAAGATGGCGAACGCGGCGACGCAGAACCATCCGAACGCGGTGGTGATCATTCTGCTGATCGACGAACGCCCGGAAGAAGTGACCGAAATGCAGCGGGCGACGAAGGCCGAGGTCATCAGCAGCACCTTCGACGAGCCGGCCAGCCGTCACGTGCAGGTGGCCGAAATGGTGATCGATAAAGCCAAGCGCATGGTGGAGTACGGCAAAGACGTCGTCATCTTCCTCGACTCGATCACGCGTCTGGCCCGCGCCTACAACACCGAAGTACCGCACTCGGGCAAGATCCTCACGGGCGGCGTCGACGCCAACGCCCTGCAAAAGCCGAAGCGATTCTTCGGCGCGGCTCGAAACATCGAAGAGGGCGGCAGCCTGACCATCATCGGCACGGCCCTGGTCGACACCGGCTCGAAGATGGATGAAGTCATCTTTGAAGAATTCAAGGGCACCGGCAACAGCGAACTGCACCTCGACCGCCGCCTGGTCGACAAGCGCGTCTGGCCGGCGATCAACATCCCCGCCAGCGGCACGCGTAAGGAAGAGCTGCTGCTCGACCCGCGCGAGCTGGAAAAGGTCTACATGCTTCGCCGCGTGCTGAGCGACATGAACCCGGTCGAATCGGTCGAGCTGCTGCGCAATCGACTGGGCAAGACCGATTCGAATGCGGTGTTCCTGATGACGATGAATCTGGCGTAGTCCGCCGATCGCGGGCCTCCTGCCCGCGCGAAGACCGCGTGCAACGAATGTGCGGGCTGAGTGCCCGCACTCCCTTTGTGAGATTCGCGATTGAACGACGCGCCAGCGCGACGCCCCTTTGACCCGCCGCGGCGCTTGCTCGTCGTTCTCCCCAACTGGGTCGGCGATGTCGTCCTCGCGACGCCCGTCTTCGCGGAGATCCGGTCGCAATTCCGCGACGCACAAATCACATTTTTGATGCGGCCGCTGCTGCGCGAGCTGGTGGCCGGCGGCGGGTGGCATGATGACGAGATCGCCTGGCCGCCGGGAAAGGGGATCGGCGCCGTCACCAGTGCGACCCAGGCCGCCAAGCTCATACGCGCTGCGAAGCCCGATGCGGCCTTGCTCTTCACCAACTCCTTCAAATCCGCATTCACCGTCTGGTCCGCGGGAGTGCCGCGGCGCATCGGTTACGACCGCGACGGACGCGGCTGGATGCTGACCCACCGGCTCAAACCGCTGAAACGCGGCGGCGTCTTCGTCCCGACGCCGATTCTGCCCTATTACTGCGCACTGGCCGAGGCGATCGGCTGCGAAGTGACGGATCGCAAGCTGCGGCTCGCCGTCACGCCGGCGCAAGAGGCGGGCGGGGCGGAATTAAGGGCGGCGTACAAAATCGCGGACGGTCAGCGCTACGCCGTCATCAATCCGGGCGCTGCATTCGGTGCGGCGAAATGCTGGCTGCCGGAGCGCTTTGCGGAGCTTTGTGGGCTGCTGCAGCGCGAGCTTGGTCTGCTGCCTGTGATCGTCGGCGCGCCCAACGAAGCGCCGCTGATGGAGCACATCGCGGGCATGGTCAAAGGACCGGTCGTCTGCGCTTCGAAGCCGCACACGACGCTCGGGACGTTGAAGCCTCTGATTCGCGACGCCGCGCTCCTGGTCTGCAACGACACCGGCCCGCGGCACTATGGCAACGCCTTCGACGTGCCGACCGTCTGCATCTTCGGCCCGACCCATCAGGAATGGACCGACACCGACTACGCCGACGAAATCAAGCTCCAGGCGAAGGTGCCCTGCGGCCCATGTCAGTTGAAAACCTGCCCGCTCGATTTACGCTGTCAGAAAGAGGTCAGCGTGAATCAGGTGCTTTCGGCATGTCGATCGATCCTGCGCGTTTCGGCGGCGTCAACATGCTGATGCGCAGCGACCAGATGGAGATCGAGCCGCCCTTTGCGGATCGGCTGCGACAGTGCCGACTCGACAGCGTCGAGCGCGTGTTGTCGCATGTCGACGGCGAGATCGTCGCCTGGAGCCGCACGACCGACACCTTTCGCGTCGCAGGTCCGGGGCGGGAGCCGGGCTTTTATGTGAAGCGATATCTATATCCAACCTGGCGCAAGCGCCTCCGAAGCGCTTTTCGCGGCACGCTGCTGGGCGTTCATCGGGCGCAGAGCGAGTATCGCGGTTTGCGCGGGCTCGCACAGGCGGGCGTGCCCGTGGCGCGCGCGGTGGCGGTCGGCTCGCGGCGCGTGGCGGGTTTCGTGACAGCGTGCTTCCTGATTACCGAGGCCGTGCCCGCTTCGGAAAATCTCACCTCGTTTGCCCAGAGCGTCGCCGGCGGGCGGCGCAAGATATCGTCGCTCGCGCGGCGAAAAATCGCGACGGCGCTCGGGCGCGAAGTCGCGCTTCTGCACGCCGACGGTGCGTCGCACGGCCAGCTTTTCTGGCGAAACATCGTCATCCGCCTTGGACTGCACGAAACACCCGATTTCTTCTTCCTCGATGTCGAGCCTTACTCGCGACTGGAACGCGTCGGCACGCTGCGAACCTGGTGGCGGCGCGAGCTCGCACAGCTCTTCGCCTCGGCCCGGCCCTTCGCCTCGCGCGGCGAATGCGTGCGATTCCTGCGGGCTTATCTCGATGCGCCCTCGCTCAATCCCGAGCAGCGCGAGCTCGCCCTCGAAGTCACCCGTCTGGCCGCCGAGCACGAACAGCACGAGCGGCAGCGGATCCGCATGTCCGGCCTGTTCGACGGCTGGCAGCGACAACTGGAGATCGAGCAGGCGGCGCCGCAGCGAGCCGCCGACGGATGAGCCGGCGCACGCAGGTTTCGCCGGAGTGGTCGCGGCTGTTCGAGCAGATCGGCCTGCCCGATGCCGCTCGCGCACTCGCCGAATCCCAATCGCTCGATTCGCTCCCCGGCCGCTGGACGGCGCTGCAAAAGCCCGGCCTCGGCGGGCGCGAGCGATGGCGCTGGGAGATCGAGACCGAAGCGGGGCCGCGAACGCTCTTCGTGAAACGCTACTTCCGTATGCCGCTGCAAGCACAGTGGGATCGCTGGTTGCGCCAGAGCGCAGCGCACAGCCGAGCTTGGTGGGAGTTCGAGCAGGCCCGACTGCTCCGGGCGGCGGCGATCGCGGCGCCGGCAGCGGCGGCGGTCGCGGAATGCGTCTCCTTCGGGGTCGAACGCTGGAGCATGGTCTGCCTCTCCGCCGCGCGGGGAAAGCCATTCGACGCAGCGTGGACGCAAGCCACGCTCGAACACGCGCCCGTCACGCGCGGCCGTGCGCGATGCGAACTGACGAGGCGGCTGGCCCGCTTCGTGGCCGCGTTTCACCAGACCGGACGCACCCATCGCGATCTCTATCTTTGCCACATATTCGTCGAGCTCGACGACGCCGGCGCGGCGCCGCCGCATTTTGAGCTGATCGATCTCGGACGCATCCATCTTCCCTGGCTGATGCGTTCTCGCTGGATCGTCAAAGATCTGGCCCAACTCGACGCCAGCGCCCGACGAATCGGCGCGACGCGCACGGACCGCGTGCGGTTTCTGACGACATACCTCGGATTGCCCAACGGCCGCGGGCGAGTGCGCACGTTGGCGCGGGCCGTCGTGCGAAAGAGCAATCACATCTTGCGGCGCGACGCGCGCAAGGGGCGCGGCCACTGATGCGCGTCGCCATCGTCCACGAAGGCAGCGACCCGCGCCGCGGCGGGGCCGAGACCTCAATCGTCGAGATGGCCGAGGCACTCTCGCGCCGCGGCATTGACGTCACGCTGGTTGATCGAGGCCCGCAAGACGTTCGCTATGCCGTGAAGAGCGGCGGGGGCGCCGTCGAGCCGGGAGAATTTCGACGGGTACGGCTGCCCGCGCCGGGCGCCACGAAGCTCGCGCGGCTGCGCGCGTTTGTAGAGGCAGTCGAAGCGCACACGCGCGAAGCGAAGTACGACATCGTCCACGCCGTCACGCCGATGCGCGGCGCCGACGTCTATCAGCCGCGCGGCGGAACCTATCCGGAGACCATCCGCCGCACGCTGGCAATCACGAGAAATCCCCTGTGGCGCGGGCTGAAATCGCTCTTGCGCCGACTGAACGGACGCCAGCAATTCCTGATGCGGCTCGAACGGGAGATGCTGCTCGCGACCGACGGGCCGACCGTCGCATGCGTCTCCGACTATGTGGCCCGGCAGATCGCGCAGGACTATCCGGCGGCGGCCGGGCGGGCGCGCGTCGTGTTCAACGGTGTCTCAATGCCGCGCGAGGCCGCGACCGAGTCGTCGCCGCGAACTGCGGGCAGCGGACCGCGCTTGCTCTTTGTCGCGCATAACTTTCGGCTGAAAGGGCTGCGCGAGCTGATCGCCGCGATGCCGCGCGTTCGCGCGGCATTGCCAACCGTGCGGCTGCTCGTCGTGGGGCGTGACCGCGCCGATGCGTATCGCGCGCAAGCGCAACGCGCGGGGGTCGTAGACGCCGTCGAGTTCCTGGGAAGCGGCGCAGCCATGGCGACGCTCTATCGCGATAGCGACGTGCTCGTTCACCCAACCTGGTACGACCCCTGCAGCCGCGTTGTGCTCGAAGCGATCGTGCGCGGGCTGCCGGCCGTGACGACGGCGTGGAACGGCGCGGCGGATGCGGTGCGGCGATTCGACGCCGGTGCGGTAATCGATCAGCCGACGGATATCGCCGCGTTGGCTGAGGCAATCGTGCGCACGGCGCAGCGCGGGCCGCTCTCGTCCGAGGTGGTCGCGGCTGCCCAGTCGGAGTTGTCGATGGATCGCCACGCCCGCGAGCTCGTCGCTCTCTACGAAGAACTCATCAACTTGCGGCAGTCGGGCCGGAAGCGCCGCTGAGCGCTTTCTGAATCAATTCTCCGGTCACTTTCGGATCAGCCTTGCCGCCCGAGATCTTCATCACCTGACCGGTCAGGAAGCCGCGAGCCGCCTGCAGCTTCTTGGGGTTGCCCAGCGCATCGGCCACGGCTTGCGGATTCGCCGCCAGCGCCGCATTCACCCACGCCGCGATCTCATCCGTGTTGCGGCTCTGCATCCAGCCGCGCTCCTGCGCGATCTCCCGCGGATCGCGGTCGTCGCTCAGCAGTGCCTCGGAGAGCTGCGCCGCCGCCGTCGCGTTCACCGCCCCCTCGACCACCAGATTCGCAAGCTGCGCGAAGCGCTGTGGCGAGAGCGCCAGCCCCGCGATCGAGGTTTGACGGGCATTGGCGTGCATCGACCAAAAGCTCAGAAAGTGCTTGCCGAGAGTGGCTTTGTCGCCGCCGCAGGCCGCCGCTTCGTCGAGCAGATCGGCGGTGGCGCGATCATCGACCAGCGCCGGGGCGTCCTGCTCGGTCAGCTTGTATTCGCTGATAAACCGCTCGGTGCGCGGCACGGGCAGCTCGGGCATGTCCTCGCGCACAGCGCTAACCCAAGTCGATGAAGGCTCGTAGGGCGCGAGGTCGGGGTCGGGGAAATAGCGATAGTCCTCCGACTCCTCCTTCTCCCGCTGCGGCAGCGTGATCAGCTTGACGTCGTCCCAACCACGGTTGCGCTTGTTGCCGCGGGTCAGCGTCTCGCCCGTCTCGCGCCACTCGCGGGCCTGGCGATCAAGCTCAAACTCGATCGCGGCGTGAAGCGACTTGAACGAGTTCAGGTTTTTCACCTCGACGATCGGCGTGACAAACGTCTCGCCGCCGCGACGGATGCGCAAATTGATGTTCGGCTCAAAGCGCATCTGCCCCTGCTGCATGTTGGCATGGCTGACACCGAGATAGCGCACCAGCCGGTGCAACTGCACCGCGAACTCGCGCGTCTCGTCGGCCCCGGTGAAATCGGGCTCGGTCACGATCTCCAGCAGCGGTGTGCCCGCGCGGTTCAAGTCGATCGCCGAAAAGGCCGCGTTCTCGTGGTCGTTCTTGCCGGCGTCCTCTTCAAGGTGCGCCCGGCGGATGCGAACTTTGCGAATGCGATCGGCGTGTTTGAACTCAAAGTGGCCGTCGCTGCAAAGCGGCTGATCGAACTGCGAAATCTGATAGTTCTTGGGCAGGTCGGGATACCAGTAGCTCTTGCGATCCCACTTGGCCCGCTTCGCGATTCGACAATGCAGAGCCAGCCCCACCCGAATCGAATGCTCGATCGCCGCCTGGTTGATCACCGGCAGCGCGCCGGGCAGCCCCAGACACACGGGACATGTCCGCGAATTCGGCTCGGCCCCAAACTCCAACGCGCAGCCACACCAAAGCTTGCTCTTGGTCGCAAGCTGCACATGGATTTCGAGGCCGATGATTGGCTGAATCTCTACGCCGTCGGTGGACACCCCCGCATCTTAGGCAAGCCGGCGAATGTCGGCCAATTGGCTTCGCGCCAGCGTCCGAAAAGATGATGCGCAAGACCTGAAAATGTCCCGCATCCCGCACCACAGACGATCCCGTTAGGCGATCGGCGTCACAGGCTCGCGCCCGCTCAGGACGGCAAGGATGTTCTCAGCGGCGAGCCGGGCCATCGCGCGGCGCGTGGCGTGCGTGGCACTGCCGAGGTGGGGTAGCAGCACGACATTCGGCAGCTCCGCAAGGCCGGGCGACAAACGCGGCTCGAACTCGTAAACGTCGAGCCCGGCGCGAATGCGGCCGGTTGAGAGTTCGCGTACAAGCGCGGCTTCGTCGATCAGGCTGCCGCGAGCGGTGTTGATCAGCAACGCGCCGTCCCGCAGGAGCGCGAGGCGGCGTGCATCCAGCATGTGCCGGTTCTCAGGGCGAAAAGGCACGTGCAGCGACACGATATCACTCGTCCGCAGCAGCTCATCGAGCTCGACCCGTCGTGCGGCCAGCGGGCCATCCAGTTCCGGCACAGCGCGCGGATGGGAATAGACGACGCGCATGTTGAACCCGCTCGAGCGACGGGCCGTGGCGCAGCCGATGCGGCCCGCGCCGATCACGCCCAGCGTTGCGCCGCTTAACTCCAGCCCCAGCAACTCGGTTGGCTTCCACCCTTGCCATTGCCCGGTCCGCACGATCCGGTCGCCCTCGATCACACGCCGCGCCGTGCTCAAAATCAGCGACCACGCGATGTCCGCGGTCGCCTCCGTCAACACACCCGGCGTATTCGAGGCCCGCACGCCCCGCCGCCCACACGCCGCGACATCGATGTTGTCAAAGCCGACCGCATAGTTGGCGACGATGCGCAGCCCCGGGCCGGCCGCGGCCAGGAACTCGTCGTCCACCTTGACGCTCAGCACCGTCAACACCGCATTCGCGCCCGCGATCATCTGCAACACCTCCGAGCGCGGAGGCGGCGATTCATCGTGCCGGGCAACAACGGCCAAGCCGGCTTCACGAAGCATCGTCTCAGCGGCCGGCGAAATCAGATGGGTGATGACAACCTGCGGCGTGCTCATGACCGGCGCACGATATCGCGTGGCCCGTTGCCAATTGAGCCGCGATTCGAGACATCCCCTATACACGGCTTTTAGGTGTCGAAATCGGTCGCTCTACCATCGGTAGTGGTTTCCGACGTCAAAGTCGCTATTAGGCGCGGTGGTGCCGGTGGGAACCACACTCTGGCCAGCCCGTCTAAAATTGCGATTGACGATGAATCACTTTCACTGCGGGAGGCACATTCGACTTCGCGATCCGCGCCGCTGGGCGATCGTGCTGGCGGGTGCCTGCGCATATGCAGCGGCGGCGGAGTTTGTGCGGATCGATGTGCCCGTGCCGTTTGGCGAGGTCGTGTTACTCACGTTTGTCGATGAAACGCCGCCAAAGGGCGCCGAACGCCGCGCCAGTGACCCGGTCGTCGAGACGCCGGAGGCGGCCGCCCGTCGGCTGCGACGCCTGATCGTCTCGCTGCGCGAAGGGGCGCTGAAGAGCCGCGACGCGAAGCGCTATCAGGATGGCATCAATAAATTGCTGGCCATCCGAGAGCCCGCTGCGATCGAATTGATCGGCGACCTGCTGGCCGCAGCGCCGCTCCCCGGTCGCCGGGCGATGTTCGAGGCCCTGCGCCGATTTCCGGAAGACGCCGCCACGATGCAGCTCGTTTCCCGAGCGATGCTCGAAGAAGACGAGCCGTTGCAGCGGGCGATCGTCGACGAGTTACAACGCCGTGACGACCCGCGCGTGGCGCTTGAGTTCCGCGCAGCGCTGTCCGATCCGTCCGATGGCGTCGCCGGGCGGGCGGCCTTGGCATTGGCGCAAATGCAGGTGATCGAGGCGATTCCGGATCTGATCCGCGGCCTCACCTTTTCCGACGTGCGCCCCGTAGAGGTGACCACCGAACTGGGCCGTTCGATGCTCGACGATCGCTTCGTGCAAACGCGCCCGCCGATTCGCGTCGGGCGGCGCGGCGGCGGCGAGTTCTCGACGCTGACCACGCACTTTTCGCCACGCCGCGTACGGGTGATGCGCACCCAAACGCTCGAAGCGTTGAAACAATTGACGGGAGAAAACCACGGCTTCGATCAGGAAGCGTGGCAGAAGTGGTATCTGGCGACGCAGGCCGTCGGGCCGGTCGAGGAGAAACGATAAATGTCACGCATACTGGTCGATCGAGGTTCAGCGAATTGGTGCGTTGCGCTCGTGGCGGCGCTCTCCAGCGAACTGGCCTTCGCACAAACCGGTCCCGCGACGCCCAGTGCGACGCCCGCCCCGGCGGCGCTTCCGGTGAGCGACGCGGAGTATCGCGCCGCGCAGCAGGAGGCGAGTGCGGTCAACGCCAAGGTGGCGCTGCTCGAAGCGCGGCGCGCGTTGCTCGCCGACCGCTGGGGCGAAGCGCGCGAGCGCGGCCAAGACGCGCTGCGATTGCTGCGGACGTTGCCGACCAGCGATCGCGTTGTCGATCAAATCTTGATCGCCGAGGGCGTCGTTTCACGCGCGTCCCAGGCGCTGGCGAGAAAGCGCGCCGGAGACCCCGACAACCCGATTTACGCCTCCGATCAACCCGCGACCGGACCGACGGCGATGACGCCCGTCGGCGTGAACGCCACCCCGGCGCCGACCGCCCCCACGGGCGCGAGCGGCCGAACGATCGTCGTTCGCAACGCGCCCGCGGCGACGGCTGACGCGGTCGATCCTGTCCCGCCCGACGACGCCACCGCCGTCCTGGAGCAGGCTCGCCGCGGCGCGAAAATTCGACAGCAAGCCGCCGACGATGCAGCGACTTTGCTGAACGACGCCGAGGCGACGCGGCTCGCCCCGCGCGGCGCGAACGAGTGGGTGGAGTATCCGCCCGACTTCATGGAAAAGGCCAAGCGGCGCGAGGCCCGCTACCCCGGCGGCATGGTCGCGCGCGGCGGCGGCTGGACCGATGCGAACGGCAGCGAGTGGTACATGGGTGTCTACGACATCAGCGACCTGATTTACATGCCGCCCGATTTCGTGCCGCCCGGCTCGCTCGATCCGCGCGAACAGACGCGCATCGCCCTTGATCGCGAGGCGTTCCGACAGCGCTTCTTTGCGTTCGGCGGCGCCTGGCCCGGCGATCTTCACGACGCGATCCCGCTGCTGCGCTATTTCGGCGGTGTCGACGATCTGGTCTATCGCGGACCGAAGTACAGTATCGAGCGTCAGCAGCAGATCGAGGAGATGGTCCGTGTGCTGTTGGGCCAGGCCGGCCCGCAGGCCCAGATCATCTCGTTGCCGCCGGTGCAGCAGCGGCCCTAGCCCCGCCGCGCGGCGGTTGTCGGACAAAGCGAAGGTCCGTGGCGGACGATTACCCCACAGGCGCAAAGCACAAAGCACGATTTGGATAATGGCCCGAGCCGCTCCGAATCTCGGAGCGGCTCGCGATGTTTCTGTTGCGCGATCGGGCGGGGCGGTTACTTCGTCGTGAAGTAGATCTGGGCCGTCTCGCTGTTGTCCGCGGTCAGCACGAACTGCAGCATGTACTCCGTGCCCGGCTGCAGGCTGATGCCCGGAACCTGCTGACGCTGCCAGTTCATGACCTTGTAGTTGCTCGGCAGGCTGGTCAGGTTGTAGTTCGTGCCCGGCTGCAGCGCGCCGCTGACGTCCTGGGTCGTGCTGTAGATCGTGTACTCAGCCTGATCCGACGGGTTCTTGCCCATCATCTTGTGAATGCTGATCGTCGTGCTGCTGATGCGACCCAGACCGCCCTCTTTGCGAGCCTCATACTTAAAGCTCGGGCTCGTGCTCACGGGCTCCTTGATCTTGTAGCTCGACGACCCGGTCGCGGCCTGCTTCAGCTCGTTTCGCTTGGCCGCGATACCGTCGAGATAGACCACCGTGTCGAGCTTGTTCGACTTGGTGTTGCGGAAAACGCTCAGGCCGGTCGACGCCGCGCTGCAGCCGACGAGCGTGGCGATTGTGACGGCGAAGCTGGTGAACAGGGCGAACTTTCGCAGCATGCAAGGCTCCTTCTTCGAGATTGCGGAAACAGTGCGGCGGGTCCATCGTCGGCGACAAGCCGGGGCCGCGCGGTCAGAAAGATTATCGGCTTTCCCGGTGCAACGGACGACCCGGGAATAACGCACAAAACGCAGCAGCCAGAATCGCGCAGGATCGAGACATCTCGCCCACCGATCCTTCCACACCGACGAGCTGGGCAACGCGTTTCGATGGGGTGCGACATCCGTCTCGCGCAATTCACGCGCCCGTCGCGACCAGCGACCGACCGGGGCGGCGGCGAATCACCCGCCCGGCGGAGCGGAACCGGCCAGATCCAGCGGCGGGGTCCCGGTGTCGCCTCGGTAACGGTCGATCAACTCGCGAATCTTCGGCTGATCCGGGTTGATCTCCAGCGAGCGATGCCACGCTTCCAGCGCCTCGCGCTGCAGAGCGACGCGCGCCGGCGTGTCGAGATACTGCGACATCCGCACAACGCCGTAGCCCGCGTACGCGGCCGCGTTTCGACGATCGAGTTGCAGCGCCATCGCATATTCGCGGGCGGCCTCGTCCATCGCGCCTTCGCGCCAATGGCAATAGCCGAGCCGCTCGTGCGCAACCGACACGTTGGGATCGATGCGGATGGCGGCGTCGAGCGTGCGACGACCGGCGTCGTAGCGATCCTGATTGATGTACACCGTCGCCAGATTCACCAGCACCAGCGGCTGCTGCACATTGCATTCCAGCGAACGTTTGTAAGACGCAATCGCCTGATAGGGGTCGCCATCGGCGTCATAGCAGGCGCCGAGGTTGCTCCAGGCGTACGCGTTCCGCGGGTCGATCTTGAGCGACGCGCGGTAGGACTCGATGGCCGACGCGTATTGCTCCAATTGCTGATAGCAGCCGGCGAGGCGGAAATGGGCGAAAAACTGCTGACGGTCGATCTCGATCGCGGCCAGATAGGCTCGAATCGCCTGCTTGGCGCGATCCATCAATCGATAGACCTCCCCAAGCTGAAAGATCGGTTCGTAGCTTTTGGGATCCAGCTCCACCGCTTTTTGCAGCGTGGTCTCGGCTTCGGGAAGGTCGCCGACTTCTTTGTAAGCAACCCCCAGCTTGGTGTAGGCCTCCGGGAAAGCCGGGTCCAGCTTGACCGCCTTCTGATAGGCCTTCAGAGCAGCGTCGAAATCGGCGGCGGCCATGGCTTTGTCGCCATCGCGGAGCGACATCTCCGCCGCCGGCCGCCCGATGGCGCAGCCGACGCCGCTCACCAGCAGCGGCAGCAGACAAAAGGCGAGGCGCGAAGCGCGACGCAGGATGTCGCTCGTGCGGCGAATCCATCGCCGACGCTCGGACATATCGACTCCAACCAGAAATCAGGAAGCGAGCGTAATCGCCGGACCGCCCGCATTTGCGTATTTACCACCGGACGCGGGCGCGCGTCAATTGAGCGCCGGGGGCGCTGCTGTGCGCAGACCAACCGGCGAGTCACGCCGGATCACCCCGAAGCCCAGCGTTGCGGGCGGGCGGCCCGCCTGCTATCCATCCTGCCATGAACAAGGGTCACTCCGCCGCCCGGGCCGCGTCGCCGGTGTTTCAGACCGGGTCGTTGCTGCTGCTGGGCCTGCTGGTGTTCGGCACGGTGCTGCTGATTTCTCCGCCACTGGGCGAGACTTTCCCGGGTCAGATTCCCTGGAGCAGCAATTCGCTCCTGCGCCCGCTCACCCGCCTCATGTCGCTTTACGACGCCTTCCCCACGATCCGCGGCGTCGAGATCAAGGACATCCTCTTCCACACTTGCGCGGCGCTGGGCCTCTTGATGCTCACGCTCCGCTTCGTCGATCGACAGACCGAGATCGCCTTTGCGATGCACGCCCGCCGGCCCTACCTGCACGCCCAGGTGCTGCTGGCGGTCTGGGTCATCCTGTCATTTTGGAGCAGCACCTGGTCGGGCGACATGGCCACCGCCTGGGGTCAGAGCGCGCTCTATGGCCTCGCGCTTGCCTGGGCAATCGCGCTCGGCTGGACGATCAGCAATCGCGAATTGCCCCGAGCCTGCACCCTGATCTGCGGCGCCACGGTTGTCGCCGCCGTCCTCTGCGCCTGGTACTACCACTTCCGCAACCCTGCCCACCGCCCGAGCTTTCCGATCGGCAATCCGGGCACCACCGCCCCGTTCCTGCTGCCCGGCTTTTTCCTTCTCGCCGTACGGCTCATTGCGACGCCGCTCAATCGACGCTCCAGCTCGGCCCGCGCCCCGATCGCGGCCCTCATCCTGCTGCTTTGCCTGCTCCCCGTGATGTACTGCTTTTGGCTGACCTTCAGCCGCGCCACCATTCTGGCATTGCTGGTCGGAATGGTCGCGGCGGGCGTGCTGGCGGCGGGCGTTCGGGCACGCTGGATGGTGGCGGCGGTCGGTGTGCTGCTTTTCGCGGCGGGGGCCTATTGGTTCACGAATCTCTCGACGCAGGACATGAGCATGGCCCGCAGCGCCACGCTGCGCTATCGCTTTTACACCTGGCGCTACGCCGCCGAACTGTGGCAACTTCGCCCCACCATGGGGCAGGGCGCGGGCAGCTACGCCCGCCTGGTGCATGAGCGCGCCACGCAGGACCGCGTGCTCGACCCCGCGGCATTCTTGGGCGAGACGATCACCCACGCTCACAACGAAATGTTCGAGATCTTCAGCGAGATCGGCCTGCTGGGCGGCGTGACCTGGGTCGGCGGGATGATCGCCACACTGCTCGCCGGTTTGCGCGTCGCCCAACTGCGCCGCGGCGGCGCGCTCGCCGTCGACGCCCTCGCTCTGACCGCCGCCTTCGCGGCCTTGCTGGCCGACAGCTTCGCCAGCGTGGCTTTGCGGCTGCCGGGCGTGCCCGCCGTGTTTTACAGCGTAATGGGGCTGATCTGGGCCTGTTCCCGCGTGGATGAGCGACTCCGCGCCGCGGCGATCGTCGACGCGATCGACGCAATCCCGCGCAAAGTGACTTGGCGCACGCAGGCGGTGGGTTTCACCATCGCGGGGCTGATGGTGGCGGCCGCCTACGCCGCAGTCACCAACGCCTGGGGCGTGGCGCACGAATACCGCGCCGAGCGGGCCCTGGCGAAGGGCGACTACAACATCGCCCTCGAAAAGAACGAAGTGGCCATTCGCAATCTGCTCGACCCGATCCGCCAGCTCTACGCCGCCGACCGCGAGGTCCGCGCTCGCTTCAATCTGGCCCGCCGCGCCGGCGAGGCGTTTCTCTCGCAACTGACCGCGGCTCGCAATGCAGCCCAACAATCTCCGCCCGACGCCAAGGCCGAGATGGACCATGCCCGTCAGGCCGAGACCTTCTACAAAGAATCGTTCGACGCGATCGGCCCGGCCTACGCCGCCGCCACCGAATTCCTCTCTCGCGCGCCGGGCTGGCCGGGCGGCGGATCGCAGGTGGCCCGCTGCGCCGAGTTCGCGGCGGAGCTACTGGGCCCCGTCGACCCGAATGGGTCCAACGACTGGCTGCAGAAATCGTTCGACGCGTGGACGACGCAGCGGGCGCACTGGCCGACCGACCTCGAGGCGACGCTCGCGCTGCTGCGCTATCCCAACACGCCCCACACCGCCGCCACGCTGCTGCGCGACGCGCTCCGCGCCCCGCAAAGCGCGCCCGATGTGTGGCGATCGGCATTGGTGGAGCAGGCACAACGCACGGGATTCGGCGAAGCTGTCGATGATCTACTGGCCGCCGTCGCCCCCTTTACCCCCGAGACCGACGTCGACACGCTCATCCGCAGCTTCGCCCCGGAGACCTATCGCCTCGCCGCCGGCTTCGCAGCCGTCGACGGCGACGGGCTGCTGGCGGCCGCCCGCGCCCGAACCGCCGCGCTGCTCTCGGCCCCGCTGGCGGCCCGGCTGCCGGCGTTGCAATCGCGCGCTCTGACCGAGCAGGCCGAATTTCTCATGATGGTCGACGCAGGGCACAATCCCCCTGCCGCCAGCGCGATCCTGCAAATGGCGCTCGAAAAGCTGCCCAAAATTCAGGAGCAGCAACTCGAAACCCTGGCCGAACCAATTCGCGTGCCGCTGGTGGAGGCGGCCTTCGCCGCCGGCCAGGTCCAGATCGCCCGTGATCAGGCCCGCCTGCTGCTCGAAGCGGCCCTCGCACCCGACGCGCCGCGCCCGACGCCGGCCGAGGTCGACGCCGCCCTGCACCGCTACATCGTCGCCTGCGCCGCGCGATACCTCCAAGCTCGCGCGGCAGACCCCGAAGTGGTCGACCGTTGGCTGAGGCGGGTGATCGAAAGCGACAAAGCAAACGTCGATGCCTGGAGCTGGCGAGCGTGGATCGCGATGGCGACCGGCGCGGACTCGCGCGTCGAGCCATTGCTGAGCGATGCCCGCGCTGCCGGCGTCAGCGAGACAGACCTCGCCCGCATCCGCAGCGGCCTGCGGGCGTTCTTCGAAGACGCGACTTCCCAGCCGAGCTCGGCGCCGACGCTCCCGTAAGGCGGGCTAAATTTCGGGCTGAGCACCCCATTCATGGGAGAAAAGAAAAGAGGCGGGTCAAATCCGCCTCACCCCCTCGACTGCCGCGGCCCCGCCGCGTCGCCGCGCTACATCACGGGCTTTCGTCGTCGCGGAGCAGGCCGCCGATGCGCTGGTGAACCAGAATCGTGTTACGAACCACGAGCAGCGAGCGGAAGTTTCGCACCGATCCCGTTCCGCCGTTGGCGGTCCAGGTGTCCGGCTCGACGGTGTCTTCGATCAACTTGATGATGCGGTCGATGTCCTGCTGCGGGTCGACGTCGTCTTCCTGATTCTGCTGGCCCATGCCGCCCTGGAAGAGCTGGCCGCCCTGCCCGCCACCACCGCCGCCGCCGCCGCCAAAGCCGCCCTGCTGCTGACCCACATTTTGCAGAGCCTGAGCCGGATCAAGCTGAGCTGCGTTCGCGAAGCGCGGCGCGCGGGTCAGCAGATCGCTGATGTCATACACCTTGGTGATGAGCTCCTTGCCGAGATCCTCCGCGGTGGAGAGCACAATCAGATTGCCGCTGGCGCGATAAGCCAGCTTGATATCGGCCCCGCCGGCCTCGTTCATGACCATCCAAAGCACCTGCGAAAAGCGCAGATTTCGCACCCGTAGGCTGATCGGCTTGTCGCGATCGACGCCGGAATCCTCCAGCGTCTGCCAGCGGACGACGACGTTGGCGCCGGTGTATTCCTGCACCCAGTCCATCACTTTTTCGAGCGGCTGATCCGAGAAAGAAACCTCGGGAATGCGCTGATTGAGCAATGCGACGGTCGACCGCGACCCGCGGGCGTCGTCTCCACCAGGAGCCTGGCCGCTCGCCACGCCGACGCCCGTCAGAAACGTCGCGATGAGCCACGAGAGGCGAGATCGAAGCGGGCTGAACATCGTCATACTCCGTCTGAATCGGCCGTTTTGCCCAATCTCGAGGCGAAATTCGCCACGAATCCGCCCTGCTCTGATTCTAACGCCGGCAGGGCCCGGACGGTTCCCGCATTTGAACTGGTTCAACGAATCCGAGGGGGCCGACGCCGCGGACCGCAGCAGCTCGACGGAGGTCCCATTTGGCCGATCGGCCCATCGGACTTCACAACGAAAAACGAATGCCCGTCATCAGCACGTAGTCGCTGCGCGCCCGGTTATCGAGTGTCTGCCAGACCGGAACCTGCACCGACGCCTCGATCACATACTTCTGCGCCTCCCACATCACCCCCGGCGACAGGAATAGCTGCGCGTCGCCGTTCGTCTCATACAGCCCGTTCAACTCGACCACGCCATAGAGCGCGCCGGGCGTTTCGGCGGAATACTCCACCGGATAAATGCGATACAGATAGGCGAAGTCGGCGGTGAGCAGATCGGCATCGGTCTGGCCCGGCATGACCGTGGGCGGGTCCACCCCGCCGGTGGTGAATCGCCACAGAGCCGCAAGGTTCACGCCATGACGGCCGGCGATCTGCGTATAGGCCAGCCCGAGAATTGGGTTGTAGCCGTCGCTCGTGAAGGGGTCGTCGCCGGTGCGAATGTCGCTGCCGACCAGGACGCTGAGCCGCTTGGTGTCGAGCGGGTTGGAGTCCTCGCGCCAGATGCGATACTTGGCGAGCAGCGTGATATCGCTCACGCCGTCGTTGTCGACCTCGCGGCGACCGAGATCAAAACGCTCTTCGCGAAACAGCGCGGCGCCGCTGACGACCAGCGTGAAGTCGCGCACGATGCCCACGCTCACCGTCGTGTTCAGAACCGCGTCGCGGCCGTTGCGCTGCTCATCAAATCGCGCGTCGTCGAGCCGGAAGCTGCTCCAGCGAAAGGCCTGCTTGATCGTCGCGTGGCCCGGAGACGGGCTGGTCGCGCTGGCCGCCGCGTTGGGCGGCTCCTGCGCACGGGCTGCTGCCGCGCTCAGCAAGATCGCCGGCAGCGCGAGGCACAGCGCCGCGCGCAGCCTCCGCATCATCCACATACGCAGCCCGCCTTGCAGTGGCCGCCCTTGCCGCAATTGCAATCAGCGCAGGTGCAGGCCTCGCAGGTCTTGGCGGCGACCGCAGCCGAGCCCCCGGTCGCCGAAACATAGGTAAATCCGCCGTCTTCGACCGCCTTGCGCCATTCGGTCTCGGTCGGCGTGCGGCCGCCGTAAGTCGCGGTGACGGTGCCCTTGCCCAGGTCGAACGTCACATCGCGCACGCCCTTGATCTTCTTCAGTTCGTAGCCGATGTAGTTCGCGCAATTGGGGCAGCTCATGCCGTTGACCCGAATCACCGCCTGCCCCGGCCCCGCCTCCGCCGCCCCACCTGCGGGCAGCCCCTGCCCGTTCACGGCCGTCCCCGGCGAAGCGGTCGGCTCCGTGCTGTTGCAGCCGGCGAAAATCATCGCGGCGACGAGCATCAGGATCGAAACAGGTTTCATTCTTGGTTCTCCGTGCTTTTGAACCGTAAGGAGGTGTTGCGCCCGGGGCGAATGCACGCTCGCGTCACAGCGCGAGCCGACACCGGCGCAACCGTTAGAGTACACCCTCTCCGATGCCGCGCACACATTCGCCGATTCCCGTTTTCGCGCTGGTCACCTAACCAAATCCCCGCTGATACAATCCACCCCAGTTGGAGCCGTCGCGACGGCGCGGAGGGTTCTCACCCGCGGCGAAGCTCCACGTCGGGCGCACGAATGTCGAATGACTCCCCCGCCAACCGCGGCGGACCCTTTTCACTACCGCCTGCCAGCGGTCGGCGTTTTTCCGACCGTGCCTATGACTTCGCGCGGCCTCTCGTCGAGCGCGTGCTCGGCCTGGCCGACCTCAACGCCAAACACGCCCGCCTGCAATCGCGCGATCCGAATCAGACCTTCATCGAAGGCGCGATCGGCGAGGTCGGCTTTCGATACGAATTCGACGAAGCCGCCTTGCGAGCGATTCCCGCCGCCGGGCCGCTCGTCATCGTCGCCAACCATCCCTATGGCGGCGCCGACGGGCTGGTAATGTTCGACCTGCTGCGGCGCGTCCGCGACGACGCCCGCTCGCTCTCAACATTCATCCTCGGTCGTATTCCCGAAATGGCGCGGCAGGCCTTTTTCGTCGACCCGTTCGGCGGCGCCGAGGCCGCCAAACGCAGCCGCGCCGGCCTGCGCGACGCAATCTCTTGGCTACGCGACGGACACACCCTGCTCACGTTCCCCGCCGGCGAGGTGGCCAGCTTTCGCTGGCGCGATCGACGAGTCAGCGATCCGCCGTGGCTTTCGACCGTCGGCAAACTGATCGACCGCACCGACGCGACCGTTGTGCCGATGTGGTTCGAAGGGCGCAACAGCGCCCTGTTTCACGCGGCGGGGCTGATTCACCCGCGGCTGCGCACGGCGCTCATCCCGCGCGAATTGATCGCCATGCGCGGCAAGACCGTCCGCGTCCATATCGGCGAGCCCCTGCCGATCGACCGCCTGCGCCGGGCCGTGCACGTCGATCGCGAGGGTGGCGAGACCGGCAACGAAGACTTCGCCAACGGATTGATGCACTACCTGCGGCTCCGCGTACAGTTGCTGAGCGAGCGAAGCGCCACCGGGCGAAAGCAGACCCCCAAGCCCGCGGGCGCCGACCACGCGCTCAGCGGCGAGCGCCGCGATCTGAGCGACGAAGTCCGCTCGCTGCCGCCCCAGGCGCTCCTCGTCCGCCATGGTCACTTCGGCGTCTATTGCGCCGCCGCGGACCAGATCCCGCACACCCTGCAGGAGATCGGCCGCCTGCGCGAGCTGGCTTTTCGCGCTGTCGGCGAAGGTACGGGCCGCGCCGCCGACCTCGACCGATTCGACCCCCATTACCAGCACCTCTTCGCCTGGGACCACAGTCGCAACGAGGTAGCCGGCGCCTATCGCCTGGGCCCGACCGATGAATTGCTCGCTCGCTTCGGCCCCGGCGGGCTCTACACCCAGTCGCTCTTCGAATTTTCCCCGCGGCTTTTGCAGCAGATCAGCCCCGCCATCGAACTCGGCCGCTCGTTCGTCTCCCTCGGCTATCAGCGCGATTACGCCCCGCTCATGCTGCTGTGGAAGGGAATCGGCGCGTTCGCCGCACGGCACCCACGCTATCGCCGGCTCTTCGGCGTCGTGAGCATCAGCGATGAGTTCTCGTGCGTCACCCAAGAGTTGCTGATGGCCTTTCTGCGGGCCAACCAGTTCGACGAGGAGTTGGCCCGCGGCGTGCGCGCCCGCCGGCCGCCGAAGATTCGCATGCGCGAGCTCGACGCCAACGCCTGCCGCGCAATGGTGCGCGATATCCGCGATGTGGAGCAACTCGTCCGCGACCTGGAGGCCGACCATCGCGGAATGCCGGTGCTGCTGCGCCAATACCTGAAGCTCGACGCAAAGATTCTGGGCTTCAATGTCGACCCCGAATTCGGCAACACGCTCGATGCGTTGGCGCTGGTCGATCTGCCGAAGGTCGATCGCTCGATCCTCACTCGCTTCATGGGCGGCGCGAGCGTGGTCGATCAGTACCTTGCCGCCGGGGCCGCGGCCGATTTGGCGTTTTCCGCCCGCAATAGCGGAGATCGCGCGCAAGCCGGCCATTCGCCGCGCGATCCACGCGTGCCGCAGCCGACCGCCGGCTGATTCTCAGCGCGTCCGCAAAAACTCGCGCGCCGCCACCAACACCCGCGTCACAATCTCGCGCAGCTCGCCGCGCTGCCGCGCGCCGGCCGCCGCGTGATGTCCGCCGCCGCCGAACTGCTCGGCCAGCGCCAAAATCGAAAGGCCCCCTTCGCCGCGAAAGTTCATGCGCACAACACCCGGCTCGCCCTCGGTGAAGAGCACCGCGACGCGAATGCCCTCGATGCTGCGCGGAACTTCAACCTGATCATCGATCGTGTCCGCGTTGCAGCCGGCCCCGGTGATCTCTGCATAACTGGCGCTACTCCAGGCCAGCGCGCCGTCGTCGCTAAGCTGCGTGTTGGCATAGATCACGCGCAGCAGTGCAAACTCGGCGCAGCTCACACTGCGATCCAGCCGCTCGCAAACCTCCGCCACCCGCGCCCCACGTCGCGCCAGCTCCGCCGCCACCTCCAGACTCCGCGGCGTCGTGTTGCTGAGCGAAAATCCCTGCGTATCCGAAAAAATGCCGGCGTACATCAGCGTCGCCAGCCGCGCATCGATCGGCGCATCGAGCGCCTGCAGAATCTCGAACACCATTTCCGAGGCGCTGCTGCGCGTGGCGTCGATCCAGGCCTGCGTGCCATAGCCGCTGTTGGTGGCGTGGTGGTCGATGTTGACGATCGGCAGATGCTGCAACGCCGGGTAGCCGCCCGGCCCGTTGACGCGCTTTTCCTTGGCCGTGTCGCAGATTGCGGCGAGGTCGCAGCCGCCCAGCGCGGCGGCTTCGGTCTCGCGCCGCAGCTCGCCGATCCCCAGCAGAAAATCGAGCTTTCGGGCCACCCCGCCGGGCATCAGCAGCCGCGCCTCTTTGCCCATCGCCCGCAAGCCAAGCGCCAAGCCGCCGGCTGAGCCGAGGCAGTCGGCGTCCGGCGTCTCATGCCCTAGACACGCGACCACGCGCGCATTGCGAAGACGCTCAATCAACATCCGGTCCGGCGTGCTCAAAGGAACTCCTCGTACCGCGCGGGCGCGGAGCGCCGCCGGCGGAAACGAAAATGATAGCAAGCGAGTCGTTGGAAACAGACACCCCCGAAGCATCCCGCGCCGCGGGGCGGAGGTCGGCTCCGCCCGCAACGCGCGAATCAGTTCAGCGAACGAATGCGCGATTACTTCTTCCGGGCATACTTGATTTCCATCGTCTTCATCTCCTGACCGCCGCGGGTCTCGTACCAGGTGAAGTCGTGGTGATCATTGTCGGTCATCTTGATCGTGTAGCGCACGTGGACCTTGCTCCCCGACATCATCGGGTCGTCCATGTCGCCGTGATAGGTGAAGGTCTTGGCGGCCGCGTCATAGGTGCCTTCGGTCATGAACATGCCCGTGCTCATGTTGTCCATCCACACGCTGACGAACTTCTGCTTCATGTTGTCGTAGCCCGTCACGCCCGCGCCGTGAAAGGGCTTGTCGACCGACTTGCCCGGATTGGCGGGGTCAGGCATCGCCATCGTTCCCTGATGGTCCGAATGAACGTAGCGGCCTTCCATCATCGACACGTGCTTGGCGGTGCCCTTCGAGGTCTGCGCCGGCTGGCTGGGGTCCATCCACCAGCTCATCGTGTAATCCCAATCCCCGATCATGCCCTTGAGCAACTCGTGATTCGGCCCCAGCTTGGCCATCTTCTCCATCGCCTCGGCCATCGCCTTTTCGTCCGGCATCGCGTGAGCCGCGGCAGCCTTCGCGGCGTCCGTGGCCGCGGCCGCCGGCTTCTTGTCGTCGGCCAGCGTCTGCGGCGCAAGGAACATGGCGCTACACGCAAACAGGGTCGCGATCCTTTTCAGTGCTTTCATCGTTTTCACTCCGTTCAAAAACGCGGGGTGTTTCGAGCGTCCGCGATCGTCGTCACGCCCGGACGACAGTGGATCCTCGCAGGGAAGCTCGCCCGCCATGTCGCGCAGCCTAATCGGACCTTTCCGATACTTGTAGGACCTCTGCCGCGGTTCGCTGGCGCCGCCGCTTGGCATTCCCCGTCGCCGACACTATCTTTCTCCAAACTATGGCAGCCGCAAAAGACCTCAACCTTGTCGTCATCACCCCCGAGCGCGAGCTCCTGAATCTGACCACCGACTCGGTGATCCTGCCCGCCCACGACGGCGAGTTGGGCGTCCTTCGCGACCGCGCCCCGCTGATGTGCGAACTGGGTGTCGGACAGGTCCGCTACAACGCCGACGGCCGGACCAAGCGGGTCGTGATCGACGGCGGCTTCGCGCAGGTCGCGGGCAACAAGGTTTCGGTCCTGACCAACCGCGCTGTCCCGGCCGAAGACGTGAGCGACGCCATGGTGAAGGCCGAGGAAACCGCGGTCGCCACCCTGGAGCGCAATGCCCCGGTCGACCGCCCCGCGCTCGAACGCGCCCGTCGTCGCCTCAGCGCCTTCCGGGCCGTCCGCGGCCAGTAGCGCCCCTACAGCCGGTCCGACTCTCGCGGAATGCCGGCTCTCCCCTTGAAAGAACGCCCCGCCGCCGCGATAACAACGCGGGATGCCCGGCACTCTCCTCGTTATCAGCGGCCCCTCCGGCGCCGGAAAGACCTCGATCTGCGAGGAACTTCTCCGACTCATCCCCAATTCCGAATGGTCGGTCTCCTGCACCACGCGGAAGCTCCGGGGCCATGAGGTCGACGGCCAGGATTACCACTTCATCAGCCGCCAGCGCTTCGACGAAATGGCCCGCAACGACGAATTCCTGGAGACCGCCGAGTACCTGAACGAGTGGTACGGCACACCCCGCAAGCCGGTGGAAGCCGCCATCGCCGCCGGTCGCACAATCATTCTGGAGATTGACGTTCAGGGTGCGGCTCAGATCGCGACGCGAATGCCTAAGTCCATTCGTATCTTCATCTTACCGCCGACGATGGAGACCCTGAAGGCACGTCTGGAGGGCCGCCAGACCGAATCCGAAGCGCTGCAGGCCCGCCGCCTGCAGAAGGCCGACGGCGAAATCGCCTTCGCGCGCAACTCCGGCTGCTACCAACACTTCATCACCAACGATACAATCGGGAATTCGGTCGCGAGCATCCTCTCGATCCTCAACGCCAAGCCGGCGTAGGACGCACGCGAAACCCGGAATACGTAACGACGCAGGCCCGAGGGGACCGGGTCTGGGAGACGAACCCGCGATGATTGAAGCTCTTAAGAGCGACGAGATCATGAACAAGGTCGGCGGCCGCTTCAAGCTCTGCGCCCTGGTGCAGAAGCGCTGGCTCGAGTTGATGCAGGGCGCCCGCCCGCTGGTCGACCCCGCCGGCAAGTCGCCGATCGAGATCGCCATCGCCGAAATCATGGCCGACAAGCTGAAAATCGACTACGACGCCAGCAACATCGTCCGGCCGGGACAGAGACGCTGACCTCGCCCGCCGCGGCGCGATGAGACCTTGCCTTGACGCGCCCCAGCACCGAATCTCTCAACGATTACGAAGTCGTCCTCGCGGTCTGCGGCGGGATCGCCGCCTATAAGGCCGCCGCTCTCGCTTCGTCGCTGGTGCAAAGCGGCTGCGGCGTCACGGTCTGCATGACCGCCAACGCCCAGCGCTTCGTCGGCCCGGTCACATTTCGCGCGCTCACAGGCCGCACCGTCTTCACCGACGCGTGGGAAACAACCGGCGACGCCGATATTCACCATCTCACGCTCACCGAGCGGGCCGACCTGCTCATCGTCGCCCCCGCCACCGCAAACATCCTCGGAAAGCTGGCCCACGGCATCGCCGACGAACTGGTCAGCGCGCTGCTGCTCGGCAGCGATTGCCCCATCCTGATGGCCCCCGCCATGAATACGCGCATGTGGAACCACCCGGCCACGCAGCGCAATCTCGCATTCCTGCGCGATGAGGCAAAGGTCCAATTCGTCGGCCCCGATGAGGGCTGGCTGGCCTGTCGAACGGTGGGCAGCGGCCGCATGAGCGAGCCCGACGCGATCTACTCTGCCGCCGCGAAGCTACTGAAAGCCCGCCCGCCGCGGCGTGGATCCGCGGCCCGTCCCGATAGCGACCGCACACCATGAGCGACCGCCCGCCGGCTGCTGCATCCAAGTCGCCGATGCGAATCCTCATCACCGCCGGCCCGACCCGCGAATACATCGACACCGTCCGCTACCTATCCAACGACTCCTCCGGCCGCATGGGCGTGGCGATCGCCGTCGCGGCCCAAGAGCGCGGCCATCGCGTCACGCTCATCCACGGCCCTCTGCAAGTCGCCGTGCCGCCAGAGCTAAACACCGTGAGCGTCGTCTCCGCGGCGGAGATGTTGGCGGCGTGCGTCGACGCCTGGCCGCAACATGACGCGCTCATCATGGCCGCCGCCGTGGCCGACTATCGCCCCGCCGCCCGGCTCGACCACAAACACAAGAAGACCGCCACGCCCCTGACGCTGGAACTGGCCCCCACCGCCGACATTTTGGCACGCCTGGGCCGCGAGGCGCGCCCGGATCAAACCCTGATCGGCTTTGCCCTCGAAGATCGCGACCCGCGCGCCGCCGCGGAGCGCAAGCTCCAATCCAAAAACCTCGACGCAATCGTCCTCAACGCCCCCATCGCCATCGCCGCCGCCAGCAGCCGCGTCGAGATCCTCGAGCGCGATGGCGCCTGGCGCTCGCTGCCGGAGAGCGACAAGGCGCTGACGGCCATCCACATCGTGGAGCTAGCCGAGCGCTGCGCAGAGATGAAAATGCGCCGGCCGACACGACCGGATCGCGTCTAGCCCTATTGCCCCAGCTCGCGGCCGCGCTGAAAGGCCGCCAGCACCGCTTCGACAATATCGTCGAACACCTTGGAATCAGTCATCTTTTTGAGTGCCGCGGCGGTCGTGCCGTTCGGGGAAGTAACCTTGTCGCGCAAAACGTCCGGCGATTCGTTCGACTCGATCATCATCCGCGCCGCGCCAAGGCAGGCCTGCTTCGCCAGCAGCTGCGCATAGCGCGGCGTCAGCCCGGCCCGCTTGCCCGCTTCGACGATCGCCTCGGTGAAAAAGTAGTAATACGCCGGCCCCGAGCCCGAGACGGCGGTCACGGCGTCCATCAGCGCCTCGTCGTCGATGTGCACGGTCTTGCCGCCCGCATCAAAGATGCGCTGCGCCCGCAGCAGGTCGGCGTCGCTGGCATATTGGCCGGGGAAAACGCCCGCCATGCCGCAGCCAACATGCATCGGCAGATTGGGCATGACACGCACGACGCGAGCGCGGATGTGCGGCATCAGGCTCTCGATCGAACGCGTACCGACGCCCGCCATGATCGAGACGATCAAATGATCTTCGCGCACCAGATTGCCGATTTCCTTGAACAGCTCACGGTGGTTCTGCGGCTTCACCGCCACCAGCAGGATGTAGCTGTTGCGAACAAGGTGGCAGTTATCGTCGGTCACCGCAATGCCGAAGCGCTGCGTGAACACCTGGCGACGGTCGGGATTGCGATTGGAAACAATGATGCGATCGTCCAGCAGCGTGCTGTTCCGCAGCAACGCCGCGACGATCCCCTCGGCCGCGTTGCCGGCGCCGAGGATGCCAATTTCGAATTGCTGCATGGGCACGGCGGAGATTCTCCTTCACGAACCAACGGGGCACGGCGGTTGAGTTTCGAGTTGCGAGGGCAGAGTTTCGAGTGGAAGACGCTCCTCGGGCACATTCGCTCGTTTGGCGATCGATCGTCGACCTAAAATCCGCGGACCGCTACAAAGCTGTTTTGAACTCGACACTCTGCACTCGAACCTCGCAACTCCGCCTTCACCGCTCTTTCCCCCACAGCGTCGCCAGCTCCAGCAACATATCGACCGCCGTCTGCATCTCCTCCAGCACCGCAAACTCCAGCGGCGAGTGGAAATTGTGCATCCCGGTCGACAGGTTGGGCGTCGGCAGCCCCAACTCGCTCAACCGCGAGCCGTCGGTGCCGCCGCGAATGCTCTTAAACGTCGGCTCGATGCCGATCTTGCGAAACGCCTCGGCGGCGAGCTTCACGGCCCGCGGCTCCTTGGCGAGATACTCGCGCATATTGCGATACTGCGTCTTCACCTCGACGCTCACCTTGCACCCCGGCATCTCGGCCTCGACTTGCTGCGCGATGCGCTGCAGAAGCGACGCATGTGCGCCGAGCGCCAGCGTCTCGAAGCTGCGCAGAATCAGCCGGAGCTTCGCCTCCCCCACACCGCCCTCGATGCCGTAGGGGTGAATGAAGCCGCCGCGGTCGCTGGTCGTCTCCGGCGCCAGGTCGCGCGGCAGACGCGACAGAAACAGTCCCGCCGCGCGCAATGCGTTGACCATGCGTCCGGTCGCCAGACCGGGATGGATGTTCACGCCGCGAAAGGTCACCACCGCGCCGTCCGCGGAGAACGTCTCGTTCTCGATCAAGCCGTGCGCTTCGCCGTCGAGCGTGTAGGCACAGACCGCGCCGATCTTCGACAGCTCGATCTTGTTCACGCCGCGCCCCACCTCTTCGTCGCAGGTGAAGATGATGCGAATCGGCCCGTGTTGCCGTGCGCGGTCGGCGACCAGCGCCGCCACGGCGGTCATGATCACCGCAACACCCGCCTTGTCGTCCGCCCCCAGCAGCGTCGTGCCATCCGTCGTGATCAGCGTCTTGCCGCGGTAGCTCGATAGGTGCGGCGTCTCGCTGACACGGATCACCTTCGTCGGATCGCCGGGCAGCGCGATGTCGTCGCCGGCGTAGTTCTTGTGGACGATCGGCTTGACCTTCGCAGCCGTGTAATCAGGCGATGTATCGACATGCGCCAGCCAAGCGATGGTCGGCGCGCCGGGCACATTGCCCGGCACCGTCGCCCACACCAGCCCATTGGCATCCTGCTCCACATCCTTCAGCCCCAACGCCCGCAATTCCTCGGCGAGAATACGGCCGAGTTCGAGCTGCCCCTTGGAGCTTGGATAGTCCGTCGTCTGTTCGACAGCCGTGGTCTCGACCTGCACATAGCGGCAAAAACGTTCGAGCAGCGTGCTCATGATGGCTCCGGTTGCGTGTTTCGCGCAGGATAACGCGCCCGACGCTCCGGACACCGCAAGCAGCGGCGGGCAGCGGCGGCCGGAGCCGGCACATCCTGAGACCGTCCCACACCCGAATCCACGCACTTCCATCCGAACTCCTCAACCCGCTAGCGCAAACCTCACAAACCGCTAGCGCCGTTCGAATCCGTGACATTCATGATTGTGCGGAAGTTTCGCCCAGACCGGGGGCCGGCGCGATTCTCGTCATCACCCGAAAGGACCGAAATGCAGCGCTTCGAATGGTCGCCACGCACAATTCACGCCGCCTTCGCCGCGGTTCTCGTGGCCGTTTCCGAGACCCCGCCCACTTCGACAGCCGGTAACGCGCCGCCGACCCAGCCGACGCTGGTTCAACCCGCCGCCGGCACGCAGATCGGCGGACGCACTGCGAACCTGACCGTCAACGTCAGCGACCCCGACGGCGCACCGATTAACGTCCGCTACTTCGGCCGCAAGCTGCCCACCGGCGGTGGCGAGCCTTTCAGCCTGGTCGCCCTGCCCGACACGCAGTTCTACTCCGAAAGCTTCCCCGCCACCTTCACCGCCCAGACGCAGTGGGTGCTCGACAACATCGCGGCCTTCAACATCAAGTATGTCGCGCACCTGGGCGACATCGTCAATCAATCCGGGCAGCTGTTTCAGTGGGAAAACGCCAACACGTCCATCTCCGTCCTCGACAACGCGCCGGCTCTGCCCTACGGGCTGTCGGTCGGCAACCACGACCAGGAGCCCTGCTGCGGCGGCGCCCCTAATGGGACCACAAACTTCAACTGGTACTTTCCCATTAGCCGCTACCAGCCGCGGCCCTGGTACGGCGGCCATTTCGGGCTCGACAACGACAACAGCTTCCTGCTCTTCTCCGCCAGCGGCCTCGACTTTGTCGTGGTCCATCTCGAATTCGACACCGCCGCCAATCCCCTGGTGCTGGCCTGGGCCGAGAGCATTTTTCGCGCATACCCGGAACGACGCGGCATTCTGGTGTCGCACTATTTGATCGGCACCGGCAACCCGGCGGCCTGGGGCCCTCAAGGCCAGGCGACCTACAACGCGCTCCGCGACGTGCCGAATCTCTTCCTGATGCTGTGCGGACACATCGCCGGAGAGGGGCTGCGCGTCGACACATTCGCCGGCAACACCATCCACACCCTGTTGGCCGACTATCAGGCCCGCACGCTGGGCGGCACAGGCTGGTTGCGAATCATGGAGTTTCGACCGGCCGACAACGCGATCCTCGTCCGCACCTATTCTCCGACGCTCGGCATCTTCGAGGTCGACGCCAACAGCCAGTTCACGATCTCCTACGACATGGGCGGCGAGAGCATCGTCGAACTCGGGCAACGGACGAGCATCCCCAGCGGCGGAAACGCCAGCTTCCCCTGGTCGTCGCTCGATCCAAACTCGACCTACCAGTGGTATGTGGTCATCAACGACGGATCGTTCGTCGTGCAGTCGCCCACCTGGACCTTCACCACTGGCGACGCGCTTCGCGGCGACATGAATTGCGACAACGTCATTACCGTAGGCGACATCGGCGGATTCGTGCTGGCGCTGACAAATCCGACTGGCTACCAGGCCCAGTACCCCGGATGCGATCTCACGCTGGCCGACATGAACGATGACCTGATCGTCAGCGTCGGCGACATCGGTGCTTTCGTAAACATCCTCGTCGGCGGAGTCTGACGCCGCGGCTGGTTCACGCGCGAAGCTGGATTGCGGGTCCGGTCGCCCAACGACCGGACCCAACCTCGTGCTCAGGCTATCGCCCGCGCCGCCCGACGAAGATCAGGTTTCACTCCGGCGACTTGCCCACCAAAAACCAGAAGTCCGTCAGATATCGAGTCGCAAACCGCCCCTCCGGCAACAGCCCCGCCGCCCGCCGCCAGTGGTTCCTCCGCAGCTCCGCCGCATAGCGCGCCACGGCGTGCCGCAGCGTTCGCGATACAGTCGGCGAAACTCGCTTCGCGCCGCTCGCGCGAAACCGCTGATACGCTTCCCAGATCATCGCCCGCTGCCCGGCCCAGTCCATCGGCGCGCGCGGCGCGTGTTGGGGCGAAGCGAAACCCTCGGCAGCCAGACCCAGCGTCCGCAGCTCATTCACGTAATAGCGCAGTGGGTGGTAGTAGCCCACGTCGTAGTCAAAGTCGAAGCTCGCGCGGTGATACTCAATCGCCGTCGGCCGATCGATCTGCGTGATGCCGAAAAGGTTGAAGTGGCCGTCGCTGCAGACAAAGGCCACGCTGTCCATGTTCGGGATCTCAAGGATCAGCGTGCCGCCGGGCCGCAGCATGCGGCTCATGTTTCGCAGCGCACCGGGCACATCGAGTACATGCTCGATCACGTCCGTGCAGGTGATCACGTCAAACTGGCCCAGCCGCTGCACGATCGCCGGATCGGTGATGTCATCGCGCGAGACGCGCCCGCTCAGACCGATGTCGGCACAGTTGGCGATCGACAGCGCGATCCGCTCCGGCGCCACCTCAATCCCCCAGACATCGAACCCGCGCTCCGCGAAGGCCGTCAGACACCCGCCAAAGCCGCAGCCGACGTCGAGATAGCGACCGCGCCGCTCACCGAAGTGCGGCTGAAAATGAGCGTAGAGATTTCGCCCGCGATAATTCGTGGAAAGCGCGTAGTCGAACCACATCGGCTCCGGATCGGGCCGGGCCATGATGCCCGCCAGCGTCTCTTCCTGCCGACCGCGCGATTCCTGCCAATACTCGATGTAGGCCCGCGCGTAGTTTTTGCCGACGCCGTAGCGCGCGACAAGTTCGTCGATGAGTTCCGCCCGCACCGGGCGCTTCGCCGCCGTCCCCGTTGCTGGTTGGTCGATCACTGCTGCCATCTCTCCGCGCTCCGCATCCGTACGTCGCGGCGCCGCCCGCCGCTACTGCGACCGTAGCCCACGCCGCGACATCCGGCAACGCCCGCGGCAGGACACGTTTCACCCGCCTTCTCGCCCCGTTCGCGCGCAGACCTTGAAGTAACCCGACCGTCACACGCCCCAAATTCCCTTGAATCCCATGACAGAAATCCGATAGCCTGCCCCCTGTAGGCCGCTCGCGGCGTCCCGCCGCAGTCGCGCCGGGGCGGCTCTTCGAAGAGTATGTCGTGCCCCAATCGCGGGCGGAGGAGGAGCACCATGAACTTGAAGCACTTCGCATTGCGGCTTGGCCTGGCGTCGCTGGTGGCCGCGCAGGCGTACGCGGTGAGCGCTAGGTACTTCCTTTCTCTGACCGGACTAGCCGACGCGAATGATGAGCAAAGCGCGGCGAACGCGCCGACTAGCGTGGTGAACGACCCGGTTTTAGATACTGGCGGGTCGTCCACAACGATTCGGCTGTACCTTTGGGCGGATCTAAGTCCACTCGCGGTCGCGCCGGCGACAGACGTGACGATGATCGATCTCGCGATCAGCACTTCGGGCAATCTCGTAGTCGAACGTACCAACATTTGGCAGCGCATCTTGGACGACGGTGCCACGCCAGACGACTCCACAGACGATTTGAAACGCTGGGCATATGCGCCCGGCATCCAGACGTGGAATTCGAATGTCGCCGACATGGCGCCGGCCGTTGCCGTGCTTCAACCGGGCCTGACAACTCGAAACTTCATTCGTGCCCTTGATAATCAGGATCGAGCCGGCGGCTTGTGGTTGTTCGGGTGGGTCGAGGTCAATGGCACGGTCGGTGACATTCTCATTCACAACAATGCGACCAGTTTCCTGCAACGAGCTACGCCGACCAACACCGTCCACCTCGGGCTCGACGACAGCGCCGGCGGGCCTGCCGCAGTCCCCGGCCAATCGGTCAGCTACTCGAATGCATCTCCGGAAGCGTTCGTCGGCCCCGAACCCTCCGCGCTCGCCCTCATGACCCTCGCCGCCCTCGCGATCGGCCGCCGCTGAGCAGGTTGCCGCGGTAGTGCAGTGCAACCCGTGTTCCGTGCGGAACGCGGTCACGGACTCACGCAGACTTTCCGCGTTCCAAGTGGACTCCGGCGGCGGATGTTGAACTCGCGACGCGACGGGCCACGCCGCGCAACGCTGTTTCACGTGAAACAGCGTTGCGCGAATCCCCGGCGGCCGCCCACCCACCGAACCTCCGCTCGGGCCGAATCCCGCAGCTCGCCAGAAATCCCGAGCGACACCCTTCTGCATTCTTCATTCTGCATTCTGCATTTTCCTCGCGCCCCCCCACGCTGCGTCGCCCGCCCCGCCCTCGCCGATAAGATCGAGTAATGCACCCCAAAGACGACCTCGGCGAAGCGCTTCCGGCATTGGTCGATCGCATCGTCGCCAGCTATTTCGCCGATCCGCGCACGCAGCACATCGACCGCCGCCATCTGCCCAGCCGGGCCGCGACAGTCGAGATCGTCGGCCTGCTGCTCGAACTCACTTACCCCGGCTACGTCGGCCGCATGGGGCTGACGCGGCACAACATCCGCTATCACGTCGGAGAGCTTTTACCGCGCCTCTGGGAGCTGCTGGTGGAGCAGCTTCAGGAGTGCCTGCTCAGCGATTGCGAGGGCGAGGCCGATTTCGACCGTCGTCGGCAGGCTTGCCGCGAAGGGGCGGTCGAGGCCGCGCGGCGCTTCGTCGAGCAGATCCCCGCCGTTCGCGCCATGCTGGCCGAAGATGTGCAGGCCGCTTTCGATGGCGACCCGGCCGCCACCTGCACCGCCGAGGTGATTTTGGCCTATCCGGGTGTTCTGGCGGTCACGATTCACCGCTACGCCCACGCGCTGCACAAACTCGGCGTGCCCATGATGCCGCGGATCATGAGCGAATACGCCCACCAATTGACCGGCATCGACATCCACCCCGGCGCAACCATCGGCCGCCGCTTCTTCATCGACCACGGCACCGCCGTCGTCATCGGCGAGACGACCGTGATCGGCGACAACTGCAAGATGTATCAGAGCGTGACGCTCGGCGCGCTCTCCATCCCCAAGGACGAGCGCGGCCGCGTCATTCGCGGCACCAAGCGCCACCCCACGCTCGGCGACGGCGTCACGATCTACTCCAACGCCACCGTGTTGGGCGGCGAGACCACCGTCGGCGCCGGTTCCGTCATCGGCGGCTCGGTCTTTATGGCCAAGAGCGTCGCGCCCGGCCACGTCGTCAGCATCGCCCCGCCGGTGCTCCGTGTGCGGCCCCCACAAGTCGACGGCGTGGGCGACGCGGCGATTGACTGGGTCATTTGAGCAGCGTCGTTCCGCCGCGCACCACCGATCCCGACAGAGAATGACGAAAGTGGGGTTGAATCTCGTCGACCAGACGACTAAATTATCAATTGGTTGTGAAAGTGTAGCTATGGTTAGGCGCGCTCGCTTCTGCCCCCTTGGAGCGCGAATCCCCGCTCTCAACGCGGGGGGGTTAGCATGGCCCGCGTTGGCGCTGCCGACGTCTGGCCGTGCTTTTTTTGTTTGCGGCTTTCCGGGGGTTCCATCCGGGCCCTGGAGGCCGTTTCCGGGCGCGTGCGCTGGCTCGATGCGTGGCCGAAGGGGGTTTGAGGACGATTTTGGGGAGAAGAAATGAGACCGAATCTATCCCGAATTCGTGGCTGACAGGCCGTGAAACCGATCTCTGGTACCTTTAACCGCGGCGGGACGAAAAAATGTCGAAAAAAATTGCCAGCCCGCTGGGAGGCCGGTAAAATTGCGGCGGACTTGAGGCTGTTGCGCTGGCAGCCGAGTCCCGCCTTGGTTGCGCTGGCCAAGGCGTAATAGACAACAATGTGGGGCGGAAGGATGTGTGGCCTGATGGACACGCGTTCAATAAAGCGGGTTCTGCGTGACGAAACACCGGTTGTGACGATCTGGCGGTACTCAGGCTGACGTCTCCTCATCAGCCTGTTTAGACTCCGTCGGCACGATCCTCACGGGTCGCTCGCCGGCTACGAGTCCGAGGGCGCAGGGTACCCTCCGCTGCATCACTCTCCCCAACCAACCCCCCTGCGCCCCGCCGCTTTTTTTCCCCCTCCTTAGCCCGCGATTCCCAAACAAACTCTCGCGGTCTCCTTGCGCCGACCCAAGTCATCGGAAATGCGAGCAATCTGCCCCCAGGCAGACCTGCGGACGAGATACGCGCGCGCGGATCGATTGATTTCCCTCCCGAGGCGGCGGAGCTTTGCGCGCCGGGTCCTGCGCGGTCCCGTCTGTGCGCTTAAAAAGAAGGGCGCGGAGTCCCGCGGCCCGCCTTACCCACCCAAGCCAAACGCCGCGTGAACGACCTGCAGGGCGCGCTCCGCTTCGCTGTCGCGCACCAGGACGCTGATCACGATTTCGCTGGTCGTGATGTTCTCGACGTTGACGCTGGCGCGGGCCAGCGCCTGAAACATCGTCGCCGCGACGCCGCGATGGCTGCGCATGCCGACGCCGATCACGCTCACGCGGGCCAGGCCGGCTTCGACCTGCTGCTGGGTGATCGCGAATTTCTTGGCCAGATCCGCGGCGGCGGCTCGGACTTCGTCGAGGTCGTCGTGCGTCACGGTGAAGCCGAGCGTCGCTTCGGTGGCGGCGGCCGCATTCTGGAAGATGTCGTCGACGAAGATGCCGCGCCGCGCGACTTCCTCGAAGATGCCGGCGACGATGCCGGGACGATTGGGAACGCCCAGCAGCGTGATGCGCGTGATGTCGCGCTTCAGCGTCGCGCCGCGGACGGAGATCGATTCCATATCGGGGGCTGTGTTCATAATCATGGTTCCGGGCATATCGGTGAAGCTGCTGCGAACGTGGATCGGCACGCCATACTTCATGCCCAGCTCGATCGAGCGGCCGTGCATGACGCCCGCGCCGAGGCTGGCCATCTCCAGCATCTCGTCATAGCTGATGCGGTCGAGCTTGCGGGCCTGCGGCACGAGCCGCGGGTCGGTCGTGTAAATGCCGTCAACGTCGGTGTAAATCTCGCACGTCTCGGCCTTGAGCGCCGCGGCCAGCGCGACGGCGGTCGTGTCGCTGCCGCCGCGGCCGAGCGTCGTGATGTTGAAGCTGGGGTCGACACCCTGAAAGCCGGCGACGATCGCGATTTTGCCTTCGGCGAGGTAGCCGCGCAGCCGCGAGGTGTCGATCGACTTGATGCGGGCCAGCGTGTGGCTGCTGTCGGTCAGCATGCCGGCCTGAGCACCCGTCAGGCTGATCGCGCTATGGCCGGCTTCCTGAATGGCCATCGCCACGAGCGCGATGCTGACCTGTTCGCCCGTGGCGAGCAGCATGTCCATCTCGCGCTTGCTGGGCTTGCGGGCGACCTGGCGCGCGAGATCCACCAGATGGTCCGTGGTGTGGCCCCTCGCAGAGACGACGAGCACGACGTCGTTGCCCGCCGACTTGGCGAGAATCGCGCGGCGGGCTGCCCGATGAATTCGTTCGGCGTCGGCGACACTGGTGCCGCCGAATTTTTGCACGATGGTTGGCATGGTCGTCGAAAATTTACACGAAGCCCGGCCCGATTGAAAAAGCCGGCCCGCAGCTCATCCGAATTTCGGGTTGTGAGCGCCTACTCGCCGATCCCCTCAAACAACGCGTCGGCGAAGGACTGCGGGTCAAAGGCCTCGAGGTCTTCGATCGTTTCGCCCAGCCCGATGAACTTCACCGGGATGTTCAGTTGCTCGCGGATGCCGATGACGATGCCGCCTTTGGCGCTGCCGTCGAGCTTCGCCAGCATCAGCCCGGTGACGTTGACGATCTCGCTGAAGGTTTTGGCCTGGTTGATCGCGTTTTGGCCGATGGTCGCGTCGAGCACCAGCAGCACCTCGTGCGGGGCGCTGGGGATTTGCTTCTGGATCACCTTGTAGGTTTTGCCCAGCTCGCGCATCAGGTGGTCCTGCGTGTGCAGGCGGCCCGCGGTGTCGATTACGAGATAATCGACCTTGCGTGCGATGGCCGCCTGACAGGCGTCGAACGCCACCGCCGCCGGGTCGCTGCCGGGCTGGTGGCGGACGATGCCCACGCCGGCGCGACCGGCCCAAACTTCGAGCTGATTGATCGCGGCGGCGCGAAAGGTGTCGCAGGCGCCGAGCAGCACGCTGCTGCCGTTGCGTTTCAGGTAGTGCGCGAGCTTGGCGACGGTGGTGGTCTTGCCGCTGCCATTAATGCCGACGACGAAGATGACCGTCGGCCCGCTGGGGGCCTTGGCCAGTGCCCGCGTGTCGGCGGTCCAGGTCTGCGTGACGCGGCTCTTCAGGAATGGCAGGATCTCCTGCGCCTCGCTGATCTTGCCCCCCTTCCACGCCGCCCGCGCCTCGTCGATCAACGCCGCGACCGCCCGCGGCCCCATGTCGCCGGCGAGCATGGCGGTCTCGAGCTCGTCGAGCAGCGCTTCATCGATCTTCCGCCCAAAGGGCAGCACTGCCCGCAGCCCCGCGACGATCTTCTCGCGGGTTTTCTGCAGGCCTTTTTTGAAGAGGTCGAACAAGCCCATGGTCGGTCGGCACTCCGAAATCAGCTTCTAACGGCGTAGGACTGGGGCCGAGAAGTGTACGGGATGCCGGCGGGCCTTGAGTATCGCACAGTTTACCCCGATCGGCGATTAGTTCAGTTTTCTAAACAAAATTTAACTGGATTAATGGCGCAGTGTATAGTTTCGACGATTAGTTCAATGGCCCTTGCGCTCAACGAACTTTTTCCGCCTTCGGGACAACCGCGATGGATGTAAACGCATTCTCCGAGTTCAAGTCCGGTCGGCTAGTTCCGATAAATGCGGGGCGACATTCAGACTACGCCTTCGTCCCCGATCCGCTTCCACCGTCGATCGTAACCAATGACGCCCATTGGCCGCTGCTGCTCGCCGCTCATAAGAAGCTGGCACGTCTCGACGTGATGGCGGCTGAGCTGCCGGATCTCAACCTGCTCTTGCGACCGTTGCAACGCCGAGAGGCGATGACGTCGAACAGCCTGGAGGGCACGTTCGTCGCACCGGAAGAGTTGCTCCTTTTTGAGGCGCAAGACTCGAAGGCGAGCGACGAGGGAAAGCGGAACGACTGGCTGGAAGTCGCGGCCTACGACACGGCTCTGACGCGCGGCTGCGAATTGATCCGCGACGGCCATCGGATCACGAAAGCGATGATGTTGCAGCTACACCGCCTGCTGATGGACGGGAGCGTCCGCGGGCGGGAGCGGCGTCCGGGTGAATTTCGAACCAAGCAAGTCGTCGTTGGAGCGAATCGGCGATACGTGCCTCCGCCGCCGGAGGAGTTGGCGGCGGCGCTGGCCAACTTCGAAGTGTTCATGGTGACTCCGCCCAGCGAGATTGACCCGCTGATCGCGGCGTATGTGGCCCACTATCAATTCGAGGCGATCCACCCGTTCGAAGATGGAAACGGCCGCCTCGGCAGGCTGCTGCTGGCGCTCTGCAACTATCAGTGGCTGGCGCTCAACACGCCGTGCCTATACATGAGCGAATTCTTCGAGCGCAACCGCAAGGACTATATCTGGCACCTGTCTCGAATCAGCACTCACGGCGAGTGGCGCGATTGGATCGACTTCTGCCTGCGCGGGACGATTGAACAGGCCGACGACTCGATGCGACGTTGCGAGGTGCTGCGAGGCCTGCGCAAAGCCTATCTGGCGCGGCTCGGCGCAAAATCTGACAAGTCGGTTCTTCTTCTCGACGACCTCTTCAAGTCTCCATTTATCACAGTGATCGAGGTGAAGAAGAAGTTCGATGTCACCTACCCCACCGCGAAGAGCTATCTCGAACGCCTGGTCGCGGAGGGCGTCATCACGGAAATGAAAGACCGCTCATTGCGCACCTACGTCGCACGCGAAATCTTCGACGCCGCTTATGGCGATTGACCCCCGTCGCGCCGTTTCGCAAAGCTACCGCGCCGCCACATCCCGCATCGTCCCGCGCCGCGCCGCCAGCACGCGGAACTCCAGGCTGCGGCCACGATCGTTCGGACGCTCAACATCCACCCCCACCACCCCCGCGCAGAGCTGCAGCGGCGGCTGAGGCGGGAGCGTGATCACGCGGCAACGCAAGGCCGGCTCGCCGTTGATCAAGATATCGAAGGGCAGCACCAGCGGCGGAGCGGTGGTCGTCGCCAACTCCGAAACCGGCAGCGGTCGCTGCTCGATCGCGATCTGGCTGAAGCGCATGTCCAGCCCAAAGCGAATGCCGCCGTTGGCGATGATCGAGAAGATCGACGGCGGGCGGACGAGCGTGTTGAGGATCGGCGTGATGCTCGGGGCCGACCAGATCGCGTTGCGCAACGCGAAAAGGGTCATCACGCCGCCCAGCAGCCGCCGCGGCGGAAGTGAGAGCTTGCGCGGGTCGGCGTCGAGGATCTGGTCGGCGTTGGGGCCGAGATCCTGCGCCACGGTCAACAGTTCGCTCGTCAGTTGATAGAGCCCCTCGCGCAGATGGGCCTCGGTCGCGAGCGCGTGCGAGGTGCTGACGCGCTGCAGGGTCGCATCGAACAGCTCCAACGAGACGAGGATCGAATCGGAATCGAAGCGAATCTCATCGGGGCCGGCGGATTTGTCGGGCAGGTTAAAGCCGTGCCGCCAGCTCTTGGCGACGAACTTGTTCGAGCGGTCGACCGACGACGCGCGGTCGATCGGCGCCAGGTAAATGACTTTGTCTGCGGGCGACGTCACGGCGTCGTCGATGACGACTTCCTGTTCGTCGCTGAGCACCGGCGTGCGCACCGTGACGCGGGCGAAACGCAGCTCGCGCGTCGAGCCCTTGCTAAACCGCAGACTGCACACGAGCTGATCGCCGACACGCCAATTGGCATCGACGGCGGGTCGGTCGAAGCCCCGGAGCAATTCGAGGGCCGGGGCAAACTCCGGCTCCCAATTGGCCGGCAGGGCCGCAGCCGCTTCGGCCGGCGGCGGTGCGATTGTCGGTGCGAGAGCGATGGCCGCGGACGGCTTACTGGTGGCGGCGTTTGCTGCGGGCGCGGAGGTCGGCACCGGCGGCGCCACCGGTGCCGTTGTGCCGGGGACGGCGGGAGGGCGCTCGATCTTCGCCGGGCTTTGCCTCGGGGCGCTGGCGCAGCCCGCCAGCGAGCCGGTGAATAGGGCGATTGTCGCGCCGACGGCCAACACGAGCGGTGCAGCCGCAGGACGACGGGCGAGGCGACCTTTATTCACGAGCGGTCGATTCATAAAGCCGCTCGATCTTAGCGGCCAGCACGAAATCGCCGCGGGCAAGGCCGTCGATCGAGTGGGTCCAGACGCGCACAGTCGCGCGGCCCCAGGTGAAGGTGATCTCGGGATGGTGCTTCTGCTCCTCGGCGACGATACCCGCCGAATTCACGAAGATCAGCGCGTGAGCGAAGTTCTTGAAGCGGTACTCGCGCTGCAGGTGATGCTCGTTGACGACCGACCACTGCGGCAGCTTCGCCGCGAGCGCGGCGAGTTCGGCGCCGCGCAGCGGGGCGGTGCCCGGCCCGCAAGGGACGCATTTTTCGGAGGCGAGGTCGGACATGGGCTTTGTCACCTCAGATAAGAGGCAGGGCGCGGCGGAGCGTTGGGAGAATCGTCAGCAAGAATGCCACCGAACCCGCCCGCGATCGCGCCGCGGCCTGCCCTATAAGCTGCAAACCGGGACGAAGAGGTGCATTTCGCCGCGAATCGGCCGGCGGATCCGATTTAGATCGCCGGCGCGGCGAAACACACGCTCCGGTTTCCGCCGATCGATTACTGCTTGGCGGCTTCGATGGCGACGGTGATCTTGACATCGTCGCCCAGCGGGCCGACGAGGGCCGCCATGCCCCACTCGCTGCGCTTCACGGTGAAGGTGGTCTCGATGCCGATCAGTTCGGCGCCGCCGCGACCCTTGCCTTCGCCGGTCTTCTCGAACTTAACGGTGAGGGGCTTGGTCTCGGCCAGCAGCTTGAGCTCGCCCGCGACCTCCCAGGTCTTCGCGTCGATCTGCTTGACGCTCTTGCTGGTGAAGGTCATCTCCGGGTACTTGCCGGTGTTGAAGAACTCTTCGCTCTTCAGGTGCTTGTCGCGGCCTTCGCCGTTGGTGTCGATGCTGTCGGTATTGACGGTGAAGCTGAAGGTGCTGGCGGCGGGGTCGTGGTCGTCGATGCCGAACTCGCCCTTGATCTCATTGAAGCGGCCGTAAAAGTTGGCGGCGCCCATGTGCTTGACGCAGAAGATCACCGACGAATGGCCCGAGTCCACCTTGTACGCCGTCGTATGGCGGGCGGCGGCGCTCGGGGCCGGGGCGTTCGGTCCGGCGACGACGAACGGCAACGCGGCAAGACCGGCGAGCGCGAAGGTGGCGGCAAAAATCGACTTCATCTCACAAGGCTCCTGTGTGGGTTGGCGGGCGGTTTTCGTATGCCCATTCTGGTTGCAGACGCCAATTTGGCTTCGATGATAGCCCGGACCCGCGCGAGGTACACTTTCCAACATGATCACGACCGGGCGGACGCAGCGACGGCTTCTATGGCTTTGTTTGGGGTCGATCGCACTCTGCGCGGTGGTCGGGGTCGCGACGATCTTGATCGGCTCTCCCGGCCCCACCACCGGGCGCATCTTTGGCACCGCGATGCTTTGCGGCATGGCGGCCCTCTTGGCGCTGCCGGCAGCGACCGCCGCGGAGCGCGGCCGATGGTCGCCGATCGGGCCACTGGCGATCCTGCTGAACGTCGTGGGGCTGGCGGGCGCGCTGTTTTTGATCTGGATTCCATGGAACCGAACGTGGGGCGTTCAAGACCCGATCCAGTCGATCGAAGACACGGTGATGTTCACCTGCTCGTTGGCGACGGTCGCGGCGATCTGCGCCACGCTCGCTTTCGCCCGAGTGCGGCGCGGATATCGCTGGGTGATTCCGGCGACGATCATCGCGATGATTGTGTTCTGTCTGGGTATTTGGTGGGGAAACACCGGCAGTTCTTGGGGGACGTCCGCGTTTCTCACGCGGCTCGAAAGCCTGAAGCTGATCACAGCACTCACGGTGATCACGATCCCGGCGGCGCTCATCCTCGCCCGCCGCGGCGGCGCGCGGCACTCGGTCGGCGTCTGGTTTCGCTGGCTGACCGCGGCGGTGGCCATGCCGCTGGTGATGACGGCCGTCGCCGTGCTCGCGGGCGAGGACAACGACACCTTCGACGTGTTCGGCCGCGTGATGGCGATTTCCGGCATCCTCTCCGCCACCGGCCTCATCGCCGCCGGCGTCATGCACCGCATGACCACCATCACCAAGCAGGAAACCGTCTTCACCACCCGCCTCGACCTGCGGCTCTTCTGCCCGCGCTGCGGCAGCGATCAGACCCTGCCCGCCGGCCATTGCTCCTGCAAGCAGTGCGGCCTGAAAATGCGGATCGAGATCGAGGAGGAGCAGTGTGGCAAATGCGGCTATGTGCTCTTCGGGCTCGCCTCGGCCAATTGCCCCGAATGCGGAGCGGTAATCGTGAATGAGCCAAGTCCGGGGACGGAAGCGGGGTCGGCCGCCGTCGCGACCGCGGCCCTGAGCGCGGGAGGAGCATGAACACATGTCAACGCAGATCAAGTGTCCGTCCTGCAACACGCCGATCGAGATCGACCGCGTCCTCTCCGAGCAGGTCATCGTCGCGGCCCGAGCCAAGGCCGAGGCGGAGTTCGCCGACAAAAAGCGCGGCGTCGACAAGCTCGTCGCCGATTTGAAGGACCAGGCCGAGAAGCAGGCCGAGCAACTGCGCGAGGCGAAATCCGCGATCGAAAAGCAAAAGAGCGCGATCGCCGCGGAAAAGGCCGAGATCGACCGGCTCATCGCCGAGCGAGCCGCGGCGGATGTGCAGCAGCGTCTGAACGAAGAGCGCAAGAAATGGACCGCGGAAGAATCGGCCCGGCTGCGGGCCGCGAGCGACGTGGAGCTTAAGGACCGCGAGGCCCGGATCGCCGAGCTGACGCAGCAGAATCAGGCGATGAAGCAGACCGAGCTCGACCTGCGCCGCCGCGAGCGCGAACTGCAAACCAAAGCCGAAGAGATCGAGTTAACCGTGCAGCGCCGCCTGACCGAAGCGGTCGACGAGCAGCGGGCCGCGATCGCCAGGCAACTCGCCGAGCAGCAGCAGTTCAAGGATGCCGAAAAGGACAAGCTGATCGGCGACATGAAGAAGCAGATGGAAGACTTACGATTGCAGATGGAGGAGGCCAAGCGCCGCACCGAGCAAGGCTCGCAACAGTTGCAAGGCGAAGTGCTCGAACTGGCGCTGGAAGAGCAGCTCCGTCGCCGCTTCGCTCACGACGCGATCGAGCCGGTCGCCAAGGGCGTGCATGGCGGCGACGTACTGCAGCGCGTGATCGACGCCGGGCAGGTCTGCGGGACGATCTTGTGGGAAACGAAACGCACGAAGAACTGGGACGCCAAGTGGCTCGCGAAGCTGCGGGCCGATCAGCGCGAGGCCAACGCCGAACTGGCGATCCTCGTCAGCGTCGCGCTGCCGCCGGGCGTGACGATGTTTGAACAGATCGACGAAGTCTGGGTCTGCAACTGGGCCAACGCTCCGCTGCTGGCCAGCGCGCTCCGGGCCGGCTTGCTGGAACTCGGCGCCGAGCGACGCACCCAGGCCGGCGCTCAGACCAAGATGGAGCACGTCTACCGCTACCTCGGCAGCGCGCAGTTTCGTAATCGCCTCTCGGGAGTCGCCGAAGCCTTCGAAACGCTGCGCGAGGAACTGGCCAAGGAAAAAAGAGCCACGCTCACCAAGTGGGCCCGTCAGGAAAAGCAGATCGAGCTGGCGCTCCAATCCGCGACAGGCATGTACGGCGACCTGAAGGGACTGATGAACACGAGCCTGCCCGCGCTACCCGCGTTGGAAGGCGACGAGCCGGCCGCCGGCCCGCCGCGACTGACCGGGGGATAGTCGAAGCCGCCCGGCCTGTATCAGACGATGCGAACCAAAGAGATGGCGGTCGCAAAAAGCCCGAGAATCACTTCCCGGACGGACGCGGCGACGATCTCGCTAACGCAACCACGGCCACGATGACCATCGTCGCGATCCCGACCCAGCCGTACCAAGGCATTGATGCGATTGAATTCAAGATTCCCTGCATGTCGGCTCCTTTGATTCTTTGACCTTCCGAATCCGCGGAGAATTCGCGCATTGACCGCCGATATTTCCGCTCTAAGCGGCTTTTTTTTTGCGCTCGTGCAGCCGCAAATCGCGTTCGGGTCGATAGTTGCGTCCGCTAGACTGCTGTCGTGGACGAGCGGCAACTTGAGCTGTTAGCCAAAGCCCAGGCTGGCGACCCGGCGGCGTTTGATCGCCTGCTGCTGGGGCTGCATGCGCGCCTGCGCGCCCACATCGATCGTCGCATCCCCGCCGAACTCGCGCGAACGATTCACGCCGACGACGTCTTGCAGGACGCCTATGTCTCGGTGTTTCAGCAGCTTTCCGGCTTTTCGCCTCGAGGTGACGACGCCCTGTTCGCCTGGGTGGTGCGGATTGCGGAAAATCGCCTGCTCGATGTGATCAAGGCCGCTGCGGCGCAGAAGCGGGGCGGCGATCGACGCCGGATCGAAGGCAACGCCCCCGACCGCGACGATCTGGCCGGCTGGCTGGAGCTTCTCGCCATCCACGAGCGCACTCCCAGCCGCGACGCGGGCGCGCTCGAAGCCGTCGAGCTGGTTCGCAGTGCGCTGGCCTCGCTGACGGCCGATCAGCAATCCGCCTTGCGGCTGCGCTATCTGGACGGCTTGCCCGTGGCTGAGGCGGCCCAGCGGATGCAGCGCTCGGAGGGCGCCGTGTGCCTGCTCTGTCACCGCGGCTTGCAGGAATTGCGACAAGTGCTGGGTAGTTCGGGCCGCTTTTTTCTGTCCGGACCGTAAGCGGGCCCGTCCACCCGTCGTTCTCTGTGTAGGGTCCGCCGTGCGGACCCCTTCGCCGCCTGGTCCGCGCCGCGTCCGGCGCGCCGGATTCGATCTGCAACGGATGGTGAGCGAGCCGTGCAACGCCCCAACGCATCCCCCGAGATCGAAGCCCGCCTGCTGCGTGTGCAGCGCCTCGTCGATGAGATCATCGACCGTCGCATGACCGGCGACGACTCGGCCGACGAAGCGATCATCTCCAGCAATCCCGACCTGGCCGAAGATCTGCGACGCGAGCTCGCCAACCTGCGGGTGATCGAACGCGCCCGCCGCCGGGCCGCATCCTCCTCCGACGGCGCGACGCGCTCCGAGCGCGACCGGCCGGCGTTCGCCGCAAGCGTTCCCGGCCGCAGCTTTCCCGGCTACGAGCTGCGCGGCGCCCCGATGCGCGGCGGACAAGGACTCGTCTATCGCGCCTGGCACTCCGCCACGCGCCGCGAAGTCGCACTCAAAGTGCTGACTGTCGGCAGTAGCGCCACCGCCCACGAACTCGCCCGCTTCGAGCGCGAGGCCCAGATCCTCGCCGCCCTGCGACACCCGAACATCGTCACGATGCACGACTTCGGCGTCAGCCCCGACGGCGCGCTCTATTTCGCGATGGATTTCGTCGAAGGCCCGCCGCTCGACCAGCGCTTCGCCCGCAAGCCCGATTCGCTCGACGCCCTGCGCGACCGTTGCCGCGTCCTCGCCGATGTCGCCGACGCGGTGCAGGCCGCCCATCTGCGCGGCGTCATCCACCGCGATCTGAAGCCCAGCAACATCCGCTTCGACGCCGCGGGTCGCCCGCAAGTGCTCGACTTCGGCCTCGCCAAACCGATCGACGACGCCGCTTCGCCCGATCCATCGAGCGCGCTGACGATGACCGCGCCAGGCCAGTTTGTCGGCTCGCTGCCCTGGGCCAGCCCCGAGCAAGCTTCCGGCGCGACCGACCTTGATGTCCGCTCCGACGTCTATTCGCTGGGCGTCGTGCTCTATCAGACGCTGACCGGCGAATTCCCCTATGACGTTTTCGGCCCCCTGCCCGAAGTGGTACAGCGCATCCGCTCCGTCGCGCCCGTCGCGCCGCGCACGCGCAACCCGCTGCTGCCCGAAGACCTCTCCACGATCGTGCTCAAGGCCCTCGCCAAGGAGCGCGAGCGGCGCTATCAGTCGGCAGGCGAACTGCGCGACGACTTGCAGCGCTTCCTCGCCGGCGAACCGATCGCCGCCCGGCGCGATAGCACCACCTATCTCCTCTCGCGCCTCGCCAAGCGCCACGCCTGGTCGATCGCCGCCGGCGGCGCGTTCGTCGGCTTGCTGGCGGCGTCGAGCGTCGGCCTCGGCTTTCTCTACCAATCGCAAAGTCGCGAACGGGCCCGCGCCGAAGAGCAGACCGCGCTCGCCGTCGAACAACGGGCCACCGCGGAGCGCGAACGAGATCGCGCCGCCGCCGTCACGCAGTTCATGCAGTCGATGCTCAACGCCGCCAACGCCCGCCGCGCGAAAGAGTCGGAGGTGCTGGTCTCGGATTTGCTCGATGGCGCCGCGGCCACGCTGGGCGAGCGCTTCGCCGATCAGCCCGACCTCGAAGCGGCCATCCGCCAGACGCTCGGCTACGCCTATCAGAGCCTCGCGAAGCACGCCGAAGCACGCACGCAATTCGAACGCGCGCTGCAGCTTCACGACACCGCGGCCAAACCCGATCCGGTCCTGCGTGCGAGCGCGCATCGCGATCTCGGGGCGCTCGATATCGCCGAAGGCGCCTATGAGCGGGCCGTCGCGCAGCTCAACACCGCGGTGCAGCTTCTGGAATCCGCAGGTGAAGAGGCCACCCTCAATCGAGCCGACGCGCTCCAGGTACTGGGCGAGGCGCTCCGCGAAAGCGGCAAGTACGAAGAGTCGCAGGTCGCGTTCGACCGCTCGGTCGAGATATTCCAACGCCTGGCGCCCGAAAGCCGCAGCGCCGGCGACGCCCACTGCGGCCTCGGCGAGCTCTACTACCGACGTGGCAATTTCCCCAAGTCGCTGGCCCACTTCGACGAGGCGCTGCGGCTGTGGGCCAAGACCGCCAACCACGACCGCGTCGCACTGGCCGGCGCGATGAGCAATCGCGCCGTCGCGCTGTCCGAGCTGGGCCGCAGCGATGAAGCTGAAAAAGCGATGCTCGAAGCCCTCGCCATTCAGCGCACGGTCTACAAAGACAGTCATCCCACGATCGGCATGACGCTCGAAAACCTCGCCGGCATGGCCTATCGCCGCGGCGATGTCGCCCGCGCGACCGAGTTGATCCGCGAGTCGCTCGCCAATCGCGAGGCACGGCTCGGCCCCGAGCATCCCGAAGTACTCAACGGCCGCGCCAATCTGGCGCTCATGCTCGCTTCCACCGGCCAGACCGATCAGGCCGAGAAGCTGATCCGCGAGGTGATCGACGCGCGGCGACGAACCGTCGGCAGCGAGCACCCGGAGTACGCCTGGTCCGTCGCGCGGCTGGCGCGGATCCTGCAAGATAACGGTCGGCTCGACGAGGCTCAGCCGCTCTACCGCGAGGTCGTCGCGATTTACCGGAAGCTGCACACCGAGCCAAACGTAAGCGTCGCGCGAGCGCTCACCGATTTGGGCAGCATCTGTCTGCAGACCAATCAGACCGTCGAAGGCATGGAGCACATGCGGGCCGCGCTCGAGATCATGCGGGCGACGCTGCCTCCGGGCCACCGCGAGCTGGCCGGCCCGCTCGGGATGCTGGGCAACGCGCTCTACGAATCCGGCGACGCGGCAGCGGCCGAGCCCTACATTCGCGAAGCTTTGGCGGTGCGCGAACAGATTGTGCCGCAGCACTTCCTGACGGCGTGGGGCAAGGTCTCGCTGGGGCGCGTGCTGACGAAACTGGCCCGCTACGACGAAGCCGAGTCGTTGCTCCTCGCAGGCCACGCCCGGCTCTTCGAGATTCCCGACTCGCCGCAACATTACAAGTCTCAAACGATCCAGGCGCTGGTGACCCACTACGAAGCGCGCGGCGACGCGGCAAAGGCGGCGGAGTGGCGCGAGAAGATGACGCCGGCGGAGTGAGGGAGCAAATCTGTTTCACGTGAAACAGATTTGCGCGACGCAAAGGGGATGCCAACTCTCAGAACGCATGCCCAGATTGCTGGATTCTCTCGCGTATTCGCGCGCGGATGGGTGAAACGGAGCGAGTCCACAGCCTGAACCATCTGACTACGTTCGTGCGCCCCGCCGCCCCGGCGGGCGAAGACGCGGCTCAGGGAACCGTGGCGCAACGCAACCCGCCCCCGATTCAGAACGAATCCAACCAAACCCGCCCATTCCACCTCAGGACACCCCGATGCGGGCGTGCAATTCGCGACAAGCGCGAGGGGCGGCGCTCCGATACACTCGCCGCCGGCGACCAATCGATGGTGAAACTCTGATGCAGATTGCGGAGATGATGATGAGCATTGGCAGTACTTCCGCCCGTTCGCTGACCCATTTTTCCGCCCCTGCGCGATTCTGCGCGTTGGCCGCGGCCGCATTGGCCGGCGTCGGCCCTGCGAGCGCCGGATGGACGCGCTGGGGCGGGCCGAATGGGGATTTCACGCTGCCGGAGGCGAAAATCCTCGATGCGTTCCCCGAGGGTGGGCCCAAGGTGCTGTGGAAGCGCGAGCTGGCGGGCGGATTTTCGTCGATCGTGGTGGCCGAAGGGGTGGCGTTTGTCGCGGCGCGCGAAGGTGACGATGAGCGATTGCTGGCGCTCGACGCCGCCACGGGCGAGCAGAAGTGGGAGCATCGCTATACGGCGAAGGTGCCGCAGCCGACGCTGACGGACGAACAGAAGAAGAACCCCGACCGGCAGCCGGGTGAAATGGAGTACATCGCCGACTTCGGCTTTGGGCCGAACTCGACGCCGCTGGTGGTGGGCGATCGCGTGATCACGATCGGCTACCTGGGACACATGCACTGCCTCGACCGGGCGACGGGCAAGTCGCTCTGGTCGCACGATTTTCAGAAGGAGTTTCAGCCGAACTTCCTGCGTTTTGGCTATTCGGCCAGCCCAATCGTCTATCGCGACACGGTTATCGCGCCGGTGGGCGGCAAGGAGCACGGGCTGGTGGCGTTCAACCTGAGCGACGGAAAGGTCGTCTGGCATAAGCATGACTTCGGCGCGGGATACTCGACGCCGGTGATTTTTCAGATGGGCGGGCGCGATCTGATGGCGGCGCTGGTGGAGCCGGCGATCGGCGTGTTTGATCCGACCAATGGCGAACTGCTGTGGTCTACGCCGCACCAGAATCCGTTCAACAGCTACATTCCGACGCCGATGATTTGCCCGGGCGATCGGCTGTTCATCGGCAGCGACGCCGGCAAAGGCTGTCGGATGTTCCAACTGACCTACAAGGATGGGCAGCTCGACGCCAAGGAAGTGTGGAACGGCAAGCTGAAGATGGCGCACTTCAACGCGGTGCGGATCGGAGATCGCTTGCTTGCGACGCCGATGCAGCCCGAGATGGTGGTGGCGTATGCGCTGAGCGACGGGACCGAGACGTGGAAAGATCGCGTCTTCGGGAAGTCGAACTTTGTGGTCGCGGGCGAGAAGGTGCTGGCGTTGAGCGATGACGGGAAACTGCGGCTGCTGAAGCTGCTCCCGGACGGCGTGACGGTGATGAGCGAGGCGAAGGTGCTGGGCGAAAAGCAGGCGTATTCGCCGCCGTCGCTGGTGGGCGGTGTGCTGTTTGCGCGGGATCGGGAGCAGGTGGTTGCGCTGAGCCTGGCGAAGAACTGAGAACCGGTTTGGGGGGGCGTGGGCCTTCGCAGCCCGCGCGATGCGTCGGCCCGTCGGCGACTGTGCGGGTGGAATGCCCGCACTTCCCATCTTTCCGCTGCTTCTGAGACAAGTCGGCGATCCACGACAAATCCAGTTAGTATTCGCGCGCTGGGGCAAGGTCGGTCGCGACCGACGGCCATCGAGGCGCGCGACGTCTGCGCGGGCCGAAGCCCGCGACTCGCTGATTCAGGCGAATGCGGAGCCGCACTTGTTCAGAAATTGGTTCGCAAAGTCCGCTCGCTCGGTCCCGCTGCGGGCCTATGGCAAGCTGCCATTCGCCGCGGAGTATCGACGCATCGGCAGCGACACCGGCACAGCGGCGGCGTTCACACGCTGGCTGGATGAAGGCCGCGCGGCGCTCCTGTCGCGCGAGCCGGGGGCACAGTTGCTGACCTCGACGCTGTGCGTGCCGTTTGGAGCCGGTCGCGAGTGGGTGATCGCGCGATTGTGGGACAGCCGCGACAGCCTCGGTCGAAAGTTTCCATTCTGCTTTTTCGTCGTTTGTCCGCAGGGAGACATGGGCGACGGGCCGCTGGAGCGGCTGGGGGCGACGGTGCATTACGCACGGGCGTTCGACGCGGCGTGGCGCGAGCGCGGCTCGCTGTCGGGCCGCGATTTTGCGAAAGTCTATGGCGACTTTGCGATCGAGCCGCCGCCGGAGCGGGCCGCCGCCGAGACCGCCGAGCTGCGACGGGCCGCGGAGACATGGGAGAACGGGGCGGACGTCGGCGATCCGAGCGCGATCGGCGTCAGCGCGGCGGCGGGGCGAATCGGAGAGCTGCGTCAGCCGGGCGCCGCGCGGCGATTCTGCGGCGCACTCAGCGAGGCCGCGGCTGCGGAGGCGCAGGCGGCGGCCTGGCTATCGTGGCTGGAGCCGGCGCTGCGCGCGGCGTCAGTCCCCGCCTGGTGCATTTTCAATGACACGGCGGGAGCGACGGCGCGGCCACGCGTTTCGGTCGGTCTGTCGGAGTTAGAGCCGGCGGATTATGACGCACTGGCCGGAGTGGCCAATCGGAGCGATTGTCTGTGCGTGCGGCTGGATCACCCGGCGGGCATGCGACCCGCCGCATGGCTCGCGCAGCATCGGGTGGGATAGCGATTTTTTTAGCCGCGGATGGGCGCGGAGCCTATGCTCGACCCATTGTGCGCTGTGTTTGTTGACCCGCGATGATGAGATTTCTCTGAATGCCGACGCTCGAATTGTCCGCCGCCGAGAGCAAGTCCGCCGCCGCGGGCCCAGCTGAAACGATGGCCGCGCCGGGGCCGCGCGCGGCGGTCGCGCCCGTTGATCGCTGGGGCGCTCTGGCGGCGCTGAGCGCCTATCTGTGGTGGGGGTTTGTGCCGATTTACTTTCGCGCGGTGCGGTCGGCCAGTGCCTATGAGCTGCTGGCGCATCGGGTGGTGTGGTCGTGTCTGGGGCTGTGGCTGATGATCGCGATTTTTCGGCGCGGGCGCGATTTTGTGGCGCTCTTTCGCGATCGTCGGACGCTGCTGACGCTGATTGCGTCGGCGTCGCTGATCGCGGCCAACTGGCTGCTCTACATCTATGCCGTCGTGTCGAAGAATGTCTTGTTGGGAAGTTTGGCATACTTCATCAATCCGCTGATCTCGGTGCTGCTGGGCATGGTGATTCTGGGGGAGCGGCTGCGGCGGATGGCGCAGTGGGCGGCGATCGGTCTGGCGTTTGTCGGCGTGGTGATGTTCGCGGCGGCGGTCGGCAAGCCGCCCTATCTGTCGCTGGCGCTGGCGATCACGTTCGGGCTTTATGGTCTGTTGCGCAAGGTGGTGCGGGCGGATGCGCTGCTCGGCCTGACGGTGGAGACGACGCTGCTCTTTCCCGCGTCGCTGGCGTACTTCGGGTATCTGTTCACCACATCGGAGCGGGCGTTTGCGATGGGCAACACGCAGATGGACATTCTGCTGCTCCTGGCGGGCCCTGTGACGACGATCCCCCTGCTCTTTTTCGCGGCGGGCGCGCGGCGCGTGAGCCTGACGACGCTGGGGCTGATGCAATATTTGTCGCCATCGATTCAGTTTTTGGTGGGGCTGGCGTTTGGCGAGAGCCTGAAGCCGTTGCAGTGGGCGGGCTTTGCGGCGATCTGGGCCGGGCTGGCGTTGTTCAGCATCGATGCCATTCGGGCGCGACGGGTGGAGCGGGGCAATCGGTAACGATGCGCGGCGGGGCTAGACCCGATCCCAGAGGTACATCGAAAAGTTGTAAGCGCCGTGCAGGACAACGGCCAGAAGCAGGGCGGGGATGAAGGGGGTGAGGCGCGGCTTGCGCGCTTCGCTCATGGTGCGCGACCAAACCGGAATGAGTCCTTGCGCGGCGACCGCGGTGCAGCCGACGTGGAGCGCGACGCACACGGTCCAGCGGAAGATGATGATGAAGGGCGTAGGGTTGGGGATATAGACCGTCAGATAGAGGGTGTTTTCGATCACCGCAAAGAGCAGCGCGGAGCCGAGGGCGGCGAGGCGAAGCTGGCCGGGCAGCCGAAATCGGAACGGGGCGATCTCGACCATCGTCACCGTCAGGCCGATCTTCATGACCTCTTCCGAGAGCGGGCCGAAGAAAATCAGCCCCAGCAGCGGGGTCGCGGCCATGCCCCAACCATTGGCCGACAGGAACGCCCCGAGCACCGCCCACGGCCCGCCCGCGAGCGCGACGAGGAACGCGGTGCGCCAGCCGGACGCCTCTGAAACGGTGGCGGCGCGCTTGCTCAACCAGGTGGAATATGTGGGACGGTCGGTCGGAGGCGGACGGTAAAGCTCGATGTGTCGACATTCGGGGCAGGGACGGCCGGTCATGAGCCCGCGCAGGTTGTAGCCGCAGCGCGAGCAGGTCCAATCCTGATCGATCAGCTCACTCGGTCGATCGGGAAGGAAATCGGGCTCGTCGTAGATGCTGTCGCGCGGAGTTTCGGCGCTGGGGTGGGCGGCGGCGTGCTGCGCTTCGCGATCCAGCTTTTTCGCGGCCCGCGCCTCGGAGGGGTCGATCTGGGCTTTGCCGCGCAGGTGCGGTTCGTCGAATACCGAGTGCTTGGATTTGGGCTTACGACCAAACACGGCTAGCCCGCGCGACGGGTGATGGCGGTGCCGCTGGCGATCACGTCGACGCTGACGGCGGGCGAATTGCCGCCGCCATATTGCTTCAGGACATTGGCGGTCTCAAAGCGAACATTCCAAAGCTCGCTGGCGCCGATGGCACGAGTCTGATCGAGCAGGCGCAGCAGCGCCTCGCGTCGGGCGCGCTCCATGAGGGATTCGTAGGAAGTGACGCGACCGCCGATGAAGTTGCGGAAGCCCGCGACAAAGCCTTTGAAATAATCGGTGGCGATGACGGCCTCGGACATGACGATCTCGGCGTGGGCGACGGTCTCGGGCCGTGTGACGGCTTTGAGGTTGACGACGAGGATGTCGCGCAGCTCCTGCTCGCGGTGGGCCAAGGCACGGAAGTGGGCCCGCTCGCGCCAGGTGCCGACGAAATAGCCCAACATCAGCAGGATGACCGCGGGGGCGAACTGGACCGCAATTTCCAACCAGGAGGGCATGGCTGGTTACTCCACAGTGACGGCAGTGCCGTAGGCGTATAGCTCGGCGGCGCCCTGGGTGATGGAGCTGGTGGTGAAGCGCACGTTGACGACGGCGTTGGCGCCGAGCTCCTGCGCCTGGCCGATCATTCGCTCCAGCGCCTGGCGGCGGGCCTCGGTCAGCAGCTCGGTGTAGCCCTTGAGCTCGCCGCCGATCAGGTTCTTAAACCCGGCGGCGATGTCGCGGCCGAAGTGTTTGGCGCGGATGGTGTTGCCCTGCACGAGGCCCTTGACCTGCACGATTGTGCGACCGGGAATCGTCTCGGTGTTGACGAGGATCATCGATTGCTCTCCCTCGAACCGTGTGTGCGTCGCGGCAAAGGCAACGCATCGGCACATTAGAAACAACGCTACGGGCGGCAGCAACGGGCGACAGGGGCGATTCCAAACGGAGCGGCGAATTGTCGCGCGCGCTTGCACGTCGCAGCGGTCCGCGGTGCGCAATCCGACGAACAGGAGCGGCCTGCGGCTCGCAGGCCGACGAGGACGCCGGCCGCTGCTGCGATCGGCGAGTTCTTTCGGGCAGATCGACCATTGGTGGCGAGCCACTTGTCGATTCGGCCACAATGCAAATGCATCGATTATCGGTGCGCGGGCATGGCGCGCGATTCGCGAAGCGGCGATGCCACGGAATTGCAAGAATTCAAGAGTGAAAAACTATCTCTCCATCCGTTGTGGCCGGCTGTCGATCGTCGCGGGACTGGGCGTTGCCTGCCTGGCGCTGGGCGGATGTCCGAACTCGGAAAGCTCGAATGTCGGCGGCGCAGGCGGGGCCGGCGACGGTGCGATATCTGATGTTCCCGCGGGCGGCGCGGGCGTGAGCGAGTCGGAGAGCGCGACCGGCCTGCAGGTGTTCCCGGCGGACAATCCCTGGAACACCGACATCTCGGCCTATCCGGTCCACGCCAACTCGGCGAATTTCATCGCGAGCATCGGGGCGGAGCGCGGCTTGCACCCCGACTTTGGCACGGAATGGGAGGGCGCTCCGATCGGCATTCCCTACACCCTGGTTGACGCCTCGACGCCGCGGGTGAATGTCTCGTTTGATTATGCCGACGAGAGCGATGCGGGGCCCTATCCGATTCCCTTGGACGCTTTGATCGAGGGCGGCCCGAACAGCAGTGGCGACCGGCATGTGATCCTGCTGGATATACAGGCCAAGAAGCTCTACGAGCTGTTCGCGGCGTATCCGCAAGATGACGGGTCGTGGAGCGCCGGCTCCGGCGCGATCTGGGATCTGACGTCGAACGACCGCCGCCCGTGGGGCTGGACTTCGGCCGACGCGGCGGGGCTGGCGATCTTTCCGGGATTGGTGCGCTACGACGAGGTGGTCGAGCAGGGCGAGATTCGCCACGCGCTGCGATTCACCGTCAGTCGGACGCAGCGGGCGGCGATCCTGCCGGCGACGCATTTCGCGAGCAGCAACACGGACCCGAACTTGCCGCCGATGGGGCTGCGGGTGCGATTGAAAGCGGATTTCGACGTCAGCGGGTTCAGCGCGAACGTGCAGGTGATTCTGCGGGCGATGAAGCGCTACGGCATGATCGTGGCCGACAACGGCTCGAATTGGTATGTGTCGGGCGCGCCGGACGCACGCTGGAACGATGACGAACTGCGGCAATTGAAGCAGGTTTACGGGCGGGATTTCGAGGTCGTGGACACGGGGCCGGCGCTGACGGCGGAGCCATCCTGAGCGGCCGACGAGCGTGCTGAGGCATGGGAGCGCGCGGTACGCCGGGGATCATCCTTCTGAAGGGTTGAGCGCAAACTCGACCGCGACCACTCTGCGACAAGCTCGCTGAAGTGCAGCTTAGGTGCCCCTCGACTGCTTGACGGGCACCTGTTCCCCCGAATAATTGGACTTAGGCCCGCGACATCCCGGCCCCGTCGCGTCACTCGATCGGGGCGCGGGGCGTTTGTCGGACGCCGGAAGGACCACTCATGAGCCTGCGCCGCATCGCGCTGCCTGTCGTGCTCGCATTGGGTCTGCTGCCCTTTGCGGCCTGCGTCGACTTCTTCGGCTTTCCAAATCAGAACGACGGCAACGGCGGATTTCCGGACCCGCCCACGGCGAACACGTTGGGTGTGACGATTGATTCGCCGCGCAACGCCGCCAGCGTCGCGAGCGGCACGATCGTCAACATTCGCTGGAGCGCCCTGAACCGGACGGGCGATCCGGGTTCGGTGGAAATTTTTGTTCGCGCGAACGACGACGGCGCCGAGACCTTTTTGGCGCAAGGGCTGAGCGTCAACGGCAGCTCGGGGACCGTCACCACCGATTGGGACACGGCGGGCTTCGGCGCGGGCGTGTACTCGATTCGGGCCCGCGTGACGGCCAACGGCAACTCGCGCGACGCAGTGGCGACGGGGCAGGTGACGATCGATGCGGCCCCGACGTTCGCATTCACCCGGCCGACGACGAACACGACGTTGCCCGAGAGCGATCCGGTGGAGCTGGCGTGGTCGGGGATTGACCCGGAAGGCGACGCGCAGATCGATCTGTTTGTCGATCCCGATGACCTGACGACGACGGACAACCGCGTGCAGATCCTCAATGATCGCGCGCTGAACGACAGCGAAGACGACGAAGAGCAGACGTTTGACTGGTCGGGCCGCAACACGAGCAACGCCCGTGTCGACGCGGGCGAGTATCGCGTCATCGCGATTGTCGACGACGGGGTGAACGAGCCGATCGAGGTCGTGTCGAGCTTTGTCATCACCGTGCCTGATCAGCCCGACCCGGACGAACTCGGCTTCACCATTCCCGAAGACGACGACACATTCCTCACCACCGACGCCACCTTTGGCATCACGCTGGGCGTCAATCGCACGGCCGAGGCGCTGTGGGACGTGGGCATCGACACGGACGACAACCACGCGAACGGCAACGAGCTCACGATTCTCAGTCAGCGACTGATCCCCTCGGGCACCGAGACCACGAGCTTTGATTGGGATGGCAACGACGCCGACGGCAATCCGGTGAGCAACGGCATCTATCGCCTGTTCTTTGTCTCGAGCATCGGGACGGGCACGCCCACGGTCGACGACTCCGAAGCGCTGGTCTTCCGCCGCAACACGCTCACGCAGCCGCTGATCGCGCTGCAGACGCCGGCGACGGTGCAGACGCTGACGCCGGGGCAGTTCCTGACGATTACGTGGCGCGACGACGATCCGGACGACAACGCCGTGATCCGCATCGTCATCGACGACGATCCGAATCCGCTGGAAGGCGCCGAGACCGACGACCCCGAGCTCGAAATTCTCAACAACCGCGACGCCGGCGCCGATGGCGTGCAGGACACGTTCCAGTATCGCATTCCGAGCTCGTTGGCCGAAGGTGTGTACTACGTCTTCGCGTATATCGACGCCGACCTGGCCACCGCGGCACCGGATCATTTCTCGACCGCGCCCGCTTCGTTCCGCGTCGACGACCCGGCGACGCCGAGCAACTAGCGCCACGTTTGCATCGACCGGCGGCCCGCGCCGGTCGATGAGACGCGGGACTCGGCGGCGATCGGTTGAGTGCCGCGCTCAGAATCGAACCACCAGCCTCAGCCTCATAAGACGGCGTGCGCCTGCCAGGCGCACGCCGTCTTTGTTTCATCGCCCGCGATTGCGCGATTCTGTAAGAACGGCTGAACCGGGAATCCGCGCCTGGCGTACGATGCCATGAGCGGAGGCGGACCCAATCATTTCCCGCAATCCAAGCTCGCAAACGTGGGAGAACGAGTGTTTACACAACTTGATCAATTGCTGCGCGGGCAACTCACCACGCCCACGGCGCTGACCGGCGGTGAATTGCGGCTGCCGCTGCGGAAATTTGTTTTCCTCGCGACGCTGCTCGCGGCCAGCTATGGCTTTTTCATGGGCTGGTACGGACTCTTCGGCCGCGCGACGCCGGATTATCAACAGATCGTGGCATGCATGATCAAGCTGCCGGCGTTGTTTCTGCTGACGCTGATCGTCACATTTCCGTCGCTCTATGTGTTCAACGCGTTGATCGGCTGTCGACTGACGGTTGGGGCGACGCTGCGTCTGCTTGTGTCGGCCATACTCGTCAACGTGACGGTCGCGGCGTCCTTTGGGCCGATTCTTGGCTTTTTCACCTTCAGCACGACCAGCTATCCCTTCATGGTACTGCTCAATGTCTGCCTGCTCGGGCTGGCGGGCGTGGTCGGTCTGACGTTTCTACTGCACACGCTGCGAAGGCTGGCCGGGCTCACCCTGCATGCGCCCAGCCCCGCTCCCGCGCGGGAAGCCGGACGGGCGCCTGAGAGCGACGATGTTCCGACGTCACCGCCGGCGGCCGACGCTGTCGAGCCGGGCCCGCTGACGCGCATCGCCGAGATCGAAACGCCGCACGTGATGGGCACGAGTACGGCGATTTTTCAGATCTGGGTCATCATCTACGCTCTGGTTGGTTCACAGATGGGCTGGCTGCTGCGCCCGTTCATCGGCGATCCGGACACGCCATTCACCTGGTTTCGCGAGCGCTCCGGCAACTTTCTTCAGGCAATATTCGGACTTATTCCAAAGCTGTTTGAGAACACGCAGAACTAAGCTCCGATGTCGCACGCGCTTACCTCAGTGGACGACTTCCTGCGCGGCGCCGGCGGCTTTCCGCCGGGCCGTGCGGATCGGCGCGCTCTGCGATCGATTGTGGTGTTCCTGCTCATCGCCGGCCCCATCTATGGCCTCGCCATGGGGTCGTTCGCGTGCGATTCTCCGCAGCGGCTGCTGCAATCGCTTTTCGCGGCCATGAAGATGCCGTTGCTGCTCTTCGCGACGACTGCACTGTGTCTGCCCGCATTCTTTGTCCTAAACACGCTGCTCGGACTGCGGGGCGATTTTGCAGCCGCTTTGAAAGCGGTGATGTCGGCACAGGCGACCCTGAGCATCGCGCTGGCGTCGCTCGCGCCGCTGACGCTGGTCTGGTATTGGTCGGTCGACAGCTATCGCGCGGCGCTGCTCTTCAACGCCGCGATGTTCGCGATCGCGGCGATCGCCGGGCATCTGAAAATGCAGCGCGAGTACCGAGCGCTGATCGCCCGCGACCCCGCCCATCGCTTCGCACTGCGCGGGTGGATGGCGACGTACGCGATCGTCGGCATTCAGATGGGCTGGACGCTGCGGCCCTTCATCGGCGACCCCGAAGCGCCGGTGCGCTTTTTCCGCGATGAGCCGTTCTCGAACGCGTACATCGTGGTGCTGGAGTTGCTGCTGGGGCGATAAGGGGGGAAACGCGCGGCGACGCTACTCGGCGACGCTGGCGGCGCGCGGGAATGAGCCGACGACCACCAATTGCGAGCAATGCTCTTTTGCGGCAGCGATCGCCGCGGCGACCGCCGCGTCTTCGGCGTGACCCTGCGCCTCGACATAAAACCGATACTGCCATGGCGCGCCGCGGCTGGGTCGGCTGGAGAGCGCGGTCAGATTGACGGATGCACGGCGAAACGCGTCGAGCACCTCGACCAGTGCGCCGGCCTGGTGGGCCGTGTCAAATCGAATCGCGGTTCGGTCGTCGCCGGTGCGCTTCGCAGCGCTGCGCCCGACGACGAAAAACCGCGTCATGTTCTGCGGGTCGTCTTCGATGTTGCGAAACTGAATCGGCACGCCATAAAGCTCGGCCGCGAGCGCGCTGCCGATCGCGGCGGTGCCGGGCTCGGTCGCGGCGAGCTCCGCGGCGCGGCTTGAGCTGGCGACGGCGACGGTCTTCATGGAAAGCCCGGTCTGCGCCAACCAAGCCCGGCACTGCTCAAAAACCTCGGGCTTGGAGCAGATCTGCGAGATCTCCGCCAGCGGCACGCGTGAGAGCAGATTGTGATGGATCGGCTGAAAATGCTCGGCGCAGACGCGGGCGGGCGTGTCGAGCAGCGCATCGAGCGTGTCGACAACGCCGCCGCTGAGCGAGTTTTCGACCGGCACGATGGCGAAATCGGCGTGGCCGCGTTCGACTTCGAGAAACGCGGCGCGGATGGCGGCGACCGGCTCGAGTTCCACCGCGTGGCCGAACTTGGCCCGGGCCGCGACGTGGGAGTAGCTGCCCGGCGGGCCGAGAAACGCGACCCGCGGCATGCGCTCCAGCGCCAGCGACCCACTCATAAGCTCGCGATAAATCGCGAGCAGCACATCATCGGGAAAGGGCCCGGCGTTCATCGCGCGGATGCGATCGAGCACCTGGCGTTCGCGATCGGGCGAATAGACCGGCGCCCCGCTGCGATTTTTGATTTCCCCAATCGCCCGGGCCGCCTCGCCGCGCTCGCTGAGCAGCCGCACCACGCGGGTATCGATGTCGTCGATTTTTGCCCGCAGCGCCGCCAGCGCGGCGACATCGCCCGGGTCTGCGGGCGCGGCGGGCCGTGATGAATTGTCTGGCGCTGCGTCCGACATGCGTGCTTCCTGACCAACGATTGCGCGGCCATCCGCCGCAGACCGATATACTATCGTCCGCGAACGGGCGCTTAGCTCAGTTGGTTAGAGCGCATGCCTTACAAGCATGATGTCACAGGTTCGAGTCCTGTAGTGCCCATCAATAACCTTTCCTCGATCCTTTCCCCCCGGCGGGTCCGCCCTCCCCGATACGAACGCAATCGCCGCCCTCGAGACGCCGGAGATTGGCGTTCGAAGGCGGCGAGTTTCGCTTCGGAGGATTATTCGGGACTTCACCGCGAGCAGGACGTTAGTTGATCTGCTCGACGTTCACGAAGGTGCCGAAGCCGATGGCGATGTCGAAGCCCGGGCCGCCGTCGAAGAACGGGGTGGCGAGCTGCGGACCGTCGACGACCAGCTTCAGTTCGTCGTTGCCGATGCCGCCCAGCAGCGTCGGCGTGCCGGTGACGAGGCCCTTCAGGGCGTAGTCGATCAGGTCGTTTCCGCTGCCGCCGTCGATCGTGACGTTGACCGCGCCGTCCTGTTCGAGCTTAAAGGTCAGAGCGTCGATGCCGTCGCCGCCGAGGAGCGAGCCGCTGGCGCTGGCCGTGCCGCCGCGGGTGATGAACTCGATGTTCGAGGCATCGGCGCCGGCGCCCATGTTGAGATTGAAGGCCAGCGTCGTGTCGGCGGGGTTGAGGCTATCGACCAGGACGGTCGCGACGTCGCTGTTCGAGCCGAGCGAGCCGCCGAGGCTGATGTTGGTGAGGGCGGCGGAGTGAATCGCGAAGAGCTCCAGCTTGTCCTGGCCGGTGGTGGCGCTGCCGTTTAGGCTGATCGACATCGACTCGCTCGCTTCCGGCGAGTTGATGTTGGCGACCACTTCGTTGTTGCCGGCGCCGCCGGAGACGTTCCAGTTCGCGGCGAAGGCGGCGGCGCGGCTTTCGACCGTGAAGCTCACCAGGTCGTTCGCGCTATTGCCGGTGACCGTCACGTTGCTGCTGGCGGTTTCCGGAGTCGCGTCGATCAGATAGATGAACTTGACATCCGAGATGCCCAGGCCGGTGTTGAGCGTGACATTCGGCGCCTGCGGCGTCAGGAACACAAACTCGACATAGTCCTGCGCGCGGCCGGTGGTGAGCTCGATGGCGGTGATGCCGGTCAGGGGCGTGCCGGCGGGAACACTGACGCCGCTAATGTCCACTTCGCCGGCGACCGGACCGACGGTGATGACAATCTGCTGCTGGGCGTTGTTGGTGACGATTGAGAGCACTCCGGCGGTGGACTGCTGCACGGTGGTTGTGCCCGTGACGTTCGACGGGTTCTCGCGGATCGTCGTGACCGACGGCGAGGTCGAGAGCTGGGCGAACGCGCTCGCGGCGAAGGCGAGGCTGAGACCGGCGGCGATGACATGGAAACGCTTCATGGGTCCGAACTCCTTGGAACTGTGTTGCGATGCACTTGGAATCGCGGGTTTGTTTTCGAAGCCGCACGACCATTCGTTTGGCTTCGCAGGTGTTGAGGCGTGCCCCCCGGCAGCGCGATGCAGCGCGAGAAAAAAATCCGTGCAATTCGTTCGCGAGGCTAGATGCGCGGCCCAGCCGCATTTCGGCGCGGCGCGAAGGGCTACCGATTTGGGTGCGAGCTTTGATATCGGGCGTGGGTCAAGCGGCGATCTGGCGAGAAAAGTATCGATCCACACATTGCCCAACTAAGATGAGTCTGCGCGCGAGCGGTGGCCGCGCGATCTCAGGCGAAGTTGTGTCGAACGTAGATCTCGAATTGATAGAGCGTTGCCTCGCGGGCGATCAGGCCGCGTGGGCGATGCTTATTGAGCAATACAGCGGACTGGTCTATTCGATCGCGCGCAAGTCGGGGCTTCGGCCCGATCAGTGCGACGACGTCGCTCAGGTCGTTTTTGCGATTCTGGTTCGCCGGTTGAGCGGCGTTCGCGATCAACAGTCGCTGGCCGGGTGGATTGCCACGACCGCGCGGCGCGAAGCATGGCGGGCGAAGCGCGGAGCGGCGGCCCATCGGACGGAGTCGGGCGTCGAGTCGGCCGAGTTGCCGGTGTCCGACGCCGACCTCGAGCGGGCCATTCGACAGGCTCAGCTTCGGTCGGCCGTGGCATTATTGGACGTTCGATGTCGCAAGCTGATCGAGCTGCTCTATCTGACAGACGAAACGCCGGAATATCAGCAAGTTGCTGCGGAGATTGGACTTGCGGTAGGTAGCATCGGTCCAACCCGGCAGCGATGTCTGGCCCGGCTGATCGAGATTATCCGCCAGGCCGGGGCGGCGTAGGCTCTGCGAAGTGCGGCGATTTTCTGTATCGCGACAGGGTGGGGGCATCCTCTACAAGACGGATGGGTAGCTGCCGGGAGAGACTTGAACATGACCCAGATGAGTGACGAGCAGTTGATCGCCTTCGCCCTGAACGAGCTTCCCGTCGAACATCGGGCCGCGGTTGAGCGTGCGATGGCGGCGGAGCCGAAGGCGGCCGCGCGGCTGGCGCTGGTGCGACAGTCGCTGGAGTCGCTCGCCGCCGCGCGTGCCGATGCGGCGGATTGGCGGGTCAGCGCGACTCAGAAAGCGGCCCTGCGCGAGTTGTTTGCCCCGCGTCCGGCCGATTGGCTGCAGGCGACGGCCGACCGCGTTCGCGAGTGGGTCGCACAGCGCGTCACCAGTCTCATGCCGGGTACGCCGCTCGTGGCCGGCTTTCGATCGGGCGCGGCGAGCAGCCACCTCATGTATGCGTGCGAAGACGTTGAGATCGACATTCGCCTTTCGGCGGATGAATCGAATCCGTCGGCGGGCGAAGTGGGTGTGATGGGATTTGTTTCGAGCGATCAGCCTGCGCGGGCCGTCGTCGCCACGCGGCTGCGCGATCGCGCGGAGCGCAATCTTTCGCTGGCGACCAGCGGCGAGTTCGATGGCAAGCTGGCGAGCGGCGCCTATGAGCTGCGCATTCAGTTTGAAGATCGCACGGTGGTGATCCCTCGAATCGACCTGACGGGCGCGACGGATGAACCCGATGCCGGCTGAGATCGCCGAAATTCTGCATGACGCCGAAGCCGCGGGCGATCGCGAGCTGGCCCGGCTCTGCCGCGAATCGGCGGGCCTGGTGACGCTGGCGGCCTATGCCAAGCGGCTGGCGCTAAACGATCTGGCGCGGGCGGTTCGGCTGACGGAGCGATTGAGCCTGGCGCGAACCGCCAGCGACCCGATCACCAGCTCGCACGTCGCCGCCGCGCGGGCCTACGCGCTGGCGCTTTCCAACGACTTTGATGGCGCTTTGGCGGTGCTGCACGATGCCCGAGCCGAGGCGGCGGTAGCGACCAACCCGCTGGCCGGGGCGACGCTCGATCTGGCGTCGGTGCAGCCATTGGCGCGAGCCGGACGATTGGCGGAAGCCGAGCACGCCGCACTCGCGGCACGCGACGGGTTTGAGCGGACGGGGCACGCGCTGGAAGCGGCGATGGCGGACATCAATCTGGGCGTGGTGCTGCGGATGCGTGATGAACCGGCGCGGGCGTTGGCACATTTTGATCGCGCTCGTCCGGTGCTGGCGGGCGATCCGGTGCGGCGCGGAATGATCGACAGCAACCGGGCCGAGGCCTACATGGACCTCGACGATTTCGCCCGCGCTTCGCATGCCTTCGAACAAGCGCGGCGCGCGATGCAGGAATCAAACGACCATCACGCGGCGGCGGTGGTGGAGGGCAATCTCGGAAATCTGCTGAGCCGACAAGGGCTGATCGATCGCGCGGTCGAGTGCTTCGAGCGGGCCCGCCGGGCGTTTGCAGGGTCGGGCGCTCGCGGCGATCTCGCCCGATTGCGGGCCGAGGAGGCCGAGGCCCTGGCTCAGGCCGGCGACTATCGCGAGAGTCGGCGTGCGTTCGCCGAAGCAGTAACGATCCTCGACGAAGTGGGGATGCGACGCGAGGCGGCGCGGGCGCGGCTGTGGGAGGCGATTGTTGCCGGTCGCGCGGGCGAGCTGGAAGCCGCCGGCGCGCTGCAGCGCGACGCCGCCGCGCGGTTTGAGCCGCTGGACATGCCGATCGGAATGGCCGAGGTGACGCTGTTGCAAGCCGAGCTTGCGCACCTTTCGGCGAATGACAACGCCGCGATCGCGCTACAGCGCAGCGCGCTCGACAGCCTGCGCAATCGCCCCCTGCGGGCGCTGCAGGCGCGGCTGATGCTGGCGCGCACGCTTGTCCGTCTGGGGCGGCTGCCCGAAGCACGACGCGCGGTGGAAGAGATCGAGGGCGACCCACTGCTTGCGGAGGTGCCGCCGCTGCGACCGGCCGTGGCGCACGTTCGCGGCCTGCTGGAGTTGGCCGTCGGGCGACGCGGCGACGCGGCGCGGGCCTTTGCTGCAGCGCTGACCGCGCTGGAACAGACGCGCGGCACGCTGCGGATCGAGCAGCTTCGTTCCGCCTTGGTTTCGGCCAATTTCGACATTTATCACGACGCATGGACCAGCGCCCTCGACGACGACAGCCCGCGCGGACGCGCGACTGCGTTCGACGCGCTGGAGCGCCTCCGGTCGCGGTCGCTGCTCGATGTGTTGCAATCCGCCGGAGCTTCGTCCGCGGCGACAGCCAGCGCGGTCGAAGACGCGGAGCTGGAGGCGGAGTATCGCGCGGCGATGGCGTCGCTGCGGGCGGCCTATGAGCAAGCCGGCGCATCGCCCGAGCGGGCCGTGGAGCGGACGCGTCGCAGCAGAACCACCCAACTTCCCCTCCTCGAGGCGCGCGTCGAAGAGCTCGAGCGCCGCCTGCTGGCGACGCGGCGTCTGAAGCCGGTGCTGGGGCGGCCCATGGCGCTGGACGAAGTCGCCGACCGGCTGCGGCCCGATCAGGCGATCGTGAAGTATTTTCTCGACCGCGAGCGGATCAGCGCGATGGTCGTCCGCAAGGATCGCACCGAGGTATTTCGCGCTCTCGCGCCCCGAACGGACATCCGCCAGCTCGCCCAACAGCTTCGATTCGCCGTGGAGTGCGTGCTTTCGCGCGGCGACGCGGCGACCGTTTCTCCGCGCTTGATCGCGCGCACCGCCGAGCTGCGCAGCGCCCTTCAGAAGCGGCTGCTCTCTCCTTTGGCTGCCGTGCTGTCTGGCACGCGCTGCCTGGGCATTGTGCCGGTCGCGGAGTTGCACGGCGTTCCGCTGCATGCCCTGGGCGAGGGAGACGACTTCCCGGCGATTTCGTCTTATCTGCCGAGCGCGACGATCGGCTTGCGCCTGGCCGAAGCGCCGGAATCCATCGGCAGCGCGCGTGGAGCGGGATTGGCCGTGGGCGTGTCCGACGCGGCGGCGCCGCACATGGATCAGGAAGCAATCGAAGTCGCCGCGCGCTGGCCGGCGGCGGCGCTGCTGACGGGCGGCGCGGCGACTCGCGCCGCATTTATCGAGCAGGCGCAGCGCGCCGCGCGGATTCATCTTGCCGTTCACGGGGCCTTCGCCGAGCAGCAGCCGATGTCGGCTCGTCTGCAATTCGCCGACGGCTGGCTCAGCGCGCGCGAGTTGGCGGGTCTGCGATTGCCGGGCAGCTCTGTCGTATTGGCGAGTTGCGACGTGGGCCAGACCGCGGGCGACGCGGGCGAAGAGCGCTATGGCCTGATTCGAGCGTTGCTGGTGGCGGGTGCGCGGCGCGTAGTCGCTTCGCTCTGGCCGCTGCACGACGGCATCGCGCGACAGCTTTTTCGAGATTATTACGAACTGGAGTCCGCCGCCGATTCGAGCGCCGACGGCGCCGGTTCGCCTCTCGCCGGAGCCGCTCAGCGGCGCCGCAACGAAGGTGTGCCGTGGGCGTTCTGGGCGGGAGTGATTTCCGTGGGAGCCATGCCATGATGTATCGGCGACTGGTGAGTTCGACCGTTGTGCTGAGCTTGTTGGGCCTGGCCGCGCCGGCATGGGCAGACGAAGACTCGCCCTTTGAATTCGAGGGCTTGGTCCAGCTCGCGCCCGGCGCGAACATCGCCGACTTTCACACGCGCTATGGCACGTCGACGATCGAAAGCTACGTCGCGCAGAACATTTATCGCGTAGCGCTGCCGCCGACGATCCCGGCGGACACGTTTGAGGCGCTGGTCGCCACGGACGCCGAGGTGCTGCACGCCGATCGCGTTTTTCCCGTGCTCGACACCAATCCTGTCGGCAGCTCGCAGAGCTTTTTCTTCTTCGACGTCGGCCAGCGCTTCGGCGATCAGCCCGCCTGGGGGCAGATCGATCTGCCCGATGTCGCGCCGCACGCCAGCGCGACTGGCGCGGGCGTCACGGTGGCGGTCGTGGATACCGGTGTGGCGGCACACCCCTTTCTGGCCGGCAGCGCCGCGCCGGGCGGATACAACTTCGTCGAACGAAACGCCAACACCAACGATTTCGCCGACACGCTCGATAACAATCAGAACGGCGTCGCGGATGAGTATGCCGGCCATGGCACGATGGTCGCAGGGCTGGTGCGGCGAGTTGCTCCGCAAAGCTCCATTCTCGCAATTCGCGTGATGGACGACGAAGGCCGGTGCGACACGTTCAAGCTCGTCGCGGGCATCCACCACGCCATCGACAATGGCGCAGACGTGATCAACCTCAGCCTCGGGACGATCGACCCCTCCGACGTGTTGTTGGCGGCGGTGAACCGCGCCCTCGCGGCGGAGATCGTGATTGCGGCGGCGGCCGGGAACGACGACCGGCCGGACCCGCGGCGTTACCCCGCTGGATTCAACCTCCCGGGAGTGCTGGCGATCGCGGCCTGCGACGAGTTCGACGTTCGCGCTCCGTTTTCGAACTATGGCGCACACATCGACCTGATCGCCCCCGGCGTCGAGATCACCAGCACGCTTTACAACCTCGGCTTCGGCCGGGGAAGCGGCACCAGCCTCGGCGCGCCGCTGGTGGCCGGCACGCTGGCGCGGATGCGCGGAGCGCGGCCCGGCGCATCCGGCGCGGACCTGCGCGACTTGCTCCTCGATTCGACCGACGGCATTGCCGCACAAAACCCCAGCTATCTCGGCCAGCTCGGCGCCGGTCGGCTCAACGTAGCCCGCGCGGTGGATGCCGCCCTCGGCCGCGGCGACATGGATTGCGACGGCTTCGTCAGCGTCGCCGACATCGGTGCGTTTGTGCTGGCTCTGACCGATCCTGCGCAATACCCGGTTGCGTTTCCGCAGTGTCGCATCGAGCACGCAGACACCAACGGCGACGGCGTGGTGACGGTCGGCGATGTCGGCACATTTGTGGGGCTGCTCATCGGCGGATGAGCCGCGCCGCCGCTCGGCCACGCTGCGGACCGGCCTGCGCTATTCGTCTGCTGCGCGGCACCACGTGGCCAGCGCCTTGCGGAAGCGGGCGTGACGGGCCAGCCGGCGACAATAGCTGCGTTCGTCGGCTGTGCCCTTATCGCGGAGCAAATCCGCCAATCCGCGTCGGCTCGCCGCCGGCCAGCGTTCGATTCTCTCCGCCATCGCGACATAAATCGCAAGCTGTGCGTGTGCCCGCCGGGCGACCGCGGGCTCGGCCGGGGGCGGGCCGCACTGGAGGCGACGCGACACATCGCGTGCGATGTCCTGAATCACAATCTCACGCGAAGCGGATCGCGGGTTCTCCGCTGCGCGATCGCGGATTGTCTCCGCCGCACCGCGGGCAAGCGTGGTCAGCCAGCGTTCGCTGAAAATCTCGCGCGAATCGGCGCCGGGCAGCGACAGCACCAGGTCGCCTTGCGCCAACTGACGCAGCGTGCGGGCGGCGGTGCGATGCCGCCGATCGTTTCGGAGCAGTTCGGCCTCGCGCTCTGCGAGGCGACGGATCGTCGCGTCGGTCGGGCGAAAGCCCAATCGGTAATAAAACCAAAACGCGCCGCTGCCGATCGCCTCGCTGTTGCCCTCGCCGAATTGATAGGGGTTGGCGATGAAGTGACGACAATCAAAGAGCGTGTGAAACGCGCGCAACGTCTGCACGAACAGAAACGCCGCTTCGCTCTTGCGATACTCGGGAAAAATATTGATGCCCGTGTTTCCCTGGACGAAGAGCGGGCTGACGCCGCCGTAGCCGATCGGGGCGCCATTGGCGAAAAGCATGTAGCCGAAATTGCCCTCAAGCACGGGGCGAGCGTCGGGCAGAACGCCGAAGACCGCGAGGTCGACACCCTCGCCCAGCGGCGCGTGCCAAACCTCGTCCGGATTCGCGCGATTCATGCTGTAGACCTCGCGCTGCCGCACCGCCAAGGCCGCGATGGCGATATCGATCACGCGCCGCCCCGCGCCCGGCGCAAGCCGGCGAATTCCGGGCAGCGGCTGCGCAATCCACCCCGGCGCGTCGGCGGGTGGCTTGCGAAAGCTCTTTCGGATCGCCGTCTGCGCAACCGGCGCCACATTGCGCGTGATCGACCACTGCCCATCCATCAGTCGCCAGCCGACGGGCAACTCAATCGCGTCGTACTGATCGATGATCGCCTCTCGCCCGCGCGGTGCGGCGGCGATCTCGCGCACCAGCCAGTCCAGATCGGTGTCACCCGACTTGCCGCGAACGAAGTCAAACCACGAGCGCGGCGTGAAGCCGCCTTCGAGAAACGCCTGTTCCTCGGCCGGTTCGACGAGCTTGCCCATCAGATTGTCGAAGGCGTCCAGCTCGGTCAGTTCGGCCCAGTCGATCGCCGCCGCACCCGGTGCATGCTTCGTGAGCCAGCGGGCCACGTCGAACGAGTAGCGGCAGAAATGCGTCGTCCCCGCGATTCCGGAGTCGTGCAGCCGGCCGCGCTCCGCCGCCGGCAAATGCGCGATGTGTTGATGAAACCGTGCGAGTTCGTCGCGCGCATGGGCGGCGATCGCTTCACGATCGGGGAACGCGCGGGCATAGGCGAGCGCGCTGTGCCAACGTCGCAGCGCCGCAGCACGGCGCGGGGGGCGATCGGCCAGCGCTTGCAGCCACCTCAGCTTCTCTTCGATCGCGGGATCCGAGAAATCGCCGCGAAGAGCTTCGAGACGGGCGAGCATGGCGGCGCTGGTCGGCATGACATCGACTCGATGGCGGCGCTCGCGACGCGCCCGATCGAGCGCAGTCGCGGTGCGCGGAATGTTGGATTGCCAGAATACAGTCGAATCGAGGATTGATACGAGAGGCCGAACGGTCGGATCGGAAGGCTCAGCGACGCCGAAAAAAGTGGCGGCGGAGCCGGCTCACCACCGCTCCGCCGCAAATTCCCCGTCGTTGCAAACCGCAGATTGCTCCGATTGCGCGGCTTAGCGCTTGCGGCCGCCGCCCTGTTGCGCCTTGTTCTCATCGGTCAGCTTGCGGGCCTCTTCGACCTTGGCCCTGGCCTCGTCGATCATCTTTTGCACGCGCTCCTGAAAGTCTTGCTGCATCTGCGGCAGTTGGCCATCGTCGGCGCGGTGCCCGAAGAAGACGCGCTGGCGTCCGCCGGTCATCTCGCGGAATTTGACGTAGGTGTCGGGGTCGGCCTTTCGAAACGCCTCGGCGGAATCGTAAGTGGCGTTGCTCGACGAGCCGTCTTTCTCGCTTTTGCTAACGTTGAAGGCGCCGTTCTCGTCGCGCGTGATGGCGAGTGATTCGCCGTCCTTGGCGATCGAAATGCTGACGGATGATTTCGCATCGTCGTTGCCGTCGGGGTCGAAGGTGAACGTATGGTCGGGCGAAAAGAACATGTTCCAGCGGCCGAGGTCCGACAGATTCTGCAGGCCGTGCGGACCAAACGGAGCGGGCTGACCCGGGCGTCCGATCCACTGGTTCCAATTGCCCATGTCGAAGACTTTCAGTTCTTCGAGGGCGTCGGGCAGTTGGTCGAGCTGCCCCATGTCTTCGACGATCCAGTTTCCGTCGGGGCCGAGCTTCATGCGCTTGCCGCGCATCTGCACCGAATTCACGGCCGCTTCGGACTCTTCATACTTGTATTCGACGCTGCCGCCGTCGCTGGGGCGGGCCGCGGGGCGAATTGAGAGAGTCTGCTGCTTACCGTTGCGGATGATGACGATATTGCTGTTCTGGCCGGCGCTGGCGTCGCGCAGTTCGGCCAGGAGTTCGTCCATGTTGGAAACCGATTTGCCGCCGAAGGAAACCAGCACGTCGTACTGCTGGAGGCCGGCCGCATCGCCGGGGCTGTCCTTGGCGATGTTGGCGATCATCATGCCTTCGCTGCCGATGTGAGCGGCGAGCGGCTCGGGAATGGGCGTGAGCCGCAAGCCCAGCCAGACGGCGGGCATTTCAATCTGCATTTGCTGGCCGGGGACAAACATCATCGAGCCGGCCTGAGCCTTTCCTCCGCCGGCCGGAGCCATCATCACCACGGTGTGCGGCCCCTGGCCCTGAGCCCCGCCGGACCCGACGAACATGAGCTGCTTTAGATTGGAATCGTCGCCGGCGTAGGCGCTCAGCGTCGCCAAGCCGATCAAAAACATTCGCATCGAATTCATCATCTGCGGACTCCTTCCGGTTGCTTGCCTTGTCGCCGGCGCGCGGCCGGCGCGGTTTCAGACGCCCCTAGAAATCCCTCTGAATCTTCACAACCTGCGTCTTGGTCAGATCGACCTCGATCAGGTAGTACTCACCGGGCACGCCGCGCGGGATCAACAACAGGTCGCGCTGCGTTTGGTTGATCCGTACTTGTGGACGTTCATGCTCCGGCGACACTGGCGAAAAATACTCCGACATTTGTCGGATGGGGGCAAACCAGGAATCATCCGTATGCGTTGTGCCGATCCCGCTCGCGGCGCGGGCCCGCAACGTGCGCTCGTTCCCGCGGCCAGCGGGATCGATTGCAGGCGCCATCGCCCACCAGGCGATCGAGGCGGCCGCCGCCGTCGCCATGGCCGGAAGCACGCGCAGCCAGCGACGCCGAAACGCAGCGCCGCTTCGACCGGCGGCGCGGGCATCGGCCCGGCTCAATGCGCGACCGGCAGCGGCATGGAGCGCTACGCCCGCGGCGCGATCGATCGCCACCATCTCGTCGAACAGCGCCCGCGCGACAGAATCTTCGCGCATCAGCCGATGCAACTCGACCCGCTCCTCAGAGCGCAGCTCGTCGTCGAGATAGCGCGAGATCAACCGCTCCAGACTGCTCACCGGATGGTCGAGGTCGCGTGTTTCGCTTGGATATTCGTGTTTCGTGATATCGCTCATCGTGTGTTCTTTTCCGGCCAATCCGGCTCGCCTCTCGCCCAGTGTCAGACCTTGCCGCTCAGCGCCTCGCGGAGCAATCGCCGCGCTCGCACCAGCCGCGTCTCGACCGTGTCGAGCGGCAGACCGAGCACCTCACCGATCTGGGCGTAGCTCCAGTTTTCCAGGTGACGCAGCACGAACGGCTCGCGATAGATCGCCGGAAGTCCGCCGATCTCGCGCAGGATCAACTCGTGCGCCTCGCGCCCGGCGACGGTCGCGTCGGGCTCGGCGTCGCGGCCGGGGTCGGCCAGACCCACCAGGGCCGACTCGCCCGCCGTCCGCGTTGTTCGCCGTCGCCTCGCAATGGCGAAATCGAGGGCGGCATGCCGAGCGATCGAGTAAAGCCAGGGCTTCACTCGGCCGGCGTCCTGCAGCGAATCGTAGCGCTGCAGGACTTGCGCCCAGACCTTTTGCATGACGTCGTCGACCGGATCGCCCCGTCCGAGCACCCCGAGAATCACGCTCCGCAGCCAGCCTTCATGCTCGCGCACCAATCCCTCGACCGCCGCGCGCACGTCTGCGTGCGCCGGGGCGGGGATTTCGACCGCCGCGGGCTTCGGAATGCTCACACTGGCCATCGGGTCTACATCCATCGCAGACGGCCCAGCCGCCCCCTACCTGTCACAATCCCTTGCCGGCTCGGTCCGGTAAGTCGTCACCGGCCTCTTGGCCGCATCGTGAACTTCGGGCTCAACCCGATCCGCCTGCGGGCTGCGCCCGGCCGGCCGAATGACTTTGTCGCCACAACGTGTTATCGCATCATCGGCGCGCGGTCGCGCCGTAGAAACTCGTAGGGATGCGGCACCGCCGGATCGAGCACCAGCTTGGCCAGCAATTCGCCGATCGCCGGGGCGAATTTGAAGCCGTGGCCGCTGAACCCGGCGGCGAAAGCGACGCCGGGCGTGGTGGGATGGCGATCCACGATGAAATGCTCATCGGGCGTCATGCTGTACATGCAGGCGCTATGCCGCACCGTCTCGTCGCTTTGGACCTGCGGCAGATATTCGCGGATGAAGCCCTGCACGCGCGGCAAATCGTGCGGCAATCGCGCGCGATCCAGCTCATCGGCGCTGCCGACCGGGTCGTTGCCGCTGTGCTCGGCGATCTTCATCGCGCCCGCCGGCTCGGCCGGAAATCCGTAAAAAAAACCGTGATCGAGGGCATAGCAGAAGACCGGCGCGCCGCCCGCGGCGCGATAGGCGCTTTCCGGCGTGCGAAACCACGTCTGCATTCGGCGTTCGACGCGGATCGGCAACTTCAGATCGGCCAGGATGGCGCCGGTCCACGGTCCGGCCGCGATGACCAGCCGCGCGGCGCGAAAGCAGCTGCGATCCGTCTCCACGATGCAATGGCCATCGTCGCGCCACCAGCGTCGTACGGTCTGCCCGGTCTCCAGCGTCGCACCGGCGTCGAGCGCCTGCTGACACATCGTGATCACGCAATCCTCGACCCGCAGCATGCCGGCGTCGGGCTCGAAGAGCGCAATCTGATCGGGGGCCACGCGGAAGCCCGCAAAGCGTGCCATCGCGGCGGCGGGCGCGAGCCGCTCCAGCGCGAAGCGATAGCGTGAATGAGCCAGTTCGATGCCTTCGATCACCGCATGATCGCGCTTGCCGACCACCAGCAGCCCGGTGCGCTCGAACAACCGCTCGCCGCTGGCGGCCTCAAGCGCACGCCAGCCCTCAAACGAGGCATCGACCAGGGGGATGTAATCGGGATGTTCAAAGTAGGAGCGACGGATGATGCGGTATTCGCCGTGGCTGCTGCCGCGATCATGGCCGATCGCAAATTGCTCGATGCCGAGAACGCTGAGGCCCCGGCGGGCAAGAGCATGCAGCGCGGAGGAGCCCATCCCCCCGATACCCAGCACGATCGCGTCGAAAGTCTTCATCGCGCTCGAAGTGTAGTCGCCGCCGCGCGTCGCGCGGGTCAAGCCGCTCAGCCGCCCGTGGGGGGCGCGGCGCTTCCGACATCGGTGATCACGATCGGCACCTCGATCTCACGAAACTCGGGGTTCGAGGTGACGAGCTTCACCGTCGGCACGCGATCGGTCGGCAGCGCCCCGGGCGGCGGAACCTGCACGATGATCTGCACCGACTCAAAGCGGTCGGTGAATTCGACAGCCCGCGCCGGCTTAATATCGAACCCTCCCAGACCTTCAAAATTGGCCTCGACCTTCTCGACTTTCAGCGCGGTGTCTTTGCGATAGATCACGTTGAGCACGACGCCCGACGGTTCGAGAAAGTTCGACCGAAGCTTGATCTGGTCGGGGATCACCTGAACCGCCTTGAGCACATAGCAGTCGATCGGCAAACGGAATTCGGGGAAGGCCTCGAAATCAGTCAGCAGGTAGGCCGAGGCCTTCGCGAACCCGAGCGGCATCGGGTTCTTGGAGCGGATCGTGAGCTTATAGACCTTGTTGGGCGTCAGCTCGTCGAGCTTCAGATCGAACCACGGATTCGGCTCCACCTTCAGGCCGAGCGGCTTATTGCTCTCATAGTTACGGGCAAATCGCACCTCACGCGTGAAGGGCTGATCAAACTCGATCCGCCCCAGATTAAACGGCTTTTCCACCTCGAACGAAAAAAGCTGCTTGATCTCGGCGTTGACGATGATGATGACGAACGGCATCAGCGGGATATCCGTCTCGAGCTGCACCGTTTTCTTCGGATACTTGTCCTTGGTCAGCTTCGAGTCGAAATCGATCACCAGCGTGCCGCTTTCGCCGGGCAGATAGGTGAGCTTTTCGAGCGTGCCCTTCGTGCAGGCGCAGGGCGAAACGACCTTTTTCACCGTCACGGGCGCGTCGCCGACGTTGGTGATCTTGATCTGCGTGCGGCGTTTCTCGCCCTGCCAGACCTCGCCGATCTTCCACTCTTCGGTCTCGGCCTGCAGCTTGCCCATCGGCTGGCGCTGCGGCATGGGACCGCCGGTCGGAGCGGAAGCAGCCGGCGCCGAAGCAGCCGGGGAGGGCGCTTCTTCGGCCGTCGCCGCGACAACGCAGAGCAAACCGGCGAGGAATGCGAATAAGCCAGAGCGTCGAATCAAGATCATGCGTCTCTCCGCAGGCTCGGTGAGCCGAGCCGGGCCGATGGTCGCGATGGCAACTGAGGGATTTCTTCTCAGATGTTATTCGCGGCGCCGCCCGCTTGCTCGACTGCGAGGAGCGCCGCCGAATCGGAGTTGAGCCTCAGAATGAGCGGCGCCGACAGCGGCCGACGCGATCCGGATGGAGCGCGGCATGACCGCCGAATCATCCATACACTATCGGCCCGCGCAGGTTCCCAGCGCCTGCCTCGTCGACGATTGCCGCCAGCCAGCGAGCCCAATGAGCGAGCCGACCACCGATCTCAATTTTGACGCCATCCACCGCCGCTATGACCCCGGCCTGCGGCGGTTTGTGGCGAAGCGCGCCGGGGCGGCCGAGTTGGTGGACGAGATCGTTCAGCAGACCTGGACCGAGGTCTGGCGGGCGCTCTGCGAAGGGCGATATGACCCCTCCCGCGGCGCGATCTCAACCTTCATCTACGCCGTGGCTTACAAGCGTTGGCTGCAGGTGCGGCGGGTGGCGGCGAGCGGCCCGCGGTTCGTTTCCGAAAGCGATTCCGTTTTTGAGCGCCTGCTGACGGAATCATCCCCGGATAACGCGGTCCATGCCGCCGAGTTATTGGACGCACTGCGCGGCTGCCTCGGCAATGCGACCGGCCCATTCAGCCTCAGCGACCAGGAACGGGCCGCCGCAGGCGTCGCCGCGAGCGAGGAAACCGAGCGCACGCTCGCCTCGCGGCTGGGCGTCGCCCCCAGCACGGTTCATGCCTGGAAGCGCGCGGCACTCGAAAAGCTCCGCAACTGCCTGGGGTACAAGGGCTTCGTCGGCTGGAACGCCGAGCAACCGCGTTCCTCGCGCGAATAAGCGGGGTGGAGACTGTGACCATGAGCAACCCACGAGATCCATTCAGCGATCGGGATTTGGAAGCGCTGCTCGGCCTGCTGCGTGAGGTGGACAGCCTCGATTCTCCGCTTCACCGCGCCGCCGGCCAGCCCACCCATGCCACCCCGGCTGCCTCCTCGCGGCGAACATTTTCGGTCGCGACGACGGAGGGCGCCTCATCGCACCGCTTTTCGCGGGGTCGCCTTTTTGGTTCCCCTTGGGCAGCCGCGGCGATCGGCGCTGCCGCCTGTGGCGTCTTCTGGATCTTTCAGCCGGCAGCGCAGCCGACCAACAGTCGCGTCGCTCGGGCCGGCATGGCTGCTCAGCCACGCGTCTCCTATGCCCACGAGTTCTCGCGCGGCGGCGCTTCGCAGCGCCACTGTCTGTCGGCCACATGGGCAGAGCCCCTCTCCATTCTGGCGGTAATCCGCACCTGGAGCAGCGACTGCCAGTGCCTCGTCTGGGATCTGTATGAGTTCGACGGCGAGTCTCCCGTCACGCGGACGCGAATGAACGAGTCGCTCCAAGTGACGGCGACGATCGAGGCTTCGGAGCCGCCGCCGGTGGATCAGGTGCTGCTCTTCGCGGTGGCACGGGATCGCCGCGATCTTCCGCAATCCAGCGACGAATCCGCCAATTTTCTCGAATGCCTGCTCGAAGGTTCGCCCTCGTCGGACACGGCCGCGAAGCTGGACCAGTACAAGCGGGTCGTCAGCTCCTGTCTGCCCGACAGCGTGGACGTGCTTCCGCATCTGCTCGCGCGGCCCTGAGGCTTACGCCGCGCGATTTACTACGCCATTCTGGGACCGTGGATGTGCCGCAATCGCGATGGGATCGCGCTTGCGGCGATTTTGTTTCGCTGGCTGAGGGGGATTGGTCGAACACGTATGCGTCGCAAACCGCTGGCACTCAAGCCGTTAGCGCGGCGCGGCCACTGACGTATTCGAAGCTCAACGGGTTTGAAGGAAAGATTGGGCCCCCAAGACGCGAGAGAAAAAAAATTGGGCCGGCGGTCGGGAGGTGCGGGGGGGGACACCTACGCCAACGCAGTCCGGCCCGGGGATCAGTAATTAATTCGCTCGCTATCTTATGAGGATCAAAACCATCTCGCAAGTACAGCGCCGCAAAATTTTCGCGACACATTTATCCAAATCGTCCTCAATCACAGACGAGCGGCCTACTGGGGATCCAGGATTCGAACCTGGACTAACTGATCCAGAGTCAGTCGTGCTACCGTTACACCAATCCCCATTACAGACAACGGCTGATCGCGGAGGATAGGCCCCCTTTCACGCCGAATCAAGCGCCGGCAGTGACGCACTGGCGGCGCCGCGCTTCAACTCTCCCCCCGCCGCTGCCGCAGCGGACCGCGGCCGAGAGACGAACGTAATCATCAGCCCCAGCCCGACCGACGCGGCGGCCGCGATCAGCCAGGCGGTGGGCGGCATGTCTTCGGGCTTTTCGATGCTCAGGCCGCGCTCGCGAAACCAGCCTTTCGTCAACTGTTCGAAGGTCAGCGCGACCGCAAAGCCGTTGTGAGCGATGTGGGCCACCATCGCCGGAAAGATCGAGCGATAACGCACGACCAGCACGCCCAGCAGCAGCCCCAAGACGAAGGTCGGCGCCAGCCGCTGCACCATGTGATGATTGAGCGAAAAAGCCATCGACGAGACGACGACCGCCGCGACCCCGCCGATCGCCGTTCGCAGGCCGGCCAGGGCGAAGCCGCGGAAGAACAGCTCCTCGCAGACGCCGGGGATCATCGCAGCGAGAAACAGCATCTGCCACGGCGCGTTCGAGATGCTCGGAATGTCGCGATTCAGCTCCGTCAGCTCCGGCGGCAGCGGCAGGTAACGCGACTGAATCGCGCCCCACGCGATCGCCAGGATCCACGTCCCGCTGCCAATCAGCAGCCCCGCCAGCCAGCCCTGCGGCGGCGGAAACTCGAGCGCGAAGGTCGAGGAGACCCGCAGCTTCAGGTAGAGCGCGGTCGCCAGCGGTAGCGCCGCGAAGAAGATCAGCATGATCGCGGCGACCGAGTAGAAGAACGGCAGGCTCAGCGTTCCGCCGCTGCTGCGCAGCACCGCCTGCTGCACGAAGAAATTAAGCGAGTACACCAGCGTGACGAGCAGCAGCGCCTGAGCGATGGTCGGATATTCGCGGGGCTTGAAGAATCGCCGCATGAACAGCGTCTTCGCCGACGAATTGTCGTTGAAGAGCACCGCCTCCTGCCCAAAGAGCCGCGCCGCGATCGCGACCGCCGCCGCCGCATAAAGCGAGGTGGAGGCGAAGACCCAGATGATGTTGGCCCAGACCGTCGGAGCGCCGAGGAAGAGGTCGCGCGTCAGCAGCACGATGTTGGTCACTGGAATCACGAGCAGCGGCCCCTCCAGCCGCACGCCGGGCAACACGCCCACCAGCGCCGGGATCATCGCCGCCACAATCACGGGCATCAGGTAGTTCTGCGCCTCTTTGAAGCTCCGCGCAAAGCTGCAAACGGCCAGCAGCGTGGCGCTGAAGAGCATCGCCAGCGGCAGGATGATGACGAAGATCCACGGCAGAACATGCAGCGGAATCGTCAGCTTGTTGCCGTTCAAGAGCGAATCGCCGACACCGCTCAGGAAGATCGTTCCGCCGATGGCCAGCAGGTTGAGCAGCGCGCTCAGCATGCCGACGATGGCGACGACGATGAACTTGCCGAGAATCAGATCGACCGAGGAAACCGGCGCGACCATCAGCGTTTCGAGCGTGCCGCGCTCGCGCTCGCCGGCGGTCAGGTCGATGGCCGGATAAATGGCGCCGGTGATGGTCATCATGATCAGAATCAGCGGCACGATTTGTGCGATGACCGATACGCCCGACTTTTCCGGCGAAGCGATATTGGACGACGCGATCTTCAGCGGTTCGATATAGGCCCGCGCGAGGCCCAGCTTTCGCAGGCGCTGTTCGGTTAGGGCCTCCGCCTTGCGCGCGAAGATGCCCGCAAGGCCGGTCTGCGCCATCTGCGCGCGAAAATCGGTCTCATCGACAAACATCGTGACCGCGAGCGATTCCTGATCATCCGCTGTCGGCGGTCGGCCTTCCATGGTGATGCCGACGTGTACGGCGCCCTCGCGGATCGCCCGCCCCAGATCGGGTATCACCACGATTTCATATTTGGGCGGCCGCTCATAGACGTTTTGTCGAGCCGCGGCGACGGCCTCGTTCTCGCGCTCTCGCGTGGTGAGCGGCGGCTTCACCGGTCGGGATGTCGCGTCGTGCGTTTCCGGTTGCTCATCCAGCCCCGAGAGTTCTTCCGCCGCCACGCCCGGCGCGCCCTTACGCCGCGCCAGGTCGGTGTCGATCAATTGCCGCAACCATCTTCCCACCGCTTCATTCTGCACGCCGACGGTGAATGTTTCCTGTCGCAGCCGCGACGTCTGATACTCAAACGCCTGCAACGAGCCGAGCATGAGCGCCGGATAGAGCACGATGGGCAGCAGCACCATCGCCAGCACGGTGCGATGATCGCGCAGCGTGTCGCGGGCTTCTTTCAGCCAGATGGTGTTAATGCGCGAAAGTCGGCTCATCCGGATGCACCAGCGAGAGGAATACTTCGCTCAATCGGTCCTTGCCCGTGCGGGCGCAGAGCTCGGCCAGGCTGCCCTCGGCGATCAACGTGCCGCTGTGCATCAGGCCGATGCGTCCGCAGAGTCGCTCGATCTCGTCGAGCGCGTGGGTGCTGAGGAGGATGGCCTTTCCCAGCGCCGCCTGCTGCGCGATGAAGCGCAGAATCAGCCGATTGCTGATGACGTCCAGTCCCAGCGTCGGCTCGTCCATGATCAAGATCGGCGGATCGGCGATCAGAGCCCGGGCGATATTCGTACGCTGCTTCTGCCCGGTCGACAGCGCCCCGCAGCGCGTTTCCTTGAATTTGTGCATCTCCAGCAGCTCGACCAGCGCGTCGACCCGCTCGTCGATCGCCTCTCGAGAAAGATCGTAGAGCACGCCGAAATAGCGCAACACTTCGATCGGCGTCAGCCGCGCGTAGAGCCCGGTGTTGGAAGTGAGGAAGCCGATCTTGCGGCGGACGAACTCCGGCTCGTCGGTCGCGTCGTAGCCGCTGATTTCCACCCGCCCCGCTGCGGCCCGCAACAGTCCGCTCACGATCCGCAGCGTCGTTGTCTTGCCCGCCCCATTCGGCCCCAGCAAACCGTAAATCTGCCCCGCCCGCACCTCAAAGCTCACATCCCGCACCGCCTCAATCTCGCGCCCTTCGGGCGTCGGGAAGAGCTTTCGCAAATTCACGGCGCGAATCAGCGGCGGCGCGGCATTGGCGGCGTCCGCGGCAACAGCCGAGGGTGCGGGCGCTTCGGAGCGCGCGATGTCGTTCGCCGCCGAGAGTTCCAAACCGTCGTTCCCTGTGCGCCGCCCGCCCTCCGCGGATTGCGGAGCGCTCGGCGGCGGCTGCTGTCGTGGCGGCGTGGTCGCCGCGCGGCCAGGGCCGGCTATCGGACCTGAACGAACGGATGGTAGCGGCGACTAGTCGAATAAATCCTCCAAATCATCGAAGAAGTCGTCAAAGTCATTATCGAAACCGCACGAATAGCAGCCGAACGGGCCGCCAAATCCGCCAAACGGTCCGCCGAAGAACGGATTGCCGTAAAAGAATCCGCCTTCGTCGAGATCGAGCTCGTCCGCCAGCTCTTCGATGCCTTCAAAAAACTCCTCGGTGTCGCCACAGCCGGTGGTACCGGGCAGCCCGAAAGCGAGCAGCGAACCGAGCGCGATAGGGGCGATAAACCGACGGTTCATGTCTCTATAGACCTCCAACTCGAACATCCGATAATCGAACGGCCGATTCACAGCGCCACGCGGCCGACCTCATACCGGCAGCCGCGGACGCGCGCGGCCCGCCAGTTGGCGCCGCGCTAAATCCACAGACTCCGACGGAGTCCGACGGGGTTGTATTCAAATGGCGATAGCCCCCCGGAGACGCGGCGATCGCTATCGGCTCGACTGAATCGTCGTTTCGGCGGTCCGCTTGCGCTCCTCGCGGGCACGAGCCGCGTTCGATTTGCGGAACTCATCCATGCCGGCCGGCATCGGGAACGCCGCCGCGGCGTCGAAGTCGTAGAGGCCGCATTCCTCGGTGAGCGGGGCGGCCAGATCGTCATAAACGAACTGCTTGAGCGACAGCGGCAGATTGCGCCAGAGCTTCACCTTGTTGATCAGCGTGTTCTGACCCGGCGCGGGCGTGGCGAGGATTGTGCTCAAGATGTCCTGCTGAATGTCGCCGAAGGGCGGCAGCTTGCGGCGTTCGGCGAGGTCGGTCTTCTTGTCCTCCATGTACTTGTTCCACAGCTCGGAGGCGCGCTCGACGGCCTTGTTGTAGCGCGAGACTTTGCCGCGCGAGAGCTCCTCATAGCCCATGCTGAGCATTTCGCTGATCGCCGCGTAGGCGTCGCGATAGTTCGCCAGACTGTCGTAAAAGCGCGCCATCGCGAAGTCGTGGAGCGGGCGGGCGTAGTTGTCCTGCAGCTCGCCGTCGGGCTTGCGGCCGTAGGCGTTGGCGAGATAGCGGTAGTAGTGCATCGCCTCGGCTTCGCGGCCGCGGATGTAAAGCAGACAAATGGCCTCGGTCAGGAAATTGACGTGGCCGACGCGATAAATAAACCCAACGCCGCCGCCCTCCTCAGGCTTCGGGTCGAGAAAGCTGCCGTAGCGAACGAAGGCGCGGTGCATGGCGTCGACGAAGTTGAGATTGGGATTGGTGTCGATGTACGACATATGCACGTTGGCAGGGTCAGGCTCAAACGTGAGATCGCCGCGCGAGAACAGATTGCGAACGCTGAAGAACATCAGGCGGGCGGTGTTGACGCGGTCGTTTTGGAACGTGCTGAGCGTTTCGCCGCCCTTGATGAGCGAAAGCGTGACCCAATAGAGCGAATGGGCGTCGACACAGCGCCAGTCGATCGCGCCGAACTCGCGCACGCAGAACTGCATGTGGGATAGGTCGAGCTTGTAGACCTCGCGCAGCACCTTTTTCTGCAGGTAGTGATAGACGGCCTGTGCCGGGGCGGCGAATTCGTCGCCGCCGAGAGCGGCGCGGAACTCGCTGAGATCTGCTTCCTTGGCGGCCTCAAGCGGAGTGCCGCGGCGCAAGGAGAGCAGGATCGAAGGCGGGTCGACCAGCTTGCGATATCGCTTAAAGAAGGTCCACGCCAGGCCGCCTTCGTTCCAGTAGTCATCTTCGGTCAGCGTATCGTCGCGCAGGATGACGCCGACGCTGCGCAACCTCGCGACGATCTCCGCGGCCTGGGGGTCGGCCATCAGCTCTTTAAGCTTGTCGGGCGCCTGCGCGATTTTGGAGATTTCGTCGTAGGCGGCCCGCTTGGCGACCTGAGCTTCGAACTTGTCGCTGGCGCGGTCGAGTTCCTCGAGTTGCTCGGCGGTGGGCGGCTTGCGGTCGACGTAATAGACCAGCGGCTCGTTCTTCATGCGCTCGCGGATTTTGGCGTCTTCCATCTCCGCCAGGCGGGCCAGCTTGAGCATGAGCTGATCGTCGGCCACGCCGACGGGTTCGAATTCGCCGGGCTTGTCGATGGCCTCGACCGGCTCGGGCGGCGCGCCGAAGATCAGGTGCATGCGCCAGGCCCAGTTGCACTTGTAGACGTAGTGATAGTCGTCGACCATCTCGCCCATCTTGTTGTTGTAGATCCAGGCGAGTTGCTTATAGAGATTGAGCGCCCGCGGATTGAGCGGGATCCCCTGATCGCGGAGCAGCTTGGCGCCGTTGTAGACCCAGTTCCAGCGCTCCTGCGGCGTGTAGGTCGTGACCGAGATGTTCCAGGCCTGGTTCCAACTGACGAATTCCCAGACCGAGGGGAAGCGCGGCTGGAGCGTGCAGATCCAGTTGCCGAGCTCGACCGCGTCGAAGTAGCGGCCCTGTTCCTTGTAGTTTTCGGCGCGCAGGAACGCGATGTTCGTCAGCAGGCTGCGAAACGCGCCAAAGGCCTGCACAAAGAACGCATACTCCGGGGGAGTATTCTTCGCGATCTCGGCTTCGTCGCCGAAGGTCGTGAGCTTCTTGCGGCCCTCGTTGATGCCGGGGACGAGCCGCGAGGCGGCGAAGATCAGCCCGCAGCAGGCGAGCAGCGCGACGACTTGCACCCGACGTGGCGTGGACATCGACGAATTCTCCCAGCGCCCCCCCGCGCTCCAAATCACAGATTTTCAATCAATAGATGCTATACCTGCACGGCCGCGATCTCCCGACGGGAGAAGATGAACCAGCCGACGGTCAGCAGCACGACGCCCGAGAAGGCCAGCATGCGGCCGAAGCCCTGCCCCAGCAGCGAATAACTGATCACCTCGCCGTCAACCAGCTTGCCGCCGCCGCTAAAGGCGACGAAATCGGGGAAGACGTAAAGGAACGGGACCAGGAAGTATTGCCGCACGAACGGGCCGAAGCGGCCGTAGGGGTCGACGTCGGCGTCGAACATCTGCATGTTGGCGCCGATCGACTCCATCCAGAACGGGTGCGCCACGCCGATGAGATAGACCGTGAAGGTGCAGAGGCAGGCGACCGGGAAGGAGACGAAGGTGCTGAAAAACAGCCCCATCGCGGCCAGAAACGCGAGCTGCAAAAAAATCAGCGCGACCGCCCGCACGAAATTGGCCTCGAACGTGTCGACCTTGTAGAGAATTTCGAGCGAGTTGTTGTCGGCGAAGAAGATCTTGACCGGGTCGTTGGGCGAAAGCGGGTTGGTGACGCGCAACACGGCCTTGCCATCCTTGATCAACTGCTTGCCGCGGATCAGGAACTGATGTCGCTGCGCGGCGCGCTCTTCGGTGACGATGGCGGGGGTGATGGGGTAGCCGGTGGTCGGGTCGACGAACTCCCACTGGCAATAGAGGATTTCCATCAGCGGCAACGGCAATCCGCGGGCCTTGAAGCGGATCTGCATCGCCTCATCGTCGCTGCCGGGCGGGATGAGCCTTTCGAAACGGAAGTCGCGATATTGCCCGTCGGCGATCATTCGCCAGTCGTTTTCGGCCTGATTCATCCGCTCTTTGAAGGCGTTGGCGCGCATGGCTTCGTCGGCGGCTTTCACACCGGTCTCGGCGATGGCGCCCGATTTCGCAAGATCGATCACTTCCTGTGCGGCGCGCTGCCGCCACTCGTCTTCGGGCTTGATCGGCTGGGCAGCGGCGCGAGCGGTCCAGATTACATCGTTGAGATTGATGCGGTCGCGCTCGAAACCGACCTTTTGCGCTTTGATGAGCCGGGCGAAGGCGTAGATCGAAATCGCGCAGAGCATGACGAGCACAAAGTTGAGCGCCATCACGCCCAGCCACTTGCCCAGCAGCACCTGAAACCGGGCCACCGGCTTGGTGAGCACGAGGTGGATCTGGTTGTAGCGCAGCTCATTGGAGAGCGTGGCGCAGGAGAGAAACACCGTCGCCACGCCGAGGAAAATCGTTACCGCGGAGAGGGAATAGGACAGGAAGGTCTGCAGCCGGCCCGTGACGGTGTCGTCGCCGCGCAAGGCGCCGGGCATCAGCAATAGCAAAAACGCGAGCACGAGAATGAAAACCAGCACGATGCGCATGCGCACCGCTTCCCAGAACGTGAGCCGAGCGATGGCCAGGGCCGCGTTCACGCGCCACCGCCTTTGTTCACGTCATCGCCGCCGAGCAGATCGGTGAGCACGCCGCGGTCGACGTTGGCGGCCGGCTTGGGAGCGACGGGTTCCGGGGCTGCGGCGCTGGGGGCGGGCTTCTGCGGAGGGCCGCCATCGACCAGATCGGTCAGGACGCGTTCGCTTCGCGACGGGCCGCTGGGCACCGCCACCGGCTCGGGCTTCGCGGGCACCGGCTCCGCAGCCCGCGTGAGCTGCGAGAGCACGTCGTCGCCCTCACCCGACTTGCCCAGGAAGCCGGCGATCGCGCCCGCCTGCGCGGCGCCGCCGGTCTCGACGCGGGACTCATGGGCTTCGCGAACCACGCGCAGGAACAGCTCTTCGAGCCGGACGCGCGGCGTGGAGACCTGAAAAGATTTTCCCTCGCGCTCACGGATGACTCGCTGCACCTCGGCCAGTGTGTCGGGTCGCAGGGCCGCGACGTCGAGCTGCATCTGGTCGTTTCGCGCCAGCACTTGGTCCATCGTGCCGCTGACCTGCACCCTTCCGCCATAAAGAATCGTCACGCGCTGACAGACTTCCTCTACATCCGCCAGAAGGTGGCTGGAGAGCAGGATGGTCTTTTTCATGACCGTGCCGACGCGGACGATGATCTCTTTGACGAGCCGCGAGCCGATTGGGTCGAGGCCGCTGGTCGGTTCGTCGAGGATCAGCAGATCGGGATCGTTGATCAGCGCTTGCGCCAGGCCGATGCGCCGCTGCATGCCCTTGGAATACTCGCCGACCGGCCGACGGGCCGCCGAGCGCAAGCCCACCATCTCCAGCAATTCCTCGATGCGCTTGTTGCGTTCGGCGCGGGGGATCTGGAAGAGGCGGCCGTAGAAGTGCAGCGTCTCGCGCGCGTTGAGAAAGCGATAGAGGTAGGACTCTTCGGGCAGATAGCCGATCCGCGATTTCACGTTGACATCGCTGGCGGGCTGGCCGAAGACCGCGATCCGCCCGCGGGTCGGGTGGAGCAGGCCCAGCAGCATCTTGATGGTGGTGCTCTTGCCGGAGCCGTTGGGGCCGAGCAGGCCGAAGATTTCGCCGGCGTGGACCTCGAAATCGAGATCGCGCACCGCCTGCACGCGGGCCCGCCGCCAGAAGTCGCGGTAGACCTTTGACAACCCGACCGCCGAGATGACTGGACTGCTCACGATAAGACTCTCATTCGACGCTGTTGCCGCGTGGGGCCGGGGGCGCGGCCCGTCGCCGCGCCGCGATTCACTTGCGCTTGCCCTGAATGCGTTCGATCTCGCGCTGCCGCTCGAGGTCGGGATCGCGATTGACGGTGATGACGGTGCGTTTGCTCGTCGGCAGATAGAAGACTTCGTTCTCGGGGTTTTGCAGCACCGCCGCGCGCATCTCGTCCCACAGCAGAATCCGCGTCAGTTGCGGATCGCGGTCGTGCTGCTTGGACCACTGGGTGAAGATCTCGTACTCGCGCTTGACCGATTCGAAGGTCTCGTTGGCCTCGGCCGCGGCGGAGCGCAGGCGCGCGGCGACGTCGCCGCCGGCCTGCTCCAGTTCGGCGTCGAGCTGCTTGCGGACTTCCGCCAGCTCGCTCTCGGGCGCGCCGAGGAGCTGCTTATTGCCATAGATGCGAATGGTTTCGAGCAGGCCCGCATTCTGCGTTCCCGCGGTCTTGTTCAGGATCTCCGTCGCCTCGGCCCGGGCCTTGTCCTCGGTCTCCTTCTTGCGGTTTTCCGCGTCGCTCACCTCGCGATAGGCGCTGCGGACGCTGGGCGGCTCCACCAATTCGGGGACGACGCCGACAACCTCCACGCCCCAGCCCAGCTCGCCGATCTGCGAGCGCAGACGCTCGCGCACCGCCGCGCCGACGGCGCTCATATCGCCGCGGGTGACATCTTCGAATCGCCGCCAGGACATCTCGCGCAGGATGGCCGACTCGGCCAGCCGGCGCAACATCGGCTGCACCGCTTCGGCGGTTTCGCCGATGGAGCGGACGAACGCTTCGCCGTCGGCCACGCGGTATTCGACGCGGAAGATGCCGTGCGCCAGGTTTTTGTCGCCGGTCAGCAGCGCTCCGTCGGAGCCGGGGGTCAGGCTTTCTTTCATCATTTCGACGCTGGCCAGCGGCATGGTCATCTGCTCGGGCATGCGCTGAAAGCAGAAGGTGTCGATGATCAGCGTCGAGGTCTTGCCCGAGAGGCGAATCTTCTCATCAAACGGATCGGGCAGCGCCAGTTGCCAGCCGGGCTCATGCACGGCGGTGTTGGTGGCCGCGTTCATCACCAGTCGGCCGAAGCGCACGAGCAGCCCCTGCTCGCCGGTCTGCACGCGCGAGATGCCCGAGAAGGCATAGGCCACGAGCATGACGATCATCAGCAGCCGCAGGACGTTGAAGCCCGTGTGCAGGGCGCCGATCAGCGATTCCTGCGCCGGGTCGGCCGGGCGTTCGATGGGACGGTTGGCCATGGTTTAGTTCTCGCTCCGTCCGCCGGCGAGGGCTGTCGGGGCCGGGCTGACGGCCGACCGCGCCTTGGGCTGGGCCAGGTCATTGGCGGAGCTGCCGTCGAGCGGGTCGACGAGCGTCTTGTAGAGCGGACTGCTCGAATCGAGGAAGATCGTGCTGCGCTGCGAGAGCGACGTGCGCAGTGCGTCGAGCACGCGCAGAAACGCGTAAAACTCGCGGTTGCTGCTCTCGATCTGCGAGAGAATCTGGGTCGATCGCTGAATGCCGCGCGAGCGAAGCTCCTGCGCCTTGGTCTCGGCGAAGGCCAGAATCTGCCGCTTGTCGGCCTCGGCCCGGGCCTTGATCGCGGCGGCCTGCGAATTGCCCTCGGTCTGATACTGCGTGGCCAGCTTCTTGGCGTTTTGGATCATGGCCTGGAAGACGGTCTTGGTGACCTGCTCCGGCAGCGAGATGCGTCGCACGCCGACCTTGACCAGCTCGATGCCGTAGTCGCGCAGAATGCCCGGCGCGGCCTCGGCCAGCATCTCCTGCTCCAACTGTTCCCAGTTGCGCTGCACGATCTCGTTCTCAAGATTGGCGAAGAACCCCAGCTCGCGCTTGCCGACCGCCGCCGAACGCACCTGCCCCAACCGCGTGCGAAGCTGCTTGACCGCTTCGGCGTCCTCCACGACGCGGATGTAGTACTGATGCGGCTCTTTGATCCGCCAGAGCGCATAGGCGCTGACGATCAGGTTCTTGCCGTCGACGGTTTTGGTCTCGGCCTCCGCCGTGTCGGTGGTGCGCAGCCGCGCGTCGTAGACCTTCACAATCTCGATCGGCGGCGGCCAGCGGAAGTAGAGCCCGGGCTCCTTAATGACGCTTTCGGGCGACGCCTTGCCGAGCTGCACGCGGACCGCGACCTGATTGAAGCGCACCTGCGCAGTGAAGGCGTAAAAGGCGAGCGCGCCGACCAGCAGCAAGCCGGTCAGCAGCGTCGGAAATGGAACTCGATTCATCGGACAGCCACTCCTGACTTCTCTCTTCCCGCTCGGCGAGAAAACCGTGCGCCGCCGGCGGTCGACCGCGTAAGTACGTTATGAATCATCCGCCGCTCGGAGAGACCATCTGTGCGTCGGTCACATCCTGGCTGGCTTCCTGTTCGGCGTTGACGCGCACCTCAAGCTCGCGTCCGGTCGGGTCGATCGCGACCACGAACTTGCGCTTGTCGCGCAGACCGCGCGCCAGCGTCGCGAGGTGCGCTCGCAAGCGATAAATGGTCGGTGCCGCGGCATAAGCAGCCTGCTCGTTCTGCACCGTCTTCAACTCGGTCTCCGCCGTCATCTCGATTTCCCAGCGCTCGGCCTGTCCCTCGGACAGCCGCGCGGCGGATTCGCCTTCGAGCCGGGTCAACTCGTTTTCGAGGAAGCCGCTCCAGAGCGTCCGCTCGACGCCGGCCTGAGCGCGGCGAATCGCCGCGGTGAAGAGTGCGTCGCTCGCCGGTTGCGCCGCGCGAATCGGCGCGAGAGCATCGTTTAGTTGCTGCTCGATCCGCGCCAACTCCTGTTCGGCGACGACGACCGCTTCGTCCGCCCGCGCCCGCAGCTTCAGGTTGCTGCCGATGCCGGCCTCAAACTCCTGGCCGACGACCTCTTTGGCTTGTTGCGCACGCCGCACGCGCTCGCGCGCCACCGAGCGGTCTTGCAGGATCGGCGTCAGCGGCGCGAGCGCCGCCTTCAGCGCCTCGCTCTTGGCGGCGTCTGCGGCCAATGCCTCTTCGCTGTCCTGCAACTCGCGATCGGCGGCGTTGAACTGATCGATCGCGAGCGTCAGGGCCCGGGCTCGATTTTTGTCGCCCGCCACCGCGGAAAGGGTCTGATTCTCGACCACCAGCGCCTCGCGGATCGCGCCGACGCGCTGCTGATCGGCGTCGATGACGCCGCGATAGGCCTCGGCCACCGAGGGGTCGGGGTGCACGTTGAATACGCCCACGTACACCAGGTCGAGCCCGAGCTTGAGCGCCGCAATCCGCTCGCGCAGGCGCGAGCGCAGCGTTTCGCCAAATTCGCCGGCGTGTTCGCTGAGCAGATCGTTCATGTCGTGGGCGGCGTTGAACTTGACCACTTCGGCCCAGGCCAGATTACGCAGCGTTTCTTCGGGCTTTTCGACCTGCTGCGTGTAATCGGCGAGCTTTTCCGCATCGATGCGGTATTGCAGCGAGACCGCCATGCGCAGGCAATTCACGGCGACGGACTGGCTGCGCTCCGCCGCGTCGGCCACGCCGAGGGCTGCAGCGGCGCGGTCTTCGGTCGGGGCGCTGCTCGGGGTCAGGCCGGTCTGGTCGGGCGAAATGACGAAATCAAAATGGGTCTGCCCCTGATGCTGCTCTTGCGACCAGAGCATGATCTCCGGCCGATCGTCGGGCGTGGGCTTGGGCGGAACGGGCCGGGCGTCGAACTCCTTGTAGCCGACGACCATCTCTTGCAGCACGCCGGTGGGGAAGCGCTGCACGGTCTGAATCGGCGCGGGCCACTTCAGGTGAATGCCGGGGCCGAGCGGACTCGAAGCGTTGAGCTGTCGGCCCCAGTGCTCGACGATGGCGTGTTCACCGGGGTTCACGAGCACGATGCCGGAGAGCAGCCAGAGCGCCACCAGGCCGGCGCCGAGCAGCGGGAAGAACGAGCGCTGCAGAAGCTGATAAAACCAGCTTTGCGAAATTTCGAAACCAAATTGATAGTTGATGGCGTCGGCCAGGGAGCGGGCCACGCCGCCCGTTTCGCTGGCGAGGCCGAGCAACCGGCTATCAAAGGCGGCCCGCATCTCCACGCCCGCGCGGCGCGGACGATAGATGTCGCCGACCACGTTGATGAGCATCTCGATCGAGAGCAGGCCCATCAGCGTCGGGATCGCGTACGCGAAGTATTGCTCAGGCCAGGCGATCCCCGCGTACCAGCGCATCGTCAGCACGGCCAAGAGCGCAGCGGTCGCGATCGCGCCGGCAAACAGGTAAGACCCGCCGCCGCGGAGCAATTGCCAATCTTCGACCTTTGCCAGCCCGGCTGCGTAGCGTGCCATCAGGAACAGCAGCAGCATCAGGACGGAGAGAATCGTGAGGACGATTTCGAGGTAGCGCGGCGCCTGGGTGGCGGAGAAGGCGAGGAAAATCGGCGCTTTCTGCCACTGCCAGAGGGCGGCGAAGCCGATCAGCAGCGCGATCAGCGCGCTGGAGACGGGCACGAGCCAGCGAAGCATCCACTCCAGGCGGGTCTTGGCGACGTCCTGCCCGATGATCGCGCCGCCCTCCCCACCGAAGAGCGCCCCGCCCGCGCCGGTGGCGGCCTTTTCCCGCTTCAGATCCTCCAGATCCTCGGCTTCGAGCTGCGCAAGTTCTTTCTGGCGCAGCACCAGCAGCGTGATGAACCAGACGGGAACGCCGCAGGCGAGTAGCCAGAACAGGTTAAACAGCCCGATGGCTACGCTGTTGTAAAAGAGCGCCAGGGTGGCGATCGAGGCGGCGATTTGAAGGACCAGCCCGAATACCGCGGCGCGGCGGGCCCGAGCGTGCTTCGATTCGGTCACGAATGTTCCTTCGAGCTGAGGTCGCGTGTCAGGGCAGACTCGAACCGCGGCCTCGCGTTTGTCGTATTACCCGTTGTCCGGATCGCCCCGCGGCACGATACTGACCTCGCCGCGGTTTTTGAGTCCCGTACGATAGTTCCTGTCGTCACCGGCGAGAAGTGTCTCAGCATGCTTACGAAATTCCTGGCGATCCTCGGAAACACATTCCTCGAAACGATCCGCCAGCCGATCTTCGGCGTGCTGCTCTGGGTCGCGGTCGGGCTGCTGATCATCAACCCCAGCATGGCGGCATACTCGCTGGCCTCCGGCAACGACAACAAAATCCTCAAGGATGTCGGCCTCTCGACCTTGCTCTTATACGGACTGCTGGCGAGCGTGTTCAGTGCCACCAGCGTTCTGACCCGAGAAATCGAGAGCTTCACCGTCCTGACCGTGATCTCCAAGCCCGTCCCGCGCCCCGTCTTCCTGCTCGGAAAGTTCGCCGGCGTCACCACCGCCGTCCTCTTCGGCTCCTACCTGCTCGGAATCGTATTTCTCATGACCGTTCGTCACGGCGTGATGGAAACCGCTTCGAGCAAGTTTGATCAGCCCGTGCTGGTCTTCGGGCTGGGGGCCCTCGCGGTCAGTCTGCTGGCCGGCGCCTGGGGCAATTACGTCTACGGCTGGCACTTTGTTTCTACGCTGAATTCCTGGGCCATCCCCCTGGGCACCGCCGCGCTGCTGCTGGCCCTCTGCTTTGGGCCTCAGTGGATGCCGCAGTCCCCTTTCAAAGATTTCGGCGATGGGCAGATCATCTACGCCGTCGCGATGGTCTTCGGAGCGGTGATGGTGCTCACGGCGCTGGCCGTCGCCTTAGCGACTCGCTTCAGCCAGGTGGTCACGCTGGTCTTCTGCGGCGGCGCTTTCCTGCTGTTCCTGCTGACCGACCACCTTTTCGGGCGAAACGCAGGGGACGCTGAGATCTACAAGCTGCTCTACGCGATCGTGCCCAACTTTCAGTTCTTCTGGGCGGGTGACGCCCTGACGCAGGAGATTCCCATCCCCGCCAGCCAGGTCGGTCTTGCCCTAGGCTATGCCGGCCTCGTCTCGCTGGCGCTGATGTGTCTGGGAATCGCCCTCTTCGAGACGCGCGAAGTCGGGTAGTCGACAAACCAATCGGGGGGGAGTCAGACGACTTTTAGCGCAGACCGCCCGATGGTCGCAGCCGCGCGGGCTGCGCGTTGGCGCGATCCAAGCGCGACGCCTCGCTCGCGTCGTAGGCAGAGCTCCCCCCAGAAAAAACCAAATGTGCGCGAATCGCGGCGAACCCGCCCCCCAGTCAACTCCGGCTTTACTTCTTGGCCGGAGCAGCCGCCTTCGCATCACCGGCCGCGGCCTCGTCCTTCTTCTTGGTGCTGCCGCCGCCGGCCTTGGGCTTGCGGTTGCCGACCTTGGGCATGCCGAGCACCTTCCCGCCGTCGGTCCACTTCTCGAGAGTTTTCAGCCGAGCAATGCGTTCGGCACGGTTCAGAACGTTCTTGTGACGCGTGAGCGAGCTGCCCGTCCGCAGCGAGGTATCCATCGACATCTTCGCACTTCCTTCGATTCGCCGTCTTGGGTTCGCGATTTCGAGCCGCGCAAGATAGCGGCAACGACCCGACTTCGCAAATTTCCGTCGCGGGCGCTGGCCCAACCCGGCGGGTGCTCGCTAAACTGTTTTCCGTAAAGCGCTTGCCGTTCGGCAGCAAAGCCGGCATCGCAGCTCGAATTCAACTCGTACTCTGGCCCCGGCCGTCGAAGTTCGCCCCATTCGCGGCCGATCCGACGCTTTATTCGGGGTTTGAGGTTTGCGCCGATGGCGGCTCCCGAAGCGGTTCTGCAGGCTCTTCAGAACAGGCTCGGACATCAATTCAAAAACCTCCGCCTGCTCCAGGCCGCACTCAAACACTCCTCCTCCGCCGACCACCGCCGCGACAGCAACGAGCGAATGGAGTTCCTCGGCGATCAGGTCATGGGCATCGCCATCTGCAACTATCTCTATCAGGAGCTGCCCGAAGCCCAGGAAGGCGAACTGACCAAGATCAAGTCGGCCGTGGTGTCTCGGGCTTCCTGTGCCCGCGTCGGGCGGCGTCTGGCGCTGGGCGACGCCCTGAGCGTGGGACAGGGCATGTACGGCCACCCCGAATTGCCGGCGTCGATCATCGCCGGCACCTTTGAAGCGGTGGTGGCGGCCGTGTTCATCGACGGCGGATATGACATCGCGACCAGTTTCGTGTTGCGGGTCATGGCCGAAGAGCTGCGCGAGGCGATCGAATCGCAGCATCATTCCAACTTCAAATCGCAACTCCAGCAGCATGCCCAGCGCGAATTCAACCTGACGCCGCGCTACGAACTGCTCGACGAAAAGGGCCCGGATCACGCGAAGTGCTTTGAGGTCGCGGTTTCGCTCGGCGATCGGCGCTTCAGCGGCGCGTGGGGACCGAACAAAAAAGAAGCCGAGCAGAAAGCCGCTCGGCGGGCGCTGCAGGAAATGGGCGTGGTCGAGCCGGATGATGAAGAGGAGGACGCCGGCGCGATGGCGGCCACGTTTCCCGACGAGGATTGCGAAGACGGCGACTAGTTCGCGGGCGGTGGGCGGTTAGGGGGCAAAGCTCTTTGATAGACCGGGATTCAGTCCGCGAAGCGTGAATCGCCTCCCGAATTCGACGCTCCTACGTTAGGAGCGCTTCGAGTCGAACGTTGTCGAACTCGTGGGCGGCGCGTATGCTTTCCCGGATGCTCGGCGTCCTCCGCCGACGGCCCGCTTCGACGCTGGCTCCCCCAGTTTCGCGGAGTTTCAAATCGATGTCTTCTCGCATGTGCACCACCCTCATTCGTCTTTGCGCAATTGGCGGATTATCGGCAGTCAGCGCTTTCGGCGAAGTGACCGCGATCCGCGGCACCGTTGACGCCATCGTTCAAGAGATTATCGGGCTTTCGGCGGGCGCTCGCGAAGAAGTTTCCGACGCCTTCCCCGAGACCTCGGCCGACCTGCCGATCGTCGCGATTGCGGAGTTGGACTCCAACGACGAAAACGCTGCCGCGATCGCCGCCGCCCAGTTTCAGGACCCAACCCTCTCCGCCATTCAAAACCCGGAAGAATTCGCCATCAGTATGGCGCTCTTTAGCGAGAGCGAAGGCCGCAGCTACCAAGGCCGCGCGACCGGCAGCGAAATTCGCACGGTTGTCTTTCGCCCTGAGGAATTCTTCGGCACCGAGGCCGGCGATCAGGTCGATGTCCGCGGTCGCATTTTCATCGACGGCGCGCTGGCGATTTTCTCTCAGGAAGACCTGACCGACCTCAGCGACGCCAACGTGCGGCTGCGCGTCCGCGTCGAGCAGAGCGGCTCGCTGGGCGGAACCGTGTTCGACGGCAGCATCGATCTGGTCGGCGCCCAAGATGGCCAGGCCGGCGCCACCCGAAGCGGCGACCTGCCCGACCGCGCCATCACGATTGTCGACTTGGGCGAGCTGAACCCCGATTTCGGCCACCTGTGGGTCGTCGTCATCCTGCCGACGCAGGTCGACTACGACTACAGCGCCATCATCGGCGAAGAGTTCACGCTGACCGCGACCTTTGAAGTCGAAGCCCAGAATGCCCCCGAAGGCGTGGGCTGCGCGGCCATCATCGGCACCCCCTTCGAAACGCTGACGCAGGTGATCGACCTGACCCAGAGCGAAGCGGCCGCCAACCGGCTCACCACGTCGATTCGCAACGAGCGCGACCGCCCGAGCGGCACGCGGCTTAACGGCCAGCCGATCAATGGCCTGGGACTTTGCCCGCTGACCGGCTTGGCGATGGTCGGACTTTCGGTCGTCGGGCTGATGTACCGCCGCACGCGATAGCCGGCGGAATCGAGTCAGGAGCAGTCGTCGGGCAGGGTAAAACCTGCCCGCGCCATTTCATGCCGACGCGCGGGCGGGGCGGATGGGTGGGTCACTCCGGTAACTCCCCCGCAGTTGACACTCAGCCTTAGGCCGAGCCTTCCAATTCGCGCATGCGGGCGACATAGTCGAGCGCGGGGGGCTTGCCGCCGAGGTGGCGGACCATGTTGAGCGCCTGTGCGCGGTGGTGTGTGCCGTGCAGGCAGAGTTGCAGCATAATCACGCAGATCGGAAACTCAAAGCGCTTGCCGGTGGTCGATTCGCCGACCACGATCCGCGTGCCCATGTCGGCGTCGCTCAGGGTCGCGAAGTAGGCGTCGCGCGCGGCGCGATGCTGATCGCGTCGCCGGCGGAACGTCTCGATCGAGCCGAAATCACGGTCGCTCGGGAATGCCGCACCGGGGCCGCGGGTCGCGTTTGCGTGCCACCATTCCTCGGCGTGCAGAATGTGCAGCAGCGTCTGGGGCAAGGTCTCGACTCCCATTTCAAAGCGACGCCCCCAGGACGACTCCGGGATCGACTGCATCGTTTCGAGCAGGCGGTCGGTGGCCCAATCCCCATAGGCGAAATACTCGCGGAGACTCGCGCCGGTGGGCGCAACGGCGTGGCCGCGGCCCAGTTCACGCTTGTAGAAGATGTAGTCCGTTCCGGGCTTGGGCAAAGGCGCGCCGACATGTCGCAGCATGTTCGAAATCTGCGAGCGGTGGTGCATTCCGTGGTTAAACGTGTGCAGCGCCAATTCGCCCACCGGGTGCCGGTAATCCTGGCCTTTCAAATTCTTGTAGCTGACCGCTTCGCTCAGTCGCCCGGCGGCAACGGCACCTTCGAGAAATGTCCGGCGGCGCTCGCTCACGCTGCGCCAATGCGCGGCAATGTCGGCGAGCGACCGGCCGGCGGGGTCGTCGTTAAATGACGACTGCGCGACCCGCTCCCAGCGTTCGAGCCAGGCCTTGTCCGCCTCGGCGATGTGCAGCATCGTGCGACGGATCGAACCGGGGCCCATCTCAAAGGGACGATCGAGCGCTGCGTCGGCCAATGGCAGCGCTGTCGCCAGCAGCCGCTCGCGAGCCCAGTCCGAGTAATCGAGCAATTCGCGAATCAATCCGCCATCGGTCATCGGTCGAAGCCTATTTGGGGAAAGAAGGAGGAGTGGGGAATGGAGCCGATCGGGTTCGAACCGACGACCTCTTGCATGCCATGCAAGCGCTCTCCCAATTGAGCTACGGCCCCGTGCAATCTGCTATTTACTTGTTATCGGCCACGGTTTGGGAACCGCGACAGATTCTATCACTCCGCATCGCCGTCGGCCGAACAGGCTCCAACCGGCTTTGGCGGAATGGCCAGAGCCGGACTTGAACCGGCGACACACGGATTTTCAATCCGTTGCTCTACCAACTGAGCTATCTGGCCGAACGCGAACAGCGGCGTCCGCCAGCGCTGCTCGAATCGATCATGCTACGAATCCGGCCGGGCAGCGTCAATACCGCCCGCGACGCATTCGTAACGAGGGGCCGATCGGCGGGCTTCAGGCCCCGGCCGGGTGTCGGGCCGGGGGATAGACCGTGCGAATGGCCGCCAGGATGGTGCGGGTCGCGGGGCTTTTGTTCAGCGTATAGAAGTGGATGCCCGGCACCCCGCGCTGCAGCAGCTCCAGGCACTGCGCCGTGGCGTGGGCCACGCCCAGCGACAGCACCGCCTCGGGCTGATCCTGAATCGAGCGCAACTCGGTCAGCAGCGGCTCCGGAATGCTGGCGCCGCACATCGCCGTAAATCGCTCCACTTGCTTCACGTTGGTGATCGGCATGATGCCCGGGATGATCGGCACACCGATTCCCATCGCCCGCGCCCGGGCTACGAAATCAAAGTAGGCCTGATTGTCGAAAAAGAGCTGCGAGACGAGAAACTCCGCCCCCGCGTCGACCTTTCGCTTCAGATTTTGCAGGTCGACCTCGCGCGATGCCGCTTCGAGATGCTTCTCCGGATAGCACGCGCCCGCCACGCAGAAGCGAAAGCCGCTCCGCACATACGCGACCAGCTCACTCGCAAACCGAAAACCCTCGGGGTGGGGCGTGAAGCTCGCGTCGCCGGCGGGAGGATCGCCGCGAAGCGCCAACACGTTTTCGACGCCTGCGTCCTGCAGCCGCTTCAGTACGCCGCTCAGTTCATCTTTCCCCGCGCCGACGCAGGTCAGGTGGGCCATCGGCTCCAGTTCATATTCGTCGCGCAGTTTCGCGACCAGCTCGATCGTGCGATCGCGCGTGCTGCCGCCGGCGCCATAGGTCACCGAGACGAAGCTGGGCCGCAGATCGCGCAGGCGCTCCAGCGAGTCGCGCATGGCCGCGAGCCCCTCTTCGTTCTTCGGCGGAAAGAACTCGAAGGAGATGCAGGGTCGGCCGCAGGAAAGCAGTTCTCGAATTCGCATAAGTCTCCTGAAGTTACACCCGTTTCACGCGGAGCGGGACCGATCGTATCGCGGAATGCCGAGTTGCCGGCTAGCCGCGCCGCGCCGCATCGACCAGCGCCCGGAACAGGGCCAGGTGCTCGGGCTGGTCGATCATGTCCTCGGGGTGCCACTGCACCGCGACGAAGAACCGCCGCCGCGGATCCTCGATCGCCTCGATGACGCCGTCCGGGGCGATTGCCGCGATCCGCAGTCCGTCGCCGATGGCCGACCGGTCCACCAGCTGGTGGTGCCGGCTATTCACGCGAAACCGGCGGGAGCCCGTGATGCGGGCCATCAGCGTATCGTCGACCACGCTGACATCGTGATAGGCGCTGGAGTGGTCGGGCTTGTAGTGCTCGAGCGCACCTTCGCGTTTCAGATCGTCCACATGCTGAACCAGTGCGCCGCCGCAGGCGACATTGGCGATCTGACAGCCGAGGCAGATGGACAGCGCGGGAGCGTTTCGACCGGCGGCGTGGCGAAAGAGCGCGATGTCGAACCCGTCGCGGCGCGGGTGCAGCACTTCCGTCCGGGCGTGCGGCGCCTGGCCATAGTGTTTCGGGTCGAGGTCCGGCCCGCCGCTAAAGAGCAGACCGTCGCAGCGCTGCAGAATATCGTCCAGGAGCGCCGCATGGTCGGCCGCATCGGCCCGTTCAAATGCCGGCGGGGCCGCAATCGGAAATGGAACGCCCCCGGCGGCGTAAATCGCGTCGGCGTAGGCCGAGTTCAGCACGACTCGCATGCGCGTCGCGTTGTGCTCCGCCGCTTCAAAGCCGGTCGTGATTCCAATCAACGGTCGCATCAGGCCCCTTTCTCCCGCAAAGCATCGGCCCCCGCAAAAACAGGGCGCGCGGTTCGGAGCCAGCGCACCGAACCGCGCGTCAGTTGCCCGCTGGTCGCTGCTTACTTCTCGTGGATGCTGAAATCCAACGTCTTCTTCTCTTCCATTTCGAGCATCTTGCCGGTCTTGGCGTCGATGTCGACCTCCACCATCTTGCCCTCGGCCGTCATGACGTAGATGTCGAGCTCCATCTTGCCGTCCTTTTCCTTCTCGGGCATGACGGCGAAGGCGGTGCCTTTGGCCTCCTTCTCGGCCGTCGCGATGGCCGCCGCCAGCGTCACCTTTCCGCCCGCCATCGCGTCGCAGAACTCTTTCGCGTCGCCGGCGCACTTGCCGCAATGGGCGTAGACCGGGTACGCGATCGAAGCGACAAGGGCAGCCGTCGACGCGCCGAGAATGATCGTCCACTTCTTCATGTGTGTGCTCCGTGCCTTGGAAATGAGCATGGACCTGCGTTCCGCGAAACACCGCGTTTCGCGGCTATTCGAAGGGAGATCATACCGCACCAACGTGCCGCCGATCGGCCCGCGGCAGCGCCCCCGGCACCCGATCGGCGGCGAACGGCGGCTCTTTGGCTGCGCGCGCCCGCGCTGGCGGATTAATCGCGCGTCACGTCCATCGTCTGATCCAAATACGCACGCGTCCGCGCAAATGCCTCGCGCATCTGGTCTTGTCGCGTGATCGGCGTGGCGGGGTTGCGGTCGTCGAGACTGGGGGGCTGCTGGAAGAAGAGGTGCACGCCGCCGTCGATCTGGGAAACGGTTTGCGATGATTGGGACAGGAGTTGCTGCATGCGCTCGGGCCAATCGCCAACGACGATATCGAACTCCGCCAGCAGGAAAAGCGTCGGTTGCGCCACGGCCGGCAGCAGCGCTTCCGGGTCGACTCCCTGCCAGATTGGTGCCGGGGCCGGCGCCCACATCGCGACGGCTCGTGCCGCGGGCGTTTGCGCCGCGGCAAAGGCCGCCATCGACCCGCCGACGCTGTATCCGCCGAGTGCGACCCGCTCGGCGTCGATCGACAACGCAAACTCATCGCTCAGGGCACGCTCGACGGTGCGAACCACGTTTGCGACGTTCTTCGCGTGATACTGCGTGTCGGCGAAGCTGATGTCGCGCGTCTGGGCGATCAGATCGACATAGCCCCAACTCGCCATGTATTCGTGGAAGCTCTGATGAAAATGCACCCGGTTGTTGACGCCCAACACCCAGACGAGGGCCGGACGGTCGGCGGGCGCATCGAGCGGGGCAAAGACCGTGACTTCGCCCGGCCGGCCGTCGCCCAGATCATCGACGGTGATCGTTCGCTGCTCGAACGCATAGGGCCCAAGCGTCGCGGGCGGCTCGGGCAGGAGGAACGGCTCTTCGAAGATCGGAAACAAGATCGTTTCGATGCTGCAGCCGCTGACGAACAGGAGCACGGTCGTCGCAAAACTGAGCCGCAGCCATCGATTCATTTCGTGCGTCCTTCGTCGCTGGGGTTGTGTCTCAAGGAATGATAAAACCGATGACATCGGCTTCGCTGTCGTGGGCGGCGCGGTTTCAGAGTTGCTGAAAACAGGATCGAGCGGCGCTCGGACGGGTCAAATCGGCCGCAAATGCTCAAAGGAATTGCGACAGGCAGGGCAGTAGAAGATCGAGCGGCAGCGCGTCGGCCCGAACGGGCTTTCCATCGTCGTCTCAGTCGAGCGGCAATAGGGACATTGCGGCGTTTCGACGTCCTGAGCACGCGGGAGCGAAACAGTCAGCGGCACCAACTTTGTCGCAGCCGCTTCCGAACCGCCTCCGCCGCAGCAACCGCCGGACCGCCGATCGGGCGTCGTGACGCCATGCGACCGCAGGCGCTCGCGTCCCGCATCGCTGATGCGGTCGACGCTCCAGCGCGGGGCGTTCACCCAGTTCACGCGGACTGCTCCGACGCCCGGCAAAGCGGCGACGCGCCGCGCGACCTGATCACGAATCATGTCCAGCGCGGGGCAGCCGATAAACGTCGGTGTCAGGTCGATTTCCACCGCCGCCGGCTCGCCCGCCGTCGCCGACAGACGAATGTCGGTGATCAATCCCAGATCCACGATGCTGATCGGCATCTCCGGATCGTCGATCGCGTGCAGCGCGGTGCGAATGGTCTGATCGAGCGACGTCATTTTCGCGATTGTAGCTGGCCGCCTCGCCGCAGCGGTGGCCGCTGAGCGGCGCATCCGCCACGAACGCATGCCGCCCCGGTCGCGCCTTATACTTCCGCCATCATGCACTCATTCTGGTCCGGCCTCGCGCTCGCGGGCCGCTGGCTCGTTGGCTCGATCGCCGTCGCTCTATTTCTGGCCGCTGTCGGCTGGATCGGACATCGCACGCTCTATCGCACCGGCGTTGCGGCGGACCAGATTCAACTGACGGTGGTCCACTGGGGCGACGACGACGAGGACAAGATCGTCGCGGCGCTGGTGAGCGACTTCGAAAAAGAGAACCCCGACATCCGCGTGAAGCGCGTCAACCCGGGGCAGGCGGCGGCGGTCAACACCAAGTTGCAGACGATGTTCGCCTCGGGAGATCCGCCCGATGTGATGCAACTCGGCTATGAAAAAGTCGCCGACTGGGGCAGCAAAGACCTGCTGCTCGACCTCGAGCCGCTGCTCGCCGCCGACAGCGCCGCGAAAGTCCCGAATGCGCTGAATCTGGCCGATTTTTTTGAGCCGGTGATCAACTGCTTTCGCTACGACGGCAAGCGCGTCGGTCGCGGGGCGCTGGTCGGCATCGCCAAAGACTTCACCACCGCGGGCTTCTATTACAACAAAGACCTCTTCCGCAAAGCCGGCGTCGAATTCCCCAAAGACGACTGGACCTGGGACGATTTCATCGCCGCCGCGCGCAAGATCGCCAAGCTCGACGGCTGCTACGGGGCCGAGTTCGTCACGTGGGAGGCGATGGTCCGGCTGTACATCTGGACCGAAGGCGTCGATTTCGCGAACGAGGATTTCAGCGAGTTCAAACTCAAGGACCCGCAACTCATCGGCACGCTCGCCCGCCTGCGATCGTGGTTTCACGATCCGGCCGAGGTGCGCACGTTCTTCTCCGCCAAGACGCAGCTCGAAACCGGCGAAGACCTGTTTCTCAGCGGACGTGTCGGCATGAGCGGGCCGCTCGGCCGCTGGAAGGTGCCGACGTTTCGTCTGATCAAAGACTTCGACTGGGATTTCGCCCCCCTGCCGCGCGGCAAAACGCAGGCCAACGGCATCTTCACCAGCGCCTGGGCGATCGCCAAAGACTCGCCCCACCACGACGCCTCCTGGCGGCTGGTGCGCTACCTCTGCGGCAAGCGCGGACAGGAGCTTTCATGCGGCCCGGGGCTGGCGATCCCCACCATGCGTACCGTGGCCGAGAGCGAGCTGTTCATCGACCCGGCTCAGAAGCCCGAGCGCGACGATGCCTACCTCGCGATGGTGCCCGTCGCGCGGACCATCGACTGGCCCAGCGACCCGCGCTATCTGCACACGCTGCGCACCATTCTCGAGACGCTGTTGAAGACGGGCGCGCTTTCCGCCGGCGACGCGATGGCTCGAGTCGATCGCGACTGGAGCGCGATCCGCGCCGATCAGCCCGTCGCCACGCCGATCGCGTGGGGCCGCGTTGGCCTCTGGCTCGGATTGCCCACCCTGGCCGCCCTCGCGCTGGGCTTCGCGGCCTGGTGGCGCGGCCGCCCCGGCAAACACGCCTTCGCCGAGGAGCGCGCCGGCCTGCTCGTCATCAGCCCCTGGCTGATCGGTTTTGTCCTCTTCACGGCGTTCCCCGTGTTGATGTCGCTCTTGCTCGCCTTCTGCGATTGGAGCGGGCTCAACACCATCGACAAAGCCCGCTGGGTCGGTTTCGCCAACTTCACGGCGATGTTCAAAAACGAGACATTCCGCAAGGCCCTCGGCGTCACCGCGATCTATGTGCTGTTCGCTGTGCCGGTCGGGCAGTTGGCCGCGATCGGCGCGGCACTGCTGATGAACCACGAGTTGAAGGGCATCGGCTTTTTCCGCAGCGCCTGGTACTTACCCAGTGTGCTCGCGGGCGTCGGCATGGCGGTGCTTTGGAAGTGGGTCTTCGACGATCAGTCGGGCCTGCTCAATGAGTTCATTCGCATCCTTTCGCCGCTGATCAGCACCCCGCTGAGCTGGGTCGGCATCTCGCTGCCCGCGTTCCAGAACATCGGCTGGCTCGAAAAAGACGCGGAGCGCTACGCCGTCGCGGCTTTCGTCATCATCGGCCTTTGGTCGATCGGCGGCGGCATGATGATCTACCTCGCAGGCTTGAAGGGCATCCCGCAGGAACTCTACGAAGCGGCCTCGATCGACGGCGCGGTGGCCTGGCGCCGCTTCACAAACGTGACGCTGCCGATGCTCAGCCCGGTGATTTTCTTCAACGTGATCATCGCCATCATCGCCAGCTTCCAGGTCTTCACGCAGGCCTACGTCATGACCGGCGGCGGCCCGGGCGACGCAACGCGGTTTTACGTCGTCTATCTCTACAACGCCGCCTTCGACTTCCACCAGATGGGCTTCGCCTCGGCGATGGCCTGGATGCTGCTGCTGATCGTGCTGGCGCTGACGGTGCTGGTGATGTGGGGGAGCAAGCGATTCGTGTATTACGAGGCGCTGAAGAGTTGAATGAATAGCGAATTGCGAATAGGGAGTAGTGAGTTACAGGCACGACCGCTCGCCGTGTACGCGAGCGCCGGGCCTCTCCTCATTCATTTCGTCAACGCGTTCGCGGCTGGGTGCATCTTTCATTCGCTATTCGCGATTCGACATTCGCTATTTCGCTTCCCGGGAGCTTGCGCATGAAACCCAACCGCCTCTTCCTTTACATCGCCCTTTCGCTCGGCGCCGCGCTCATGCTCTTCCCGCTCTGGTGGATGTTCGTCGTCAGCCTCTCCACCCCCGAGGACGCCAGCGCCGCCGCGACGACCTCCGCCGGCGGAGCGCTGAAGCTCTGGCCCAAGAACTGGCTGTTCAGCAACTACCCCCAGGCTCTCGCCAAGATGGGCAGCGGCACGCCCTGGTTCGGCTTTCTCGATGCCGCCAGCAACACGATCCTCATCACGGCGCTGTGCGTGCTGGGTCAGGTGCTTTCGTGCAGCCTCGTCGGCTTCGGGTTCGCGCGGATGCGCTTTCGCGGTCGCGACGGGCTGTTTCTGCTGATGATCAGCACCATGATGCTGCCGGCGCAGGTCACCATGATTCCGCTCTTCATCCTCTTCCGCACCTTCGGCTGGATCGACACCATCCTGCCGCTCGTCGTGCCGATGTTCTTCGGCACGCCCTTTTACATCTTCATGTTCCGCCAGTTCTTTGCCCAAATCCCCGAAGCGCTGGTCGAGGCGGCGCGGCTCGACGGCTGCGGCGCGCTGGGCGTCTGGTGGCGGATCATGCTCCCCATTTGCCGCCCCGTCATCGCGATCACCGCGGTCTTCACCTTCGTCTTCGTCTGGAACGACTTCCTCGGCCCCCTGATCTACCTGCACAGCGAAGAGCAGATGACGCTCGCCGTCGCGCTCAATAGCTTCAAAAACCAATACGGCGACTTTCGCGACGCCCACCTGCTGATGGCGGCCAGCATTGTCACCATGCTGCCCTGCATCGTGCTCTTCTTCGTCGCGCAGCGCCAGTTCGTCGGCGGCCTCAGCCTTGGCGCCGTGAAAGGCTAAGTCGCGACCCGCGCGGCGAGCGCCGCGCCGCCGCTACCGCCGAATCTGCGGAGCGCCTCCGCCGAAGCTGCCCAGCGACGCTTGCTGTCCCTGAAGCAGCGAGAGCGTCTGTTCCATGTTCTGGAACTGTCGCAAGAGTCTCGCGCGCTTGCGGTCGAGCCGTTCATTGATCTGGTCCACGCGGCTCTGCATCGACGTCTTGCTGCTCTCCAGCGTGTCCGTTCGGCGATCGATCAGCCCGTCCGGATCGGTGATCTGCTTGATCTGCTCGTCAAAGTACTGCCCCGTCGCATCCTCGGCGGTGAAGAACGCCGTGACGGCCTCGGGGTTTGCGTCGTAGGCCTCTTTGAATTTCGTCTCATCCAGCGTGATCTTCGTGCCCGATTCCAGTTTGAATCCCAGGTCGCTCATGCGCCGGATGGTGCCGGTCGCGTTCGGGATTGAGCGCGTGAACAGATTGAGCAACCGCCGCTGGGCTTCGCGCGGGGCGCTCTCACCCAGGAGCGAGCCGCGGGCCTCCGTCTCGCTGTTGAAGCTGCTGACGGTTTTGATCTGGTCGACCGCGCCGTTGAGCCCGTCGATCAGGGCCTTCATCGCCGTGATCGCCGTCTCATAGTTCTGATCGACGTCGAGCGTCACCGGATCATCGCTGGCCGACTGCAGTTCCAACGTCAGCCCGCCCACCGCGTTCTCGATCGTGTTCGAGCCGCTCGTCAGCACCAGCCCCGTGGCCGCGTCGCTGCCGACGACCACCCGCGCATCGCGGGCCTGGGTCAATGTGGAAAACGTCACGCCGCTGGCGGCATCGCTCTCGATCAGCAGCGCGCCCGCAAGGCCGCTGGTGCGCGAAGCGATGCTCAGGCGATACGGCGCGAACGGCGAGCCGTCGTTCAATATGCCGGCGTTCGCAATGGTGGTCTCGCCGATTTCGCGCGCGAGATCGTTGAGCGATCCATTCGCTCCCAGTTGAATTCGAAACTCGAACGAACCATCGATCCGCGGCGGCGCGCCCGCGACGCTGGAGGCGGTCCCCAGGATGTTCAGATCGCGCCCGGCCGTCCCGTTTTCGTCGCTGATGCGCAGCGTTCCCGCGCCACCGGCTTCGTCGATGATCTCCAGCCCGTCGCCGTTGGCGTTGATCTGCGCACGCACGCCGATGCCGAGTTCGGCGACCGCATCAATCACATCCTGCAGGTTTTCGGGCCGCTCGCTGACCAGATCGAGCGTCGCGCTCTGGCCCTGCGAATTGATGATCTTCATCCGCCCGAGCGAAACGCCGCGGCCGTTGTTGAGATCCGCGAGCAGTGAGTTCTCGTTCACGTAGCGCTTCTGCAGGTTGGCGCCGCGAATCAGCGCGCCGGTGCCGCTGAGCCCCAGGCCCGCCGCCGCGTCGCCGCCGACCGTCAACGCAGCATCCGGCGCAAGGCTGCGCAGCTCGAGCGCGGTGCCGTTCGCGTTCGTACCGATTTCGATGTTCGCGCCGGCCGCCGTGGCCGCCGCGCGGATGCGATCGATGACGTTGCCGAGCGTCTCCGCCCCGGCGATGTCGACGTTGAAGTTCGTCGCTCCTGCGCCGATCGCGAGAGTCGTCCCGCTGACGCCCCGCCCGCCGTTGAGCGTCGACAGCAGCACGCTGTTCGCTCCGCCGAGAATCCGCTGCCCCGTAAAGACGCGATCGGTGGAGCGACCCTCGGCGAAGCCGATATCCGCCAGCGCGTTGGGGCGATCCGCGCTGAGCGCGATCACGCCGCCCTGCGCCGCGGTCAACTGCAATCGCCGCCCATCGGGCGCGATCTCCGCCAGTACATGTTGCTCTTCGTTACCCACCGCGTGATTGATCGCCGCCAATACGTCGCCCACCGTGTCGTTGGTGATGATCTGCCGCCCGGTGATCTTGGCGGTCTCGGCGTCGGACGTGCCGGCAATGCCGAGGTCGCGGGCGCCGAATCCGCTCACGTCTTCAATCACGAGTCCGGCCGACGCCTCCTCATCTTCGTCCACGACCGTTTCATCGGTCACGACCAGCCCGTTATCCGCCACGGTGACACGCAGTCCCGGCACCGTTTGCAGCCGCTGCTGAACTTCGCTGATGGTCTGCGCCCCGCTCAGATCCACCTCCGTCGCGACCTCGTTGCGCGTGGTGATGCGCACGACGCCGAGCTGCGCCCCGGCCCCCTGGTTCAGCCGGGCGATGCGCGTGTCGGGCTTCAGAATGCCGCTGAGATCGACGGCAAACTCGACGTTGTCGACATTCACGACGAAGTCGGCCCCGGTACGGCCGGAACGCACGCCTAGACCATCGCGCAGGGCCGAGAGCGGCGTGCGATTGGAGAGCGTCAGCAGCGAGCGACCGTTCAGCGCGTTGGCGGTCGTGGCCTGGTTTGCGGCGTCAAAGCCCAGCGCCGCCACAATCGCACCGCCCGCCTCGTCGCGAATTCGCAGCGCCCCCGTGCCGGTGGTCGTGTCGGTCAGGCGCAACCCGTCGTCGGCCAGCGACGCGTCGATGCCGACATCGGCGGCGTTGATCGCATCGACCACTTCGTTCAGCGTCAGAGAGCCCGACAAATCGACCGTCGCGGTGCGCCCGGTGCGATCTTCCAGCGTGATCCGGCCGCGTGGCACACCGGCGAAACCGTTGAGCTCGTCGAGTCGGGTGGGGCGGTTCACCCGTGCCGCGGCCGACTCGATGGTGAAGCTCGCGCCGCCCAGCGGGGCCGTGCGCGAGGTGAAGCCGGTGCTGACCGACTGGTGCGTGCTGGCCAGCGATTGCACGACAAAGCGATAGGAGCCGGGGACCGGGTTGCTGCCGGCCGTGGCCGTCAGCACGTTTTCGGCGGAGCTGGTGACGCTGGCGGCGCGAAAGGTAGAGGGTTTGCGCAGCGCCGCCACATTCGAAAGCACGGCCTTGATCCGCGCAGAAATGTCGAGATACGCCGTCCGTTGCGCGTCGATTCGGCCCATGCGCTGCACGATCAGATCGCGCGGACGGGCGTCGATCGCGATCAATTGATTCACAATGCTCTGGTAGTCGAGGCCCGAAACCAGCCCGACGCCCGATGAAAGCGTGCCCATCGACGAACCTCCGAGGGTCCGGCGCAACATCCGCGCGGCGTGCGCGATGCACCGAATGATCTTTCGACGGTTGGAAGAGCAACTTGAGTACCACTCTGGCCGGGCGATGACGAAGAAAGGACGCACGGCAGGCTCGACCTAGGCCGGCCCGCCCGCATCGAATGCCTTCAAATCCCGCGAATCGCATGGACTTGGCCCACCCCGGGGAATTATTCTGAACTTATCCGGATTTCATGCGGTGCGCCGTCCATCGTTGCCCCCGATTCCTTGAGGATTTCATGCTTAAAGCGACCCTGCGGCTTGCCGCGGTTCTCGGACTATCCCTTTCCGCTCACGCCGGTCAACGCACGTTCATCGACGCCGCCGCCGGGCCGCGCGGGCAAGACCAGTCGGCCGCTGAGCCGCCGGCCCGGCCGCTGGCCGATGGCCTGCTGCTGGCCGATGCTCTCAAGCCCGGCGATCAGATCACCATGAACCTCGCGGCTGACTTCGCCCCCACACTCAGCATCGGCGCGATCGAACTCGGCGGCGCCGGCAGCCGCGTGGTCCGCGGCGACCTCAGCGGCGGGCCTGTTGCGGCAACCGGCGAGGGCGGGGCGATCCTCGCGATCAAAGGCAACAACCTCGCCGGCTGGGTCTGGACGGCCGATCGCCAGTTTGAGCTGCGCTCGATCGACGGCGCCACCGTGCAGATCATCGAAAGCGACGTTCAGACCTTCGACGCCTGCGCGACGGGCGAAGCGCACGCCGTCCGCCCGCAAAACGGCGCAACGCCGCCGAACGAAGACCCGACCGACATCGAAACGGGCCAGGAAGTGCCCGAGATCGACGTGCTGGTGGTCTACACGCAGGCCGCTGAGAACGGCGCCGGTGGTCCGACGGCGATGGCCACCTTCCTCGACCTCGCGATCGCGCAAACCAACGACGCCTACAACCGCTCGCTCGTCCCCGCCCGGCTCAATCTCGTCCATCACGCACGCACGACGTACGACGAGACCGGCAACGCCAGCAACGATCTCAGCCGCCTGCGCACCATCGGCGACGGATTCGCCGACGATGCCCACACGCTGCGCGAGGAATATGGCGCAGACATGGTGGCGATGATCGTCGAGCAGATGAGCAGCGCCTGCGGCATCGGCTATCTCATGACCTTCCGCTCAGTGGAGTTCGCGAGCAGTGCCTTCACCGTCACGCGTCGCTCCTGCGCCGTCAGCAACATCACCTTCGCCCACGAACTCGGCCACAACATGGGCTGTCAGCATGACCGCCAGAACGCCGGCACCGGCATCTATCCCTACGCCTACGGCTATCGCAACCCGTCCGCGACCTTCCGCACGGTGATGGCCTATGCCCCCGGCACGCGCATCCCGAATTTCTCCAACCCCAGCGTACTCTTCAACGGCGAGCCGACCGGCGTGCCCGCGAAATCGCCCACCGCCGCCTACAACGCGCTGACGATCGCCAACACCGCTCCGACCGTCGCGACCTTTCGCGCCAACCAGGTCGCCGACTGCAACAGCAACAGCATCCCCGATATTCAGGACCTCCAATCCGGCGCCAGCCAGGATTGCAACGCGAACAATCGGCCCGACGAGTGCGATGTCGCCGGCGGCGCCGCCGATTGCGACGCCGACCTGATCCCCGACGCCTGCGAGCTGGCGCTCAACCCGGGCCTCGATTGCAACGGCAACGGCATTCTCGATAGCTGCGATCTGGCCGCCGGGCTGCTGATCGATTGCAACAACAACGGCGACCCCGACGCCTGCGAGATCGCCGCCCGTCGCGCGACCGATTGCAACCAGAACGGCATCCCGGACGATTGCGAGTTGTCGGCGTCCGGAGCCGACTGCAATAACAATCAGCGACCCGACGATTGCGACGTGCAGCCGCTCTATCGCGCCTCTTCGCCGCAGCTCAGCCCGATCGGCGCTGGCGCGGCGGTCGAGTTTGTTTTCAACGGCGTACGCCCCGCGCTCGGCGATGTGACGCTGACGTTTGAGCTCCGCGGCGATTTCAACACGTCCGCCGAGTATGTCGACGTTTCGCTCAACGGCGCCCCCATCGCCCGGCTGCTGGAGACCGGCGGCCTGGATTGCGCATCGCCCGGACAGAGCGTGTCGGTCGTTGTCGCCGCACAAGCCTTTAATCAGCTCTTGGGTGGCGCTCAAACGCTGACGCTCAGCGGTGTCGCCTCGGCCGGCGTCAACCCGACGCTCTGCTCGCCGCTCAACAGCTACCTCGCCGTCGCGATCGAATACGACGCCCAGCCGCTGAGCGCCGATGCCAACCAAAACGGCACCCCCGACGAGTGCGAAGTGGGATTGGCCGGCGACATGAACTGCGACGGCTTCGTCACGGTTTCCGACATCGGCGGCTTCGTGCTGGCACTCACCGACGCCCCGGCCTATGCGGTTCAGTTCCCGACCTGCAACATTCAGCATGCCGACACCAACAACGACAGCTTCGTGAGCGTGGCGGACATCGCGTCGTTCGTCGCACTGCTGACGCGTTAACGCCCGCCCCCCACACGAGCGAGTCGGCCGGGAAGCGGGGCAAACATCCGGCCGCTTGCTCGTGTGGTTTTCGTCGCCGACACCCTCCGGTGGCGGCGCTTCGTGGAAATCCGGTCGTTTTGTGTCGCCCGCCGGGGGTGCCGGTTTCCGCCCGTTTCATTCTGTTTTCAGCATTCCCCTCGGTCGCTCGCCGCATTTCACGCAGCGCGATAGCATTTCGAACGATTGAACGGACGACGCGATTGCGCGTCGATCTCGGGCGACAATCGCGAACCGAACCTCACAGCATCAGCGTACGGAGCAGCTTCATGCGACGCGCGAAATTGACCATCATCGGCGCCGGCAACGTCGGCGCGACTTGTGCTCATTGGGCCGCCAGCAAGGAGCTGGCCGACATCGTGCTGGTCGACATCGTCGACGGCATGCCGCAGGGCAAGGCGCTCGACCTCTTCCAGTCGTCGCCGGTCGAGGGTTTTGACTGCAAGCTCACCGGCACGACCGACTACGCCGATACCGCCAATAGCGACGTGATCATCATCACCAGCGGCATCCCGCGCAAGCCGGGCATGAGCCGCGACGACTTGCTCAACACCAACGTCAAGATCGTGGCGGAGGTGACCAAGAAGGCCGTCGCCGCCAGCCCCAACGCCGTGCTCATCGTCGTCAGCAACCCGCTCGACGCGATGGTCTACACCGCGGCCAAGGTCAGCGGCTTTCCGCCCAGCCGCGTGCTGGGCCAGGCCGGCGTGCTCGACGCCGCCCGCTATCGCGCCTTCATCGCGGCCGAGGTCGGCTGCAGCGTCGAAGATGTCAACGCCCTGCTGCTCGGCGGTCACGGCGACGACATGGTCCCGCTGCCGCGCTACACCACGATCTGCGGCGTGCCCGTGACGCAATTTATGTCCGCCGGCAAGCTCGACGAAATCGTCAAGCGCACCCGCAACGGCGGGGCCGAGATCGTCAACCTGCTCAAGACCGGCAGCGCCTACTACGCCCCCGCCAGCAGCAGCGTGGCGATGGCCGAGTCGATCATTCGCGACAAGAAGCGCGTGCTCGCCTGCGCGGCGTACTGCGGCAAGGAGTACGGCGTCGGCGGCTACTACGTCGGCGTCCCCTGCATTCTCGGCAAGGGAGGCATGGAGAAGATCATCGAGGTCGACCTCGACGCCCGCGAGCGCGAGATGTTCAACACCAGCGTGCAGCACGTGAAGGAGCTCTCGGCGGCGGCCGAAAAGGTCCTGGCCACGCTGTAGGCAACGGCGCGGGGGTGCGTCGCGGGACGCACCCGCCGCTTGAAGATCGCGAAGATCATGCTCCGCTTAGCAGCCCGACGAAGGCGCCAATGTCGCCCACGCTGACTACGCCGTCTTCGTTGACGTCTGCGTTGTTGATGTCACAGGTGGGGAACACGACGGGGTAGCCCGCGGGGTCAATCAGCGCCAGCACGAAGCCGGAAATGTCGCCGACCGTGACAAACCCGTCGCAGTTCATGTCGCCCAACAGTGCGGCCGGCGGCGCCACGATGAAGTTTTGCCCGGCGTTGTTGGTGAAAGTCGCCGCGCCGGCGGTCACGGAATAGTCCGCGGCGTTGTTGGTGCTCATGGCCGAGACGCCGTTGATGAAACGAAGCGACTGAAGCGTCGAGCTGGGCAGCGGCCCGGAGAACGCCGGGGCGAAGTTGCCGTCAGCGTCGTTGGTGATGGCTCCGTTCTGCGGACCGGTGTACGCCGCCCCGCCCCACGTTACGCGCCAGAGAACGCCGCCGCCGTCATCCTCAAAGGTCAGGCTGCCAGCAGCAAGGTAGCCCGAGGGGATCAGGTTGGTCATGGTGAAATTCGGCACTGCCGCCGGCGATGTTTGCGACGCGAAGTTGGTCGACGCGATCAAGATGTTCGCACCCGCCGCCCCGTTGGGCACGTCGGTGGTCATGTTGACGATCAGAACTGGGTTCATCCCCGCCGCGTCGAAGACGCGCACGCGGCTGAAGGACACAAGGTTCTGTCCGGCGAAGCGCGTGCGAAGCTGGATCGCCTGAGCCGTGCTGTCCCCGTCGACGCCGCCGATGATCTGCACCACCTGCATGAAGTGGAAGCTGGCCAGCGCGGGCGAGGCGAGCGCGGCGCTGCAAAGCAGGCTGAGGCCGAGCCGTGAGTTTCTGATCGCGGTCATCTGCAAGCTCCGAGGGGTGGGGAATGGCCATTGCGCTGCCACGACAAGGCAGCGACGCACCTTTCACGCTAGTCGTAGAGGGCGGACAAAAACAATGCGATTTTGTCGCGAATTGAAGTTTGCGAGGCAAGCCGCGGGCGAAAGGCCTCTGGGTTCGAACTGGAGCACGGAGCCAGTTCTGAGCTCAGTGGTGTCGCCCGAAGTGCCAGGAAAATCCGTCCGTCCCCAGCGGGTTCGCAAATGTCGTACCGATTTGGGAAGCATCAGCACCGCGCCGAAATTATGGCACAATGGTGCGGCATGACCCTGAACTGCCCCAGTTGCGGCGGCCCGCTACCGGCGGACGAGCGCTTCGCGCAGCTCGTCGTATGCGGATATTGCCGTTCGAGCATCATTCTCGACCAGCGCGCCGCGCGCGTCGCGGGTCAGATGAACGCGCTGCTGCAAAGCCCGGGGCCGCTCTATCTAGGGGCGACCGGCACGCTGAACGGCAAGCGCTTTCAGGTGCTGGGCCGCGTGCGTTTTGGCTACGCGAACGGGATGTGGGACGAGTGGTTCCTGCTCTTCGACGACCAGTCGCCGATGTGGATCAGCGAAGACGAGCGCAGCTTTTCGCTGGAGACCATGCGCCGGGAGGTCGATCCGCCGATCGCCTTCGAACAGGCCGAGGTGGGCCGCATCGTCGAGATCGAAGGCGAGAGCTATCACATCGACGAGCGCGACGTCGCCACCTGTGAAGGCGGCGAGGGGCAGTTGCCCTTCGAGGTCGTCGGCGGGGCCAAGACCGCGTTCCTCGATCTGTCGAGCGGCGAGCGATTCGCCACGATCGAGTTTGATCTAAACGAATTGCAAAGCGACGCCGAATCGCGTGCCCGCGTGTACCTGGGCCGGCGGATTGAGGTGGCCGATGTGAAGGTCGACGTGCCCAAGGCCGCCTGGGCGCGGCGCGACGCCCTTTCGGCCGAGCGGCCCGCCGGCGCAGAGGGACGCGAGCGCATCGTGCGCAGCGCCGCCTGGTCGCAGCGGCTGAATTGTGCGGGCTGCGGCGCGACGTTGCCGAAGCCAGACAACGACGATCAGACCACGCTGACCTGCAAGCAATGTTCGCGGGACTATGACCTCAATCGTCGCACATTGGCCTGTGCCACATGCGAGACGGCGGTCGAAATCGCCGGCGGCGACGCGGCCCGGCTGGCGAGCTGTCCACGCTGCGGCAACGGCTTCGACATCTCGAAGGCCGAGCTCACGCCGCTCGGGTTGATGCGACAAGGCGATCGCCCGCGTTCGCTGGCGCTGCGGCTTGCCCAGGAGGTGAAGTACGCGGGCGAGAGCTACCGCGTCGCCGGCATCGTGCGGTACATCGATGCGGAGCACGGGCCGATCTACTCCTGGGCCGAATATCTGCTCCATTCCGAGAAGCAGGGCTATCGCTACCTGGTCTGCGAAAACGGCCACTGGTCCTGGTGCGAAGAGCTTTGGGAGCGGCCCACAACCGACCTGCGTGGCCACGCGCCGGGGCAGAAATTGCGGTTTCTTCGCAAAGATTGGACTGTGGTCGAATCGCGCCGCAACGGCGCGAAGATCGACTGGGTCGAGGGCGAATTGCCCTGGATCGCGCAGCGCGGCGACACGATCAGCTATCTCGATGCGATGGATCCGCCCGAACTCCTCAGCATTTCCTGGACGGCGCGCGAGCAGGAGTACTATCGCTCCACCTATCTGCCGATTTCGCAGGTCGAGACGATGCTGGGCGTCTCGCGCGACAAGCTGCCGCCCCGCGTCGGCGTTGCGCCGCACCAGCCTTACCTCAGCACGCGATTCCGCCGCGAGGCGATGGTGATCATGCTCGCGCTGAGCGTGGCGGCGTCGCTTCTGGGCATCGCGGCCTGCAGTCAGAAAGGCACGAGCGTCGCGTCGATCTCTCTGGGAAACGCCAGCGAGGCAGATGAATTTCTGTCGTCGAGCTTCACCATCGCCGAAGCGCCGACGGTGTGCCGCGTGGAGTTCTCCGCCACCAACATGGCAAACTCGTGGAGCTATCTGGAGGTAGCGCTGGTCAACGAGGCCGAAGAGGTGCTGCTCGATTTCTCGGCGGAGATGTCCTACTACTCGGGCGTCGAGGGCGGCGAGAGCTGGCGCGAGGGCAGCCCCACCTGCACGCGAAACTTCCGAGTCGAGAAGCCCGGCGTTTATCGCTTCCTCGTGCAGGGCGTCCACGGCTTCGAGAACAACCCACAAGTGCCGGGGCTGGGGCACGAGGTGCTGGCGACCGTCTACCAGGGCGCGGGAATCTCGCGCTATCACTGGACCCTCGCGGGCGGGGCGCTGGCGTGGGTTGTGGTCGAAATGATCCGCCGCGGAGCGCACGAGGTGCGACGACTGGCGAACATCGAGACCGAAGACGGCGAGGATTAACCCCGCGAAAAAGCGGGGCGTTTTTGTAGAAAGCACGCCGCGCGCTGCCTAGCATCGGTTTGCAGTTCGCGGCGGCAAGCCGCCACGAAGCTCACCTCTTTCGCACCTCAGGAGAACCACCGGAAACGAGCAGAACACGCTTCGACCACTCATTTGAATTTGGACGCGGACCCTGTTCGGAAACAACGGGGGGCAAGGAGAAATCCCATGTCGCGTCTTGCAATCCCCCTCACCATGCTGCTGGCGGCGTTCGCCATAGCCCAGCAGGCGATCAATCCCGCCACTGAGTGCTTCGATCCTCGCCCCGAGTGGGCGAAATTCACCCCGCCGTGGGAGCCTCACGCAATCAAAGATGAACCGATGATCGGCATTACGCCGCCGACTCTGGCGGTGGGCGAAGAAACCGTAGCCGAGATGGGCGACGGGGCGCCGGTCGATGGAGGCCGCTGGGTCAATGACAAGCCGATCACGCTCGCAGCGCGGCAGTCGGTGGAGCCGGCGCTGGTCGTCCTGCCCGACGGACGGATGTTCGTCGCGGTCGAAGATCACGGCGATCACGACGGCTGGATCTCCATTCAGCAGTCCATCGATGGTGGCGAGACCTGGACCTGGCGCATCAGCTTTCGCACCGGGACGGAGTCGCGAAACCCGGCAATCAGCTTTGCGTCGCGCCTGGATCAGGAATATTTGTTCCTGACCTACGAAGCGAGTGTTTCAAGCGACATCAAGCAGGTCGTGCTGATTCGCATCGATCCGCGAGACCTCACTTGGCATCCGGTCACGATCGAAGCAAACATCGTGGCGACCGCCGACATTCATCCCCGCATTTGCACCGACGACGCCCTGTATGAAGCGTACTACGTCTATGTGGTCTACGCTGTGAACGCGATCGACTATCACGCGATCATGTTCGCACGCAGCACGGACGCCGGCGACACCTTCTCGACGCCAACCAACATTACGGGTGGAAGCGAGGTGACGGCCTTCGTGCCGCAACCCGACATCGCTTTCGGCACCGGCGGCCTGTTTGTCGCGTTCGAGAAGCCCGGCTGGAGCGGCTCGACCTGGATCAATCAGGTCTGGGTGACGCGCAGCGGCAATTTTGGATCGGCGTGGAGCGAGCCGCAGCAGCTCACCGCGCTCACACTGGGCGCCTCGCGGCCGGCCGTCGCGGCGGCGGTCGGCGCACCGACGGTCATGGTGGCGTACACCCGCCCCTATTCGACCGACTCCGATATACAGTTTGCCTATTCCGCTGACTCCGGCGCAACCTGGTTCATGAATCGCTGGCTGCCCTGGACCGCGGCCAATGAAAAGTCGGTCGCCTTGGGCGTGACCCACAATGGCGGTCGCTTCCACGCGGCCTGGTGGCGTGACTACGACATCGTCTACACCTCCGCCGCGATCACAACGCCCGCAACCTGGGCCTCCACGATGATCATCAACGAGGAAAATCTGGTCAGCAGCACCTATGCCCGTCCATCGCTCTGCAGCGATTCGACGCAGACCGTCGCCGAGGAGGCCTGCCTGACCTGGACCGACATGCGCGAAGGCGCCTATCGCGTCTACTTCGACGCCGGCTTCCGCCACATCGGTGATATGAACTGCGACGGCTTCGTGACAGTGGGTGACATCGGCGGCTTCGTGCTGGCGCTGACAAACCCGACCGAGTACGCCGCCACCTATCCGGGCTGCGACATCATGAACGGCGATGTCGATGGAAACGGCTTTGTCACCGTCGGCGACATCGGCGCGTTTGTGGCGCTGCTCACGAGTTGATCGGCGACGAGGTCAGTGAGCAGGGGGCGGAAGGGGAAGGAAGCACCGGGGGGGCTTTCGCTGATCTGCGTTACCGCGGCTGCTGGTCAGACGGGCTCTTCCCCAGCGTCGCCATGATCGCTTTCACCAGCTCTTCAGGCACGGTGGCGAGCTCGGGGTTCTTCACATGACAACAGCAGGCCCGCTCGGCGGCGATCGTCTTGCGATACGAATCGAGATAAAGCATGCAGGGCTTGCAACAGGCGATATGGCGTTCGAAGGCGACGGCCTGCTCACGCGGCAGCTCGCCGTTGACGTAGTCGCAAAGAAATTGATCGATATGTTCGCGACAGGTCATTCGAAAATCACCTCGAAAAATGCTCGTCCAGCAGAGCTTTGAGCGCCTGGCGGGCGCGGTGCAGCCGGGTCTTCACGGCATTCTCGGTCAAGTCCAAAGCGCGGGCGGTTTCGAGCGTATCCAACTGTTCGATGTCCCGCAGCAGCAGCACGGTGCGATACGCGTCGGGCAGCCGCCCGATCAGTTCGTGAACCTTCGCCCGCGTTTCCTTTTCCTCGAGCGCCATCGGCAAATCGTCACGCCACGCCGCAGACGAAGTCTGCATCAGACCTTCGCCATCGAAGCGCGGCAGCAACTCATCAATCGAAGTTTCCGGCCGACGACTTTTGGAACGCAATCGCATCAGGGCCGCGTTGACCACGATGCGGTGCAGCCACGTCCCCAGCCGCGACTGGCCCTCAAACTGGCCCAGATTTCGAAACGCGCCGAGAAAAGCCTCCTGGACTGCGTCCTGGGCGTCTTCCTCGTTTCGCAACAGACGCCGAGCGACGGCCAGCATGCGCCCGCCGTGCAGGCGCACAAGCTGCTCATACGCCGTCGGATCGCCGCCGCGGAGAGCCGCGACCAGGCGCGATTCGTCCGTATCTTCTGTTGCGGGAGCGACCGTGGGAGTTTCAGGCATTGTCATGACAATATCTCGATTTCGGTCAATCTCAAAACGGAATCGGTCGCTCGATGGGGTGGGTGGGGCGATCCTCGGCCGGCAGCGACCCGGGTGAAAGTGGGCCGCTGCGTGCGCAACGGGCCCCGCGAATCGTGCGGGGCCCGTGCGTGGGAGGAACCACTCCGCGAACGTCGCGGAGGTTTACTCGGCCTTGATCGCGATGCGACGAGCAACCGTGCGCGGCGCCTTCGGCAGCCGGATCGTCAGCACGCCGTTGACCAGCTTGGCCTCGACCTTGTCCGCGTCGACCTCGGCCGGCAGCGAGAGCGTGCGGGCAAAGGTGCCAATGCGGCGCTCCGTGCGATGCACGCGGGCATTCTCCGGCGTGCTCACTTCGCGCTTGCCGCGGAGCGTCAGCGTATCGGCCGTCACCGTCAGGTCCAGATCCTTTTCCGCGACGCCGGGCATCTCAGCCTCGATCACCAGCGTGTCGCCATCTTCCCAAGCGTTCATGGCCGGAACGAAGACGTTGGCGAGACCGGTTTCGATCGGACGCACACCGTCGAAGTCAAAGATGTTGTCGAACTCCCGGCGGAAGACGTCGAACAGATTCGGATTCAGGGGGTTGCGAATGGCCAACATGGTTGTTTCTCCTTCTTCTCGGTCTGGCTCGCGGCCCGGCCCATCCGGTCGCGCGAGCGGGTTTATCGGTTTTTGTCACTTCACTTCTGCCCATCGTCCGCAACTCGCGAATCGTGGCGACGGGCATGCGGGAGAGAGAAATGCAACCGGTGTGCCAGAGGGTTTGGCCGAGAAAAATGTGGGATTTGAGCCGAATTTCGAGGGTTTTGGGCGGATAACGCGCGCCGCCGGCGGTCAGGCTGACAGGGGTGGCAGGCAGTCGATCGGACTGCCGCCCCGCTGATTCATTGCTCCACGCACACGAGCCCGCGTCAGCCGCGCAGGCTCAACTGGACGCCCGCCTCCACCCGAATCACCCAATCCGGATTCAAAGGCGAGTGCTTGTTAATATTCGCAAACATCACGCGGACGCGGTGCTCGCCGGGCGCGAGATTCGGCGGCAGCATCGCGCGCAGCCGATAGCCCTCGTTCGTGAACTCGTGCGAAATGCGCCCGCCGTCGAGTGTGACCACGACCGAGTCGCTCAGGATCATCTGCCGCTCGTGGCCCCAGGCCTTTCGCCCGCGCAGGCCGTCGTCGAGCTCGAATTCGACGATGGCGCCACCGGTCGACGCAGTGCGAATCACGCCATCCGACGGATTCAGCAACTTGACGCGTGGCAGGCCGCCGAAGGCATAGCGCGCCAGCGCGCGATACAGGCCATAGGCCTCGCGCAGGTTGTATTTCGGATCGCGAAGGCGCTGCTCTTCGTCGGGGTTGGTGTAAAACGAGGTCTCGGTCAGGCACGCCGGCACCTTTGCCGCCCGCAGCACGCCGAAGCCGGTCTTGTACATCAATTGGTCGCTCTTGAGCGGAACAGCGGTGATCTGCGACAGCGCGAGCGCGTCATAAAGACCGGCGCAGAGATGCCGCGCAAGGTCGAGACCGGCGGGCGAGTGGTCGACGTCGGCGTGATACCAGACCGTGGTGTAGTTGGTCTCGGGTTTGTCGATCGCATTGTGATGGAGCGAGATGAAGAGATCGGCGCCCCACTCATTGGCGACGTTGGCCCGCACCGCCAGCTCCGAATCGACATCGCTCTCTCGCGTCAGCTTCACCTCGGCGCCGGACGCCACCAGCAGATCCCGCAGATACTGGCCGACCCGCAGGTTGATCTCCGCCTCGCGCACGCCGGTGGGGCCGCGCTTGAAGCCGGCCTTGTGCGCGTCGCCGCCGTGACCGGGGTCGAGGCAAATCTTCAGCCCTTTCAGGTATTTGGCCTCCGGCGGGGTCGGAAACTCCTTCGAGCCGAGGCGCTTTTTCGCGTAATCCGCCGGCGCGCTGCGGAGCGTGTCGACGCTCGTCATGCGCGGGTCGGCCGTCGCGGGCCGACTCGCCGCAGGACCGGAGGTCGGCTGCGAAGTGGGCTCCGGGGCGCGACAGGCGGACGCCGCCAGCAATACGCAGGTCAGCAGAAAAGTCGGAACGCGCTTCGGCCTCGCCGCGAGCGATGCATAGCTCGAAGAAACAACATATGGGCGAACGGTCGGATGGTGATTCGGCTGGAGTTTCATGGCGGAAATCGTCGTTCATTCCACGCCGCGCGTCGAGTCATTGCGGGCGGGCCTTTCACCGCCGACGACGCTGCTTCGCACGGCACACCGCTCCGACGCGGCGGGTCACAACCGCTCAAACCGGCGAGAATCGAGCAGCCCGCGGAGGCAAAGTGAGAAAATTCCGCGGAAAATCAGGCAAAATCGCGCCGCGCGGTCTTGACGCAGAGGCCGCGTTGCGGCAAAACGTGTGAAAATCAGGCGGAAAACGCGGTTTCCGGCTGATGCAGCGCCACGGTTACCTTGAATTCCAAGGGTTTTTAGTGCCGCGCGACCCCGCGTGTCGCGATCGGCCGAGGACGAACGAGAATGGCCAAGAAGGCAAGCAACGGCGGCAGCCCGAAGCCGCGCGGCAAGTCGGAGATCTACAACGCGGTCGCGGGCGACACCGGTCTGTCGCGCAAGCAGGTCGCGTCGGTCTTCGAGAGTCTCAGCAACCACATCAAGAAGGATCTCGGCAAGGGTCCGGGCGTCTTCGCCGTCCCGGGTCTGATGAAGATCACGGTCGTCAAGAAGCCCGCCGTCAAGGCCGGCACCCGCCCCAACCCCTTCAAGCCCGGCGAGATGATGCAGGTCAAGGCCCGCCCGGCCCGCAAGGTCGTCAAGGTGCGCCCGCTGAAGGCCCTCAAGGACATGGTCTAAGGTTCACTCGCAGGCCGATCCCGCATCACGCGACGATCGACCGCGAAAAAGACGAGACGGCAGCGACTCGCGCGTGACGCGCCGGTCGCTGCCGTCTTGCATTGCGCCTCCTGCGGCTGCCGACAAATCCCGGGTTCGCCGGCAGTTCCGCGCTCCCATTCAACACCACGAGCGGCGGCCCCATCTCAGGACCGCCGCTCGCATCAATCATTAGGTCATCGGGCGAACGCCGCGAACTTACGGCTTGGCAGCGGGCTGCGAGGCCGGCTGCGAGGCCGGACCGCCGACGGGCTGCGAGGCCGACTTGCGAATCTCGGCCAGCTCTTCGTTGGTGTATTCGCGCGATTCGCCGGTGTCGATGTTGTTGTTCGCCGGAATGGCCGTGCCCTTGATCACCTTCACCGTCGTTTCTTTCGGGGCGGCCATGTTCGCCGGCATCGGCGGGCGCATCCGCTCCATCGCGGCGTCAAAGGCCTTCGCCTGGTCGGGCGTCAAAATCTCGCGGACCTTCTTGGCAAACTGATCCGTGCGGTCGACGCGCTCCGCCAGCGACTGCGGCCGCGAGCGGGTCATCTCGTCGCGCATCTCCGTGTTCACCTTCTCGAGCTTCTCTTCCTGTTCCTTCGAGAGCTTCTGCTCGCGGGCGATCTGCGTGACGTCGGTCGGCTTGATCGAGACGTCCGGATCGTTCTTCATGCGCTCCTGCGTCGCTTCGAGCCGCTTCTTCTGAGCGTCGGTCAGGCCCGGCGCCAGCCCTTCGAAGAACTGCTTCTCCGGCGCCTGACCGGGCACCAGGTTCTTCATCTGCTGGTTGTATTCCTCGACCTTCGCCATATCGCCCGCGGCCTTGGCCTCGTCGCGCTTGGCCATGATCGACTGAATCTCCGTCAGCACGCTGATCAGGTGCTTCTGGTCCGACTCGGCCTTCATCTGCTCGCTGTAGACGGCCAGCAGCGACTCGGCGTCGGCGGTCTGCGTCGGGTTGAGTTCGAGCTGCTTCAGGATGTAACGAATCTTGTTCTCGCCTTCGAGCACGATCCCGCGATCGGCCTTCCTCGCCGGGGCCTGGGCCGAAGCCGTCGCGACGCCCAGCAGGCCAACCATCAGGCCGACAATCCAACGCTGCATGTGATGCACTCCGATCCTTGCTGAAAGTTTGGGGGTCTGAATCGCCCGGGTCCGCCTTCCACCCGCGCGGGCAGAAACTAACGGGTGGGTCGATGTCGCCGCAAGGGCGCACCGGGAGCCGCACCACGCATCGCCCAGCGCGCGGCGTACCTCTCCGACCCGCAAACTTATTCGCGCCGCGCTCCGCGATGCTCGTCAGCAGTTGTGCGATTTTGCCCTCGCCGATGCACGGGACACGACTCCGCCCAGCGGCCAATAAGTCTTATAATAAATGATCGGGTTTGCGATGAATTGGTATTCCCGCGCGAACTTATCCGAAGATCCCAGTCCCCGATCGACGACGATTTCCAAGCGCCGCTGCCGCGAAGCCGCGCGCCGATCACCCGGATAGAAGTGACGCCACGCTCACGACGCCGCCTGGCCACTCAGGGCGTGCGATTTTCGTTTACGCTCCCCTCGCGGCGTGTTAGCATGACTGGCCTGCGGGAGCGTCGGCGTGCCCGTCCTGGTCGATGGCAATAATCTGCTTTTTGCCGCGCGCGGGCTCGACGACCCTTCTCGACCGCCCGGCCGCGCGCAGCTCGTTCACTTCCTCGGCCTCTGGGCCGAGCGCCGCCGCGAACGCGTCGAAATCGTGTTTGATGGCCGCAAGCCGGCAGACGGCTTCGCGGAGCAGATAGACAAAGGCGTTGTTTCGGTTCGATATGCAGGGCAGTTCACGGCCGACGCGGTGATCTTCGAGATCATCGACGCCAGCACCGTCGCGCGGCGAATGACCGTCGTCAGCAGCGACCGCGAGGTCCAGCGGGCGGCCCGACGCCGCGGCGCGACCGCGGTCGAATCGGCGGAGTTTTGGGCCGCCCTGCGAAAAGACCTGGCCCAGGCCGAGCAGCCGCGAACGCCGCAAGAGCCGCGCGAGAAACGCAGCGGCCTGACCCAAGGCGACACGGACGCCTGGATGCGCGAGTTCGGCCTGAGCGACGCCGACGACGAGCAGGATCCGCTGAAAGACGACGTTCGTCGTCCGTAGGCACCGCGCACACGAGCTGTCGATTGCATCTCGCCGAGAAATCGGCGCTGCTGGAGATCCGCAATGAGCACGTCTCTGCTGGAAGCACCCCATTCGACGTCTGACAACGAGCGGCGAATCGCGCCGCGGGCGGAGTTGAACGGCTGGATCTGGCTGGTCGATTCGGTCGGCCGCCCGGTCACGCGGGCCGAGTTTCGCGACGTCTCTGCCACCGGAATGCGGCTCCGCGTTCCCCTTGGCTTTGGGCTGGCGGAGGGGCAGCAATACGAACTGCACGCGACACCACCGACCGACCGCAGCGGCGCATTCGGACTGCGAACCCGCCGCTGGGCGCGGATCGTCCGCACTTGCATCCATGCCGACACCCGTGACGGCGAGATCGAACTGGGCGTGACGTTTGATACGCGCCCGGCCATGAGCCGCGCGGGCGTGCGCTGGCCCAGTTAGGCAGAAATCACAAACGTCCGTCTTCGCAACGTCCGCCTCGATCGCGGGACACGCCGGCGTCGTTTTCCCGCGCGATCACGCACCTGCACCCCATCTCCTGACCCACTCGTAAGACGACCGCGTTCCCCGGATCGCCCGGCTACTGGAGCGCGGCTCGAAGCGCGACGATTGCGCCTCACAACGGGCTGCACGGCTCGCGGGGATTCCATGCATCGAGACTTGGGGGGAATCGTCGCGCGGCAGTTGCGCCCCGCGCTCTGGGCCCGGCGCAGACGATGCGCCGCGTAGCAAATGTTTGCGCCGATAGTTCAGGAATCTGGTGCGACTTCCGATCGAAAGGCCGGACGGTTAGCGCCGCGTGATCGCTTGCGAAGCGCCGCCGGCAATGACCCGCCATCTCCGACACCCGGCCCTGGTGCGTGGGCAGCTGTCGGGAGCGGTCAAACGCGGCAGCGGCGCGGTCCGTCCAGCGTCGATTCGGTTCGGCGAATTCACGAGTTCCGCGATTATCGCAAACCAAGGAGTGATCGAGATGAACACGACCAACACCCAGAACTTCACAGGCCAGACAACGGCCGGCGACATCGGCTCGACCTTTGCCTTTGAGGCGATCAGCACGCCGGGCGCGTACATCTGCAACTGGAGCGGCCACCTGCTGCGCGTTCCGGAAGATGGCGTGACCCCGGGTCGCTCGCCGGTTCTGAACCTCATCGGTTCGGCCCCGCTGACCGTGACGAAGATCAGCGAGAACCCCTACATCACGCTGACGAAGGCCAAGCTGGTCGCCTCGAACTTCGACCTCAGCGTGAACTTCTAAGCAAGCTCCGCTCGAGCTCCCCAGCTCCCCCCTGATCCAAACGCACCCGACAGCCGGCCTCGATCGAGGTCGGCTGTTTTGTTTTTGCAGCCCTGCCGGAGCCTCGCGCCTCAGCCACCCCGCTCAGGGCCGCCGAAAGCGTCTTACTCGCGCGCCGGCTCCAGCTTCGCCCCCTCTTGCAAGCGGATCTGCATCGGCGATCCGCCGCTGACCGCATCATTCACCAGCCACGGCCCCAGCTGACGATCCATGTGCATCAGGAGGATTGTCTGATCGTCGCGCTCAAAGCGCCGCGCCGGGGTAAAGGATTCGTCGCCATAGCGCGCGACGGAGGAGAGGCGAACTTCGTCAATTTCGCCCTGAAAGTGCGAAGTAGCGCCGCCGCGGCGGGCGACGTCGGCACCGATGATCAACGGCAGATCATTGGTTCGGCGCGAGCCGCTGCGCTCGGTCTTCGCTACGAGCTGGCCATCGACATAGACGCGCACCGAGGCGCCGTCGTACTCGCCCGCGACATGGTGCCACTGACCAACCTTTAGCAGCGCCTTCCCCGCCTTGGCCTCGGCGTAGCGGTCGCCGATATAGGCCGAGAAACCGGGCTCGCCGCCGCTGACAAAGATGCCATAGTCGCTGGTCTCGGTCTTGGTGATCAGGCCGGTACGCTCGCCAAAGGCGCGGGCCCGCATCCAGCATTCGAGCGTGAAGGGCCCGTCGGGCAGAGTGAAGGCGTCGTTGTCGACAGCGACATGGTCATTGACGCCGTCGCAGCTCAGGACGTGATTGTCGGCGGGCCGCGCCATCAGGCTGGAATAGTCGACGTCGAGCGGCACATTGAGCCGCTTTTCGGGAATGAGATAGCGATGGCCCGGGGCCAGGTATTCCAGCGATAGCACAAGCTCGATCGGCCGAAACGCGCCGTCGAGCGACCCGCCCAGCCGCGCCACATCAAACGTAAAGGTCTGCTTGGCGCCCGGGGCGACGATGTGATGCTCATGATCCGGGCCAAAGCTCCAACGACTATCGCGCGTGTCGAGCGTGGCGGTGACATAGAGCGACGTCGTCGCGGTATTGGTCAGGCTGGCGCTGAAGCGGCCCGCGGCGCTACCGTCCGCCTCAATGCGGATGCGCCCGTCCAGAGCGGGCTTTTGCTGGGCGAGCGCGGCACACTCTTCGTGCAGCTTGCCGGTGATCTCGCGCACATCCATCACTTCGCCGACGGGCATGGCCGCCAGCGCGATCTGGTTCTTGCGGACATTCACAATGTGATACTGATGCAAAAAGCCGGCGTCGGGCACCAGCGACTCCTGCCCACCGCCGACGGTCGCCAGCGTGACATATTCGATCCCGTCGCGCGGGTCATAGCGCATGTGGTGAATGTGCCCGGCGAAGACCGCCGTCACATTGCCCGCCGCCTTGAGCAATTCGTGAACCTTATTCCAGTCGTCGCCATAGTTGCCGCCCAGCCAGCGCGGATGATGTAGAAACAAAAAGACGTGGTCGGCGCCCTTGGCCTTGTCGAGCGTGGCCTTCAGCCAATCAAACTGTGCCTGGCTCATCTTCTGGCAGTTGGGCTTCTGAATCGCCTTCTCGCCGGTGACCGGGTCGCCTTCGTCGCTGTGCAGCGCGATGAACCAGCAGTTCTTATGGCTGAAGGCGTACCACAGCGGGCCGAAGTGCAGCTCGTAGTTCTTCTCATGCTCGCCGGGCGGCTTCATGCCGGCCGGGCCGCGCCAGTACACATCGTGATTGCCGCTGACCGGAAACCAGGGACAGATCAGCTTGTTCATGATCTCCTTGAACTCGCTCATCTGCACCAGCCACTGCGGCTCCTGGTTATAGCCCTCGATCAGGTCGCCGACGGTGATGACGAAATCGGGCTCCAGCAGGTTCACATCGCGGACGGCGTCGGCCAGCACCGAAACACCCTCGATCGGGCCGCCCGTGCGGTCGCCGAAGACCACAAAGCTGAACGCCCCTTCTTCCTGCGGCAGGCTGAGCGCGGCGCCCGTGCGGTTGGTGGTGAAGCGGGCGGAGTCCATCACCTTCGGATGGCTCGGATTGGTCCGATGCAGATGACGCTGGTGGCCGATGTTGTCCTGCCAGACCACATTGACGCGATTCTGGCCCAAGGCGACGGCGGCCAAAGCAAATGCGAGAGCGAACCTAGCGCTGAGCAGCTTCATTCCAAAATCCTCGTTGGCTGGAGAGGTCAAAGCGTAGCGACGCCGCGCCGTTTTGCGAGAGCGCGGGCGTCGACGGAGCTGGAATTAGCGAGCTCTTTGCGCGGCTCTCATGACCCGCTGCAGATCGCTAGCGGGCCTTGGCCGCCTCTTCCAGAAACGCCCTCAGGATCGGTAGATCGCGATAGTTGGAGCGCGGAATGCGTTTGCCGTTAATGAAAACGTAGGGGATGCCCTGCAGCCCGGTGCGCTGGCCGGCCTTCACATCCGCATCGACCCCTTCCCGCGCCGCACTCCCCTCCATCGCCTCGCGCAGCTTGGCCGCATCGAGCCCGGCTTCGGCCGCGAGCGCATCGAGCTTTTCCGCGACTTTGCCCTCGCCCAGTTGCATCAGCAGCGGGTGCAGCTTCTGTAGCCCCGCCGCGCCGCCAATCTGAAAAGCGGCCTCCGCCAGCAACGCCCGCTGACACGCGTCGGCATGGCGCTCATCGGGCACGATCGGATTGCAATTCTTGTTGAAGGGGAAGCTCAGATAGCGATAGCGCCCGCCACGCTCGGCCACAAACTGGCGAATGACGGCATCGGCCTCGCGCGAGCCTTTCTCCTGATAGTCGCCCCACATCACGATCTCGGGGCCGCTGCCCACGGCGCCAAAGCCGCGGTCATCACGCGCGTCGGGCAGCTTCTGCGGCGCCGTCTCATTGAACAGGCGCAGCAGACGCTCCATCGCCGGCGGCGGTTGATCGTTTTCAGGGCCGCGGGCTGGCAGCTTTGCCGCCGCCAGCTCATCGACCATCTTGGCCAGTCCGCCGGCGACGTTCCAAGCCTTCAGTTCGACGCCGTTGACGAAGATCATCGGCGTACGCTCGATGCCCAGGCCGTTGGCCTCCTCAATGTCCGCCTTGACGTTGGCCAGCGTCTCGGGCGATTTCATCTTGTCGGTGAAGCCTTCCCACGCCAGTCCGGCGGCGGCCACGCCTCGGCCGAGAGCTTCGTCATTTGCGAATTTGCCCTTCTCCTCAAAGAGCCACATGTGCATTTTGAAGAACGCATCGGCCCCGCCGAGCATGCCGGCCGCCTCCGCGGCGCGGGCGGCCCAGCAGGCGTTGCCGTGCAAATTCGGGACGCCTGGGTTGCATTGCGTGCAGAACGGGTAATGCTTGATCGAGAGCGAGAGCTCATCCGGATACTTCTTCACGAGCTGCATGACCTCGCGCTCGAACATCCGGCAATCGGGGCATTGATAGTCGGTGAACATCACAACCCGCATCGCGGTCTCGGGCTTGCCCAGGCGGTAGCGGCCGGTGAAAACGCGGCGCTCGCCGAGCGCCGGCTGAGAGGCGGTCGGGGCAGGCTTGGTCGGCGGCTGGGCAGAGTTATTGGTGGTCGCCTGCGTTGCCGACGGCGCGGCGGCTTGGGAGCTCGGCGCGGGCTGTGCGGCCCGACTCGCTGCTTCGCGGGCCTGTTGCTCGATTTGCTGTTTGGTCGCATCGTTCAATTCGCGGCCGCGCTCCTCGCGTGCCGCGCGGCGCGTCGCGTCGTAGCCGATGGCGCCAACCAGCAGCGCCGCAAAGACCGCGGCTGTGAGACCGACATGGCCGGTCGTGAGCCGCAGCGGGCGAAAAACCCGCTCAGCGACCAACAGGAAAACAAAGTTCGCAACATGGGCCGCGAGGCACCATTTGCAGAAGAGGCCCGCAAACAGGATCAGCCCGACGTAAAGCAGCGAGACGAACCCTCCCAGCCAGATCAGGCCGCGCAAGCTCCACGCAACCCGCCCGCGGCTGGCGACCCACCCGACGAGCAGCGAGCCGAAATAGGCCAGACCCAGGAAGGACACCGGAACGCCGACGCCGGGCACCTTGCCATAGACGCTGGACGTTGCCTTCTCGCATCCGCTGCCCGCGCCGCAGCCGGGCAGATCAACAAGCTTGAAATGATCGGCGACCAGCATGCCCGAGGCGCCGGCGGCGACCAGCAGAAGCACGGCGCCAAGCTCAAACCAGGGGGTGCCGACGTTATTGATGACGCCGGCGGCAGTTGCGGCCGCCGACGGCGTCGGGCCAGATTTTCCGCCGCGCGGGGGCTGCGGGGCGTTTCTCGGGTGTTTTGGCTTCATGGAATATTGGAGTATATCGGCCCATCGTCGCCCGATCGGCGTCGCCAGGGTCGTGGATGTTCGTACTTTCGCGATCCGCTCCGCGACGTTAGAAACTACTCTGAACAGGCGTGATTTCCAGCACACGCGGCGCCGCGCAGGCTGAAGCCTGCGGCTCGTCAGCAGCCGGAAAATCACCCCCGTCGGACGGAACGCGCCATGCCCATTGTCAATATGTCGGTCGATACCCTGCTGAAAGCCGTCAACCGCGGCGTCGCCAAGCCGCTCGATGTCGACGGCCTCAGACGCGGCATCACCGCCGTCGGGACCGAGGTCGAAGAGCTGGCCGTGCTGCAGCAGTTCGGCTGCGCCCGCTGCGGCCGAACGATCGAACGGACCGAGGCCCAGGGCGCCCCCGTCGATTGCCCGCAGTGTCACGCCGACTTTCGAGAAGACACGGCCGCCCGCCAAACCCGCGGCGAAAACCGCGTCCTGCGGCTGAACATGCTCGCCGCACGACCCGACATCTTCGATCCGGGTGGCATGGCGCGCTGCCTCCGCGGCTACTTCGACATCGAGCCCGGCTTCCGCAAGTACGCCATCCGCCCGGCGACGACGCACGTCGTGGTCGACCCGCGCATGGAAAAGCCGGAAAGCTATCGACCATACATCGCCTGTGCCGTCCTACGCGGGTTGAAGCTCGACGACGAACGCGTCAAGACGATCATGAATCTGCAGGAAAACCTGCACTGGGCCCTCGGCCGCGACCGCAAGCTGGCCTCGATCGGAGCATATGACCTCGCCGCGCTGCGCGGCCCCGCGTTCAGCTACGCCCCGGTCGGCCCCGACGAAATTCGCTTCGTGCCGCTGGGCTTCAACCCCAAAAACGCCGCCGACAACGTCACGCCGCGCGAAATGCTGGAACGTCACGGCACGGGCAAAAAGTACGCCCGGCTGCTGGCGGGGCTGACGGCCTATCCGGCGCTGCGCGACAGCGCGGGCACGGTGCTTTCGCTGCCGCCGATCATCAACGGCGAGTCGTCGCGCGTGACACAGTCGACCACCGACATGTTCATCGACGTCACGGGCCTCTCGCAGCGCGTGGTCGATCGAGCCCTGAACGTCATGGTCACGGGGCTGGTCGAGCTCATGCCCGAAATCGTCGTCGAGCAGGTCGAGCTGCGATTCGAAGGCCGGCCCGCGCGACTGACGCCGGCGCTTCAGCCCGGGCGAATGTCCCTTTCGGCCCGCGAAGCAGCGGAAACGGTCGGCGTCACGCTCTCGCGCGAAGAAATCGTGAAACTCCTCGCCCGCATGGGGCACGACGTCGAACCGGGCGGCGGCGACACGCTAACCGTCCTCTCGCCGGCCTATCGCAACGACCTCATGCACCCGATCGATCTGATCGAAGACGTCGCGGTCGCCTATGGCTTCGATCGGCTGCCCGCGGAGCTGGTGCCGACCTTCACCGTCGGCGTCCCGCGCGAGATCGAGGAGCGTTGTGCCCTCGCGCGGCGCGTGCTGGCGGGTCTCGGATTCCACCAGGTCATGACGCTGGGCCTCACCAACGAATCGGCCGCGTTCGACAAGCTCAATCTGGCGGAGCGACCCGAATTTCGCGATGCGCTTCTCCGTGAATGCGTCCGGATCGAGAACCCGATCAGCGTCGACCAAACCATCTGCCGCGTCTCGCTCATCCCCGGCCTGCTCGAGACCTTCGCGATCAACAAACAGCACGACCTCCCGCAGCAGTTGTTCGAGGTCGGCGACGTCTGCCTGCGCGATCCCAAGGCCGAGACCGGAGCACGCGAACATCGACGCGTGGCCGCCGCGATGGTCGGCACCCACGTCGGCTTCGCGGACATCCGCGCCGTGCTCGACGCCTTTCTGCACGAGTTCGGGCGAAACATCGGTTACGAGGCGTGCCAGCATCCCAGCTTCATCCCCGGCCGCGCGGCGGTGCTGCGCGGAGCGGGGAACGAGCCGCTCGGATACCTCGGCGAGCTTCATCCGCAGGTTCTCGAAAACTACGGACTGCGCCATCCCGTCGCTCTATTTGAGCTCGCGTTTGAGTAGCGGGCGTTTCAGTCCGGCGCGAAAGCCAACTGACCGCACCGCTTCACGCCGGTACCCGTCCCCGTCCTTCGGACGTCCTCGCCGCGCTTTTTCCCCACCGCGACAGCAACCGCCCGGCGGATAACATCACACCCTTCACATGAACACCGGCGGCACACTGCTTTTCGGCGGATCGTTTGATCCGATTCACCATGGGCACCTCATCAGCGCGCAGGCAGTCGCCGATCGGCTCGCGGTCGACCGCGTCCTGCTGATTCCCTGCGCTCAGTCGCCATTGAAGCGGTCACATGTTCTCGCCCGCGGCGAAGATCGGCTCGAAATGTGTCGCATCGCCGCCAAGCTCGACCGGCGCTTCGCCGTCAGCGATTGGGAACTCAAACGCCCGCCGCCCAGCTACACGATTCAGACTGTGCGCTATTTTCGATCCGTCTTCCCCGCACCCGAGCCGCTCTACTGGCTGCTCGGACAGGACAGCCTGGCCCACCTCCAACACTGGATGAACATCGAAGAGCTGCTCGAAATCGTGCAGTTCGTGACCGCGACCCGACCGGGCGGCGGCGAACCGAATCTCGCGGCGCTGCGGGCCATAGCGCCGGCGGAGGCCGTCGAGCAGATCGAGCGCCACCTATTCGCGACGCCCATGGTGGAGATTTCGGCCAGCGAGATCCGCGCCCGCGCGCGTGCCAGGCAGAACATTCAATTTTGGGTTCCCAGCGGCGTGGCCGACTACATCGACCAGACCGCGCTCTATCGCTAAGGGTCGCTGACTGCCCGGCTACCGTTTCATTCAACCGCGTCGCCCGCCCACGACTCCCCGGAGCGCGACCGGGCCGCTACACTGCCGCAATTGGCGATTCGATCGCGCGGGCCGCGATCACGCCGGGCGAATATTGAAGTGACTGACACCGCCGTTCAGAGGTTCTATCGCTTTCACGCGTACGTCTATGACGCGACGCGCTGGACCATTCTGCACGGACGCCGCCGGGCGATCGATGCCCTCCACCTCAAGCCCGAGAGCTCGGTGCTCGAGGTCGGCTGCGGCACGGGGCTGAACTTCCGACTGCTGCTGGATCGACTCGATCCGGCCCGCGGCTCTCTGACCGGCCTCGACTTTTCGCAGGAGATGCTGCAAAAGGCCGATGTCCGCGTGCAGCGCGCCGGCTGGGCCAACGTCCGCCTCGTCCAAGGCGACGCCACAACCATGCAGCTCGGACGCACCTTCGACGCCGTGCTCTTCGCCTACAGCCTGACCATGATCCCCGATTGGCAAGGCGCGCTGCGGGCCGCTCACGCGCACCTGAAGCCCGGCGGAAAGCTCGTCGTCCTCGACTTCGGGCGATTTGAGAACTGGGGGCCGCTCGCCCCCGTCATGCGGGCGTGGCTACGATCGAGTCACGTGGTCACCCTGCAGCCCTACGCCGATGAGATCGAGCGCATTTTCGGCAATTGCCGCCGGACGTCGTGTCGCGGCGGGTATTACTTTCTTTGCGAAGCCGATCGCACCTGAGAAATGCGCCGGGTGGGATTGATCCCGCGAGGCCGCCTCGCCGCGACACCCACGCCGCTCCGCGATACTGGAATCCGACCATGGTAAACGTCCTCGAAATGCCCGTCGCCGAAAGCCGCGGCCTGCTCGAAAGCGCCATCTTCCGCGGCATCGTCTTCAATATGTCGTGGGAAGACCCCGAGATGGACCGCCGCGCCTTCGGCCTCACCGGCGAAGACAGCGTCATCTCGATCACCTCGGCCGGCTGCAACCCGCTCAACTTCCTCTGCCAGAGCCCCAAGAAGTTGATCAGCATCGACGGCAACCCCGCCCAGAATGCCGTCCTCGAGCTCAAGCTGGCGGCGATTCGCGAGCTGGATTACGACACGTTCTTCGACATTTTCGCCGCTCGCAATCCCGGCGTCGTGGCGCCGCTCTATCGCGCCAAGCTCCGCCAGCACATCAGCAAGCCCGCGGCCCGCTTCTGGGACAAAAACCTGTGGATGCTCAGCCGCGGCATTTACAACTTCGGCCGCATGGGCATCGCCTGTCGGCTGATCCGCTTCCTGCTGCCGACGCTCGGCCTGAGCCGCGCCAAGGTCGATCAGTTCTTCGAGCTGCGGTCGCTCGAGGAACAGCGCGAGTGGTATTACAAACACGCCGCCCCGCGGCTCTGGGGCCCGCTCATCCACCGCCTTTGCCGCTCCAAGCTCTTCATGTACCTCTGCGGCGTCCACCCGCACCAGTTCCGATTGGTGCACGATCAGCACGACATCTACGAATTCGTCAAAGAGCGAATTGAGTACGTGCTGACGCAGGTGCCGGTCTACGACAACTATTTCATGAGCGTCACGGTCACGGGCCGCTTCCGCGGTAAGCGCGTGCCGCCCTATCTGCTCGAAGAAAACTTCCAGACGCTGCGCAACAACCTCGACCGCGTGCAGGTCGTCTACGGCTGGCTCGGCCCCTTCCTCGACACGCTGCCGCCCGGCTCGATCTCGCGCTTCAACCTGCTCGACATCTTCGACTGGATGCCGCCGCCGGTGTTGGAAGGCACGTGGAAGAGCGTGCTGCGGGCGGCGACCCCGAACGCGATGATGATCTTCCGCTCGGGTCCCTATCAGCTCGATCTGCCCCCCTCGATCGAGCAACACCTCGACAGCCACGACGCCAAGGCCCGCGAACTGCTGAAAACCGACCGCTCGGCGACCTACGGCGGCTTCTACATCAAAACGCTCAAGCCGGGCCACGAGCACCCGAGCCTGCGCTCGAACGGCGTGAGCAAGCCGATCGAAGCGCCGGTCGCGGTCGGCGTCTGAGGCGGGCCGATGATGCCGCCGTCAAACGCGGCATCGTTCGCCGGCACATGATTGGTTCACTTCTCGACCCGTCCAACGCGAGTCCAGCGTTCTTCCTTTGGAAACCGGAGGTAATGATGAGCCGCCCGCGCGCGTGGATTTCGGTGGTGATGCTGTGCTGGAGCGCTGGATGCGCGGCCCAAATGCGCGAGCTCTCATTGGATCGCTATCGGGACAAGATGGAAGGGGCATGGCTGGGACAGATGGTCGGAGTCTCCTACGGCGCGCCCTACGAATTTCGAAGCAATGGGAAGATCGACGACGGCGCGATTCGGCAGTGGAAGCCGGAGTTCATCGCCAACGCGATCGACCAGGATGATCTCTATGTGGAGATGACGTGGCTGAAATGCCTGCAAGAACACGGGCCCGATGTGACGCCGGCGCAGGCGGGCAAAGCATTCGCCGACACGGAGTTTCCGCTCTGGCACGCCAATGAGGCGGGACGCGCCAACGTGCGAGCCGGGCTCATGCCGCCGGCCAGCGGTCATCCGGACCACAACAAGCACGCCAACTGCATCGACTATCAGATTGAAGCGGACGTGATCGGAATACTCTGTCCGGGCATGCCGCAAGAGGCGAATCGCCTCGGCGACATCTTCGGCCACGTGATGAACTACGGCGACGGCGTGTACGGCGGGTTGTTCATGCAAGGCATGTATTGCGCCGCGTTCTTCGAGGATCGTGACGTCGAAAAAGTGATTCGCGCCGGGCTGTCGTGCATTCCGCAGGAAAGCCTGTATGCGCGCTGCATCCGCGATGTGCTGGCGTGGCGCCGCCTGCATCCACAAGACTGGCGAGCGACCTGGAGCGAGCTGGAGCGAAAGTACAACGACGATCGAGATTGCGAAGCGGGGCCCTTCAACATCGACGCGCATCTCAACGGCGCGTACATCGTCATCGGGCTGCTCTACGGCGGCGACGATTTTTGGAAAGTATGTGAAATAGCGACGCGCTGTGGCCAGGATTCAGACTGCAATCCGTCGTCGGCCGTGGGGATTTGGGCCTGCATGCGCGGTCGCGGCGCGATTCCGAGCGAGGCCGTGGCGGCCTTGCCGACGATTTCGAATCGCAAGTTCGCGAACACTCCCTACAGCTTCCAAAGCCTGACCGAAGCGTGTCGCGCGATGACGGAAAAGCTCATCGTCAGAAACGGCGGCAGAGTGACCGAAGATCGATTTTTCATCCAGATTCAGGATGCCCACCCGGCCCCGCTGGAACAGTGGGAATCACCGGCGCGCTAGCGCGGATTTCCCCCGGCAGGGCAAGCGCAAGCGACCGTAGCCAGCGGGCCTTCACCTCCGGCAAACGTGTTTCACGTGAAACACCGTTGCGCGACGCAAACACCGTGCCGCGCGGTGGCAGGGTGGCGGAGATTGGCGGATTCCCCTCGCGACCACTGAGCCTTCCGGCGCAAAGCCGTCGGCATGGCGCCCCTTGGTTAGTCAGCATCACTGTCTTGCCCGTTCAGGCTCAGCCGGACGGCAGAGAGATCGCAGCCAACCTCTTCCAACACCTGCTCGATCACAGTGGCCCAACTTGTTGAGCTGTCGGCCTGATTTCCGACGATCTCGATAATCGTGGAGCACAATCGCTCCGCGCCGATCTGTTCAAGTTCTTCTTGCATTCGCGCGACGTCATGCACGAGGCGAGGCATCTCTTCTTGATTGCACTCACAGGTGCGAGTCCCTCCGCATTCTACGCAGATGTCAGATTGCGCGGGCGGTTCACATTTTGGGCAGATCAACTCCGTTGAGCATTTCTCGCAATTGACTGTGGCCGGGGGCTCGCACTCTGGACACTGCTTGGTCGTACCACAGCTGTCGCATTCAACCTCGATTTGCTCTCCGTCATCAAATTCGGGAAACCGCATCCATTCATCTGGTTCCGTGTTTCGGTCCCACCAATACCATTTTAGATCTTCGCCGGAATCGTTACGCCGACTGATATCATGGCGAATACGAAATGTCTTCTCTTCAACGGCAAAAATGATCCGCCACTCGCTCTCGTGGCCACGCTCCTCCGCAACCGGATCGGTCCCTCGAAAACTATGCTCCGCCCGAAAGCCGGCTGGACAATGGAAGGAAGATCGGAGCTCTGAATTAAGGAAAACACTTTGGCGCTCATCAGCCTGATCGTACTCTAGCCGAATCACCAGTCGCGCACTGTGGCGATAGGTTTGGACGGAAGTCCGCTTCGTTTTTGCGTTAGCCGGCATAGCTCATCTCGAATTGACGCTTAACCGATCGAATTAGGTTTTTTGTCCGTTCGCAATTCAGATCGTACCGAAGGCTGTGCCGATCATGGGCCAGGTGACATGTCGGCTCCGGCACCTCGCCCAGTGCCCGAGCTGTCCTCGACACGATCGCTGGCCACACCTGAGTATCGCCGACGGCGCGTCCCCGGTGCAAGGTGTTTTTTCACAGTCGTTAGGGCCGGGCGTCGGCCGATCCTCGCCACGCCCGCAGGGCAGTTTGGCGGATGGGCCGTGCCCACCATACGGCCAGCGGTGATGTCGGCTCTACCCAAGGCAACCCCCATCCGCGCGGACAGATCGCACCGTCGATGTGCGGTCTGCCTCCGCGGTTGAAAATTTCCGCCGCCAGTACCGACCCGGTTCGTCGATTCTCGCGCCGCTTTCTGATGCCGCCCGCGGGATGGCCCGTCGACTCAAGCGCGTCATCCGGCCCCATCGCTCGTCTCCGGTTCCCGCATCACACTCCTCAAGACCAACAGAACAATTTCGCCGCGCCCGTACCACCGCGCGGGCTGAAGCCGCGCGGCTCGTCCAGCAAAACGAAGACGGCAGGGCGCGGCGTACCGCGGCCTGCCCTACAACTGAGTTCCGCGGCCTAACCTACAACGCAGGCCCTACCACGCCCGCCATCCTGTCAGATTTCGTAGGGACTTCGCCGCCAACGCTCATTGCCACCGCCCGCCTCTGACCGTTGCACGGATCGCGCGATACGATTCGTCTACGGAACTATACGGCGTCTGACGCACGTCGACCCAAAAGCCGTCGGCATGGCACCCGGATTAGGGCACTGCCGGCGGAATCAGCAGAATGAACTCAGATTCCGATCGAATGCGCAATTCGCGTTCGATCGTGCAGTCGGGCAATCCATCAAAGATGCCTGATGGCCCCGCGCTGAACAACCGCGGCGGCGACATGTCGGGCGGATAGGAAAGCATGACGCCGACGTCAGCGAACGGATCGGGCGGAGTCTCGTCCAGATAGGCGCCCCGCAATTCATCGAGACTCTCCGGCAATCGCTGAAAATCTCGCTCGAACATTCGAATCGCCAAGGTCGTGGAGGCAATCCGCGCCAGCGTGAGTGATCGCATCGTGCGATCATGCAGGTAGCGAACGATCGACGACTGATAGTTGGCAACAGTCAACGATCGGAATCGAAGCAGCGCGGGAGTCCTACGGTCGCTCAATCGGTCGGCCAAGCGCCGGTCGAAGGTTCCGCCACGATCGACCGCTGCCGCGACCGTAAACTCGCGCGCTCCCCGCAGTGCGATCAGCTTGACTTGTGGACGAATCGCGTGAGAAAGCAGCTCAAGCGGCGGCGGCAGGACAAGCGGAACAAAACGAAACGCCCTGACCACGCCCGACCAGTAGAACGCACTCGGCGGCAGCCGTCGAAACGAGTCTTCCAGCAGTATCGCCCGCTCTTTAAGCCAGGGAATGGACTCCGCGGCACGCGACTCCACGGCCGAGCGCAGCCGCCGATCCTCGCGCCGGACCGCGTCGATCAACACGTCTTGAGGACAATCGCTGACGAGCAGATCCGACAGGAGATCGCTGTACTGCGTCAGCACCGAAACCATGGCATACGTATCAAACGGGTCATCGGCGGTCCGGACGAGGCGGGAGCCAATCCCGGCGATCTCCCCCAGAATCCGCCAAGCCTCCTCGCACTCACACTCGCGCAGCTTTACGCGGCCGGCAGCGCGCATGAATTTGACAACCTCCACGATGAGTTCCAGCTCCGCCTGATGAGGCGAAACGCCGGCGGGCGTCGTCGCCGCTCTAAACGCGAATTCGGGTTGTGCTGCCGCTGCCCGCGTCTTCGAGATCAACGAATCAATCCGGGCCCGCGTCGCCGGCGTCGCATCGAACTGCCAGTCCCACAGCGATACGTCGCGATCCAGAGGCCAAAACCAGCGTGGGATGGGCCGAGCCCGAAGTATTTCATCCCCGACGGCCGCAAGTGCCTGCGCCGCGGTCGGAGCGCCCGGCGAGGTCAGTACGGGAAAGTCTGCGAGTACCACCGGCTCCCCCAGCGCCCGCCGCTCGGCCACAAACGCCGCCAGCCGCCGGTCAGCTTCAAAGCTCCATATCAGCCAAAGGCCGACATTCCACCCGACAAGCGCGAGCGCGATCAACGTCCAACGCCGCAACGAGCGATAGCGCGGCGGAGACGGCATCGGCGAGCCGCCGGCTCTGGTGTCAGATTTCGTAGGGACTTCGCCGCCAACGCTCATTGCCACCGCCCGCCTCTGACCGTTGCACGGATCGCGCGATACGATTCGTCTACGGAACTATACGGCGTCTGACGCACGTCGACGCAGGTGCGCCCGCCGAGCGATCGATCCACGCTCGGCTTTCGGCCGCCGCGGATGCGAAGGGTCGCCAAGGGCGCCTCAGGAAAGCAGGAGACATCATGCCCAAATCATCGCAGCGCACGCACGGGCCCACGCCCGGCGGCGCGAACACCCGGATTGGCTCGCACGGCGCAAACACGCGGAACGCCCCGCCCGGAGCCGCCATCCTCACCACCGCCGGCGTCGCGATCGCCGGCCTGTCGCTCTCCCTCAGCCCGCTCGCCCGCGCCAACGACTGGCACGACTGGCGCGGCCCCGAGCACACCGGCGCCACGCGCGAACCCGCACCGGTCACCCAGTGGTCCCTCGAAGGCGAAAATCTGCTCTGGAAAGCCCCCGTCGGCGGGCGCACGACGCCGATCGTCAACGACGGCCGCGTCTTCCTGATCGGCCCCGATGGCGAAGGGCCGACGCTGCACGAGCAGATCGTCTGCCTCGATGCGAACACGGGCAAATCCGTCTGGGAATACGACTTCAACGTCTTTCACACCGACATCGTCGAAAACCGCGTCGGCTGGACGGCCCTCGCCGCCGACCCGGAGACGGGCAACGTCTATGCCCACGCGACGGGCGGCGAATTCTTCTGCTTCAATCGCGACGGCAAGATCCTCTGGAAGCACTCGCTGACCGAGGATTTCGGACGCATCAGCGGCTATGGCGGGCGGCTGCACACGCCGCTGATCGACGAAGGCCGCGTCGTGATCAGCTTCACCTGCAGCAGTTGGGGCGAATTCGCCAAGCCCGCCCACCGCTACTACGCCTTCGACAAAAAGACCGGCGCGGTGGTCTGGACCGCCGCCCCCGGCGGACCGCCAAACGACACCAGTTGCGGCAGCGCGACGGTGGCGGTGTTGGGCGGCCGGCGCGTGATCCTCGCCCCCAACGTCGACGGCTCGCTCTACGCCCTGACCGCGCGCACCGGCGAAACGGTCTGGAAGTTTGAGTTCAGCAAGCGCCCGCTCAACACCACGCCCGTGGTCGACGGCGACATGGTCTATCTCTCCCACAGCGAAGAAAACATCGACGACACGGCCCAAGGCCGCGTGGTCTGCATTCGCGGCGTCGGCAACGGCGACATCACCAAGACCAACGAGGTCTGGCGCGTCGACGGGCTGGCGGTCGGCTATTCGGCCCCGGCGCTGGCCAATGGCCGGCTCTATGTCGTCGACAACAGCGCCTGGCTGGTCGCGATCGACGCCAAGACCGGCAAGGAATATTGGAAATACTCGCTCGGCAAGGTCGCACGCGGCTCGCCCGTCGCGACGGCCGACGGCGTGATCTATGTCGGCGAAGTCAACGGCGTGTTTCACATCCTGAAAGACGCCGGCGACAAGTGCGAAGTGCTCGACACGCAGGAATTCGCGAAGCGCGGCGACGCGCTCGACGAGATGCAGGGCACGCCGGCGGTCGCGAATGGGCGGGTCTATTTCCAGACGCGCTACAACACCTATTGCCTGGGCACGAAGACCGACGCCGTCGCGGTGGAGATCCCCAAGAGCATGCCCGAAAGCCAGCCGGTCGATGGCGGCGCAGGGCCGCTGCTGATGCCGGCAGAGGTCACGCTCGCTCCCGGCGAATCGGTGACGCTCACGAGCACCGCCGGCGCGGTGAGCGAGGCCGCGGTCACGGGCGTGAAGGGCGCCTTCGCCGACGGCAAGTTCACCGCCGCGAAGGATGCGAAGTTCTCGGCGGGCGTGATTAAGGCGAAGGTCGGCGGTCAGGAGCTGGCGACGCGCGTCCGCATTTGCCCGAAGCCGCCCTTCAAGATCGACTTCGAGGACATGAAGGTCGATGGCACGCCGCCGGGCTGGCAGAGCGTGAACGGCAAGGCCAAGATCATCGAGCGCGACGGCGGCAAGGTCTTGCAGAAGCTGGCCGAGAAGCCGAGCCCGCCCTTCATGCGCATCCGCACTTACATGACCCCGCCGATCGCAGGATCGCAGTTCATCAAGGCCGATCTGTTGGGCACGTTCAAGAAGCCGCACTGGAAGCCCGACATGGGTCTGGTGTCGAGCCGCTATGAGATGCTGCTGATGGGCGACGAGCCGGACAACCCGCGCATCCGCATCGTCAGTTGGGCCCCGATCCCGCGCATTCAGAAGGATGTGCCCTTCGATTGGAAGCCCGACACCTGGTACACGATGCTGCTCTCGATCGAGCAGCGCGAGAAAGACGCCGTCATCCGCGGCAAAGTCTGGCCGCGCGGCGAGGCCGAGCCCAGCGCGTGGACGATCGAAGTCGTTGACCCCTTCCCCAATCGCGAAGGCAGCCCGGCGCTCTATGCCTATTCGGCCGGTACGACGCCGAAGAGCAAGGGGACCGAGGTGTTCTTTGACAATGTGGAAGTGGGGACGGACAAGTGAAGTTTCGAGTGGCGAGTGCAGAGTCTCGAGTTGAAGCCAAAGACGGAGGTGCCATGACAGGCGCTCGATGGATCGATAAAACGGGTTCGAGGAAACTTTCGGCTCGTCAGACGCTGCTGGCGGCGATGACGCTAGCCGCCGGCAGTGCGTTCGTCGGCGGCGCCGTCGCAGATGACGCCAAGCCCGCGGCGAAAAAGGCCGGAGACTGGCGCATGTGGGGCGGGGCGCCCGATCGCAACATGGTGTCGGACGAGAAACCGCCCGCCATCGAGTGGGACGCGAAGAGCGGCAAGAACATCAAGTGGCGCTTCGGCCTGGGGTCGCAGACCTACGGCAACCCTGTCATCGCCGACGGCCGCATCTATGTCGGAACCAACAACAACGGCAACCTGCGCCCCAAGATCAAGGGCGACAAGGGGCTGATCGTTTGCGTCGACGAAAAGACGGGCAAGTTCCTCTGGCAGGCGACGCACGACAAGCTGCCCACCGGCCAGGTCAATGACTGGCCCGAGCAGGGCATCTGCTCGTCGCCGTGCGTCGTAGGCGACAAGCTCTTTTACGTCAGCAATCGCTGCGAGCTCGTCTGCGCCGATGTCAACGGCATGGCCAACGGCAACGACGGCCCCTTCACCGAAGAAAAGTACGCCGAGAAGGAAGACGCGGACTTCGTCTGGGTGCTCGACATGATCGAGGAGCTGGGCGTGTTTCCGCACAACCTCGCCACCTCGTCGCCCGTCGTCGTGAACGACGTCGTCTATGTGCTGACGTCGAACGGCGTTGATGAGGGCCACCTCAATCTACCCTCGCCGGTCGCGCCGGCCTTCATCGCCGTCAACGCCAAGACCGGCGAAGTGGTCTGGACTCGCGCCGACCCGGGCAAGAACACGCTGCACGGCCAATGGTCGTCGCCGTCGTATGGCGTCGTGAAAGGCACGCCGCAGGTGGTCTTCGCCGGCGGAGACGGCTGGTGCTACGGCTTCAAGCCCGAAGATGGTTCGCCGCTCTGGAAGTTCAACCTCAACCCGCCCGACACCAAGTACATCCTCGGCGGCAAGGGCACGAAGAACTACATCATCTCGACGCCCGTGATCCACGACGACGCCGTCTTCGTCTGCGTCGGGCAGGATCCTGAGCATGGCGAAGGCATCGGCCATCTCTATCGCATCGATGCGACCAAGAGCGGCGACGTCACCGAGAGCGGCAAGGTCTGGCACGTCGGCGGCGAAGATTTCCATCGCTCGCTGGCGACCGCCGCCATCAAAGACGGCCTGCTCTACGACGCCGACCTGAGCGGCTTCGTCTATTGCATGGACGTGAAGACCGGAAAGCTGCATTGGAAGCACGACACCTTTGCCGCGATCTGGGGCAGCGCCACGGTCATCGGCGACAAGGTCTACATCGGCACCGAAGACGGCGAAGTGCTCGTCTTCGAACACAGCAAGGAAAAGAAGCTCATCGCCACCAACGACATGGGCGGCACGGTCTACACGACGCCCGTCGCGGCCAACGGCGTGCTCTATGTCACCAACCTGAACACGCTCTTCGCCATTCAGGAAGGCGCCAGCAGCCCGCCGCCCGCCAAGCCGGGGGCATAAGCCGCCCGCTTATCGGACATTTCCGAGAACAACTGCCATCGCCGACGAACCCTCGTCGGCGATTTTGTTTTCGCCAGTCCACCGGCTACAACCAAGGGTCTACACAAACGGTCTGCGTCCGCGCGTGCGATCGGAGAGTGGCGACCTCAAGCGCCAACCCTCGATCGGCTCCCCACACGGCGGCGAAACGGAGCGTCCATGCTGAGTACTCACGAGTCACTGCGCCGTCAGTCCGCGCGCAAATCGCAGCTTATCTCTGCCGGTTTGCTCGTCGCGACCACGCTTTCGCTGAATGGCTCGACGGCGCGCGCCAATTGTCCCGGCAGCGTGCCCACGAAGCTGCTCGCGTCGGACTCGGTCGCGGGCGACGCGTTTGGCCGCGCCGGCGACGCCGAAGGCGCCACCTTCGTCGTCGGCGCACCTCTGCACGATGCGGCCGGTGCGAACGCGGGGGCGGCATACGTCTTCGAATGCAACGGGCTGGCCTGGGTCGAAACCGCCAAGCTGACCCCTGCCGGCGTCGCCGCGGGCGATGAATTCGGCAGTGCCGTGGCGATCTCCGGCGACATCCTCGCAATCAGCGCTCCGCTGCACGATGCAGGCGGCAGCGACGCGGGCGCGGTCTTCATCTTTCACCGCATCAGCAACGTCTGGACCTACGAAACCACCCTCTTCGCCTCCGACCCGCAAGCCGGCGCCCGCTTCGGCAGCACGCTCGCCATCGACGGCGCTCGACTGCTGGTCGGCGCGCCGCAGGCCGACGGCGCAGCGGTGAACACGGGTCTCGCCTACGTCTTCTCCCGCAGCGCCATGGGCGGCGCCTGGTCGCAGGAAGGCCGCCTCGAAGCGATCGGCGGCGGGGCCGCGAACGACGTATTCGGCACCGGCGTCGCGATTCACGGCAACACCGTGCTGATCGGCGCACCGCTCGTCGACAGCTTCGCGACCAACGTCGGGGCGATTTATCCCTACGAGTTTCAAGCCGGCGTGGGCTGGGTTGCCGCACCGCGCGTCAACCCGCCGCAGGCCTGGATCGCCCCGGTGCGCGAGTTCGGCGCCGCCATCGCGGTCTTCAACGACCGCGCCGTGATCGGCACGCCCGGCATCGTCGCGATTGGCGGCGAAGCGATCGTTTACGAACGCGATTCCAACGGCGTGTGGACGCTGCAATTCGGCATCATCGCCCCGCTCACCGGCAACGCCTCGAACCGCTTCGGCGGCACACCCTTCACCCTGCTGCCCGACGCGGTGGTGATCGGCGCACCGGGGATCGACCTCGGCGCGACCGACGCCGGCGCGGTCTATTCCTACAGCGCCCGCGGCGACGGCACCTGGGAAAACAAAGACGCCAAGTTCCCGATCGATCTCGCCGGCGCGCCGGGCATGGGCGCTTTCGCCGCCAGCGACGGCCGCGTCGCATTCACCGGCGCCCCGGGCGACGATCAGCGCGGTCTTAACGCCGGCGCGGCCTACGTCCTGCCCCTCTCCTTGCCCGATGACGACGGCGATGGCGTGATCAACGCCGCCGACAACTGCCCGACCACTCCCAACGCCGATCAGGCCGACGCGGATGGCGACGGCTTCGGCGATGTCTGCGACAACTGTGTTGCCATCGCCAACGCAGACCAGGCCGATGGCGACAGCGACGGTCGCGGCGATGTCTGCGACAACTGCCCCAGCCTCGCGAATGCGGATCAGGCCGACGCGGACGGCGACGGTGTCGGCAACGTCTGCGACAACTGCAGCGCCGTGGCGAACGCCGACCAGATGGACTCCGACGGCGACGGCTTCGGCGATGTCTGCGACAACTGTCCGCTCACCGCCAACGCGGATCAGGCGGATAGCGACAGCGACGGCCGCGGCGATGTCTGCGACAACTGCCCCAGCCTTTCGAATGCGGATCAGGCCGACGCGGATGGCGACGGTGTGGGCAACGTCTGCGACAACTGCAGCGCCGTGGCGAACGCCGACCAAATGGACTCCGACGGCGACGGCATCGGCAACGCATGCGACAACTGTCCGACCACCGCCAACATCGATCAACTCGACGGCGACAGAGACGGCCGCGGCGACGTCTGCGACAACTGCCCCACCACCGCCAACCCCACCCAACTCGACGCCGACGGCGACGGTCTGGGGGACGCATGCGACAACTGTCCGACCACTGCCAACGTCGATCAACTCGACGGTGACGGCGACGGCGTCGGCGATGCCTGCGATAACTGCCCGTTACTCGCCAACGCCGGCCAGGCCGACGCCGATGGCGACGGACGAGGCGACGAGTGCGACAACTGCCCCAACGCCCCGAACCCCGACCAGCTCGACTCTGACGGCGATGGCTTCGCCGATGCCTGCGACAACTGCCCCAATATCGCCAACGCCGATCAGGCGGATGACGATAGCGATGGCGTCGGCAACGTCTGCGACAACTGCATCGCCATCGCGAACCCCAGCCAGGCGGACTTCGACAACGACGGCGTCGGCGACGCTTGCGAGCCGGCGATCGTCCTTGGCGATCTCAACTGCGACGGCAACGTCTCGGTCGGCGACATCGGGCCTTTTGTCATCGCCGTCACCGATCCAGCGCAATACTCCGCCCATTTCGCCGCGTGCAACGTATTGAACGGCGACCTCAACCTCGACTTGCAGGTCACAGTCGGCGACATCGGCGGCTTCGTCGCCCTGCTCCTGGGCGAATGAGAATTAGCCGCAGAGAGCACGCCACGCGCGCGTACGGGTAGGGCGAGTTTCACACGCCCGCTCCGCTCTCCGGCGGCAAAAGCATACGCGGCGGTGACGAACACGCCGCGCACACCCGCTCATTTGCACCCCGCCCGCGAGCGCTGCTCAATCCGCATCAACGACGCGATCGACGGAGGAAACCCGACCGACCGCTCTTCAAGAACGCCAGTGCCAATAGAGCACCGAGAGGCGACGCCCCGCACGCGGCTCCACAACCCATCGGGGCAGGCTCTTCCTCATCCGTCGCGACCAGCGCCGTCAGCGGGCCGTCGTCGCCGCCCACGATGTTCCGCGGGGCGCTGGTCAACGCCGTGCCGGCTTCGGAGACGCGGATTGCAACCGTATCGGGCGCACTGCGCTCTTCGCCGATGCGCACGACCAGCTCAAACAGATAAAGGCCCGGCACCGGCGGCGTGAAGCTCGGTCGCGGATCATTCGCATCCGACAGCGCGATCGGGGCGTCGCTCGGCGCGCCGGCGATCGACCACTCAAAGATCATCGCCTTTTCCAGATCCGCCGCATCGCGACTCGCGGCGCCATTGAGCGTCACCAGCGTGTTCACGAGTGCGTCTTGATCCGATCCCGCGCTGGCGGTCAGGGCCGCTTCGCTAGCGCCCGAGACGACGAACCGGCGCGACTGATACTCGCCCGTATTCAGCCCATCGCTGGCGATGACGCGAATCCGCGCCGCGCGCGTCGCGTCGTCGGGGATGTTCCAGGTTGCCGAGGTCGCAGTCGTGTCCGCAATCAGCGGCGTCCAGTTCGCTCCGTCGTCAAACGAATAGAGCACAGTGAAAGTGAGCGGATCGCCTTCCGGGTCGCTCGCCGTCCAACTCACCGTCACCGCCGTCGCAGCGCTCAGCGTCTCGCCGCCGGTCGGCGAAATCTGGCTCACAATCGGCGCGCCGTTTAGCGCTCGCTCCAGCGCCGTGCCCGCCGGCCCGCGCAGGACCAACTTCGCCACGCCGGCGCTCTTCGCAATGGTCGCAATGAACTCATCCTGCCCCTGGCTCGGGTCGCCGGGCAGCGGCGCTCGTACAAGATTGAGGCCAAACGAGGAGAGCACCGCCCCGCCCGCATCCACCTGATCAACAAACCAGGTCGCACCCGAGGTCGCCTCGTCCGGCGCCGGCGTAAAGAACGTGTACCACGAGTCCGGCGTCACCGTCCCGTTCGCTGCGATCACTCCCGAGACGAGGAAACACTCCGGATCGCGTCCAAACGCCTCGAGCTGCGACAGCATGTGCTGATACGAAGGATCGTTGATCCAGAACGCGTCATTGTTCGCCAGCGTCGCCTCGCTCGACATCACATTCTTGCGCGCCTCGGCGACTTCCTTGCCCGCTCGCACGTCATAGCCCGGCGCCGCCGTCTGCTCCGCCGGATTGCCGTCGGGGCAATATTCATCGATTGCCGTCAGCGTGAACGTGCCGCAGCGCACCGGCGCCAGCGGCAACCCGAAGCAGTGACCGATGTCGTGCGCACTCTGGTTCAGATTGAGCGAACTGCTCGACATGTAATACGCCCGATAGGACCCCGGCGCGACGTTGTAGCTGCCGCCCGGCGACAGCGACTCATTCGGCCCCAGCACCCCTGCCACCGCGTCGTATCCGCCCAGCCGCCGCATGCGATCGAGCGCCCGCAGACTCGCGCCGCCGGCGCTGAGCAACCCGCCGTACACATTGTCGGCGCTCACAAACACCTCAGTATTCGCACAAGGCAGCACGCGCTCGATCGCCGCGGGCAGTTGCGTCTTAATGCCGCGCAACAGCCCGACATTCACCTGCGACCCGTCGCCGATGATCGAAATCAGCCCGATCTTCAGCGGCTTGATCACGCGCACGTCGACCTCCTGCTCGATCACTTCATCCTGCACCGGCGACGCCCCCTCGTTGATCACCTCGCTGTCGAGTTGCGCCCGACCCAGAAATTTGTCGATGTAGCTTTGATCCGGCGGCCAGAAGACGACCGTCTCGCGCGGCGGGTCGCTCTGAAACAGCCGACCCTTCACCGCAATATCCTGCGTCTCATACACATAAGGCCCGCCATCCTGCGCCAGACTGAGCGAGCGAATCGTGAAGCGCAGGCGGGCATTGATGTCGAAGTCCGCCGCGTTACGCAGCGTCAGCTTCAGCTTGGTCGGCTTGCGCCCCACCATCGGCACGTCGTAGAGCACCTGAACCGGCTCGACCTTCGCGATCTCGACCGCCGCGATGGTGAATGGGTCGCTCTCATCGGTCGCAAAATTGGAGCTTTCCGCGAAGTCGAACGCCGTGGCGCGAATCCGCAGCTTGCCGCCCTGACGACAACGATAAACAAACGAAATCGTCCCCGTGCCGCCCGCCGGAACCGCGACCATCGCGGGCGTCGGCCCACTCACCGGCTCGATCAGCCGGCGGCCCGGCGCTTCGGAAGCCCCATCGGGAATTCCCTCGACATCCGCCGCCACCACCGCATCGATGTCCTCGTCGCCCTCATTGGTGACGACCAGCCGCACATCGACCAGCTGATCGCGAAACGTCGTGTTCGGATCGAAATTCGAAGGAACCCGCAGCGTTCGCTCAACCCGCAGCGACAGTTGCGCCGGCGGCCCGCAATCGCGCCGACCGTCGCCATCGCCGTCAAAGGTCCGCCAGTCGGGCAGCGAATAGGTCACCGTGTTAAACACGGTCCGCGCCGGCCAGCGATTGCACCCATCATCGATCGCGTCGGCGATCTTGATCTTGCAGCCGTCCGGGCTGTGCAACCACAACGCCCCGCGACTGCGACAGCCGCCGAAATAGTCGAACGCCGTCACTTTCAGCATGTCGCCCGGATTCGCCCGAAAACGAACCGAGGTGATGTTGCCGGCGAAGATGTCCGAGTCGCACTGCACGCGCTGGTTATTGACACACACATTGGCCTGGTCGTCCGCCGAGTAGGCTTGCCCAAAGACATCGGAGCCGCCCAGCACATATTCCTGCGACCCCGTGTTGGGCCATTGTCCGCTGCAGCCGTCATCAAAGCACTGGGCGATCGCCGCCGGGGTGGGCCCCAGCAGCGCCATCAAAAGCCCGATCACCGCCGCCCCGCGTCGTGGGGCGCCGCCGCTCAAAGTCCACATAACTCGTTCTCCTCACGTGAGATACGCTCGGCGCCGTCGTCACCCCGACGGTCGACACCCTCGCCTTCCGCAAAGCGTTAGGCGCGGTCGATGACCGTTCTGACAGATTTTCAGGGGGCGGGTTTTTCCGCCTGTTCGGCGCCTGGGCCGGCGGGCGTCGCTCCCCCCGAGCTTGAGATTTGCCGTTAACGAATCTTGATATCCAATGAGCCCCCCGCCCCTCTCCGCCGTTGTCGCCATCATTTTCCGCGCTGCGACCGACGGCTCACTTCGACGAATCAGCCAGCTTCTTCACCACCCGAATCCGCTCGGCGATCACCGGCCGCAGCGGCGCATCGGCCGCCAGCCCTCGTTCGATCGTGTCGAACCAGCGTAGCGCCTCCTCATACCGCTCGTTCCGCGCCAGCGCCTCGGCCAAATTCTGTAACGACTGCAGCTCCGTGGGCCGTGCGGCGTAGGCCGCCTCCGCATGCCGCAATGCCCCGCGCGGGTCGTCGGACTGCGCGCGGAGCGAGCTGAGATTGATGTGCGTCTGCCAATCCTCGGGCGCGAGGCGCAGCACACGCTCATATTGCTCCGTCGCCGCTTCCAGCTCGCGCGAAGCCAGCAACGCATCGCCATAGAGTCGCTGAATCTCCAGATCCGCGGCGTGTTGCTGCGCGAGGTCGCGCAGCAGCGGAGCAGCATCGACAAAGCGCCCCGCCATCAGCAGTCGCCGCCCGCGCTCCGCGAGCAAAGCCGAATCGCTCGGCCGCGTCGCCAGTTGTTGATCCACCTCGCGCAGCGCATCCGCCTGCGCGTTGGCGGCGAATTCCTCCACCAGCTTGCGAATGCCCAGATTGCCCGCGTCGATCGTCATGGCGGTGTCGAGCAGCCGCCGGGCTTCGTCCACGCGACCAATGATCGCCAGCGCCCGGGCCCGCACCTCCATCGCGTCGGCGGAGTCGGGCTTGCCCTTCAGCGCCCGCTCGGTCGCCTCCATCGCCGCTCGAATGCGAACGGCGGCTTCCTCGGGCGGGAGCGATCCCACCGGCCGCAGCCACTCCCGCGCCGCGCCGATCTGCAGATCGACACATTGCGGAAAGGTCGCGCTGTCGGCCAGAAATAGCGACGCGCTGTCATACCAGTCGGGATTGCGCACCACGGTTCGCATCGCCAGCGCCAGCAGCACCGCGGCGCCTCCGACCTGCAATATTCGGGCGCTCTTTTCAAACGCCCCGCCCGCTCGCGCCTGACGCTGCCAGATCGCACGCGCGACCAGCACCACCAGCAGCAGAAACGGAACCGACGGCCAGTAGAACAGCCGCTCCGCCACGGCCACGCCGATCAGGAGCACGCTGTTGGAGATCAGGCCGTAACTCAGCAAGGCGAAAATCGCGACGAAGCCGATCGTGCGACGCTGAAGCTCTCGCTCGCGCGCCTGCCACGCCGCCAGCAGCAGCAGCACGATCGCGCCCGCCCCGACCAGCGCCAAAGGCCCCGCGCCGCGATCGGCGTCGATCACGCGCATGCCGTAATGACAGCTCAGCACGCTCGGCGCAAAGAGCAATCGAACATAGTGGCCCAACACCTCAAAGGGCAGCAGCAAACGATTGACGCCGTCGGCGGCAATCAGCGGGTTGAGCAGCTCCGACGGGCTGGCGTCGCGGATCAGGTGGCCGCCCAGTGCGTGAATGCGCAGCGGAAAATAAACCGCCAGCGGCAGCGCCAGGATCAACCCCGCCCACGCCAGCGTCGCCAGCTGCAGCCGACTCTGATGACGCAGTTGCAGATAGGCCAGCAGCACGAGCGCGACCGGCAGATAGGAGATCGCCGTCTCCTTCGCCAGCACGGCGCACAGAAACGCCAGCGCCGCCCCGATCAGCCCCATCGGGCGCGTGGAATACGGCGCGCGACCGGGCAACAGCGTCAGAAACCCCAGCAGCAAAAAGACGGTCGACAGCACCTCCGCCCGACCGACCACATTCGCCACCGCTTCGACGTGTACCGGATGAACCGCAAAGAGCAGCGCCGTAAGCCCGGCGACTACGCGATCGCCGATCAGCCGCTGCACAAAGAGCCACACCAGCCCGCACGCCGCCACATGCAGCAGCACATTGCCGACGTGATAGCCCAGCGGCGAAAGTTGATGAATCCGGTAATTCACGGCGAACGAGACCAGCGTCAGCGGCCGATACAGCCGGTCGCGCTGCCGCAGTTCGATCGTCTGCTCCGGCGTCTGCGGCGCCCACCAATCAGTCAGCATCAGCCCGCGCCAGTCGGCGAGGTTTCGAATGCGCGCGTTCTTGCCGATGATCGCCGTGTCGTCATACGCAAAGCCATTGCCCAGCGAGTTGACGAACACCAGCAGGCCCAGCGCCATCGCCGCCCACGGGCCGAGCAGTACGCCCCACCCATTCTGCGGCGCGCTGCGGGTTACCGCGCCGCCGGCGGCGGCGCCTCCTCTGCGCCCATCAGACATCGACGATCTCGTCGATCCGCACCGCGGCGAAGCGATCGATGTCGGTGTTCAGCGGCACCTGATCCACTCGCTCGGGCGCCTGCTTGGCCTGGTTTTCGCCCAACAGATACACATCGCCGCCGTCCGTTCCGATCTTGTGAACCAGATTGGCGATCGCCCGGCGCACATCATCAAGCGCCGTCCAGCCGATGATCTCGGTCTTCTTCAACCCCAGCATCGTCTTCTTCTCGCGCCGCATGCGCAACAGATTCACCGGCGGAAAAATCGTCGGCTGATACTCGGGCCACTCGATCATCGTACGAATCGCGTTGTCGGCCTTGGTGTCGCGCACCAGCCGCATACGCGGCACGGCCACGCTGTAGCCCGAGTCGGTCATCTTTTTCTCAAGCGTGACACGCATCAACTGATAGCGATACCAGACCGCGAGGTCTTCGTGCGCCCAGGGGTAACGCGTCTCGCCACCGGCCTTTTCGGCCGCCTCCTTGGCGGCCACGTTCGCGTCGAGCCAGGCTTCCATCAGCGCGTTTTGCTCACCCATCGCCGGCGGCTTCGTCGCAGCGCCGGCGTGCTTGATCAGCAAGCGAAAACGCTGCGCCAGAATCAGCATGATCGGCACCGCTTCGGCGCCGATGATCGACGCACGATTCAGTGGCACGCGACAGACCACCCCCGCATGGCCCGGCGAGCCCGCGGCGCGAAACTCCGTCGGCACAGCGTCGGGTGCGATCTGCGCAAACTCGAAGGAAATGCCCGTGTCGGGGTGCAGATATCGCGCGATCCCGTCGGCCGGGTCATACGTCATCTTGTAATCGCCGACCGTGCGGGCGAAGAGCTCCATCTCTTCGGGGCCGAGCGGTCCGCCGGCGGGTCGGTAGTAGTGCACTTCGAAATGAGCCATGCTGCGCCTGCCGATCGTTCGAGGTTCGCGGATTGGATCTAGAGCGACAGCGCCTGCGCCGTCGCCGCCGTCGCCAGCGGTATGACGAGATTATCGTCGATCCGCACCCGCCCCCAAAGGCCCGAAAGTGCCTCGGCCGCCGTGCCCGCCAGTATGACCAGCAAGCCGCGACAATCGACCGGATAACCCAGAGTCGCGACGATCGCGACGCCCACGGCAAAGAACGCAGCCGACCCGCCCAGACTTTTCCCCCGAATTCGCACCATCGGCAGCCCGCGCCCGACGATCTCGGCCGCCGGGTCAGCCAGCGCCATCACCAGAATCCCCAACGCCGCGATGCTAGGCGGGAAGCCGAGGATCACGATCGCCACGCCGAGCACCAGAAAAAACGCGCCGCTGGCGAAGCGCTGCTCATGCTCGCGGAACATCGCCCCGCCCCCCAAAAACGGATCGCCCCGCCGATCCGCCCGCCGCAGCCGCACCATCTCGGCAACGAGCTTGTATCCCGCCAGCAGCAGAATCAGGGGCACGCCGATCCGTCGCGGAGCGAACGCCAAAGCGCCAAGCGCACAGCCCACGACCGCATGAACGATCTTTCGCGCCAGAATTTCGCGCGTCAGCGGGCTGGCTTGGGCCGATTGATGTTCCACGAAAGCCAAGTCGCCCCGATTACGCCGATCCTGCCCCCGCGCCGCTCGCTCCGGCGGCAGCCCCGCTGTTCGCCGGCGTCGCACTCACTGCGACAACACTTCCATTGCCGCCGCCTTTGGGCCCAGCGATCACATCCGCCGCCGCCGGCACGCCCCCGCCATCGCTATCGACCCCGGCCGAGGCCAGCGCCTCCTGCGCCGCGCGTTCGCGCGCCCGAGCCAGCGCCTGCGTAAACTCGGCTCCAAAGAACAGAATCGCCGACGAGTAATAAACCCACAGCAAAATGACGATGATCGAGCCCGCCGCCCCGTAGGCCGAGCTGGGCTTCGAACGCGAAAGCGTCTCGGAGATCAACTCACGCCCGATGGCGAACATCAATCCGGTCACCAACGCGCCGATGCGAATGTCACGCCAGGGCGGCGCAACCTCGGGCAATAGCTTGAATATCGCCGCAAACAGCCCCACAAACACCATCAGCGCGATGGTCCAATCGACGGCGAACTGCAGGAGCTTAAAGATCGGATGGACCTGCGCCACGGTCTGCATGATGAATTCCACGACCGAACTGGTGATGACGAGCAGCAGCGTCAGCACCGCCAGCCCGACAAGCATTCCCAGCGAGATCAGCCGCTGACGCACCACCGTCAGAAACGGCAGCCGCTGCCGCTTGGGCACGTTGAAAATCGTGTTCATCGACTCTTGAAGCTGAGCGAAGACCGCCGTGCCCGAAAACAGCAGCACCACCGCGCTCAGCAACGCCGTCCGCCCCGACAACGTCGGCAGATTGGCCTGATTGATCACGCCGATCATCGCCTGGGCCGCCGGCCCGCCGACGAGATGCTCGACCTCTTCCGAAAGCTCCGCCTGAGCCGACTTCAGATCCCAGACGCTGCCGATGATCGCCAGCAGCAACACCATCATCGGGCCCAGCGACAGGATCGCGTAATACGCCAGCGACGCCGCCAGCCGCAACCCGTTGTCGTGTGAAAACCCATTCCAGGTGTCGTACAGCAGACGCCAGATGTACTTGGCGGCTCTCATCAGCAAAACAGTTTCGAGGTTCGAGTGCGGAGTGTCGAGGTCAATCCTGGTTCTCGCGCCATTTTTGCCGACCTCCGCTTCGCTGCCTTCCGCTCAACACTCCGCCCACGCAACTCGAAACTCTACTGCGGCTGTTCCGTGCGCCTGAGCTTGCTCACGTCATAGCCCTGCCCCGGCAAGCGCGACAAAATGTCGTTGTAAATCGCCTCGTCGAGCTGCGGCGTACGGCTCAGGATCCACAGCATCTGCCGCGAAGGCACACCCACCACCGCCCAGCTGTAATCGGCCTCGTCCAGATCAATCACCCAGTAGTCGCCCTCAAACGGCCAGAAGAACGAAACCTTCAGCTTGGCCGATTCGTCCGGATTGGGCACCCGAGCGCTGCCGCGAATCTCGTTCGCCGGGCCGTCGAGCGAGTTCTTCAAACAGCGATTAAACACCGTCACGCGCCCATCGTCGCGCAGCGTGTATTCCGCGGTCGTGCCCGTGCAACCCTCCTGAAACGAAACCGGATAGCTGGCAATCTCGTACCACTTCCCGGCATAACGCTGCAGATCGACCGAGGCCACCGTGGTAAGCGGCGGCAAGTTGGGATCCGCGGTCATGCAACCACCCAAAGCCGCCAGCCCCGCCATCAGCCCCAGCAAACCGATACCACGCGATCCGTTCATTCGATACCTCGTTCTCAGATGAAGTTGGCCGCCGAAGACGCATCGACGACCCCGCGGAAAAGCTCCGTCGAGTGTAGTCCGCGCGCGGCTCGGACGTCGGCGCACACCGGTTCGCTTCACGAGACGCATTGTCCCCGCCCGATCCGGCCTCGCCACTACAATTCCGTCCCCCGATTGGAGAGGTAACAAGAGCGATGGCCGATGGCGTGATCTTCGACATGGATGGCGTGCTGGTCGCCTCGGGCCGCGCGCACGACGCGAGCTGGAAAATGCTCGCCAAATCGCGCGGCCTCAGCATCACCAGCGAACAATTCGCCGCCACCTTCGGCAAATCAAGCCGCGAAATCATCCGCACGCTCTGGGGCGAATCCATCCCCGACGCCGACGTCCGCGCCATGGACGACCGCAAAGAAGAGCTCTACCGCGAACTCATCACCGGCCTCGTCCCGCTCACCGTCGGCGTGCGCGAGACGCTCTGGCACTTGCAACAGGCCGGCTACTCGCTCGCGGTGGGAACATCGGGCCCGCGTGCCAACGTCGACCTCGTCCTCCGCGAAACCGGCATGGAGGGCTTCTTCTCCGCCATCGCCACCGGCGAAGACGTCCGCCACGGCAAGCCCGCGCCCGACGTCTTCCTGCTGGCCGCCGAACGGCTGAAGATCGAGCCGCGCCGCTGCGTGGTGATCGAAGACGCCCCCGTCGGCATCGCCGCCGCGAAGACCGCAGGAATGCCCGTGATCGGCTTCGTCGGCACCCACCCGGCCGAGAAGCTCCGCGCCGCCGGCGTCGACCACGTCGCCACACACATGCGCGACATCACGCCCGAAACGATCGCATCGCTCCTTCAAAAATAAAACGGGGCAGGCGACATGCGCTGGGAATCACGCCGCGCCTCAAGAGCGCGCGCCTGATGCCCGACGCCTGTCGCCTGACCCTGCGATCAGCCGGCAAACGCGCTCTGGCTTAGTAGAAGCGCGTCGCTTCCGTCTCTTCGATCGGCCGCTCGCCGGTCTCGTTCGTGAAGAGCGTCACCTTGAAGCGCGTGTCGCCTTCGCGCGTGCCCTTCACCACCACGTAGAACCGCGCCTGCGCCTTCGGCGCCAGGCTCGGCAGCGGTGCAAAGGTCACCGTCTTGCCCGACACGCTGGCCTGCAGTCCACCCTCGCCGCGCGAGCTCAGGTAGTCGGCCTCGGGCTGCACTTCGCAGATGATGCGAATGTTGGTCGCCGGCGCCGAACCCTGGTTGGTCACGGTGATCAGGTATTCCTCATCCGTGCCGATCTCGTCCGGATCGTTCTCGTCCACCACTTCCAGCAGCACCGCCGGAATGCCGCGAACAACCAGCGGCGCCTCGGCCGCCGCCTCACAGCAATAGCCGCGGGCGCTGGCCACATTGCGGAACTGACCCGCCTGGTCGGCGATGCACTCCACCTGCAACGTGCGCGAAGCGCCGGGGTCCAGCGCGCCGAGCGACCACGAAAGCTGATTGCCGCTCACGCGACCACCCTGCGTCGCACGCAGCGGACGCAGACCCGCCGGAATCGTGTCGGTCACGATCACATCGCGCGCGATGGCGTCGCCGCTATTGCGAACGGTGATATCAAAGGTCGACGGACGACCCAGATACTGCTCGCTGCGACCGGTCTTCACCAGTTCCAGCCGCGGCTGCGTGACGCGCGTCTCGGCACAGGCTTCAGCCTTCAAATTGCCGCCGCCCTCCACCGACGCGCAGTTCCGGAACGAACCGACGGCGTTCGCCTTCGCGCGGAACGTCACCTCGCGGCTCTGCCCCGGACCGAGCGAGCCGACGCTGCTCTCAAACGCACGCTGACCGTTCTCGCCGGTCCAGCCGTCCGGCAACATGTCGCGGATGACCACGTTGTCCGCCGTCCCGCTGCCGGGGTTCGTCACGACGATGCGCACCGGAATCGGATCGCAGATCACGACCTCCGGCGGCATGAACTTCTCGATCGTCAGTTGCGGCTCGACCACCCGCAGACCGCCGCAGCTTCGCGTCGTAAAGGTCACATTGCAGCAGTTGGTGATTTCGCCCGTGCGCGTCGCGCTGGCGCGAAATCGCATCACATGCTGCGCTCGCGCGGGCAGCGTGGCGATCTCCCACGTAAACCCGCCGCCGCCCTGACGAAATCCTTCCGGACCGGCCAGCTTCATATCCAGCCCTTCGCCCGGCTGCTCGGTAATGACCACATTGTTCAACGGGGCCGGCGTCAGATTCGTGAGCCGCAGGATGTACTCAAACTCCGTGCCGACACGCACGTCGCTCGGCGCCTCGCGCTCAATCAGATAAACGCTGGTTCGCGGGTCGCCCGTGGGAAAGGCCTCACGCACCGTGCCCAGCGACGCCCGCGCCGCAGGCTGCGCGCTCGCCGCCGCGCTCAGCGCCGCGAACGTGACCAGCGCCGCCGTCGCGACACTCGACCATCGAGAACTGCTGCGATTCATGCCAAAGACTCCGGAGTGGATGAAGGGGGAAATCTGATCGCTCTGAGAGAGCACCGGCATCCCGCCGGTGATTTTGCTGTTGTTCGTGCCGCCGCTCTGTGAGCAGTGCTTCCGACAGAAACCGCTGGGTGTGTTGATGCCGCGCCGCGCATCTCAAATTCGTCAGCTGCGTACCCGGCGGTATCAGCCGCCTCGCGATATCCGCGGTGTGCCGATGCCGCCTGCGCCGGCGCGCCTCTGTGCGCGCTGATCGTCGCGACGTCGACACACCCAACCCATGCCACACGCGCCCAGCGCACGGACCGGTGCGAGGCAGCCTCGATCTCACTAGACAAAAAAGAACGCCGCGGGTCAGCAGTAAAGCGACCCGCGGCGTGTTTTTCAATCCTGTTCGTCGAGACTTTTTCGACGACTCCTACTTTTCCGTCTCAGACGAAGCCGACGCGAGTGATTCGCGCCGGCCTTCGTCAATGTGAACGGTTTAGTAGAAGCGGGTCGCCTCAGTCTCCTCAACCGCACCGCGCGCCTCGGTCTCCGCGGTCAGCATGCTGACCTTGAAGCGAGTGTCGCCGGCCTGATTGCCCTTCACGACGACCGTGAAGCGGGCCTTGGCCTTCGGCGCCAGACTCGGGAAGGCCGGGAACGTGACCGTCTGGCCACTGTTCGTGCCCGGACCCGCGTCGCTGGTCGAGCTCAGGTAGCTCGCCTCAGGCTGGATCTCGCAGGTGATGCGGATGTTGGTCGCAGCAGCAAACGGCGACTGGTTGGTCACGATGATGTCGTAACGCTCATCGGTGCCGACCTCATCCGGGTCGTTCTCGTCCACGACTTCCAGCAGAACCGCCGGGATCGCGTCGCCGGTGGTGGTGACTTCGCCGCACGCGTCGGCGCAACGGCCGCGAGCGCACGCCTTGTTCACCGCCGGGTTCGGCGAGGTGATCTTCAGCGTCACGGTGCCGGTCTTCGACTCACCCGTGTTCAGGGTGCCGAGGTTCCACACCACGCTGCCGCCGGACAGGTTGCCGCCAGCGCTGCTCGAAACGTACTGCGTGCCGGCCGGGATGGTGTCCGTCAGGACCACATCGTTGACCGCCACACCGCCCGTGTTCGTGACCGTGATGGTGTACTCGATGTTACGACCGAGCGGGACGCTCGAGCGATCCGAGGTCTTCGTGACCGACAGAGCCGGCTCGCTGACCGTCGTGGTGCAGCTCGTCGTCGCCGTCAGGCCGCCGTCGGCCGTCGCCACCGCGGTGTTCGTGAACGTGCCGCCGCGCTGAGCGGTGGCCGTGTACGTCGCCTGCTTGGCCTCACCCGGGGCGAGGTTGCCGGCGTTGAACTCGCGGCTGTTGCGACCATCGCTGCCAACCAGACCATCCGGCAGGGTGTCGACGACGCGGACGTTGGTCGCCGGGCCGTCACCCGTGTTGCGGACGATCACGGTGTAGCTGATCGGATCGCACTTGGTCACCTGCGGCGTGCAGGTCTTCTCGATCGCCAGCGCGGCCTGCGTGACGTTGATCGAGCAGCTGGCCTGATCGCTCAGACCGCCGTCGGCCGTCACCGTCGCCGTGTTGTTGATCGCGCCACGAGCGCTGCCCGAGACCGTCGCCTGGATGCGGATCTGGCTGCTCTGGCCCGGGGCGAGGGTGCCCAGGCTCCAGGTGCCGTTGCCCGACGGGCTCGACGAAACCATGCTCACGCCGGCCGGGATGCTGTCGTTGACGACGACGTTGGTCGCCTCGCAGCTGCCCGGGTTCGTGACCGTGATCACGTACTCGAAGTTGCTGTTCGAGCTGACGTTCTGCGGCACGCATTCCTTCGTGATGTCGATGCCCGGGGTGTTCCACTGAACACTGGTCGAGCAATCGCCGATCTTGACCGCCGGCTTGCAGCACTGAGCGTTCTCAGGCCGCATGATCTCGATGTTCACCATGCACGAGCCCTGAGCAGTGCCGTCGCTGACGACGTTCACGCGGGCGATGCCGTCGGCGCCGGTCGTGACAGTGGCGGTGCTGCCGCCCGTGTCGCTGAACCGGCAGTTGCCGCTGGCCGTGTAGGTGACCATGTAGCCGCTCAGCGGCTCATTGTTCGAGTACTTCATGACCGACGTCTCAAGCGTGGCCGTCTGACCCGCGCACAGCGTGACCGGCGGCGGGCAGTTGTACTTGACGTCGTACCACTTCTTGACCGCGAAGGCCTTGTGCTTGTTCCAGTCGTAGATACCCGGGCACCAGGCGGTGACATACGTCTCGCCTTCGACCGGGCTCGTGATCACGATCCACGTCTGACCCTTGGTCAACGTGATATCGTTCGACGGATCGCTGTCGCCGCGATCCAGCACGTGATCAAAGTTGTTCGTGTGCGACACGGCGTACTGGTTGTCGACCTTGTAGCCGCGCGAGTTGCGCCAGCCGCTTTCGTCGACCTCAACAATGTCGCCAACGCTGCCCTGGCTGATCATCCACTCGATGCGACGGTTCGGGAGCGGCTTGCCGTCCTTACCGATCACGGTGGCGATCATGACGTGCTGGGTGCGAACCGGGTTGACGTCCTCGGCCGGCTCAAGCTTGAGCTCGACCGCGAACGGATCCCAGTTCGAGTAGTAACCGCCCTCCGGCGGCTTCGGGTGTGTGTAGATCGTGTCGCCCGTTCCCGGCCACGTGAAGCTGTGAGGCATGTGATCACGGCAACCAACGGCCGCCGTCGCCAAGCCCATGGCAGCGAGAAGCGTCAGTCCGCGCTTCAGGCTAGTTCCTGACATACTCTTCTCCTTCGTCCTCATACCTGCTCCAGGCTCGCGAGGCTCCCGGCCACACGCCGGCGAACTCATCAGTTTTACTTTCTCACTCGCAGCCTTTTGAAGCCTCACGCGACACCCGCCGCGCTCAATACCAGGGTCAACGCGTGCCCGGCTTCAAAGCAATTGTTCTGTTTCCAAATACCGTCTCAATAACATGTTCTGATCTGCGACGCGGTCGAAACCCGCGCCATTACCGGAACTGCTGCGCGGCATATTAGGACTCGCCGCACTGTCCCGCAACCGGTCACAAACGACTTCAGCGCGCGAAACTCCGCGCGCGCCCGGACGCCGCCAATACCGCGCCCGCATCGTCTTCTCACATGATCGGACGTTCTCCGCGCCTCACTACAGCAAAGTCGAGTCACTTCGCCGCTACGCGCCAACGAGCACCAATACGCTCGTTTCCTCGGGCCGACCGCTCTCTTTCGAAAGCGCCAAAACGCCCGCAGACTCACCGCTCACACGTCCGCTCGAGGCCTTCCAAAAACACTCGCCGCGCCAATAGCGCGGTGCCTCGAATTTTGGCCGGGAATGGTACCAAGCCGCGATACAAACGCAACTCGTCCTTCCCGCACTCCGAAATTTATTTCCCGGGAATTCGCAACCGCACACCCAGCGGCAACGCGTCCGGCGACTCCAGCCGGTCCCGATTCATGCGATAGATATCCCGCCAGCGCTTCGACGACCCAAGCATCTTCTGCGCAATCGACGTCAGACTATCGCCCGTTTTCACGGTGTATTCGCGGCCTTCCGCCTCCAAGCCGCCGTCGGACGCACTGCGCGCGCCCGTCCGATTCATCGATGCGTTCGCCGCCGGACTCGCGTTGCCCGCCGAATTGTCCACGCCCTGCGTCGAATTTCGCCCGCCCGACCAGCCCGAAACGGGCACCAAGCCATCCGACGCCGGCAATTTCTGCGGCTCGCTCGCCACATCACTGGCCGCCCGCGGCCCGTCCGCATCCCGCCGCGGCGGATTGCTCCAGCCCGATACCGGCGCCAGATCGCCGCTGCCCGACGCCGACGCCGCGCCGCTCGTCGGCTTGGAAACAGGCGCCGGCGGCGCGCTCGGCGCGGGTTGGGCCGCCGGCGGCGCAACATTCGGCTTCTCTGCCGCCGGGCTGGGCCGATCCGGCGCCGCAGGCTCGCGCGCAGCGGGCTCTTTTCGCTCCGCTTCCCCTTCGCCTTCCGAAATCACCCGAATCGACGTCACCGTCGACTCGCCCTGCACCGGCTCCGGGGGCGGCGGCGGCATCGGCGGCGGGCGACCCTCATCCGACGGCGGAATCCACATCTCGCCCCGCTTCGCCGTCTCCACCACCTCGTTCAGCGGCACACGCTGATCCGAACCCCAGGTCTCTTCCATCTCGCCCGGGGGCGCATCGGCCGCCGGCGCTGCCGCCGTCGGATTGGCCGGCGGCGGCGGAGTACTCTCCACTCGTTCCTCAACCGGCGCCTCAACCGCTCGCACCGCCGCCGGCTCGGGTGGACGCTCAATTGCGTAATCCGGCGTCTCGCGCGACGGCGCCGCCGGAGCAGGATCGGCCGGCGGCGGCTCCTCGACGGGATTGCCGACCACCGCCGAGGCGCCCTCCGGCGGCGCGTCCGCCGGCGGGCCTTCCGCTGGCGGCCCCTCCGCAAATTCACCCCCGCCCGACCCATGCTCGTCGAGCATTCGCCGCAAATCCGCCCCGCGAAGCTGCACAGTCAGATCTTCGCTCAGCAGCTTGTTCCCCGTGATGTCATAAACACTGAACCGCGCCGTCTCGGGCCGCGAACGCCCCACCCCGCGCAACTCCTCGATCGGCAGGCTCACCATCACCCGCTCATAGTTCCCGCTACCGCTGAATATCGGCAGCGTCTTGCCCGCCGCAATGTCGCCCGAGCTGTTTCGATAGCGCGAACCCGCCGCCCCCAGTGGCGTGCCGCGCTTGTCCAACAGCGTCACCTCGAGCTTCACCTGCTCGCTTTTCACCCCGCGCACGCGAAAATCAGACAGAAACAAAACCGCCGGCGCGCCATCTTCGGGCCGCGGACCCAGGCGATAGTCAACATTGGTAAACGCCCCGCTGCTGCTCACACAGCCGCCGCCCCACAGGGCCAAACCCGCAGAAATCGAGAGAAATACGCGACGAACGGTCAACATGATGCGATTCCCAGCGCCAGGCGCGAATCGGCCTTCGGATATCAAAGCGAATGAGAGTAAGAGGAAATCGGCTCGTCAGCCAGCGGCGAGAAGGTGCAACGCCCCCACGGGGATTCGAACCCCGGTTCTCGGCTTGAAAAGCCGGTGTCCTAGGCCTCTAGACGATGGGGGCGGCGCTCGTTTGGTTCGGCCAAACGGTCGGACAGACTCAAATAGTAGATCACGCCGCCGAGAGCGTCAAACTCCCCTCCCGGGCGGCCGTCGGCTCCCCCACCAAACCCGACAGCCCGCAATCATCCACTTCCCGACCAGAATCTGACCAACCCTTTCCGCTAAGATTGTTCCCGGCATTCGGATCGTTCAAAAAACGCGCGACTGCCTGCCCATTTCTGAATCAGGAGAGAGGACATGTCCACGCCATTTCGCCGCATCGCCTGTGGCATCCTGAGCGCCGCCCTCGGCGCCGCCGCCGCTTCCGCCGCCATCATCCGCGTCCAAGTCAACGGCACGGTCGATTTCAACGTCATCGGCGGCGGCATGGCCGGCGTCCCTTCCGGGGCCCCTGTGACCATGGCCTTCGACGTCGACTCCACCAATGTCGTCGACAGCCCCAACTTCCCCACCCGCGGCTATCCGATCCTGCTCTCGAGCTGGGCCATGAGCGTCGCCGGCGTGAACGTCCCGATCCGCGACCCGCAGCCCGCCGGCGCGGCCTACTTCGTCCTGCGAAACAACGACCCCGCCGTCGATGGATTCCTCATCTCCAGCAATATCGAGTTTCCGGTCCCGATCTCGGTCAACATCCCCGGCCTCGCCGCCGAGCACGAGCTCGACTTCCTCCGCACCTTCAACGACAGCACGCCGCTCCCATCGCTCGACATCCTCGACGCCGCCGGCACTTATGGCACCGAGAATCTGAGCAGCTTCAACTGGACCATCGGCCGCTTCGGCAACGCCGGTGCCGCCTACAACTACGAATCCATCACCATCACCCCCGAGCCGGTTTCGTTCATCGGCCTCGCCGCCCTCGGCCTCGCCTGCACCCTGCGTCGCCGCTGATCCGCCATCGCGACACGATCCTGAATAAATGCAAGTCGGCGGGCGGTTCTCTCAGACGAGACCGCCCGCCGCATTTACGTCGCGTTCGCCAACACGCTCTATCGCCTGACCCGAAAGCTCCCGCTCAGCGAACGCACATCGGTCCGATCGGCCGTATTACGAGCTGTCGCATTGATCGTCCCCGCCGTCTCCGTCGGCGTAACCTCTGTCACAACGATTTCGCCCGCGATCGTCTCAAAACTCGCCAGCAGCCGCGTGTTCACCTGCTGCAACAGCCGCACGCGATCCGCCCCGCCGGCCGTCGCCGGATAGGTGCCCACCGCATTCGTGACGACGATCTGAATCGTGTTCACCGAGAACGCCTCGGCATAAATGTTCAATCGCCCATCCGCATCGACCGAAACGCTCTGCGCATCCGCCGTCGTGCCCGCACCCGCCAAATCGATCGAGACGTCATGCGCCGTCGACACAATCTCGCCCAACGCCGCCCGGCGATAGAAAACATCGCGCGCATTGCCGTCATCGGCGCCATACAGCTCGGTCAAAATCGTCAGGCTCTCGCCGCCATCCGAAACAACATACTCATCGCGAGTCTGAAAACTGCCGGCCAGGTCCACCGTCCGCCGCTCGTCCAGCAAAATCCGCAGCCGCCGCTCTGCCTCCGTCGTGAGGATCCCCGCCGTCGCACTCGTGATCTCCTGCGTCATCCCGCGATAGCCCGGCCCCGGCATCCGCCGCAACTCTCCCAGCGGCCCCACATCGAGATAGCCCACCTCCCCGCTCGCCGAAAACTCCAACCCCTCCCGCGTCGTGGCGCTAAACCACGTGCCGATCAGCGCCGCATCGACGACCGGCCCGCCGCTGTTGGCGTTGGTGTTCGACGAGCCGTTCTGATTGCCATTGCCGTTCGGCGGCGCCATTGGGCAGCCCGCCAGCGGCGCCAGCAACGCCCCACCCGCGGCCACGGCCAACGCCACACCAAAGCCGATTCGAACAACCGATCGATTCACGGGCGAATCTCCCTTCTTTCAGCAACGCTCATGGATGCGTCACGCACCAAAAAAGCTCACGCTCCATCAACGCCGACCCTCCGCGCGAAACGCATCGAACTATACAGATGCAACTCGTGTCGTAAAGCAGTCTCCACCCCCGTCAACGCCGCCGCCATCCGCCACCGCTGATCTCGCGCGACGCCGTCCCGCCTCGCGACTACAGTCCACGCCCATGGACCGCGATGTCGCCCGCATCCTCGACGCCAATCTCAACCGCGCCCGCGAAGCCCTGCGCGTGATCGAAGATTACGCCCGCTTCGTCCGCGACGACGACGCCGTCCTCGCCGCCACCAAAGCCGCCCGCCACACCCTCCGCCCCGCGACAGCGCTCACCGCCGACCACGCACTGCTCGACGCCCGCGACGTCGAGAGCGATGTCGGCCGCGATCTCAAGCTCATCTCCGAACTGCAACGCGACACCCCCGAGTCGATCCTCGCCGCCGCCTTCGCTCGCTTGGGCGAAGCCCTGCGCGTCATCGGCGAATACGGCAAACTTCCCACGGCCGCCGCCTTCCTCGGCGAAGGCTTCGCCGCCGCCGCCGAGCGTATCCGCTACGACTTCTACGCCCTCGCCCCGCGCCTGCTCCTGCGGGCCGAAGCGACCGCCCGCCTGCGCTCCAGCGGCCTCTACGTAATCATCACCGAATCGCTCTGCGCCCGGGATTGGCGCGAAACTGTTCAGGCCGTGCTCGCCGCCGGCGTGAAATGTCTGCAGCTCCGCGAAAAATCGCTGCCCGACGCGGAGTTGCTCGCGCGCCTCCACTGGCTGCGCGACATCACCGCCCAGCACAACGCACTGCTCGTCGCCAACGACCGACCCGACCTCGCGCTCCTCGCCCGCGCCGATGCGCTTCACGTCGGCCAGGACGACCTCCCCGTCGCCCAGGCCCGCCGCATCATCGGCAACACGCCGCTCATCGGCATCAGCACCCACACCCGCGAACAAGCCCGCGCAGCCGCCGCGGCTCTGCCCGACTACCTCGCCGTCGGCCCGATCTTCGACAGCAGCACCAAGCCGCAGCCCCACATCGCCGGCCTCGAAACATTGCGCGCCGCACGAGAAGAGAGCGCCCTGCCCCTGGTCGCCATCGGCGGCATCCACCGCGAAAACGCCGCCCGGGTCTTCGAGCACGGCGCCGACGTGATCTGCGTCTGCAGCGCCGTCATCAGCGCCGCCGACCCCGCCGCCGCCGCGGCCTCCCTACTCAACGCCGCCGCGCAACGAACGACGCGGCCATAGCGCCGAACGCATCGTCACACGGCTCAGCGCGCGGTCAGCAGCGCCACAAACGAGCCGATATCACCCACCGTCACAAATCCGTCGTTGTTCACATCCGCCAGATTGATATTGCAGCTCGGATACTGTGCGGCGTAGCCCGCGGGATTCGTCAGGGCGAGAACAAACCCGCCGATATCCCCGACCGTGACAAACCCGTCGCAATTCATATCACCCGCGGCAAACGTCGGGCTGCGCTCATCCGCCCCCACATCCGCCGGTGCACGCCCATCCACCACGCCCAGATTCGCGGCGCCCGGGTCATCGAAGAACCGCGCGCTCCCGCCAAAATCGGTGAACACATCGAGCGGCAACTGCACATTCTCCGCCCGATCCAGACACGGCGAACCCGCCGCCAGCGACAGATCATCATCCGCCGTGCCGAGAATGTTGTCCGCCCCATTCGCATCGACAAACAGCGGGTTCGCGTTGAAATTCCCCGTGCCCGCGAAGCCGCCCGAGACATCGCTATAACGCGCGGAAGTCGTCGCGCTATTCCCGGCGATCTGCGGGTTCGAGTTTGCCCAGACGATCACATTGCGTAGCCGCGCGCCGCCGTTCTCATCAAATATCGCGCCCGCGCCAAACGCCGCCGTGTTGTTCGCCACCGTGCAGTTGATCAGCAGCGGATCGGCTCCGGTCGTGTTCCATATTCCGCCGCCGACGCCCTGTGGCGACTGATTGCCCGACAAAACGCAGTTGATCCACGTCGCGTCGCTGTTGTTGTTGTGATGCGCCGCGCCGCCGCCGAACTGCCCGATATTCCCGTAGAAGCCACAGTCGCGCAGATCGGGCAGCGCGTCGTCGCCGTTCCAGATGCCGCCGCCGTACCAACTGCGATTCCCCGTAAAGCTGCAATCGCGCAGCGTCGGGCTGCAATTGAAATTGCCCATGCCGCCGGCGCCAAAGCCGGCCTCGTTCAGCGAGAAATCGCAACCAGACACCACCACCGTCGTGCCCACACCGTTCAGCATGCCGCCGCCCACGCCACTACCGCTGCCAAACGTGCCCGCCAGGTTCAGCGTGAACGCGCAGCGCTCATACGTGGGCCGGCTCGTGTCGACGTTCTCCACGCCGCCGCCAAAGCTGCCGCTGTTGCCGAGGAAGTCGCAGTCAGAGAACTCCACCACCGCGTTCTGTTCACATCGCGCGCCGACGCCGGCATATCCGGTGTTCTGCTCAAAATCGCAATCACGAACCTGAGCCACGACATCGGTACCGAACGACAGCCCGCCCCCGAAGTCGGCCTGGTTCATCCCAATCGTGCAGAAAAGCTCCAACGTCGGCGTCGCACCAAACTCGAACCGCGCGCCGCCGCCCGAATACGCATCGTTGATCTCAAACCGACAGCCGCGGAACACCGGCGCTGCGCCGTTGGTCGCCAGCAGCCCGCCACCATACTCCGCCGCATTGCCCACAATCTCGCAATCCACAAACGTCATCGCCGCGCCATCCAGCAGCACCCCGCCCCCGAAAGTAGCCGCCGTGTTGTTGCGAATCGTGCAGTTCCGCAGCGTCGCATTGCCGCACACCGCCCGCAGCCCGCCGCCGCTGTTATGCGGCCAAGCGCCCGCGTCGGCATTACCCGCCTCAATGTAAAGCCCATCCAGCACCGCAGTCGCGTTGAGGTTGTCGGCGATGACGACGTGATACACGTTGTCAGCCGTCACCAGACTCGCGCCGATGTCGCCGCTCAGAATCGTCTGATTCGCGACGATATTGCGCTGCGAGAGTTGCGTTTCATTCCCTACGAACCCGCCAGAAATCGTCACGCCCTCGACCGGACGGAAGTGGCGCAGCCGCTCGCCCGTGCCGCCATCCGGCTTATACGTCCCCGCCGCGACCCACACCTCCGTCACCGCGCCGCGAGACCGCACCGCCGTGCCGATGCCATCCTGCAAATCGCGAAACGCCGTCCCCCAACTCGCACCATTCCCACCCAGCGGCGCATTGGCCCGCACAAAAATCCGCGAAGGCGGCGCACTCGGCAACGTGCTCGGCCGCCCGTTGGCAAGGCTGAACGCGTTCAGCCGAATCGTCCGCGCGTTGTCGCACGAAGTCAGCGGATCATCTCCCGCCACGCCCATCGGCCCCGGGTTGCCCAGCGGCCCGCTGTAGTTCAGATTCGGATTCGAAAAGTACGGCAGAATCGTCCCCGGCGGCGACGCCATCACCGTCGCCCACACGCTGCCCGGCTCCCGATAGCCATAAGAAAAGTTGTACCACGCGCCCGGCGGGCCGGTGACGCGATCGTGCTGACAGCCGAAGTTATGGCCGAACTCGTGCGCCAGCGTGAAGAAATTCGCGTTGTCGAGCCGCAACACCGAGTTGCCCGATTGCCCGTTGTCCCCGGGCCAAAGCGCATTCGGGAAATAAGCCGCGCCGCCGGCGTTCATGATGTTGTCGACCCAGAGCGACACGAAATCCGCCCCGCGCAGATCGCGCTCCGCATAGAGTTCATCCAGAAACCCGTCGTTCGCATTCGCCAGACGATTCAGATTCGTCAGATAGTCGACCACCTCGACGTAGTTCACCTCGCGCGTGTGCACGAGGCGAAACTGCACATTCGTCTGACTGTCGGCGAAGATCATGTTGGCGTTCGCCATCGCCACGTTGATCAATGCCTGAATCTGCGCCACGCCGCCGGCGCGAACACGCGCCGCGGCCGTGTAGGCCACCATGACATCGATCTGTGCCGCGCTGTCCGCCGCGTAGCCGCTGAGCCTCGAGACGGAGCTCGGCACACAGCTCGCACCACGCGCCGACTCCAGCTCCGGCACACTCGCATCCTCGAACCCGCACCGCCGCGCCGCCCCACTCGTCTCATCAATCTCACGAACCCGCGACACCCCGGCCTCGACCGGCACGATCTCAAACAAACCGACACCCGGCGCGAAGATCGAGCCGGCGATCATGCCCTCATGCCGAACGATCGCGAAACGGGAAGCAGGCATGTAATCGATGTGGCCGGTGACCGTCAGCGTTCCCCCCGCCGTGACCACCGACGACTCGACCGATCCTCTGAAAACGCGATCGGGGAACAACACCAGGGGCATCAGTCCTTTTTCGCCGATGCGGGGCAACTGGAGGTCGATTCGCGCAAGCTGTTCGCGCTTCACAACCACGGCCTCCGTCTCGGCCGAACTCTGCATCGACGCATTCGATGTCGCGCTCAGTTCGGTGGCGATCAGTTTTCCGACCGGAAAAACGCGGACATTCTCAGCAGTAGCCGTGGAGGCGAAATAGAAAGCCGCAGACACAACCAAACAACGCAAAATACGAGATGACATGAGCAACGCTCCCGCCAGATGCACTCTCTCCCGTCGATGACTTCGACCTCCCCAATATACCGGCCGGCATCTCGCCGCTGAGCAGCGATTTTCGGGGCAATAGGCGGGATTTCACCCCAAAAGGGTGATGGACTGTAGCCACGGGTGCAGCGGCGGCGCGGCGCTGCCCGCCGTCGCGAAACCCGTGGGGGCGTGACGGCACGATTCGCACCCCGAAGGCGTACCGGAGCCGCGCCAGGATCACCGCCCGATGATCGTCAGAACTTCGCCAATCGCCGCTGCGCCTTGTCCCGCACCCCCGGCGACAGCTTCGCATCGCTCACAATCGCCTGCCAAAGCTCACGCGCCCCACGCGCGTCCCCGGCCCGCAGCCGCATGTCCCCCAGTCGAATCCGAAACTCGGCGTTCGCCGGATCCAGCTTCACCAGCGCCTCCAGACGCTCGCGCGCTTCGCCATAGCGCTGCTGCGTCGCCGCCAGCAGCGCCAGCCCCTCCAGCGGCCGCACCGCCTGCGAATTGGCCTCGTGCGCCCGGCCAAACAACTTTGCCGCCGCGTCATATTCGCCCGACCAGAATCGCGCATCCGCCAGATCCAGCAGCGTGTCCGCATCGTTCGGCGACTGCCGCAACGCCTCATCGAGCCGCGCCGCCGCCAACGCGTATCGACCCTCCGACATGTATCGCGCCGCTTGCTCGCGCAACGCGTCCACCGCCTTCGGCCGCACCGGCGCCGCCGGCTTGCGACCGCCGTCGCCCGCAACCGGTCGACCCTCCGCGCCCGCCGCCCCACCACGCGTCTCATCAAACTGCTCATCGCTCGCCAGCGCCGGCCCGCGCGGCGCCCCATTCGATGGCTTCACGATCGGCGCCGGCGCCGGAGCCGGCGGCGATTCGCGCTCGATCCGCACATCCAGCAACTCGACGCCCGCCGTGTTGCCCGCCAGATCGCGGGCCACAATATGCAAATCCAGATCGTCCCCAATCTCCACCGGCGCCTGCCAGCGCACCTCGCCGCCGCGGATGGCGTGCGTCCCCCCATCCAGCCAGCGATCGCTCTTCGCCGCGCGATAAAACACACGCACGCCGGCGTTCGACGCATTCTGGTCCACCACTGTCACGCGAATCCGCAACTCGCGCGACAGTGCCGCAGACTCGCCCCCGGCGGAATGGTTCGAACCCGCGCCGCCCGCCGACGTCAGCACCTCCCGCACCTGCAAGATCGGCGGCAGCGTATCCACCAACACCTGTGCATGACTCGCGCATCCGGCTGCGGGCATCGGCGACGCAACCCCATGCGCGTTTCGCGCCACGAAATAGAAATCGTGCAGCCCGTCAGCCGTCGCCCGATAGGCCACCGTCCCGCCCGCCAGCGCATCACAGGCCGCCCGCCGCCAGCTCTTCCGCTCATCGGTCGAAACATGCAACTCCAGCGTGCTCGCCGGATCGCTGTCCACCGCCAGCACGATCGTCCGCGAATTCAGAATCCGCGGCGGATCGGCGAAGGCGCCGCTCGCCAGCGCGATCGCCGCCAGGACGACCGTCACCGACCGCCCCGACCGCAAGCACGATTGAGCCTGTTCTTGAGCAACACGCCGCATAGCTACCAGTCGCTATCGACCGAACCGCTGTCTCTTGCGCGAACGCGCAACAGACGGGCGCTGACGCTGCGCGACGCCCGCGAAATGTCCGCCGTCCGTAGCCGCCCCGCCCGCTACACTCGAACCCGAATCCGCGGCCCCGACCCGCGCCCCAAAGGACCACTGCCCCCATGCGCCGCTCCCCGCTCTCTCCCTTCGTCGCAATTCTTGCGCTCGCCACGACCGCGGGCGCCGACACCATCCGCTATCAACTCGCCCCCGACCCCGACAACGCCCTCACCAACGTCGAAATCTCCTGGCAAACCCGCGACCGCACCACCACCGAGGCCCTCCTCGCCGAATCCGCCCCCGGCCTGCCCGACATTCCCGCCCTCGTCGGCGACGTCGCGGTCGACGGCGCCGACACCGCCGCCCGCAACGGTGCCACCTGGCGCCTCACCCACCGCCGCGGCGCAACGCTCACCCTGCGCTACGCCGTCAAAGGCGGCCAGCGCGGCCTCGACTGGGAAGCGACCCAGCGCCCCGTCACCAACTACCGCTTCTTCCACGCTCTCGGCAAAGTCTTTCTGCTCACCCCCGCCGAAACCACGCGCGACGCCGCCGCCCCGCGCGAATTGCACGACGTCACCCTCCGCTGGCGCCTCCCCGAAGGCTGGAGCGGCTCCAGCTCCCTCGGCGTCGGCACGAGCGTCGGCGCCCGCCTCAGCGGCGCCGACATCCGCGACGCCACCTTCCTCGCCGGAAAGCTCACCCGCGAATCGCGCAAGGTCGGCCCATGTCAGTTGGATCTCTCGCTCGCCGGCGAGTATCGCTTCAACAGCGCCCAGCTCGCCGACCTCGCCGAAGAACTGCTCAAAACGCAGATGACCATGGTCGGCGAAACCGACCTCCGCGAGTACGTCGTCCACGTCGTGCCCGTCGGCGCCGCGCTCGCCAACGGCCAGACCCGCATCGCCGGCTCGGGCCTGCTGCGCAGCTTCGCTCTCTGGCTGCCGCCCAACGCCGTCCTCGACGACGCCGTCGAAAACCTCTTCGCCCACGAAATGTTCCACCAATGGAACGGCCGCACCCTGCGTGCCGCCATGCCCGACAAGCTCGCCTACTGGTTCGTCGAAGGCTTCACCGACTACTTCGCCATGCGCTCGCTATTGCAAAGCGGCCGCTGGACCCCGAAGACCTACGCCAAGTGGATCAACCGCTGCCTGCGCGACTACGCCCAAAACCCCGAGAAAAACGCGAGCAACGAGCGCATCGCCGCCGACTACTGGAACGAACGCGCCACCGTCGGCGAAGCCCCCTATCAGCGCGGCCACCTGCTCGCCCTGCGCTGGACGCGCCTTGCCCAGACCCACGGCAAAGCCGACGCCGTCGACCAATGGTTCCGCGCTCTCCTGGACCACGCCCGCAGCGACCCGCGCTTCGAACTCACCAACGCCGAGCTCCGCACCACCGGCCGCAAACACTTGGGCGAATGGTTCGTCGCCGAATTCGACCGCTACGTCGCCGACGCCGCGACGATCGACCTTCCGCTCGACGCGCTCGGCCCGCGCTTCAACGGCAAAGCGACCACCTCGTTCGCCTTCGATCCCGGCTTCAGCATCGAAAAGTCGATCAAGGCCAAACGCGTCGAGGGCCTCCGACCCGGCTCCGCCGCCGCCAAGGCCGGCCTGCGCGAATCCGACAAACTCCTCTCCTGGACCATCCCCCGCGAAAGCGACCGCCCCCTCCTCCTCCGCATCCGCCGCGGCGAACGCGATTCCGAAATCAAATACCTCCCCCGCGGCGCCGCCTTTGAGCTGCTCCAATTCGAACCGATCGACGACTCGCGCCGCCCGAAAAAGTAGCGCCAACAACCTGGCAACACGCCGATCGATTCACCCGAAGTTTGCGCCCGGCAGGGCGAGCGACCGTAGCCAGAGGCTTCAGCCTCTGGGCTCATCCGAAGCCTTTGCTTTCCGTGGCTTGTCCCGAGCTCCGACAACGCATAGCTCGTTCACAATCCGTCAACGTGACGCGCGACTCGCAAATGGATCACTCGAATGGCGTCACAATCGTCACACCCTCCACAACCCGACGGGACTGGATATCTTCGGTAAAGAGTTTCGTGACCCCCGCTTCCGCACATGCCGCGAGCAACAACGCATCCCACGGCGAAACCTGCGTGTCGGCCTCGATCCTCGCCGCGCGGGACAAGACGCCCACGCCAGGCAATGCGATCGGAAAGCAGCAGCGCAGCGCCGAAACGGTCGACTCGTAGTCACCCCGGAAGCGACCAAGTCGCTCCATCTTTCGCAATACGGCGCCGACTTCGCAGGCAACCTGCCAAGGGATGATCGTCTCGGATTCAGGTAGCGACTCGATCAGCTCCAACGACCGTCGCCGCTTCCCGGCGTCGCCGACATCGATGGTGTAGATGAGCACGTTAGTGTCAATCGCGTTCATGCATCTCGTCGCGCGTCAGCCGCAGCCCGCCCGAATTCAACACACCGGCTTCGCCAATGCGGCGAATCGCATCCAATGCCTCCGCTCGGGCGTGGCCGTTAGGGGCCGTCGCGGCGGGCCGCAATATGGCGACTCCGCGGACACCGTCAGGCAAGCTCACCTTTCCGTCGATCCGCACGACCCCGCCTGCGACGATAAATGGAATTTCAATCTCATTGCCCATGCTCGGATTCTACCACGATCCATCGCAAGTCAGCCGAAGGTCCGCGATGCCCCCAAACCAAATTCACTTGCACCACCGCCCCAATGTTGGCATACTCTATTTTCGTTCAATCAAGCGCGTTACCTTGCAGAAAGGAGGTTCCCGTGCAACTCATTGCGTCTTCGCTTCTCGGGGAGCCTCGCTGCGCCGCCGCGCGCCGCTGATCTCCATTCCGTTCGCCGGCTGAGCTGATCCCAGCCCCGCGAGGCTCCTCAACCCCTACATCCTGAATCTGCGATTTCGATTCACCCTCGGGCGTTTGCCGCGCGCATCGCCCGACCTGAGGAGCGATATGTCCTCGCGCAAGCGAAAGATGGACGATCTCCGCGCCATATGCGCGGAGCTGCACCCTGACGACGGCGTCGACCCGCGAGAAGACAAGCGGGCCCGCGCCAAGACCGATGACAAGCCCGACCGCAAAACGCGGCAGCTATGCAAACAAGTGGCCCAAACCCTGCAGCTCGCGCTCAGCGCGCTGCCCGATGCCGACCGCCTCGCCGGCGTCACGATCTGGGCCGTCAACCCAGCCCCCAACGCGGGGCATCTCTGCGTCGTGCTCGCCGCACCGCGCGACGAGCGCGAAGTCCTCGCCCTCGTGCGCCGACACAGCACGCGCCTGCGGGCCGAAGTCGCGGCGGCAATCACGCGCCGCCGCGCGCCCGAGCTGAGCTTTGACGTGATCGCGAAAGGAGGCCACGATGGCTGACCAGGCGATCGTCAAAATCTGGACCCCGCAACCGCTCGAACCCGCCGTGCGAACAACGATCGAGCGGCTCGCCCGCGCGCCCGATGTCCGCCATGTCGCCATCATGCCCGACGTGCATCTGGCCGCCGGCGTCAGCAACGGCGTCGCAGTCGCCACCAAGCGACTGATCTACCCCGCGGCCGTCGGCGGCGACATCGGCTGCGGTTTCGCCGTCGTCGCACTGCGCGGTGGCGGCGGGCCGCTGCGTCGCCCCCAGGCGGAGGCGATCTTCGCGCAACTCCCCAGCGCCACTCCCGTCATGCGCCATCGCCGCCGCGACGGTCCGCCCGAACTCCTCGGCGGCTTCAGCATCGAGCGCCTCACCGCCCGAGACCTCGCCGCGCACGCCGCCGGCGACGGCCGCCTCGAGCTCGGCACGCTCGGCCGCGGAAATCACTTCCTCGAGTTGCAGCGCGATGACGATGGCGAAATCTGGCTGATGGTCCACAGCGGCTCACGCGCCATGGGCCAGCACATCACGAGCCATTACCTGCGGCAGGCAACGTCGGTCGGCGGCGGACTCGCAACGCTCGATGTCGAGAGCGACGTGGGTCGCGCCTACCTCGCCGATATCGCCTGGGCTCGTGCCTACGCCGCCGAAAGCCGCCGACGCATGCTCGCGGCGGCGGCGACCGTGCTGAGCGATGTCCTCAACGCGGAACCCGACTGGACGACACTGTTGAACACCGACCACAACCATGTGCAATGGGAACACCACGAAGGCGAGGCTCTTTTGATTCATCGCAAAGGCGCCAACAGCGCGGCGGCTGACGCCCCCAACGTCATCCCCGGCTCGATGGCGACACACACATTCCATGTGTGCGGTCGCGGCGAGCCGACGGCGTTGAACTCGAGCTCCCACGGCGCCGGCCGCCGCCTCAGCCGCGGCGCAGCCCGCAGCCGCATCCGCCGCACGGACCTGTCCCGGCAACTCGCGGATGTCTGGATCGACCCGCAGTCAGCAAGTCGCCTCACGGACGAAGCCCCCGCCGCCTACAAGGACATCGACGCCGTAATGCGCGCCCAGCGCGACCTCGTGCGCATCGTTCGGCGACTGACGCCGGTGCTTTCTTACAAGGGAGCGTAAGTGGTCTGCGATTAAGGTGTTGGGTGCCATGCCGACGGCTCTTGGGTCGGCATGCACCTTCGATCAAACCACCGACCCACCCGTCACCGCGTTACGCTCGACATCGCTGGTCGCAAAGCTTCTGTGGCTTAAATCGCTCAAACGCCTTCGGCGAAACTTTGTACGCGGCCCGTCGCCCAAGCACGACGACGCGAGCACCCGCGCCTGGATCGACCGAAAGCTTATGCTGCCTCTGATGGCCGAGCGCCTCGTGAAAAAGTCAGGCGTTTTTTCCCCCTGTGGAGTAAGCGATGAACGCATCGGCGTAGTCGCTGGGACGAAATCCGCTTCGCCACTCGCGCACTCCGCCACGCCCTAATCCCGCCGGGGGTGCGCCGCATCAGGCGGTACTAAAGACAATCGCATAACTCACCGACCAGCTTCAAAAACGAAAGCGAGCATACTTGTACTAACGATCATAAGCGCACGGCCCACGCTTACAAATTACCAACGCCAACTGCCATCCGTGTTCCAGCGCTTCTTGTATGCACCAAGCAGGTGTAAACCCAAGGGCCTAGTCTCACCCCAAAAACCACCTTCGTCAACTGATTTCTGATCCGGGTTGTACTCCCGCTTACCACGAATCGATCCCTTGGTTACAGGACTCAAGCAAATTCCCGTGGTCGGGCGCGATTCACGCCAAGTATTGGAGCGGTTACACACCCACACAAATTCAACCTTGTTAGCAATCTTGTCCCATTGGAGCGCGGAAAGCTCCCCGAGTATTTCATTGCGCAGACCTTGGCTCCTTGCAACTCCAACCGGCGTCGCAATGTGAAACTCTCGCTGGTCTTCGGCGACTATTGGCGGCGAGTAGTAGGTCAATTGGTCGTCTATGTAGACGATTGCGTTGTCTGGAATGTACTCCGCTTTAAAGACAGCAAGGAGGAAAGACACTGCCAATACAATCACGGTAACGAAGGTGACGAGAACGAGCAACGCCACGCGGGTCGCCCACAATAGCCACCGATTCCGATGTAGGCGCAACGGGGAGTCCGACACTGCATGACGCACCATAGGAACACCTGCCGGGTTCACACCCATAATTACAGAAACCACTAATGCGCGAGGCGCCGTGCCGGGTGTCATGCCGACGGCTTTCGCGTCGGCATGCACCTTCGATCAAACCACCGGCCCACCCATCATCCCGTCGCACTCGACGACTCCGCCCACGAAACGCCTACGGCTTAAACCGCTCAAAACTCTTCCCCGTAAACCTGTATGCGCCCGCCTCCTGCGTCCCGACCCACACCTGGCCGCCATTGTCTTTGTAGATCGAGATCATCAGGATCTGATCTTTCCCATCCTGCATGGGGTAGTGCGTCACGTTTTTGCCATCATATTTCCAAACGCCGCCGCCATAGGGCGCCATCCAAAGGTCGCGATTGTCATCTTCCGTAATCGACTGGTAGTAGATGTACTTGTCCGTCGTGGCGCTCCCCGCAAAGTCGATCCCCTTCTCCCGCGCATACTTGAGCTTCCCGACCTCCTGCCCCGCCGCGCCGTGCGGCTCGATCTTGTATCGATACTGCGTGTTGCAAAACCAGAAGTCGCCGTTGCGGTCTTCAACAATCGAACGAAAGCCGAACCAGCCGGCGCCCGGCACTTCCGTCAGATGCGGCTCAAACATCCAGTCGAGCGATCGACCGTCGAAGCGGCAGACCCCGAACATCCCGGTCCCAAACCACATCTGGCCCTTTCGATCCTTATATACGGTCCAAACGTCATAGGGACTCCAACTTTCATGATGCGGTATCCGCGCCGAGAGCTCTTCCTCCAGCGGGCTTTTCGGAAACTTCAATTGGTACAGCGTCGTGCCGTCGTAGCGACGCGGCCCGCCCACTCCCCTCAGCCACACATCATTCGGGTTCAGCGTCCAGCCTTCCTCGCTGATCGAAGGTGCGGCAGCCGCGGGCCGCATCGCTTCCGCGATCGGCAACGTAACAAATTGCTTCCCATCAAACTTGCTGACGCCTTCGTTGGTCGTGATCAGGATGTCGCCGGTGGGGGCGTGCTGCTGAATGCCGCGAACATGATCGTTGCTCAGCCCGTCTTTCGTCGTAAAGCGCGTGATCGTCTTGCCGTCGTAGCGACACACACCCCGCCCATCGCTGCCAAACCAATAATTATTGCTCTGATCCTGAAACACAACCCAGCAACTCTTGTCGATCTCGGTGACGACCTCCCCCAACGAACCCGCGCCATCTCGCGCCCACGCGGCGGCCAAAAGACCATGCCCCCACAAGGTGATCGTCACCGCAAGGATGCGGCGGCGGCCATACGCCATGCGATGTTGGGACCCCATAAGCCGACAATCGCTCGCGCTTGTCATGTAGCCCTTCTGCATTCTGCATTCTTCACTATGCATTGAGTCCGCGATTCGCCATTCCCCCTCTCACCCCTTCACCCCTCCCCGCCCCTCTTTCCGCGCCTCAATCCGCTTCACAAACGATGCAATGATCCGATCATACAAATCATCCCCCAGCAGCTTGTCCTCATAGCCCGCCATGATGCTCGGGTTGTCATTCACCTCGATGATGTACGCCTCATCACCAATCAGCTTCACATCCACCCCATACAACCCATCGCCGATCAGCCGCGCCGCCCGCACCGCGTTCTCCAGCACCACCGGCGGCACCTGATCCAGCGGCACCGCCTCGACGCTGCCATACTCCGTCTCCCCCTCTTCGTCTTTCTTCGCAATCTGCCAGTGCTTCTCGGCCATGAAGTACTTGCACGCATACAGCGCCTCACGCTCCAAGACGCCGATGCGCCAATCCAGATCCGTCGGCACAAACTGCTGCCCAATCACCAGGTCCGAATCATCCAAGAGCCGATCCAGCGCCGCGTTCAGCTCCTCGACCGTCTCGACCTTCTCCACGCCCTGGCTAAACGAGCTGTCCGGCTGCTTCAAAATCACCGGCAGCCCCAGTGTCTTCACCACGTGATCGCGATTGTCGCGATGCACGATCATCGTCTTCGGAATCGCGATCTTGTTGCAGCCCAGCAACTCCGCCAGATAAACCTTGTTGCCGCACTTCGCGATCGAATCGGGATCATCGATCACCACCAGCCCCTCCGCTGCCGCCCGCCGGGCGAAGCGATAGGTGTGATGGTTCACCGCCGTCGTCTCGCGGATAAACAGCGCGTCAAATTCCGGAATGCGCCCGTAATCATCCTTACCGATGATCTCAACGCCCAGATCCGCCCGCTTTGCCGCCGCCTCAAACTGCTTCAACGCCGCCCGATTCGAAGGCGCAAATTTCTCTTTGTCGTTTACGAGGATCGCCAGATCAAAACGCACCGGGCTCCGTCGCACGCTCGGCATGCGCTTGCGGCTGAAAAATTGCCGCGCGCTGCTCTCCACAAAATCGACGTGATTCAGTTGAATCTCGCCCGCCGAGATCGCCCGCACGCTCGATAGCTTCCACTCCCCTTCGCGCTTCTGAAACTCCGCTCGCATCAGCGGCACCGGAAACAACCCGAAGAGCCGCTGCGCCAGCTCGTCATAGCGATGGGCCATGTTCTTGCCGAAGTAAACGCTCAGCTCAAACTCATTCGACCGCAACGGCCGCAGCGCGCGATGCACCAGCTCGCTCAGGTCGTCGCCCAGCGTGCGCGTGATGCTCAGCGTCTTCATGTCCTGAATCGTCGTGATCGAAGGCAGTGGCTTATGCCGCCGCGCCATCGCCAGCAGCGAGACGTAATACCCCAGCGACTGATAGCGATAGGACCGGCACAGATTAAAAACCTTCACGTCGCGCATCTGCGAAAACGACGGATCGGTCAGATAGCTCCGCGCGCTCACCACCGGCACATCGTGCAGCTTCAGCCGCCACGTCTTCGGATTGTCCACCACCACCAGCACCGAGACATTCGCCAGCTTGCGCGCTAAGCCGCCGGCGGATTCGGCTCCAGGATCGTCAGGTTCGCGTCGTAAGTGATCACCCCCAGCAGAATCGCTCCGATCACGTGATCGATGTGCACCGCGTAATGACGCGTCGGCGCCAGATTGTTCGGGTGCAGCGGATCCGCGATCTGCACCGTCTCGTTCAGGGGGTCGTATCCGCACAGCACCACGAAGTGGCCGCACGGCTCCCCGTTCACGTCGTCCGGCTTGCATGTCGCCGGAATTTCGCGCGGCTCCTGATACAGGTAGGTCGCGCTGAGACCGGTGAGAATCGGCTTGCCCAGCGCCAGCAGCGAAATCAAGAGCGACCGGCTCAGCGGCCGAAAGACCACCTTGCCGCCCTTTTCGAGATATTCCAGATACGCCGGCGTCGCCAGATTCATGCGCTCGTTGCTTTTCACCAGCCCCTGCTCGCGCAGTTTGACGCGCAGGTCCGGCCGCGGCTCCTGAAACCAGCTCGGGTCGAAGACGTGCAGGTTGTACGTGTAAATCGTCGACTGATACCCCCTCTTCAACGCGTGCAGAGCCAGCAACACCGCCAGCGTCCCGCCCTGGCTCAGGCTCTGAATCTCGCGGATGATCGTCGGCAACTCGGTCACGTCGCCGTAGTAGTTGTACACCGCGTGCAGGCTGGTCGGCCCGCAGGTCGTTTCGTCCGGCTGGCGCGAGATGTCGAGTTGAAGCAGGCGCATGGTGTTCCGCCGACGGGGGCGATTCAGGTTTGGCCGGAACGACCACAAGTTGCGGTACGAAACGTGACCGTTCCTGACTTGGGGGTTCCGAATCGGCCTCGGGCGTCGCCGCCAGATCGGCGTCGCTCGTGCGCTGGGCGCGTTCGCGCGTACTCACGTAGGGGATTCCATCGGACAAAGTCGACCTCCTGCCGACAACAGTGCATCCGTGCGAGCGAGAGTTTTACCATTCATTTCCGGCAGACTCCAGTCAATTGCGACGAATGTGAGCCAGCCGACGACGGTTCCCGACGGATCGCCCCCGTCGCCGCCGCGAGGCTGCAAGCGCCTCAGGCGAGCATTCGTATGATATCTATATAATGACCTAGCTTCGTCCCTGCGCAAAGGTGTTTCACGTGAAACACGTTTGCACCTCTCAGGCCGACCCGCCTGATTAACGATGGAGGGCCATATTCCGACAGTGGTTGTCTGTTACATGCCTAAACTGAGGTCCGTGGCGACGACCGGCAGCGTGGGGAGCTGCCTACGCCGACCGCGCAAAACTGTTTCACGTGAAACACATTTGCGCTGGCCGACCCCGGACCCAGCTCCTGGCTCGTCGAGCACGCCAAGGTCGAGCCCTCCCGGACGGGGGTTGCAACGCACGGCGACCGCAAGGCTGCGCAAACTTGTTTCACGTGAAACAGTTTTGCGCCGATGTGCCGATACGTCGGGCGGGCACCCGATGGGCTGCCGTCGCCAGCCCACGTTGGTCGCCCCCGGCAGCGTCGCCGAAATCTCGCCGCAGGCGACGTCCGAAGCCGAACGCAAAGTTGTTTCACGTGAAACAGATTTGCGCAACTCTCCTCGGTAGCCCGGGCTTCAGCCCTGCGGCGGTAGCCTGGAGGTCGTTCCCAAAGCCGATCTGACCGGAGCTCGCCGGGAGCCTCCCGTCTGCCCGAACGGCCGTCGCGACCGCCGCGCAAACTTGTTTCACGTGAAACACATTTGCGCAGAAGCCATGATCCGCCTTGACCCTCCCCGGCAGCCAACCTACATTTCGTCACGTCCGAAGTGAAAATCCACCACGAATCGTAGTCGGAGCAGCTCCCATGGCCAACAATCCGCCCCGCCTCGGCCGCGGCCTCGGCACCCTCATCGGCAAGCGCGACGCCGGCAACCCCGTCGCTCCGGGTGGCCAAGCCACCCCCCACGCCGTCGTCGCATCCGCCGCGGCCCCCGTGCAGGAGCCCCGCTCCACCCATCTTCTGCGCGACCTGCCGCTCACGTCGATCAAGCCCAACCCGCGCCAGCCGCGCACCTACTTTGCCGAAGATGCGCTCAAAAACCTGGCCGAATCGCTTAAGGCCCAGGGCGTCCTCCAGCCCATCGTCGTCCGTACCATGGCCGCCGGACACTACGAATTGGTCGCCGGCGAACGCCGCTGGCGCGCGGCACAGATCGCCGGCCTCGAAACAATTCCCGCTGTCATACGCTCCGTCAGCGACACCCAGACCCTCGAACTCGCGCTGGTCGAGAACTTGCAACGCGAAGACCTCACGCCGCTCGAGCGCGCCAGAGCCTACCAGTCATACATCGACCGTTTCGCCGTCGGACCCGAAGTGCTCGCGCTCAAGCTCAGCGAAAGCCGGGCCAGCGTGCTCAACTACCTCCGGCTGTTGAAGTTGCCCGACGAAGTCCAGGAGTTCATCCGCATCGGCGAACTCGGCATGGGCCAGGCGCGGGCCATCGCCGCCCTCACCGATCCAGTCCGCCAGCTCGCCATCGCCCGCATGGCCGTCCGGCGAAACCTCTCCGTACGCCAGGTCGAACAGCTCGCGAAATCGCCCACCGGCGACCCCGCCAACATGCCCGACATCGCTGTTTCACGTGAAACAGCGCAGATGCGCCACGCCGACGAGGTCTCGAAAGCGATCGGCAAGTCGCTGGGAGTTCCCGTCCAGCTCTTCCCCGGCAAAAAGAAAAACGCCGGCCGCCTCGTGATCCAATATCGATCCCTCGAAGAATTTGATCGCATCGTCGAGCGGCTCGACGTGCGACTGCCGGACTGACACAGCCGGCGATCATTCCGCGTGACAATGAGCCCGCCTGATAGTCCTCATGTGTGACAACCTTCGGTTGTGTTGATCGGCGTCCGCAACAATCAACCGGCAGGGCGGCGACGCCGCGCGCACGCCCGAGTCGTCACGGTCAGCAACGCTTTCGAGCTTCTCTAGTCCTTTCTCTAGCTGCCGTAGCACATGCGCGTACGAGTGGCGTGCGCAACATTGCCTGCATCTCTAGGTTCGCTATCCGGGGCCAGGCGGCGCCTCCATCGATATAGTTGCGGCGTGAACAACGCCAAATATCCAACGCCGCAACTCGGCAAGAACGTCTACATCGCCCCCACCTCCTACGTCGCCGGCAGCGTCATCGTCGGCGACGACGTGACGATCATGCACCACGTCGTGATTCGCGGCGACATCGCCACAATCCGCGTCGGCAATCGCTGCAATATTCAGGACGGCTCGGTGCTGCACACGCGCTACGGCGTCGATCTCGACATCGGCGACGAAGTCGGCGTCGGCCATCGCGCCGTGGTGCACTGTCGGCGGGTAGGGCGGGGCACACTGATCGGCATCGGCAGCATCGTGCTCGACAACGCCGAAGTCGGCGCAGGATGCGTCGTGGCCGCCGGCGCTGTCGTCACGCCGGGCATGATCGTGCCCGATGGCAAGCTGGTGGCGGGCGTGCCGGCGAAGGTGATCCGCGATGTCGGCGAGCGCGACCACGAGTACATGCGGCACGTGATTGAGAGCTACATCAAAGTGGGTCGCGAGCACGCGGAAGGGAAGTGGCCCGCGGTCACCAACCAATAGCAGGGGGTGACTTGAACGCGACGCCGCCAACGGGCGCCGAGGTGGCGCAGCGATAGAAGAAACAACGCAAAGCGGGGTTCTACGGAAATCAGGGGTAGAATCCCATCGGCTTGACGACGGGGCGTGTCGTCATCATTCGGTCAACCCAACCAGCGGCGCTCGTGCCGCGCCGGCTCGGCCCACGGAGTTTTCGTCGTGAGCAAAAAATCCTCGAAGAGTTCGCAACCGCCGCAACAGGCTCTCGCCGGCGGAGCGGGAGCGGAAGGGCCCAACAGCAGCGCGGCCCCGCAGAAACCCAAGCGAAAGCGCAAGTGGTTCAAGCGCTTGCTCTGGCTGGGTGGCGGCAGCAGCACGCTCTTCATCGCGCTGCTCGCGGCGATTCCCTTCATCATCGCGATCCCGATGGTGCGCGACTACGCCCTGAGCTTCGTCAATGCGCAGTTGCGCGGCACGCTGAAGGCCGACAGCGTCAACGTGTCGTGGATGGGGCCGGTCGAGCTGAAGGGGGTCAGCCTCGACGACGCCGACGCGCGACGCGTGTTCGCCGTGCAGCGGCTGAAGTGCGAGCGCTCGCTGTGGGACTTGCTGACGCGCGGCATCACCGAATTGCCCAGCGGCAAGCTCAACCTGGGCGAGGTGATCGTCGAACAGCCGACGATTGATCTGATCGTCAACGAAAAGAACGAAATCTCGCTGGTCGACGCCCTGCAGCCCAAGGCGGCCGCGGCCCCGCCCAGCGGCCCCTCGGCAGCGGCGCCAACCCCGTCGAAGGGCGGCGGATTGCCCGAGCCGACGCTCGATCTGCTGGTCAAGGACGCCAAAATCAGCGCTCGCCGCGTCGATGGCGCGAACTATGCGATCGATGACATTCAGTTGAGCGTGAAGGTGCGCACGCTGAATGAGATGGTGACGAAGCTGGAGGGCAAGCTGCCCAACGGCACGCTGCTGTCGACCGATGTCGACCTGCGCGATCTCGCGCTGGAGTCGAAGATCGCCATCGACAAAGCCAAAGCCAAGGTCGGCCTGCGCTCCAACGGCGATGTCGACCTCGCGCCGATCATGGCGGTCTTCATGCCCAAGCTGGGCCTCTCCGGTGCGGCCACGCTGAAGATCGACGCCGACATGCAGCCGGGCCAGGCGCTGGCGGCGACGTTCGATCTCGCGGTGAAGCAGCTCCAGACAGCCGCGGCCGGCAGCGAAACGGGCAACGGCGGGCCGGCGATCGCGCCGCTCAACGTCACGCTCACGGGCAGCGCGGCGCAGGCGGGCGATGCGATTACGGCCAGCGCCTCACTCGCGAGCGAAGCGGGCAAGCTCGACGTCGGCGCGAAGACGACTCGCGCGGCGCTCGAGGGCGCCGGCTCGACCACCATCGACACCGAAAAGCTCCTTGCAATCCTGCAGAAGGGGGGCGTGTTCACCTTGCCGCAGGGCGAGCTCACGGCATCGGGCAATGTGGATCTCGCAAAGCTGCAACGGGCGCTGCCGGGCATTTTCAAGATGCCGGCGGGCAAGTCGCTCGATGCAGGGTCTGTGCAACTGACCGATGTGAAGCTGTCGGGCGGCGAGGCGCCCGCGGCCGCGGGCAAGGTCGCGCTGCGCGATATCGCCGCGACCGTCGACGGCAAAGCGGTGAAGCTGCAACCCATCGACGCCAACGTCGCGGCGGCCTTTGAGCCCAGCGCGGGCTTGCGGATCGACGCGGCCGATCTCACATCGGCCTTTGCAAATCTGAAAGCAAAAGGGCGGCTGAGCGACGCAAACGCGACCTTTGATGCGGACCTGGCAAAGCTCAAGGCGGAGCTGGGACAACTGATCGACCTGACGGCGCTCGACGCCACCGGGCTGATCGCGGGCACTCTCACCGCCAAGGGCGACAATCCGGAGAATGTCGCGCTGCAACTGTCGGCCGACGCCAAAGAGCTCCGCGTCGGCGCCAATAGCCAGCCGACCAATCTGACGCTCAACGCCGACGCATCGCGCAAGGCCGATGATCTGAAGCTCGATGCCAAGCTCGGCGGCGACGCGGGCACCGTTGAGGCTCAACTTGCATCGACGCTGAGTGCGCTGACGAAGAAGATCGAACCGGCGATTGACGCCGAGCGCGTCTTGTCGGCGGTGCTGAGCGGCGAATCTCTCAATCTGCCGCAACTCACGCTGACCGCGAAGGGCGGGCTCGATGTCGCGCGACTGCAGCGGGCAATGCCGTCGCTCTTCCCGGTGCGTCAGGGACAGACCCTGACGAGCGGGCGACTGGAGATTTCGGATTTGGCGTTGCAGACCGGCGAATCGCCCAGCGTGAAGGGCGCGATCGGCCTGCGCGACGTCTCCGCCAGCGACAACGGCAAAACGCTGACGCTCAAGCCGATCGACCTCACGCTCGATGCGAGCTTGCAGAAGGGGAGCGGACTCAAGGTCGAGACGGCGAAGCTGACCGCGGTCTTCGCCGAGGTGCTGGCGTCGGGAACGACCGCGGCGCTCAGTGCGAAGTTCCGCGGCGATCTCGCGGGCCTGCGCCAGGAACTGGGCCAGATTGTCGACTTCGGCCTGCTCGATATGGGCGGCCAGGTCGATGGCGAACTGACGATGAAGCGCAGCGCCGATGATGCGCTGGCGGTCGATTTGAACGCGAACGCAACGGCGCTAAAGGTCAATCAGGGCAGCAATCAGTTCAGCTTGCAACAGGCGCGGCTGGAGCAGCGCGGCACCGCAAAGCTGGAGGGGCAATCGCTGCAGCGCTACGAGCTGACTTCGGCGAAGGTGAGCGCGGATGGGCAGATCGAAGCACAGGGTGCCGGGTGGTATGACCTGAAGTCGCAAGGGTTCGATGCGAGCGTGACGATCGATCGCGCGGATCTGTCGTTCGCGGCGGCGCGGGCGGCGGCACTGCAGGCGCCCGAGTTGGCGCGCTATGCCGGCGTCGTAAGCGGCAAGGCGACAGCGCAGCGCGGCGGCGCCGGTCAGTCGCTGCGCTCGACGGGCGGACTGGTGACGCGCGACCTCAAAGTCGATGGCAAATCGGTCGTGCCCGGCGAGTTGAAGGCCGATTGGCAGAACGTCGAGATTTCCGGTGATTTTTCGCAGATCAAGGCGGAGCTCGCCAAGGTTGACAGCGCGATCGCCAAGCTCCAGGCCAGCGGCGTGGACCTCACGACGCCCAAGAGCGGGCCGCTCGCGCTGCGGGCCGATGTGACCGCGAACGCCGATGTCGAGAAGACCCTCGGCGCGGTGGCGGCAATCACTAAGATGGCCGCGCCGCCGGCGATCGCGGGCATGCTCGCGTTGCAGTCGAAGCTCAGCACCGACGGCGACGATGTGTCGTTCAGCGGCACGAGCAAGGTGGACAATTTCGCCATCGGCAGCGGCGAGTCGGCGATTCGCGAACCGCAGGTGGCGCTCGATTTCGACGGGCGCATCGGCAACAGCAGCGAGCAGATTGCGCTCAACCGCGCCAAGCTCACGTCGGGCCTGCTCTCGGCCGAGGCCAGCGGCAATGTCAGCAAATTCCGCAGCAGCCCGAATCTCGCGATCAAAGGACGCTACGACACCGATTGGAAATCGCTCTCACGGCTCATCTACGAATTCGTGCCAGCGATTGAGAAGACCGTCACGATCGAAGGCCGCAACGGCGCCACGTTTGAGTTGAACGGTCCGCTGAACACGCCCGGCGCAACGCCCGCGTTTCGCGGTCTCGCCGCAGGAACAGAACTGGGCTGGGAGAAGGCGAGCGTCTACGCCATTCCGCTCGGCGCCGCGAAGTTCCAGCCTTCGCTGCGCGACGGGCGGCTGACGCTGCCGGTCGCCACCGTCCCCGCTTCGACCGGCAAGCTCAACCTCGGCGGCGTGGTGGATTTCACGCCCGGCGAGCCGACGCTGTTGATCGAGGGCGATCTGCCCGTGATGCAGCACATCGAGCTAACGCCGCGGATCGGGGCGGAACTGCTGTCGTTTATCAATCCGATCTTCTCCGGCGTGACGCGGCTCGAAGGCTTCCTCGACATGAACGTTTCGGGCATCACGCTGCCGATGGGCCAGACGATGAAGACCGGCGGCGCGGGCCAGGGCCGGCTCGATCTGGGCAGCGTGAAGATGTCGCCCGGCGGGCCGATGATCGGCGAGCTCGTCCAACTTGCGGGCCTGTCGGCCACGGACCTGGTGCTGGTGCAATTCAGCCCGGTCGATTTCAAGATCGGGAACGGCCGGCTGTCCTATGACAATTTCACGATGACCTTCCCGGAAAACTTCGATCTGAAGTTCTACGGCTCGGTCGGGTTCGACAGCACGCTCGATCTGGTGATGTCGGTGCCGGTGCGGCCGGCGTTGCTCCAGCGGCTCGGCGTGCCGCCCGCAACGCTGGCGATGGTGAAAAAGACCTCGGGCCTCCGGGTCGATATTCCCGTGGCGGGCACGCGCGAAAGCCCCAAGCTGGACTTGAGCAAGATCGATGTGACCAAGCTGGTGGCCGAGCTGCTGCTCCCCGACAGTCCGACAGATGCAATCGGCGATATTCTCAGACGTGCGTCCGGCGGAAAGCCGGCCGACGGCGCAAAACCCGGCGCCGAAACGCCGGGCCGGCCGAGCGGAGGCGCCAAACCCGCGGATAAACCAGCAAACCCGATCGACGATGTTTTGAAGCGGATTCCGGGACAGGAACCCCGAAAGCCGTCGCAGCGACCCGCGGGCAGGCCGGGCAATCGCCCGCGGCCCAACCGCGGCGGCTGACCGATCGGATCAACAATGCCCGGTCATCGCCTCGACCCTCGAACGACGCAGGCAAGGAGTGTTCAGCGTGAGTGACAGTAATCATTCGGTTTTCGCAGGCCGCGGCTTCGTCGCGCTGTGCGCGGCGGCGCTGGCCTCTGCTTTTGTTTCGACCGCGGCGGCGAACGAGAAGTTTGACGAGGCGGCGAAGCGGCTGAGCGAGGCCTTCTCCAAGATGCGCTCCTATACCGGCGCGTATGTCACCAACGTGACCACGATCGTCGAAGGCGGCACGCACGTCTCGATCGGGTCGGGCCGGGTCGAATTTTTGAAGCAGGGCGGCAAGACCTATTGCCGCATGGAAGATGAAAAGAACACCACCTCGACCATGGACAACGGCGTCGAGGAGTCGACCCAGCAGGCGCTCTTCGTGACCGACGGCGAGTTCACCTATCGACTGACCAATATTCACGGCAACATCGACGCGACCAAAATGCGCTACGTCGGCCCGTCGGTCTTCAACACGCCGGAACAGCTCGAGGCTCTGCGAAAGGACCACGTCAACGAGTTGCTGCCCGATGCGCAGGTGCGCGGCGAGAGCACAATCGTCATCGAGTCGCTGCCCCGCATGCTCCAACCCGGCGATCGGATCACGCGGCGGCGCTACTACTTCGCCAAAAACTCCGGCATGATGCTGAAGCGCGAGGGCATCTCACGCGAAGGCGACATCATCGAAACGATGGAGATCACCGACCTGAAGCCCAACGCCGAAGTCTCTGCGACGCGCTTTGAGTTTCAGACGCCGCCCGGCGTAAAGCTCGTCGACGCCACCCAGCCGCCGACGCCGACCAGCGGCCCGACCGAGCTCGGCGGGCGCTCGGGCTCGATCTCGATCAGCAGCGCGCCGGCCCAGCCGACTCCGCCCGCCGCGCCCGCTTCGCCGAAATGACCGACGCGGCCGCGAGCCCAACCGCGATCGTCGACGTTCTGGTCATCGGAGCAGGGGCCGCCGGACTGACGGCGGCCATCTTCGCCGCCCGCGGCGACGGCGGCCCGCAGCCGCGCGATTCCGAACACCCCTCCGCCCCCTCACCCCTTCGCCCCTCTGCGAGCGATCGGCCGCAAGTCCTCGCCCTCGACAGCGCCGAGAAACCCGGCGCAAAGATCCTGGTCGCCGGCGGCGGACGCTGCAACGTCACCCATCGCGCTGTCTCCGAGCGCGATTTCTGCGGCGGCAGCCGACACGTGATTCGTCGCGTGCTGGAGTCCTTTCCGGTCGAGGCGACGCTGGCGTGGTTTCGCGAGATCGGCGTGCCGCTCAAACTGGAAGAGACCGGCAAATACTTCCCCGAAAGCAATCGGGCCCGGACCGTGCTCGACGCGCTCCTTTCCGAAGCGGCGCGCTGCGGCGTGCGCCTGCTCACGGCGCGACGGGTGGTCGAGCTCGCGCCGATCACCGGCGCGGCCGCCGATGGGGCTCGGTTCGTCGTGCGTGTCGAGCGGCGCAGCGCAGCGGATGAGCCCGCGACGCAGGAGACCTATCACGCCCGACGCGTCATCCTCGCCACCGGCGGCCAATCGCTGCCCAAGACCGGCAGCGACGGGTTCGGCTTTGAACTGGCCAGACGACTCGGCCACACAATCGTGCAGCGCACGCCGTCGCTGGTGCCGATGGTGCTCGACGAGGCGGAATTGGCGGCGTGGTCGGGCGTGTCCCACGAGGCCGAGATCACGATTCGCGCGGCGGGCGAAAAGCCGGTGCGGGTGCGCGGCAGCGTGCTGTGGACGCACTTCGGGCTATCCGGGCCGGCGATGCTCGATGCCTCGCGTCATTGGCTGCGCGCGCGGGTGGACGGGCGGGCCGTCGAAGCCAGTCTGAGCTTTGCGCCCGGCACCGACCTGGCGGCGATGGACGCCCGGCTGACGCAGCTCTTTGCTTCGCAGGCCCGGGCCAAGGTCGAAAACGCGCTGCGGACGGTGCTAAACGCAGAGCGAATCGTCGTCGCGCTTCTAGCGCGGGCGGGCACCGCGCCGCAGGGATTGATGGCCACACCGGGGGCACGAATCGGCACATCGGCGGCGCTAATCGGCACGCCGGCGGGCCAGGTCTCGCGCGAGGCGCGGCGGGCGCTGGCCCGGCTGCTGACCGAGTTTCCGCTGCGAATCCGCGACAGTCGCGGCTACAACTACGCCGAAGCGACCGCGGGCGGCGTAGAGCTAACCGAGATCGACCCGCGCACGATGGAGTCCCGCGTTTGCCCCGGGCTGCATCTCGTCGGCGAAATCCTCGATGTCGACGGCCGCATCGGCGGCTTCAATTTTCAATGGGCCTGGGCCAGCGGCCGGGCGGCAGGAAAGGCAATCACGCGTAGCGAATAGCGAAGGGCAGAGCCCGCGATCAATGGCCAGTCGCGGAGATATGCTGCGTGGATGAAGTGGCGGGACATTCAGGCCGGGCTAGAGATGTTGCCGGACGATGCCACGCGGCGCGAGGTGCTCGCTGCAGCGCAGCGCACGGCTACAGCGGAGCATTCATTTCCAGCCGTACTCCTTACTGCCTGGATGGCGGCCTTCGGCTTTCTGATCGCGAAAGTGATGGCGGCCGCGATGGGATACTCGTCGCGCCTGGGCGACATCTTGATTATCTTGATTTGGACAGGTCTCAGCGCGCTGTTTGCAGAATGGTGGGACAGACGCCCACGCCATCGTGCGATCGTCTACCAGCTCTTCAACCACGGAATCATCGTGTGCTCACGCTGTGGCTACGCGCGCAGACGACCGAGCGAAAATGGACTGGGCCGATGTTCGGAATGTGGCAATGATCGGCTGTGACAACACGCCACGTGAGAGCGCGTTAACCCGCCGCTACGCGCGATCGGTGCGCGGCGCACTCGCAATCGGCAGAAACAACGGCATCGGCTGGCTTGCGAAACGCACAAAGCCGTGATGCTCGTAAAACTCCGCCGCCTGCTCGCTTTTCGCATCGACCACAACCGCAAAGGCCGCGATGCCGGAACGGCGCGTGCGGTCAATCGCATCAAAGAGCAGGGAACCGCCCAGCCGACGGCCTTGATAGCCGCAATCGATGGCCAGCCGACCGATGCGGACTGCCGGAACGGACGGGTAGCGCGGAAGGCGACGAATCACAGCGGCAGGGAGGTCCGTCAGTGGAATGCCGGTCGCGGCGAGTGTGTAGTAGCCCGCGATGCGATGGGTGGCAATTTCAACGGCGACGTAGCACGCGGTAACGTTGCGTCGAATGTCCTGCGTGACCAATCGACGAAGATAGTCGTTGAGTGCGGCAACGCCGCAATCGAACGCACCACGATCGTGGTCGCCCAGAAGTTCAATGCAAAAGGGCGACATCCTCATCGCGGGCGGATGAGCTTGCGGTGAGCGGCTGCGGCGCGCTTCATCGCCGGTGCGGGACGGCGCGGCTTGAGAATCGCAGCGGCGAAAGCCAACTGATCCTCGGCAGAGAGATCGAGCAACTCATGGCGGGCGATGGCCTCGTCCGCAGCAGCCTCCGCCGCGCGGACGACGAAATCAGAAAGCTTGCTCCCGGTGAGGCTCGCAGCGCGCTTCACGCGAGCAAGCGTCTGCGGAGCAATGCGCGCCTCCAGTCGGGAAGTCTTACGACGAGTCGGCATGGCCATATCCTCTAAAAAGCATTGTACGGCAGATTGCCGTACATGATCAAGCTTGAAGCATGAAGTGCCTTATCTGACTTTCGTCGCCCAGCCCGCCCGCAGATCCGCTACTGCACCGCCGTCAGCGGCCAGACGCGGGGGATGATCAGCAGGGCGCCGATCATCCAGAGCAGCGCCAGCGGCGCGCCCACGCGGATGAAATCGCTCGTGCGATAGCCGCCCGGGCCGAAGACCATCAGGTGCGTCTGGTAGCCCGCGGGCAAAACAAACGAGGCCGAAGCCGCGATCGCAATCGCAATCACAAACGGCCGCGGCTCCACGCCCGCCTGCGCCGCGGCTGCCACGCCAATGGGGAACATCAACGCCGCCGCGGCGTTGTTGCTCATCAACTCCGTCAGGACCCAAGTCAGAAAGTAGACCGCAGCCAGCATCGCGATCGGCCCGTAGCCGCCCACCGCCTGCATGGTCTGCTCGGCGATCCACGCCGCGAGTCCGCTGGTCTGCATGGCTTTTCCCACGCCCAGCGATGCCGCGACCGTGATCAGCACCGGCCAATCGATCGCGAGCCGGGCCTGCCCCGCGCTGACACAGCGAGAGACCACGACCAGCCCCGCCGCCAGCATCGCCAGCAGCGCCCGTCGCTCACTGATCCACTCCGCGACACCCGCCGGCAGCACCGACGTGGGCAGCATCTCGGGCATCGAGTAGGCCGCGATCAGCAAGCCGGCGATCAGCAGCGCCACGCCGGCGCGATCCAGTCGCATGCGCGACGATTCGCCCAGATCGCTGACCAGATAGAAATCGGGGTTGTGGCGGTTTACGGTGAAAAAGTCGTCGCCCGTCTCGACCAGCAGCGTGTCGCCCGCTTCGAGTTCGATATCGCCGATCTTGCCCGCGAGTCGTCGCCCATTGCGGTGAACGGCGATCACCACCGCGTCGTAGCGCCCGCGAAAGTTCGCCTCGCGAATGCCTTGGCCGATCAGGGGGCTGCTGGCGCTAATCACCGCTTCGCTCAGCCGCCGGCGACCGCCCGCCGCCGTGAATTCAAAGCTGATGTCCGGCGAAGCGATCAGCCCGGGAATCTTGGTCAGGTCCGCAATCGTCGTGACCACGCCGGTAAAGATCAGCCGATCTCCGGCCCGCAGCCGTTCGTCGGGCTCCACCGGCGCGATCGAATCTTCGCCGCGCGAGATCTCGATCAGAAACAGCCCGGGCAAGCCGCGCAGGCCGGCTTGTTGCACGCTCTTGCCGATCAACGGGCAGTTCTCGGCCACCACCAATTCGGTCAGAAACTCGCGACGGTGCTCGCCCAATTGCTCAATGAACTCCCGCCGGTCGGGCAGTAGGCGGGGCAGACACAAAACGAGGTACAGCCCGCCCAAAATCGCCAGCGGCACGCCGACAGCGCTCAACTCCCACATGCCGATTCCGCCCGCGAGCGACGCCACGCCCGATTGCTTCATCTGCCCGTGAACGACGAGGTTGGTGCTGGTGCCGATCAGCGTGCAGACGCCGCCCAAGATCGAAGCGTAGGACAGCGGCAGCAGCAACCGCGAAACGGGAATGCGCCGCTTGCGGGCCCACTCGACCAGCGCCGGCATCCCCATCGCCACCACGGTGGTGTTGTTGAGAAACGCCGAAAAGCCGACGGTCGTGCCGACGACGCGACCGACCGCGGCGGTCGCGCTTTGCACATTGCCCAGCACGCGCTGCGTGGCCGCTTCGAGAATGCCGGTGTCGACCAGCGCGCGGCCGACGATGAACAGCGCACCGATCGTCAGCACGCCCTCATTCATGAAGCCCGCCAGCGCGTCTTTGGGGCTGACAATCCCGGCGCAGCCGAAGATCGCCAGCCCGCCGACGAAGATGATGTCCGCCAGATGCGCATAGCGCACCAGCCCGACGATCAGCGCCGTCATCACCGCCAGCGTAAACCAGCCCTGCCAGGTCAGCGCGGCGGCGGCGGTTTCGGCGGCCAGCATCATGCGCCGCGCACCTCGCGCCCGCGCGTCCTCCAGGCCAGGACGGCCATGAGCACAGTCGCGATCAGGCTGAAGGGCAGCATCGCCGCGAAGAGCGGAATCCACTTTTCCTTGTCGGTGTCGATCAACATCCCCAGCACCCAGCCGGCCAGAATCGCCCCGAAGTACTGAAACGAGTTGATCACGCCCAGCGCGAAGCCCGCCATGTGCCGTCCGCCGATGTCCATCACCGCCGCCGAGCCGATGATGGAGTGGCTCGTGTTGCAGGTGAGCGAGATCAGCACCAGCGCCGTGCAGGCGACCGTGACCGATGCATAGGGGCTGTATCCGAGAATCCAGACGCTGGCCGCGATCACAACCGTCTCCAGCCCGTAGAGCAGAGCCGCCACAGGCGAGCGCCGGCTGCGAAAGACCTTGTCAGACAGCCACCCGGCCGCGAAAGAGCCGACCACCGCCGATGCCGGCAGCAAAAACCCCATCCAGCCAAAGGCCGGGTCTTGCTTGCCGACATGCCAGACGTTGTCGAGATACTTGAAGGCCCAGAAGTCGGTCGCGCGCCGAACAAAGCCGGTGCAGAAGTAAGCGGCCGCGTTCACCCACACCAGCGGATTGCTCGCGATCGTGGCGAAGACCACGCTCAGCGGCGGCTGCGGCGCGGGCGTCTCAATATCGCGCGCGCCCGGATCCACCGGAATCGAATAGCCCGCGTCCTCCGGCGTATTGCGCACCGTCAGCCACGAGACGACGAGAATCGCGGCCAGGATGATGGGCGGCACGACGAACATCGTGCGCCAGTCGAGCTTGCCGATCGTGAAAAACGCGACGCCGAAGAGCGCGAACGAAAAGCCGCCCAGCAGATACTTACTGAGCTGATTTACACTGATCGCGCCAAGCTGGATCATCGCCCCAAAGATGCCCGAGAACTGCCCGCGCTCGGTGCGACGAAACCAGGCCGTGTTGATCTTCACCATGCCGGGCGAGCCGAACGCTTGCCCATAGCCATCGAACAGACGAATCACCACGAAGCCGACCAGCAGCACCGCGGCGTCGAGCCCCCAGGTCGAGTACCAGCCAAAAGCCAGATTGAGCACGATCGTCGCCAGCGCGCCGATCGCCATCGATTGCTTGCCGCCCAGCGCGTCAGCGAAGAGGCCGTTGACGAACGTGCCGACGGCGTAGCCCAGGTCGCGCGCCGTGCTCATCTGCCCGGTCTGCTGGTTGTTGTAGCCCAGCTCCTTGGCCATCTCGGGCGTGACCGTGCTCAGGTTGTAACGACAGAGGTAATAGGCCGCGTACAGCAACCCAAGGAAGAACCAGTTTCGAACACGCCGCGCGCGGAATCCGGGCGGATAGTCGTGAGCCGACGGCGTTGAAGTCGCGATCGATTCCATCGAATTCCGCGTGCGGGGCGAGGATCGGAGTCTGGGCGAAGACGAGCGAAGCGTTGTAATCGCGAGTTCCCAGTGCTGCAACGTCGGGGGCGGCGAACGCCAGCGCCGCTGGCCGACGGAACGACGCGAACAATGTCGGCGGCGCAGAGATCAACAATCGAGCGACCTGCCGCCCTCGCGCCGTCGGCGACGCGTGCCGCCGCGCACCGCGGACCATTGGACGCTGCTTTTGCGCGAGCACTCACGCCCGCCGCCAGACATCGATCCCCGCCCGACCGGAACCGCCAAGCGCCATCCCGTCGACCACATAACATTTCGATGAAAAGCGCGTTGCGCCGGACAAAAAAACACAACTCGCGCGTTGACGAAAAATCGCTCGCCACCGCCGCGCAAATTTCGATCAATAAAGCACTTAGAGCCCAGAAATCGGGCCGCGCGACGATAGGCGCGCCGCAGAGAGCGCGACCCGCGCCCGCGTCCCCAAAACTCTCGCCCCGCCGCTTTCCCGCCGATTTTCATTGACGAATGTCGTCTTCGACGGCAAACTCATAGAGTCTTTCGGCGTCAGGAGTTGTGAACATGCCGGTGCCCGCGATCCGCCCCCTGGGGGACAAAGTGCTCATTCAGCGCAGTGTCGCTGCCGATCGAACCAGCGGCGGCATCGTGCTGCCAGACAGCGCCAAGGAAAAACCGAAGCGCGGCAAGGTCATCAGCGTCGGCGACGGCCGATTGCTCGACAGCGGAAAGCGCAAGGCGCTGCAGATCAAAAAGGGCGACGATGTGCTCTTCAGCAGCTACGCCGGCACCGAGATCAAGGTGAACGGCGAAGAGCTGTTGATCGTCGAGGAAAGCGAGATCCTCGCCGTCCTCGACTGACGCCGCGTGACCAACAGCGCACGTTCGATCGCAACCACGATCGAAGGATGATCCCAGCTAGCGCAGGCGGATGTTGAAGCATCCGATGTAGGCCGATACGGAGAAAGCCATGGATCCGAGAATCAGGAGCGCGGTCGCTAACGCCGTCGACCTGGTCAACGCCAATGCCGGCCGGGCGACAGTTCATCTGCTCTTTCACGGCGAGCCGGAGCTGGACTTCGTCGCCAATGCTGCCAGACTCGAGGGGGATGTGTTCAAGTTCGAAGCGGGGATCGAAGCCTTTTCCGGAAGCGTGGACGAGCTCGCGGAAATCCGCACCGAGCTCGTGAACTAACTTACCGGCGGCTTCCTCAGCAAAGCTCAATCTGACGGGGAGTGCGCCTAGCGGCGCTTCCCCTTCCGAAACCCCTTCCGCGGTTTTCCGCTCGTCCGTTTCGGCGGACCGCCGCGCTTGTCCGATCGCTTTCCGCCGGGCTTGCGCGTCGACGGCAGCTCGCGCTCCACCTTGCCGATCGGCGCATCCTCGGCCGGCGCCAGCGCCAGTTCCAGCCGCTGCGCGTCAACCGCGTCGATCACCACCCGAATCGAATGGCCGATGCGCAGCACCCGCCGTGAACTGCGCTCCACCAAGGCCCCGCGCGTCTGGTCCACTTCCCAAAAGCCCGGCCGCAATTCGCTGATCGGAATCAGCCCCTCCGCCAGCCACGGCTGAATCTGCACAAATGCCCCAAATCGCTCAACCGACGTCACCACGCCGTCACACACTTCGCCGATCCGCTTCTCCAGCATCGTCAGCAGCAGGATCGTCCGCGCTTCGCGCTCGGCCTGCTGCGCCGTGCGCTCCGTGCGGCTCGTGTGACGGGCGGCGTCCGCCAAAGTGGTCGGCGCCGGCCGCTCGGCAGCCTCGGCCCCATGCCGCCGCTTCCCCTTGCCGCGCCCGCCGCGACGCCCGGCCGAGTCCTCATCCGCCCGCGCCGCGCCAATGACATGCGCCCGCAGCAACCGATGGATGATCAGGTCTGGGTATCGCCGAATCGGCGAGGTGAAATGGCAATAGTCCTCGCTCGCCAGCGCAAAGTGTCCCGCCAGCCCGACCGAATACTTCGCCTGCGCCAACGACCGCAAGAGCAGATAGTTCACCGACGCCTCGTGCGGCGAGTTGCGGGCCTGCTCGGTGATCTTCTGAATCGTCGAGTGATCCAGCTCGCTGCCAAAGTCGACCTCGGTCAGCGACGCCAGCCGCGACGACTGCGCCAGGTTCAGCGGCGCGGGTGGGGCGTGAACGCGGCGCACGTGATCGACGTCGAGCCGCCGCAGCGCCCGCGCCGCCGCCTCGTTGGCCTCGACCATGAACATCTCGATCAGCGTGTGCGAAAAGCGAGTATCCGCCGGCTGCGCGCCGACGATTCCCTCCGCTGCGTCGAGCCGCAACTGCACCTCCGGCAAGGCCAGCGAGATCATGCCCGCCGCCCGCCGTCGCCGCTGAATGCGCTTCGCCAGCCGCTCCGCCGCCGTCAGCAGCCAGAGCACCGGCTCAGGCGCGTCCAGCTTCTTGCCCTCGAGATAGTCCGACACCTCGTCATAAGTAAATCGTCGCGACGAGCGAATGACGCTGGCGCAGATGCGCTCGTCGATCACGCGCGCCGATGCGTCATACGTCAGAAAGGCGCTGATCGCGAAGCGCGGCTGCTCGGGCTGCAGGCTGCAAACACCGTTCGACAACACCTCCGGCAGCATCGGAATCACGCGATTGGGAAAGTAGACGCTATTGCCCCGCAGATAGGCCTCGCGATCGACCGCCGACCCGGAGCGCACAAACCACGACACATCGGCGATGTGAACACCCAGCCGCGTGCGGCCGCCATCGAGCTGCTCGATCGAAATCGCGTCATCAAAGTCGCGCGCGTCGGGCGGGTCGATGGTGATCGTGGTCAGCGCTCGCAGATCTTCGCGCTCCTCCCCGGCCGGCCCGTCGCCGTTAGCTTCAGCGCTCACCGCGCCATCGGCGTCAAAGGCCTCCGCCGCCAGCCGGGCCGCGTCGCGCACCTCGGTCGTAAAGGCCTCGGGCAATTCATAGCGGCGAATGACCGACGTGATGATGTTCTGCGTCTCCGAGGGACTGCCGAGCCGCTCGATCACCACCGCCCGGCCCGGCGCCATACCGCGCGGCGCCGGCAGCGGCTCGACCACCACCAGATCGCCATCACGCACGCTCTTGGCGATCGGGTCGTCGAGCTCGATCGGCTCGCTGCTGCTCGATTTGCCCGAGGGCTGCAAAAACCAGCGCCGCCCGCGCTGCATCACCACGCCGACCCAGTTGTACGCCGCTCGATGCACCACGCGCAAGACGCGCCCGCGCACCGCGCCGCGCTCCTCGTCCTCGCCTGCACCCGCCTCACCGTCGATCGCCCCCGCCGGCTCATCCTCCACAATCCGCCGACGCTTCCCCGCCATGAACCGTCGCGGCGGTTCGTCACGCCGCGGCGCTCGTCGCTCGATCAACTCGATGACGACCCGGTCGCCATCCATCGCCCCGTTGATTTCGTGCCGCGGAACGAAGACGTCTTCCTGATCCAATATCTCCACAAACCCAAACCCGCGCCGATTCAGCCGCAGAGTTCCGGTTCGCTCCGCCGACGACGGCGCCGCCGGCAGCCGAAGCGTCCGCCCCGCGGCGACGACCACGCGCCCCTCCTCGACGAGCTTGCGCACGACATCGCGAAATCCCGCGTAAGCGTCCGCCGTCACCCCCAGCGCCTTCGCCAGCGGCCGAAGCTTGAGCGGATGGTCGGCGTGATTCGCAAGATGCGACAGCACGGCGTCGGACCAGTCGGTGTTTTGCGGCGGTTCCCTCATGGATCAGCGAATCGTATCGCTGCGCCCCGCGTGCGGCTCCCCAAAAGGTCGCAGATTCCGCGGGCTCGCCCCACAGCAGACATGACCACGCAAGGCCGGAAAACAAGAATCCCGCCAGGCCGTTAGGCGACCTGGCGGGATGATGTCAGACTAGGTTTCGCGGTCGATTCGTCCGATTGTCGCCGCCGCGGCTTTCGCCGCGACGGCCCTCAATTCGGGTTCAGACCTACCGCGATCGCCGATTCCTTACGGGCACGGCGTGCCGGTCGACACGGCGGTCACGAACGAGCTGATGTCACCGACCGTGACAAAGCCGTCGTTGTTCGTGTCGTTCGAGCAGGTGAAGTCGCAGCTCGGCGTACCCGGCAGGAAGCGGTTCGCCCACGCGGTCGAGCCACCGACGATGGCATCGACGAAGAAGCCGATGTCACCGACCGTGACGAAGCCGTCGCAGTTCGAATCCGCGCACACGCACGGGTTGTTCTGACGAACTTCCAGCTGGTACGGAGCCGGGCACAGTTCCTGAGCAGCGGTCGCGGCCGGGCCGACGAACCACGCGTAGGAGCTGAAGTCCGGAGCAACCAGGATGCCGTACGTGCCGGCGGCCAGGTCGTCGAGCTGGAAGGTCACATCGCCGCACTGGAAGACGATGAAGTTCAGGACCGTCGGGTTGTTGCAAACCGGAGCGGCGACCGAACCGATGTTCGTCATGATGAACACGCTGTGGAACTCGGCCTGGAAGTCGACCAGGTAATCGCCAGCGGTCAGGTTGATCGCGTACCAGTCAAGGTCGCGCGTCGCGCTGACGCCGCTCGGCGTCGTGGTCTGGACCAGGCGAACGTTGCCGCACGCCTTCTGACCGACGTTCAGAGCCGTGAACGGCTGATTCGGGGCAGTACCGCCGCAACCGTTGTTGGTCTGCGTCGGGTTACCGCAAGCGGCCTCGTTCTCGACGTTGGCGGCCGTACCTTCGCAAGCGAAGGCGCAAGCCGGGGCAGCGCAGTCGAAGGTCACGCGGTAGTTGCTCGGGCAGGCCGCGATCGGCGCACCCGGGGTGGCGAAGTCATACGCGACCAGCATCGTGTAACGACCGGCCGGAACGACGATCGGGATCACGGTGATACCGGACGGCAGCAGGTTGCCGCGAGCGGCCGGAACCACTTCGAAGGCGCCGACGGTGTTGCAAGGCGTACCGTCGCCCGAGCCCGCCGGAGGCGTCTGCTGGTTCGGGTAGAAGCGGAAGCGGAAGAGCAGAGCACCGCCGCCGACCAGGCCGTTTTCGACCGTGATCAGGAACTCAGTCTCGGTCGCGACCGAAACCTGGTACCAGTCGAGATCGCGGAAGCCGCCGTCGAAGGCCGCAACGCCGCAAACCGTCTCATTGCACTCGGCCGGGCTGAACAGGGTGCCCGGAGCGCCGCCCGTGCAACCGCTGTTGACAACGTCGGTGCCGAGGATGGTGCAGTCTTCCTGCGTGCCGGCCAGACCGTCGAGGTTGTTCGGGTCTTCCGGCTGGCAGATCGGGCACGGCTCAACTTCGGCGCAAGGAATGCCGGCGTTGTAGCTACCACCGGCCGCGATGCAAGTCGCCTGCGACTGGAAGGCGCAGGTACCGTTCGGCAGGCAGCAAGCGCCGCCGCAGATGCCCGGAGCGCAAGCCGAGCCGTCGCCGTTGTACTCGCCGCCGGCGAAGAGGCAATCCACGCCGATGACGCCGTTGGTGCAGCTCAGGTCCGGATTGCAGCAAGCGCCCGTCTGGCACGCCGCCGCGGTCACGTTCAGAACCCAGCTCACGCAACCGATACCCAGACGCTGCGGGTCGTTCAGCTGAGCGCCGATGGCATTGAAGACCGGCGTCACGCGGATCGCGTACTGCTGGCTCAGGTCGCCACGCAGGCACTGCGTCGCGCAGATGCTGGTGCCGGCATTGCCAGCGGTCGCGTTCTGCGGGCTGGTCGCGCCGCACGGATCGAACGGCGAACCGAGCTGCCAGAACTGAACCTGCAAGCCCGACTGACCGGTCACGCAAGCGGTGTACTGCGTGCTCTCGGCCGGGACAAAGCGAATCCAGTCGGTGTCGCGGTTGCTGCCGTTACGACGATCGGCCGACGTGGTGCCGCAAACGATCAGACCGGTCGGGTCGCCCGCCAGGTCCGGGAAGAAGATGCAGCTGGCCGAGTTCGGGCCGGCGTTGTAGTTGTCCGGCGACGGCTGGCCGCAATCGCCTTCGTTCTCGTTGATGCCACCACCCGGGCAAGCCGGGGCGGCGACGCAGATCGCGTTCGCGCAGGCGATACCTTCGCCCTGCCACACGCCGCCCGCATCGAAGCACTGCTCCGGCGAACGGTCGGCGACGCACGCCGCGCCCACGCAGCAAGCGCCGATGCGCGCCGCGCACGTCACGTCGAGCTGGTAGACGCCCTGCGAAGCAGCGTCCCAACCCGCGAATTCGACAATGTACGTCTGGCCGATGGTCAGGCCGAAGACGCTGAAGGTCGACAGGAAGTCAGTGTCACCGGCGGTGCCGCAGTTGTCGTCATCGCAACCGATGGCGGTACCGAGCGCGGCGCACGTGCCGCTGAACGCCTGGAGCAGCGAGTCCTGCGGGCCCGTCGCCGAGTTGCACGTCTGAAGGGTCACTTCGACGGCGGTCGGCTGCAGGCGATACCACATCGTGCCGTTACCGGCGGTCTGCGCGACGTTGCGGCAGGTGAAGATGGGGTCGCTCGGGTTGTCGGTCGCGTTCGTGTTATCGACCGCGACGAAACCGTTGCAGGGCAGGAGCGGGTTGGTGGCCAGGTTGCACTCGTCGTTCGCCGGCGGGGCGCCGAGCTCGACGTTCGTACGCGGACGCTCAACCTTGTTCGCCGAAGCATCATAAGCGGCACCGAATGTGCCCTGAACGGCCTCGACCTGCGCGTCGGCGACGACTTCGCGCAGTGTCATGTAGGGGGCAGCAGCAAATACGCTGCTACACAGCCCGAGGCTCGCAATCCCAACGACAAACTTCTTCATACAGGATTCCTCTCCACAGGAAAACGACAGGAAAACGACTCGAAAACCGATTTCAAGTAGCGATACACGAGCAGCCCACAGCTCGCGTGAGTTGGACCTGAGCTTTCTCTTGGCCTCCTTCACCCTCAAGCGATAAAAGGCGCATCCCTCGGGCACGTGCCCAAAGGGCATTATCTCGCTGAGTCGAAGCCGCACCGAATGGCGGCCTAACGCGACTGGACCGGCTCATCCATCATGGATCGCTCGGAAATGCGTACGTCAGACCCAGGCTCGCCGCGTGAATCGTCCGACACATTACCTTGCAGCGCTCTTTCCCTAAGCACTTTTCGATATCACTTCAATATCACGCCGGGACCGGCATTGTCAAGAAATTAACGACCAAAACTGGCGGAGCGCCTGCGACCATGATTGGTTCTCGGTCCTTCCGCGGGCTTTAGAGCTGAGCGTCTCATAAGTCCCACGCGAACGGGAACTGTGCCAACGTCTTCTAACCAAACCGCCATCGTCCCTATTCCGTCCCTCTGGCCGAATTTGATCCCCCAGCGCCACCCCTAACCTTCGACGCCAGCCCGTGTTATCGTGACGCAACCGACGATCGCACCCCTGCAACCGCTTTCATCGGGAGTGTCCGGGCGCCTGGTGGCCCCCGCGGCCTTCAAAGCCGTTGAGCGCACGCTTCGCGCGCGCTGGTGGGTTCGATTCCCATCCACTCCCGTTCCCATTCCCGCGCCAACCATCCCCGGCCCCTTCGCCCACACGGCCCCGCCGCGCTCGCCGCCCGCCGACCCACCCGCCCACCGCATCTTTCCTCGCCCCGCCTTCGCACCACCCACTCGCCCCACCCATCGCCACTATCATGAGGACATAAAGGAGTATCGCATGGGCGGTCAGAATCCATACATCGCATCCGACATCGCCAAGCCAACGCGCAAATACACCCTGCGCATCACCGACGAGGCCGGCAAGGAACACGCCATCGAGGTCGACCCCGCCAAGGTCCCCTACGAAGACCACGGCCTGCCCGGCAGCATCCTCGACATCGCCATGGCACACGGCATCGAGATCGATCATGCCTGCGGCGGCGTCTGCGCGTGCAGCACCTGCCACGTCGTCGTGAAAGAAGGCTTCGCAAGCTGCAACAAGGCCAGCGACGACGAGGAAGATCAACTCGACGAAGCCTACGGCCTCACCGCACAATCGCGGCTCGCCTGCCAATGCGTGCCCAACGGCTCGCAGAATGTGCAAATCGTCGTGCCCAAATGGAACCGCAACCTCGCCCGCGAAGCGCACTAGCCGCCCCGCCGAATGCGGGGGGCGCTCGATCGACACACCACATTCCACCACGCGACACGCGCGGATCAGCATGAGCTCGCGCGGCCTTCAATCATAGGTTTTTAGTGCGGTTCTTCGTGCCTCCCGTGGCCCGAGTCGCGCTTGCTTGCCATCCGCCCTGAGCAATACGCTGCGCGAGCAGACTCACGTTCGATCGAGCGACCTCCGACCACCCGCGCGAGCCGATCATGCAACCACTGCCCGAAAACATCATCCCGCTGCTCGAAGCCATGAAGCGCCTCAACGCCAGCGACCTCCACCTCAAGACCAGCGTCCCGCCGGTCTATCGCGTCGCCGGCGGCCTGCGCCGCGCCGATACCGTGCCCTTCGACCCCGACAAGCGCCAGATCGAAGGACTCATGAAGCCGATCGTCCCCGAGCTGAAGTGGCAGATCTTCGAGAAGCGCGGCGCGGTCGACTTCTCGTTTCACCTGCCCGATGGCGACCGCTTCCGCATCAACCTGATGAAGTCGCATGACCACATGCACGCCGCCATTCGCCGCGTGAAAGGTGAGATCCCCAGCTTCGAAGAGCTGCATCTTCCGCCCATCTACGAAAAGCTCTCCAACGAAACGCCCGAAGGCATGATCCTGGTCGTCGGCGTCACCGGCTCCGGCAAAAGCTCGACCATGGCCTCGATGATCGATCACATCAACGCCACCCGCTCCGAACACATCATCAGCATCGAAGACCCGGTTGAATATGCCTTTACTCCGAAGAAATCGATCGTCAGCCAGCGCGAGATCGGCATCGATCTCGACAGCTTCGCCGACGGCCTGCGCTCCGCCGTTCGCCAGGACCCCGATGTGATCTTCGTCGGCGAGATGCGCGACAAAGAGACCGTGCTCGCCGGCGTGCAGGCCGCCGAGACGGGCCACCTCGTCTTCGGCACACTGCACACCGCCGACACCATGCAGGCCGTGCAGCGCATGCTCGAATTCTTCCCCAAGGAAGATCAGGAGTTCATCCGCCGCTCGCTCGCAAACGTGCTCAAGGCCATCCTCGCTCAAAAACTGCTGCCCGCCACCGACCCCGAAATCAGCCGCGTGCCCGCCTGCGAAGTGCTCGTCGTCGAAGCCGCCGTACGCGAAAAAATTCGTAACGGCGAAGACGAAGTCATCCCCGCCCTGATCGCCTCCAACACCGGCCAGGGCATGCAAACCTTCAACCAGGCCCTGCGAAACCTCGTCATGAGCGGCATGATCTACACCGACACCGCCATGGAGTATGCTCCCAACCGCGAGCAACTGGAGGCCGCCCTGCACGGCATCGAAACCGCGGCGCAGACGGCGGTGCATCGGATCAAAAAACACTAATGCAGAATGCAAAATGAAGAATGCGAAAGGACGCCGCAAGGTCCATCGGCGTCGCTGACCCATTTCTGCATTTTGCATTCTTCATTCTGCATTTTTCGGGATTTCCCATGCGGATCGCCATCGCCCAGATCAGCCCTGTCTTCTTGGATCGCTCCCGCACCCTCGCCAAAGTCGCCCGCGCCATCGACGACGCCGCCGCCGCCGGCGCACGACTCGTCTGCTTTGGCGAAACGCTCGTGCCAGCCTATCCCTTCTGGATCTGTCGCACCGACGGCGCCCGCTTCGACGCGCCCGACCAAAAGCGCCTGCACGCCGCCTATCTCGATCAGGCCGTCTGCATCGCCGAAGGCCACCTCGACCCGATCGTCGCCGCGGCGCGCCGCGGACGCATCGCGGTGGTGCTGGGCGTCGCCGAGCGCGACGCCACCCGCGGCCAAACCCTCTTCGCCTCCCGCGTCTTCATCGGCGAGAAATTCGACCCGCATCGCCGCGACGCCGGCGGCGAGTACGACATCCTCTCGGTCCATCGCAAGCTCATGCCCACCTACGAAGAGCGACTCGCCTGGGGCATGGGCGACGGCGCCGGCCTGCAAGTCCATCGCGTCGGCGAGTTCACCGTCGGCGCCCTGAACTGTTGGGAAAATTGGATGCCGCTGCCCCGCGCCGCGCTCTACGCCCAGGGCGAAGACCTGCATGTCGCCCTCTGGCCCGGCTGCGAACGACTCACGCAGGACATCACGCGCTTCATCGCCCGCGAATCGCGCTCGTTCGTGCTCTCCGCCGGCGTGCTCCTGCGAGAGAGCGACGTGCCCGCGGGCGTCCCCGAACGCGCCCGCATGAACCTCGCCGCGGGCGAAATGCTCTACGACGGCGGCTCCTGCATCGCCGGGCCCGATGGCGAGTGGATCGCAAAGCCCCTGGTCGGTCGCGAAGAGTTGATCGTCGCCGACCTCGATCGCGCGCGCGTGCTCGAAGAGCGCCAAAACTTCGACCCCGCCGGCCACTACTCGCGGCCCGATGTCCTTCGCCTCACGGTCGATCGCACGCGCCAGGAAGGAGCGCGATTCGTCGAACAAACAGGCGGATAGGGGGGTCGAGCAGCAGGGGGCCCAAACGCGCGAATGCTCGAACCACCCCCGCCTTCGTCGCACGTCGCGACGAACGCCGCGACTCCGTCCGTCGCTTGCGCCGATCAGTAAGGTCTCTTCCGTCGCAGTTAGCGCGCCGCACTCGCAGGCGCCGTCGTGGTCGCGGCAACGCTGCGCAGGTCATTCAAGAACGCCTCGACCTGCACGTGGATGTCCGCCGTCTGATAGACAGCCACCGTCGCACCGAACATCGAGAGATCGCCCTCGACACCGCTGGTTCCGCCAATCCACGACTCCGGCGAGACCACGCGCCGCAGCGTGCGGCAGAACTCCTCGCGAGCGTCGCCGCCTCCGAGGCCGCCCGGCACCTGTTCGGCCACCGCCGCCCGCATCGCCAGCAGATCGCTGACGTCATAGCAGCGCGTCTCCAGTCGGCGCGGCCGTGCATGCTCCGAGCCAATGAGCAGAATTCCGTTCTCCACCCGATAGGACACGCCGACATCGGGCCCCGACTCCGCAATCAGGATTTTCAACATCGCCTCGGGCTGCACGTTTCGAAGATTGCAGGTGATCGATCGCGACAGATCCGCCCCGATCTCGTCGAGCTCCTCGCGCATGAAGTGATAGTTCACGTCCACACTCTTGGCGATGAACTCGATTCCCCGTTCGATCGTCCAGTCGTTGAAGTTCACTTCGGCCAGCACCCCCTTCGAGAGCCGACGCGCCACTTCCGCGTTGTCCGTCGGCGGCACGCGGCTCGACGCCTCGCTCTCCGCTGCCTTCGCCGCAGTCGGTTTGTCGGCCGGCGCGGCGCTTGCCGTGCGCGGCGACCCCAGCACCTCCGCCACCGTCGCGCTCCCCGCCTGCTGCGGGCCGTCGCCGCTCGTCAGTCCCTGCGTGCCCATGAAGCCCAGCCACGCCACCACCGCCGCGATCGCCGTCCCTTTCATGAACCACCTCTCGTTTCTGCCGATTTTCCCGAATCGATCGGCGAGCTCCGCCGCATCGCCGAAATCGTCCAACGCCTGCCTCACCGCTTCGTCGTGCCCCATCCCTGCGGCAAGATTGGCCTCCACCGCCTCATCCAGATGCGCCCGCAGCTCCCGGCGAATCTCCTCGCGTTGCCGCGCGTCGAGCCGCAAAAAGCGCCCCAGCAATCCGAGATAATTCTCGAACTCCTGATCCGACATCGCTCAGCTCCTGCCGTCTCACAACGCCCGAGCCGCCCCGATCGCGGCCGCCGCGATTCGCAATCCGCTCACCCATTCGCCGGAGGCGTCGCCAATGCATCGCCGCCGCCCAGCGCACTCTCCAACAACCGCCGCACGGCAGCGGTGAATTCCAGCCACTCGCGCGCCCGATCGCGCAGCCGGCGCCGCCCCGCCGCCGTCAGCGAGTACCACTTGCGGTCGCGCCCGGATGCGTCGTCCCAACGGCTTTTGACAAGCTGCTGCGCCTCCAGCGCGTGCAGCGCCGGATAGAGTGTGCCCGCCTTCAGGTCGATCCGCCCGTCCGTCGCCCGCCGCAACTCCGCCAGAATCTGATACCCATACTTTTCCCCGCTCGAGAGCGCGGAAAGCACCGCCAGATCGAGGCTGCCTCGCAGCCAGTCCCGGGTCGAATCACTCGTTTTGGATGGGGTCTGCATATATAGCTCACCTATAGTATAGCTCAAAAATTCATCGGGGTTGCACAAAAATCAGATTTTTTTTGGCGACGCGCCGTGCGACACCCGGACACCCCCTTCGGCCCCAGGCAGCTCTTGCGCACCGAAGCTGCCGTCCCGCCTGTTGCGGCGCGGAAATTATTTCCGTTTCAAATGCGATCTTTCCGCGACGTGCGAATAGGGAATCTACGCCCCACCCCCGTCGATGCTTAAAAAACCCGGTCGGCTCGAAGGGCCTTTGAAGCCGCTTCAAACCGACCGGGAATACTGCTCAGGCAAGGGACCGGCTATCCGGCCAACCGGACCGCCGACGAATCGCTCGCCCATGCCGCTCGCCACCGAAGATCGCGACGCCAAGCCCGCCAAGCCCCGACTGACGCCGGGCCGGGCCGATCGCCCATCTGGGCCGTCGAACGCTGCCCAATCGGCCCGCGCCGACGAACCCGCCCCATGCGGCGACGCCGCCCAGCTCCCGAACGACGGCCCCTGAAGCGCCGGCCGCGCGGCCCGCCGCCGCGTCAGTAGTCCCGGCTCACCTTTAGTGAAGCACGCGGCGCACGATGCGCGACGCGGCCAGCGTTGCAGAAGCCGTCGATTGGCAGATTCGCAGCTCATCGCCGGAAACTCTCCCGATCGAGGGCTGGGTTGAAGTTGTAGTCGCCGAGCCGATCGCTACTCTGGAAAACGGTTCCGATGTTGGTCACGTTCTGAATCACGGTCGGACGCGCCTCGCCCGCAGGCGTCGCGCCGCGAACCAGGTCGATGGTTTCGCGGGCCGCGTCGCGAATCGTCGTCGCGTTCTCGCCTGAGACAGGCACCATCGTGCTTGCCGTCGGCAATCCGCTCGGGCCGAAGTCGAAGCCCGGCCGAAAGCCGACTCGCTCCCCGGCGAGCGCATCGTCGAGCGATTCTTTGCCCAGCCCGAGGCCGGCCCGCGCGATGCGTCGAACCGACGCCCGCTGCTTGTCCGTCAGTTCGCGCTGCTCACTGATCTTCTCAAGGGCCGCATTCAGGGCCGACTGCGCCGCGTCGCCGGCCGACGCCGGATCAGCGTCAAGCATCTCCCTCAGGGCAACCGAATAGGTCGAGGCGCGGTACTGCTGCAGCGCATCGCGGGCCGACGATTCGCCGCCTCGGGCCAGCGCCGCCTGGATCATGTTTATCGCCTCAGCATTCGACTTGCCGAAATCGGCGCTCGTCTTCCCCTGCGCCAACAGCCCGGCCATGAACTGATCGGGATCGAAGGCGAGTCCGCCGGCCTTCGCAATCGCCTCCGCCACGGCCGTGTCCTGGGCCATGCCAGCACGAACGCCGCCGCGGTTGAGCTCGATCGTGCGGCGGGCAGCTCCGGTCGCAAGGTCGGCGTCGAAAACGCCCGCCTTCGCCAGCTCGTCGGCCACGGCGGCGCGGACGCCAAGCGCCCCCTCACGCTGCTTGGATTGAATCTGCTCGATCTTCTCCAGCTCCTCGCGGAGCTTGGCCGCTTCAGCGTAGGTACTGCGCACCGCCGCCGCGATCGACCCCCAGAATGCGACAGCGCCCACCAGCATTCCGAGCTTCGGGCTCAGCTTGCCGATGCCCTGCCCCAGGTCGAGGATGTTGTCCAGCGCCGCCGCGAGCTGCGGATTCAGCATCCCGAGTAGCGTCTTCGCGGCCCGCTCGCTCTTGCTGTCGAAGTCGAAGATCGACGACGCGGCCTTGTCAGCCTTGTCGCCCAGGTCGCCCGTGTTGTTCGACGTGTTCTTCGCCGCGTCGCCGGCGTCTTCGAGCTTGGGGATCGCGTTGCCGGCGGACTGGCCGAGTTGGTCCGTACCGCTCGCGGCTTTCGAACCCGACTGGCCGACGCCCTCGACGCCGGCCTTGACCTCGCGGAGTTCCTGCTGCGCTTTGTCCGCCCCGGTCACCTCGACCGGGATGTTCACGCCTTTTTTGCGATCCGCCATTCGTCACCTGCTGCTGTTGTCCGACTTCGTCGTTTCGTGCCTTCGTCGATCCGCCGCTCTCAGCCCTCGCCGATCCCGTCGAGCGCCGCGTTCGCCGCCCGGATGCGATCCGCCGCCGATGCGTCAGTCCGGCCCGCGCTAATGCCGCCGCTACGGCGCGGACGGTGTACTGCACACCCGGAGCCGCTAGCAGCGAGTTCGTCGAGCTCTTCAGCCTCGATCGAGTCGTCGAGCAGAGCTTCGCCGTAGCTCAAATCCCTGTCGGAGAGCATGACTCCGAAGACCTCGTTGGCATCCGCGATCAGCCGCTTGCGCAGCCGGCGAAAACTCCGCTCGAAGTCGGCCCGCAAGATCTCGAACTGAGCCGCCGTCAGCACGCCGCCCACGGCGCCCGCGTCCTGCCCGGAGCGAGCCGCGATCCGCGCCGCTGGATCATCCGGCACGTCAACAAGCGAGAGCTCGACCGGCTCGATCGCGTAGAAGACTGTGGCGCGATTCGCCCCCGCCGCCTTCATGATGCGATGCAGTTCGGGATCCTCGCGCTCCAGCTCCGGGCCGAAGGCCACGCTCGCATCGTCCAGGGAGCGCCAGCCGAGCGAGACGCCCGTCAGCATCTTCTGTGCGATGAGCGTCCTCGCTTCGTCCGCCAGCGGCGTGCCCGATGCCAGCACCGCCTCAAAGAGCAGCCCCTGCGGCGTCGCCGCCAACCGCGTCACCCGCCCCACCGTCGCGAATCCCTCGGCATTGCCGTGCTGCGCCAGCAGGCCGAAGAACGGCCCGCCGCTGCCAACTCGCTTCATGTAGCCGTCGAGCGATCGCGGATGAATGATCCGGCCCGACCGCATCACGCCGAAAGAGTTCGCCACGCCGCTGATCTTCGCCGCGCCGCCGTCCCCCGCCTCGGCGACTTGAATCTCCGCCTGAATCCCGTCGCGGAACACGCGCCCCGCCTCGTGCCGCTCGCCGCCAGTTTTTCGCTTCATCGTCCTGCTTTCTTCGGTTGTCCGATCGCGGCCGCGCCGCGCCGGGTTGTGTACCAAGTTCCAAGCTCGCGACGCGGGCGGGCCGAAGCCCACCCGCGCCGCGCCCAAACGGACGATGAGCCGTGCGGCCCGTCGCCCGGACCGCGATCAGACGTAGATCGGCGTAATGGCTTGGCCGATCGGATAGTTCGCCACCATGCCGTCAGGCCGGTAGAGCGTGAAGGTCGTGGCCGCGATCACTGCCGACGTGGTCGGCGTCAGCACCGATCGCAGATACTGCTTGCGGCTTTGCAGGTTCAGGTCCAGGCGAGCGATCGCGTTGTCGCCGCCGTCGCCCGAGAGCTGCACGATCGCGGCCCCGGTCACGTCGGTCCAACCGGTCGATCCGTCGGCAGATTCCTGCACCTTCACGTCCACCAGCGACCCCGTCGTAATGTCGCCTACTTGCACCGTCAGCGTGGCGTTCCGAAAGCCCGCCGTGTTGACCGCAGTGCCGTTGGCCGCCGAGCCGGCGGAGTAGGACTGCGGACGATTCGAGCTGAGAACTTTGGTCGATTCGGGCAGTCGGTAGTTGTCCATCATGGTCGATCGAGCCTCCTTGCTCGTTAGGTTTCCAATGGAGACGCGCCCGCCACACTGCGGGCGCGTCCGCCTCATTCGCTTAGCTCGCCGCCGTGCGGATGCGAACCACCGCCGTGCCGTCCGCCAGCGCGATTTGTTGCCGCATGATGGCGCGGAAGGCGGTCTGATCGCTGCGGAAGAATGGCGCGTCGGAGATTTTTATTTCCATCCCCTGCGCGTCACGCCCAATCAGCACCGACGCCATCAGCGGCGTGAGGACCGCCATCGTCTTGCTCGCCGCGCTGTCCGCCAGACGCGGCGCGACCTGCGCCAGCAGCACCGGATAGCCCATCAGCATCGAATAGGGCTTCTCGCCCTTGCCCCCCAGCTTCACGTCCGCGATCGGGCGATTCTGGCCATCGCGCACACCCATGTAGCCGAAGAAAATGCTGCGCGACATGATCCACGCCGGGTTGAAGAACTCCGCCCATTGCGGCAACTCCGCCAGCGCCTTCGCCAGGTAGACCGTGGACTTGTCGATCACTTCCTGGAAGGTGTTGTCGCCCGTGTCGGCGGTCACGTCCTTCACGCCATTGGTAGAGTCGGCAGTCAGGTTGAAGAGCCCCGTCGTTTTTGCGTGCGCTGGCGTCCCGTCGCCGACGAGCGCGTAGAGGTCGGTGACATAGGCGAACGCCTGCGCAAACTCCGTGATCAGGAACTCCGTTAGCGGCAATGCCAGCGAATCACGAAGCATCGAATTGTCCACCGCGGCCAGCGCTGCGTACTTGGCGAGTTCCAGCGGCACGCCGCCGAACTTGGGAGAACTTTCTGTGATATCAACGCCCAGGTCGGGGTGCGTCACGATGACGCCAGCGGTGCGCTTCGGAACCACGGTGCGTTGCGCATCCACTTGAATCTTCTTCGCGTTCGATTCAATCACGCTGTACTGGTCGACGTTGCGGATGATCGTGTTCGTGATGGTCGAGGCCAGCAGAGCGCCGCCGCTCTCGCCGGTTCCGCTATTGACTCCGGCCGTTTGCAATTGCTGCAGCGCCGCGTGGTTATTTGACGCCAGCGCGATGCAGAGCTTGCCGAGGCCCTCTCCCCCAGTCCCAAGCCCGCCGGCGACGTGGCCGCCCCGGATCACCTCGCGCAGCAGCATCGATTGCTCTTGAAGCTTTATCTCCATGCCCCGAATGTCGCGCGCGTGCGCGGCGAATGTGTCCTGCGTCTTCCGCGTCTGCTCGGCCAGCGAGCGGCCGGTCCGCTCGACTGTCGCCGCAATCTCATCGTGAAGCTGATCGAACTGTTGATCCTGATTCGTCGCACCGTAGGGGTTGCGTGCCATCCTTGGCTACCTTTCTGCAAGTCGCCGAGCGTCGCATCCTCGCGCCGCCGGCTGGGTTTGTGTCGTCGATCCACAATCGGGCCGCGCACCGCGGCCCGGTCCGCTGCCAGAAAATCACGCCGCGGGTGCTAGCGCCCCGTAGCCGCGCAAAGCCGCTTCCCGAAGCACGTCGGTGAACGTTCGTTGCACGGCCATAAGGTCGAAGGGCTTTGCGAGCGTGCCCTGCCCGGTGAGTCGCTCAACCACCTTCCGAGCCACTGCCGCGAAGAACCGGCGGCGCAGCAGCAGGAAGACCTGCGCGTGCGTTCGCCGCGAAGCCATTCCAGCGAACAACGACTCGAAATCGTCGGTGCTGTAGCACGCCAGGAACTTGGGGTCGCCCGCCACCTTGCGGATCGCGCTCTCCACAAGAGCCAGATTCACGGGGTTCGTGAGGTAGTCGAGGATCGCCGTCAGAGCCGCGCGGAATCCGCCCTCATTCGCGAGGGCCGCGATCGCCGGATCGGGCGCAACGCCGAGCTTCGACATTGCGGCGAAGTACTGCCGCGCCGCCTCACGAAACGCCGGCACCTGCTCCCGCCAATCGTTCTCCGCGTCGACCTGGGCCTGCAGCGCCACCGCTTCACGCTCAGCCTGCGCGTCCGCCTCGATTCGAGGTGGGACCGCGGCGGCCACGCCTGCGAGTGCGCGAATCCGTTCGCGCAGCGCCGCGAAATCCGCCGCCTCCTGCTGCTCGCCTAACAAGTTTGCATCCATGCGTTCTGACCTTTCCGTCCGTCTGGGGTTTAGCTCGCTCGGCGCACGCTGCGCCGAGTCGCGATCTTGGGTCTGGGGGCGGCGGGCAGCTCGTCCGCGACGCCGCCATTCGCCACCGTCGCCGCCTCACCGTCGGCGTCGTCATCGACGACGACTTCCGGCTCGCGGCCGGTGTAGGGGTGAGCCGGCGACGCGGCACAAAATTCGGTCTCGAAGCGCCGCAGGCAATGGATCAGCAGCGCGGCGAGTCCGGCCCTGCCGATGAAGACGCGCTCAAAAGCCGACGTACCGCCGGCGAGCGACGCCTCGTCATGCTTCATGACCATGACCGAAAACAGCTCGCGGTCGTCGCCCCCGTAGAAGTGCTGATGATCGCACTGCTCCGCGTGGCACTCGGACGAAACGCGCAGCACCGCCGGCAAGTCGATCGACAGCACATCCGCCAGCGTCGCCGAACGCCGAGAGAGTCGCGGCCCTGCCTTTCCGCTCCTGCTACTGGGGGCGCTCGCAACCCTCATCGCTCCACCGTTCGCCGCCTTCGATCCACTGCTGACACTTTTCATCGCCTTCACCCTTTCAGCGATCTCCTGCACTGCGGTCCGCAACGCGCGGGCCGACTCCTGAAGCTCATTCAAACGGCCTTCGAAGCCGCTTTTTTCATGCTCTGATTCGCCCTCGATCCGCCAGCCGCGCCGCCCGACTTGCCAGCCGCGGCGCTCTGCGGCGCGAGCTGGATGTAGATCAGCTCGTCTTCCTTCACGACCGCCTGATAGCGCCCCGCGACGGCCTTCGGCTCGAAGCCGCAACGCTTGATCGCGTGCCTGATGTTGATGAGCCGACACCCGCCGCCTGGAGCAACCTTGCTGCGCTTGTCAGCGGGACGCACCGACACCACCGCCGCCGGCTCATCGTCTTCACGCGCAGCTCGAAGCCCGACGCGCTGGGTCAGCGCGTCCGCCAGGACGACGGCGAATTTATCGATCGCAACGAGCGCCCCATCGCCCGCAAGGATGCGAAGATCGCCCACCCGATTCACGGTGACCTCGCCCTCGCTCAGGCCGCGCGGCATATCGGCGGAGCGCAGTTTTTGAACCACTTCGAATGCCATCAGTTCAGACTCCCTCCAGCTTGCGCAGGCGGCGGCGCATCCAGCGCAGTGCCATTGGCGACGGCTTCCATGCCGTCGATTTCGAGATAGACGTTGGTTGCCGATCGATCGGCGTACTCGGGCGACATTTGCTGCGCGATGAACCACGCCAGGGCGCGGCGAAGCAGCGCGTGAAGCTGGTTCTCGCCCGCGAACTGCGTCCGCCGATTCACGGCGAGAAGCTCGGCGGATCGGAGCTGCATTTCGTCGATCGCGGCTACGCATTTCACGCGGCCGACGGATGGACAGAAGCGCCCACCGCGCATCTTGAACTGCGGCAGGTCGGGGCAGTCGGCCGCGAGATAATCCGCCAGCGCGTTGCGCACGATCGCGCCCACCCCATGCCCCGCGTAGAGTTTCAGAATCTGCGCGATCGAAAGCTCCACCCAAAAATCCACGCGGATGCGCCCATTCTTCAGGCGGATCGGCCCGACGGCTCGCGTCCGCGGCCTGCGCTCGCCCGCGCCTTCGGGGCGCGGCTTGCGAGGCCGGCCCGGCCCGCGTTTCGCGGGCGCAGTGGCGTCCGCCGTGGAGGCCGTGGCTTGTAGATTTTCGCGCGGGCCGTCCGTGGCCATATTTACCCTGCCACCTTGTCCTTCGTGTTCGCTCCACGCGACGGCAATTCGCCCGTCGCCGCGCCTCGCTGATGCTGCTCGCCAGTGACGAGTTCCAGCGCCGCAAGAATGTCTTCCGAACTGATCGCGCTCGCGCCTCGCCGAGACGCAAATCGCGCGGCCCAGTGCGTCAGCCGCACCACGCGGCGTAGGTGCCCGCCGCCCGGCTCATTCGCCAGCCGCAGCAGCATCCGCGCGCCGTCGTCGGCCAGCTTGATCTTCATTTGCCGACAGATCGCCTTGATATCGTCCAGCGTGTAGATCGCGCCGCCGCCACCCGGCCCGCCCCGCATGGCCTCGGCCGCAAGGTCCAGTCGAAGACCGACGCGCGAAGAGAACTGCCCGTAGAGCGGGTCAGCGTCGTCCGTAGTCATCCGGTGCAAGCCCACCGTGCCAACCAGCAGGAACGAACAGCCCGCCGCATCGTGCAGGTCAGCGATGAGCTGTAGCGCCGACTTCTTCAGGTTGTGGCTTTGATCGATGATGACCACGCGCAGCGGCTTCGTACCGGGCCGCTGCTTCAGCAGCCGAATCACGTCATCGAAGCGAGGGCTTAGTGCCTTCAGGCCGAGAGCCGACGCGATCTTCCTCAGCAGCCCCCGGATGGTGCGCGAGTCGACGTCAACCGTCGTCGCCGCGACGGTGGGGAACTCCGCCGCAGCCGCCGCCACGATCAACGATTTGCCGCTTCCCGGATAGCCCGTCAGCACGCCGATCGTGGGATACGCGAGCAGTGCCGCGATCGCATCGAACGCGAGTTTCAGCGGACGGGTGCGCACATAGACCGCGGGCAATTCGTGAGCACGGGCGCTGCGCTCGTCTTCGAGGTAGCGCTCAATCGCGTCCAGTACCGCCGCTCGCTCGGACGTGATTTCAGGATTGCCCACGCTCAGCGCAGCCCGAATCTGCTCACACACCTCGCCGACGATCCGGCCTTCGGTCAGACGGGTTTCCTTGGCAAATTGAACGCGGCTCATCCCCGTGGCGGCGCGGAGCTGCGCTACACGCTCGGCCAGATCGGCGACCGCTTCAGGCGTCCAAGCTCCGGCGCGCTCATTCATGCCGCGCCCCCTTCATCGTCATCGTCTTGGTAGATGGGGCGCGGCTCGAACCGGTGAGCGCCATAAATCGGTTTCATGGGCGGCCCGTCCGGCTCCGGTCCGTCCCAGACGCTGAAATCGTCGTCGAGATCGTCGGACAGACGACCCGCGGCATCCGCTGGCGGCGCGCTCAAGCGCTGCAGGTAGGTCTGGATCGGCTGGCTATCGGGCAGATTTGTGAAGTCGTCATCGTCGTCACGCGCGGCCCGGCGCTTCTTCTCGGCTTCCTCTTTATCGTGAAGTGTGTTGAACGCGCTCTGGACCCGATCGTTCGCTGATTCGACGAAATCGTCATCGCGCGCGGCATTCGCGGTGTTGCCAGCGGGCGCGAAATGTGCAACCCCCGGAATCAACGCGATGTTGCGGGGGTCTTCCATGAACGACTCCGCCCCCGCCGCCATCCGCTTGGGCTGCTTCTTTGCCTGCCGAGCTTCGCGCTCCGCAGCAATCTCGCCGGCAACCCGCTCCACCGACTTCCGCGCCGTCACCGACGCCGGGAAGTAGGCCTTCATCTTTTTGCGGGCTGCCTTCTTCTCGGATTGGGCCTCGCGCACATCGTCAATAGTGAGCTTCTGACGGCTGCGCTCTTCCAGATCGCAAATGTGCGTCGTGCCCGCTTCGTCAAAGATGCTGATCCGACGCAGGTCGTCGAGTCGCGCCTGGACCGTGACGAGCTTCGTGCGGAATGGATCGAGTTTGCGCCGTCGGTCCGGATAGCTCAGGCCGCGGAATCGAATCCCCTCGCGCGTGACCTTCACCAGTTCACGGTGCGACAGCACCGCTTCGAGCACGTCTTCCGGCGCTGTCCGCTTCGCGATCGGATTCTCAGTCGCAAACACCTCGTGCGGCGAGCGGTCGTTCATCGCGTCGCCGCTATGCGGCTGGCTGTTGTAGCGGTCAGCCCACTCGCCGAACGAAACGCGGATCGCCTCGATCGAGGGCGCTTCCACGTCGCCGCTCTTCAGCGCTTTCGGCAGTTCTTCAGGCCGGCTCACGGGACTGTTGCCGGCGTAGGTGGCGACGAATTTCGAGAACTGCTCGCAGACCGTGCGGAAGAACCGCTCGACGTGTTTGGTGCCGGGGTTGTAGGGTCGCGCCCATGTCACTTCGACACTGAGCCGGGCGAAGAGCGACTCCACGCGGCGCTTGCCGGCGTCTGAGCGTTTTCCGCCGACCGTCTTCGCCACAAAGGCGCGACCGTTGTCGCATCGCACGCGCAGCGGCGCACCATGCTCCCGCACACCACGCGCGAAAATCACGATCACGTTGTCGCTGGTTTCTCGCTCGACGATGCCCCACGCCATGACCTTGCGCGACCGCTCGTCGAGGAACACGCAGAGATATGGGCGGATCAGCTTGCCGCGCGAGTCGACCACCCAGCAATCGAGCTTATGAAAATCGCAGACCCACGTTTCGCCGGGCCGAGACTCATGCGCGTAGCTCCGGCGCGCCCGCGTCTCCCACTTTCGCTCATACTCACGCGGTCCAAGTCGTTTCAGGTCGGCGGCGCAATCGGGCAGGCGGCGATGCCGCTCCTTGTTCGTCACCTGATAGCTCGGGGCCGGCAGCCCCCGCGCCTCACATACTTCGCAGGCCCGCCGCCACGCCGCTTTCACCGACGGCTTCGACGGCAGCAGCCAATAATCTTCGAAGGCAATCCAGAAATCCGGGCAATCCTCCGCCAGGGCCTGACGGTCCGGGCGGCCTCGCCTGTCGCACGCGCCGGTCCATCGCGCGTTGCCGGGCCGCGGATCAGTTATGTCGCGCCAGTCGCGGAGCGTGCGGGCCGTCGTCGGGAAATGCTGCCCGACAATCTCAAATAGCTGGCCGATCTCGGCCCGCAGGATTGCGAGCCGGTCAGATTCCGACCTCCCGCCGAATCGCCGACAGACATCGCACCATGCCAGCCACGCGCGCCACTTGAGCGCACACGCCTCGCGCTGGGGCGCACTCATTTTTGCCCACTGCTCGAGCCGCTCAGGCGGCGGTCGGTAACTGCCGTCTGCGTTTTCAATCCGGGCGCGGCCGATCACCGCGGCGACGGTGGTTTCGCCGAGCGGGGCGTGGGGAGCGACGTAAGCCGTGTTGCCGACGATGCAGGTCAGCAGCGGGTCAGACTTCGCAAGCTTCCTCGCGATGCGCTCAGCCTTTTTGCTACGCGCCTTTGCGGTCGTGCCGTGAACGTGACTTGCAATCGATGGAACGGGTATCCAGCCCGGCGGCGGCGACGGAAGCGGCCGGTGGTCGCTTCTCGCGCCGTCGGTCTCCACCCATCTCACTGCCGCTTGTGACATTGTTCGCTTATCCCACTGCCTTGGTGCGACGTGATTTTTCGGGCTTCAGAATCGCGTCAAGCTCAACGCTGAGCGCCGCCGCCAGGGCGTGCGCGTGACGGCCGCGAATCGGTTGACCGCGCAGGGCGCGATAGATCGTCTCAACGGAAATCCCAGCGGATTCCGCGACTTGTTCGTAGGTGCGGTCTACGCTCCAGAGCGCTCGAAGCAATCCCGCGCGAGAGAGCATAGCGCTGGTTCGAATTGCTTTACCTGTCATATTCATTGACATTACAAGAATTGTTCTTGTGCGCCAAGGGCGGACCGTCTAAGATTTCTGGCCAGCGTGGAATCGCGCATACTGATCTGATGGATAGAGGCGCAAAGTCGCTTCGAGAACTTCTTCGCGACCTTGCGGGCAGCAGGTCGCGACGCAGTGTCTCGATCGCGGCAGGCTTGAACGTTAACTACTTCGGCGACGTGCTGGCCGGCAAGGCGACGCCGCGCCACGAGCATCTACTGAAGCTGCTCGACGTGTTGAATGCGACCCCGGAGCAACGTGAACAAGCGATCCGACTTGCGGGCTATCACTTCGAGCCGGGCCAGGCAGAGGCAGATATCGCCGCCCGTCGTCACGCCTGGGCGAAGCTCTTCCACATCGTCATCAACCAGGTACTCGTGCCCCGCGGCGAGCTGGAGCCGCTGGGTTACTGGCAGGGGACGCTCGCCGCCGTTCGCGACGATGCGCTTACGATGCCGCTGGCATGGTTTCAAAGTCGCCTCGAATACTCTCAGCCGCCCGCGCCGGCGCTGGAGTTGGTCGAAGCTCGTTTCGCGAAAATCGATGAGCAACGGCTTTCAGAGTTGACCATGATGATGCAAGGCGACCTCAGCATCCCTGTTGTTCCGCAGGGCGTATTCCACCCCGAGCGCCATCGATTATTCGATTGGCTGCGCGTGCGGATGGTCGCTCTGCTCTCCCCAACCGGCCCGCGTCCCCCGATCGCGGGATGGACGCTCACCAGTCGCTTCGATGAGGCGTTCGCGATCGCGATGTTCGCCCGACTGGTTCCGCGTGCTGCTCTGGCGTGGCCGTTCGAGAAGTTTCGCATCGCGCTGGCGCTGCGCGGCGACGAAGCGCAGCGCCTGCTGTGGGATGCGATCCGCGACGGACTTCCCGCTGAGGGTGTCGAGGAAGCGATGCTCGGGCGGGGGCCGCTCGGGGCAAAGCTCGTCCGGTGTCAGCGTCGCCGTCCGTCGATCGAACGGTTCGCCGCAGACGGTCTACTTTTCGGATTTCACCGGGTCAGGCCCCAAATGCCCGGCGACTACGATGCTGTCTTCGACCACTTCGACCGTTGCGAGTTCATCGATAAATTCGCTCTCGTCCGGGCCGATCCAGATTGGGCCGTTGACGAGGCCCGGCTCGCGACGCGCGGCCCGTACTGGCAGGCTCTCGAAGACCATCTGCATAAGTGCCTGGTACAAGGACCGCCTCAGGCCGTCGCCGACAGTCGAGATTTCGGCAACTTCCGCATCTACGCCGACGGCGGCCTCATGCTAGTCGGACGCACTCAAATCCTGCCCGGCGGGGTTTCCGTCTTAACGAGCAGTCGTGCCGAATCGACAGACCTCGCGAACGAGACCATCGTCGATCGCCGACCAACCGTCTGCTTTTTCTCGCCATTCGTGTTGCCGAATGAGCAGCTACGGTTCGGGCCTGGCGCTGGCGCGAGCGACGGCGTCCTTTGGTCAACTCATGTAGTGCGCTCCATTGCCGACCTCTTCGAAGAAGGCGTCCGCAGCGCGCTCGCCGGGCCGGGCTTGGAATCGCCGTGGAAGCTGATTCGAAAAGCTGCTGCCACACTGGGCTTTTCGATCGACCCTCCGACCGCAGACACCCTCAAGGCGCCGACACCGGCCAAAGCCGCCGCCCGCCCCCGCTCCGCGGCCCGCCCCAAACCCCGCCGAAAGGCCGATCGATGAGCATCCGCCCCCACATTGCCGCGCCTGCGGCCCAGCCCCAGCCGAGCGCCCCGCAGCCCGCGCCGCGTCGTCCCCGACGCCCCATAATGGACGCCGAACCGATGCGACAAAGTTGTCGCATTGTCGCATCGCCACTCCGTAGCCGATCCACGCTATATCCCCATTCCCGCCAAGCACTTACGCTCGCGGAAATAATTTCCGTGTGCCCTGCCACTTTCCGTATTTTGCGTCAATTGGGAGCGGTTTCGGAAATGATTTCATGCGACACGCCCGTAGTTGTTTCCAGTACTTAAGCCCTTTCCCCGCCGAGACTTAGCTGCGTTTTGATTTTTTCCTTTTTTGGAAACAGATTCTGATTCGCTACACAGCTCTTGCGCACCGAAGCTGCCGTCCCGCCCGCACACAGACCGAAAGCGCGCGCCGCCGCCCTGATGCCCATGGCCGATCCCCCAAGAGCCCGCGCGTCATTCCCCCAACTCGCCCAATCACCCCGCGAAAGCCCGAACAACGCCGCCGAGCGCGGCGCACGACCGATGTCGCGCGCCGCGCCCGGCGTCGCGCTTACGCGCTCACAATCCACTTCTCGCCCGCCCGCGAGTAGCTCACCAATTCTTCGGGCTTGAAGAACAGCCCGATCTCAATCGACGCCGTCTCCGGACCATCGCTGGCGTGGACCAGGTTGTACTGCTTGTCCATCCCGAAATCGCCGCGAATCGTGCCCGGCGCCGCCTCGGCCCCGTTCGTCGCGCCCAGCATCGTGCGCACGATCTGAATCGCCCGCGGGCCTTCCAACACCGCAATGATCACCGGCCCGCTGGTCATGAACCCGACCAGATCCTTGAAAAACGGCCGCTCGCGATGGACCGCGTAGTGCTGCTCCACCTGCGGACGCTGCGAATGCTGCAGCTTCATCGCCGCAATCCGCAGACCCTTGGCCTCAAACCGCGCCAGAATCTGCCCCACCAGCATGCGCTGCACACAGTCCGGCTTGAAAATGATCAGCGTGCGTTCCATCGGTCGATTCTCCCGTGCAATAGCGGTGTTTGTCGATCAGCCTGTCGAGCCGCGAAGTGTAAGATCGCGCGCCGCAGATCGACAACCGCGGCGCCGCGGACCAGTCCGCACAATCCCCCCCCATTTGCCGTCGCCTGCAGGCGCTACTGCGCCGCCCCGTCGGCCAGCCCCAGCTCCTGCAACACAAACGCATACTCAAACGCGACTTCCTTCAGCCGGTCGAATCGGCCCGAAGCGCCGCCATGCCCCGCACCCATGTTGGTCTTCAGCACGATCCGCTTGTCGCTCGTGCTCGCCGTCCGCAGCTTCGCCACCCACTTCGCCGGCTCCCAATACGAAACGCGCGGGTCGTTCAGCCCGGCCGTCGCCAGGATCGCCGGATAGGCCTTCGCCGAGACATTGTCGTACGGCGAATAGGTCATCATGTAGTCATACGCCGGCTTCTCCTCCGGATTGCCCCACTCGTCATACTCGGTCACGGTCAGCGGCAGCGACGCATCGAGCATCGTGTTCACGCAATCGACAAACGGCACCTGCGCCACAACACACCGAAACAGGTCGGGCCGCAGGTTCGTCACCGCGCCCATCAGCAGCCCGCCCGCGCTGCCGCCCTGAATCGCCAGCTTCGCGGGCTGCGTGTACTTCTCGCGGATCAGGTGCTCGGCACAGGCGATGAAGTCGGTGAAGGTGTTCATCTTCTTCATCATCTTGCCGTCGTCGTACCAGGTCCGCCCCATCTCCCCGCCGCCGCGGATGTGCGCCGTCGCGTAGATAAACCCGCGATCAAGCAAGCTGACCCGCGTCGGCGAGAACATCGGGTCCATCGGCGCGCCATACGAACCATACGCATACAGCAACAGCGGCCCGCTCGCGTTCTTCGGCGTGCCCTTGCGATACACCAGCGAGATCGGCACTTCGACGCCGTCTGGCGCCTTGGCGAAGATGCGCTCCGAGACATACTGCGTCTCGTCATATCCGCCCAGCACTTCGGTCTTCTTGACCAGCGTGCGCTTGGTCGTCTTCACGTCGTAGTCATAGACCGACATCGGCGTCGTGAGCGATGAATAGCTGAATCGAAACGTGTCGGTCTTGTATTCCGGATTCTGCCCCGGAAAGACCGTGAACACCGGCTCCGCAAACTCGATCCGCTGCGACTCGCCCGTCGCAAAGTCGTGTACGCGAAGCTGCCGCATGCCGCGCTCGCGCTCCGCGATGACCAGGTGCCCCTCAAAAGCGTCGACGCCGTCGATCTTGGTCTGCGGGTTGTAGGGGGCGAAGTCTTTCCAATTCGCCTTCGCCGCCGATGCGATCGGCGCAGTCGCAATCTTGAAGTTCGTCGCCCCGTCCGCGTTGGTAACGATGTAAAACGTGTCGCCCCGCGGCTCAATGTTGTATTCCACGCCGCTCTCGCGCGCCTGCACGACCTTCGCCGGGTCGGTCGGCTCCGTCGCGTCGATAAAGCGCCACTCGCTCGTGGTCTTGCTCTCGCTGCCGATCAGCACCCACTTCTGATCGCGCGACAAATCGACCGAGACGTTGAATCGCCCATCGAGATCCTCGTACACCAGCACGTCGTTCGCCGCCGGCGTGCCCAGCGCGTGCCGCATCACCTTGTAGGGCCGCTTCGCCGCGTCGATCACGGTGTAAAACAGCGTCGCATCGTCCGCCGCCCAGGCCACGCCGCTCACTTTCTCGATGCGATCGCTCAGGTCCGCGCCGCTCTTCAGATCGCGCACATAGAGCGTGTATTCCTCCGACCCGTTCAAATCGATCGAGTAGGCCGCCAGTTGATGATTGGGGCTGACGTCGAACTGCCCCAGCGAAAAGTAGTCCTTGCCCTCGGCCATCTTGTTCTGATCGAGCAGGATCTCCTCACGCCCGTCCAGCCCGCCCTTCTTGCGGCATTGAATCGAATACTGCTTTCCCTGCTCCGTCCGCGCGTAATACCAGTATTCCCCGCGCCGCGACGGCGCGCTCAGGTCGGTCTCCTTGATTCGCCCGCGCATCTCGGCGTACAGCTTTTCCTGCAGCGCCGCCGTCGGCGCCATCACCGCAGCGGCGTACGCATTCTCCGCGTTGAGATATTCGATCACCTTCGCATCATCACGATTGCGCAGCCAGTGATAGTCATCGCGCCGCTCGACGTCGCCCACCTTGCTCACATGCGGCACAACCGCCGCCACCGGCGGCGCCGCCACAGGCTTCAGCGGCGCTTCGGCAAACGCCACGCACGCAATCAATGAAATCAACCCAACACGCACGCCCCAATGTCGAACCGACAACTCTCTCATACTTCGCATCCGCTCCAAGTGATCATCCGACCGAAAATCAACAAGCCACGAAATCTCGCCCGCGGCCCCTTCTGCATTCTGCATTCTGCATTTGAATTCGCTATTTGGCGTTGCCCTGCCGCGCGTAGTACTCTCGGATCGTCGGCACCAGGTATTCATCAAACGCCCGCTCCGCCGAGTAGTCCGCCTTCCAGCCCCAATCCCGCCGTGCCGCCGAATCATCCACATCCCCCGGCCAGCTATCGACGATCCGCGCCCGCGGATGATCGACCGCGTACGAAATGTCCGCCTTCGGAAACGCCTTCGCCACCCGCTCGCGAATCTCCGCCGCCGTCAAACTAAAGCCGCCGATGTTGTACACATGCTGCGTGATCGCCGCCCGCGGCGCCGCCGCCAGCATCACAATCGCCTTGATCGCGTCCGGCATCGCCATAAACGGCAGCCGCGCACGCTCCGGCACAAAACATCCATACGCCTTGCCCTGCGCCGCGGCGTGCAGCATCTCCGGCGCATAATCGCTGGTCCCGCCCGTCGGCAGCGTCTTGGCGCTGATCAAGCCGGGATAGCGAATCGAGCGGAAATCGACGCCGCTCGGCGCCTTCTCCGCCGCGAGCTGTCGATAGTGATGCGTGAAGTAGCGACCTAGCTGCTCGCAATAGAGCTTGTTGCAGCCATACATCGTCGTCGGAAAATTCCACTCGTTCTCGCGCACCTTGCCGGCCTTCTCCTTCGTCTCCGGATCGGGCAAACCATACGCCGCGATCGAACTCGGAAAGAGAAACTTCACCGGATGCCCATGCCAGCGCGATTGCTCGTGCGCAAGCTGCAGGAGATTCAGCGTGCCGTTGACGTTCACCGCATGCGCCGTGTCCGGCGTGTACTCGGCCCGCGTGCTCAGCAGCGCCGCCAGGTGATAAATCGCGTGAATCTCAAACTCGCTGATGAGCCGCTTGAGCAGATTCTGATCGAGAATGTCGCCCACAATCGCCGCCACGCACATCGCCCGCAGATCGCGATCGAGCGGGTTGAGATCGAGCGCCACAATGTGGTGATCATCCGTCTTCGAAAAATGCTCAATCAGACTATGCCCAAGCTCGCCATTCGCCCCTGTAATCAGCACCACCGGCTTCCGCATCGTATTCTCCACTGGGTAGCGGCCTGCGGCTCGCAGGCCCACGAACGATCGTGCGATCAATCCGTATTCTCGCGGATCGCTCGCCCCCACCGAAATCGCTCAAACCATTCACGAAATCCTAACAGGAACGCTATAGTTTGCTCGGCGTGAAATCGGACCGGCACAACCAAATCGACAACACCGACCGGCCCCTGCCGATCGAGCACCCGCGGGCGTGGCTGCCCGGCCCCGGCGCCGTCCGCGTCGATCTGCATTGCCACACCACCTTTTCCGACGAGCGCATCAAGTGGCTGCCGGGCCTCCTGTTCCACCCCGTCAGCACGCCCGCCCAGGTCTATGACCTCGCCAAATCGCGCGGCATGGATTTCGTCACCATCACCGACCACGACACCATCGACGGCTGCCTCGCGCTGCTCGACGAGCGCGGCCCGCTGCCCGATTTCCTGATCGGCGAAGAGGTCACGGTCGCCTTCCCCGAAGACGGCACCATCGTCCACGTCAATGTCTACGACCACAACGAGGCCCAGCACGCCGAGATCCAGAAGCTCCGCGGCAGCCTCTACGAGCTGGTCGGCTACCTCCGCTCCATCGACAAGCTCTACGTCATCAACCACCTGACCTGGACCGCGCAGCATCGCGTACTCAAGCCCTGGCAAATCGAGAAGATGCTCGAGCTCTTCGACGTCTTCGAAGGCCTCAACGGCACCCGCAGCTACGCCCACAACGCCTTCGTCTGGGAAGCCACCCACGCCCGCGACAAAATCCTCGTCGCCGGCAGCGACAGCCACACCACCCGCGTCGGCACAACCCACACCGTCGTAGGGTCCGCTGTGCGGACCTCTTCTGATGTAAGCACAGACGTGCGTTCCGGCTCAAACGGCCGCTCGGACGCCATGCCCTCCGGGTCGGGTGCCATGCCAACGGCTTTCGCGCCGGCATGCCCCTCATCCGAACACGCCGCACCCCCGCGCTCCGTCGCCGAGCTATTGAGCGCCATCCGCGCCGGCCACACCGCCATCTGCGGCGAATTCGGCACCGCCGACAAGCTCCGCGACGACATCTGGCAGGTGCTGCACTCCAACGCCGAGCGCATCCTCTCCCACGAACACCGCGCCTGGGCCCGCGTCGGCACGCGCGTCGTCGAGCGCCTCGCCCGCTCCGTCACGCCGCTGGCGTGCCTGGGCTATCTCTCGCGCCAAAACCGCCTGATCCGCCGCTTCCACGCCGCACTCGCGACCTAGCGCCAGCGGATCAGTCCCGACGCCACTCCAAAAACACCGCGACCTGATTCTCCGCCGGAGCCGATGCCGCCGGCGCCGACGCTGCCGCCGGTCCTGACGCCGCCGCCGGCGAATCCGTCGCCGCCGGCATGGAAGCCGCAGCCATCGGCAATTCGGCGACCCAGATCGTCAGCAAATTCCGCTCGCCCTTATCCTGAACGGTCGCCGTCGCCGTGCGCGTCCCTGTTAGCGCAGTGGGTGTCCACCAATCGGGATAAGGCGGAGCGCTCTCGGTCGACGCGGGCAATACGCGCCACTCCGCGTCGGCAAAGGGCGATGCCTTCACCAGCGCCGGCAGCTCCGCCGCATTCATCGTCAGCCGCCAATGGGCGACCGTCTTCCCCGCCAGGCGCATGTGAAAACCGACCGATTTGGCGCTCGCCGGCAATCGCAGCCGAAACAGGCTCTCGCAGTCGCGCGTCTTTTGTTCGTCGAGCTCTGTGAGGACGACATCCTTGCCGTACTTCCACGCCATCGACACGGTCAGCGCGGCGCTCAGCAGCAACATCGCCGGGATCAAAATCAAAAGAATCAGGCCGTAGCGCTCATTCATGCGACGCGCTCCGGCCTGAAAAAGTCACCAACATCGGTCGTTGCACGCGGCCTACGCCCGTCGGCCCGAACCCGAGCGGCCGATCAGCCAGCCGATCAGCACCAGCAGCCCCAGGCCGCCGAACGAGCCGAGGATGAACCACAAAAAATTGTTGGTCAGCCAGAGCGCGAAATCGGGCACAAAACCCTGCGAGACCGCAGCGGCAACGGCGCCGCAAACCGAAAGATAGATCAGGCTCCAGATGTGCATCGACGCAAAGAGCGGATCGCTCGCGTCGGCGCCCGAGACCACCCGCGGCGGCGCTTGCTGCGTCATCACGGGCCCGCTCGCCACCACGTCCTCCTCCTCGGCCTGCTCTTCGTAAGCAGGAGCCCGGGTCGGAGCCGGCGCGGGCTTAGCCGGAGCCGCGCCCTTCTTCGGCGGAGCGCTCGCCTTGGTCGGAGTCTTCGCAACGGGCGCGGGCATCGCCGCTCCCGTGCCGCCCGCAGTCGGAGCCACGTCGTCCTGACCGGGATAAATCTCGTCCAGCAGCTCCGCGCCCAGCGACGTGTCGTCGGCCTCGCGCGTCAGGTCCAGCAGCCCCGAGCCGCTGCTCGTGCCTTCATTCAGCGCCACCTGGTCCGAAGCGGCGCTTACGGGCGACGCCGTCACCTGCGTCTTGGCCAGCGGGTCGGCGTCAAGCTCCAGATCATCGTCATCGAGCACGCGCACGCCCGCGATCGGCACGGCGGTGTCGCTCTTGCCCTTGCCCGCAGGCTTGGGCGGAGCGGCGGCCGGCTTGCCGGGGGCCGCCTTGGGGGCGGGCTTGGGCGGCTCTTCGTCAATATCAGCCAGCCCGATGATGCTCGTGCCGCCCGACGTGTCGACCAGCGAGGGCAGCGAATCGTCGGAGCGATTCTCGTCTTCAACCGCGTCGAGCGTGATCTCGGCACTGTCGCCGGGGCTGGGCGCCTTGGCCGCGCCGCCGCCCTTGGCCTTCAGCTTGTCGACGTCTTCCTTCTTGAAGAAGACTTTGCCCGAGTCGCGAAACTCACGCAGAGCGCCGGAGCGCACCAGCGCGGTCACGTCGGCCTGGCTCTTCCCCAGCAGGCTGGTCACTTCTTCGAGCGAGTAAAAAGGCTTTGCCATTTCCGGGCATTCCTCTCGAGGTGGCTCTCTGACTCAGTTCGGCGACACAGACGGATCAACAGTCGGCTTCGCACCGGCGGGACGCATCTCCGACTCGTCGGCGATGCCGCTTTCGCCGCGCAGCGCACTGTACTGCGCGCGCTCACGCGCCACCAACTCCTGCACATCCTTGTACGTCGGCGGCAGACAGTTGAAGTTTTTCAGATAGCGGTCGTATAGCCAAGATCGCGAAGCCGTCAGCTTGAGCTTGCGCGTGCCCCCGTTGGATTCGATCTCATACACCCAGATCGTGCCCTGCTCGATGTCGAGCATGAACAATCCCTGGTGCTCGCCGTCGAGCTGCCCCGTAAACGCAAATACGCCGCGCGCCCCCGCCACCGGCGCATTCTGGGCGAAAGCGGTTGCGTCACCGACGTTACTACGGGTAATCAAAGTGGCGGCGATCGCGCCGAGCGACGCGGCGATCAGCCACTGCGCAATGGGTGTGGAACGGTGTCGCAAGTTGCTACGCCTCAATCGGCAAACGCCCGCCCCGCCTGCGCTCGCCCGCGCGGGGTGTTCACAAGATCATAGGAGTACGGGACTTGGAGAACAAGCGACAAATTCTGACACCGCCGCCGCCAACCCGCACCGCCCGCTACTTGCCGTGTGCCGGCAAGTAGTAATTCATCGCATATTCGCCCACCATCCGTGCCGTGCTGAAAGCGCCGCAAACCGTCTTCATCGACGCGACCATCCGCTTCACCCACTTCTGCGGCACGCCCGATTTGTCGCGTGCATAAAAGTCCGGCGCGATCTCGCGCTCCAGGAGCCGGTAGATCGCCCGCGCGTCGCGCTGGTCGACCTTCGGGCCGCTCTCTTCGCTCTTTCCGTCGTCGATCGCCCAGCCGTTCACGCCGTCAAAGGCCTCCGGCCACCAACCGTCGAGAATCGAGCAGTTCAACCCGCCATGCAAGGGCGGCTTCATCCCGCTCGTGCCGCTCGCCTCGCGCGGCCGCAGCGGGTTGTTCAGCCACACATCGCAGCCGCTGGTCAACATCCGCCCCGTCTCCATGTCGTAGTTCTCGATCAGCACCACCCGCCCCGCAAAGGCCGGCTGCTGCGAGAATTCGTGAATCCGCTGCGCAAAGGCCTGTCCCTCGCGATCCGCCGGGTGCGCCTTGCCGCTGAAAACAAGCTGCACCGGCCGCTTCGGGTTGTTCAAGATCGCGCTCAGCCGCTTCGGATCGCTAAACACCAGCGGCGCCCGCTTGTAGGTCGCAAACCGTCGCGCAAAGCCGATCGTCAGCGCATCGGCCGAAAACGCCTCCCACGCCGCCGCAATCTCCGCCGATCCCGCCCCGCGCCGCGTCAGTTGCTCCACCATCCGCCGTCGGATGTAGTGCACCAGCCGCTCCCGTAACATGCGCCGCGCCGCCCAGAGTTCGCCCGCCGGAATGCGCCCCGCCGATCGCCACCAATCATCGCCCGGCCCCGCCCCAACCCACGCCGGCTTCAGATACATGTCATAAAGCGGCCGCAGCTCCGGCGCCAGCCACGTCTCACTATGAACACCGTTCGTCACATGCCCGATCGGCACGCGCTTCGGGTCCGCCGTCTTTTCGCCCACCGGGTTGCTGAGCGGCTTCGATGGAATATTGCCCTTGGCGTCGAACAAATGTCGCCACATCCGCCGCGCCACGTCGCCGTTCAGCTTGCTCACGCCGTTGCAATGCCCCGCCAGCCGCAGCGCCAGCACCGTCATGCAAAATGAGTCGGTCGGGTCGCCCGGCCGCTCGCGCCCCAGCGCCAGCAGCTCCTCGCGCGAAATGCCCAGCGCCGCCGGCCCATCCGCAAAGTAGCGATCCATCTGCTCCGCGGAAAAGCGATCGTGCCCCGCCGGCACAGGCGTGTGCGTCGTGAACACCGTCTTGCCGCGCACGCGCTCCACCGCCCGATTCCACTGCCCCGCCGGCGTCGCCTGCTTCGCATTCGGCTTGCGCTTCAGCTCCCGCCGCAACGCCTCCAGCGCCGCAAACGCCGCATGCCCTTCGTTCAGATGCAGCACAGTCGGCGTTTCACCCACCGCGTCCAGCGCAAACATCCCGCCGCAGCCCAGCAAAATCTCCTGCTGAATGCGCGTCTCGTTGTCCCCGCCATAAAGATGCCGCGTGATCGCCCGCTGCGCCGGCGTATTGGCCGGCAGGTCCGTATCGAGCAGATACGCCCGCGTGCGCCCGATGTCCGCTCGCCAGATCTTCGCCGTCAGCTTTCCGTCCGGCATCGGCAACACGATCGTCCTGCCCGTGTCGGTGACGGGCAGCTCGGCGAAGTCATATTCCGGGTAATAGACGCCGGTCGTGCCATCGGGGCGAATGCGCTGCTGGTAATACCCACAGCGATAGAGCATGCCCACCGCCACCAGCGGCACGCCCAGGTCCGAGGCCGATTTCAGATGATCGCCCGCCAACACGCCCAGCCCGCCCGCATACTGGGCAAAGCTCTCATGCAGCGCGAACTCGGCACAAAAGTACGCCACCCGCATCTTCCGCTGCGCCGCCGTCGCCGTCTCGGAGAACCATGTCGCCGACGCGAGATACTCGCTCAGCGCCGCCTCGCACTGCTCCAGCCGAACGCGCAGCGTGTCATCGCTCAAGAGCCACGCCCGCTGCGAATCCGACAGCCGCGCCAGCAAGGCCAGCGGATTGTGCTGACAGGCATGCCAAAGCGCCGGATCCAGCGACGCAAAGAGCGCCTGCGCATCCGGGTTCCACGTCCACCAAAGGTTCATCGCCAGCCGCCGCAGACGATCCCAAAGATGATCAACGGCAACAGGCGCGGCAGCGCGACGACGACTCGACGAAACTCGCGACATCGAAAAACAACTCCCGATCAGCCGCCTCGGACCGGCGCATCCCGGACCACCCATCGCGGCGAAGGGGGGAAGTATAGGGAGGAGTGACGCAGACGAGACCTGCGGCTGCGAGAACTTCGATCCGCCCCGAGAGCGCCCCCGCCACGGCCAGCGTCAGTTCGCGGCCCGAGCGCACTGTTTCAATTCCCACCGCCGGAAAACGAAGCGGCGGCCGCGCGAATGCGGCCGCCGCCACGTTGAGTCACGCGCGCAACTACGCCTGCGGTGCCCCGCCGCCTGCGAATCCCGCGCCGCCAGCGTGATTTGCGGCCCCCTTGGCCGTCTGCTGCGGCAGCTTCGCGGGCGCCGCCGCTCGGCCGCCATCACCCAGCTCGTGCTGCACCATCAGCGCCTGCATGATCTGCTCGCTCACGCCCGCCATGCCGTTGGGCCCATAGGGCACCATCATCACCGTGCTGCGGCTATGTGCGCCGACGGCCGCCACCGTGTCGTAGTGCTGGGTCAGCAGCACCATGCGGGTCGCCTCGTTCGACGAAATGCCCGCCTCAGCACAGGCATGGACCGACTCTTTCAAGCCGTTCGCAATCGCCAGTCGCTGCCGCGCGATACCAACGCCTTGCAGCTCCTTCGCGCGGGCCTCGGCCTCGGCCGCGGCGATAACGCGAATCTTCTGCGCTTCGGCCTCGTTGCGAGCGGCCTCGCGCAGGCGGGCCGACGCATTGACCTGGTTCATCGCGTCCTTCACCTTGTGGTCCGGCTGAATGTCATTCACCAGCGACTGCAGGATCGTGAAGCCGAACTGGCGCATCGTCTCTTCCAGCCGATCCTTCACCGCCGCGGCGATCTTCTCCTTCTCGGCGAAGACGTTGTCGATCAGCATCTCGGGCACGAGGGCGCGGACCGTGTCAAAGACATAGGAGCTCATCTGCTGATGCGGGTTGGTCAGCTTGTAATGCGCCAGCTTCACCGCGCTGTCGTCTTCCTCGACGAAGTACTGCACCGCGATCAGCAGATCGACGAACACGTCGTCCTTGGTCTTGCTCTCGATCTTGATCTCCAGTTCGCGCACGCGATGCGTCACGCGGCCCGCGACCGTGTCGATCAGCGGGATCTTGAAGTTGAGACCGGGGCCGGCGATCTTCAGAAATTTCCCGAAGCGCTCGATCACCGCGTGCGTCTGCTGCTGCACTTGGAAAAGGCCGGAGAAGAGAATCACCAGGCCGCCGAACACCAGCAATCCGAACAGTACGTATGGCATGACCATCGTCCTTTCCGCTATTGGGACCGCGGCTTCTCAGCCGGCCCATGCGAACGTCGCGTCCACCAACCCGACCACCAGTTCGATCAACGGCTCGGCGATCTCGTACGACGGAATCTCCGTCGTCCACGTCGCGCCATTTTCCAGCGAAGCAATCTCAAACTCGCGCTCATACACCGCGCTGCCGCCGGCCGACGTGCCGCAGACCCGCAGCCGCACATTCTCCAGTGCATAGCCCGCATTGAAGACCCGCAGCGTAATGGGCTCGGTGCCAATCAGCCGCTGCGCCCCCCAAGCGCCCAACCACGAATAATGCAGATCGCTCGCATCGCGCACCGCGCAATAACCCGCGGGCGCCGGCAACGCGCCAGGCTCCGCCACTCGGCCCGCCTGTCCGCCGTTCATCGGCTGAACAAGCCCGCAGCGACCGCAGAATTTCGCCTGGGCGGCAACTTCGACTCGGCATCTCGGACAAATCTTCGGCATAGTGCTCACTCGCCTGTCTTCGCCGATCGGCAGCCCCGCCGGCGATCTTCGAGCGGGCCGGACTCGCGAGCCATCCGCGCACCTTCCGCGCTGCGCCTCGCAGGCCTCTACCCATAGTCTACGCTCGGATTTCGAAGGTGCGAGGAGAACTTCACGCCCGGATTGGAATGGGCGCCCATCGGGTCTGCGCAGCGGACCCGCTCCACTCCAAAATAAAACGGCACGCGGCCAATCGCCCGCGCGCCGTTCCATGAGGGGTCAGAGGTCCGCGCAGCGGACCCTGCAAAAAGCGATTAACCCGGGCACGGCTGCCCGCTGCTCACCGCCTGCACAAACGCACTGATATCGCCGACCGTCACAAAGTTGTCGCCGTTGGCGTCATTCGCACAGACGAAGTCACACGGCGCCGTCCCGCCGAAGCGGTTCGCCCAAGCCGTCTGTCCGCCCACGACCGCGTCGACGAAGTAACCGATGTCGCCCACCGTCACGAAACCGTCGCAGTTCGAGTCGGCACACGGACCGCAGGTCGGGCCGGTGGCACACGGAGCGGGCCCGTCGCAATTCGTCCCCGCCCCGCGCCAGGTGGCGCCGGCGTTGCCGCATTCCACCTGCGTCAGCACAAGGCAGAAGTTCGTCGGGAAGCAGCAGCCGCCCGTCGGCTGCGGGCAGTTCTGCGTCGCGCAGCTCGTGTTGTTCCCGCGGAACGTGCCGCCCTGCGCCGCGCAGTCGCCCGGCGAAACCGGACCAATGCAGTTGCCCGCCGGCAAGCAGCACGCGCCCGTCGGAAAACAAACCGTCGTGCCGCAAGCCGTGCCGTTGCCCGAGTACACACCCCCGGCCCGCGAGCAATTGTCCGCCGTCAGATTGATGCAACCGCCGGTCGCCTGGAAGCAGCACGCGCCGGTCGGCTGAGGACAGGTCGCGGTCTGACAGTTCGTGCCGTCGCCCTGATAGATGCCCACGTTCGAAGCACAATCCGCCTGCAGTCGAATATCGCACACACCCGTCAGCAGACAGCACGCGCCCACGCCCGGCTGACAGCTCGTCGGCGTATACGTCGCCCGCAACGCCCAGTCATTCGAAGGGCGACAGCCCGCAGGCAATTGGCTGAAACGCGCCCAGCCACCGTTCGCCGGACAGCCGAATGCGCCGCAGTTAATACCGAACAGCCAGTTCCCCTGCGGCGACAGCAATCCGCTCGTGTCCGTCGCGGGGAACGCGTTCTGGTTCTCCAGCGGCGGAATAAAGCACGGCAACGACGGCGGGGCATGGTGTTCGTCGATGCGCACGCCGACGCTAAACGTCGCACTGCCGTCATTCTGAATAATGATCTGTTCCGGGTCGTTGGGGTCGACGACGATCTGCAGATTCAGCGCCGCCGTGCCCGGTCCAATGATCATCTCCGGCAAAATGCCGTCGCCCGACGAGAATTGCCCGACGATCGTGCCGGTGCTGGGCAACCCCTGCCAGATAAACACGGTCCACGCCGTGCTCGTCTGAACCGTCGCATTGGTCGTGCCAAAAATCATCTCGATCGATTCCAGCCGAATCGGAAACTGATTGGCCGGAATCACATACGACGCCGCGGCAACCTCGTCATCCACGAAGCCCAGTTGCAACACAAACTGCCCGCTGCCCGAAAAGGCCGCGTCGGTGTGCGAAGCAATCTGCTGACAGCCGCCGCCGCGAGCGCCATTTCCACCCAGGCCGACGACTTGATCAGCAATAACCTGCCCCGTCGTCGAGACGCTCAGATTCCGAATCTCCTCCAGCGCAATCGGCATCGGCCGAAAGACCCGGCCCGATTCATCGGCCAGCGCAGAGGCGGCCACAACAGCAGTCCCGAACACAACGTTGCAAAGAAGGGCACGCAGGCGCATACAGATCCTCGATCGATATGAAAGGAACAAACCGAGTGACGAAAACATGCGGCTCGCCGACCGACAATGGTCCGTCGATCAGACACCAGCACACCTAGACCCGCGGATAGCGCGCATCGTTTGCGACGGCACGTTGGGCGGGAGCGGGCAACGGCTGACGCGGGTCGCGAACGTCTGAAATCAATTCCGATTCATCCTACGTCCCGACCGCGCGCTTCGACAATGCGATTTTGCGTACCCGCATCGCATCCTTATTACCGGACCTCGCGTAACAACCCTCCCCGTTCCCCCTCGCCGACATCCTGTCCACCCCTGTCCGAAATCGCCCCACCAGACCCAGCGACTCGTCGAGACGCCGTCCGAAACTTGTCCGCAACCCGACCGTTTTCAATCAGATCTGAAAGCCGGCCGGAGCAATCAGTGAGCCCAAACTTCCTGCCGATCAACGTTGATGGTGCCGGGGCCGGACACTCCCGCAACACGCGTCGCACGCGCGGCCCCCCCGTCTCGTTCGACTGGGTCAGATGAATTTACGACGGCACATCCTGGAGATACTCGGTTTTGTGGGCCGACACTGCCGCGGCCCGCTGCCCGACGGCTTGGCCGCAGGCGCTGCCGCCTTCGCCGCGGCCGTCCTCAGCCTCTGCTGGCTCTACCACGCCGCCTATCACGCCCAGATCGATGAAGTGCGTTCCGGCCTCGTTCGCTTCGCACGGGCGGCGGCCTCCTGCATCGATGTCGCCGATCACGAATCGCTCCGCGACGCCACTCAGCACAACGGCGACGAGTATCAGCGCATCATCGCCCCCCTGGAGTATCTGCATCGCTGCGCCCCCGACATCAAGTACATCTACACCGCCCGCGTCGTGGATGGCGTCGTGCGATTCGTGCTCGACACCGCCGCGCCCATCGATGCCGACGCCGATGGCGTCATCGACCAGGCCCAACTCATGGAAGAGTTCGACGACGTCGACCCGCTGCTCTTCGAAGTCCTCCGAACGGGCGAAGCCATCGCACTCGCAGAGCCCGTCACCGACAAGTGGGGAACCTTTCTCACGGCCTACGCGCCGCTCATCGATCGCGACGGCTGCGTCGTCGCGGTCGTGGGCGTCGATATGCTCGCGTCGGAGTTCGCAACCCGGCTCACCGGCGTGCGATGGGCCTTGCTTCAGGGGCTCGTCCCCGCCCTGTTGATCAGCGCGCTCGCCGTGTTTGTGGTCTACGGCGTTCGCAACCACGAGCGCCGCGTCCGCGAACAGCGCGAGCACTACGCCAAAGCAATCGAGAACCACAACGTCCTGCTCTCGGCCGCCATCCAGGCCACCGAACAGGCCACGCGCGCCAAGAGCGACTTCCTCGCCAAGGTGAGCCACGAGCTGCGCACGCCTTTGGCCGCCATCATCGGCTTTTCGGAAATGCTGATCGAGGATGACGGGGCCGACGCCGATCCGCACACCCGCGACATCTCGCAAACGATCAGCCGCAACGGCGAACACCTGCTGGGATTGATCAACGACATCCTCGACCTCTCCCGAATCGAGGCCCGAAAGCTCACCGTCGCCAAGGTGCGCGTCGCGCCGGCCGAACTCGCCAACGAAGTGTTGCACATGCTCGCCCCGCGCGCCGCAATCAAAGGCCTGCGCTGCGAACTACATATCGATGGCCCCATCCCCGAGACCATCGAATCCGACCCCATGCGCGTCAAGCAGGTGCTGGTCAATCTCATCGGCAACGCGATCAAGTTCACCAGCGCCGGAACAGTCCGCCTCATCCTCGACTTTCCCGATCCCGCCGCCGGCCCGCTCCGCATGCGCGTCGTCGACAGCGGAATCGGCATCTCGGCCGAAGCCCAGTCCCGCCTCTTCCGGCCCTTCGAACAGGCCGATCAATTCACCACCCGCCGCTTCGGCGGGTCGGGCCTGGGCCTCGCCATCAGCCGCGAACTTGCCGCGCTGCTCGGCGGCGAAGTCAGCGTTTCCTCCGTCGCCGGCGAAGGCAGCACCTTCACGCTGACCGTCGATCCCGGACCACGCGCCGCGATCCGGCTGCGCACCTACTCGGGCGAGTTCCCCATCCTCAGCCCCACATCGCAGCAGCGCAACGAGCCCGCAGAATCCGTCGTAGTCACGCCGTCGTCCGCCACGCCCACGTCCGCCGCGCCGCCCACACCCGCGGCGCCGCCGACGCCCGCCGCGGCACCGCTCGCCCATCAGCGCGTGCTGCTGGTCGAAGACGGCCCCGACAACCAACGGCTGATCTCCACCATGCTGCGAAAGTCCGGCGCCGAAGTCGCCCTCGCCCCCGACGGCGAGGAAGGCTGCGCCGCTGTCGTCGCAGCCATCACGCGGGGACGCCCGTTCGACCTGATCATCATGGACATGCAGATGCCCGTGCTCGACGGCTACGAGGCGACCCGTCGACTGCGACGAATGGGCGTAAAAACGCCGATCCTGGCCCTCACCGCACACGCCATGAGCGACGATCGCGCCCGCTGCCTCGAGGCCGGCTGCGACGAATTCGCCACCAAGCCGATCGGCCGGCTCCGTCTTGTGGACACATGCGCAGCGCTCCTCGCGCAGCGCGGCGCAGCCCCGGCGGCGAATAACGCCCACTGATTTCCTTCGAACGTGGAAACTCTCGCCGCGCGCAAACACGGCAAAGTGGAACCGAGTTCAGCGCTGAGCCGACGCGCTCGTCACGCAATCAAATCCTGCAGCGCATGCACATCCCATGTCCGCCGCTTCAACGCGCCGATCGCCGCCACCGCCGCCCGCGCGCCCGTGATCGTCGTCACGATCGGAATGCGGTGCGACGCCGCCGCCGCCCGAATCTTCCCCTCATCCGTCTGCTTGCCCGTCCGCGCCGGCGTATTCAGCACCAGCTTGATCTGCCCGCTCTCGATGAGATCCAGCGGCGTCACACCCCCGGCCTCATCGCGGATCTTCTGCACCACCTCGCACTTCAGCCCCGCCCCGCGCAGCGTCCGCCCCGTCCCCTCCGTGCTGATGAGCTCAAAGCCAAGCTGCGCCAGCGGCCGACACACCGCCGCGATAAACGGCTTGTCCTTGTCGTTAACCGACACAAACACCTTGCCCTCCAGCGGCAACGTCACACTCGCCGCCATCATCGCCTTGGCAAAGGCCACGCTCAGCCGCTCGTCGATGCCCATCACTTCGCCCGTGCTGCGCATCTCCGGCCCCAGCGCCACATCGACCCCGGGAAACTTGTCGAACGGAAACACCGACTGCTTCACCGCAATGTGTCGCCGCGGCGGCGCCTCGGTAATACCCAGCTCCGCCAGCGTCTTGCCCAACATCACCTTCGCCGCCACCCGCGCCCAGGGGATGCCCGTCGCCTTGGAAATGAACGGCACCGTGCGCGACGCCCGCGGGTTCACCTCCAGCACATAGATGTCGTCATCCTTGATCGCAAACTGCACATTCATCAGCCCAATCACGCCGATGCGAATCGCCAGCCGCCGCACCGCATAGCACATCTGCTGCACGATCGCCGCCGACAGCGAGTAGGGCGGCAGCGTCATCATCGAATCGCCCGAGTGAATGCCCGCCTCCTCGATGTGCTCCAAAACGCCGCAGATCACCGTCCGCTGCCCATCGCACACCGCGTCCACATCGACCTCGATCGCATCGCTCAGAAAACGATCGATCAGAATCGGATGATCGCCCGAGGCCGCCACGGCGTGCGTCATGTAGTGCCGCAGCTCCGCCTCCGCGTTGCAAACCTCCATCGCCCGCCCGCCCAGAACATACGACGGACGCACCAGCACCGGATAGCCGACCCGCTCGGCGATCTCCTTGGCCTGCTTAAAGTTGCGGGCGATGCCGCTGGGCGGCTGCTGCAAGCCCAGGTCCTGAATGATCCGCGCAAACTCCTCCCGATCCTCCGCCCGATGAATCGCGTCCGGCGACGTGCCCAGAATCGGAACGCCCGCCCGCTGCAGACCACGCGCCAAATTCAGCGGCGTCTGTCCGCCAAACTGCACAATCACGCCCTTCAGCAATGCAGAATGCAGATTGCCCGATGCAGCAGCGCTGTCGCGGCGCGATGAGGCGTCCTGTTGCGCGACCCCCTTCTGCATTCTCTTCGGCTTCGCCAGCCGCTCGCAGATATTCAGCACATCCTCATGCGTCAGCGGCTCAAAAAAGAGCATGTCGCTGGTGTCATAGTCGGTGCTCACCGTCTCGGGGTTCGAGTTCACCATCACCGCGTCATAGCCCAGCTCGCGCGCCGCCTGCGCCGCATGAACACAGCAGTAGTCGAACTCAATTCCCTGCCCGATGCGGTTCGGCCCGCCGCCCAGCACCACCACCCGCGGACGATTCGACTCGCGCAGCTCGTCCGGCAACGCCGAATATCCCGACCCCGCACCGCCCACCGCCGTCGCGCTGCCGACCGCCGCACACTCCGCCGTGCCGTAGTAATAGGGCGTCGCCGCCTCAAACTCCGCGGCACAAGTGTCCACCAGCCGATAGCGCGTCTGCAGACCGCTCAGCTTCAGCAGCGCCCGAACCTGGTCGGCGGTCACATCCCAGATATTGGCGAGTTGCATCTCGCTATAGCCCAAGCTCCGCGCTCGCATCAGCAGCGCCGCCTCATCACCATCAATCTTCGCCGCAGCGGCTTGGCCGCCGTTCGCCGCGGCGCTCATCGGCGGCAACGGCTCATCCGCCGCATGGTCCCCGCCGGCGTCGCGCTCGCGCAGCAGATTGGCCAGATGCTTGCGAACGCGCGGGCGGGCCTCGAGCAGTTCGTTCTCAAACGCAACCAGCTCGCGGATGTTCTCGACAAACCAAGGATCAATGCCCGAAAGCTCGCAGATGCGCTCAACGCTCATGCCGTGCTTCAGCGCATAGCGGATGTAATAGAGCCGCCCCTGCGCGGGAACACGCAGCTTCTCGATCAGCGTGTCCTCGGGGATCGGCCAGCGCGCCGCACGTTCCTCCTCAGTGTCCGCCGGCGCCTCGCTCGCCCGTCCGCCCACCACCGCCGAAAGCTCGTCCTGCAATTCCTCGCGCCGCCGGATGCGCGTCTCTTCGACCAGCCAGCGATCGTTGGCGTCCAGCCCCAGCCCGAACCGCTTGATCTCCATCGAGCGCACGCACTTTTGCAGCGCCTCTTTAAACGTCCGGCCGATCGCCATCGCCTCGCCGACGCTCTTCATCTGCGTCGTCAACGTTTCGTCCGCCTCGGGAAACTTCTCAAACGTCCAGCGCGGAATCTTCACCACGCAGTAATCGAGCGCCGGCTCAAAGCAGGCCGGCGTGTTCCGCGTGATGTCGTTCGGCAGCTCGTCGAGCGTGTAGCCGATCGCCAGCTTGGTCGCGATCTTCGCAATGGGGAAGCCCGTCGCCTTGCTCGCCAGCGCCGAGCTGCGCGAGACGCGCGGATTCATCTCGATCACGCACATGCGGCCCGTCTTCGGATGCACGCCGAACTGAATGTTCGATCCGCCGGTCTCAACGCCGATCTCGCGGATGATCCGCAGCGACGCGTTGCGCATCCGCTGATATTCGCGGTCGGTCAGCGTCTGCGCCGGGGCCACGGTGATCGAGTCGCCCGTGTGCACCCCCATCGGGTCGAAGTTTTCGATCGCGCAGATGATCACGACGTTGTCCGCCCGGTCGCGCATCACCTCCAGCTCATATTCCTTCCAGCCCCATAGCGATTCTTCAATCAGAATCTCGCTGACCGGCGAATACTCCAGCCCGCGCTTGCTGATCTTCTCAAATTCCTCCGCATTCCACGCAAATCCGCCCCCCGAGCCGCCCAGCGTAAAGGCCGGACGAATGCAGCACGGCAACCCCACCTGCTTCGCAACCGACTTCGCCTCGTCCCACGTATGCGCAATGCCGCTGGCCGGCACATCCAGCCCCAGCTTCCTCATCGCGTCGCGAAACGCCTGACGATTCTCCGCCTTATGGATCGCCGCCGGCGACGCCGCCAGCATCCGCACGCCCAGCCGCTCAAACACTCCGCTCTCGTGACACCGCATCGCGCAATTGAGGCCCGTCTGCCCTCCCAGCGTGGGCAACACCGAATCGATCGGCGTGCCGCGCACCCGCTCTTTCTCCAGGATTTTCTCGATCACCTCCGGCGTGATCGGCTCGACATACGTCCGGTCGGCCAGCTCGGGGTCGGTCATGATCGTGGCCGGGTTGGAGTTCACCAACACAACCGCGATGCCTTCCTCGCGCAGCGCCTTGCAGGCCTGCGCCCCGGAATAGTCGAACTCGCAGGCCTGACCAATCACGATCGGGCCCGAACCGATGATCAATGTGCGACGAATATCCGCGCGACGTGGCATCTCTCTCACCCCTCATCCACAGACGACCCCGCGCATCCCATCTCAAGGCCAGCCGCGCACTGCCGCGCAGCACCGCCCTTCAGCGGAACGCGAATCGTCAACGAGGAGCCAAAGTAACGTCAGGCGCCATACGCCCGACTGCGAGTCGCCAGTGTATCGCCCGGAGTTCGTTTCGAAAGCGCTAATTCCTGCACATCGATAATCGCGCCAAACTTCACGGCTCGCTCACCGTGCAATAACAGCAATGGTTCATCCTCTCATCTCCGATCGCGGCTTCCCGCAAAGTCGCATCCTTGGTCCCCAACCAGCCGGAGAATTCGGTGTCGCCACGTCAGTTGTCAGTCACACTCGCCGCAACGCTCTTCTTCGCGGCAACGCAAAGCCCGGCCCGTTTACCCTCCCTGGCGTTTGTCGCCGCCGCGAAGCGCCAGGCGTCGCCGTCACAGCCCTCGTCGCGCCCGGCGACCGAGCGCTTGGCGCTGCGCGAAATCTTCAAGATGCCGATCGGCCCGCGCGGGCTGGAGTTCTCCGAGCGCGCCAGGTCGCTGGCGGATAAGTACGTCGAAATCGAGGGCTACCTAATCGCCCAGTCGGCGCCGGTGAAAGGCCAGGTGCTGCTCGGACCAATGCCGATGCAGCTCCACGAGCATGAGTACGGCTTCGCCGAGGATCTGCCCGCGACCATCGTGCATGTCGTGCTAAGCGACGCCGCAGAGCGCACCTTCGCCACAGGCTCCGGCCTCGTCCGCGTCTACGGCGTGCTGCGCTTGGGGGCGCGCAACGAACCGGATGGTCGCGTGTCTTATGTGCGTTTGGAAGCCACCACCGCCGCCGTGTACGCAGTGAACGGACAGGACGCGTCCGCCGCCCTCAAGCCGGCCGAGCCGGGATCCGCGCCTGCCTGCGGCCATCGCCACTGATTGCGATCCTCATTTTTTCGTCGGGGGCGGTGTCCGCAAATCGACACAACGCGGGCCGCCCGCACACACACTTTTTCGGGAGAGTTCAGCATGGGAATGAAGCGCATCCTCGGGGCGACGTTGGTCGCCTGTTCGGTCGCGACAACGTTCGCCACCGAGATCAGCAGCGGCGGCCGCGCGGTCGTCGTCGACCAGCCGTCCCAGAGCCTGCCGACGGTCCGTCCGACCATCGACGGTGTTCATCCGATCGCCGCGACGCAATTTGAGAACATGTCCGCGTTTGATATCGGCGCCGGCGCCGGCCCGTCGATCACGCGCATGAGCCCGCCGAGCAACCTGTTCAGCTTCGCCGACGCCAATCCGCCGCTGATCTCGCGTTTCATCGCCGGCCAGCGCTTCGATTTCGGCGCGACGGTCGTTCCCACCGCGGGCAACACCATCACGACGGTTGAGTTCTTGGTCGATGGCGCGCTGGTTCCGGGCGCGGTCGCGACTTACGCCGCCAACGTCAGCGGATCGCCGGCCGGCGCCCGCTGCGCCGTCCAGCGCGCCTACTCCAGCAGTGACGTCGGCGTCCACACGCTGACCGTCCGCGTGACGCAGAGCGACAGCTCCGTCAGCGAAGCCACCGGCAATTTCGAGATCGTCGGCATCGCCGATGCCGGCAAGGGCGCCCCCCGCGCTCAGAACGTGATCGTCTTCATCGGCGACGGCATGGGCATCGCCCATCGCACCGCGGCCCGCATCATGGCCCGCGGCGTCTCCCAGGGTAAGGCCGACGGCCTGCTGGCGATGGACACCATGCCCGTCACCGGCATCGTCATCACGCACTCGCTCAATTCCATCGTGACCGACTCCTCGCCCGGCGCCGCTTGCTACGCGACCGGCAACAAATCGAACAACAACCAGCAGGGCGTCTTCCCCGACGACACGACCAACAACTGGGACAACCCGCGCGTCGAGCTGATCGGCGAATTCCTCGCCCGCGAACAGGGGCGGGCCCTCGGCATCGTCACCACCTCCGACGTCTTCGACGCCACCCCCGGCTCCTTCGGCACCCACACCCAGAGCCGCGGCGCCGGCACCGGCATCTGTGACCAGTTCCTCGACGAAGCGGCTGCCACCGGTGGCCTGAAGGTGCTGCTGGGCGGCGGACGCAAGTGGTTCCTGCCCGCCGGCACCCCCGGCTCGCAGCGCTCGAACGCGAACGACTACACCCTCCCGGCCGATCTCGTCACTGGCTGGGGCGTGCCCGCCGGCGCGCTCGACAGCGCGCGCGACTTGATCGCCGATTTCCAGACCGCCGGGTTCACCTACGCCGCCACCAACGCAGACCTCCAGGCAGTCGCTCCGACGACGGAAAAGCTGCTCGGGTTGTTCGCCTACTCAAACATGAACGTCGCACTGGACAAAATCAACGGTCGTCGCGGCGCCAGCACGGTCGTGAACGACTACGGATTCCCCGACCAGCCCATGTTGGATGAAATGACGGAGAAGGCGCTTCAGGTCCTCAGCCGAGACGCCGACGGCTTCACGCTGATGGTTGAAGCCGCCTCGATCGACAAGCAGGCCCACAACATGGACACCGAACGCTGGATCCTCGACACCATCGAGTTCGATCGGGCCCTCGAAGTCGCGCTCGACTTCGCCGAAACCGACGGCAACACCCTGGTCGTCGTCACCGCGGATCACGAGTGTGCCGGTATCAACATCATCGGCGGCTCGCGCGTCACCGACGCCAGCCTCGCCAATCGCGGCTCGCGCCCGCAGAACGGCGGCACGGTCGGCCTGCGCAACGAAGTCGTCGGAACCTACGAGGCCGCCGGATTCCCGCGCTACACCCTGGCGACGGACGGCTACCCGATGTCGACCAACGTCGATCGCCGCATGCTGATCGGCTATGCCGCGAACGCCGACCGCAATGAAGATTGGCGCACCAATCCGCTGCCGCTGCGCGACAGCCAGCAGCCGTTTAACAATGTCGCTCCGCTGAACACCTACCCCAGCGGACCGGTCAATCGCGACATCAACGGAAAGTACTTCGTCACCGGACAGATCGGCGACCCGGTCGCGGCCCACACCGCCTCGGACATTCCCGTCTCGGCGGCAGGCGTCGGCGCGGGCCAGTTCACCGGCGTGATGGACAACACGGACGTCTACTTCAAGATCATGCAGGCCGCGCTGGGTGGCGCTAACTAACGCCGCTCGTGCGCTTTGCTTTCGCGCGCCGCGGCTTCGGCCGCCGGCGCAAGTAACGAAACCGTCAGAATTCGCACGGCGCGCCCCGCGGACACTGGTCCGCGGGGCGCGCCGATTTTCGGAGAATTCGAGATGAACTCCAAGAAACGCCCTTCGAATGTGGCCACTGCAAGGCTGCTCTCGCTCGCCCTCGCACTCACCGCCAACGCCGGGTCGATCACCATCATCGCCTCTCGCGACAACACGCTCTACGACGACTCCACCGGCAGCGTCAGCAACGGCGCCGGAGAGCACTTCTTCGCCGGTCGCACGGCGGCCGGTGGCGTACGACGCGGCCTGATCCAGTTCGATCTCGCAGGCTCGGCCCTGCCGCCCCACGCCGTAATCACCGACGCGCGGGTCGAACTGCATGTCTCTCGCACCGTCATCGGCCCCGCGCCTTTCGGGCTTCATCGCCTGCTCGCCGATTGGGGCGAGGGCGCGTCCAACGCCGGCTCACGCGGCGGCGCGGGAGCAGCCACCCAGAACGGCGACGCGACCTGGCTCCATCGCCGATTTCCCGGATTTTTCTGGACCGCCGCGGGCGGCGATTTTGTACCCAACGCCAGCGCGACCACGCTCGTCGACGGCGTCGGCCCTTACGTTTGGGATACCACCCCAACGCTGCTGAGCGACGTGCGCTTCTGGCTCGAGAATCCGGCCCTCAATCACGGTTGGTGCGTCATCGGCGACGAAGCCGACGCTTCGGCCAAGCGCTTCGACACGCGCGAAAACATCGACCCCGCCGTTCGCCCGCGGCTCGTCCTCGAATTCGTCGTCCCGCCCGTCTGCCCCGGCGACCAAAACAGCGACGGCCTCATTACGCCGGACGACTTTCCGTCCGCCGCCGTCTGTATCTCCGCTCCAGACCTGAACGCGCCGTCGCCGTGTCTGTGCAGCGACTTCGACAACGACGCCGATGTCGACCTTCGCGATCTGGCCGTGTTGCAGCGCGCCGTGGCGATCGAATAGTCGCGGCCTATCCGCGAATCGAACAACGACGCCCTACACTATGCCCAATGGCCACGCTCCTTACCTGCCGCAATCTCTCCAAACACTTCGCCGGGCGCGAGCTCTTTCGCGATCTTTCCATCAGCTTCGCCGACGATGAGCACATCGGCTTCCTCGGCCCCAACGGCGCCGGAAAGTCCACCTTCCTCCGCATCCTCGCCGGACAGATCGACGCCGACGGCGGCGAACTCAGCCGCCGCCGCGGAGCGCGCATCTGCCTTCTCCCGCAGGAAGACCGCTTCGCCGCCGGCGCCTCCGTCGAGTCGGTGCTCTCCGCCGCGATCGAAGACGAGCAGCTCGAACCCCACGAACACGACACCCGCATCAGCATCGTCCTCAGCAAGTGCGGCTTCGAGCGGCCCGGACAACTCGTCGAAGAGCTCTCCGGCGGCTGGCGCAAGCGGCTCGCGCTGGCGCGACAGTTCGTGCAAGAGCCGGATCTGCTGCTCATGGACGAGCCCACCAACCATCTCGACCTCGAAGGCATCGAATGGCTGGAGGAAACGCTGCGCGGCGCCTCGTTCTCCTTTCTAGCCGTCAGCCACGATCGCTACTTCCTCGATCGCGTCACCGACCGCGTGGTCGAGCTCAACCCCGTCTACCCCGACGGCTACTTCAGCGTCAGCGGCAGCTACACCGACTTTCTCGAAAAGCGTGCCGAATACCTCGAAGCTCGGCAGGCCCAGGAAGCCTCCCTCGCCGGCATCGTGCGACGCGAGACGGCCTTTCTGAAATCCAACTCCAAAGCCCAGCGAACCAAATCCAAGTGGCGCATCGAAGAGGCCTATCGCGTCACCGACGAGCTCCGCGACCTCCAACGCCGCAACACCACGCCCACCACCGCCGGCATCGATTTCGAAGGCACCGGCCGACAATCCAAAAAGCTGCTGCACGCCAAAAATGTCTCGAAGACCCTCGGCGACAAGCGCCTGTTTCAAGATGTGTCGATCTTCCTCTCGCCCGGCTCGCGGCTCGGCCTGCTCGGCGCCAATGGCAGCGGCAAGACCACGCTCATCCGCGTGCTCACCGGCGACCTGCCGCCCGACGAAGGCGTGGTCGAGCGGGCGCAAAAACTCCGCGTGGTGGTCTTTGATCAGCGGCGCGAAGAGCTGCCGCGCGATATCCCCCTGCGCCAGGCCCTCGCCGGCCGGCGCGACAGCGTCGAGTTCGGCGGAAACAACATCCACGTCACCGCCTGGGCCAAGCGCTTTTTGTTTCGGCTCGATCAGCTCGACACGCCCGTCGGCGAACTCTCCGGCGGCGAACAGGCCCGCATCCTGATCGCCCGGCTCATGCTCCAGCCGGCCGATCTGCTGATCCTCGACGAGCCGACCAACGACCTCGACATCGCCTCGCTCGACGCGCTGGAGGAGAGCCTGCTCGAGTTTCCCGGGGCGATCGTGCTGGTCACCCACGACCGCTTCATGCTCGATCGCGTGTGCACCGAGATCATCGGCCTGCTGGGCGAGGGCCGCGTCGGCCAGTTCGGCCGCTGCTCGCAATGGCTCGAAGCCCGCGAACGCGACGCACGCCAAAAGGAAGAGGCGGCCCGCCCCAAGCCCGCGCCCAAGGCGGCGGGCAAGCCGGCGAAGTCGGCCCTCAACTCGCGCGAGAAAAACGAGCTGGCGGCGATGGAGGCCAACATCGCCACGGCGGAGGCGCGGGTGGCCGAGTGCACCCGAGCGCTCGAAGACCCCAAGGTCGCCAGCAACCCGGCCGAAACGCAAAAGCGCTGGGCCGAGCTGGAGGCGGCGAAGGAACAATCGCAAAAGCTCTATGCCCGATGGATGGAGTTGGAGGCGAAGGCGAATGGGGGATAGGGGAGGGAGCGGGGCGGAGTGGAGAATAGCGAATTTCGAATAGCGAATAGCGAATTGAAGAGGGGCGAAGGGGGGCGGGCGAGTTTCGAGCCGCGAGTGCAGTTGGGTAGGGCAGGCCGCGGTACTCCGCGCCCTGCCTCTTCGGTCTTGACGAGCCGAGGGCTTCAGCCCGCGCGGCGTCCGCCGTTCGCGAGCCAAGCTTGTAGGGTCCGCTGTGCGGACCTCTTCCGCCCGCCAGCCGCGCCATCTTCCTTCGCCCCGAAGGGGCGAGCGATGGTAGCCAGGGGTTTCAACCCATGGACCGTCTGTCCGCCGGGCGCGACTGGCTACAGCGCGGTAAGCGCCAAGACAAATGCCCCAATGTCGCCAACGTTGACAAAACTGTCGCCGTTCATATCCGCTCGAACAATATCGCATCCAGGAAAAAGAACGCCATATTGAGCAGGGTTTGTGAGCGCGAGCACAAAACCACCGATATCAGCCACAGTAACGAAGCAGTCACAATTCATATCGCCGGGCGTCGCCTCAGATCTCCAAACGGCGATCCTTGATGAGACTTGATCGCCGGCGATCGTAAAGACACCGCCAACGATTAGGCGATCGCCGGAAACCAGAAGCGCTTCCACGGGCTCGTTTACGCCCACTTCAGTTCCACCAACGAACGGCTTCCACTCGGTGCCGTCCCACCGCGCAATGTTGTTTGCTGGGTTGATGCCGGCCATTGCAAAATGACCGGCGGCGATCAGATCGTTCTGATAAACAACCAATGCGCGGACATCGTCGTTTTCCCCAGTTCCGACGCCGCTGCCCAATGCTTCCCACGATGAGCCATTCCAGTACGCGACCCGATTGGCGGGCTCGCCCCCCGCGTTGACGAATGCGCCGCCAACAACTAGTTTGTCCGCGATCGTTGTGATCGCGAACACAGATTGGTCGACCCCGTTTGCGTTGCCTTGCCCGTATGATGCCCACGCTTTTCCGTTCCAACGCGCGATGCGGTTCGCGAGTTGAGTTCCGGCTTGAGTGAACGATCCGCCGGCGATGAGGTGGCCGCCATGTGTGGTTAGCGCTGAAACGCTGCCGTTCATCCCGACAGACGTGCCACTACCGAATGGCCGCCACACACTGCCGTTCCATCGCGCGATGAAGTACGCCGGTTGGCCGCCAGCCCCGAAGAATGTGCCACCGACCACGAGTTCGTCGTCATAAACAACCATGGTCTGCACGCCTGCGCTAACGCCGTTTTGCACTCCAATTCCTAGAGATCGCCAGGCGACGCCATCCCATAGTGCGATTCTGTTCGCCGGCTGGCCACCCGCTACTCGGAAAATACCGCCAACAACCAGATCGTTACGGTATTCGGTGATTGCGTGGACTTCGCGAAAGGTGTCCGTCCCCATCCCGCTCCCAAACGGATGCCACGCCACGCCATCCAGCCGCGCAGTGCAGTTTGCCGGTTGGCCGCCCGCCCCAGTGAAGCGTCCTGCAGCGTGCAGTTCGCCGTCCAGCATGGCGAATGCAAACACCCTGTTATTCAGACCAAAACCAGCTGTAGAGTCGAATCGCCCCCAAGTGGCTCCATTCCAGCTCGCGAGGTTGTTCGCTAGTTGATCGCCCGCCTGGAAGAAGGACCCGCCCAGGATTAGTCGATCGCCATAGACCGCGAGCGACCAGATCGACGTGGGCGCCCCACTGCTTTCGTGATTGCCCAACGGTTGCCACTGGTTTCCATTCCATCGGGCGGCGCCATTCGCGGCGTTTCCCCCGGCACTCGATATATCGCCGCTCGCAATCAGCGCGTCGTTGTACACACACATCGCTCGCACAACACCGCTGACTCCATTAGTTGCGCCGCTGCCGAGCGGCTGCCAAGCCGCGCCGTTCCAACGCGCAATACCTCTTACAGACTGACCGCCTGCGCTTACGAAACTTCCACCAGCAAACAATTCATTCGCGTATACCGCCAGCGCGAGTACCTCATGGTTCACCCCGTCGCCGCCGCCGTCGCCGAGCAGTGGCTGCCAGAAGGCGCCGTTCCATCGCGCGATCCGATTCGCCTGTTGACCTCCTGCTTGTCCTAACAATCCCCCCGCGATTACCTCGCCGTTGTAGACCGCCAGCGCGTTCACCGTGCTATTTACGCCGTTCGTACTGCCTTCTCCGAGCGAGCGCCATTCCTTACCGTCCCACCGCGCAATGTTGTTGGCAGACACATCTCCGGCGAGAGTGAAGGCGCCGCCAGCGATCAATTCCCCATTGTAGACAGTGAGTGCGTTAACGGGCCCCGACAGCCCGTTATCACCGCCTGTATCGAGCGATTCCCAGCTCGTCCCGGTCCAGCGGGCGATGTAGTTCGCCGGGCGGTTTCCCGCGGTGGTGAAAGAACCGCCAACAATTAGTTGTCCGCGGTAAATCGCGACAGCATGAACCGCGCCGTTAGTGCCGGTTCCGATGTCGTCTCCCAGCGGCTGCCACGCCGCACCGTCCCATCGCGCAACGTGGTTGACGACGCGGTCGCCCGCAGTCTGAAATTCGCCGGCCACGATGAGCGCTACGCCCGAGCGCTCGCTCCACGCGATCGTGGCGAGAACCCGGTCATCTACGCCGTCCGGATACCCATAACCGCCCTCCCATTTGCCTGAGCCGCACTCTGCGCTCGCGATCGAATTCCGCGCCATCAGGAAAATGCACGATGCGATCTGAAAGAGCGTGTGCTTCATCTTGCTCCACCCTGACGTTCAATTGGTTCTGTTGCGACCGTCGACAACTCGAATGCGCGCGGCTTAACGCTCCGACTTCTCGATTTCTACATGTCACCCGTGATTGTACCGCCGCCACTCGCCGAAATGGCTCAAACCTGGCCTGTGCCCACCTTTCACCGCCTCCGCTCGCCATCACCGCCCCGCCCGCCCCCGCAATCCCGCCCATTCTCCACCAACCCCGGCCAATCCCCCACACCCCGCCGCCCGCCCCTCGCCTCCGCGCCAATCCCAGCAAACGATTCATCAGGATCCCCGCGCCCCACGCATGCACGGGCGCGAAGCGCACTGGGCACAAAACGACCGACCAATACCTGAAACCCAA
>JANRJD010000007.1:0-1547 GCA_033764195.1 Phycisphaerae bacterium | reverse complement strand
GATCAGCATGGCGTTCTGCGGATTGCGCGACCACCTATAGATGCCGCCTGTCACGAGACCGTCGGTCGCGCCATAGCTGTTGTCGCGGCCCAGTACGCGGAAGGCGTAGACAAAGATCGCGACAGAGCCGGCGAGCACCAGCGCCGCGACCATGCGCAGCGAGATCGGCAGTCCCAGCGCGCCCCCGGGCCACGACGCCAGAGCGGCGAGGAACGCGAGCACGTTGAGCCCACGGAACAGCGGCCAGAATACGTAGCTTTGCCATGTCCCGACGCCCGGCGTCGGCCAGATGCGGAGCGTGGGATGCACGAGCGTCGCCAGCAGGAGCGCGAGAAGCACGACAGCTGCGGTCAGCCCGATAGTGAAGATGATGCCGGCCATGCCGCCCGCCAGGTCACTCGCCATGCCGTCTGCCCCCCGCTACCGCCGCAGGGTTAGGCGGTGATGGGGCTAGGAGCAAGCGGGCGAGCGTAGGAGCGGAGGTACGGCGCGTGATGCGACGCCATCGGCGCAAAGCGGACGTGCGCTTATGTGGGAGGGTCGAGATTGACCCATTCCCGACGAACACTCACTGCATCATGAGTAGGGCAGAACGTCCGGTCTGCACTATTTCCCGCCACCGGGCTTTTCGAGCAGCGGCCATGTCGCGAGCGGGCGACCGTCCTGCGTCACCCGTCGCAGCGCCCCGCGAGCGCCGCCGAACAGAGCGACATCCTCGGCTCGCTTGTCGAGCAGAGACGGGTCGTTCGCCAGACACGCGAAGATCGCGCGCATCAGATTGACGGGGGTCAGCTCGGAATAGACATAGCGGTCGCATGCCCCTGCCGACGCGATGGCAATCATGACGCCGAAGCGGTCGAGCGCGACGGTCTCGGCCGTGACGCCGGCTTCGGCGAAGGCCGCATTCGGATCGCCTTTGCCCCAGATCTGATTATAGCGCATCGGTCCGTGATCGCCGAAAATGGCGATCACCGCCGTTGGGTCCTGCGCCCGGATCCGGTCCACGGTCGTCATCATGTGGGTGTTGGCCAACGCCGTCCGGTCACGGAAGACCTGCTCGAAATACTTGAGCTTCGGCCAGGCGATGCCCGGCGCGTGCGCCGGCAGGTTGACATGCGCGAACGTGAACCAGGGGCCTGCACCCGGCGCCGCGATGGCGGCGATGCGATCGTTGAGCACGGCAGATTGGCTCTCGAACGACACCCGGCGCTTCCGCCCGCCCAGTTGGTTGAGATAGGGCAGATTGAACAGCCGGAGCGCGCTGGACGGCGCCTCGTCGGGATAGATGAAATCGAGCTTGCCGCGATCGTTGACGAAATAGTCGATGCCGTGGATCTGCTGCAGCCTGTAGCCGTTCAACTTCAACGTCGCGAGCACGGGATTGTGCGTGGCGAGCGACATCATCGGCCGGCCGACGCGCGTGTCCTGGTTGCCGGCTTCCAATTCGTAGTAGTGGTGCGCGCCGATGAAAGTCGCGCTTGTCGTCATCCAGGTCGAATCGTAGTTGCTGAAGCCGTGCAGGACCTTGAAGCCCTTGCCTTCGAGCG
>JANRJD010000033.1:0-3740 GCA_033764195.1 Phycisphaerae bacterium | reverse complement strand
GCCGTGCAGGACCTTGAAGCCCTTGCCTTCGAGCGCCGCGTAGTGAGCCGAATTGTCGAAACTGAAATTCCTCTCGTAGACGTCGCGGCTGCCGTAGGCGTCGTAGATGAAAAGATAGATGTTCGGCTTCGACGCGAACTTCGCCCTTTCGAAGTCGCGCCGCAGCGCCGTCGCGTTGGGCGGCACGGAGCTGGCGACGCTCGTGGCCCAGCCGACGCACGCGACGACGGCGAAGATCGCGAGGAATCGGTTGACCACGTCGTGCCGCCGCACGAAGAAGGCCGCGACGATGGCCGCGATGATCGCGGCGCTCGCGACGATCGGTCCGTAAGCAATCGGTAACAGACCCTGAAGCGACCGGTAGAGCAGCGCCGAGACGACGAACCCGCTCGCGATGCCGAACACCGTGTTCCGTATCGCCTCGGCGCGATCGGGCGTGAAGCCGGCGAACAGCGCGGCGGCGCGCACCGCGAGGAACGACACCGCCGAGATTAGCGCGGCGAGTGCGATTCCGGCGACGAGCGCGGCCGCGACGAGCCACGCCGACTTGGCCGGCGACAGCGCGTACCAGTTCTGCGACAGCACGAAAAGCGTCGGGGTCACGGTCGCGAGCACGGCGGTCGTCGCCGGTTGCCGGCTCAGACGCGTGAGCAGCGACGGCGCGTCCTCGCGCTTCTGTCGATTGTCAGCGGTCATGACCCAGCAGCGCCCGTGTCGAGCCAAGCCGGTCGGCGTCGGAGAAGATGCAGCGTGCGCTCGGTGCCGGGGATGCGTTGCGACTTCTCGACATCGAACGCGGAGCTGAAAGCGTCGAGGAACCCGGTCTCGTGATAATCGGGAAAGATGTCGGGCCGGCTCGACAGCAGCCGTTGCACCTGCGAATCCGATTTCGGGACGAATTCGATCAGCAAGGCCGGGGCGATGCTTGCGAAGTAGCCGGCGATGTACGGCAGGGGCAGGTTGTTTGAAATCGCCAGATGGTGGATCAGCGCCAGCGCCATCACCAGATCGGGTTGACCGCGGTCTGCGAGCGTGGCTCGCTCCTTGTTTGCGAAGCCGATGGCAGGGCTCGGGTTGGTCAGGTCGACCAGCATCGGCAGGATGTTTCCGATCTTGCTCTGCCGGCAGGTTCGATAGTTCTCGTCGACGGCACGCGGATCGACATCCATGCACACGACGAGCCGGGCGAGATCGCAGACGACGCGCGAGAACGCACCGTTGTTGCCGCCCATGTCCCAGATCGTGCGCGGCGCGACGCGCTCGGCGAACCGGCGCACCAGGGCCTTCTTGCCGTCCAGCGCAGCGTCGCTGTAGTTGGTATCCTCGTAATACGCGCCCCATTCGGTCTTTTGCGGAAGCGGCTTCAGGCGCTCGACCGTTTCGAGCAGCGATGTGGCGAACGCCTCGAACGCCCGGTCGGACAGTCGGCGCGCCGACTTGCCCGTCAGGCCGCGCGAGGCGGCATACTTTTCGGACGCGCGGGCGTGCATGTGAATGTGCATCTGCGTGGACGGCGACAGTCTCGACCGCCACGGCAGCAGCCGCGACGCGAGATCGAGCGGCACGCCATCGAGGTGGGCGACGGAGAGCCGGCCGAGCGAGAGGTCGACGCGCGACATCAGCAGGAGCGGGGCGAGGAAGTGCCGGCAGAACTGGCCATAGGCGGGCCAGGCGGGGTGGGCGGACACCGGGTCGAACGACAGGTGGTCGATGTGACGGGCGCGACCGTCGACAAACTGGATATTGTAGGCGCTCGCATCCTTCAGCAGCATGCCGTGCTTGAGCGCCAGCAGGTGAAGGCGCAGCGTCGTCGCGGCGGCATCCTTGAGCTGCGAGAACGACCACTCGTAGGGATACGTGATCATCGGCACGCGATCAGGCTTTAGCACGGCCACCGCGTCCGAAGCCTCCAGCGACCCCGGCGCCAGTTCGGCCGCAGAAACTTCCGACAGCCGGAACGGGAGCATCAGGCCGGCGTCGATGGCCGATTGGAACAGCCCGCTCGCCGTTGCGTGCTCGAACTCCCGCTGATAGTAGCGGGTGACGACGCGGAAGATCTCGCCGTCGCGCCAGACCAGAAAGCCCGAAGGATCACGGAACGAGCCGAATTCGCGCCGGGGGGCATGCCGCACCCTGGCGGCGTCCGAATTGGACACGACGCGGCCGGTCACTGTCCATCATTGGACGGTGACTTGGCCCCGCTCAATCGCTGGAAGAATTCCTTGATCCGCGACCAGAACATGCGGATGGAGGCCCACGCCGTCAGCGCTCCGGCCACGATCATCTGCAGAATGAGGCTTCCCGTGCCGGGGTCGAGATAAGCATGCGACGGCTCGGCGAGCAGGAACAGCATCGCCGAGGCCAACAGCAGAAATTGCATTGCGAAACTCCGTATCAAATTATGGCGCAGTTAGCAGCGCAGCTCTTCCGCAAGATCGAACGAGGGTAGGGCACATGACGGTTTTGTGACAACACGATTCTGGCCGGGCGCTCGGACAGGCCCCGGGTCCACCAAGTATCGACATCGACGTGAGGCTTCACGGCCACACTCATCCCTCGTGCACTCGACGAGTGCTCGATCCGTAGGGCGAACGTCAGCTAAAGCATGAAAGCCGAAGGACTGCATGGTCTGGTGCCTTGCATCGTGTCGACAGGTATTGGCCCATCCCGTCGTCCAACTGATGTTCGCTTCCCGAGTGCTGCCGGCGGGCCGTGGAGACAGCGAAGCGGCGATCACGCAATCTCAATCATCAATCCAACCCCGCCCTCACCCCGCCGCCGACGGGAGCGAAAACCGCATGCCGCAGCTTTCGATCTGAAGCCGCCCGCCGTCGCCCGGCGCGGCGAGCGCGACGAGATCCATGACCAGCGCGCGCGAGACGAGCGCCTCGAGCCGCCCGCGCACTCTCACGTAGGGCTTCAACCCGCCGTTCGCGGGATCGACGGCGAACCGCAGCGGATGCGCCGCCCCCACCGCGACGACGTCGTCGACGTTGGTGCGGAACATGATCCCGCGCGCCGCACCGTCCCCGCGCACCTCCATCTCCACCGCCAGGAACGGGGCGTCCGCCACCGCGACGTCCACCTTCTCGGCCGGCGTCACGAGGTAATGCCGCCCGTCGGCGTCCCGCCGCAGCACGCGCGCGAAGAGATGGACCATCTCCCGCCGCCGGATCGGGCTGCCGCGGTAGTGCCAGGTGCCGTCCGCGGCGATCGCGAGCCCGATGTCGCCGCAATAGGGCGGATCCCAGCGCTCGACCGGCGCGTCGGGTTGCCGCGCAGCGGCCTCGACCAGGGCCTCCAGCCCGCCGCTCCTGTCGCCAGCCGCCGTGCGTGAACCGTGTTGCATCCGCCGTGCTCCGCTCTCGCGACTGCCCGGATCCCGCCCTTTTCCGATCCTGCCCAACCGTTCAGCACAGCATGGACGGGCCTGAGCGAGCCGTGCGCGACCTGTCGTTACGTAACATTCACTTGACCTTGCGGCGCCCGCGCCGTGATCGTCCCCGGACGTCAATGAGCCATTTTCGGTCGGCAACATCCTTGGGGTGGGGCACCATGAAATGCGCGCACGATCCAGGCATATCGGGTAAAGTTCATCAATGACAACACTGACTCAGACCGACGACAACATCATTCCCCGCCTCGAGGCCGCGGCCGACAAGGCCCAGCGCGCGCACAAGGCCGCCGCCACGCAGATCTTCGGTCAGGACGAGGTGATCGAGCGCACCCTCGTCACGATC
>JANRJD010000022.1:0-122762 GCA_033764195.1 Phycisphaerae bacterium | reverse complement strand
CCGAGCCAGAAATCGCGGCGTTTTTTGGTGACCGAATCGGTCAGGGTGACGATCGCCTGGGCGTAGCCCACGCGGCACCGATACGACGGTGTCTTCGGCATGTGCAGGTCTCCGCGTTGCGGAGCGCGGTGTAACACCGCGCTCCAAACCGCCTCGAACCGCACGGCCGTCCATCGGCCGGTCCCCGTAAACCGCGGGGTCGTATAGGTTTATCGTAACAGCCACCGATGAGACTCGAACTCATAACCTGCGGTTTACAAAACCGCTGCTCTGCCAATTGAGCTACGGTGGCATGGAGCGAACCGGCCGACAGGATTTTCGGCCTCGCCGGGCAAGTCGCTTCGCCCGCCACAACCCCGCCGCCGGCTAGGTTGCGGATGTCGACCGAGGGATGAGTTTACCGCCGCAGCGCGTGAAAACCAGTTTGGCCCGCGCCGCGCTTCCGCTCCATCGCCACCCGTCAGTTCGCTCACCAATCCCCCACGCCCCGCATTCTGGGCGCACCGCCGCCGCCCCACCCCTTCGCCTCGCTCCTTCGCGATTCCACCGCGTGGCACGCCGCATGCTCATCAACAGCTCCGATGAGCGATCCAAAGACCACCAACGTGATGGGGCGACGCGTTCTGCCGATGCCGGACACGGCCTCCGCCGAGGCCATGAGCGCGGCGATTGCCGCCATGCGCAGCGCGATGGAGCGGCTGGTTGCGCTCGCCGATGCGAAGCTGATCGCAATTCGCCGTGCCGATGCGCAGGCCTTGCTCAAGGTCGCTGCCGAGGAGGGGCCCGCGCTCGAAGCACTGCTCTCCGCCGAGCAGAAGCGGCGCGACGCGACCGCGGCCATTGCGCGACAGTCGGGCTTCTCGACCGCGCCGCGCAATGCGCGAGGCGCGCTGCGCATCGGGGGTTCGCCCGCCGCCGCCGCTTCGGCCAAATCGCCCGCGCAGGCGCAAGCTTTGCAGCGCAACAATCTCGATTCCGGGACGGTGCGGCTTGATGGGGGGAAGCGAACGAAGTCGCTCCCGGCCTCCTCCAACGTAAACCTCAAGGCGGCCGCGCACTCCGCGCGGCCCGCCAAAGATCAGCCGGCGGCCGAGGCAACCGCCGCCGCGCTCGGCGAACTCCGAGTCACCGAAGTCGCCGCGTTCCTGCCGCAGCCGATGGCCTCGCAGGTCGGAGCGGCGGCGATTCGGCTGAAGGGGCTGGGCGAAGAACTGAAGCGCAAAAACGCGCTGGTGCGCGATGTGACGCAAGGCTTGCAGGCCCACATCCGCGGCATCTTTGCGTCGCTGGCGCGCGAAGGGGAAGAAAGCATTTCCTACGGGCCGAACGGGCGCGAGTCGCGCAACCGGGTTCGGACGTGGGTGGACGCGGTGGGCTAAATCATGTCGATCCTCGGTGCAAGTTTTCAGATCGGGCGCAGCGCCCTGGCCACCTATCAGTCGGCCCTCGCGGTCACTGGGCAAAACATCGCCAACGTCGGCAACTCCGACTACGCCCGGCAAAGCGGCCGCCTCGCGACGCTCGACGGCGGTCTCACCGCCAGCGGGCATCAGGTCGGCGCCGGCGTGCGCATGACCGGGCTGGTGCGCAATTTCGACGCGGCCGTGGAGAATCGGCTGCGCGTCGCGCTCGGGGCCCGCAGCGGAGCCGAGACTTCGCAGCAGGCCTGGCTGCAGACCGAGTCGCTCTACAACGAGCTGACCGACGCCGACCTATCCACCCAACTCAACAACTTCTTCAACGCCTTCGCCACGCTTGAGATCAACCCCCAAGATGCCTCGACCCGCAGCCTGATCCGCAGCAGCGCCGAGAATGTCGCGGGCGAGTTCCAACGGCTCCACGCGGGGCTGGTGTCGCAGGTCGAAGATCTAAACGTCAAGGTCGGCCAGGCGGTTGACCGGGCCGACGACATCGCCGGCGAAATCGCCAATCTCAACAAGCTGATCGTCACCGAAGAATCGCGCGGCGTGGGCGCGGCCAGTGCGCTGCGCGACCGCCGCGACGGGCTGCTGCGCGAGCTCTCCGAATATCTCGACATTCAGGTCCGCGAGACCGCCAACGGCGCGGTCAATGTGTACGTGAACAGCGATCCGCTGATCGAAGCGGGCCGCTCGCGCGGGCTCAAAACCGAGCTGCGACTCGAAGACGGGCTCGAGATCTTCCAGGTCCGCTTCACCGACAACAACGGCCTCGTCCGCGCCCGCGACGGGCTCATCGCCGGCGTCGTCGATGCACGCGACAACGCCATTCGCGGCCAGATATCCGCCCTCGACGGCGTGGCGCGAGCCTTCATCGGTGAAGTCAACCGCGTTCAATCGACCGGCGTCGGCCTCAACGCGCAGCAATCGCTCAGCGGCGTGCACGCCGTGCGCGACGCCAACGCCGTGCTCAACGACCCCACGCTGGGCCTGCCCTATCCGATCAGCAACGGCGTCATGATCGTCCACGTCCGCAACGCCCAAACCGGGCAGGAAACCACCCGCCAGATCGAGGTCGATCTCGACGGCCTCAATGGCGACGACACGACCCTCGCCGACCTGGCCGCAGCGCTCGACGGCGTGCCCGGGCTTTCCGCGGGCGTAACGGCCGACCTGCGCTTGCAGGTCACCGCCGATGCCGGGTCGGAGGTCTGGTTCAGCGAGGACACGTCCGGCGCGCTGACCGCCCTCGGCGTCGGTGCGTTCTTCGAGGGCGACTCGGCTTCCACGATCAATCTGCACGACTCGATTCGAAACAACGTCTCGCTGATCGCGGCTTCGGCCAACGGCGCCGCCGCAGACGGCGCCAATGCGGGCCGCTTCGCCCTGCTGCAACGCGACGGCACCGCGCTGCTCAACGGCCGCACCGTCCAGCAGGCCCAGGCCGACATGTTCAGCACCGTCGCCGTCGGCGCGGCCAATGCCCAGGTGCGCTACGACGCCGCCGACGCGGTCTACAGCAGCATGCTGGCGCAGCGCGAAGCGGTCAGCGGCGTCAGCCTCGACGAAGAGGCGATCAACCTCAGCAAATTCCAAACAGCGTTTCAGGGAGCAGCCCGTTACCTCAGCGCGATCGATCGGTTGGCGGATGACGTGCTGGCGCTGGTGAGCTGATGGTGGTCAAGAAAATGCAGAATGAAGAATGCAGAATGCAGAAGCGAGGCACCCGCGCGTCCGCTGAGCGCGCCGCGGATGTCGGATCTTCTTTCTGCATTCATCATTCTGCATTCTGCATTTCACAGCTCGAAAACGCCCCGCTTGTGCGAGGAGCCACCCCGTGCCCGTAATCCCCATCAACGCGGCCCGCGTCTCCAACCACCTCCGCACCTTCAGTCTGCTGCAGGTCAGCCGACAGAATCAGGTCGGGTTGTTCCGGGCCCAGAATCAGATCGCGACCGGGCTTAAGTTCCAGAGCGCCAGTGAAGATCCGGCTGCGGCCAACGCGGCGAATGTCTTCGATCGCCGCCTCGAGTCCATGGGCCAGGTGCAGAAAAACCTCCAGAGCGTCAACGCCGCGATGGGCTCAGTCGAAGGGGCGATGGCCGAGGCGATCGAGCTTCTCACCGAGGCCAAAAACATCAACCTCGAGTCGATCGGCGACAACAGCTCCACCGCCGAGCGCCAGGCCCTGATGACCGTCGTCGATCGCATCATCGAGCAGATGGTCAGCGTCGGAAACCGGCAGCACCTCAATCAATATCTGTTCGCCGGCGACTATGGCGGCGGTCGGCCGTTTGAGTGGAACGGCGAAGGCGTGATCTATCGCGGCGACGCCGGCCTGACCGAGGCCATTATCGATTCGAGCCTGCAGGAAGACAGCTTCACCGTCCCGGGCACGAACTTCTTCAACGCCATCAGCTCCGAAGTCCGCGGCATCGTCGATCTCGATCCGCGCCTGACCAACGACACGCGTCTGCAGGATTTGCGCGGTGCGGCAGGGCAGGGCATCCGCAGCGGCGCGGTGCGCTTCGTCGTCGCCGGCGCGGAATATGCCGTCGACCTGACCGGGGCCGAGACCATCGGCGATGTCGTCGATCGGCTGAACGCCGCGCTCCCGCCGGAGCTCGCGGCCGCCAACGACGGACGCGGCATCGCCATCGGCTACACCGGCGGCGCGACGCCGGCCTTCACGATCGGCGACGTGGGCGGCGGCAACATGGCCCGCGACCTGGGAATTCATACCAACGGTGCTTCCGGCCCGCTGGCCACTGCCGACCTCGATCCGGTGATGACCTTGCGCACGCGCGTGTCAGATTTGCGCGCCGGCGTCGCGGCTCAGTTGGGCGAGGGCATCACGATCGAGAACGGCAGCCGCAGCGTGCAGCTCGACCTCAGCGGCGCGGAGACGCTGGAGGACGTGTTGAACCGCATTAACAGCACGGACATCGGCGTGTTTGCGCAGATCGGGGTCGATGGGCGCACGATTAACGTGCGCAACCGCATTTCCGGCAGCGCACTGCGCATCTCCGAATGGAACGGCACCCTCGCCGAGACGCTCGGCATTCGCAGCATCGCGTCGGCGACCCCGCTGGCGGCCCTGAACGACGGCCGCGGCGTGGAGACGGTCGCGGGCGCAGATGTGCGGATTTCTACTGCAAATGGCGGGGTTTTTGACATTGATCTCGACGGCGCCACGACATTGCAGGACGTCGTCGACCGCATGAACACCGCCGCCGGCGGCTCGTTCACCGCGTCTCTGTCGCCGGGCGGCGGCGGAATCGAAATTTTGGACAACACAGCCGGGCCTGGCACGCTGCGTGCTGAGAGTGTCAACGGTTCTTTCGCATACGAAGACTTGGGCTTGGATGTCGCGGCGGTCGGCAATGTGCTGACCGGCCGCAACGTGAATCCGATCTTCGTCGACGGCGCCTTCTCGGCACTGATCGAGCTGCGAAACGGACTCGCGAACGACGATCGGCGCATGTTGCAGCGCGCCGGCGAACGAATGGAGCGCGTCCTGGGAGACATGCTCGAAGTGCAGGGCCAGGCCGCGGCTCAGGCCAAGAAGATGGAAGATCGCTCCGAGCGATTGGAAAACGAGCTCACCGCGACGCAGGTCATGATGAGTGAAGTCCGCGACGCGGATCTGACGGAAGTGATCGTGAAGTTTCAGCAGATGCAGACGGCGCTGCAGGCCAACTATCAGGCGGCGTCGCGAATTTTGGACCTGAACTTGCTGGAGTACCTCGGCCGTTAAGCCGGTCCCGGCAGGGTGAGAACGAGAACGAAGAGAGGGAGAAGACAGGTTTCGCGGGGCCGCGCCACGGCGAGTGCGGCGGCCCGCAGGTGTGAAGGTGAGGACGCGACCGGGTACGGCGCGTCGGAACGGTTGGATGTGTAGAGCAGGGCCCGGCCTTGCTCATGTCCCGCAGCGAACGCGTGAATTGGACGAACTCCGGCGGATGGCCGCCGGCACGCGAGCGCGGCGCTTGCCGCAGTTGGACGGTCGCCGACGGGAGCAGATGGTGATGCTCATTCAGACGACGCGATTTGGAACGATCGAGGTGGACGACGACAAGTTGATCACCTTCGAGCAGGGACTGCTGGGTTTTCCGAAGTGCACGCGCTTCGCGCTGATCCAGACCAACCCGGAGGCGGTCTTCTTCTGGCTGCAGTCGGTCGACATCGCGAACCTGGCGTTCGTGGTGTGCGATCCGCGGGCCTTCGTCCCGGACTACCAGGTCGGCATTCGCCGCGATGAGGTCGCCAACCTCGAGCTCGGCGGCGATGACGATTGCCAGGTGCTGGTGATCGTCAACAAGGTCGACGGACGTCTGACGGGCAATCTGCTCGGGCCGCTCGTCATCGGCGCCACGTCGAGGCTCGGCCGGCAGTTCGTGCTGTCGGACAAGCGCTATTCGACGCGACAGCCGCTGATGGACGCGCCGGGCGTCGCTCGGGCGACCGCAAAGTCGGCGTAGAAGGGGCCCGAATCCGGGCCGATCGGGCGGACGACCGCACAGCGTGTGCGATTGCCGCAAAATGGCGTAGCCAAAGTATTCGAGGGTCAGCTAAGATGTACGTGGGCGTAATCGGGCAGGAAGGACGAGAGCGGCGTTTCGGCGCTGCGGCCTGCGCGCCGACGGAGCGGTTTGCGGGCGCATGCGTTCGTATGCGACGCGAGCAAGACGAAGCTCCCTCGCAGAGTAGTAAGCGCATCGGCACAGTCCAGGAAGGAGCCGCGGATGTTGGTGCTATCCAGACAGCGCGACGAATCGATCATTATCGGGGACAACGTCCAAGTTACGATTGTGGATATACGCGGGGACAAGGTTCGATTGGGAATTGTGGCGCCGCCCGAAGTGACGGTGCACCGCAAGGAAGTCTACGACGCGATTCAGCGCGAGAATCGCAAAGCCTCCGGAGTCTCTCCAGCCGATCTGCCCGCGGTGAAAGCCGCGTCGCCGGCGGCCGCAACCGCTTCGCGCAACTCCACCCCTCACTCGAGCAACGGCACACCCGCCGCGGCTCCGCCCGCGTCAGGAGCCGCTTCGTAGCGGATCTCGGCGTTCGTCATCGTTCGGAAATTCAGGACTTCTAAGAAAGCCACGAACCGTTCAAGGAGGATGGCCAATGGCTCGTATTAACTCAAACGTCGGGGCCGTGATCGCCCAACGACAGCTCGGCGGCTCGTACCGCTCGCTCAACAACACCCTCAGCAAGCTCAGCACTGGCCTGCGGATCAACCGCGGCAAGGACGACCCCGCCGGGTTGATCATCAGCGAGCGGCTGCGGGCCGAAATCGGCGCCGTCAACCAGGCGATCCGAAACACCCAGCGGGCAAGCAACATCATCGCCACCACGGAAGGCGCCCTCGACGAAGTCGCCAACCTGCTGCGCGACATCCAGGGGCTGGTGATCGAAGCTGCCAACGAAGGCGCGCTCTCCGAAGAGGAGATCGCCGCCAACCAGTTGCAGATCGACTCCGCCATCGAGAGCATCACCCGCATCAGCAACAGCACCACCTTCGGCGGAAAGCAGTTGCTCAACGGCTCGCTCGATTACATCACCAGCGGCGTCACGACCAGCCAACTGGCGAGCGTGCAGATCCGCGGAGCCCAGTTCGGCACGCGCACCTCGATTCCGGTCGAGATCGACGTGACCCAATCGGCCCTCCCGGCCCGGCTCACCTATCCGCTCAGTAACACCGGCGCAGGCACGGTCACGATCGAAGTGCAGGGCAACGACGGCGTCACCACGCTCTCGTTCGCTTCGAACACCCCGGTCTCGACCGTCGTCGAAGCCATCAACTCCGTCAGCGACTCGACCGGCGTCCGTGCCACGCAGTCCGGCGCCGCCTTCTACGTCGAGAGCGTCGGGCTCGGCAGCCGACAGTTCGTCTCGATCAAGGCCCTCACCGGTAACTTCGTCGTCGAAGACACCGGCGGCAACCCGAGCGTGCGACAGGTCGGCCGCGACGCCCGCGCCACCCTCAACGGTGCGCTGACCACCGGCGACGGCAATCGCCTCACGCTGAAGACCTCGACGCTCGACATCGAAGTCCGGCTCGACGACAACTTCGGCACCGGCACGACCACCTTCGACATCACCGACGGCGGCGCGCTCTTCCAGGTCGGCCCGCAGGTCAATACGAATCTGCAAGTGGGTCTGGGCGTGCAATCGGTCGCGGCTTCGCGGCTGGGCAACGCCGAGGTCGGCTTCCTCTCGCAGATTCAGACCGGTCAATCCTTCTCTTTGTCGAGCGGCAACTTCCTCGACGCTCAAAAGGTGCTGGAAGACGCGATCAAGCAGGTCGCCGTGATGCGTGGGCGTCTGGGCGCGTTCGAAAAGAACAGCCTCGACACCAACGTCAGTCAGCTCAGCATCACCATGGAGAACCTGACCTCCTCCGAGAGCGCCATCCGCGACGCGGACTTCGCGGCCGAAACTTCGCAACTCGCTCGAAACCAGGTGCTGGTCAGCTCCGGCACCACGGTCCTGGGCATCGCCAATCAGACCCCGGCGAGTGTGTTGCAGTTGCTCGGCGGCTAAGACCCCGGGAGACTCGGCTCCTTCGAGCCGACCTCCAGCGCTCGTGTCCGGTGAAAAAGCATCAGGCGGCGCGCCCCGGCGCGCCGCCTGTCTTTTGTGCGCCCCGCAAGCCCCGTCAGGCCGGCTGCGCCGACCGATGCTGCTCCGGCCGCGCCGCCAAGGGCGTTCGCAAAGGCAGTTGCAGCGTAAACCGCGCCCCACGGCCCGGCCCGTCGCTCTCCGCGGTCAGCGCCCCGCCCATCTCGTTCGCCGCATTCGCCGCGCTGTGCAGGCCGAAGCCGTGCCCGTCGGGCCGCGTCGTAAAGCCGTGCGAAAACAGCGACGCCAGTTGTTCGCGCGAAATGCCGACGCCGTTGTCCTGCACTTCAAAGCGCAGCGCCGTCGCATCCGAAGCCGCCGCGATCCGCAGCGTGATGCGCCGCTGAGCCGCCGGCGTATCGCGCATCGCCTTTCCCGCGTTTGTCAGCAGGTTCACGAGTATCTGCAGCACGCGATGCTGATCGAGCATCGCCGCCGCAATCGGCTCAAACTCGCGCCGCAGCGTCACGCCATCGAAATCATGCGACGCCGACACAAATCGCACCGCGTCTTCAAACAGCTCCTTCGGCGACACCTCCCGCACCATGGTCGAGTTCTTCGCCATGCGCTGCTGTGAGCCGATCACGTTCTTCACGTGGTCCAGCCCGCGCGCGAGATGGTCCAGCTCTCGGATCAGCGCCTGCTGATCTTCGGCCATCGCCTCGCTCAGCATGTCGAGATACCCCGGCAGCTGCCGCCCTTTTTCATCATCGCTCAAGTATTGCCCCAGCGCGCCGCCCTGCGCCCGCATCAACTCCGTCGCCCTCCGGAATTGCGCCGTGCGCATCTCTCCCGCCGTTCGCTGTGCCACCGACGTGGAAGCCTGCACGCTGTTCAACACGTTGCCGATGTTGTGCAGCAGCCCCGTCGCCACCTCGGCCATCCCCGCCCGACGCGAGGCGTCCATCAGGGCGTGCTCCAGGCTCTCCCGCTCAATCGCCCCGCGCCGCCGCGCATATTCCGCCGCCCGCACCGCTGTAGACAGTCGATGTCCATAGACCGTTACCCCGACGATCATCAGCAGGATCGACCCCGCCAGCACATACTCGAAATGCCGCAGCGCGCGAGCCTGCGCAAACTGCGCCGCCAGCGCGTCGCGCTGCGCTTCCCGAGCATGATTCTGGACACGATTGATCGCGGCGTTCACTTCCGCGTAGCGCCGGTCCATCGCCGCCATCCGACCCCCGGCCAGCTCCGACTCCCCCTTCGAAAAGTGGTCGAATATCCGTTCGGCCTCGCTCCGCATCGCCGCCATCGACTCGCGGATGTTCTGAAATGACTGCCGATATTCTTCGCCATGGCAGACGGCCAGAACACTGAGCGAATTGGCCTGTACCTCCGCCAGCAGCCGCTCAAACGCCGCGTTCGCCGCATCAAATCGCACGCGCTCGCGGGCCGCGTCATGCGTCTCAAACACATCATTGCCCGGCGCGTTCACGCGCCCCGCCGCCTCCGACAGCGTGTTTAGCGTCGCGAAGCGATCCGCCCATCGTTGATTGGCTCGGACCGATTCCGCATACAGCCGCGACACCTGGTGGCTCAGCAACAGGCTCACCACGACCGTCAGCAGGTCGAAGCCCGCCAAGATGTAGTACAGCACATGCCAGCGTGGCGTGCGCGCGGCGCCCGCGCCCCGCGGTTCAGAATGACTCAGCGGCATCGACCCTTCTCCCGTGCGCTTCGCACCAGCCGAATCGCCACCGCATCAGACCGCGACGCACGATTCCGCCAGCGATCGCGCCAGCCGCACGATGTCTTCCGCGACAAACGGCTTCGAGCGAAAGCTGAGTTGCCCCGATCGATCAGGAATCGCGGCGGCGATCTCGTCGGCGCTGTAGTCGCAGTAGGCCGAGCAGATCACGATCCGCAGCCCCGGATCCGCCTGCATCAGTTCCAGCGACGTACGCAGCCCGTTCCACCCCGGCGGCATGCGCATGTCGCAGAACACGACGTGATAACGCTTGTTCTGCCGCACCGACTCCTGCACCAGCCTCAGCCCTTCCTCGCCCTGATAAGCCGAGTCGATCTCAAACTGCGGCGCGTTCCGCTGCGAGGCGATCGGCGCATCGAACAGCGCCGACTCGATCGCCCGCAGCGCGTTCGACGATGCCCGCGTCTCCGGGTTCAGGATCTTGCGAAAATCGGCGTGAATGTCGACGTTGTCATCGATGACGAGGATTCGATAATGCGGTTCCATGCGGGAGTCCTGGAGTGAGGTCGAAAAGTCGTGCCCGTTTCGAGCGGACCAGCCCGCAGCGCGACCATGCGATGAATAAATCGGCTTCGAAGGGCGGGGGCTTCGCTCTCAGGAATTGGCGCGAGCCCCGGCGGAAGGATGGAAGATCGCTGTCCGGGAACTATTTGTTCCGAACGCAGGAGAACGACGCCACCCCGGCCGACCGTCGAGACGACGGTCGCCTTCGGCCAATCGGGGACTTGGTCGCGTCGTCCGAGAAACGCCGCAGGCGCTATGCCGCAGGCGAAGCGTGCGCGTGTGCGGAGCCGTGCGCAGCCGGGGCGCTCGGCGGCGCCGCGGCCTCGCCGCGCTGTTGCTCATACCAGCGAACCGTCATCGGAATGCCTGTCTCATAAGTCACCGTCGGCTTCCAACCCAACATCCGACGGGCCTTCTCCGCACTGAAGAACGAGCGCCGCCCCATGAGCCACACCGCGTAGCGCGTGATCAGCGGCGGGTTCTTCTGCCCCGTCATGTGGCCGATGATCTCCAGCAGGTGGCCCGCCCCATAGGCGATGTTGTAGGGGATCCGCGTCGTCACGCGTGGCGCGCCGATCGCGCTCGCCAGCAGGTCGAAGTATTGCTGCTGCGTGATCTCGCCGTCGTTCGAGCAGTTGAAGGCCTCGCCGTTGCAATCGGGCCGCGCCGCCGCGGCAATGGCCGCCTCGGCGATGTTGCCCGCATACACCACGTTCAGCCGGTTCGTCCCGTCGCCCAGAATCTTCGCCCGCCGGCTCGTGATCATGTCGTAAAGCCGCGCGATGGTCGTCCGGTCGCGCGGGCCATAGATCCACGCCGGGCGAATCACCGTCACCTCGATGCGCTTCGACTTATATGCATCCCAGACGATGTTTTCCGCCGCGATCTTGCTCTTCGTGTAGTAGGCCCAGCGATACATCTTGTAGCCGAGCGGAAAGGTCTCATCGACCGTGATCTCGCGCGTGTGATAGCCGTAGCAGCTGATCGAGCTCACATGCACGAAGCGCCGCACCTTCGCCGCGATGGCCGCCTCGACCATGCTCCGCGTGCCGTCGATCGTGATGCGCTGAAACTCTTCCCACGGCCCCCAGTCGCCGACGCGCGCCGCCGAGTGATAGACCGCATCGACCCCGCGACACGCCGCCGCCAGCGACTGCGGATCGGTCACGTCCCCGTCCACAAACTCAACATTCTGCGTCTTCAGCCACGAGCGGTCGCTGTTCTTTCGCACCAGCACGCGCACGGGCAGATTGCGAAGACGAAGCTGCTCGACGATGTGACTGCCGAGCAGACCGGTGCCGCCGGTGACGAGATTCATCGATTTATTCCTTTGCGCCGCGCCGGCGCAGCCTTGGTCCTGGTCGAACAAGGCTCCGCCTTGTCCTTCGAGTGTGCACGAGGCCGCGGCCCTGCACCACTACCCTTCATATTGAACAAGGCTCCGCCTTGTTCGTCGCGCGTGTGCAGGGCCAAAGCCCCGCACGACGAAATCACGCCGACGCCAACACCGCCAGCGCATGATCCGCGATCTGTTGCGGCCCGACGCCGCAATAATCCAGAATCTCTTCCGCGCTGCGGGCCGATTTCGGAATGCGGCTCACCGTCCGCTGCTCCACCCGCAGCCCGCCGCGCCGCGCCGCGATCGCCGCAACCGCGTCGCCCAGCCCCGCGCCGTAGTTGTCCTCAACCACCAGCGCCCGACCGCCCGCCTTCCGCAACGCGTCGTACATCCGCTCATCGTCCAGCGGCAGGCAATACGCATCAATCAGCGTCACCCGACGATTCTGCTTCTCCAGCAGCGCCGCCGCCTGCTTGGCGACGTGCACCATATACCCGCACGCCACCAGCGCCAGATCGCTGCCCGTCATCAGCGTGTGGAAGCCGCGCGGCTCGAATTTCTGATCGTGGGCGTAGAGCAGCGGCACATCCGGGCGGAAGGTCCGCATGTACGCCATGCCGCGCTGCTTCACCATCAACTGCGTCAGTTGATACGCCGAAACCGCGTCCGACGGCTGATAGACGTGGCACAGCGGCGTCGTGCGGTCGTCGCCGCGCGCGGTCGTGAAGGCCCGGAAGAACGCGACGTCGTTCAGCGACATCTGGCTCGGCCCGTCCGCCGCCAGCGAGATGCCCGAGTGCGAGCCGACCAGCTTGATGTTCGCCCGCGAGATGCTCGCCAGCTCAATCTGGTCATACCCGCGCGACAGAAACTTGCTGAACGAGTTCGCGAACGGGATATATCCCGCCGCCGACAGCCCCGCCGCGACCGAGATCATGTTCTGCTCGGCGATCTTGCACTCAAAGAAGCGCTCGCGCGTCTTCGGGTTCTCGCGGAACATCTCGCTGAAGGTCGAGTTGCTCACATCCGCGTCGAGCACAACCACCTGCGGCAAAATCTCGCCCGCCGCCCGCAGCGCCGCGCCATACGCCCGCCGCGTCGCCAGCGCGTTCTTCTGCAGCGCGCCGCCCAGTCCGCCCGCGTTCATCGCGTCCGCAAAGCTCGGCCATGCAACCTCCCGCGGATCGGGATGCGAAATGCTCACGCCCGCCGGCGCAGGCGGCACCGGTAACGACGGGTTCGTCGTCGTGCCCGCGGCGCGGTCCAGCGACGCATCCGCCGCCGCCAACTCGCCCGCCGGCAGCGGCTTGCCGTGCCAGTTCCCCTTCAACAGCGCGTCGACTCCCCAGCCCTTCAATGTCTTCGCCACGATCGCCAGCGGTGCCGTCGTGCGGCCAAACTTGTCCAGCGCGGCCGAGATCGCCGCCGGGTCGTGACCATCGATGATCACCGCTTCCCACCCAAACGCCCGCATCTTGTCCGCCAGCCGCTCCGCCGACTGTTGCTCCGAGACAAAGCCCGCCTGACCCTGTCCATTGCAATTGAAAATCGTGCAGACGCCGGTCAGCTTGTGATCGGCGATGAAGTCGGCCGCTTCCCAGATCTGCCCCTCGCGCGATTCGCCATCGCCGATGATGCAGAACACTCGCCGCTGCGAGTTGTCGAGCCGAGCCCCCAGCGCCAAGCCGGCGGCCACGCTCAGACCCATCCCCAGGCTGCCCGTCGCCGCGTCAAAAAACGGAAATCCCTCGGCCGGATTCGGGTGGCCGTCGAGCTCCGTCTTCAGATCCCGCAAACCCGCCACCTCCGCCGGACGCAGCGCATGCTTGCTCGTCGGCGATTTCCCAACCACGCCGCCCATGTCGGCCCACGCCGCATAGACGATCGGCACGGCATGCCCCTCGCTCAGCACCAGTCGATCCGCCCCGCGGTGCCACGGATTCGCCGGGTCGTGGCGCATACGACGATAGAGAATCTCCGTCGTGAGATGGGCCAATGACAGTGCGCTCGACGGATGGCCCGAACCAGCGTCGGTACACATCCGAACGGCGAGTTTTCCGAGGGCGGCGGCTTTCTGCGTCAACGAATCAGCAACACTCATTGCGGGCTCCGGGGCGGTTGGGGTGCGAAGGGGTACGGTAGCGAGCGCGCAAGGCCGAAACAAGAAAGGCCCGCCGTCGCGAATGTGCGAAACGCCGAAACGGCGAACTCATATTGCGAATACATCGCCGCCCGCCACCCGCGCGGCTCGTCGACCGACGCCTTCCCCGCCGCGCCGTTTTGCCCTTTCGCCCCGCGCCCCGCTTGCGAAATCCCGCCATCGAGGGGACAACGCCCCCATGGGCCGAAGATCCGACCGTTTTGCAAAGCGCCGCGCCGCGATGGTGCTCGAACACACCGACGCCCGCGAATCCCTTGAGCGCCGCTGGTACAAGCGCCTCAGCGAGGATGAATCGCTCGCGCGGCTCGTCACCGGCGCCGATCTCTCGCGCGAGCCCTATCACCGCTGGCTTCCCTACACCCAGGGCTTTTCGCCCGCGCTCGTGCGGCGCTTCATCGCCCAGGCCCCCATCGACCAGCGCGCCGCAACCGCGATCCTCGACCCCTTCGCCGGCAGCGGCACCACCGCCATCGAGGCCGCCCGCGCCGGCCTCGCCGGGGTCGGTGTCGAAGCCCTCCCCGCCGTCGCCTATCTGGGCCATGTCGCCGTCAGCGAGCCAGCCTTTCCCGCGCTCCCCGACCTGCGAGGCTGCAAGACCTGGCGCGACGCCGCCCCTCGGCTCACCGAGCCCGTCCACCGCGCAGCGCTCATGCTCGCCGTCGCCCACCGCTGCACCCGCGCCGGACGCCGCCGGGCCGACGCCCCGCCTCTGCCCCAGGCCTTCAACGCCGTCGTCAAGATGATTCGCGAGGATCAGCGCTCCGCCCTCGCCCCCGGCAGCGACGTCATCGCCGGCGACGCCCGATCGCTCGAAGCCATCGACGACGAAAGCGTCGGCGGCGCCCTCACCTCTCCGCCATACCTGTCGCGACACGATTACGCCCGCATCACCCGGCCGATGCGAAAGGTCTACGCCGCGTTCGTCGAGGCCGATGCTGCCGCCGACGCCGCCGACGAGCCCGGCGCCGATCTCCCCGCCGACACGCTCGAAATCACCGAGGAATCTCTCCCCGCACACCCCGGCGCCGCCACCGACACGCGCGGCGCCGCGTCGCTCGCCGCCGAGCTCCACGCCAGCGTCGCCGAGACCTACGCCGCGCTCCTCACCCGAAACCAGCGCTCCAACGCCGCACTCGTGGTCGACTATTTCGCCGGCCTCCGGGAGTTCGCCCAGTCTCTGGCCCGCGTCATGCGCCCCGGCGCGCCGGCCTGGGTCGTCATCGGCGGCGCACGCGTCAGCGAAATCTACGTCCCCAGCGACCTGATCTTCGCCGACATCGCCGCCACCGCAGGATTCGACGTCGCCGGCGTCGTCATCGCCCGACGGTTGATCGCCGTCGGCCGAAAGCTCGGAATGCTCACCGACGTCGCCCCGCGCGAAAGCGTCGTCATGCTGCGAAGAAGTTAGCCCGCCCGTCCGAAAAAGGCCGCCCCAGCGCAACCCACTTCGGCGCAACCGCGCACCACCGCAAATTTTGCACCCGGGGAGTTTCACAACCAGCCGAAACAGGCCGATGCAATCCCTGATTTGGCGCGTCCTTTGTGGCGGCGACGCGTTGTCAACAGCGGAGCGCCGGGCGCTTCGGCCGCAGGGCGACAGGTTTCCCTTCGCTCTGCAAAACGCAGCAACCCAGCCTTTGATCATGAGGACTGTGCAATGAAGAGCCTGTACGAACGACTCGGCGGCGATGCGGCGATCAACGCGGCGGTGGAAGACTTCTACAAACGCGTCCTCGCAGACCAGCGAATCTCCCACTTCTTCGAAGGCGTCGACATGAAGCGCCAGGCTGCCCATCAGAAGAACTTCCTGATGCTCGCCTTCGGCGGCCCCAATCGCTACACCGGCCGGACGCTGCGCAACTCACACATGCCGCTCGTCGCCAAGGGCCTGGGCGATTCCCACTTCGACGCCGTCGTCGAAAACCTCGCCGCCACGCTCCGCGGCTTGGGCGTCGAAGAATCGCTCATCCTCGAAGTCGCCGGCGTCGCCGAATCCGTTCGCGACGAAGTCCTGAACCGCTCGCCCGTCGGCGCGGCCTAAGCACAGGCAACGCGGACACAGCGTTTCGCCCATCGCTGCCGAATGCCCCACCTCCGGCGCGCTCGCCCCCGCGGCGCGCCGTCGCACGCGCCCACTTCTGCATTCTGCATTCTGCATTCTTCCCTTCCCCGCCGATTAGCCATTCACACTTCCCCCCAATTACACTGACCAGTCCAATGTTCGCCCGTCTCCACAGCATGGCACTCGCCGGCATCGACGCGCAGCTCTGTGAGGTCGAGATCGACGTCACCAATCGCGGCTACGGCACCCCCACGCTTGTCGGCTTGCCCGACTCGGCCGTCAAGGAAAGCCTCGATCGAATCCGCTCCGCCCTCACCAACAGCGGCTTCGCATTCCCCCGCACCAAAACAACCGTCAACCTCGCCCCCGCCGACCTGCGAAAAGAGGGCCCCAGCTTCGACCTGCCGATCGCGCTCGCGCTGCTCATCGGCGATGATCAGTTTCAGAGCGAAATCGCGTCCGACTATCTGATCGCCGGCGAGCTCGCCCTCGACGGCGCCGTCCGCTCCATCAAGGGCGGCCTCTCGCTCGCCATGCTCGCCCGCGAACGCGAATTCCGCGGCGTCATCCTCCCACGCGAAAACGCCGTCGAGGCCGCCGTCGTCGATGGCGTCGAGGTCTACGGCGTCGCGACCGTCGCCGAGGCGATCGGCTTTCTCACCGGCCGCCTCCCGCTCGAAGCCACCAGCGTCGATCTGCCCGCCTTGCTCCAGTCTTCCGCAAAGTACGAAGTCGACTTCGCCGACGTCCGCGGCCAGGAAGCCGTCAAGCGCGCGCTGCTCGTCGCCGCGGCAGGGCGGCACAACGTGCTCATGATCGGTCCGCCCGGCACGGGCAAAACCATGCTCGCCAAGCGACTCCCGACGATCCTGCCCTCGCTCTCGCTCGACGAATCGCTCGAAACCACCCGCATTTACTCCGCCTGCGGCCGACTCAACCACGTCTCCGGACTCATGGCCACGCGCCCCGTCCGCCAGCCGCACCACTCCATCAGCACCCCCGCACTCGTCGGCGGCGGCACCATCCCCCAGGCCGGCGAAGTCAGCCTCGCCCATCACGGCGTGCTCTTTCTCGACGAATTCCCCGAGTTCAACCGCCCCGTGCTCGAAAGCCTGCGCCAGGTCATCGAAGACGGTCAGGTCACCATCGCCCGCGCACACAGCAGCGTCTGCTTCCCCGCGAAGTTCCTGCTGGTCGCCGCCATGAATCCCTGCCCCTGCGGCTACTTCACCGACCCGCGCAAGCCCTGCAAATGCTCACCGACCACGATCGACAAATACCTCGCCCGAATCAGCGGGCCGCTCCTCGAGCGCATCGACATTCACGTCGAGGTGCCCGCCGTCCCCATCGATTCGCTCCGCAAGCTCGAGCCTGGCACCGACAGCACCACGCTCCGCGCCCAAGTCGAGAAATGCCACGCCGTCCAGAAATCCCGCTTCGGCGACACGATCAGCAGCAACGCCCGCATGAGCTCCCGCCAGCTTCGCACGCACTGCGTGCTCGACGCCGAGGGCGAGCGCATGCTTCGACAAGCCGTCAGCGAGCTCGGCCTCTCCGCCCGCGCTCATGACAAAGTCCTGCGCGTGGCACGAACGATCGCCGACCTCGCCGACGCCCCAAACATCCTCGCCATGCACGTCGCCGAGGCCATCCAATATCGCCGCCTCGACCGCGCGCTCTAGTTGTGGGTGGCACCGACAAGCGCTAGGGTCGCACTGAAAAGCGCTAGGCTGGCACTGACAAGCGGTACTCCGCTCGTCAGTGTCTCCAAAAAAGCCGCACCTACTCCACCCGCTTCGCCTCAAACACCCCGTCCGGCTGCAAAATCATCGCCATCCGCTTCCCATCGCCATCTTTGGTAAATCGCACGCTATACGCCGGCAGCTCACGCAGGCTGAACTCATCGTCCGCCTGCGGCACCAGCGTATACATCGGCTGCCCCGGCAGGCTCGCCGTCAGCAAATCGCCCTTCACCCGAAACTCCACCACCTGCGGCCCCAGGTCATAGCGCCCCGCCAACTCGCCCAGATACTTCGCGTCGCGCATCTTCGAGCTGACTCGACGGGAAAACACCAGCTCGCCCACCGCCGGCTCAATCAGCATCCCCAGTCCGCTGATGCGCCCTTCCGGCGCGCTGATAAAGCGAATCTTCTGATACTCCAGTTCCGGATTCTGCGTGCTCGCCCCCAGCTCAAACACATCGTAGTGCCAGTGATTCATCTCGTACTGATGTTCATGCAGCTTGAAGCTCAACCCGCCTTCCCGCGGCGAAATCGTGATCACGCCATAACCCGGATGCTCATACTCACCCGCGAAATCGGCGATCGGCCGCGACGGCTTCGTATCCTTCACCCGCGCCGTGTCGCGCTTCTCGTTGCTCACCGCCGCTTTCGCCTGCACCCGGCTCGCGTCGCGCTTCACCAGCGCCTCGCCCGCCCAGTCACGCTGCTCAAAACCCAGCAGCCGGTCCACCGCGTGCTGCGTCACCAGCCCCGGCAACGGCGACCCGCTCTCATTCACCAGCACCACCACGCCCAGGTTCTTCCGCGGAAACACCGTCACCAGCGCCATGAACCCGTCGATCGCTCCGCCATGGTGCACCCGATATTCGCCGCGATAGGTGTCGATGAACCAGCCCAGCCCATAGCTGCCCGGCGTGTCTTCCTCATCCGCCGGCACAGACGACATCGCCATGTGCGGCGCATGCATGTCCTTCAACGTGTCCGGCGCGATGATCTGCTTCTCGCCCAGCTTCCCGCCGCTCGCCTGCACCCGCAGCCACTGGCACATCTCCCGCGCCGACGAACAGATCGACCCCGCCGGTGCCACGCTCGCCACTTCGCGATACGGCGTCGACACCAGCTTCTCCGTCTTCAGGTCATACCGATATCCCGTCGCCGCGTCGTCGCTCGTCGCCATCGCCTTGATCGCCAGCAGCGATCGCTTCATGCCCAACGGCTCAAAAATGCGCTTGCGAATCGCATCTTCCCACGAGCATCCCGCGATCTTCCCCGCCGCGTAACCCGCCACCATGTACATCAAGTTGTTGTACTGAAAAAGTTGGCGCAGCTCCTTCGTCGGCTTCAGATACTGCAGCCGACCGATCATCGTCTCGCGCGAATCCTCCTCGTTCCCATACCACGTCAAATCATGCCGCGGCAGACCGCTGCGATGAGTGACGAGGTCGCGCGCGTTGCACTGCGCCGATGCATACTCGCTGTGCAGTTGAAACTCCGGGATGTACTCGCGAATCGGCTTGTCCCAGTCCAGCTTGCCCTCGTCCACCAGCAGCCCCAGCAGAAACGTCGTAAACGCCTTGCTGCTCGACCCGATCGCAAACAGCGTGTCCCCCGTCACGGGCAGCTTCTTCTCCACGTCGCGAAAGCCCGCGCCCTTGCAAAACACCACCTCATCGCCCATCACGATGCCAACCGAAACGCCCGCCGTCCCCCATTTCTTCACCGTCTCATCCAGCCACGCATCGAAACCCGCCAGCTTCGCCGCATTGTCCGCGGTCGAAGCGCCGCGCGTCATCTTGAACGCAATCTGCTGACCGGCCTGGTTCAGCTTCCCGCTGATTTCGCGCCCATCCGCCGACAGCTCACCCTCGAAATTCGCGTTGCCCGGCGCGTCCGGCAATTTGCACGTCCACCGCCCGCCCTCCAGCTTCATCTCCGTCAGTGGCAAATCCTTCGCGTTCTGCGCCGGGATCGACAGCGACCCCTTCCATCCGCCCTCCGCTTTGCGAATCACCGCCGACGTCTTCAGCGGCATGCCCGGCAGGTCGATGACACCCTCCCAATTCCCGGCGATATCCGCGGCCGCTTTCGCCGCATCGTCCGCCCGCGCCAGCGGGCTCGCAGCGGTCGCAATCATGCACAGCAGCGCCATCGTAAAAATTCCGTGTCTGATTCTCATGATTCGATGAGAGCCGCAAGCCTCAGCCTGCGCGGTCGCCCGCGTCTCGGCGCCGCTCGCGCCGCTTCGAAAACCCAGCGACCCGCCATCCCCCAACCGCTCGGCCCAGCCTCGAATCACCATCGTCATCGTCCTTCCGATTGCACCGTGTACCGCGTCAAACATCGCCCCTCGCCGGCGCGAATGTAACGCCCCGCGCGTCCCTTCGGCGCGATCAGTACAATCCCCCACACTTTTCGGCTGAGCCCGACACTTTCGGTCGAGTTCGTCTCACGATCTTTATCGCTCAGGAGCGCGCATGCCCCGGTTCGTTGCAGGTTTCGTCATGGCTTCGGCGATCGCCGCGGCGCTCCTCCTCCTCCCGGGCTGCGCCGATCGCCCACACCTCCAAGCCCACACGCCCGCCGCCTCCCAGCCCGCCGCCGATCACGCCCGACTCGTCGCCGAACGCTTCGACAAACGCGAAGTCCGCATCCCTATGCGCGACGGGGTCAAACTCTTCACCACCATCTTCATCCCCAAAAACGCCACCCGACCTCTGCCGATCCTTCTCAAGCGCACTCCCTATGGCTGCCGTCCCTACGGCGACGCCAAATTCCCCGACTTCCTCGGCCCCAGCCCGCTCTTCAATGATCGCGATTACGCCTTCGTCTATCAGGACGTCCGCGGCCGCTTTATGTCCGAGGGCATCTTCGAAAACATGCGCCCCCACATCGACCACAAACGCGACAGCCGCGACATCGACGAGAGCACCGACACCTACGACACCATTGACTGGCTTCTGAAAAATGTGAAGAACAACAACGGCCGCGTCGGCATGCACGGCATCTCCTATCCGGGCTTCTATTGCAGCGCGGGCATGATCGATTCGCACCCCGCGCTCGTCGCAAGCTCGCCCCAGGCTCCCGTCGCAGATTGGTGGTTCGACGACTTCTTCCACAACGGCGCCTTCTTCCTCGTCCACGCCTTCAACTTCATGGCCATCTTCGACCAGCCCCGCCGCGGACCCACCACCGAGCGCGGCGAGGACTTCAAGCACGGCACCCCCGACGGCTACGCCTTTTTCCTCAACATGGGCCCGCTGAAAAACAGCAACAGCCGCTATTTCCACAACCGCATGACCTTCTGGAACGAAATGCTCGATCACCCCGCCTATGACCCATTCTGGCAGGCGCGAAACATCCTCCCGCACCTGCGAAACATCCGCTGCGCAGTGATGACGGTAGGGGGGTGGTACGACGCCGAAGACCTCTATGGCACCTTCATGACCTATCGCTCGATCGAAAAGCAAAACCCCGGCATCGCCAACACCCTCGTCATCGGCCCGTGGGCCCACGGCGGCTGGGCTCGCTCGCCCGGCGAGCGGCTCGGCAACGCCTTCTTCGGCGACAAGACCGGCGATTTCTATCGCCGCGAGATCGAGCTGCGCTTCTTCGAGCGCCTGCTGCGCCAAGCCGACGACGCCGATCTGCCCGAAGCCTACGTCTTCGAAACCGGCGCAAACCGCTGGCGAAAGTTCGACGCCTGGCCCCCGCGCCAGGCGCAGTCGCTCAGCATGTATCTCGACGACCGCGGCGCGCTGCGCGATGCCCAGCCGGCCGGCGCCGCCTTCGACGAGTTCATCAGCGATCCCGCGCGCCCCGTGCCTTTCACGGAAGAGATCCGAACCGAGATGACCAAGGAGTACATGACCGACGATCAGCGCTTCGCCTCACGCCGCGCCGATGTGCTGACCTATCAGACCGCGCCGCTCACCGCCGACCTCACCCTCGCCGGCCCGCTCGATGCCGACCTGTGGGTCTCGACCAGCGCGTCCGACGCCGACTGGGTCGTCAAGCTCATCGACGTCTACCCCGACGGCGCCAAAGACGATCACGACGCCGCCCGCACGCGACCCCTCGCCGGCGCCCAGATGATGATCCGCAGCGAAGTGCTGCGCGGCCGCTATCGCAACCGCCCCGACGCGCCCGAGCCGATGACCCCCGACGAACCGACCCGCATCCACATCAAACTGCAGGACGTCCTGCATACCTTTCGCCCCGGCCACCGTGTCATGATCCAGATTCAAAGCACCTGGTTCCCCCTCGTCGACCGCAACCCGCAGAAGTACGTCCCCAACATCTTCATGGCCGACGAAGCCGACTTCCAGCCCGCCACCCATCGCGTCTATCACGAGCCCGCCCGCGCCAGCCGCATCGAGTGTGCCGTGTTGCGTTAGACCTTCCGCGCCGCGCCCGTCTCCGCGCGCCGCGCGATCCCGATCGATACGCACGCCAGATACGCGACGAATTGCACCCCGGCCCGAATCAGCGCGGTCACCGCCGCGCCATGCACCGGGTTGCCCGGAATCAGCATCATCGCTGCGATCGTGGTCGCGCTCAGCGTAGCGGCCTGCGCCGGCACCTGCGGCCAATACACCCGCATCTGCGTCGCCGTGCAGCCGAACACCGCCGTGAACAGCGCCAGCACCTGCGCCGTCGCCACCATCCGCAGCTCCGGCGCGTACTGCACATATTCAGCTCGATACGCATAGCGCAGGATCGGCTCCGCCCCGATCGCCAGCACTCCAAACATTAGCGCTCCCAGCCCGCCCGCCAGCAGCAACAGCCGCCCGAATAGTCGGTGAAACGCCGGCCGATCATGCGTGTAATACGCCGAAAGTCGATTCGAGGCGGCGTTCGCCGTCTGCACGATGATCAGCTGCGCCACCAGAGGAATCGTCGCCACCGCGCCAAAAAATCCGAGCGCCGCCGCCGACCCGCGCTCCTGCACAAAAATCCGCGGCACGCTGTCATTCAGATTCACCGCCGCCGCCACCAGCCCCAGCGGCGCCGCCCGCTGCAACACGCCCCACACCGCCCGCCAATCCCAGCTCGCATCCGATCGCGGCAGCCGCGCGAAGCCCGGCCGATCGTGCAACAGCGTCAGCGCCGACCACGCTCCGCAGACGATCATCGACGCCAGCGCCGCGCTCCACGTCGGCGTCATCTTCGCCGGCCAGCCAACCGCGCTCATCGGCAGCAGAATTGCGTAAGGGATCACCAGCGCCGCGCCGCGCAGCCCCGTCGCCCGCCCCATCAGGTCCAGCCGTTCGTGTCGGTTAAACAGTCCCCAACCCAGCTCCGCATGCGCCCACGCAAGCTTGCACCCGAACACCGCCGCAATCAGCGCCAGCGTCGCCCCGTCAGCCCCGCCGCGCTGCAGCCGCAGCAGAAGCAATGCGAGCAACCCCGCCGCCAGCAGCAATCCCGCATTCCGCGCGCTGCGATACGCCCCAAACGAAAACTCCGCCCGAACATCCGCGACAAACGCCGCCCGCAGCTCAAAACCCAGCAGCAAAATGATCGGCGTCGAAAGCGACAGCGCGTAGAAATAGCTGCCCAGCACATCGCTGCCCGCAAACTTCGCGAGCAACACCGTCACCAGCAACTGCGCCGCGCTGTAGACCCCCATTCCCATGACCGCGTGCACGACGTTGCGCCGCAGCGATCGCGGCGTCACATCCTCGCCTTCGCGATTCCCGGCCGCTCCACGCTCCTCATCACGCGACATGCGTGCTTTATAGCAGCGCAGCGCCAAAGCGGCCCGCGACAACGACCGGCCCGCGGAATCTAGCACCGCTGCGGCAGGTAGCGGCCTGCGGCTCGCAGGCCGACGAATCTCGATCGAGCGCGCTCCAACCGCGGAATTACGCCGTCGCCTCTCCGCCATCCTCGTCAACGGTGATCACCGGCCGCTTCTCCCGCATGCTGCGCCAGTTGAAGATCAGCGACAACACCCAAACGCCCGCCACCACGCCCCAGAACACCTGCTGATTCGCCGTCGCTTGCGCGATCATGTCCGGCGCCTTCCACGCCGCCAACTGATAGAGCCCCACGCCCGTCAGCAGCACGCCCATCGTCGCCGACCAGACCACCCGCGCCGCCCGCGGCAACAGCAGGCCGAAGATCAGCCCCGCCAGCCCGGTCGAGATCACGATCGCCCAGAAATTCTGCTGAAAATTCGGCAGATCCGGGTGCGACGACAAATACGTCCACAGCCGCTGCAAGTCGGGGAGCACATTCGCCCCCGCCGAGGTCGGCACCAGTTCCGTGCCCGATTTCAAGGTGACATCGAGCGGGTTCTCGATGCGGCCCCAGTTGCTCAGCGGGCCCACAAGCTTCACATTCGCGAACGCCGTCAGCGAGCCGATGATGGCGCAGGCCGCCAGCGTCCCCGCCAACAGCGGCCGGAAGAGCGCAAAGCCAAACACCATCCCGATCACCGCGCCGCTGCCCACGATCGGCCAGAAGGGCAGGTCGAAATTCTTCGCGACGTGCGACCCCGCCACCGCACCCACGCCCAGCAGCGCCAGCGCCAGCAGCTTCGGCGCCAGCTTCGCGCCCTTGAACAGCAGAATCACACCCAGCAGCGTCGTCACCGCCAGGCCCGTCGTCGGCAGCCACAATTGGCTGGTGTCGAAATGCTGCGTCAGCGTCCGCACCACCAGCGGCAGCAACTCGTGAATTCGGTTGGATTCCAACATCTCTGCGCTCCCGTAATCCCATCAGCCCCGCGGTGCGCCACGCGGATTGCTGCGCGGCGTCGACGGTTCGAAGGTCGTGTCTTCCGCTCCCAGCGGCGTCAGATCGAGCGTGCCGCCGGAGTACAACTGTCCGTTGCTGCGTTGAAAAATCGCCAGCAGCTTCGCCAGCTTCTGCTGAGCCGTCGCCTCGACGCCATACTCGTCGCCCGGCGGCAGCCCCCAGATGATCGTCAGATTATCGCGAGCATGAATCTTCATCTGCCCGCGCCAGCGCTCGTTCGTCCACCGCAGCCCGCGCACATCGACCGAGAACAGGTGCTGTCGCAGCGACAACATCTCTTGTAGATGCAACAGCCGCACCAGCTTGATCGCCGCCTGCAACTCCGCACCCGGCCACTGCTGCCCGTAATAGGCCGGCGGCCGTGCCGACACACCCTCGATGTACACATCGCCGATCGGACGCTGATCAGTCGGCTTCTCCATCGGCAGCCGATAGCCCTGCTCGTCGATCAGATACGTCACGCCCGCAAAATCCACTCCGGTCAGCGGGCGGCGAAAGTCGGCGTCAACCAGAATCACCCCGTCGGCGCGCTTCCGCACGCTCTTCACCTTCGCGATGTAGGGCGAGGAATTCGACAAAAGCTCGTGAACGCGCGCGGCCAAATCCTCTTCTCGCAGATCCTTCTCTTCGATGTACTTCAACACGCCGCCAACTTCCGCCGCCACGCTCTCGGGCAGCGCGTCGAACCACGGCGGCGTCGACGCCCATTCGTAGCGCCAGCGGCCATCGCCCTGCGCCCGCACAGCCAGCGGCTCCAGCCGATGCAGGCCGTAGACCACGCCCGCCAGCGTCCCGACCCAGAGCACCACATGCCCCAGGCCGCGCAGATGCGCCAGCGTCAGTTTCGGCGGCGCAACCAGCCGCGGACCGGCCGGCTTGGCCGAAACGCGACGGCTGCGAGCGGCGGCCGCGCGACTCATACCCGCGGCTCCAGGCCCATGCGGGCCAGTCGATCAACCAATTCGTCAAACGCCACGCCGGCCTTCGCCGACGCCTGCGGCACCAGCGAGTGGCTCGTAAAGCCCGGCAGCGTGTTCACTTCCAGCAGCCGCGGCGCACCATCAGGCGGGACGATCCAGTCGACCCGCGACAAATGACGGCAGCCCAGCGCCTCAAACATCCGCACGCTGTCGCGCTGCAGGCGCGCCACCACGGCCTCGGCCAGGCCCGTCTCAAAGTGGTATTCGGTCCCCGTGTCCTGATATTTCGCCGCGTAGTCGTAAAACGCCCGCTTCGGCTGAATCCAGATCACGGGCAGCGGCTTCCCGCCCACCACGCCCCCCGCGATCTCCTTGCCGGGGACAAATTGCTCGACCAGCGCGCGATGAAATCGACCCACCACCTCCGCCAGCGCCGGCCCAAACTCCGACCGCTGCTTGATCAAAAACGTCGCCACGCTGCTGCCCTGGTCCACCGGCTTCACCACCAGCGGCAAACCGAAATCGGGAATCTGCGGCTCGCCCCGTGTCAGCTCTTTCGCGTCGACCAATTGCGCATGGGCGGTGGTCAGTCCCAGCCGCAACGCAAGCTGCTTGGTCTCCCACTTGTCCATCGCCGTCGCCGAGGCCTTCGAACCGCAGCCCACAAAACGCAGGTTGCGCTGTTCGAGAATCGTCTGCAGCGCACCATCTTCGCCAAACGTGCCGTGCAGCGCCGGAAAAATCACGTCATATTCGCCATCCAGCGCCGCCAGGTCGCTCGGGCTGATATCACGCACCGTGACCTGATGCCCGCGTCGCTGCAGCCCGGCGGCAATCGCGTTCCCCGATTCCAGGCTCACCTCGCGCTCGGCGCTGGGCCCGCCCGCCAAAACCAGAATCCGCAGCGTGGAGAGGCTGGCGCCGTGCGAGGCGGCAGGGCGGTTGCGGTCGGCATTGGCGGTCTTCATGGCGCTACCAAACCTCGACTTCAAGTTCGAGCGAAATCCCCGTCCGCTCCCGCACGCGATCCTGCGCGATCGCGATCAGGTCCAGCACATTTTGGGCGGTCGTCCCCGCCCCCGCAACGATGAAGTTCGCATGCCGCGGGCTGATCTCCGCCCCGCCCACCCGCACGCCCTTCAACCCCGCCTCATCAATCAGCCGTCCGGCCTTTTCGTTCGGCGGATTCTTGAAAACGCATCCCGAGCTCCGCTGCGAAACCGCCGGCTGCGTCGCGTACTTCTCGTTCCAGATCTCGCGATTGCGAGCTTCGAGCGTCTCGCGCGATTCCGGCGAAAAGCGACAGCGCGCCGCCAGCACGATGTGATCGGCCAACTGCGTGTGTCGATACGAAAATCCCACCGCCGCCGCCGGGCGATCGACGATCTCCCCCGTCGGCGTCAACACCCGCACCCACTCCACAAACTCGCTGATCGAGCCATACTTCCCGCCCGCGTTCATGCGAATGATCCCGCCGAAGCTGCCCGGAATTCCCGCCAGCCGCTCCAGCCCCGCCAACCCGCGCGCCAGCACCTTCTTCGACAGCTTGTTGAAATCGATCCCCGCCCCGGCTTCCACCGCGTGATTCGCAAAATCAAACTCGACCCCGCTCCAGCTCTCCGCCGAAAGCAGGATCACCGCGCCATCGAACCCGCGATCGCGCACCAGCACATTTGCACCTTTGCCGAGCACGCGCCATGCCACCCCCGCGCCGCGAATAGCGCTCATCACCCGCGCCAATTCCGCCGCATCGCGCGGCGTTACCAGCCAGCGGGCCGGGCCGCCGAGCTGATACCACGTCAGATCGGCCAACGGCGCGTCGGTTCTAACGATCGGCTCGAAGCCGCTCCACCAAGGCATCGGCGACATTCCAGATGTTCCCGGCGCCCATGGTCAGCACGAGGTCGCCGGGCCGCGCCTCGTTCGCCAGTTTGTCCACGATGTCGGCGAAATTGGGGACGAACTCGGCGTTGCCGCCCGCCTTGCCGATCTCGCGCACCAGGTCCACCGCCGAGACCGACGCGCGGTCGCGCTCCGAGTCGCGCACAAAGTAAATCTCGGGCACGATCACCCGATCCGCCTGCGCAAAGCTGTGCGCAAAGTCATTCAGCAGAAAACGCGTCCGCGAATGCTGATGCGGCTGAAACACGCACCACAGCCGCTTCGGCGAATAGCGCTCCCGCGCCGCCGCCAGCGTCGCCCGGATTTCGGTCGGATGGTGCCCATAGTCATCGGCCACGACCACCCCATGCACCCGCGCCTTCAGCTCCAGCCGCCGCCGCGCCCCGGTGAAGTTCTGCAAGCCGCTGATGATGTCCTTCTTGGCCACGCCGCAGTCATGCGCCAGCGCCGCGACAGCCAGCGCATTGTGCACGTTGTGCCGCCCCGAAAGCCCCAGCGCCACGCGCCCAAACATCGTCCCGCGATGGTGCAGATCAAACGAATGCGCCCCGTTCTCCACGCGGATCGCGCTCGCACGCCAATCCGCGTCGGTCGCTTCGCCAAAGGACTCAATCCGTGCCGGCGTGTGATCGCGGATCGTCCGCAGGCAGTTCGCCAGATCGGCCGACGTGACGACCAGCCCGCCCTCGCGCACCTGCGACACAAACGCCGCAAACGCCGCCTCGATCTCCGCAAGACTCGAGTAGCAGTCGAGGTGGTCTTCTTCGATATTCAGGATCGCCGCCCGCCGCGGACGAAGATTCAGAAACGAGCGGTCATATTCGCAGGCTTCCACCACAAAGTGCGGCCCATCGCCCACGCCGCTGCCGCCGCCGAGTTGCTCGACTTCCGCCCCGATCACAAAGCTCGGATCCAGCCCCGCGCTGCGCAGCACAAAGGCCAGCCACGCCGTCGTCGTACTCTTGCCGTGCGTACCGCTGATCGCCACGCCCTCGAGCGCGTCCATCATCACGCCCAGCATCTCGGCATACTTCAGCACGCGCGTCTCGCGCCGCGCCGCTTCGATCAGCTCCGGATGCCCCGCCTTGATCGCTGCCGACGCAATCACCAGCTCCGCATCTTCCGGCAGCCGCGCATGCGTCGATTGATCCAGAATTCGCGCGCCCAGGTGCGCCAGCCGCTGCGTCGCCGCCGAGCTGCCCATGTCGGAGCCGCTGACGCGCGCCCCGCAGCGAATCAGCATCGCCGCGAGCCCGGCCATGCCGCTGCCGCCGATGCCAATCAGGTGAACCCGCGCTCCCCGCAGATCGCGGACATTGGTGGGCGCTCCTTCGCGAAACAAGTCCATCAACGAAACCGCACAGGTCATCGCATCACCTGAAGCTTCCATTCTTCAAGTGGCCGAAAGGATCGGCACACGGGTCATTCGGATTGTCCGGCCCGCTCGCGCTGCGACGGGCACCGTCGGAAAACGCAATATAGCGGATCGCGTGACTGCGAATAGTGAAATTTATGCTTTGTCGTGCAGAAATCAGGGTGGCACCGGTGTCCCGCCGGTTTCGCCGCAGGGTCCGCTGTGCGGACCTCTCCGCCGCGTCACGCCCAGCGCGCCGCCCCCCTCTGCATTCTTCATTCTGCATTCTCCCCTTCACCGCCGCCCCCACGCCGCCCGCTCACTCCCGTTTCGGAGTCGCCGCCGTCCCCGCCAGCAGTCCGCCGTCGATCACAAACTCCGCGCCGGTGACATAACTCGACTCATCACTCGCCAGGTACAGCGCCATCTGCGCCACATCCTCCGCCGATCCCATCCGCCCCAGCGGCACCTCGGCCGCGAACGCCGCGATCGCCGCCGCCCGCGCTTCGGGCGTCTCGCCCAGCATCGGCTCCCACATCGGTGTCAGGATCGCTCCCGGGTGAATCGAATTGCAGCGAATGGGGTAGCCCATCTCCGCGCAATAGAGCGCCACGCTCTTCGTGTGATTGCGAACACCCGCCTTGCTCGACGCATACGCCGCCGCCCGGCTGATGCCGACCAGCCCCGAACGCGACGAAATGTTGATGATCGAGCCGCCGCGAGCCGGCGGCTTCATCGCGCCGATCGCGTGTTTGCAGCCCAGAAACACCCCATCCAGATTCGTCGCATGCACCGCGCGCCACGCGTCCAGCGAGGCCTGCTCCGGATCGTGCGGCCCCATCGGCGGATCAAATCCGGTGATGCCGGCGTTGTTCACCAGCACATCGAGCCGGCCATGCACCGCGAGCACCCGCGCAATCGCGGTCTCCCAGTCCTCCTCCCGCCGCACATCCAGCCGATCCGCCGTCGCGCGCGGCCCGATGGCGGCCACCACCGCGGCGGTGTCGGCGATGTCGGTCGCGACGACGATCGCCCCCTCGCGCGCGAACAATTCCGCACACGCGCGCCCAATGCCGCGCGCAGCGCCGCTGATGAGCGCGACTTTCGACTCAAGCCGTGACACGTCGCTCTCCCGTCAATACTCGATCCGCGCCACTTCCCGATCCCGGATCAACCAAAATGCCCCGCACACCGACCAAACAAATCGTAGGGTCCGCCGTGCGAACCTCTCCGCCGCGACTCTCAAACCACGCCGCCCCTTCTGCATTCTTCATTCTGCACTCTGCATTCTCCCCTTCACCGCCGCCGCCGGGCCGGCCGCGCTCACCCCTCCCAGTTGCTTCTTCAGCACCTCCACCAGCCGCTCCGCCTCCAGCAACTTCGCCGGCAGCCGCCAGTGAATCGTCTTCGCATCCGGCATGCGCGGCGACCCGGGGCCGCTGCTAAAAAGCTCCTGCACCTTCGAAAGATCGTCAATCGCAAAAATCACATCCGGCGGCTCCACCACGATCGAGCGAATGCCATAGGGCCGCGCCAGCACGCGAATCTCCGCCAGCTCCACCAGCAGCCGCACATCCGGGGGCAACGGCCCAAACGCGTCGCGCAAGTCTTTTTCGAGCGACGCGACATCCTTAGCCGTGTGACACACCGTCAGCCGCTTGTACACCTCCATCCGCTGCTTTTCGGATCGGATGTACGCCCGCGGAATCGACCCCGCGACACGCAGCTCCAGATTGACCGGCCGAAACGGCTCGGCGTCCTCGTTCTTCATCCGCCGACACGCCTGCTCCAGCAACTGGCAATACATCTCATAGCCGACAGCCTCGATGTTGCCGCTCTGCTCGGCCCCCAGGATGTTCCCCGCCCCGCGGATTTCGAGGTCGCGCATCGCGATCTGAAAGCCCGCCCCTAGCTCGCTGTATTGCTCAATCGCCTTCAGCCGCTTGGCCGCGTTGTCGGTGACGCGCTGCTTCTTCGACAGCAACAGGTAGCAATACGCCCGATGCTTCGAGCGGCCCACGCGCCCGCGAAGCTGATGCAGATCAGCCAGGCCGTAGCGATCGGCCTGATGGATGAACATCGTGTTCGCCCGCGGATTGTCGATGCCCGACTCGATGATCGTCGTCGCGACCAGAATGTCCGCCTGACGATTCATGAACGCCAGCATCACCTCTTCCAGCTCGTGCCCCGGCATCTGGCCATGGCCCACGACCACCCGCGCCTCGGGCGCCAGCTCGCGGATCTTCGCCGCAATCATGTGAATATCGCGCACCACGTTGTGCACGAAATAGACCTGCCCCTCGCGCGTCAGCTCGCGCAAGATCGCCTCGCGAATCAGCGCATCCTCCCACGGCCGCACCTGCGTCACGATCGACCGCCGATCGATCGGCGGCGTCTGCAACGAGCTGATGTCGCGAATGCCCAATAGCGACATATGCAGCGTGCGCGGGATCGGCGTCGCGCTCAGCGTCAACACATCCACGGTCGACCGCAGCCGCTTGAGCCGCTCCTTGGCTTCCACGCCAAAGCGCTGCTCTTCGTCGATGATCACCAGCCCCAGATCAGCGAACTTCACATCGCTCGACAGCAGCCGGTGCGTGCCGATCAAGATTTCCACTTCGCCGCGACGCGCCGCCTCGATGATCCGCTTCTGCTCGCCCGCCGTTCGAAAGCGCGACAGGCTCCGCACGCGAAACGGATAATCCGCCAGCCGCTCGCTGAAGGTTTGGAAGTGCTGCTCACAAAGCACCGTCGTCGGCACCAGCACCGCCACCTGCTTGCCATACTCCGCCACCTTGAACGCCGCCCGGATCGCCATCTCCGTCTTGCCAAAGCCGACGTCGCCGCACAGCAACCGATCCATCGGCCGCGGCCGAGCCATGTCGCTCTTAATCTCGCTCAAGGCGCGAAGCTGGTCTTCCGTCTCCTCATAGAGAAATCCATCCTCAAATTCGCGCTGCCACCCCGTGTCCGCCGGATAGGGGATTCCCGGCTGCGTCGCCCGCGATGCCTGAATCGCCAGCAGTTCGCCGGCCAGATCCGTGACCGACGCCGCCACGCGATCCTTCGTCCGCTTCCACGCATTGCCGCCCAATTTGCTGAGCGCCACGCGCCCCTTCGCCGACCCGATGTACTTCTGCACCAGGTGAATCTGGCTGATCGGCACATGCACGACCGCCGTCTCGGCGAACTCCAGCTCCAGATACTCCGCCGTAACCTCATCGCGCTGCAGCGCCTTGAGTCCGCGAAAGCGCGCAATGCCATGCGCGACATGAACCACCAGGTCGCCCGCCGCCAGATCGAAGAACGAATCAATCGCCCGCGCCGGCGCCACCCGCCGCAGCGTCCGCTTCTGCCGATAGCGCGAAAACAACTCATGATGCGGCACATACGCCCGCGCGCCCCAGCGAAACCCGCGCTGCATCACGCCGACATGCGTCCCAATCGGATGAGCCGCTGGCTTCAGCCCGCGCGGCCGCTCCTCCGCCGGCCCGTCCTCCTTCCCCGACGTGCCTTTCTCTTCTGATCGAGCCGCAGTCTTCAGCTTGCGCGGCTCTCCGTCGCCCGCCTCCTCCGCACCCGCCGACGGACTCGTCGTCAGCATCTCCTGCAAACGCTGTTCTTCCGCCGCGTTCTCACACAGAACGACGCACTCGACCTCCTCCGCCAGCTCCCGCAGCGCCACCAGCTTGTCCGTCGCCCGCGCGTCAAACTGCGGCAAGCTCTGCACCGGAAAGCGCACCGCCCGATTCTCACCCGCCAGCTCATCCGTGAATCGCCGCAGATAAAGCTGCCGAAACGAATTCGCATGTCGAAACAAATTGTCGATCGGCACGATCCCCGCCCGCTCGCCCAACCGCTGCCACAGCGTCCGCCCCAGCTCCTGCAGCTCCGCCGGCTCATGCCACGCAATCAGCGCGTCCGCCGGCAGATGCGCCAGAAAGCTCGTCTGCTGCTGCTTTTTTCCAGATTCGACCGGCCGAATCGCCGCGATCCGAATCGCCTGCATCGACTCGCCCGACCGCTGCGTCCCCGGCTGCACCGCGCGAATCGACTCAATCTCCTCGCCGAAAAACTCGACCCGGATCGGCGTCGATGCGCCATGACTGAAAATGTCGACGATCCCGCCACGCCGCGCAAAATCCCCGACATGCTCGACGGCATCCACCGCCGTGAACCCGCTCTCCACCAGCCAATCCGCCAGCGCATCGGGCTCCAGCGTCTGCCCAACCGCCACCTCGCGCGACATCGCCAGCAGCGCCTCCGGCGACGGCGCGACCTGCATCAACGCCAGCACCGGCACGACAACCACCGGCACCGCGGCCCCGCGCCCGCTCTTCCTGGAGCCAGCCGCCGCGAGCTGAAAGCAAACCCGCAGCCGCTCCGCCAGCAGCTCGTCATCCGCGTCGTTGGTCGTCCCCAACGACTCCAACGCCGGAAACAGCTCCGGCGCTGCACCGCTGATCAGTTGAATGTCATCGCGAAAATCGTCGGCATCGTCGGCGTGCGAAGTAACCAGCAAAAGCGGCCGCCGCAACCGCTCCGCCGCCAGCGCCGCCACGATGGGCGCAGACGACCCCCACAACCCGTCGGCGGAGACGGGCCCATCGGCGGCCTCAATAGCGGCGATCAGCGACCCAAGCTGCGGATCGCCGCGGAGCGTCGAAAAGACGTCCATAAGCGTCGATATGGTAGAGCACGCCGCCCTCCGCCGCGCCCCTGCGTCAATCGGGACTCACACCCGCCGAAACGTCATCGCATCCCGATCCTTCACCACCCCCGGAAACTTCAGCACCTGATTGTGCATCACCACATACACCCCCGGCGTACAAAGCCGACAAGCCAGGAGCGCCTCGGTGATGTTCTGGTGCGCGTCTGTATCGCGAAACTCAAACGGCCGCATCGACCCGGTGAATATCACCGGCTTATTGAGGTCGCTCAACTCTCGCTGCAACAGCTCCCCGGTCACGGCCAGCGTGTCGGTCCCGTGAATGATCAGCACCGCGTCCGCCGCCTGCAACGCAAATCGCACCGCCGAGAGAATGATCTGCCGATCCGCGTCGGTCAGGTCCAGCGAGTCCTTCGACATCACCGGAACATGCCGCACCTCGGCGTCGGGCAGTCGCAGATGTTCCAAAATCTTCTGCAACACCGAGCCGACATTGCGCAGATGCCCGGTCGTCTCGTCGTAGCGCTTCTCGATCGTGCCGCCGGTGGTCAGGATTGCGATTCGAATCATTGTTTCACGTGAAACAGCGTTGCGCGACGCAAACCGCATGCCGCGCCGCCGGCGAAAATCCGCTTCAGTCGCCCAGAATCTGGCAAATCGCGTAACACGCCGCGACCTGCTCCCGCTCGTCCTTCGAGTTCGCCGCCAGATCCGCCAGCGGATCGAGCGCCTCCCGCGAACGCATCGCCCCCAGCGCCAGAGCTCCGAGCTGTCGCATCCGCGCCGTCTCGTTCACATCCTCGGCGTTCTTGCCGACGAATTTCAGCGATTCCAGCGCCAGCGCCTGCCCGCTCTTGTCGCCGATGCGCCCCAGCCCGCGGGCCGCGAGCAGCCGGCTCTCGCGATACTCGTCGGTCTTGTTCAGCACATAGCGCAGCACTTTCTGCGAATCGGGCGAATTCAGCTCGGTCAGCATCTGCAGCGCCAGCACGCGCGAGACCACGTCGCCCTGCGTCAACACGCACAGTTCCTTGATCGCCTGCCGATCGCCGAGCTCCGCCAGCGCCCCGATGATGTGCGTGCGCACGCGGTTCGAGTCCTTGTTCACCCGCGCGTCGAGCGCCGCTTCCAGCCGCTTCTTGGCCCGCGGCTCTTTGAGCTTGCCGATCAGAAACGCCGCGTCGGAACGCAGATTTTCGTCCGGATTGCTGTTGAGCACCTGAAACAGCTGCTCAGTGAGTTCAAGCCGCCCCAGGCGAATGGCCGCAAACTGTGCCGCCAGCCGGGCCCGCGGGTCGGGGTCGTTGAGTCGCTTCTGCACCCGCGTCGCCGATGTCCGGTCGCGTGTGTTGCCGATCGCGATCAGCGCCGCGAAGCGCACCAGCGCCGAGTCCGACTCGGTCAGCGCCGCAAATCGCGTCTTCCCCACCGAAGGCGCCACGTTCTCGAGCGCCTCGATTGCGTTGGCCGCGATCAAGTCGATCTCGCTCCTCGTCGCCTCGACCAGCAGATTCTCGGCCCGATCGCGCAGCTCAAAGCGCGCCAGCGGGCTCGCCGGCTTCGCCGCGCCCGGCGCGGCAGGGGGAGGAGACCAGACGATCGTGCCGTCAGGCTTGATCTGACAGGCGCAAAGGCCGCCCGCCACTGCCATCAGAAGCCCCAGCGCCAACCCGCCGCACCGCGGCGGTTTCGTGAATGCGGTGTTCATGCCCGCATGATAGAGCCGACCGCCGCCGCCCGCCCTACGGTGCCGCGCGGCAATCTCGCGCCGCCGCCGCCCAATCCCGCACCGCGATGCCCTCCCTCGCGGCGAAGCGATCTGCGCCACGCCCAACCGGCGATTCGCTCGCTTTACAATCCGCCGATCGCGAAGTCGCGTCGCCTTCGGTGGGCCGGGCCCACCCTGTGAACCTCGACCGCGGTGGGCGCGGCCCACCCTATCTCTGGAGATTGGCACCGTGCCCAACGAAATCCTGACCGAAACCATCGGCGCCGTCGGCGTCTGTCGCCTCAACCGCCCCGACAAGCTCAACGCCATCAATATCCCGCTGATGGAGCAGCTCGTCGCCGCGCTCGAGGCCTTCGACAAAAACCCCGACATCCGCTGCATGCTGGTCGCCGGCAGCGAGCGGGCCTTCGCCGCGGGCGCCGACATCGCCGAGATGGCCTCCGCCGGCATGGTCGAGATGTACATCCGCAACCAGTTCGCCACCTGGGACCGCATCGGCCTCGTTCAAAAGCCGATCGTCGCCGCCGCCAGCGGCTATGTCCTGGGCGGCGGCTGCGAGCTGATGATGAATTGCGACATCATCGTCGCCGCCGAGGGCACGCAATTCGGCCTGCCCGAGATCAACCTCGGCGTCATCCCCGGCGCCGGCGGCACGCAGCGCCTGACGCGCGCCCTGGGCAAGGCCCGTGCCATGGACCTGATCCTCACCGGCCGCTCGATCGACGCCGCCGAAGCCCTCGCGGCGGGCCTCGTCAGCCGCGTCGTCCCGCGCGAGAGCTACTTCGACGCCGCCCTGCAGGTCTGCAAAGACCTCTGCACCAAGGCCCCGCTGGCGCTGCGCTTCGCCAAGGAAGCGGTGATGAAGAACTACGCCCTGACGCTCGAAGAAGGCATCCAGCACGAGCGCAAGCTTTTCTACATGCTCTTTGGTACGCAGGACCAGAAGGAGGGCATGGGCGCCTTCGTGGAAAAGCGCAAGGCGAACTTCGCCGGGAAGTAGGCCGGATCGAGCGACCCGGTAGGGCACGCCGCGGTACCCCGCGCCCTGCCTCTTCGCACCCCGGACGCCCGTTGGTCTGGTGCCATGCCGACGGCTTTTGCGTCGGCATGGTTCCGAGCTGGAGTGACGGATGCCGGTGTTACTGCTCTTAGAGATATTCTTCGCGATCAGCCTCTTGATCGTCGGGCCCGTGGTTGCATTCAAAACCGCGAGTTGCTCTGGGGTGATAGTTGGATTTTTGATTGGTCCGGCGTGGCTCGGGTATTTGCTGCGGCGAATCAGCTTTTTGTGGTCTTGTTCATGTGTACTTGTTGCAGTTTTCGCCATGCATTTGTGGATTTGGCGTGTCTGGTCGTGGGGCGGGCGGCAATATCTGCCAGACCCGGACGATATTCAGTACTTTGGGATGCAGGTTGATATTTTGGCTGGTACTTTCTGCTCCCAGATTGGTGTTGCCTTGATTGTCGGAGCGATGTTCCGCGCATTATTATTGTGGCAGAGCCGTGTGCCCGCCGGCTTCTGCCGCGAGTGCCGCTATGACCTGCGCGGCAGCCCATCGGGCAAGTGTCCGGAGTGCGGATTTCAGAACACAGGTGACGCGCCGATGGAGCCGGTTAGGCCCGAGTAGCCACTGTCGCCGACCACGACGACGGCTTTTGCGTCGGCATGTCTTAGTCATTGGTAAAGTATGGGCATGCCCCCGTCGCCCGCATCTGCCGATCGGACGCCGGGTGCCCACCGATGGGCCACGCCCAGCCCGTAGGGTGGGCCGTGCCCACCATTCCGCTATCGATCACGCCGGCTCTGCGCAGACATCATCTTACCCGCGCCGCGGACCTCGCCACGATTCACGGCCATGCCCGAGTATCGCCCATGGCGCGTCCCCGCTGCGAGCCCCACAGCGGCACCCGCCGTGGAGACCGCGGTTCCCGCGAACATGCGGCCCGTTGCCGGTGGGCACGGCCCACCCTACAGACCTTGCCGCCGGAAGGAGCCGAAGATTACAAGCGCCAAGATGGCCTATGCTCAGCTGCTCCGGGGGGAAAACAATTGGCTCCGCCTAACCGAGCTCGGTAAGCTCGGGTGATTCGCGTGCACACCGAGTGCGTGATGTACTCATTCGGGACCGATAGATTTCCGAGACCGGAGAAGGTCGCGAGGTAATATCTGTGTCAATGCGATTGCTTGGCGTTACGCTTCTGCTTTGCTGCGGGTGTGCAAAGCAGAGCCAAAGACTTGAGGTTCGATTTGGCTCATCGGTTAGCGATGTGCAAGCGACACTGCGCTGGTTGCCGGATACTGGTGAATGGGTCGATCGGATACAATTTGAGACCGCCGACGGCGCGAAGCAACATGAAGCTAGATTTACGCCAATTAGGCGAATTGATGTTGAGCGTGCCTGGAGAGAGGTGCTACGGGCGCTCGAAAATGCGCCTGTGGCACTCTCGCAGTCAAGAATAGATCGTTGCGTGGAGCTGTATTCAGGCGATCATGGTGGTTCTGATCGAGTTTGTGGATCCTTGGAGGCGGTTGCACGTGCTATTCGGTCATCAGGTATCGCTAGGGACCAGTACATAGCCGGTGTACAGAATGCGTTCCTGCCGAAAAAGTATTGGTTTCGAGATTTGGCGATACCTGAAGACGTGCGACTACAGTCTTACTACTTGCGCGATTAGACGCGATGGGATACTAGTTGCAACGACAAGCCCGTAGGGTGGGCCGTGCCCACCATTCCGCTATCGATCAAGCGGGCCCCGCTCACGAATTATCTTGCCCGCTCCGCTGTCCTCGCCACGATTGGGCGACGTGTGGCCCGAAGCAGGGCGCACTGCCCGCCTTACAAACTCAAATCAACGCCGGCTTCGAATCGCGCACCGGAACGCAGTAGCTGAGTCTGTACGATCCTTGCCCATCCGACCGATACCTCGCGATCGTCCCAGTTTAGTTGTATGCGCAGCGTGGTTGCCGCAATCAAATAGGAATTCAGTTCAAGCTCACCTGCCTCTGATGCCACCACTGCGCGCACGTGCTGCTCTCGCCCTCCTAGTTCAGTAATGGTGGCAGTTGGAAGGTGCAGTGTGACGTCCGCCAGGGCGAAGTGGCTATCGGCGTTGACTATCTCATACCGATACGTCGCGCACGGCCCCTTGGCACTGAGCTTCGAGCGTGACCGATCGGTAGTCATCGTGATCACCTATGCGCAGGAGCGTTTCCAGCTGTAAACAAACAACTCATACGGTGGACCGTGCCCACCATTTCGCTATCGATCACGCCGGCTCCGCGCAGGCATCATCTTACCCGCGCCGCGGAGCTCGCCACGATTCACGGCAATGCCCGAGTATCGCCCATGGCGCGTCCCCGCTGCGAGCCCCACAGCGGCTCCCGCCGTGTAGATCACGGTTCCCGCGAACATGCGGCCCGTTGCCGGTGGGCACGGCCCAACCTTCCAACAAGATCAATGTCACGAAGCGGTGGAGGGTAATTGCGGCGAGCCGCACGCAGCCACACTCCGACCACATTCAGGACATCTCTGTGAAGTAAGCCCCTGAATCGGGTAGCCGCAGTAGCAGACACCGGCCTGTCCCTCTGTCGCGAAGCGCCGATCCTGCATCACGGCCAGATGAAAAATAGAAGCGCACCAAACAATAAAGGTACTTTCAACCAGGACAGGCACTAGACCGTACACCCACTGCGGCCAAGCGGTAAACGTTAATACGCCAACGCCGACCGTTAGAAGCAGAGCTGCCGCACACCAGAGCCACAGGAAGGCGCGCACGTAGCCACTGAGATAACCCATGCGGCCGAAAGAAACACATGCCATTGCAAAAACGATCCAACAAAACAAGTTTCCGCGAGAAGCCATCCAAAACATGGCGCGAATTGCCGTACCCGAGCCGCGGGGTGGCGAACCATCGCCCATCAGCCATGATGTCGTCGCAACCGCACCGCCGGACGCAACGACCACGATCGTCGGCACCCAATACCGCAGCAAGTGAGGCAAGGCGCCGGCGATCATGACGACCGCCATGGATCGTCGAACGATGGCGGACTCACTGCCCTGCTCGGAACGCCCCCGTGCGTTGAATGCGATAGATGGCGCAGCCCGCCAGATTAGGTACAAGCAGACGAGGTGGGAACTTTCCATGATGAATTGTATACAGAAATCGGCAGCCCATGAGCCGCCCCTCCATAGCGTCCATCCCGATGCAACCCTTGCCTGGGTTATCGCCACGGTAAAGGCGATGCCCAGAGCAAAGCGTAAACAGTAAAAACCTAGCAGCAAGTAGAACGCGGCGCGAATGTTTCGCTGATAACAGAGTAGGCCGACGATGGCGCTTATGGCGAGGACAGTAACCGGATGATTACAAGCGACGCGGCAATCAGTGAGCATTGCCGCTGCGGGCGTGTTCCTGCCCAAGCCCGAATAAGGATGGCCACCGATTCGAAGGCACCATGAAGCGCATGTAGTTAGTAGGGATGTACCTTGGACTACCAGGAAGAGCGAAAGGATGCTCCCTGTAACTAGCTTATGGATGGATTCTATTGGGCGGCGTCCGCTCAACGATGATGCTCCAAGTTCGTAGGCGGCGCCCTGCCCACCATTCCGCTATCGATCACGCCGGCTCCGCGCAGGCATCATCTTACCCGCGCCGCGGACCTCGCCACGATTCACGGCAATGCCCGAGGATCGCCCACGGCACTCAAGAGCCCCCGCACCGCGCACAGCGATCGCGCCTGTACGCACGATTCATCCGCTTGAGTTTTCCAGCGGCCAATCGTCCGCCCCAGCCGCCGCGTCTCCCGCGAACGCGATAACCCCGGCTCCAGCGCCGTCTTCGCAATCGCGCACGCAACCGCCCCGCGCCATTCAATTCCTGACATCTCCCGACCTTGCCCGCCGCTCATATACTCCCTCACAAGGCCGAAGGAACCGGCCGACCGGATCGTTCGTGGCGCGGCGACGGCCCGGAGTGCGGCTTCGCGTGTTTCGAGGGACATGATGTCCGACAGCTTCAACTCGCGCCGCGGCGACATGGCCGCAGCGCGCTCCAGTATTCGTTTTTCATCGATTCGCAACCTCCGATCGACGCTTCCGCGGATCGGCGCCGCGCTCGGCCTGGCGGCGGCTCTCGGAGCGGCAGGGGGGTGCGGCAGCCTCGAAGATCTCACCGGAACCGTCCTCGTCCGCGGCGAGCCCTTCGTCGTCTCCGGCACATTCGCCATCATCGACCGCAACGGCCGCAATTGCCCCGTGTGGTATGGCGACAACGGCGTCAGCTATCACCTCTTCCAGTCCCCGCGCGTCCCCAACGATGATTTCGACCGCGCGACCGTGCCCGGCGTTCGCAGCCGGCTCGAGATCGCCCCGCGCAACGATCTGTTCCTCGATTGCCAGGTCGGCACGATCGTCGAGGTCCAGCGCGTCTTGCAGGTGGTGGATTGAGCGTGCGCCGGCGATCGTCGTTCGCCGGTTGCGCTCTGGCGCTTTGGGCCGCGTTGCTGTGCCCCTCATGCACGCCGCCGACGGTCGAGTCGCCGCGTGATCTGCCGCCGGCGCCCGTCGTCCTGCGCGGCGTGCTGAGCGGGCTTGAGGAACCGGTGATTCCCACCGGCGAGGCGGTCTATCGCCCCGCCGATCGCGGCGCCGCCCCGACAATCGCGATCGAGATCGACGTGGCATCGACCAACGCGGCGGACTTGCGCGTGGCCGGCGACAGTGCGGCCTTGGCGGCGACGCAGTTTGCGGAATCGGCAACAGCCGCGACGACGCAAGTTGCGAGTGCGTTCCGCTCGACCATCATCAGTTCCGATGCAAACGGAGCGCGCCTGCGAGTCGAGTTCCCGCGGGCCTGGGTCGTCAGCGATGGGCTGCGCCTGCGCGTCTTCGACGCTACCGAAGCGGGCGGAGCGCCGGTTCAATACGCGACCATTCGAGTCGTCTCCGACTTTTTCTACATGGCCCTGATCGGCGATTCGGTCATCTGGGGCAACGGGCTGGCCGAAGAGGCCAAGTTCAGCGCGCTGGTCGCGCGGACGATCGAGCGCGAGCGCGGCGTCGCGGTGATCGCGCAGCGCTACGCCCACTCCGGCGCGACGATCCTGCGAGGCCCGCGCGAGGGCCTGTGCTCGCTCGACTGCGTGGGCGAGGTGCCGCGGGTCGAAACCGCGATCGGCGATCAGGCGCGACAAATCGCCCGGCCCGAGCTGATCGACCTCGTGCTGATGGACGGCTGTATCAACGATGTGGGAATCAACAACATCGCCGAGCCCGAGACCGACGACGAGCAACTGCGCTACTTCACCGGCCTGGCCTGCGGCGAGATCGCGGCGGGGCTGGTGCGGACCGTGCGCGAGACCATGCCCAACGCGACCATCGCGTACGTCGGCTATTACCAGATCATCGGCCCCGAGAGCGACCTGTTCGGCGTCGGCACGTTCGACGTGACGTCCGACGAACTGGGCATCGAGCTGGGCGAATTTCTCGAAGACGATCTCATCGTCCTCGCCGAGCAGCGCGACGAACTCGTGACGCAGTCGCGGATCTTTCTGACGGCCGCTCACTCCGCGCTGCAAGCGACGATTTCCGCGGCCGACGCGGAACGGGCCGACGACCCGCCGATCCTGTTCGTCGACCCGCAGTTTGGCGATGAAAACGCGGCCTTCGCTCCCAAGCGATGGCTCTGGAGCCTGACCAACGACAACCCGCGCTTCGATGCCTTCCCCGACATCCCCTACGACCTCTTCCCCGAAGACGATACGCAGGGGCTCCGGCTGCTGCGCTGCTTCGATGAGGAGTCGCTCTACAACCCGGTCTTTTGTCTTTATGTCTCGGTCGGCCACCCCAACCGGCTCGGCGCGCAGCGCTATGCCGAGCGGATCGCGACGCGATTGCGCGAGGTCGGCCTGCTCCCGCCCAACATACCTTAGCCGTCAGCGTCCTGGCGCAGACGGCGTTGCGTTCACTATGCAGCGCGACGAGCGCCGCGCCAGTGTGCGGCGGCGGCCGTTGAGCCGCAGGCCGCCATCACTGCGCAGCGCTCGTCGCCGCCGCTTCGCTTAGCGCCGATCGCGACGCTGCCGCTCGTTGTCGTCGCCGCTCTGCGACGCGCCGGCCCAGCCGCGGATCATCGCCCACAATCCGGCCAGCCAGCTCGGCGAAGCAGCCCCGGCGTAGAGCGGTTCGAGCGCGCCGTTGGCGTCGCTCTCGCGCGCTACATCGTACTCAGCAGGCGCCTGTCCATCGGCGCCATCGCGCGCGGCGGCAAAGCGCGCGTCGCGGGCGTCAGCCCGATCCGGGAAGAAGCGCGTCAGGCCGTTAGCGCGCCCGTCGCCCTCCGGCAGCGGGCCGCTCGCAGCGCTTTCCAGATTCACCGGCGCACGGTCGGGGCCGTCGACTCCCGTGTAGCTCGGGCCGTCGATCGAAACCTCGCGCGGCGTGCCGGCCACCCACTGGCGATCCGGACCAAACTGCGAGAGCGGATCGAGCGCGCGACCGCCCAGCCCGGCGTTCAGCGTCGCCTGGGCGCCATCGAAGCGGCCCGCGTTGAACGACGAGCGCCCGCCATCGTCCTTGCTCGAATCCGCGTCGTTCGAATCGCGATCGGTGAGCGCGCTCAGGCTCACACGCTGCACGCCGACGTCGCGCTGCACCGTGCGGGTCTCCCGCGGGGCGACAAAGTCGACATCGTCATCCAGCCCGCCGCTGAAGCCGCCATCTCCCGCGCCGGCGCCATTCGCCGCCGAGTCGAGGCTCGGAACAATCGGCGAACCCGGCAAGAAGAGATCGGGCTCGCTCTCCGGCTGCGAACCGGTCGGCGTCGGCGTGAAGCCGCTCGGCGCGTCGCTCGCCGTCGGAGACTCCGCAATCGGATCGATCGGCGGCGAACCCGGATTGCCCGAACCGCTCGGCGTCGGAGTCGGCAGCACGTTCGGCTCCGGCAGCGGACCCGCGGCCGGCGGCGCCGGCGGCATGATCGCGCTCGGCATGACCGTGACGGTCATCTCGCGAATGACGGTGAATTCGCCGTCGCTGACGCGAACCTGGAAAACCATCTCGGTCGGCTCGCTCACGCTGGGCGAGGAGAATTGCAGCGTCGGACCGGCCGCGTCGCTCAGGTCGATCGGCACGCCGGACAGTTGCGTCCATTGATACGAGAGCTCGTCGTTCTCGCCATCGGTGCCCGCGACGGAGAGCGTCACCGTTTCGCCCGCGTCGACGACCTGATCGACGGGCATCGCGATGTCCGGGGCCTCGTTCACGTTGCCGACGGTGATCGTGAAGGTTTCGATCCGTTCGTTGCCGCCCCGATCCACGACCTTGACCTGAATATCGTGCGTCCCGGCCGATTCGAAGTTGAGATTCGCACCCTCCGCAACGTGAATGCGCCCATCCTCATCGATCGCAAAACGCCCGTCTGCGTCGTCCACCAGGGAGTAGGTGTACAAATCGGCCTGATCCGGATCGCTCACGCCGACCTGGCCCACGAAGGTGCCGCCGGCGGCGTTCTCGGCCACCGCGTCGCCGCTCAAGGTCAAATCGGTAATCGCCTCGTTGACGTCGCGCACGTGAATCGTGAACGACTCGATCCGCTCATTGCCGACGCTGTCGACCACGCGCACCTGAATCTGGTGCGTTGCAGCCGCCTCGCGGTCCAGAACGGCGCCATCGGCGACGGTGATCTGCCCGTCGGCGTCGATCGCAAAACGCCCGCCCGCGTCGTCGATCAGGTTGAAGGTGAACGTCTCGTCGTCGCTGTCGGTGACTTCGACCTGCGCCACAAACGTGCCCGCCGGAGCGTTCTCTTCGACGTTCTCGCCGTCCAGCGCGATATCCGAGATGGGCACGTTAAACAGCTCGTTGGCCGAGACGTCGCCATCCGCAAAGCGGAACGTTTCAACCTGATTCACCACGTCCACGCCGTCGCCGTTCGGCGCTCGGCGATCCGTGATGGTGAACGTGCCGTTGGAGTTCTGACGCACGTCGTAATCGGCGCGATTGCCGCTATACACGGCGACATCATTGCCGGCGCCGCCGATGATGCGGTCGTTGCCCGATCCGCCGGTGAAGATGTCGTCGCCCGCGTCGCCGCGCAGCGTGTCGTTTCCGGCGCCGCCCAGCAGTACATCATTGCCCGCGCCAGCGGTCAAAACGTCGTTGCCCGCCGCGCCGTCGAGCGTGTCGTTGCCCGCGCCGCCCGTCAGGCGGTTGGCGTTGTCGTCGCCCGTCAGCGTGTCGTTGCCCTTGCCGCCCGTAGCGTTCTCAAAGCCGCTCAGCGTGTCGTTGCCGGCCGCGCCGCTCGCAGTTCCCGTGGCGAGGTTCACGTTCACCGCGCCGTTCTGATCCGAGTAGTTGACGGTGTCGCTGCCCAACCCGCCGCTCAGCGTGTCGTTGCCGGCGCCGCCGGTGATGGTGTCGTTGCCCTCGCCGCCGTCGATGATGTCGTCGCCCGCGCCGCCCGTGAGCGCGTTGTTCTGCGCGTTGCCGATGATGGTGTCGTTGTACTTCGAGCCGCTGACGTTCTCGACCTCGCTGATCGTGTCATTGCCCGCCGCGCCCGTCGCCGTGCCCGTCGCCAGGTTGACGTTGACGCCGCCCGTCGCGGTGCCATAGTTCACGCGATCCGTGCCAGCGCCGCCGATGAGCGTGTCGTCGCCGGTGCCGCCCGTCAGCGTGTCGTTGCCCTCGCCGCCCATCAGCGTGTCGTTGCCCGCGTCACCCAGCAGATTGTCATTGCCGGCGCCGCCCTCGAGCACGTCGTTGCCGTCGTCGCCGCGGAGCGTGTCGTTGCCGGCGTCGCCTTGCAGCAGATCATTTCCGCTATCGCCGCGCAGATTGTCGTTGCCCGCGCCGCCCGAGATGGTGTCGTTGCCGGCGCCGCCGCGCAGCACATCGTTGCCGCCGTTGCCGGCGATGGTGTCTTCCTCACTGGTGCCGGTGTAGGTGTCCTTGTTGGCCGTGCCGGCGAAGCTGCCCGAGACGTTGCCGACGTTGATCGTAAAGGTCTCGATGCGCTCATGACCGGCGCTGTCGACCACCTTCACCTGCACATCGTGCGCGGTGCTAACCTCGAAGTTCAAATTCGCGCCGCTGGCAACCGTGATCTGCCCATTCGCGTTGATCGCAAAGCGCCCGCCGGCGTTATCCACCATCGAATAGGTGAAGCTCTCATTCGCGTCGGGGTCGCTCACGCCGACATTGCCGACGACCGTTCCCGCGGCCGAGTTCTCGGCCACACTCGAATTGCTCAGGGTCAGATCGCTGATCGCCTCGTTCACGTTGCCGACCTGGATCGTGAACGTTTCGACTCGCTCGTTGCCCGTACTGTCGACAACCTTGACCTGAATATCGTGCGAGCCGGCCGCTTCATGATCGAGGTTCGCGCCGTCCGCGACCGTGATCTGGCCGTTCGCGTTGATCGCGAACCGTCCGCCCGCGTCGTCCACCAGCGAGTAGCTGAAGCTCTCGCTCGCATCCGCATCCGTCGCGCTCACACTTCCGACCACCGTACCCGGCGCGGCGTTCTCAACGACGTTGCCGCCGCTCAGCGCAAGGTCCGTGATCGGATCGCCCACCGAGGCGATGCTGACCTGCAGATTCGCCGTCGTCGTCAGCGTCTGCACCGTCGCCGCCGGCAGTTGCGCGTTGTGCTCCACAAAGCCCGCCGGCGTGTTCGGCGTCACCTCGCGTAGGCGAATGTTGTCGAGCAGAATGCCCTGGTTGTCTCCGCCGCCGTGCGTAAAGGTCAGATCGAAATCCATCTGGCTGTTGACGGTGAAGACGCCGCGGACGGTGTGGAACGTCTCGTTGCTCTCGACCGTAAAGGTCTCGCTGAAGAGCGATCCGTTCCCCGCGCTGACCTGCAGCGTGTCCGTCCCCGCGTTGCGCAAGTTGCCCGCGATGTCGAACGAAATCTCATACGTCCCCGGCGGCAGCGCGAAGCCCGGCTTGAGCTGCAGCGTGCCCGCGTTGCCGGTGCTGCCATCCAGATCGAGATAAATGCCGTTGCCCTGCTGGAAGTCGAAGAAGCCGTTGCCGATCGTGTCGATCGTTCCTTCAATCACATTCCAGTTCTGAAGCGTGGCATCGTTCAACACGCCCACGCCGCCGTTCTCGCTATTGAACGTATCGTTTAGCAGATAGGGCGAGCCCTGCGTCGCGTTCACCTCAATGCTCAGTTGCAGGTCGCCATGGAAGTTCGGCGGCGGCGTCATCTGCAGATTGCTCAGCTGCGCCTGCGTCAGCGTCCACGATCCGTCGCTGTTCTGCACGCCCGCCGACAGCGTCGCACCCGTCGGCACATTGCGGATCGTGACCGAATAGTTCGTGTCGGACTGCACATTCTCAATCGCGATGTGCAGCGCCACCGGCTGATCCTCAAGGCCCTGCGCGATCGGCGTCGAGAGCTGCGGCGCCTCAAACTCGTCCGCAACGCAGATGGTGAAGGTCTCGATGCGCTCATGGCCGGCGCTGTCCACCACCTTGACCTGCACATCGTGCGATCCGGCCGCTTCATGATCGAGATTCGCCCCGCTCGCGACCGCGATCTGCCCGTTCGCGTTGATCACAAAGCGCCCGCCGGCGTCATCGACCAGCGAGTAGGTAAACGTCTCGCCCGCATCCGGGTCGCTCACGCCCACATTGCCGACCACCGTGCCCGCCGCGGCGTTCTCGTTCACGCTGCCGCCCGCCAGCGCCAGATCACTGATCCCCTCGTTCACGTTGCCGACGCTGATGGTGAAGGTCTCGACGCGCTGATTACCGCCGCTGTCGACGACCTTGACCTGAATATCGTGCGCCCCGGCCGACTCGTGATCGAGATTTGCCCCATCCGCAACCGCGATCTGGCCGTTCGCGTTGATCACAAACCGCCCGCCGGCGTCATCGACCAGCGAATACGTAAACGTCTCGCCCGCATCCGGGTCGCTCACGCCCACATTGCCGACCACCGTGCCCGCCGCGGCGTTCTCGTTCACGCTGCCGCCGCTGAAGGTGATATCAGCGATCGCATCATTCACCGAACCCACGCTGACATGCAGCGTATCCGGAGCAGCCGCTCCCGATCGGGCGTGCTGCGTAAAGCTGATCGACTTCACAAAGTAGTCACTGCTGTCGCCGGCCGCGTTCGATTGACCATTGGCGTAGGCCGTGGCGCTAAAGACCAGCTGATCAAAATCCTGGCCCGGGTTGATGGTCACCGTCCCCATGCCGTTGCTGCTGCCCAGGAACGTCCCTTCGCCCACGAGCATGCCGTCGCGATAGGCCTGCCAGCGACCCTGTTCGCCGCCGTTGCCTTCGCCGCTGTAGGCTCGCTCAATCTGCACCACCGCGCTGTCGACCTCGTGGTCAAAGCTCACGATGAGCTGCTCAGACATGCCGTTGGTGGGGTTAAAGCCGATCTGTTCCGCGCCGCCGCCGGTCACCCCCGCCACGCCCAGCCCCTCACTCGTCACGGTCACATTGTTAACGCTCGCGTTCGAGAGCGTGCCGTTGCTGTTGATCGTACGGGCCGTGACCGTGAATCCCTGATTGGTGACGTTGTAGTTCGTGAGGCCGACCGTGCCCTGATGCTCCACCCCGCCCGCGGAGCTCGCCGAAACCGTCAGATCAAAATCGCCGTGGAAGTTCGCGGGCGTCGTCAGCGTCAGCCCATCCAGTTGATTGCTGCTCAACACCCACACGCCGTTGCCCTGATGCGTGCCGGCGCTCAGCGTCGCGCCGCTCGGCACGCCGCTGATCGTGACCGTCACCGCGTCGCCGTTCGACGGCGATTGCACATCGATATTCAGCGCGATCGGCTGATCTTCGCTGCCCGTGGCGTCAAAAACCGAAAGCCCCGGATTGCTGTCCAGCGCGCTCTGGCTCATCAGCCCGTCGGCGAACTGGAATTGCTCGATGCCGCGCACCGTGTCGGTCCCGTCGGGGCTGCCGTCGCGCAGATCGGTGATCGTGTAGCTGCCGTCGCCGTTCAGAACGACTTCATAGTCGCTGCGATTGCCGGTGAAGGCCGCCGTATCGATGCCGCTGCCGCCCGTCAGGTCGTCGTGGCCCGCGCCGCCGCTCAGCAGGTCGTCCCCGTCGCCGCCGATCAGAATGTCGTCGCCGCCGTTTCCGTGCAGCGTGTCGTTGCCCATGCCGCCGGTCAGCAGGTTGGCCAGCGCGCTGCCGCTAATCTGATCGTGGTACCAGGTGCCCGTTACGTTCTCGACGTTCGTAACCGTATCGCTGCCTTCTCCCGAGCTCGTGCCCGCGCTCAGGTCGACCACCACCGCGCTGTCGCTCGTGCTCAGATCGAGAGTGTCCACGCCGTCGCCGCCGTCGATGGTGTCGTTTCCATCGCCGCCGCTGACCGTGTCGTTGCCCGTTCCGCCGAGAATGGTGTCGTCGCCCTCGTGCCCCGAAATCACGTCGTCGCCGCCGTTGCCGACCAGCGTGTCGTTGCCGCCAAAGCCGTCCAGCCGGTTGGCGTTGGCATCGCCGGTGAGCGTGTCCGAGCTGTTCGTCCCGCCCAGGTTCTCGATGCTCACAAGCGTGTCGTTTCCGTCGCCGCCGGTCGAGGTGCCGGTGAGGAGGTTGGCGTTCACGCCCTGATTGTTCACCGTGTGGAAGTAGGCCGTGTCCGTTCCCGCGCCGCCATCGAGCAGATCCGAGCCCGCTCCACCGATCAGCGCATCATCGCCCTCGCCGCCGCGCAGCGTGTCGTCTCCGCCGCTGCCGTTCGTCCAGTCGTCGCCGTAAATGGCGTCGTTGCCGCCGTTGCCCTCCAGCACATCCGCGCCGCCGCCGCCGATGAGCGAGTCACCGCCCGTTCCGCCGGTCAGTTGGTCATCGCCCTCGCCGCCATGCGCATAGTTCGACGAGCCGTCGCCGGTACTAATGAGGTCGTTTCCGGCCTCACCGTAGAGCGTGTCGTACTCGCTGCCGCCCGAGATGATGTCGTTCCCGTCGCCGCCATACAGCCAGTCGGTGCCCGCGTCGCCTTGCAACGTGTCGTTTCCGCTGTTGCCCCAGAGTTGGTCGTTGCCGGCGCCGCCAGACATGATGTCGTCGCCGCCCAGACCGTCAGCGGAGTTGTTTGCGCCGTCCCCGGTGTAGATGTCGCCGTCATTCGTCGCGCCGCCGATCGACGCCAGCGTGTCCGCATCGGCCCACGTCGCCGACATCAGTATGCGCGGCTCCAGCGTCTCCACCTGAAACGAAGCCCGCCGAACGCACTGCTCACACGAACAGGGCACGCCCGGTCGAGCTTGCGCCGTGCATGGCTTCGAGCCCGCCCGCGGCGCAGCGCCGACGGCGCTATCGAGAAGGAGTTCATCCCGGCGGTTGCTGTTCGTGTTCGGCTGACCCATCTTCGCACACCTTCATTGGCGCGGCCCCTGCCCGCGCGTTGCCTCCGCGCGAGAAGTCCGGCTTCTAGGAACTATGCGAATTCGACTTGACCTATCGCAACCGCGCTCGTCGCGCGATCGCGGCTCGTCTCCCCCGATTCACCTCATCGCGCGAATCTGGGAAGTTCACCCGCCTTCGCGTCCGAGATTTGCTCCCCGCCGTGCGGCGAAAGCACATTCGGGCGATTTCGAGCTGCGTTATTCCAGTAGCGGAATTCTTGGAGATTCTCCGCCTCCCGCTCCGGCTGCGTCCGATCCGGCGCTTCCCGCGATCAAATTGATTCAAACCCCCACATCGACCGATATCCCACGAAACGCCATGCACGCTCCGCAAGCAACCCCCGCCGACGCCACGCATGCTGCTCAATGGCGTCGTTTGCAATCCACGCTCGCCACCCAATATCGGGCCTTCATCGAGAGCTGCGGCAGTAAGCTCCAGTCCCTCAGCTATCGAGCCTCCACTCCCGACCCTGCTCGCGGCGAATTGATCGTCATCAGCGACGGTCGCGAACCGGCTTCGCAAACGCTCGAAAACGCGCTGCGCCGCTTCGTGCAAAGCGCCAAAGCGGCCGGCCACCCTTTACAGGCCCGCCTGCTTTCGCCGCTGCGCTTTTGGTCCCGGGTCCGCGCCGGAGAGGCCGGCCTGCTGCGCGCTGCGACGGGCGGCGCCATCGTTCGTGACAACGGAATGCTCCTGGAGCTGACGGCGCTCACGCGGCACTGCGCAGCACTGCGTCGCGCGGCCGAGATCCCGCTCATCTCCTACGCGCTGGTCGGTTCACGCGTTCGCGCCAGCGTCCGCGATGGCTCAGACCTCGATCTGCTGATCGTCTTCGACGATTCCGCCGTCGCCCCGGCCGAGGCCGAAGCGCAGCGCACCCGGCTCTGCGAACTCGCCGAAAAAACCTGGAAAGCGCTCGGAGCAACCGCGCCCATCGCGCGACCCGCGAGCTTCGCGGTCTATGCACTGACCGACCTTTGGACCGGGCTGCACGAGTGCCGCCCCATCTTGCTCACGATGATCGCCGACGGCGTCCCCCTCGCCGATCGCGGCGATTTTCGCACGTGGCAGCGCATGATCGCCCGCGGCGCAATCCGCCCCAGCGAAAACGCCGCCCGACTGCACATCCTGCAATCGCAGGAGCGCCTGGTCCTCGCGCGCCAGCAGATGCGCGAGGCCGTCGGCGACCATTTGTACTACGCCGTGCTCAACGCGACGCAGGCGCTGCTGATGGCGTGGGGCGAGGGCCTGCCGACGCCGCGCGAGATCGCGCCGGTGGCGCGGCGTCTGCTGGTTCAGCGGCTCGGGCTACTGCGCGCGGAAGATGTCGAACTGATCCAGTCGCTGGTCGAGGTGCACAAGCGATTTGAGCACGACACCGCCGCCGCCCCCGCGCCGGGTCAATGGGAGTCACTCGCGCGGCGCTGCGGGGATTTCGCGGCGCGGTGCGAAGAGCGCTTGCCCGCAGCGATCCTCATGGGCGTCGCACGCGACGTGACGCGGCGGCTCCGTCCTCAATCGCAGTGGGCCCCGGGCAACACCGAAGCCTGGCTCGATGCACTGTTGAGCACGATCGCGCCCGAAGCGAAACGGGCCAATGCGACCCGCCTCGCCGCACTGGCGCGATTGCTGGCGCTCGCCGACGCGGCGCGCAACATTCTTCCGGGCAAGGAGAGAATCCAGGAGGCACGCGCGCTCGCGGCCACCATCTTTCCGCCTCTGCGAAGACGCGCGCCCGGCTGATTCGCGCCCGTCCGTCCGCCGACTCAGGTGACGATACGCCGCGTCGGTCCGCCCGTTCCGCCCTTGCCGCTCTCGCTCCGCTTCCCACCGCCTCGTGGCGAGGGACCTCGGATCTCGCCGCCGCGCGGCGGCATGCCGCTGCTCTCCGCCGCACCCGCCACCCGCGACTTCTTCACCGCTTCGCGCGCTTCGCGAGCCTTCGCCGTGCCCGCCCGCCGCGTCCGACTCTTCCCGCGCCGCGCCGATTTCACTACCTCAATCAGCCGCGCCAGCTCCACCGGCGTCAGCGATCGCAGCGCCCCATCCGCCAGCCCCTTCAGCACCAACGGCCCGATCGACAGCCGCTTCAGCGTGTGCACCTCAAAGCCGAACTTCGCCAGCATCCGCTGAATCATCCGCGGAATCTCATCGTAAACCGTCATCTCCAAAATCGTCCGATCCATCCGCGTATCGACGATCTCGATTGCTTCCGCCCGCGCCTTGCCCTCCGCCAGGTGAACCCCGCGGGCCATCTGCGCCACATGCTCCGGCGTCACCCGCGCCCGCACCTCCACGCTGTAGCGCTTTGCGATCTCATACCGCGGATGCGCCACCCGTTGCGCCAGCTCGCCATCCGTCGTCATTAACACCAACCCGCATGCCTCCGGGTCGAGCCGGCCCACCGGCTGCGGCGTCGCATCGAGGTCAGGCGGCAGCAGATCGACCACCCGCAGCCGACCCGCCTTCGGACCGCTCGTGCAGACCACGTTCTTCGGCTTGTTCAGCATCAGGTAGATCGGCGCACGCGGCCGAACGCGCCGCCCGCGGACGGTGATCACGTCGCGCTCCGGATCAACGAACGCCGGCAGCGTGTCGACGATCTCATCATTGATCATCACAAAGCCGTCGCGAATCAGCTCCTCCGCCTCGCGCCGCGAGGCCACGCCCGCGTCGGACAGAAACTTCTGAACGCGGATCGGTCCGCCCTCTTCTGCGATTTTCTTTTTCATCGACGCGCTCGCTTGGGTTCGTGTGTCAGAAGTTCGAGGAGGCGCTGTCGCGACCGACGCCGCGCGGGCCCAAACCCGCGGCTCATCTTCGTCGCGACCTCGCGGGTCGGCGCCCGCAATTTAGCCATCCCACAAATCCGATTCCTTCTTCTTCTTCGGCGCCGGCTGCGGGCGACTCTGCAACTCCGGCGCGCCTTCCGTCGGCGGCAGATTGCCGCTGTTCACCGCGTCGCCCGGCGTGCGATCGTCGCCTTCCCCGCGCCGCCAGCGCTCCGTCTCCGCCTCGGGCGAGTCATCCCGCCGCGGCGCATCACGCGAATCATCCCGCGGCGCCTTCGGCGCTTCGCTCGCCTCGCGATCGGTCGCGGCCCGCTCCGGCAGCGGCAGGGGACCCAGCAGCTCTTCAATCCGAATCTGCTCCGGCACCAGCGTCGCCGGAATCACCTTCTGCTCTTCCGTCAGCGCCGCCAAAACGTGAATCACTTCCGAATATGAAGCCCCTAACCCGCGCAGCTTCTTGCGATTCTTCTCCGCAAACAGCGGCACATCCGCCAGCGCCCCGATCAGCGACGCCACATCCGCCGGCACAACGACCTTCGAAGACAACCGCCCGCTCGTTCGCCCCCGCGCAAACAGCGTCAGCGTCCCCGCCTCCTCCGACGAAATCGTCAGCCGATCTTCCGGATCAGTATAAAACACCGGCGTCGCCACCGGCATGCTCTTTCCAAACACCGCGATCACCGGCGATCGCGTCCGCTTGAAATAGATCAGCGGCGCCCCCTCGCAATCGATCACATCCACAATCACGTTCGGCTGTGCCGGATCCAGCGCGCTGGCATAGGTCCGCCGCTGCACCCGCGGATGGCCCAGCCGCACAAGCCCCTCATACGCCGCAATCCGATGATCATTCTGCGAGCCATCCACCAGCCCCGCCAGCGTCTGCGCCGCGCTGCCGAAGCGGCTCTTGCCCAGTTCGCGAATCGCGTCGATCGCGTTCGGATGCGAGCGCGAACGCGCGATCGCCTCGATCACCCCCAGCGCCTGCGTGTCGCCGTTCCGCAACCCCGCCCGCGCCGCGTAATAGCCGATCGAGCTGGCCGCTTCGTCATACAGCGGCCGCAGCGCCGGAAACGCCGACGACCCCAGCGCCTCCCACCCCAGCGACACTTCCTCCAGATTGTTCGGCCGCGCCCGGGCCAGTTCCCCCAGCTCGCGCGCCCGCCGCTCGCGAAAACCCGGATCGTCCAGCGTCGCGATGAACGGCACAATGCTCAGAAACCGACGCGGATCTTCCTTCATCGCCGCCGGCGTGTGCAGCACCACATACGACTGGCTCAGCGCCTCCGCCACCCGCGCCCCCGGCCCAAACCGCTCGCTCACCGCCCGCTCCAGCTTGCGCGCCTGCGGATACGAGGGCTCAATCAATTGAAGCTGAACGCTGCGCTCTTCCGTCGTCCGACCGCCGCCCAACACCACGCCGCGCCGCACATTGCGGTCCGTCGTGCTGATCGCCCGCAGCGCGGGATTCACAAACACCGGCCCGCTCGCCCGCGCCACCACCCGACCCGCTAGCAATCCCGTGCCGCTCGCGTTCGTATCAAAAATCCGCAGCTCGGTCGGAATCAGCAGCCCGCCCTCCAGTGTCTGCGTCGAGCTTCCCCGCAGTGCCTCCACCTGCACGTCGAACATGCTCCCGCGCGGCGCCCCCGGCGCAATCGTTCCCGTGATCTCCACCACCGCCGTGTCCAGCGAATCAATCAGCTTGTTCGGCGAGACGCGCTGCTTGTAGGACCCCGGATTCGCCGGCTGATATTCGCGGTTGATGAAGTCGACCAAATACTCTCGAATCGCCGTCGGACAGTCGCTGCTGCCCTTGTCCCCCAGCCCCGTCACCAGCCCATACCCGCGAATCTGCATCGGCGCCGCGTCGCCATACAGCGTCTCATTGCCGACCGTGTCGCGAAACAACGGATCGGCCGAGCGCGCCGGCGCCGCCACCGGCTCAGGCGGCTTCTTGCTGTTACTGCCAAAGCGCTCTTCGATCCACGAACAGCCGCCCGTCGCGCTCAGCGCGACGCACCAAATCACCGCCAACATTCGATTGCGATTCATTTGCATCGGGAAGGTCTCCAAACGGTCGGGCCCGAAAGTGTACCGCAACCCGCCGCCCGACACGGCTCGCCCGCCGCCCGCCGCCTTCTTCTTTCCGCGTTCTGCATTCTGCATCCTTCATTCTTCATGATCCCCTCGCCCCTCCGACGCGAATCGACTATTTTTCCAATCCCTGAAATCGACGCTCCAACATCGGAGATTCGCGTGCAGATCCAGCTTCGATTCCTCGCCTCGCTCGCCGCGCTCGCCCTCCTTGCCCTGCCGGGCTGCGTCGAACGCCGCATGAAGATCACCACCAAGCCCGAGGGCGCCACCGTCATCATCAACGACGAAGAGGTCGGCGTCAGTCCCGTCAATTTCTCCTTCACCTGGTACGGCGACTACGACATCATGATCCGCAAGCCCGGCTACCAGACCCTCAAGACCCACTACCGCATCGAAGCCCCCTGGTATCAGAAGCCCGGCATCGACTTCGTCACCGAGTGCCTCGTCCCCTGGACCATCGTCGATGAACAGGTCTCGCCCACCTTCGAAATGATGGAGGTCGAGGCCGCGCCCGTGAAGGATCTCGTGCAGCGCGCCGATGAGCTGCGCGACCGCGCGATCTTCTCGCCGTGAGCGAGCTGGCGGCGCTGCGAGCGGCGGGAGTCGGCGGCGTAGAGCGGCGCGTGGTGGCGATCGTCGGCGGACGGCGCATCTCCGCTCCGGCCCGGCCGAGTTGGCTGGCGTGGCTGCTGGCGATCTGGTGCCTCACGGAAGCCGGTCAGCACATCTTCGGGGCCAAAGTCTATTACCAGCTTGGCGCCGCGGCCGGTTCGCGCGGGCGATTTGGCGAGTTCGTTTGGCGCACGCCGGTGGCGGTGGGCTATCTGGCACTAGCGGGCGGCATCCTGGGCGAGCGCGGCGCGGCGCGCGCTTCGTTACGCATCCTGACCGCCGGCAGCGCCGCGATCGGCGCTGCGTCATACCTAGCGCCCGAGGGAATCGCCGAGATGCTGGACATGGGCCGCCTCGCGCAGACGCCGCGCGTTGCCGTGGTGCTGATCGCGTTGGCCGCGTGGCGCTTGCGCTTCGCCGGTGAGCGGCAGCGCCACTTTGATGGGCGATTGACGGGGCGCGATTGGATCCGCGTGCCGCGTGCGAATCCTGCGGCGCCGCTTCGCGTGCAATTTGCCCGTCGCGGCGATGCGTGGCGCGTGCGGCGCGCCGCGGTGGTCGACGGTGCGGCGGCGCACTCCGGTGCGAAAGCGATCGATACCGCGATCCTGCATGTCGAATCTGCGTGGCAGAACGGCGAGTGGGTCGATGTGCAGTCGCCGACCTCCGTCGCGGGGTCGATGCCGAAGCGGCGCTCTACGATCGATCCCATTGGTGCTGAGCTCGGTCTACGAAGCAGTACCGCCCGTGCTGTCGGCCTCTGGCGGTTGCGTAGCGGCGATCGCGATTGCGGCTGGATGATCGAGTATTACGACGCGCCGATCGACGCCGCGCGCGCCGAGACTGCCGCGAAACGCGAGGAAGCCCCATGAGCTACATCTTCCGCCTCAAAAAAGCCGAGCCGCTAGCGCTCATGGCCATCCGCACCATCAGCTCACGCGGCGCGCTGGCCCACACGCTCGAAACCTCCTTCGAAACCGTCTGGCGTCGCCTCAATCAGTTGGAAAGCGTTACCGTCGGCCCCGCCATCGCCGTCTATTTCGCCTGCGACGACGACACGCTCGACGTCGCCGCCGGCTTCCCGGTCAAAGAGCAGCTCGCCGGCGACGACCGCCTCGAACGCATCGAACTGCCCGCCGCATCCGTCGCCACCACCATCCACGAAGGCGCCTATTCAGGCATCCCGCAGGCCCACGATGCGCTCATCGAGTGGATCGCCGGACAAAATCTCGCCATCGCCGGTCCCGCCTATGAGGTCTATTGGGTCGATCCAAGTCAGGCAAAAAACGAGGGCGAACTGCGAACCGAAATCGTCATTCCCGTAACCTGAACGCCGTCGCGCCGCGACCGCGCTCAACCGCAGTCGGTAGTCGGTAGGGCGGGGCCCACCCGCCTCTTTCCTCCAATCGTGAGCAGCGTCCCGGCTGATTGCAGAAGATGTTCCGCCCCATCCACGTAAGGCGCGCGTTGGTATTCGGTAGGGCGAGTCTCACCCGCCCGCGCGCCCCTCGGTCCCCGCCTTTGACCCCGAAGGGGTCTCGGCTTGTAGCCACGGGTGCAGTCGACGCGCAGCGGCGACGGAACCCGCGGTCATCGTCGCATGAGCGGTTTAGCCCCAGCGGGGCGAAGGAGCGTCCACAGCTCACGTTGCGGCCTCCGCTCCATCCGTGGCTATACTTCGGCGTCGCATCGAAACTCAAAGCGCGAGGCCCGCGACTCGACGGTCGACGGCAACTCGGAGTGCATTTCGGGCCGCACCCCGTTAATCGTCGTCGCGCGTGGATCCAAGAACCGCGAGATTGAATCGCCGATACGGGGCGTGCCGTGCGCTGTTTCGTCCACGAAGATCGCGAATCAATCGGCATCTGCGTCGCCTGTGGTCGCGGCGTCTGTCGCGAGTGCGTCTCAGAAGAGGCCGGCGCCGTCAGTTGTCGCAATCGCTGCGAAGGCAGCGCCTCCCGTGAAGTGCTCACGCGCGACCTCGCGATTCAACTGACCGAAGACAACCAGCGCGCCGACCAAACCAAGCGAACGCAATACGCGGTGATTGGCGTGGTTCTTCTCATCGCGGCCGCCAGTATCGCGATGGCATCCGGTGGGGCCCCCGGCGGCGTCATGTGTGCGATGGTCGTCGCGATGACCGGCGGAATAGCAGTGCTCGCCAGCGCCGCCAACAAGCCCGATCGAACCTTCCGAGCCTGCCCCAAATGCAGCTACAACCTCACCGGCACAACCACCGCCGGCTGCCCCGAGTGCGGCTGGAAACTTTCCGAGTTAGTGGAACGATAAAATGCAGCATCTCGAATGAAGCCGGTCGTTCGCGCTGCGACCGGCGACACGAGAATAGAGCAGCCGCGTTATTTTTTTGGAGGTCTCCCATGATTCGTCGCCCCGTCCGAACCTGCCTCGTCGGCGCAATCGCCCTCACCGTCCCATTCGCGACCGCCCAGACCGTAGTCGAAAACTTCGAAGACGGCCTCAATCAATCCGGCTGGTCCTACTTCGGCAGCCCCGGCGTCCCCATCGAAGTCATCGAAGCCTCCGGCGGCAACCCCGGCCGCTGGCTCCATAGCACCTGCAACAGCACAACGCTGGAGTGCCTCGACACCTTCGCCCCGCAGCTCCGCACCCCCGACTTCGAAAACACCAGCCCCTTCCTCGGCAACTATCGCGCCGCCAACGTCGCCAGCATCGGCTGCGATCTCATCCTGCTCGACGTCAACTTCAGCGCCGGCGGCCGACCGCTCACCCTCATCCTGCGCAGCTTCGGCGAAACGCCCGACTTCTTCGACGACACTGCCGTCTACTTCATCGGCTCGTCCAACATCCCGGTCGTCGGCGAGGGCTGGAAGTCCTTCGACTTCGGCGTCCCGGCCCAATCGCTCACGCTGCCCGCCGGCTGGCGCGTCCTGCAAGGCACCGGCAACGACAACCTCGATTGGAACAACACCATTCGCGACGTCGATCAGGTCACCTTCTTTTACGGCGACCCCGAGCTCTTCTTCATCTTTCAGCAGTGGGAGCCCGGCGCCGACAACCTCCGCGTCACCCGCAGCCTGCCCGGCGACATGAATTGCGACGGCATCGTCAGCGTTGGCGACATCGCTGGCTTCGTCCTCGCCCTCACCGACCCGGCCGGCTACGCCGCACAATTCCCCAACTGCGACATCAACAACGCCGACATCAATCAGGACAACGTCGTCAGCGTGGGCGACATCTCCGGCTTTGTCGCGCTCCTCACCGGTCCGTAGCCCAGCAAACGTAGCGGCCGGCCGCCCGCCGGCCGACGAACGAAACGCCGCATGTTACTTGGGTTGACCGACTACCTGAGTAACACGCATGACTCCCTTTCGACGCACGCCGTACGTGTTCGTCGGCAGCGATGGCGCGATCATCTCGGCGACCCTATCGATCGCCGGCGCTCCGCTTCCGCCCACATTCTCGGCGGAATGATCGCCGACCAACTCCGCGACATCGCCATCGACGCCGAGGGCAATATCTACGTCGCGGGCGGCGCATCGTCGTCCGATTTCCCGGTCACGCCCGGTGCCTATCAAACGACGCATTTCGACACCCCCTCGAATCCCGCGATCACGCCCTACGACGTCGTCGTCGCCAAGTTCGCCCCGAGCGGGCAACTGATCTGGTCCACCTTCATCGGCGGGCCCAACTACGACCGCGCCTACGCCATCGAGATCGCACCCGACGGCACCATCTTCGTCGCCGGCCGAGCCGGCGCCGGATTCCCCGTGACAGCCGGAGCGTTTCAAACGCAGCTCCTCGGCGGACAGGAGGCCGCCGTCTACGTCCCGCAGGACGGCTTCGTCTGTCGCCTCAGCGCCGGCGAGCGCGTGGCGCAACAGGCGCGGCTGTGGGAGCGGATGTGGGCGATGTATCAGAGGAGGCAGGGTCGCTAGCGCAGGCGCTCGGGTTGGACGAGGTCGAGCGGGTCGCTCCATCGAGTGGAGCATAAGTCGAGACCGAGCATGTTTACGCTGCCCGAATAACGCACGCGCTGTGTGGCGTCGTCGCGCCAGATCAGGAAGTAGCCGCTCCACTGCGTCCCCGCCTCTAGATCGAAATAGGAGAAGGTGATCTCCACTTCGTCTGGCTTCCAGTTGATGTGGGTGACCGGACCGTAGCCGGGGATTTGTTCGCCCTCGGCAATCGGCAAGCCGTTTAACTCGATGCGGCGATCGCGGCCGATGCGGATGTCGACCCGTTCGGTGAAGCCGTGCCGCGGTGCGAAATTGGCTTTCTGAATGCGGAAGAGTCGGCCAAGCCGCGGATCATCGGGCGGCTGCTTGCCAGCGTAGGCGTCTTGGGCCAACTTGTGGGTCACCGCGCCGCGATAGAGGCCGGCGGGGATTCGCGTGCCGAACGCAGTGCATTCGTACCGCAGGGGCGCGGGGACGGACTTGGGGTCGAAGACGAAGGCCAGCAGAGGGATGAGGGCGAGGGTCATGAGTGGATCCTACGCGCGCGTTTCCCTACAAGAACCGGCGAACGCCTGTGTCGCGGAAAATGTACGAAGAAATGTAGCAGACGAGGGATCGGGATGGAACGCGAGGGCCGAATCGGGCACTGGTAAAGCGGTTAGGGTGGGTAGAGCGCAGCGAAACCCACCTTTCTGCTGCCCGCCCCCACCCCAATAAACAAAAAGTGCGGGCAACTTGCCCGCACTCCTCAGTCATCAATCTTCAAATCAACCCGAACCCGCGCTCCGCTAGGCGCTCGCAGGCGTCGGGCTGCTCGTCAGATTCCCCGCGGCCGCCTTCACATTCGCGATCGCCGAGCGGCCCTGCTCCAGAATATGAGCCGGCACCTTCCGCAGATTCCAGATCAAACCCACCCACGACAGCATCTTCAGCCCGTAATAGGTCAGGTCGATCTCCCACCAGTAGAAGCCCTGACGCGTGCTGCCCGGATAGCGGTGGTGGTTGTTGTGCCAGCCCTCGCCCATCGTCAGCAGCGCCAAAAACACGTTGTTACGGCTGGCGTCCTTGGTCTCGTAGCGGCGCGAGCCGAACCAGTGCGCCAGCGAGTTGATCGTGCAGGTCGCGTGAAAGAGTACGACCGTGCTGATGAAGAAGCCCCAGACCAGCATCTGGAATCCGCTCGTCCCCAGCGACGGCGCCCAGGTGTTCAGGCCCCAGCCCAGGAAAAACAGCGCAAAGCCCAGCGCAAACGGCACCAGCCCGTCAAATCGGTCGAGGAACCGCAGCTCCGGATACTTCGCCAGATCCGGCACCATCCGCCAGTCGATCGCCATGTTGCGGCGCACCGTCAGCCAGCCGAAGTGCGCCCAGTACAGGCTGTGCTCCACCGGCGAATGCGGGTCCTCAGGCTGATCCGAGTGTGCATGATGCCGACGGTGCTGCGACGCCCACCAGATCGGTCCGCGCTGCGCGGCGCTATTGCCCACCAGCGCCAGCAAAAACTGCCCGAAGCGGCTCGTCTCAAAGGTCTTGTGCGAAAAATAGCGGTGATAAAAACCGGTGATCGCGAACATTCGCAGGAAGTACAGGAACGCCGCCACCGCCACCGCCACCCAGCTCCAGCCCACCCAGATCACGCCCAGGCAGCCCGCGTGCATGATGATGTAAGGCACAAACTGCCGCGGCTCAACCGTGTACGGACCCTCATCAGGGTCGCCCGAGTTGAACTCGCGAGAATCGAAAAACGTCACGATCGAATGGCCCAACCGACCTAACAGCGAACGTTGTTGTTGCACTCTGACTCCGATCCAGCGCGCTGACGCGCCGCAAACTTATCTCTTAAGGCGGGGGAACAAGCGGCGGCTCGAACGAGACCCGCTTCGCTTCTACGTATCCTCCGCATAACCGCGCCACATCCATTTGCGGGAGGCGGAGAGATTATAAATGCTCTCGCCGCGCGCACCACTCCATCGCACGGAATTCTTCATAAATCGAACCGAATTCACCCATCTTTCCGCACCGTTTTCATACCTTTCGTTGCATTCGCGCAGCCACGCGATATGATGCCTCGCCAGCACAGCGAGCACCGCATCCGCCTTCCGGCGGAACTCTGCGACGCCCGCTGGTTCCCTCCGATGAGTTGTGGATTTTCAACGACCGCGGAGCGGCGGACGCCGTGGTTATTTCGGCGTCACGGGCTTGGGCCAAGTGGCATTACGCGCGCCCTCGCGGCGCAGCATCACGACGAGAGGATCGACGCCATGAGCAACCAGGATCTGCTCCGCATCATCGACAGCATCTGTCGCGACAAAAACATCGAGCGCGAGACCTTCGTCGCCGATCTCGAAGTCGCCATGGCCAGCGCCATCCGAAAGGCCTACGACAAGCCGCCCGAGACCCCCGTCACCGTCCGCTTCGATCCGCTCGCCGGCAATTTCGTCGCCGCCATCGAGGGCCAGAATATCTCCGTCCTCGAACTCGGCCGCATCGCCGCGCAAACCGCCAAACAGGTCATCATCCAAAAGACCCGCGAACGAGAGCGCCTCAGCGTCTTCGAAGAATTCAGCGAACGCCGCGGCACCGTCGTCAGCGGCACCGTCACCCGCATCGAACGCGGCAATCTCATCGTCAACGTCGGACGCGCCGACGGCTTCCTCCCCCGCAGCGAGCAGATCCCCGGCGAAACCCATCAGATCGGCGACCGCATCCGCGCCCTCATCCTCGAAGTCCGCGAGCTGCCCGCCCAAGTCAAAATCGTCCTCTCCCGCTCCCACCCCGAGTTCATCCTCCGGCTCTTCGAAGTCGAAGTCCCCGAGGTCGCCGAGCGAATCATCGAAATCAAAGCCCTCGCCCGCGAGGCCGGCTATCGCACCAAGGTCGCCGTCAGCAGCATCGACTCCAAGGTCGACGCCGTCGGCGCCTGCGTCGGCGTCCGCGGCAGCCGCATCAAGAACATCGTCGAAGAACTCAACAACGAAAAGATCGACATCGTCCGCTGGAACGAGTCCAGCCAGATTCTGATCCAAAACGCGCTCAAGCCCGCCGAAGTCAGCGAAATCGCCCTCTGCCTCGAACTCGGCAAGGGCACCGTCGTCGTCGCCGAAGATCAGCTCTCCCTCGCCATCGGCAAGCGCGGCCAAAACGTCCGCCTCGCCGCCCGACTCACCGGCTGGGACATCGACATCACCACCCCCGAGGCCTACGACAAACGCCTCGAAGCGCTCTCTGCCGCCGTCAAGTCCGTCCCCGGCGCCGACGACCTCATCGTCGACAAGCTCATCGCCATGGGCTGCGTCGCGTGCAAGGACGTCGACGAAATCGGCGAGCCGCCGCTCATCAGCGAAGTCGGCCTCACCCCCGAAATGGCCCGCGCCGTCGCCGAAGCCTGCGGCGAAGTCGTCATCGCCGAAGAAGAAGCCAAGGAAGCAAACGCCAAGATCGCCGCCGAAGCCCGCCTCCGCGCCGATCGAATCGCCCCCGGCTCCGGCGAAGCCGCCGCCGCCGCCGTCATCGGCGAATTCTCCGTCTCCGCCGATGAGTCGCCCGCCGCCGACTCCCCCAGCGCCGACTCCGCCTTCGTGGCCGACGCCCCGATCGCCGAAGCCGCCGCCGCAATCGATCCGCCCATCGCCGAGGCGCCTATCGCCGAATCTCCGGCGCCCGACGCCGCCGCCGCCGATCAGGAAACGCCGGGCTAGCCCGACGCCTCCGATTTCACGTGAGCAGAGCAGTGCGGGCATTCCGCCCGCATCAACCAGCGCCGCCCCCGATCGTGCGGGCCATCCGCCCGCACCCTCCTCACCCCACGCTCGCCGCCGCACACTGAGGCGCCCGCATGAACGACTACTCCATCTTCGAAGGTCTGCGCATCTGGCAGGACGCCCGCACCGGCGCGCTCCCGGCCGTGCTCATGCTCCTCACGCTCCCCGCCTTCCTGATTCTCCCCGCGCGCTTCGCGCCGCCGCTCTTCCTCATCGCGTCGCTCTCCTTCCTCTCGCTGCTCGCCGGCGTTGTCTTCGCCGCGGCGCTCGTCGCCGTCGCGCTCCTGGGCCACCTCCTCACCGAAGCCGTCGCCGCCATGCAGCCCGGCAACGCACGACGCGTCGCCTTCGCCGCGGTCTGGCTGCTTCTCCACGCCGCCTTCTTCGCCGCCTTTGAGCTCCCCGTGCCCACCGGCATCCGCCAGATGAACCCCGGCCCCCACAACGTCGCCGGCATGTTCCTCTTCTTCAGTGGCATCGCCCTCACCTTCTTTCGCATCGTCGCCTATCTCCACGACCGGGTGCGCCGCGGCCTGCCACGCCTCAGCCCCTTCGATTTCCTGCTCTACAACTTCTGGTTCCCCCAGCTGCTCCACGGCCCCCTCGAGCGGCCCGCCGACGCCGTCGAAAAGCTCAAGGCCGCCCGCGCAGCCTGGACCCCCTGGGATCTCTGGATGGGCGGCCGCCGCATCGCCCTCGCCTTCTTCCTCGCCTGGCTCGTCTGGAGCGGCGCCCGCAACCTCGCCGCCATCTCAAAGGCCAAACCGCTCCCCGCCCCATCCACCGCCGAGGCCACCTCCGTCGTCGGTCCCGGCTTCGCCGCCCTCCAGGCCCGCGTCAGCGATTCCGCCGAGTTCCTCCGCAACGAAGACATCGCCTCCCTAGCCAACTTCTTCAGCGCCCCGGAGAAAATGCCCCTCTGGCTCTTCCTCCTCGTCCTCCACCTCATCACCTTCGGCCTCTACTGGATCGAAATCACCTGGGCCCACCTCACCCTCGGCGTCTCGCGCGTCTTCGGTTTCGTCGGCAGCGAGGCCTACAACTTCCCGCTCCTCTCCGCCTCCCCACGCGAATGGTGGACCCGCTGGAACATCACCCTCTCCCAGTGGCTCCGCGACTATTGCTTCACGCCCATCGGCGGCGCCCGACGCAACTTCCACCTCAACATGTCAGTCACCTTCCTCTACTGCGGCATCCTCCACGGATTGCAGTGGCGCTTCATCGTCTGGGGCGTCTGGAGCGCCATCACCATCGCCGGCGGCCACTGGCTCATGGAGCGCATCAAAGAACGCCTCTACCCCGACGGAAAAGGCGGCATCAAAAAACGCCGCAAACCCGCCAACGCCCCGCTCTCCCTCGGCGAACGCCTCTGGCTCTACACCCGACGCCTGCTCACCTTCCACTGGGCCGCCATCAGCGGCGTCATCATCGCCGACCAAAATCATTGCGGCCTCCGCGTCCTTCAGTATTACTGCTATCTCCTCGCCTGGCCCATCCGCGTCTGGCTCTAGTAGCGGCCTGCGGCTCGCCGGCCGACGAGTCCTCCCCTGCGCCGCCCGTGCCCCAGCTCCGTGAGCCGTGCCCAGAATTCTCATTAACCCCCGCATCTCAAAAAGATCCGCACCGTCAAACCACCCCTCCTCACCCCTCTTCTCCCCTCCACCCCTCCATTTCTGAAACGTCGCGAATCGTCGCCGCCTCTTGCCCCAACCCGCCCCACCCTCCTACGCTCCCCTCCCGGCGATCCTGCTTGGCTGCCGGTTGCGGCGGCGTTCGTCGCAAACCGTCCGCTTTGTTCGTCGTTAACCGCGTGGCACGACCGCCGCGCCGTCCCGTTTTCTTCTGAAGGAGCATTCCTCAATGCGCGCATTCCTGTTCACCACGCTGGCGCTCTCCACCCTCGCCGCCCAGGCCGCGGACATCTCCCTCAAGGGAGATCACAACCCCGCCGCCGAAAACTCGTTCTCGCTCGATTTCGGCGACGGCACCCCCCGCACCGCCTTCATCAGCGACACCACCTACGACCTCCGCGTCGATGAGATCACCGGCACCGCCAAGTTCGTCTCCTACGAACAGTTCGTCGACCCCATCGAAATCCCCGTCGGCGGCGGCGCCGTCCTCAGCACCGGCGACCTCACCATCCGCGTCCTCCCCGGAACATCCACCGGCACCTACGCCGATGCCACCGGCGTCTTCACCACCGCCGAAAGCTACGAAATCAGCTTCACCGGCGACCTCTCGCCGATCGGCTTCTCCTCGCCCGTCATTCTGCCCAGCGCCTCCAGCGGCACGGTCACCTTCGGCACCGACATCAGCGGAACCGTCAACCAGATCTGGCAGGGCGAAACCCTCGTCGGCCAGTTCCCCCTCCGCTACACCTGCCGCGTCAACACCACCTTCGCCGTCCGCTTCCCCGGCGACCTCAACTGCGACACCGCCGTCTCGGCCCAGGACATCTCTCCCTTCGTCACCGCCATCACCAACCCGGCTGCCTTCGCCCAGCAGTTCCCCAACTGCGACATCAACCTCGCCGACATCAACGGCGACGGCTTCGTCTCCGTCGGCGACATCAGCCCCTTCGTGAACCTGCTCACGCAGTAATCTCCCGAAACACGAAACGAGCCGCAGGCTTCAGCCTGCGCGGTCTCACAACCCCCAATAACGCGTCGATCGGTCCTCTCGGCCGCTCGACGCGTTCTCGCGCGCGAACGATCCCTTCTGCATTCTGCATTCTGCATTCTTCATTCTGCATTCTTCCCTCCGTCGCTCCGTCGCTTCGTCCCTCCGTCGCTACAAGGCCCCCAACTCCCCCAATCTCCACCACCCACCCGCACTCCGCCCGCCCACCCCGCGCAACCTGCCTATGAGCATTGCGCATGACGACCAACCCAAACAACCCCGACCCGGCCGAAATCCCCGCTCCGCGCGCCGCCGACATCCTGGCCTGGGCCCGCCGCTTTCTCCCCCATTACTTCACCGAAGACCCCGCGCCCTTCCACGCCGAGCTATTCCACGACCTCGCCGACCCGCAGCGCCGCTGCATCGCCCGAGCCGCCCCGCGCGGCCACGCCAAAAGCACCTGCGCAGCCCTCGCCTATCCGCTCTGGGCCATCTGCGAGCAGCAGCGCAAAAACATCGTCATCATCACCCACGAATCCACCCTCGCTCGCCAGTTCGTCTCCGACATACGCCGCGAACTCGAATCCAACGACCTCCTCCGCGCCGCCTACGGCGACCTCTGCTCCGAAAGTAGGGTGTGTGAAGCCGCGCCAACCGATCTCACTCCTCCCCAAACCCCAACCGCGGCGCAACGCACCTCTTCGCCAACCGCCGATCCCGCCCCCAAATCCAACCGTAGGGTGGGTAGAGCCGCGCCAAAAACCGTCCGTTCTCCAAAAACCCCAACCGCGGCGAAACCCACCTCTTCGCGCCCAACCCCCAAACGCCCCGCGCGCCGAAAAACTCCGCGCCCTAACGCACCCTCAACGAACCCCGCCGCCTCGGCCGACCCTTCTGCATTCTGCATTGAGCATTCTGCATTAAAAGGTAGGGTGGGTAGAGCCGCGCCAAAAACCATGACTTCTCCACAAACCCCAACCGCGGCGAAACCCACCAAAAGACGCTGGACATCCACCCACTTCACCACCAACACCGGCATCACCGTTCAGGCCAAAGGCGCCGCCGCCGGCTTCCGCGGCGCCCGCTCCGGCCCTCATCGCCCCGACCTCATCATTTGCGACGATCTGGAAAAAGACGAACTCGTCTCCTCCTCCGAGCAGCGCACCAAGCTCGAACGCTGGCTCCGCCGCGTCGTCATGCCCGCCCTCGCTCCCGATGGCCGCCTCGTCGTCCTCGGCTCCATCCTCCATCACGATTCCCTCCTCGCCAATCTCGCCAACCCCGAGCGCTTCCCCGGCTGGCATTACAAGCTCTACCGCGCCGTCGAAGTCCGGCAGACGCCCCAAGGCGAGTTCCAACGCGTTCCCCTCTGGCCCGCCCGCTGGCCCCTCGAAAAGCTCGACGAAGAACGCCGCCGCATCGGCACCATCGCCTTCGAGCAGGAATACCAGGCCAACCCCGTCGACGACGGCCTCCGCGTCTTCCGCCCCGAATGGCTCCGTCGCTACGACCCCGCCGAATTGCAAGACAAAAAACTCACCCACCTCATCGCCGTCGACCCCGCCACCGGCAAAACCAACGGCGACTTCTTCGCCCTCTGGGTCGGCGGCCTCGACCCCGCCACGGGAACAATCTACACCCGCGTCCTCGAACTCTCCCGCATCGGCATCGTCGCCCAGGTCCGCCGCATCCTCGCCGCCTTCGAAGAATGGCGTCCGGTCAAAATCGGCATCGAAACCATCGCCTACCAGGCCGCGCTCAAGGAAATCCTCGAGGACGAAAGCCGCCGCCGAGGTATGTACATGCCCATCGTGTCCATTCAACACACCGCCGACAAAGCCGCGAGAATCGAAGCCAGCTCTCTATTCTTCGAAAACGGCCTCTTCCGCCTCCCGCCCAAGCTGGACACCGAAGCCGAACTCCAATTCCTCCAATTCCCCAAACACCGCCACGACGACGCCCCCGACGTCTGCGCCATGGCCATCGACCTCGCCCGCTCCCTCCGCACCTCCCGCATCAGCGGCATGACCCCCTCCATGAACCCCCACCGCAACGGCCATGATTCAAGATACTGGTAAGGCGTCCCCGAGGTAGGGCGGGTTTCACCCGCCTCTGGGACCCCGAAGGGGTCGCGGACTGTAGCCACGGGTGGAGTCGACGCGCAGCGGCGGCGGAACCCGTGGATATCGTTCCCATTACGCGTCTTCGCCCCGGCCGGGCGAAGGAGATCGTACGGATCGGCGCGTCGCGAGCCGGTAGGGTGGGCCGTGCCCACCTTTTCGCGCTACGATTTCCCCGCAACCGCGATCTCAATGGCGGATGCCCTTGCCTAGCTTGCACCGCGACCCCGCCATCGGCGATACTCGGGCATGGTCAGAAGCCGTATTGAGGACAGCGGCGCCGGCCACGTCTGACCCGCGTGGAACCGTCACGATCTTTGGACAATGGGTGGGCACAGCCCACCCTACAAAACTATGGAACAATGCAAAACACATGAGAGCAGCTCGCCATCGCCCGGCTGGCTGCCGTTAAATTTGCAGTCGGTTACATGCATAGCCAAGGACCTCAACACCGTGGTCGCCGATTTGCTCGCCTGGGGGCAAGATATCGGCCGAGGCACATCTCTTGCTGGCGTGCGAGGTGGCTTGCCGGCCGCATTGCGGTGGCTGGAAACGCGCAACTTTCAGCCCGACCGTGCGATCTTAGTGTCATTGGGAGACAATTGGACAGCATTTTTCGATAACCACTCGTCAGAGTACGAGCCACAGGCAGAAATGTTTGTACTGTGTGAGCGTCTACGCACGGCCACGGCACACTTTTACTACAATCACGACGTGAATAGTCAGTTCTTTCGATCCGCGTGCTATACATACAATTGGTTTGACGATGTCTCGAACTGTGTAGTGGAACGCAGTGTTAGCGCAGTAGTTGATGAGAATAAATGGGAGTTCTGCGAGCGCGGGTCGCCGCTACCGTTTGAAAACGTAAGTGCCTACTCTAAACGCCAGAAATCCGACAGGCTGACTTCAGCATTAATGCGTGAGTACGCCCTTGCATTGGGCATTCCGTTCTGCGAGCCACGGGCCTATGGCGACGAAGTTGCGCTGTTAAAATGGAATAGCGCTAGCAAAGTACCTGATGTCGAAATTATTCGACTGGCCGAGGCGTGCTTTGGCAGGGCTGCGCTCGTGCACCTCAAGCGCTCAGAATGATGGCGCGCGCCCTTGCGTAGTTTGTAGGGCGGGCCGTGGCCAATATCTTCGACTGGCACCGGCGTCCAAAGCTGGTAGGGTGGGCCGTGCCCACCTTCTTCGAGCTTCGGCTCTCCCGCGACCGCGATCTCGACGGCGAATGCCGATGTCCAACTTGCGCGGCGGCCCTGCCATCGGCGATTTTCGGGCGTCGCAGGGTATAGTATCGAGGACAGTAGTGTCGGCAGGGTGCCGCAGGCATGGCGCCGTCACGATCTTTGGACAATGGTGGGCACGGCCCACCCTGCAAAACTTGGTGACATTAACGAGCCGTTGGTGCAATATTTACGATTCGCTATTGCCGTGCTGGTGATTGTGATTCTCGGCGGAGCATTCTTCGTAGGAATCCGTCATCCGTTGATCGAACCCCGGCCTGCGTTTTCCTATTGGCAGGGCAAACCGATCACTGGTCGCTGGCGTCCGTGTTGGATTGTTGATCGTGATGGATGGAACTTATTTGTCGATCGAGAGCGAAATTCTGCTCTTGTAGCTCCGCCGTCACGCATTCCGCAGGTTGGCCGCGTATGGTGGGAATTGAAAGACGGCCGGTTGGTTGTGCACGCGGAGGGCGCTGACACACAGCTCGCGCTTGAGGATCAGTCGAATCAGCTAATTGTGGTACGACCAGATGGTCAGATACGATCAAGGCGGTTCCACTGTCGATCTGAGTTGTTATGGCCGGAGGGCAGTGTGTGCGCTGTCTCTATTGACGAAACAATTGAGAAGTTGATCCAAAGAATGTGCAACGAGGACATTAGTCGGTTGTTTGGTGATTAGCCGGCAGGGCGGGCCGTGCCCACCGTGTACGGGCCGAACTTCTTCCGCAGCCTTGAGCTTAACCTCGGCACCGGAAGCGTCTAACCCGTATGCAGCCGTCGCGAGCTTCGGACAATGGTGGGCGCGGCTCACCCTGCGAAATCGTTTGTGGGCTACAAGAGGAACCGACCATGAGTGACTATTTGACCATCAGGGCCGAGGAGTGCGATGTCTATCTGGCGTCGCCAACGGAGTATGAAGAGTGCGTTGTGCTAGTCGAAGGAAATGTGGGCCTCATGTTTACCATGACCGATGAGTCGCGAGACGGAAAGTACGTGGTTGAGTTTCCGGGTAGGAGCGAGGTAAATGCTCCTTGGAGTATGGCACTCAGCGACTTACGGAAACTACTTGACAGGGCTGAACAAAAGCTGGTGACCGGCGAGTAGTGGGCTGCTTGATTGGCCCTTTTTGCCGGTAGCCGGTAGGGTGGGCCGTGCCCACCTTCTTCGAGCTTCGGCTCTCCCGCAACCGCGATCTCAATGGCGGATGCCCTTGCCTAGCTTGCACCGCGATCCCCCCATCGGCGATACTCAGGCATGGCCGGAAGCCGTATTGAGCACAGCGGCGCCGGCCACGTCTGACCCGCGTGGAACCGTCACGATCTTTGGACAATGGGTGGGCACAGCCCACCCTACAAAACTATCGGCGTGCAGTCGTCACAATCTTTGGACAGTCGCGGACACGGCCTACAATGCGATCTGTCAAGCACAGGCGAGCTCGAGTCTGATGCAGAAAGGGTGTGAAGTGAATCCCTATCAAGCGGCGTTTCCAGTTGTCGCGGCGCTATCATTAATGCTATTTGCAATCAGTGCTTCCTTCCGGCGCGCAAGACCCGGACTGTATCGGATTGTTTTCGGCCTATGGCTGCTATCGCCATTGATCGGTAGCTACGACAGTCGCTCGTTCGGCGACTGGCTGCTCGTGGCATCAGGGATTCGCGTAAGGCTACCGTCGTTTATCATGGATACACAGGCAGGATATTCTACAAGCTACTATGTGACAGAATATGGGTTCGTGGCCAAGGTATTTGCTGCCGGCGCTTCGGTCGCCGCCATCCGGTTGATCTACTCGGGTTTTCACGAATTTCTGAACACGGCGCGCTACCGGGCTTATCACGGTAGGCCACGGTGCCCCAACTGTGACTATAGTCTGGAACTCGCCGCCAGCAATTGCCCTGAGTGCGGCGTTCAGGTCGAAATATATGTATTGGACGCGGGCGCCGATCATTGGCGCCCAATACGTCAGGGGAAGACCTGATGCTGCAGCTCCCCGGATGGTATGACTATGCGTTGATTGGTTCTGTGTTTGTCTGCGCAGAGCTCTTGCGAATTTGGCGAGCGTTCGGCGGGCGGCGACTGATCACGGCGTGCATTGGATTCGGACTGACGATGAACGCTGTACTGTTGTCACAGCTCAGCATTGTCATCGCAAACCGGCTTTTCCCGGGTCTCGTTCCCGCGGACCCCCTCGGAGCGAAGTGCTTTATTGCCATCTACGTGCTGGGCATCGCGCTGATCGGACACAGTCTATTTGATATCGGCAACCTAGCAGCAATAGCAGCCGCCAATGAATCGACGCAGCCGATGTACATCGCTGCGCAGCGCGAGTCTGTCGGGCGGCGCGGACGGTCGCCGAGCCATTACTGCCAAGTTCGACCACGGGAATTGGTGCTGTATTTGCTCGCGGGTGTTGCCGTATTCTTGTTTTATTTGACAAAAGATTGAAGATTTGTAGTGCCCACCAGTTTGGCTAACGCCGGTGGACGGATGCGGCGGGTGAAACCCGCCCTACACACTACACACTCACCCCGAGCCGACCGCACAGATGATCCAGCACATTCATGTAATTGATGAATGCATCATACGGCGAGTCATAGGGGCTGAAGTAGCGGTGGACCACGCCGTCGGCGTGATACTTGGTGGACATGTAGTAGAAATGGTCGCTGGTTTGCAGCCGCCGCCAGATGTTGAGCAGCAGCGGATCGGCGCTCTCGCGAACGGTCGGCTCAAGGCTGTACAACCGGTAGAGCGCGCTGGCCTGCATCGGGTTGCCCAGCCAGGCCGACAGGTCGCGCTCGGCGTCGGCCCAGCTCGTCATAAAGGGCACGTCATACTCGCCGCCGCGCGGAGCTTGTTCCGCCGCCTCGCGCGGCAACACAAATTTCGCCCGCGGCAGCTTCAGAAATTCGAGCGGCAGCCACTCCAGAAAATCAAAAATGCCCGTCTCGGCCCACTGATGCTCGCCGAACGTTTCGTAATCCAGAAATAGATTGATCACGCCGTCGCCGGCGCCCGCCTCACGCAGCCACTCGGCATAGCGGTCGGCGGTCAGCGGCCACGACGGCCAGTTCCGATTGCTGAATCGAAACGCGATGTCGTCGCTCAGCCGCGCGTGTTTCAGCAGCAGCCGCGTGTCGGGCCGATCGGGCGGGTGATAGACCCGCGTCGGCGGACGACCGGCCAGCGTGTGCGCCGGCCCATCGCACAGCACATTCGCAAAGCCCAGCGCGCTCGCGGCGTTGGCGAGGTCGTTGCTGTAGATCAGTTCCGTATTGCGAAAGGTCGCCGGCTTCTGATGAAAGTGCCGCTCGATCAGCCCCGCGTGGGCCCGGACCTGCGCCTCCCACTCCTCGCGCGAGTAGAGAAAGCTCAGCGAGTGATAGGCCGTCTCGGCCAAAAACTCGACGCAGCCCGTGTCGGCCAGCAACTGAAACGACGCCAGCACTTCGGGGGTGAAGCGCTGAAACTGTTCGAGCACCGAGCCGGTGACGCTGAACGCGATGCGAAAGCGACCGTCGTGGCGACGGATCAGCTTGAGCAGAAGATCATTGGCGGGGATGTAGCAGCGCTGCGAGACCTTGCGCAGGATCTCGCGATTCGCGCCATCGTCGAAGTAGTCATTCGACTGATGGAAAATGCTGAATCGACGCAGGCGATCCGGCTGATGAACCTGGAAGTAAAAACAGACCGACGCCATCGGTTCCTAGCGAGATGCGAGCGCCTTGCGATAGACATCCATGCAGCTTTCGGCCGAATCCGTCCAACTCAGGCGCCGAACTTCGATGCTGCCATGTTGACGCAGTGTCGCCTGCAACGGCGGATGTCGCAACACGGCGACAATCTTGTTGGCCATTTCGTCGACATCCCAAAAGTCGACTTTCAGCGCATTCTGAATGACCTCGGCGACGCCGCTTTGCTTCGAAATCAGCACGGGAACGTCGTTCGCGAGCGCTTCGAGCGGGGCGATACCGAACGGTTCTGATACCGATGGCATGACATAAAGATCGGCCATGCGGTAGACGCGCTTGACGTCGTCGCCGCGCAGGAAGCCGGTGAAGAGCACGCGATCGCCGATGCCCATCTGCTGGGCCATGTCGATCATCTTTTTGATCATGTCGCCGCTGCCGGCCATGATGAAGCGCGTGTTGGGGATCACTTCGAGCACGCGCTTGGCGGCCATCAAAAAGAACTCGGGGCCTTTTTGCTGGGTGATGCGGCCGAGGAAGAGGACGATCTTTTCGTCCTTGCCGATGGGGGGCAGCGCGGCGCCGGTGCTGGGGCCGTTTTCGTCGATCGCGTTGTAGACCACGTCGACCTTTCGCGCGTCGACGCCGTAGTGCTTGAGGATGATGTTTTTGGTCAGAAAGCTGACCGCGACGACGCGCGTGGCGCGGTGCATTCCCTCGCGCTCGATGTCGTAGATGCGCTGATCGACGTGCAGGCCGGAGCGGTCGAACTCGGTGGAGTGGACGTGGACGACGAGCGGCTTGCCGGTCAGGTCGGCGGCGCGTATGCCGGCGCGGAAGGTCATCCAGTCGTGGGCGTGAACGACGTCGAAGGTCTCTTCGACGCAGAGTTCATCGACGAGGTCGCGATAGCGCTCGATCTCGTCGAAGAGGTTGCCGGCGTAGTCGCCGCCGGGGCCGGTCTGTGCGCCGGCGGGGGCTTTTCGACGCTCGGTGGTCGGGGCGGTGCCGGGGGCGATGCCGAGCCGGGCGGCGCCGCGCTGCGTGGTGCCGAGGGTGGCGGCGACATCGGCGGGGTCGGCGTCGTGATCCATGTAGGGGGCGAGGTCGGCATCGACGGCGCGGAACTTCACATGACGGAATTCGGCGGAGCCGAAGGATTTACCGATGGCCTGGCGGCGCTCCATGGTCGGGGTGGGCCGGCCGGGGGCGATGAGCTGCACGTGGGTGGCGTGAGTGGCTTCGACGGGTTTGGGCAGGACGAAGAGGATTTCGGCGCCGAGCCGATCGAGGCCGCGCGTGAGGCCGTAGCAGGCGGTGCCGAGGCCACCGCTGATGAATGGCGGGAACTCCCATCCCAACATGAGGATGCGCATCGATTCCGCTCCAAGAAGCCGCCGGGCTTCCGAGTCACAGGTCTCACAGCAAAGTTGCCGGTTGTCGGGTGCCCAAGGCGGCGATCACGACGATCCATACCGCTTATCGACAGAAAGTATTTGCGATTTACGGGACTGTCAAACCGATTCACGGGAATCGCGCGGCTGAGCGGGTGAGGAGCGAAGATTGTTGAAGAAAGTCGGCGTCGGGCGGATTCGGGGATGGGGGAGAGTGGGGGGTGGGTGGGGTCGGAGGAGGGTCGGGTCGGGGGTGCGGGTCTGGGCGGTCGGCGGGGTGGGTGGCGTAAATTGGCGGGTGGTGGTATCTTACGACCCGGTTTGCGACAGGTTCGCATTGGTCGATCGGATTCTGCCGCGCTGTTGGGCGCAGCAGGTGGGTTCCGTATCGACTAGCGGCGTTTGGATTTGCGAACCTCAGGCATCGGGCGAACGGACGGGAGAATCTCGGCCGCGCCCTCGTCGTCCGCACGGAGTACTTGGTGGCTGCAACGCGCGTACACAATCTGGCCAAAGAGCTGGGCGTCGAGAGCAAAGAGATCATCAAGAAGTGCGCCGCGGAAGGCGTCGAGCTCAAGAACCACATGGCCGTGGTGTCCGTCGGATTGGCGCAGTCGATCCGTGAATGGTTCTCGGCCGGGGACGATATCACTACGGTTGAAGTTGCTGAACCTGTGGACCTGGCGAAGGTTCACAAGCCGGCGCGGCGGAAGACGACGGGCAAGCCGGAGAGCATGAACGGCGACACGGAGCACGGCGCGGAAAGCGACGTCGTCGAGTCGCACGAGCAACAGCACGAGCCAGAACAGCAGCAGGTGGGGGAATCGATCGCGGCCACGGCGACGCTGGAAGCGCCCGTGGCGGAGCGCGTGGCAGAGCCCGAGACTCCGATCGCGGAGTTTGAGCCTCCTGCGCCGGCGATGCCGGTTGCGCCGAGCGAGCCGGTTGCGGCTCCGGAGGAGAGCGCCCCGACGATCGTGGCAGCGCCGATTGAGCATGTTCCGGCGCCGGCGCCGGTCACCCCGATTCCGATGCCCGCGCCGGCTCAGCCGCCGGGTGTGGGCGAGATGCGTCCTGCGGCGCGGGCGGGTCAGAAGACCGACGGTCCGGCGGGTCCGCAGCGTCCGGTGTTTGAGCCGCCGAAGCGTACGGAACCGATTCGGCCGATTGGTCCGCAGCTTGTTCCGAAGCCGGCGGAGCTGAAGGGTCCGCGCGTGGTTCGGATCGAAGCTCCGGAGCCGATGGCTCCGCCGCGTCCGCGTCCGCGTCCGACGGGCGGCGGTCCTGGCGGCGGTGGTGGTGGTCCGAATCGTCCGGGCATTCCGATGCCGCCGTCGCCTTCGATCGGCGGCGGAGCAGCGGGTGCGGCGGCGCGGCGCGGTCGCGTTCCGACGCGGGACGAGGAAGCGGCAGCGAAGCGTGCGGCGCGGAGCAAGGAAGAGAAGGCCGCGGCGGATGTCGACGCGCAGGTGCGCGAGTGGCGCGAGAAGGACGTTCTCGAGCGTCAGGAGCGTCTGCGGAGCGCGACGGGGCAGGGCCTGGCGCAGCGTCGTGCGGCGGAGCGTCGGCGACAGTCGCGTCCGGGCGGCGGTCCGCAATTGCCGGGCGCGCCGAAGCGGCCGGAGATCGCGATCAGCACGCCGATCGGCATGAAGGATTTCTGTTCGACGGTGGGCGTTCAGTTTGTGATGCTCTTCCGTAAGCTGCAGGATCTGACGGGGCGGATGTGGACGATCAACGAGCAACTGGACAACGACACGGTTGTGCTGCTGGCGGCCGAGCTGGGTCTTGAGATCAAGATCGAGAAGGCCAAGACGGAGCTGGAAAAGCTGGTTGCCGAGGTGGAGGCGCGGGAGCGCAAGCACCTGCAGCCGCGGCCGCCGGTGGTGACGATTCTGGGTCACGTCGACCACGGCAAGACTTCGCTGCTGGACAAGATTCGGGCGGCGAACGTGGCGGGCGGGGAAGCGGGCGGCATTACGCAGCACATCGGCGCGTATCGCGTCGATCGCGGCGATTGGCACGTTACGTTTCTGGATACGCCGGGTCACGCGGCCTTTACGGCGATGCGAGCGCGGGGCGCGAACCTGACGGACGTGGTCGTGCTGGTGGTGGCGGCGAACGACGGCGTGATGCCGCAGACGGTGGAGGCGATCAACCACGCGAAGGCGGCGGACGTCGAAATCGTGGTGGCGTTGAACAAGATCGACATTCCGGGGATCGACACGAACAAGGTGTATGGCCAGCTTGCGGAGCGTGAGCTGGTGCCGACGGAGTGGGGCGGCAGCACGGACGTGGTGAAGACGAGCGCGGCGACGGGCGTGGGCGTCGACGATCTGTTGGCGCACCTGAGTCAGCTGAGCGAGCTGATGGATCTGAAGGCGGATCCGACGGTGCCGGCGACGGCGACGGTGATTGAAGCGCGGATGAAGGAAGGGCACGGCGCGGTGGCGCAGGTGCTGGTGCGCGAGGGCACGCTGAAGGTGGGTCAGGCGTTTGTGTGCGGTCCGGCGAGCGGAAAGATTCGTTCGCTGCGGAATGATCGCGGTCAGCCGGTGAAAGAGGCCGGTCCGGCGACTCCGGTGGAGATCGCGGGTCTGGATGAGCTGCCGAGCGCGGGCGAGAACCTGTATGTGATGAGCGATCTGGGGCGGGCGAAGCTGATCGCGACGGAAGTGCAGCAGGCGCGTCGAAATGAGACGCTGAAGGCGGCGCTGTCGCCTCGCAGCACGCTGGAAGACCTGTTGCGCGGGACGGGCAACGAGGACGAGATTCCGGAGCTGAACGTCATCCTGAAGGCGGACGTGCAAGGCTCGGTGGATGCGCTGCAGCATGAGCTTTCGAAGCTGCCGAAGGACCGCGTGAAGCTGGTGATCAAGCACTCGGCGGTGGGCGCGGTGAACGAGGCGGACGTGGATCTGGCGCATGTGACGGGCTCGATCGTGGTCGGGTTCAACGTAGTGCCGGACGATCGCGCTCGTCGGCGGGCGGACGAGATCGGCGTGGAGATTCGGCCGTACCGGATCATCTACGAGCTGATCGACGACGTGAGCAAGGCGCTGGCGGGCTTGCTGGCCCCGATCGAGAAGGAAGAGCTGAAGGCGACGGTGGACGTGCGCAAGGTGTTCTTCGTCTCGAAGCTGGGCAACGTGGCGGGTTGCCTGGTGAGCGACGGCACGATCCAGCGAAACCACATGGTGCGGCTGGTGCGCGATGGTCGCGTGATCCTGGAGAAGGCGCAGATCGACTCGCTGAAGCGGTTCAAGGATGACGCGAAGGAAGTGAAGGCCGGCACGGAGTGCGGTATCAAGATCAAGGGCTTCGACGATGTGAAGCCGGGCGATCAGATTCAGGCGTACCAGATCGTGCAGATCGCGCAGACGCTCTAACTTTCGAAGCATGCCGGGCGCCGCGGGGCGGCGCGTGCGGCGCATTTTTCCTCAGCATTATGGTGGTAGGCGTGTTGCGCGTGCGGCTTGGGATATTTGAAGCGATGACCCTGAAGGACAAGCGTCGTGTGACGCGGAGCCTGCGGGACAAGCTTCGCAATCGTCACAATGTTTCGGTGGCGGAGGTGGACGACCTGGATCACCGGCAGGCGGCGACCTTCGGCGTGGCGATGGTTTCGAATGACGCGGTGTTTGTGCAGAGCGCGTTGGACAAGATCGTCGACGAGCTGCGGACGTGGCCGCACGCGACGCTGCTGGAACACGACATCGAGCTGGTTTAGCTCCCGAACGATCGAACCCTACCTGCTTTCGCGGCGGTCGCGCCGCGGAGACGCACAGAGCGAGGCATTTCCGAGTTGACACGCAGACAGGAACGAGTGGCGAGCCTGATTCGACGGATCCTGGCGGAGGAGCTGCAGCGGCGGATCGTGGATCCGCGGCTGGAGCGGATGACGTCGATTACGCGGGTGGAGATGAGCCCGGATCTTTCGGTGGCGAAGATTTTTGTGAGCGTGATGTCGACGGCGGCGCGGCAGAAGCTTTCGTTGCAGGCGCTGCGGTCGGCGGCGGGGCGGCTGCGGCACGCGGTGGGCGAGCAGTTTCAGGCGCGGGTGGTGCCGGAGCTGATTTTCAAGCTTGATGATTCGTTGCAGCGGGCGGCGGAGACGAACGCGCTGATCGAGCGTTCGCTGGCGGATTCGCCGGCGAAGCCGCCGCGCGAGGATGGGGGCGTTGACGCGCTGGCGGACGATGTGGAGGGGGAGGACGACGATTGGGACGACGACGAGGAAGCGGACGGCCTGGTCGTTGAGTTTGATGATGAGACGAGTGAAGCAGACGGGTCGGCGCAGTCCGACGACACGGAGGATGATCGCCAATGAGGGGCGCAACCGAAGCAGCCAAGCGGGTGAAGAAAGTCTTCGCGAGTCTGAAGAGCAGCCTGGGGAAGGTGCCGCGTCTGCCGGTGGCGGACCCGATCACGCAACTGCTGTTGGGGGTGTTTTCGCGCAGTTTGCCGGAGACGAAGGCGCGCGAGATCGTGGATCATCTGCGAAGCCTGGTGGTGGATTACAACGAGCTGCGGGTGATTCCGCCGCACGAGCTGGCGGCGGAGCTTTCGGGGATTCCGGACGCGTATCGGAAGTGCGAGGATGTCTCGCGGGCGTTCAATGCGATTTTTGCGATTGAGCACAGCGTGTCGCTGGATCGCGTGAAGGGGTTGCCGAAGCGCGACATGGTTGCGTACCTGGAGAAGGTTCCGGGGTTGGAGCCTTATACGCGGGCGCGGATTCGGCTGCTGGGGTTTGAGCAGCCGGCGGCGCCGCTGGATGAGGCGATGTGGGCGTATGGCCGTGCGGAAGAGTTCATTGATCCGAAGTGCGATCTGGAAGAGGCGCAGGCCTTTTTGGAGAGGACGCTTTCGGACGATGATCTGCCGGACTTTGTGGCGCTGTTGAAGCGTCAGGCGTGGTCGGACTATGGCAGCGCGGTGAAGAAGGGACAGACGGCGCGGATTGCGAGCATTGCGCCGGATCGCAAGTCGACGAACATGCTGCTGGAAGTGGCGGGCGGGCAGGTGCCGGACGACGAGCCGGAGCTGGATGAGGTTCCGGATCCGGAGCTGGCGGAGGCGGAGGAAGGTTCGTCGAAGAAGCGCGGCCGGAAGGGCGAGGGAAAGGGCGGCGCCAAGGGCAAGAGCGGTGGGGCGTCGGAGGCGACGAAGCGGGAGAAGTCGCGCCCGAAGGCGGAAAAGCCGGAGAAGGCTGACAAGGCGGAGAAGCCTGAGAAAGCCGAGAAGGCCGCGGGAAAGCCGGCGAAGAAGCCGGCCAAGGCGGCGGCAGCGGCCGAGGGCGCCAAGCCGGTGGTTGAGGCGGCGAAGCCGGCGAGCGGTGGGGAGCGATCGGCGGAGCGAAAGCGGAAAACCAAGAGCGCGTAACTGCGTATCATTTCGGGAAGAGACGGGATGTTTGCCTTTTGCGCGGCCGGAGGCCGCGCGGCGGCGTGTGCTGTTTGGGCGAAGGTCCGGTCGGGGTATTGGTAGACAATGCGTCGTAGCGGAATTTCATTGCGCGCGTGGTGGACGGTGGGGGCGGTGTTCTTTGTTGCGTGCGGCGCGGCGGCGGACGTGACGCCGGTGGAGGGGGCGGATCGGTCGGCGGCGGAGGCGGCGCCGTCGGGGTGGCGTGTTTTGTTGGAGCAGGGGCGAGCGCTGGCGGCGGCTGGGGAGAGCGAGGCGGCGCGGGCTCGGTTTCTGGTGGCGCGGTTGTTTCCTGATGCGGATTTGCCGGAGATTGCGCTGGAGCTGGGGCTGATGGCGGCTCGGCTGGATGATCCGGAAGAGGCGCGGGAGCAGCTTGGCGTGGCGCATCGGGCGGGGTTGGGGACGGCGCGGAGTCATTATCTGGCGGGGAGTCTGGCGGCGGCGCGAAAGGAGCGGGCGGAGGCGATCGAGCATTATCGCCTTGCGGCGGGGATGGAGACGGAGAGCGCGTATTCGGCGGCGGCGGTGGGGGCGCTGGCGCTGGAGCTGGCGGATGAGGGGGAGGATTCGGGGGCGGCGGCGGCGTGGAGCGACTTTGAGCGGCGCGTGCGGTATGCGTCGCCGGAGTATCGGTATGTGTCGCCGGTGGCGGAGTTGTTGCAGGATGTGCGGATCGGGCGGTTGCGGGGGCGGGTGTTGGCGGTGGAGGCGCGGGAGAATCCGCGGGCGATTGCGGCGCGATTTGAGGGGCCTTCGGGGCTGAGTTTGTATGACGCGCGGGCGGTGCGGGATTGTCTTTCGGCGTTGCGGCGTGAGGGGGCTGCTGACGAGCTGCGCGGGATTGGGGAGGCGTGGCTGACGTCGGCGAATGTGGATGGGGCGTCGGACGCGCTGACGACGGTGATTTTGGAGCATTTGCTGCTGGGGTTGTCGCGGAGCGAGGATCGGGCGGCGCTGCTGGGGGCGATCTTGCGGCCGGCGCGGGCGGACGCGCGGGGGCAGCGGTTGGCGCGGCTGATGCTGGCGCATTTGCCGACGGCGCTGACGCGGGAGGAGTTGGAGCTGGCGGCGGGGGTGCTGCCCCGGAGCGAGGTGGGGCTGCGCGCGGCGGCGCGGGTGCGCTGTGCGCTGCGACAGGGGTCGGCAGAGGCGGCGGCGAGCGCGATTGAGGATGCGCTGGAGGAGCGGCCGTATGACTTTGAGTGGTTGGTGGGGTTGGTGCGGGAGATTGATGAGGGCGGGGAAGATGAATGCAGAGTGAAGAGTGCGGAGAGCAAAACGGATGGCGGGGCGGGCGGCGTCGGTGAGAGGGATGCGGCGCGCGATCTGGCGCATGCTGTGTTGGGGTTGATGGGGGGCGATGGAGCGGCGGCGCTGGCGTTGCGGCCGGAGGCGATGGGGGCGTATCGGGCGGCGGCGGCGACGGTTCGGGCATATGGGCATATTGCGCGGTATGCGTGGCGGGCGGCAGAGGCGGATGCGCAGCTGGCGGTGCGGCTGGCGCCGCGGAGCGCGGCGGTGGCGTATGCGCAGGCGCTGATTGCGGCGGCGCTGGATGAGGCGGATGGGGCGCGGCTGGCGCTGCGTCGGGCGATGGCGGCGGATGGGGCGCAGGCTTTGTATCCGCTGGAGCTGGCGCGAATGACGCGGCGGGGCGATGAGGAGGCGGGCGACAGCGAGCGGGAGTGGCTGCGGCGGGCGGTGGAGTTGGCGCCGCTGAGCGAAGCGCCGGCCGAGGCGCTGCTGGCGACGTTGTTGACGGACGTGGAGGAGACGGCGGAGGAAGCGCGGCAGCTGGCGGAGGATGTGGCGGCGCGGGCGATTCGCACGGGGGCGGCGGCGCGGATGGCGATTGAAGTTGAGCATGCGGAGGAATCGCAGCGCGGGGCGCGATTGCTGGCGTATGAGGGGCTGCATTTTCGGGAGCCGGGGGTGCGGAAGACGCAGGAGCGGCTGCTGGAGTTGCGGATTCGGCAATTGCGGGTGGACGATGCGCGGATCCTGGCGGAGGAGATCGCGGGGCGGCGGAATCTGAGCGATGACGAGCTGCGGCTGATCGCGGAGGCGCAGTCGATGGCGCTGCGGTTTGATGCGGCCGCGGCGGCGCAGCGGATTTTGTGCGAGCGGTATCCGGAGCGCGTGGTGGAGGGGGCGCGGATGATTGATCTGGCGGTGCAGTCGGTGCAGCCGGAGTGGACGCGGCGGGAGATTGCGGCGTTGCGGGCGGCGGCGACGAATGTGCAGCGGGTGACGCCGACCGTGCGGAAGCGGCGTGAGGATCTGCTGCGGTGGCTGGATAACGTTGAGGTGGAGTCGTACACGTATGTGGGGGATTTTGACGGGGCGATGCGGCTGCTGGATCGGCTGGAGGCGCGCGATGGAGCGGAGCGCTGGCGCGGGGCGCGGGCGGACGCGCTGAATCTGGCGGGGCGGAAGGATGAATTGCTGCGGGTGATTTCGGCGCCGCTGGAGGTGAACCCGCAGGATGAGCGTGCGCGGGATGCGTTTCTGGTGGCGTGTCGACGATATGACCTGACGGATGCGGCGATCGAGCGTGTGCGGGGGTGGTCGGCGACGGCGACGCCGGGGCGGCGGTTGCCGTATCACGCGGTGCTGACGGGGCTGCTGTGCGAAGCGCGGCGCGGGGAGGAGGCGCTGGCGCAGATGGAAACGATGTTGAAGCTGCCGGAGATGCGCGGTGCGGAGCCGGACCGCGGGATTCTGGGGCTGAATCGGATTCGCGCGTTGCTGCAGTTGGGGCGGGTGGGTGAGGCGACGGCGGTGATGGACGCGATGCTGAATCGTCCGGAGGTTCGCGGTCAGGCGGAGGGGCGGATGCAAACCTGGCGCGAGCTGGCGGAGATCATGTGGAAGGAGGGGCAGTTTGAACTGGCGCTGCGCTATCTGGATCGGTGGGATCGGACGGAGCATTTCGGCGAGGAGGAGTCGCGCGTATTGCTGCAGCTGCGCTGTCTGGTGTTGCAGCTTGCGGGACGGCCGCGCGAGGCGGAGTATGTTTGCGCGGCGGAGCGGCTGCTGGCGCTGACGCCGAACAACATCGGGCTGCACAACGATCTGGGCTATACGTGGCTGGTGCTGGGGAAGAATGTGGATCGGGCGTTTGATCTGGTGCGCGGAGCGGCGGGTGTGAACCCGGTGAACACGGCGTACCTCGACAGCCTGGCGTGGGGGCACTACGTGTGCGGGGAGTTTGGGGAGGCGCTGGAGCTGCTGCGGCGGGCGACGTCGCTGCTGAGCGGAAAGGACGCGGTGATGCTGGAGCATCGCGGGGACGCGGCGTATCGGATGGGTGATCCGGCGCTGGCGCATGAGAGCTGGGGAGAGGCGCTGCTGGCGGCGCAGGATGAGCAATCGCGCGGCGGCACGACGGATGCCACGCGGGACGGGGAGATTTTTGAGCGGATTTGGAGCAAAATTCGGGCGCTGGACGAGGGCCGGCGGCCGGCCGTGGCGTTGAGCATCGCGGAGATGAATTGATGGGCGCAGCGAGCACACCGGTGTCGAGTGCCACGAGCGCGAGTTGGCGTGCGGTGGCGCGGGCGACGATCGCGGATGAGGCGCGGGCGCTGAGCGCGCTGGCGGAGCAGTTGAACGATCGGCAGATGGGGGAGATCGTCGATGCGATCGTGGAGCGGTGCGACCAGATCATCGTGAGCGGGATCGGCAAGAGCGGGGTGATTGCGCAGAAGATCGCGGCGACGCTGACGAGCACGGGCACGCCGGCGTCGTTTCTGCATCCGGTAGAGGCGCTGCACGGGGACCTTGGCGTCGTGACGCAGCGGTGCGCGTTGCTGGCGCTGTCGCGGAGCGGGAACACGGAAGAGTTTGTGCGGTTCGTGGCTCATTTTCGGCGGCTGGGTGGGCCGGTGATCGGCGTGACGCAGGGGCGCGAGTCGCGGCTGGCGGAGCTGAGCGATTGGACGATTGCGCTGCCCGATTTGCCGGAGGCGGGGCCGCTGGGGCTGGCGCCGACGACGAGCTGCATTATGCAACTGGCGGCGGGGGATGCTTTGGCGATGGCGCTTTTGGCGCGGCGCGGATTTACGGCGGAAGACTTTGCGACCTATCACCCCGAAGGGCCGCTTGGGAGGAGACTCTTGCTGCGGGCGGCGGACCTGATGCATGGCGGCGAGGAGATGCCGATCGTGGGGGCGGGCGCGTCTTTCAGCGAGCTTTTGCTGGAGATGACGAAGAAGAAGCTGGGGATGGCGCTGATCAATCAGGCCGACGGCACGTTGATGGGGACGTTTACGGACGGGGATCTGCGGCGGTTGCTGGAGCGCGTTGATAATCCGAAGCTATTGAGCGCGAGCGAGGCGCACGCGAAGAGTCGGCGATCGCCGGACGGGCCGGCGGTGCCGATTTCGACGGTGGAGCCGAGCAAGCCGGCGGTGGATTGTCTGCGGCTGATGCGGGACATGCAGATTACGGCGCTGGTGGTCTGCGAAGCGGATCGGCGGCCGCGTGGGATTTTGCGGCTGATTGATCTGGTGCGGGCGGGGATTGGATAACGCGGGTTGATTCATTGCGGAAAGGATCGCTGATTCGTGCAGGACAACGCCGCAGCGCAGCCGGATGTTTCGTTGAGCTGGTACATCGCGCCGAAGCCGCCGCCGCCGCAGGGGTGGCTGGTTTTCAGCCGTGAGCTGCTGCTGCGCGGCTTGCAGGGTCAGGCGGAGGGAAGCGAGGAGGGGATTCGGGCGACGGCGAAGTCGAACTTTCTGCTGACGTTTATTGTTCCGGCGCTGTACGTCATTCAAGCGATCGTGTTCGCTTTGGCGAAGGTTCCGCTGGTGAACAAATCGCTGGAGATGGCGGTGACCTTTTGGCCGCGCGGGGCGCTGGGGTTTTTGCTGCGCGGGGCGTATTGGAAGGCGCGGCTGAAGAAGCTGGGTCAGGACACGCTCATTGATCGTGGTGTTGAGATCTGGGGCGCGGGCAATATTGAGATCGGCGCGGCGTGCCACATTGATACGTATGTGCGGCTGGCGGCGGGCGAAGAGGGATTTGGGCAGAAGGGCGAGATCATCCTGGGTGATTATGTTCACCTGGGACCGGGCGCGCATGTCGCGGGGCGGGGGAGCGTGCGGATCGACGACTGTGTGTCGCTGCAGGCGCGGGTGCATGTCTATAGCGCGTCAAACACTCTTTTGAACATGGCCGAGCCGGGAAAGCTGCTGAGTTTTTCGCATACGGCACCGGCGGGATTGCAGCACACGATCGAGGGGCCGGTGCGGATCGAGGAGTACGCGTCGGTGGGGTTTGCGTCGCTGATTTTGCCGGGGGTGACGATCGGGCGGGCGGCAGTGGTGCATCCGTATTGCCAGATTGTGAGCAGCTTTCCGGCGTTTGCGAATGTGGTGGGGCCGGGTCGGGCGAAGCAGAATGGGTGGCGCAAGCCGATGCGGATGGATTCGCGGGCGCCGGGGGCGAATGCAAAAGCGTGACGACGCGCTGAAATGCGGCGCGCTTCGTGACGAATGGGGTTGTTGGCGGGAGGGGTTTGCTGGCATAATCGGTGAGCCCCTGCGGCCTTGGAACGGTCGCGCAGATCGGGAGAACCGCCTCATGAAATTTCAGCGCAGTCTGGCCGCAGCGGTGTGTTTGTTCATTTTCGCGCTCGTTCCGGCCTGCCCGCCGCCGCCGACGCCCGACGGCAATGAGAACAGTTCGAACACAAACACAAACACAAACACAAACTCGGCCAACGGCAATGCAAATAGCAGCACGTCGACCAACGGCAATGCGAATTCGGGCGGGAACGTGACACTGACGGTCCTGATCGAAGCGCCGTCTGTCACGCCCTCGTTGGGGGTCGCGATTTACGTCAACAAGGGGAACGTGGATCGAGCCGAGGCCGATGATCCGATCGCCCGAGATTTCAGCGTCAATTTCTTCAGCGGGGAAACCATCGGCAGCTCGCCGCGTAGCTTTCCGCGCGGCACACAGATCACATTGATATGCGACGAGAGTGATGAGATTTCGTCGCCGTTCAACACTACGGTTTCGCCGCCTTTGATCGCGGCCCAGTTTTTGGATTGGCAAGGCGACGTATCGGGTGCAGGCGGCAACGACGCGGGGGCATTGTTCTTCACGCTGAACGAGAACCGCACGATCACGGCTCGGTTCGGTCTGATGAATGGGGTCATTATCCGCTCCGTCGGCGGGGCGAACGGAACGGGCACGCTGTTGGATATCGACTTTCTGGAGCGTGCGCCGTTTACGATTCCGCCGCAGTTTCTGTTTGGCAACTCGCGGAACGGCAACGTGGTCGGCACCGGCCTCACGGGTCAGCAGGGCCAGATCGGGAGGTTTCACTTTGCGCGCGATGGCACAGTGATCAAGTTCACGGTGCCCATGGGGGCGGCGTTCACGTCATGGAGCGGCGACGGAGCGATTAGTGGGCGGGAGATCACGTTCACGGTCGGGAATCGGACGCAAACTGCGGATCTGGCGTGGCCTTGAGCGAGCATGGGATTTTTGGGGGTGGGCGGGGACTCTGGCCGCGGGTCTTCGCGTACTTGTTGAAAACGCTGGTGCGGGCAGAATGCCCGCAATCCCTGGCGCGAGCCGCGCTGTGTTCGCGGCGGTCGGGGGCGAGCGCTCTGCAGCCGTGACGCGTTGGGGGATTTGCGCGGCGTTTGTAAAGAATCGACTTGTTACCGGGGGAGAATCGCGAGCATAATCGACGCGGGTTGAGAAACGCGGCCTCGGAAGGGCGGCGTGTTGCGGGAGAATGGGCTCATGATGCTTCAGCGCGGCCTTGCGGTGCTTGTGTCAATTGGGGTGATCGCGGGAATGGTGTGCTGCACTCCGACGCCGACGCCGAATGGAAATGAGAACAGCGCGAACTCGAACTCCTCGGACAATGGGAATTCGAATGGTTCGACGAACGCGAACGGCTCGAACGCGAATGGACCGTTTACGTTGCGGGTGGTTTCGCGGCGGACGCCGAGCGCGAACGGGTTTGAGGTTTCGACGGTTCGCGTGGTGATTTTTTTGAACAAAGGGCAGCCGGAGCGCGACCAACTGGATGGGTTGGCATTTGATCAGCAAGCTTCGGACAGCGTGGGCGGTGCGTCGCCGGCGACTTTGCAGGTGGCACGGGGTGCGGCGGTTACGCTGGTTGCGGATGAGTTGTACACGCCGAGTCTGCTGGTGAATACGACGCTGGACCCGTTTCTGGCGCCATCGTTCACGACGATTCCGGCGCAGTTTGATCGTTGGGTGGGCGCGGAGTCGTTTGGTGTGACGGGGGCGGATAAGGGTGTGTTGCACTTCACGATGGATCAGGATCGGACGATCGAGGCGGTGTTCAAGGAAGCGAATCTGCTTTCGGTGCGCTTCGCGGATGACCCGCGAACGAGCCGGGGCACCGGGATGGACATTGATCTGGAGTCGCGCCCGCTGACGGTCCCTGCGACGCGGGTGGGCGACTCGAGGGGCGTGAGAATCGTGAACTCGGTGGTGGGGGGAGATCAGCTTGGTGCGTTTGGTTTTTTCAATGATGGGTCGACCATCACGCTGACGATTCCCGCGGAGAGTCCGTTTACGTCGTGGGAGGGGCCGGTCGTGCTGGGGCGAACGGTCGTGGTGGAGTTTCCGGATTTGAATGTTCCGACGGCGCAGCGAACGAACGTGGTGCTGAACTATTAGAGATGAAGCACACGGGTGGGGGGCTGCGGATCGCGACCGTGAGTTAGCGGCGGGTGGTTGGCGGGCGGGCGCGACCGCGCGGGGGCTCGCCGGCTTCGAGTTTTTCGGCGGCCTTCTTCACGCGGTCGGTCCAGGATTCGCTGCTGATGGATTGAGCGCGGAGGCGCTCGGCCCAGAGGGGGAATGAGAGCGGGGTGAGGGTGGCGGTTCGCACGATCATGAGGCGCTGCGCGGCGGTTCGGCGGAGGGCGGCGATGAGGCGATTGAGTTCGAGTTGCTGATCCATCACTTCGCGCTGGGCCTGGGTGAGCAGCAAGTTGGTGGGGTCGAAATCGCGAAAGACGTCGAAGAATAGGTCGCTGGAGGCCTGGAGGTGGCGCGTCGCTTTTTCGGCGCCGGGGAAGCCGGGGGAGATGAGGCCGGCGATGCGGGCGATGTCGCGGAACTGGCGGCGGGCCATTTGGGTGGCGTTGAGGCAGGCGAGCAGGTGGGGGAGCAGATCGTCGGTGGAGAGCAGGCGGAGCCAGTCGTATTCGTCGAGGTCGAGCGGGGTGTCGCTGAGGAGCTCGAAGCCGTAGTCGTTGCAGGTGATGTGGATGGTGCGCGGGGAGCGCTGCGAGAGGCGATAGGCGCAGAGAGCGGCGAGGCCTTCGTGGACGAGGCGGCCTTCGAAGAGGAAGGCGAACCAGTGGTGGCCGTCGCGTGAGCGGGTGGTTTCGAGGAGGACTTCGTCGGGGCCGGGGACGCGCGACTGTTGAGCTTGTAAGTGGAGGAGCGGGAGCGCGGCGGCGATTTCGGGGCAATCGGGCTCGCGGTCGAGGGCGGTGGCCATGGCGTGGCGGACGGCGGCGCCGAGCTGGGTGGAGAGCGGGAAGCGGGCGCCGTTCCAGCGCGGGACGATGCCGGTGGGCGCGCCGCGGCGGACTTTTACGTAAGCGCTCATGCCCTGGACGCGGACGAACTCGAGCGTCTTGCCGCTGAAGACGAAGAAATCGCCGGGGGTGAGGCGGCTGATGAAGTCTTCTTCGATGGTGCCGAGCGAGGAGCCGTTGAGTTTTTTGACGGTGAGCGAGGTTTGGGCGGTGATGGTGCCGATGTTCATGCGATGCATGCGTGCGACGCGCGGGTCGGCGGGGTGATAGAGGCCGTCGTCGTCGCGGCGGAGGCGGGCGAACTGCGGGTAGGCGGTGAGTGTGGGGCCGCCGCGGAGGCAGAAGTCGAGGCACCAACCCCATTCATCGGGGGTGAGGTGGCGATAGGCGTGTGTTGAGCGGACTTCGCTGAAGAGCGCGGCGCTGTCGAAGCCGCCGCCGCAGGCGATGGTGACGAGGTGTTGGACGAGGAGGTCGAGAGGTTTTTCGAGGGGGTTGCGGGCTTCGACGGTGCGGGCTTCGATGGCGCGGCGGGCGGCGGCGAACTCGATGAGTTCGAAGGAATGGGACGGGACGCAGACGATGGTGCTTTTTGCGCCGGGCTGGTGTCCGCTGCGGCCGGCGCGTTGGAGGAGGCGGGCGATGCCTTTGGGGCTGCCGACCTGGAAGACGCGATCGACGGGAGAGAAGTCGATGCCGAGGTCGAGGGAGCTGGTGCAGACGACGCATTTGAGGCGGCCGGCGGCGAGGAGCTTTTCGACTTGAGTGCGGATGCGTTTTTCGAGCGAGCCGTGATGGAGGGCGATGGCGCCGATCCAATCGGGGCGGGCGCGCATGAGGGCCTGGAACCAGATTTCGGCCTGAGCGCGGGTGTTGGTGAAGAGCAGGCTGGTGTTGGCGGCGTCGATGGCGGCGCAGACCTGGTCGACGAGGTGGGTGCCGATGTGGCCGGCCCAGGGGTAGCGGCGGACGTCTTCGGGGAGGAGGCTGCTGACGGTGATGGTTTTGGTCTGGTCTGATTGGACGAGGCGCCAAGCTGGTCGAGCGCCGTCGGCGGCGGGCAGATCGCCGTCGGGGACGGGGGCGCCGTGGAGGACTTCGGCGGCTTGATCGAGATTGCCGAGGGTGGCGGAGATGCCCCAGACGCGGAGGCCGGGGTTCCAGCGGCGGAGGCGTGCGAGGCAGAGCTCGGTTTGTACGCCGCGCTTGGCGCCGATGAGCTCGTGCCATTCGTCGACGATGACGCAGCGGAGGGTGGCGAATTTTTCGCGGGCGTCGGGGTAGCTGAGGAGGAGGGCGAGGCTTTCGGGGGTGATGACGAGCGCGGTGGGGAGGCGGTCGCGTTGTTTGGCTTTGATGGAGGCGGCGGCGTCGCCGGTGCGGAGCTCGATGGACCAGTTGAGGTTGAGGTCTTGGGCGGGTTCGCGGATGGATTGGAGGGTGTCGTTGGCGAGGGCTTTGAGGGGCGTGATCCAGAGGACACGGAGGGGCGGGGTGGCGTTTCGTGCGGATTTGCGGGTGGGAGATTCGGGGGCGGCGGGGCGCGGGGCAGAGCGGGCTTTTGGAGAGGGCTGGGTGTTACGTTTGGTTTCGGCGAGGGCTTCGGCGACGGGGCCGAGCCAGGCGGCGAGGGTTTTTCCGACGCCGGTGGGGGCGTGGATGAGGCCGCTTTCGCCGTTGAGGTAGGCTTTCCAGGCTTGGCGTTGGAAGGGGAAGGATTTCCAGGCGCGTGTGCGGAACCAGGCTTCGATGGGGTTGATGGGGGCGGTCATTGGGCGAGGAGGGGGACGAAGCCGGCTTGGGCGAAGTGGTGGTCGGCGGTGAGGGCTTCGCGAATGCGGCGGCGGCGCATGACGACGAAGGAGATGCAGTCGACGAGGGACCAGGCTTTGTCGTGGTGTTGCTGGAAAAGAGCAAATCCTTCGTTAAAGAGCGATTGGTCCGGCGGTACGACGTGGGTAGCGGGGTCTTCCAGCAAGCGGCGCATGAACGCGCTCGATGATCGACGAATTGCCGGCGAACTCAAATAGCCAAGCACCTCGGCGATTACCCAATGCGTGGTGACCAGGCGGTCGCGAAGATTTATCGCGAGTTGACCTGCCCGTTGGTGATGGGCATCCGTGCGACTGAGAACCGCGATGAAGTAGCTGGAATCCGCAAAGACTCTCTTCATAGCTTCGCGTTTCGATAGCGGTCGTGGTTTATGGAAGCGTCCGACGGCAGGCCGTCGATGATTCCCGCAAACTCCAGCATCAAGCGACCCCACGAAGTCGGAGCGGTCAGTTTTTTCGTTCTTCGCGGAGCGGCCTTTTGTCGGATTCGTGAAGATTTCGAAGCGGTGGACTTGGAGACCTTCGTCCGCTTCACGAGTGCGACCGAACTCTGGGTGGAAGCATCGGGGGGCGATCCTTCGGCGACCCCTGCGATTTCAGGCATGGCGCCGCCCCATTCCGTGCGGGCAGTGACCATCTTCGGCTTGCGCGCGGCGACGCGGTTGGACTTCGGCGACTTTGGCGCGCGCCTTGTGATTGAGGCGGGAGCTCGCTTCGACCGCTTTTTCGCCACCAACTTGCCAGCTTTCGCCGGCCTTCGGTGTGACGTTTTTGAGACCTTCGTGACTTTGCGTTTCATCGCGGCGGCTCCTTCCACGTTTGGAGTGTATCGAGCTTGTGACGATGTGCGCCGGGTGAGCATCGGCGCGGCGGGGGGCGAGTCGCTATCGGACGGGGAGTTTCAGGGGTTTTCGCATCTTTCGCAGGCTCGCGGGTTGGCTTGCGAAGGCGGCGGCGGAGTCACTACAGTCGTTTGCATCGAAACCGCATTGCGCACGAACACCCGTTCCGGGCAGGAGAGATGATGGTCGCCGCCAATCCGCAGAACGCATTTGACGTCGCGATCATCGGCGGCGGCCCGGCCGGCAGCACGTTGGGGACGTTGCTGCGGAAGTATGACCCGGAGAAGCGGGTGGTGATCCTGGAGAAGGAGCGCTTTCCGCGCGATCACATCGGCGAGAGCCAGTTGCCGGCGATTGCGGCGGTGCTGCAGGAGATGGGGGTTTGGGAGAAGATCGAGGCGGCCAACTTCCCGGTGAAGATCGGGGCGACGTACACGTGGGGCAAGACGGTCGAGCCTTGGGTGTTTCAGTTTGTGCCGACGGACCTGGTGCCGGCGGATGTGCCGCGGCCGGGGAAGTATGAGGGGTGGCGGGTTCAGACGGCGTTTCAGGTGGATCGAGCGATCTACGACAAGGTGCTGCTGGATCACACGCGGACGATGGGCGTCGATGTGCGGGAGGAGACGGCGGTCAGCGAGATCATGCTGGATGGTGATCGCGTGACGGGGCTGCGGCTGGCGTCGGGCGAGGTGATCACGGCGAAGCACTATGTGGACGCGTCGGGCAACGCGGCGATTTTGCGGCGGCGGATGGGGGTGGAGTGCGACATTCCGACGGCGCTGAAGAACGTCGCGTTCTGGGATTACTGGGAGTGCGACGACTGGGCGAAAGAGTCGGATGTGAAGGCGACGCGCGTACATATTCGCAGCGTGCCGTTCGGGTGGCTGTGGTTTATTCGGCTGTCGCCGACGCGGACGAGCATCGGGCTGGTATGCCCGGGCGAGTATTACAAGAAGAGCGGGAAGCGTCCGGAGCAGATTTATCACGAGGCGGTGCAGGCGGAGAAGACGATCGCCGCCAAGGTGGCGAAGGCGAAGTCGCGCGGGAAGGTGGAGGGGACCACGGACTGGTCGTTTGTGGTGACGCGAACGGCGGGCGAGAACTGGTGGCTGGTGGGCGAGACGGCGGGGTTCGCCGATCCGATCTTGGCGGCGGGGCTGACGATCACGCATGCGGGCGGGCGCGAGCTGGCGTACACGATTCTGGCGGCGGATCGCGGCGAGCACGACGTGGAGTGGCTGAAGCAGCGCTATCACGACTTGCAGACGAAGCGCGTGCGGCAGCACATGAAGTTCGCGGAGTATTGGTACAGCGCGAACGGCATCTTCGAGGACATTCGCGAGAACTGCGTGAAGATCGCGCATGAAGCGGGCATGAAGCTCGATCCGGCGGAGGCGTTCCGCTGGCTGAGCCAGGGCGGATTGAACGACGATTTTCAGGGGCAGGCGGGCATCGGCGGGCATGACCTGGCGAGCATGAAGCAGGTGATGATGCGGATGTCGGACGGCGAACTGCCGTGGACGATCGATAACAAGACGCACTTCAAGCTCAACCTGGCCGGCGCGAAGCAGGGCTACATCGGCATTTTGAACAACGGGAAAATCACGAAGGCGCGGAGCTACACGCGCGGCAAGGCGACGCTGGCGGAGGCGGGATTTCAGGGGCTGATCATCGAGGCGCTGAAGCTGTCGGATGAGGCGCCGCGCATTCTGGATCACATGAAGCGGCGGCTGGCTCCGCACTATCCGGGGCAGCATCTCGTCGTGGCGATGCAGCACGCGTTTCAGGTGCTGGAGGCGATGACGAACGACTATTGGGTGCTGGTGGAGGGCCGGCAGGGCAAACCGGCGATTCGGGTGTCGACGCCGGCGGAGGGCGCCTACATCTATAGCGATGCGGGGAAGGGGCACGCAGCGCTCTGAGGCGCGGCGGATGAGATTGATGGACGGGGCGGCGCGCGGCGGAGAGCGGCGTCGTCGGGGGATGGGCCGTTTGCCCGTGGACGCGGCCGGAATTGGATCGGGCGCGGGCCTGTTCGGCCCAAATCGAGCGAAAAGCGACGGGTCGGAATATCGGCCGTCTGACGCGGGTTTCGTCGGTTAGCCGTTCGGCTTCAGCGACCCGCGCTGGGTTATCTGACTTTCGACACTTTGAACGCACACCGATTCCGAGTCGGCGGTGGGCGAACCACTCGTGAGGCCGACTCTGAACTTTGCCGGCGGACGCGCCGGCTCCGACCCGTTGAGGTGAAAGATGCGACGATTGCTGGGTTTCCTGCCGCTCAGTTTCTGCTGCGTCGGGGCATTTGCCGCCGGTGGTGCGGAAGATCGATCGACGGTGATCGAGGGTACGCCGCTGGACCGGTCGTTGATCGGTCGGTCGGTGGTGGAGACGATGGACGAGGTAATCGCTCGTGGTCGTCTGGCGCCGCCGAAGCCGGACATGAAGGAGAGCCGGGCCGGTGTGCATGGCGAATGGTTTGTGCCGGGGATTCGGGCGACCTACCAGCCAGCGTCGGGCGAGAAGTACCTGGTCAACAAGTTCGGCGACAAGCGGATGGGCATCGGCTTTAACGGGCTGGTGGATGTCGACGGCGCTTTCATCAACGGCCACGTGGGCGAAGCGAGCGCGGCGGGGGCGCTGCAGATCATCGGTTATGCGGATGGCGTGGAAGTGGCGCGGACGGAGTGGATCTATGACCTGACCGAAGCGCCGCAGTGGATGCCGATCGGGCTGAAGGGCGTCGACCGGATCATCTTTCAGGCTTGCGCGAAGCTGGAGCAGGGGGCATGGTACGGCGTTGACGATCTGACCTATCGCGCGGCGGGCGTCGCGAGCGATGCGCCGATCGTGATTGATTTTGAAGACGTCGACTATCAGACGTCGATCAGCGGCACGAATTACCACGGGCTGGACTGGGAAATCGGCGGCGGCGAGTTCGGCGTGGACTACGGCATTCCCGCGCCGCAGGAGCTGCCGCGCGACCCGAACGATGCGACCGACGGCGAAGCGATTCCGGTGGTCGAGAACGGCTCGGTGGGTGTGGGCCTGAGCCTGATTCGCGAATTTGACGGCATTCGCCGCGGCGACACCGGCACGGGCTTTCCGCCCGATACGCACGGCGCGATCGGTCCGAACCACTATGTGGAGGTGGTGAACTCGACGCTGGCGGTTTACAGCCGGACGGGTGTGCGTCAGAGCATTACGCCGCTGTTCACCTTTTTGCCAAACTCGTCGGGCGATCCGCGGGTAGCGTATGACCACCACAGCGGGCGCTGGATCGTCTTGGTCACGGATTTCAACACGCGGTACTTCCTGGCGGTTTCGGCGACGAACAACCCGTTGGGGGCGTGGTTCAAGACGGACTTTGTGGTTACGAGCGACTTTGACGCGAACTCGTGGCCGGACTTCCCGACGCTGGGCTTTGACGCGAACGGCATTTACTCGTGCTTTTTCTCGGTGAATCGCGGTCGCGGGACGATCGTGGCGATCGACAAGGCGCCGCTGATCGCGAGTACGCAGTCGCTGGGCACGGTGACGTTTTTCCGCAATTTGCCGCTGGATCGAGCGATTCAGCCGGCGGTGACCTATGGGACGCCGGCGGGTGAGTTCATCTGCTCGACGAACGGGACGGCGGGCATTCGTGTGCGGCGTGTGAATCCGCCGCTGACGGCGCCGACGCTGAGCGAGCTGGGTTCGATTGTGGTTCCGGGCTACTCGGATCCGCCGGACGCGCCGGCTTCGAACACGGCGACGGCGATGGACACGATTGACGCGCGACTGGGGAACGTGGTTTATCGCGATGGGTTTTTGTGGGCGACGCACTGCATTGGTGTGGGCGGCTTTGCGACGGTGCGGTGGTATCAGTTGCGGGTGAGCCCGCTGGGTGTGATTCAGAGCGGCAACATCGGCGGTTCGGCGCCGCGGCACTACTACTTCCCGTCGATCTCGGTCGACGCGCTGGGAAATGCGGTGGTGGGCTACAGCGGATCGAGCACGACGGAGTTCATCGGCGTGTACTACTCCGGACGCCGCGCGCTGGATCCCAGTGGCGCGATGTCAGCGCCGCAGATTTATGAGCCGGGCGTTTCGGCGATCAACAATATCGACAACGTGGGTCGCAACCGCTGGGGCGATTACAGCCTGACGGCGCTTGACCCGAACGACGAGAAGACTTTCTGGACGACGCAGACGTATGCGCGGGCCGGCGGCCAGTGGGGTACGCGGATCGCGGTGGTTTCGTTCAACGATTGCGACAGCAACGGCATTCCGGATGAGTGCGATCTGTCGTGCGCTTCGCCGGGCTGCAACGTGGCGGGATGCGGGCAGGCGAGCGACTGCAACAGCAACGGCGTTCCGGATACTTGCGAGACGGACTGCAACAACAACAACATTCCGGACGATTGCGACATCACCAGCGGCTTTGCGCTGGATTGCAACGGCAACACGATTCCGGATAGCTGCGACATCGCGATCGGGACCGTGCTGGATTGCAACCTGAACGGTGTGCCGGACAGTTGCGACCTGAGCTCGGGCACGGCGCTGGATTGCAACGCGAACGGCATTCCGGACTCGTGCGACATCGCGAGCGGTGCGGCGCAGGATTGCAACGTGAACGGCATTCCGGACGCGTGCGAGATTCAGGCGGGCACGGTGCAGGATTGCAATCGCAACGGTGTGCCGGATAGCTGCGATATCGCGGCGCTGACGAGCGCGGACTGCAACAACAACGGGATTCCGGACGATTGCGATGTGGCGCTGCGGTTTGACGCGGTTTCGCCGACGTTCTCGCCGGTGGGCACGGGCAACCCGCATACGCACACGTTTACGGCGCTGCCGGACAGCATCACGGATGTGACGGTGGAGGTTGCGGCGCGGGGCGACTTCAACACGTCGGTTGAGTTTGTGACGGTGGTGTTCAACGGTCAGACGCTCGGCGATGTGCTGGTGAACGGCTTCTCGGATTGCCCGGTGAACCCGGACATCGACACGCTGACGATCTCTCAGGCGACGTTCAACGCGCTGATCAACGGCAACGGCGACAACGCGGTGGTGGACCTGAACTCGAGCGCGGGCGTGAACCCGATTTTGTGCACGAATCCGCCGAGTTCGATCCGCGTGGCGCTGCGTTACAGCGTGATCGGCAACGCGGATGGGAACGGGAACGGGATTCCGGATGAGTGCGAGTTTGTGATCGGCGACATGAACTGCGACGGGTTTGTGACGGTCGGCGATATCAGCGGTTTTGTGCTGGCGCTGACGGACCCGGCGGGATATGCGACGGCGTTCCCGAACTGCAACATCAACCTCGCGGACGTCAATCAGGACGGATTCGTGACGGTGGGTGATATCAGCGGGTTTGTGGCGCTGCTGACGGGCGGCAACTAAGCCGCGACGGTTGATTGGTCGGCCTGCGAGATGCGGGCCGATGCGGAAATCAGCGACGCCGATTGATCGCGATGAGCGGTTGGTCGGCGTCGCTCGTTTGTGGGAGGGGTGGAGGGGTGGAGGGGTGAAGGGGTGGAGGGGAAGAGGCGGAGCGGGTGAGGAGAGGCAGTTCGGAGCTGATTGATGGGTTAGCTGTAGGCGACCATGCGGACGAGGACTTCGCGGCGGTCGTAGGGTTTGAGGAGGTGGGTCTCGTAGCCTTCGAAGGCGAAGCCGGCGGCGGCGTAGGCGCGGCGGGCGGGTTCGTTTGCGGAGAAGACGACGAGGGTGAGCTTGGTCGCGGCGAGTTCGTTGAAGGCGATGTGGCGAAGGCCTTCGGCGATCTGGCGGCCGAAGCCGCGGCCGCGGGCGTGGGGGGCGACGATGACGTGGCCGATCCAGAAGTGTTGGGGCTGGAACTCGAAGGGATTGACTTCGCCGTAAGCGACGATGCGGTCGTGGGCGGCGGTGTTGGGATCGCGAGCGAGGAGGACGCGCGGGCGGCCGGCGGAGGCGATCCAGGATGCGACGCTATTGGCGGTGATGGGGGGTTGAGTTTGGGGCGCGGTCCAGAGGGCTTCCTCCGGGCTGGAAATCCAGGAGGCGATGAGCGCGGCGTGGGTGGGAGTCGCCGGCAGGAGGGCGGGGGGATCGATCGGCGAGGAGGACATCGCGGGGGGATCGTAATAGCGAATAGCGAATTTCGAATAGCGAATTGAAGGCAAAGGCGGAATGCAGAAAGCGCAATGCGCGGGGGATCGTGGGCGCTTGGAGCGGCGGCCTGCGGGGGCCGCAGGCCGCTACTGCGCGTTCAATTCCGCTTTCACTTAGAGCTGTTCAGCCAGCCTTCGAGGGCGGCGCGGCGGAAGGTGAAGTTGCCGGGGCGGGCGAATCCGCCGCGGGAGAGGAAGCTGTCGCGGTCGATGATGACCTGGATCAGCTGATCGCCGCCGCCGGTGCCGAAGAAGCCTTCGGGGCGAAGCTGGCGACCGAAGTCGATCGGGGGCGGGATGATCGGGAGGGTGTTGAGGCGGTCGCGGACAATGTTGCGGAATTCGTTGCTGGCGTTGGGGTCGCGGAGGTTGAGGAAGGTGGTGTTGCCGGAGCCGACGTCGACGATGCCGATGCCGTCGTTGCGGAGGCGGTTGAAGGCGATTTCGTAGTCATCCTGGCCGAGGAGGTCGGCGAGGGCGACGTTGCGGCGGAGCTGGGCTTCGTCGCACCAGATGCGCATGGCGTTGGTGACGGCTTCGCCGGGCTTCACGGTGCGGAGGTCGCCGGTGATTTTGTTGAGGGCTTCGACGAGGCCGCGATCGAGGAGGAAGATTTCGAAGCGGTCGGTGGAGCGCTCGTAGAAGAGGCCGAAGTTCCAGGTGCCCTTTTTGGAGAGGGTGGCGACGGGCGAGTCGACGGTGAAGTCGCTCTTGAGGCCGCCCTCGGCGACGCCGGCGCGGATGCGTCCGTAGCCGACGCCGACGCGGACCTTTTTGACTTCGGTGGTCTTGCTGAGTTCGCTGAGGATGAGAGCGGAGACGGGGTCGATGACGACGGCGCTATAGGGCTCTTCCTCGCCGATCTGGAGCTTGGCAGATCCGCCGATGCCGGTGCGGATCTGGGTGAGGGCGGGGAGCTTGTCGCCGACTTTGAGGGGCTTCCATTCGCCGGCCTCTTCGATGCGATAGGCGGCGTCGCCGTTGGTTTCGAGGACGGTGGCGAAGATTGCGCCGGGATCGGTCGGGGTGGTGGTGGTCGTGGTTGCGGGGGTGGTGATTTTGGGGGCGGTCGGCGGCGTCGGCGCCGGGGGGCTTGAGCCGATCGGCTGCATCGTGCCGGTGGTTTGGGCGCCGGCGCAGGCGACGAGCCAGGCGGCGAAGGTCAGAGAAAAACGGCGGCTGGGGGCAGCCAGACGAGCGGCAACCAGAGACATGTCATTCTCCCAAGCGGACGGGCCGCGGCAGCGGGCACCATTTCTATCTTTCGGCGTTTTCAATCGCCGGTCAAATGGGAATGGTACGCGAAAATGGAATGGGGGGGCGGGCGCGGGGCACGGCGTGCCGTGATCCGTGCCAGCCGGCGGGCTACGCGCTATTTGCCGCGCGTGAGGTCGCGGAGGGCGTCTTTGCCGATCCAGCGGGCGGCGGCGTCTGCGGATTCGGAGAGGCGGCGGGCGAGTTCGAGGGCGGGCTTGCGCAGGGTGGGGTTTCGTCGGCCGATGGAGCGGAGGGCCCAGCTCACGCCTTTCTTGACGAAGTTGCGATCGTCGTTGGCGGCGCGTTCGATGAGCGGGAGCGCGGTGAGGAAGGGTTCGTCGGGGGCTTTCTTGTCGTGCAGCGCGAGGCTGGCGAGCAGCGCGAAGGCGGCGCGCTTGACGAACTCTTCGCGGCGCTTGCTCCACTGCGCGACTTTGGCAAAGGCGCGCTCGCGATCGGGGAGGCGGTCGAAGAGATGGAAGCAGGCGTGGTCGCAGACGGCCCAGTTGTCGAAGTCGGCGGCCCATGCGTCCATCTGCTGCGGGGTGACGGAGGCGGGGTCGTCGAGGAACGGGGCGAGCATGCGGGCTTCGTAGCAGCCGGTCTGCCAGAGCTCGAGGGCGAGAGCGTGATTGCGGGCGCGGGCGGCTTCGTCGCGCGGGCGGCCTTTCAGCGATTTGGCGAGATCGCGAATCTTTCCGACGGGGACGCCGAGGGCGCGATCGGAGGGAATGGCGTAGCGGGCCATGCCGGCGCGGGTTTTTTCATCGGCGAGGTCGCGGAGGGACGCGAGGATGTGGTTAACGGTGATTGGTGCGGCGCTTGCGAGGGGCGCGGTTGGCGGCGATTTCTTCGGCGGTCTTGATTTTGCGCGAGGTGATTGGAGGCGCGCGGCGGACGCGCGTTTGGTGGGAGAAGATTTGGGCATGGGCGCATTGTAGGTTGCGCCCGTGAATGATTGGGGTGCGGGGGCGGAAGAGGCAGGGCGCGGAGTACCGCGGCCTGCCCTACCTTTAGACGGCTTCGATGGCGACGGCAACGGCGTTTCCGCCGCCGAGGCAGAGGGAGGCGACGCCGCGCTTTTTGTTGAGGGTGTGGAGGGCGTGGGCGAGTTGGGTGAGGATGCGGCAGCCGCTGGCGCCGATGGGGTGGCCGAGGGCGATGGCGCCGCCGTGGACGTTGACCTTGTCGGGGTTGAGTTCGAGGGCCTGCATGCAGGCGAGCATCTGGGTGCTGAAGGCTTCGTTCATTTCCCAGAGGTCGACGTCCTGCACGTTCCAGCCGGCCTTTTCGCAGGCCTTGCGACAGGCTTCGATGGGGGCGAAGAAGAGTTCCTTGGGCGGGCCGCCGCTGGTGAACTGGCCGACGATGCGAGCCATGGGCTTGGCGCTACAGCGCTTGAGTCCTGCTTCGCTGACGGCCAGCAGAGTCGAAGCGCCGTCGGAGAGGGCGGAGGAGTTGCCGGCGGTGAGCAGGCCGTCGGCGCCGAAGACGGGCTTGAGCGCGGCGAGTTTTTCGACGCTGATGTCGGCGCGGATGGTTTCGTCTTTGTTGAACTTTTCGGCGGCCTTGGGAATCTCGATCGGAACGCGGGCCTTGTCGAATGCGCCGGACTGAGAGGCGGCGTCGGCGCGCTTGTGGCTGCGATAGGCGAATTCGTCGCACTGCTGGCGCGTGACGCCGGCCTTTTTGCCGGTGTAGTCGCCGAGGATGCCCATGATCTGCATGTCGAAGATATTGGTGAGGCCGTCGAACTGCATGCCGTCGATCAGTTGCGCGTCGCCGAACTTGTGGCCGGTGCGCATGCCTTTGACGTAGAAGGGCGCCTGGCTCATGGATTCGATGCCGCCGCAGAGGACGACGTCGGCGTCGCCGGAGCGGATGGTCTGATCGGCGAACATGACGGACTGAAGGCTGGATCCGCAGACTTTGTTGATGGTTGTGCAGGAGATTTTGTCGGGGATGCCGGCGGCGAGAGCGACCTGCCGGGCGGGGTTTTGTCCGACGCCGGCCTGCAGCACCTGGCCGATGTAGACCTCGTTGATTGCGGCGGGGTCTACGCCGGATTCGGCGATGGTGGCCTTAGCGACCTGCGCGCCGATCTGGGGCGCGGTGAGCTTGGAAAGTCCGGAGAGAAAGTTGCCGATGGGCGAGCGTTTCGCCGCGACGATGTAGCTGTGTTTGCCGGCCATGATGTGTGGTCCTTTCCAGAGCCTCGAATCCTGCCGCCGGCGCTCACGAAGAGCAGCCGAACGATCGCGGCGACTCACGCTTCCCCTCAGATTCTTAGGAGTATATGGCGCGATTGCAGGAATTTCGCAATCGCAAAAACGAAGATTATACGTCCTATAAAACCGATATCGATTTGGGCCGATTTGCGCTTCGTGTTTTTGCGTTCGCGTCTTTGGGCGGTTGGAGCTAAGAGGCGGGTGGTACCTGCCCTAGCGGATCGTCGGCGTTTTGCGATTGCGTCGAGGGCTGGGGATCGGGTTGATCGGGGGTGGCGGGTTGCGCTTGCTTGCGGCGGATGCCGTCGAGGACGCCGTTGATGAATTTGGGCGAGTCGTTTCCGCCGAAGCGGCGGGCGAGCTCGATGGCTTCGTTGACGATGACGGAGAAGGGCGTGTCGGGGTGGGTGAGCCATTCGTGGAGGCCGAGGCGGAGGATGTTTCGGTCGACGGGGGGCATGCGCTTGATGGCCCAATCGGGGGCGGCGGCTTCGAGCATGGGGTCGTATTCGCCGCGCTTCATCCAGGCGCCGTTGGCGAGGCCGGCGGCGAAACCGAGGAGGTCGTCGGAGAGTTGCTGCGCGACGCCGACGTCCTGGAGATTTTCGGGGTCGCGGAGGAAGGCGAGGACCTGGGTGGCGAAGCTATCGCCGAGCGCGTCGTAGAGGCAGAGCGCCTGCAGCGCGAGGGTGCGGGCCTGACTTTTGTTGCGAAAGCTCATGAGGTTCGTTGGGAGAGAGTGTATCGCGGCGCGCGGGGTTGGGGCGCGGCGGTTCAGGAGCGGATGCGGCGGATGAGCAGGGCCATCTCGATTGCGGCGAGGGCGGCCTCTGCGCCCTTGTTGCCGACTTTGCCGCCGGCGCGATCGAGAGCTTGTTCGAGGTTGTCGGTGGTGAGGACGCCGAAGGCGACGGGGATGCCCGTGTCGAGGGCGACGCGTGCACAGCCGCTGGCGGCTTCGCCGGCGACGTAGTCGAAGTGGGGCGTGTCGCCGCGGATGACGCAGCCGATGCAGATGATGGCTTCGAAGCGTCCGCTGCGTGCGGCGTGGAGGGCGGCGACGGGGATCTCCCAGGCTCCGGGGACTTCGAAGGTTTCGATGGCGGCGGCGGCGTGTGATTTCAGCGATTGCTCGGCGGCGCGGGCGAGGGGCGATGTGATCTGGTCGTTGTAGCGCGATGCGACGATGGCGAATCGCAGGCCGGCGGCGGCGCTGGGCGACAGCGGAGCGGGATCGGTGGGGGGCTTGGACATGGGGGCGAAAATAGCGGGAGGGGAGGGGAAAGGCGAATGGCGAATAGCGAATTGCGAATAGCGAATTGAAGGCGAATGCAGAATGCGGAATGCAGAATGCAGAATGAAGAATGCAGAAGGGACCGAGGCCGCTCTTACTCGTCGGCCTGCGAGCCGGAGGCCGCTAGGGAGTGCGCGTTGCTGGGGGTGAGAGGAGTGCTCGTATGCGGTCGATTGCGGTTCGGATCTGGTCGGGGCATTGCCAGGGGATGAAGTGGCCCTGGTCGGGGAGCTTGGTGACTTCGAGGGGGCGGGCGTTGATCAGTTTGCGCTGGATGTAGCTGACGTTTTCGTAGGGGACGAGTCCGTCGGTGGCGCCGTGGATGACGATGGTGGGGCAGGTGATGCGATCGAGGATTTCGGCCAGAAGCAGCGTTTCGCGTTTTGCGTCGCGAAATTCGGCGAGGCTGTTGGCGAGCGCGCGGGGCAGTGTGGCGCGCATGGTGTCGCTCATGACGCAGCGTTCGAGCCAATCGAGTTCTTCATGCACCGGGTCGAATGATCCGGCGACGATGAGGAGGCCGCCGACGCGATCGGGGTGGTCGGCAGCGAGGCGGGCGGCGATGGGGCCGCCGAGGGAGTGGCCGACGAGGATCGGCTTGATGCTGCGGCGTTCGAGCAAGAGTGGGGCGATGGCGGCGGCCTGAGCCTCGAAGGAGGTGAGCGGGTCGGGCGGCTGGGTTTTGCCGAAGCCGGGGCGGTCGATGGAGAGGGACTCGCATCCGGCGACGGGGTTGAGGAGCAGATCGGCCCAGTTTTCGGCGTCGCCGGGGGTGCCGTGGATGTAGATGATGCGCGGATCAGCGGGGTTGCCGGCGTGGAGATAGGAGAGAGTGGTTGCGCCGTCGCGGGATTCGATGGTGGCGCGCGGGAGCAAGGCGATGGCGTCTTTGGAGGCTGTGGGGCCGACGGAGTAGCAGCCGCCGGCGAGGCGGAGCGCGAAGGCGGCGAGCGTGAGGCAGCCGACGGCGCAAAGGAGTCGGCGTCGCCAGGAGCGCGAGGGTGGTTTCGGCGCGGCGGAGGTCATGAGGTTTGAGCGTAGGCGCGGCGCGACGATTTGTGGGCGTGCGGGCCGCGGGCGATTGTTGCTCGTCGGTCTGCGATCCGCAGGCCGCTACTGATTTATCGAGCTAGTTGCTGATGCCGGCGAGGTTTTCCTCGAGGGACGTCAGCTTGGAGCGCAGTTCTTCGAGCTTGGCGCGGTCGCGCTCGACGACGGCGGGCGGCGCGCCGCGCACGTAGCTCTCGTTGCCGAGCTTGCTGCCGATGCGTTCGATGTGGCCGCGGGTTTCGTCGATTTCTTTGCCGAGCCGCTGGCGCTCGAGGTCGAGGTTGGCGAGGCCGCTGAGAGAGACGTAGAGCTCGTAGCCGGCGAAGATTTTGCTGGCGGCCTCCGGGGGTTTGGCGAGGCGCTCGCCGATGTCGATGGCGTCGCAATTGCCGAGCGTGAGCAGCGCGGCGCGCGAGGCTTCGAACTCGGCGGTGAGGCGGGCGTCGGCGCGGAGGACGGCCTGGGGCAGATTGCGGATGACGGTTTCGCGGGCGGCGGCGCGGATGCCGTTCACGCGGGTCTTTACGTCGCGCAGGGCGCGGACGACATCTTGCAGGCGCGACATGCGCAACTCGGCGTCGGCGTCGATCCACTGCGATTGAACGCGCGGCCATTCGGCGACGATGAGCGCGGGGCCGCCTTCCTGAAGCTCATCGATGCCGCGCCAGGCAGCGACGGCGTTGAGGCGATGCCAGAGGGCTTCGGTGACGAAGGGGGCGATGGGGTGGAGCAGGCGCAGCGTCTGATCGAGGACGAAGGCGAGGACCTGGCGGGCGACGAGCCTGCTTTCGTCGCTGCGTTGATCCGGCGCGGCGTCGCCCTTTTTCGCGAGGCGCGGCTTCACGAGCTCGACATACCAATCGCAGAACTCGCCCCAGAAGAAGGCGTAGATGGCGCCGGCGGCGTCGCTGAATTGATAGGCTTCGATGCGGCGATCGACCTCGGCGATGCAGGCCTGGAGGCGCGAGAGGATCCAGCGGTCTTCGAGGGCGAGCTGCTGGCGCGAGAGGGTGCGCGGGCCGTTGGATTCTTCGGTCAGGTTGGCCAGCACGAAGCCGGTTGCGGCCTGCCAGAGCTTGTTGCAGAAATTGCGGCCGAGCTCGAAGCGCTCGGAGGTGTCGAGGCCGACGCCGAGTTGATCTTTGAGCGGTTGATCGGCCCAGACGGTGGCGAACTCCTTGCCGCAGCCCTTGCACTTCACCTTGGGGATGTCGCGCGGGAATTTGTTGTGGGGGACGACGCTGCTGTGTTGGGTGAGCGCGTCGCAATGGGGGCAGTGGTAGGAGACAGGGATGCGGAGGTCCTGCGTTTCGCCGGCCATGCTGGCGAGGGTGAAGCGCATGGCGTCGGTGCCGTAGAGCTCGATGAGGTCGAGCGGGTCGACGCCGTTGCCGGTGGACTTGCTCATCCGGCGGCCGTTGCCGTCTTGAATGACGGGGTGGATGCAGACGTGGCTGAAGGGGACGCGGCCTGGGCCGGCGGGTTTGTCGCCGGTGTTGTAGAGGCCCATGATGACCATGCGTGCGACCCAGAGGCTGATGATGTCGCGGGCGGTGCTGAGGACGCTGGTGGGGTAGTAGCGGTGAATAGCGAATTGCGAATAGCGAATAGCGAATTCCGGATTGGAAGCCGGGGGCGGCTCGGCTTGTTCGGAGTTTTTTTCCGGCCAGCCGAAGGTGCTGAAGGGCCAGAGGGCGGAGCTGAACCAGGTGTCGAGGACGTCGGGGTCTTGCTCATACCCGGCGTCAGCTAGCTGCTTCACGAGTTCGCTATTGCCAGGGTCGGCGATGCAAATGCGGTGCTTCTTTGTCGCAAACGCCTCGCGATCGTCAAGTCTCGCTGCATTCGCGATCGGTTCATCTTCGTAGCAAATAGCGACCGCGCCGCTTGCCACAAGAGTTTGCAGGCGAAGTCGCAGTTTCTCACGTACTTCGCCATGTGCGATCGCCGCGGCAGGTGAGGCGAATTGATGGGCAAGCCCGTAGTAGCTCCACACCGGTATCCGGTGCCCCCACCAAAGCTGGCGGCTGACGCACCAGTCGCGTTTTTCGCCGAGCCAGTCGAGGTAGGTTTTGGCGTAGCGCGGCGGGAAGAAGTTCACGCGGCCGTCGCGGACGGCTTCGAGGGCGGGCTCGGCGAGGGGGGCCATTTTGACGAACCATTGCTCGCTGAGCATGGGCTCGATGGGGGTCTTGCTGCGGTCGCTGTGGCCGACTTCGTGTTCGTGGGGTTCGGCTTTTTCGAGCAGGCTCGCGGCTTCGAGGTCTTTGACGATCTGCTTGCGGGCGGCGTAGCGCTCCATGCCGGCGTAGGGGCCGAAGAGGCGCTTGCCCTCGTCGTCGTCGCGGATGCGGCCGTCTTTGGTGAGGATGTTGAGCTGCGGAAGGTTGTTGCGCAGTCCGCACTCGTAGTCGTTGGGGTCGTGGGCGGGGGTGACCTTGACGACGCCGGTGCCGAATTTCGGGTCGACGAGGATGGGGTCGGCGATGACGGGGATGCGGCGGTGGACGAGCGGCAGCGTGACGTGCTTGCCAATCAGGTGCTGATAGCGCGGGTCGTCGGGGTGAACGGCGAGGGCGGTGTCGCCGAGCATGGTTTCGGGGCGGGTGGTGGCGATGGTGAGGAAAGGGGTGGAGGGGTGGAGGTGTGAAGGGGCGGCGCCGCCGTCGCTTCGTTGCTCCGTCGCTCCGTTGCTGTCGGCCACCGGGTAGCGGATGTGCCAGAGGTGGCCCTTCACGGATTCGTGATAGAGCTCATCGTCGGCGACGGCGGTCTGCAGGGCGGCGTCCCAGTTGACGAGGCGGGTGCCGCGATAGATGAGGCCGTCTTTGAAGAGGCGGAAAAAAGTTTCGTAGACGGCGCGGGCGCAGGTTTCGTCGAGGGTGAAGCGGGTGCGCTCCCAGTCACAGGAGCAGCCCATTTTGCGGAGCTGGCCGAGGATGCGGGCTTCGTACTCGTCCTTCCATTTCCAGATGCGCTCGACGAGCGCTTCGCGGCCGATTTCGTTGCGGGTTTTCTTTTCGGTTTCGAGCAGGCGCTTTTCGACGACGGCCTGGGTGGCGATGCCGGCATGGTCGGTGCCGGGGAGCCAGCAGGCGTCGAAGCCCTGCATGCGTTTGCGGCGGATGAGGATGTCTTGCAGCGTGTTGTTGAGCGCGTGGCCGAGGTGGAGCGCGCCGGTGACGTTGGGCGGAGGGATGACGATGGTGAAGGGAACGCGGCCGCTGTCGGGGCGCGCGGCGAAGTAGCTGCGATGTCCGTCGCCGCGCTCCCAGAATGCGTAAATCTCTGTCTCGATCGCGCCTGGGTCGTAGGTTCCGCCGCCTTTGGCCATGCTGGTCGATGCTCCCGAATTCGCCGTTTCGGATTGGGTAAGGCGACGAGTGTAGCGGGAGTCGTCAGGCGCGCGATGTGGCGGGAGCGCGGGGCGGCGCCGGCGGCGCGGGGCGGGCGCGGAAGAGGCGGGGGGACCCGCCCGGTCCGATGGCTATGCGCCGGCTTTTTGTTTGCCCTTGCGGGACCAGAAGAGGCTGAGGAGGCCGCCGGCTCCGCCGCGGGCGTTTTCGCCGGTGGGCGGTGCGGGTTCGGCGCCGCCGTTGCAGATGCGGCAGGCGAGGTTGTAGATGCCGAGCCTGGCGGGGCTGTTGGGGGCCTCGTTCATGAGGCTGGCGCCGAGGTCTCGGACGTTGGTGACGCGTTTGTAGTCGTTGGGGATCTCGGCGAAGACGGGGCGGCCGAAGTGTTCGGCGACCTCGGCGGAGGAGATCATCTCGTAGCTGGCGTTGCTGCGGTTGACGACGATTTCGATGTGCTCTTCTTCGGCGCCGAGGTGGAGCAGGTGCTCGTAGATGCGGGTGGCGTTGCGAAGGAAGGGCACGGCGAGCTGGGTGATGAGCAGCACGCGATCGGCGACGCCCAAGGCCCCGATGGTGACGGGGGTGAAGGCGCGGGGGAGGTCGGTGATGACGAAGGGGTAGGACTCCGTCAGCACGCGATACATGGTTTCGATGGAGGCGGTGTCGATCTGGTTGACCTCGGTCGGATAGGCCGACTTCGAGAGCAGCGACACGCCGGAGTCGAGGTGGTGCAGGGCGGACTGCAGCAGAGTCTTGTCGATTTCGCGGTCGCCGCGGCAGATGTCGACGACGCCGCCCTTGGGAGCGACGTCGAAGTGGCAGGCGATGTCGGAAAATTCAAGATTGAGGTCGATGAGCGCGACGCGCTGCTGGGTGTGCGCGGCGAGTTCGAGCGCGAGGTTGCAGGCGATGGTGGTGGCGCCGGCGCCGCCGGAGGCGGGCATGACGCAGATGCGCTGAGCCGGGGACTCGGAGGAGTCGGCGACGGGGCGCACGCGGTCGATGGCGGCGCGGAGGTCTTCGGTTTCGATCGGCGCGGGGACGAACTGGTGACACCCGGCGCGCATGGCGCGGATGATGGTGTCGGGGCGGTTGTCATCGCAGATGCCGATGATTTTGCAGCCGGGGGCGACCTCGGCGATGCGCTGAATGATGGAGAATCCGGAGGCGATTTCCTCGGGGTCGAGGGCGACGAGGAGTGCGTCGGGAGTCTGGGCTGTGAGGGCCTGCTGCAAGGCGGGCCAATCGCTCGACTCGGCGACGACCTTGACGCCGTGGACGGGCGCGACGTCGTTGCGGAGCGAGGGGGCTCCGTTGCGCGAGAAGAGCACGATCTTTAGCGGATGATTCACAGCGGCACCCTAGGCCGAGCGGGAAGCGTCGTTTCGCGCCGCGCACTACGCGGCGCGAGGTTGTCGCGTCAGTTCGGCAAGTCGTTGCGTACCCACACGATTCGTTCGTCGTTCTCGTTTTCGGCGTTCAGCACGCAGACCAGATCGAGGTCGTTATCGGCGTCGAGGTCGCCATAGCCGAGCCAGCCGATTTCGCCGTCGGCGGTGAAGCTGGCGACGATGGCGGGGATCCAGGCATCGCGCGGGTCGGCGGGGGGCTCGAAGTAGCGGAGCGCTCCGGTGGTTGCGCCGACGACGAGTTCGAGCACGCCGTCGTTATCGACATCGAGGGCGCGGACGTCGCGCGGGAGGAACGATTCGAAGGTGACGAGGACGTGGGTGTCCCAGTCGAAGTTTCGCTTGGGGCCGCTGACGGGCTGCTCGAAGAGCAGGAGCTGCTGCTGATCGCCGCCGGTGGCGACGACATCGAGTCGACCGTCGCCGGTGATGTCGGCGATGTCGAGACCCCAGGCGTCGCGGACGGAGCCGAGGCGCCACTGGACCCAGGGGGTGTTGGGGTCGAGCGGGGCGCCGGGGTTTTCGAACCAGGCGACCTGGGCGTTGTTATCGCGACGGGCGGCGCTGACCATGTCGAGGTCGCCGTCCTGATCGAGATCGGCGAGGAGCAGGCCGTTGGCGCCGTCGCGGTCGAGGCGGAGCTGGCGTTCGTGGCGACCGGCGCTGACGCTGGTCCAGTCGAGCCCATCGCGGGCGCGGCCGGGGTTGAGAAAGACGATGACGTCGCCGTCGAGGATCTGGAGCGGCTGAACGGGCGAGCTGGGTCGCGGCTCGAGATTGACGGTGAAGCTGCGCGAGGCGGCGATGTCATTCGAGCCGTCGTTGTTCATGTCGCCGATTTCGACGTTGGAATAGATCTGCTCGATGGTGACGACGTAGTCGTCGAGGTTCACGCCGGGGCCGAGGGCCTGGAAGATGAGGGCTTGAAGCTCATCTTCGGAGAGTCCTTCGGCGCTGGCGGCGACGCGCTCGCGGAGCTCGTCGGCGGGGTCGGGGTTGCCCCACTCGGGGAGGTTGGCGGTGTCGCCGGTGGCGGGGTGTCGGAAGTACCAGATGGCGCTGTCAGCGCCGGCGACGATGTCGAGGTAGCCGTCGCCATCGATGTCTCCGACGGCGACATCGGCGAGGTCCTTCATGTCGCGTTTGCTATCGAGGGAGAGGCTGACGAAGCTGACCTGGCCGACGGGGCCGTTGGAGAGCAGGATCTGGATGACGGCGGTGTCGCCGCCGTAGCCGACGACGGGGTCGATCTTGCCGTCGAGGTTGAAGTCGACGCCGAGCGGGGTTCGATCGACGTCGCCGGCCTCATAGGTGAGGGTGTTGACGGAGACGCCGTCGGTGAAGGTTCGGGCCTGGATGAGGTTTTCGCTGAATGCGCCGTTGGCGAAGAGTCCGCCGGAGGTGACGCCGCCGGTGCCGGTAACGGCTCCGCCGACGAGACCGGGGAAGATCGCGGGGTTGCAGCCGGCGCAAAGCATGAGCGACGCAGCGGCGAGGGTCCCGGAGCGAACAAGCGACATAACGAAGCTCCTCAAACGACAGCGGCGCTCGCACGCGCGGCGCGGCATCGTCTCATAGGTCGGCCCGATCGAGGCGTGGCTTTAGGGCGCGTCCGTCCCGCACTTCGTGCGCCCAAGAGGGAAGTCTTCTAAATAGGGGTGTGGAGCGGGATGCGATCCGATAATGGCGGCGGCGGGGGCGCGAGACGCGGCGTGACCGGAACAAATTGCCGACGGGACGCGGGTGCTACGCTTGTCGCTTAAGCTTTGCGGCCTATGACAACCAATGCACAGGTTCGTTGCCGGTTTGCGCCTTCGCCCACGGGTTATCTGCATGTCGGCGGGGCGCGGACGGCGCTGTTTAATTATCTGCTCGCGAAGCGCGCGGGCGGGACGTTCATTTTGCGGATTGAGGATACGGATCAGACCCGCAATGTGCGCGATGCGGAGCGGCAGTTGCTGGAAGATCTGCGCTGGCTGGGGTTGCAGTGGGACGAAGGTCCGGAGGCGGGCGGGGCTTGCGGGCCGTATCGCCAGAGCGAGAAACTGGAGCGCTATCGGGCGCAGGCGCGGCAATTGATCGACGAGGGGAAGGCGTACTACAGCTTTGATACGCGGGAAGAGCTGGAGGCGATGCGCAAGGCGGCGGAAGCGGCGAAGCGCACGTTCATCTATCCGCGGCCGAAGAGCTTTCCGAGCCATGCGGATGCTCAGAAGGCGCGCGACGCGGGGCGGCCGGTGGTGGTGCGGCTGGCGATGCCGGAGCGCGACATCACGGTGAGCGACACGATCCTGGGCGAAGTGACGATTCGGGCGGCAGACCTGACCGACTTTGTGCTGCTGAAGCCGGACGGGTGGCCGACGTATCACTTTGCGGTGGTGGTCGACGACTATGACATGAAGATCACGCATGTGCTCCGCGGGCAGGAGCACCTGATGAACACGCCGAACCACGTGGCGCTGCAATGGGCCTTTGGCTATCCGACGCCGGTGTATGGGCACCTGCCGATCATTTTGAACATGAGCGGCTCGAAGATGGGGAAGCGCGACAAGGACAAGGCGGTGCGTGATGCGGCGCTGGCGGCGCTGAAGAGCGGCAAGGTGGACGACAACGCGCTGTGTCAGATCGCGGATTGTCCGGAGTTTGATCAGTATCTGTCGTGGAAAGAGGCGCAGTCGCAGCTTACGTCGGAGCAATTGCAGCGGCTGGGGGTGGCGCTGGGGATCGTCTTGCCGGAGGTGCAGGTGCATGATTTTCGGCAGAGCGGGTATCTGCCGGAGGTGCTGTGCAACTTTTTGGCGCTGTTGGGATGGTCGCCGGGCGATAGCCGCGAGAAGTTTTCGATGGAGGAGCTGGCGGCGGCGTTCAGCATTGAGCGGATCAACAAGGCCAACGCGCGATTTGATCGCGACAAGCTGCTGAACTTCAACCTTGACGGGATCGCGAAGGCGACGCCGGAGCGGCTGTTGGCGGCGATGCGGTCGTACCTGGAGGTTTCGCCGGCGAGTCCTTTCCGCGGGCAGTCGGATGAGACGATTTTGAATGTGCTGAAGCTGTCGGCGGGGGTGCGGACGCTGCGGGAGGTGGAGACGAAGGCCGGGGCGCTGTTCGTGGATGACGCGGCGATTCGCTATGACGCGGCGGCGGTGGAGAAGTTTTTGATCAAGGATGCGGGCGCGATGGGGGTGTTGCGCGAGGTGCGGAAGCTGCTGGCGGAGTTGCCGACGTGGGAGACGGCGGCGCTGGACGCAGCGGTGCGGGCGTTTGTGGATGAGAAGAAGTTGAAACTGGCGGCGGTGGCGCAGCCGCTGCGGATTGCGCTGACGGGCGGCACGATCAGCCCGGCGATTTTTGAGACGCTGGCGCTGATCGGGCGAGAGAAGACGCTGCGGCGGATTGATCGGTGTTTGGTGTCGGTGGGTGGGGCAGCGATTGCGTAGGCGGTGCGCCGGGCGGGTCGCGTAGAGGCCCGCGTTGCGAACCGCTTTTGAAGATCGGGGCGAAGGGGTCCGCACGGCGGACCCTACGTTCGTCGGCCTGCGAGCCGCAGGCCGCTACGGGTTGTTGGGGTGCGAGGTGCAGGCCGCTTCGGAACTTTGCTAGAGCGCGACTCGTTCGCCCGGTTTGGCGATGCTGGCTTTGAAGCTCTTTTGCGTGAGCGTCGCGAGCAGCTTGGTTTGGGCTTCGGCTTCGCCGTGGACGAGGTGGACGTGTTTGGTGCGGCCGCGGAGGGGATCCATGAGGCGGAGGAGTTCGCTTTCGTCGGCGTGGGCGCTGAAGCCGCTGAGTTGGACGACTTCGGCGCGGACCTTGCGGTCTTCTTCGAAGATGCGGATCTCGGAGGCGCCGTCGGCGAGGCGGCGGCCGAGCGTGCCTTCGCCCTGATAGCCGGGGAGGAGCAGCGTGTTATTGGGGTTGCTGATGTTGTTCTTGATGTGGTGGCGGATGCGGCCGGCTTCGCACATGCCGCTGGCGGAGATGATGACGCAGGGTTCGCGGCGGTCGTTGAGGGCCTTGCTATCGGCGACGTCGTGGATGTATTCGACGCACTGATTGTGGAGGAATTCGCCGGTGCGTTCTTGCAGGTTGCGGGCCTGATGGTCGTATAGCTCGGGGTGGGCGCGGAAGACGTGGGTGGCGTGGATGGCGAGCGGGCTGTCGACGTAGACGGGGATGCAGGGGATGCGGCCGGCGTCGAACCACTCCTGCATGTAATAGACGATGGCCTGAGTGCGGCCGACGGAGAAGGCGGGCACGACGACCTTTCCGCCGCGGCGGATGGTGCGGTCGATGACGTCGAAGAGCTGCTTGAGCGCGGTTTCGCCGTCGGCGTGCCGCTTTCCGCCGTAGGTGCTTTCGAGGATGACGGTGTCGGCCTGTGGGAATGCGGCGGGGTCGTGGATGATGGGCTGGTTGAATCGGCCGACGTCGCCGGAGAAATAGAGCGAGTCGCCGAGCTTGCCGGATTTGGCGAATTTCACGAGCACGCCGGCGGAGCCGAGGATGTGGCCGGCCTCGTTGAAGGTGCATGTGGCGCCGGGGAGCGGGTTGAAGGGCTGGCTGTTGGGGATGGTGCGCATGAGCTTGAGACAGCGGAAGGCGTCTTCCGTGCCGTAGAGCGGCTCGATGGGCGGCTCGCCTTTGCGGGCGCGTTTTTTGTTGGTGTAGTGGGCGTCTTCTTCCTGGATGTGGGCAGAATCGGGGAGCATGTAGGCGCAGAGGTCGCGGGTGGCGGGGGTGCAGTAGATGGCGCCTGTGAAGCCGTCGCGGACGAGCTTGGGCAGGCGGCCGGCGTGGTCGGTGTGGGCGTGGGAGAGGACGACGGCGTCGATGTCTTTGGCGGGCATGGGCCAGCGGCGATTTTTTTCTTCCGCTACGCGGCGGTGGCCCTGAAAGAGGCCGCAGTCGAGCGCGAGCCAGCGGCCGTCGACGTGGATCATGTGCATCGAGCCGGTGACTTCGCCGGCGGCGCCGTGAAAGAGCAGTTCGGGCACGTCGCGATCTCCGCTAATTTTGGGACTGTTGATGGAGTCGCGAGCGCGTCGCGGCTCAGGAGGGAGAGCATAGGCGTAAGGCGGCGGTGCGTATCGCGGCCGGCGGAATTCCCCAAGCATCGTCGCGGGCGGGGTCGCCTTGCAGCGTTTCGACGGCGCGGCCGAGCGGTCGCCAGCGCGCGGCGCGGGTCGGGCCGAACAGAGCGAGGGTGGGTGTGCCGAGTGCGGCGGCGAGGTGGGTGGGGCCGGAGTCGTTGCCGATGTAGAGCGGGGCGGCCGCGAGCTGACTCGCGAGCTCGTGGATGTCGGCGGGTTGAATGAGATCGTGGTTGCGGCGGATTTCGGCGATTTTTTCGGCGGGCCAGCGCTCGGCTTCGGCAGGGCCGAGGATGAAGGCGACTGTGCGGCCGTCTGCGGCGAAGGACGCGGCGAGGTTGAGAAAGTTGGCGAGCGGCCAGCACTTGGCGATGCCGCCGCTGCCGGGGTGGATCAGGATGTCGGGCTTTGGATGTTCATCGCGGCGGTGGTGGTCTGCGGTGTCGGGTTGGTCGAGGTGGAAGCGGTGGCCGCAGCGTTCGAGTTGGGTGCAGGAGCGGGCGAGGAGGCCTTGCTCGTTGAGCCGGCGCTCCCATGTTTTGAGGATGTGCTGCTTGGCGTCGCTGATGATCGGTGTGGCGGTGTCGAGGCTGAAGCAGGCGAGCGGATTCATCGCACGCAGGCGTTCGTGGAGGGGGTGGGTGGGGCCGGAGTAGAGGTTGAGAACGCCGCGCTGCGCGATGGCGCTCTGTAACTTCGTGGGCGCGGGACCGGCGGCAGCGGGGTCGCGGAAGAGCCAGTCAAGATGGAGCGACTCGGTCGATGCGAAGCGAATGTGCAGGCCGCTGATGCGGATCGGCGGGAGGGCGATGCGCGAGTAGACGTTGAGGCGCGCGGCGCGGCGGATTTCGGGGATGCGCGCGGCGAGGTGGAGGGCGAGGACGAGGTCGCCGAGCGCGCCGGGGTGGAGGAGGGTCCAATCGAGCGGAGCCATCGTAGTCGGTAGGGTAGCGAGAGCCGGGCGCTTAGCTTGATTGCAGGCAATTCGCTGCGATGTCGTTGGTGTTTTTGGCCGCGACGGTTTCGGCGGCGGCGGCTAGTTCGGCTCGCAGCGTGGCGAGTAGGTTGGGGGTGACGATTTCGGGGCGCGAGCCGCCGGGCTGGAGCGGCGGGAGTGGTTCGCCGGCGCGGACTTTTGCGCCGATCTGGCGATAGGCCTGGCGGAAGGGGATGCCTTGTTGCACGAGGTCGTAGGCGGCTTGTGTGGCGAAGAGCTCGGGGCGCATCGCGGCGCGAAGGCGGTCGTGGTCGAGCGTGAGGGCGGCGACGCAGCGCGTGGCGACGGCGAGCATGTCGCGGATGTCGTCGTCGGCCTGGAAGACGGGGGCTTTCGTGAGTTGCAGGTCGCGGTGATAGCTGGAGGGGAGCTTGCCGACGATCCATTCCAGTTCGCTCGCGCGGCCGCGGAGGCGCGCGGCGCGGCCGCGGAGGAGTTCGATGACGTCGGGGTTGCGCTTCTGCGGCATGATGGAGGACCCGGTGGTCAGCGCTTCGGGCAGGCGGACGAAGCCGAACTCGGCGGTGGAGTAGAGCAGCAGATCGCTCGCGAGTTTTTCAAGCATGGCGCCGATTTCGCAGGCGTGGCGTACGACGAGCAATTCGAGGCGGCCGCGGCTGTTTTGCACGTCAATGGCGCAGCGCTGAATGCGCGAGAAGCCGAGCAGCTTCGCGGTGAACTCGCGATCGAGCGGGAGCGGGACGCCGAAGCCGGCGCCGGTGCCGAGCGGGCAACTGTCGAGTCGCTCGTGCAGGTGGGCGGCGGCGCGGATCAGGTCGAGCGCGGCCTCGACGGAGGCGTGGAGCCATTGGCCGATACTGGAGGGCATGGCGGGCTGCATGTGGGTGTAGCCGGGCATGGGCGTTTCGCCGTCGCGGGCGATGCGGTCGAGGCAGGCGGCGGCGAACTCGCTCAGGGCGGCGGCCCAGCGCGTGACGGCGTCGCGCAGGTAGAGCCGCATGGCGGTCGCGACCTGATCATTGCGCGAGCGAGCGGTGTGGAGCTTTTCGCCGGCTTCGCCGCAGGTGCGTGTGAGCTCGGCTTCGATGGCGGTGTGGGCGTCTTCGAGTTCGGGCGGAATGGTGAATTCGCCGCGTGTGTTTTTTTCGGAGATCGCTCGAAGTCCGGCGATCAGCGCGGCGGCTTCGGGGTTGGTCAGGAGTTTGGCGCGCGCGAGGGTGCGGGCGTGGGCGGCGGAAGCGATGCAGTCCCAATGGACCAGACGAAGATCCCAGGTGGGGTCGTCGCCGACGGTGAAGCGGTGGATGAGGGGGTCGAGCGCGGCGCCCTTATCCCACAAGCGCTGAGCCTGCGCCATGGCGCGCCTCCTCGCTCGCCGCTTGGGCGAAGTATTGCCAGACGATTCGCTCATAGGCGGCGGCGCCCGCGGCCAGCTCGGACTCGGTAATGAACTCGTTGGGGGTGTGGGAGCGCGGCGAATGGCCGGGGCCGATCTTCACGGCGGGGGTGCCGGCGAGGAAGACCATGTCGCTCATGGCGGGGCTGCCGCGCGGGGCGCTGCCGGGCAGGGCGCGGAGGACGGCGCGGACGATGGTGGCGTCGTCGGGGGTGTCGACGGGCACGAGGCGCAGGCTATGCACGTGCACTTCGCTGCGGAGGCGCTCTTTGAGCAGCTCGATGGTCGCGGCGTGCGGCTGGTTGGGCGTGGTGCGGATGTCGACGAAGAATTCGCAGGCGTCGGGGACGACGTTGAGTGCGACGCCGCCTTGGATTTTGGTGACGTGGGCGTGGCACGAGCCGAGCAGAGGATGTGCGGGGCCCCAGTCGAAGGCGTGAAGCGCCGCGATGTCGCGGGCGGCCGTGGCGATGGCGTTGTCGGGCGAATCGGAGGGGGTGTTGGCCGGGTGGCGGGTGCGGCCGCGGGCTACGCAGCGCAGGATGAGCAAGCCGCGCTGCGCGGTCATGGGCGTGAGGTCGGTGGGCTCGCCGACGATGCCGGCGTCGATGGGGCCAAGGAGCGGGAGGATTTCGCTCAGGCCTTTGCCGCTGTTTTCCTCTTCGGCGGTGAGGGCGAGGACGAGCGTGCCGCCGAGGCGCTCGCCGCGCGAGAGGCGCTCATGGGTGCGTGTTGCGGCTTCGACGAGGGCGGTGACGCAGCCCTTGGCGTCGTTTGCGCCGAGGCCGATGATGCGGCCCTCTTCGCGGCGCGGGGAGAAGGGGTCGCCGGTCCAGCCGGCGGCGGGCGGGACGGTGTCGATGTGGGAGTTGAGGAGCAAACGCGGTCGCGGGGCGTCGCCGATTTCGCACCAGAGGTTGTTGAGGTGGCGATGGACGCGCAGGCCGGCGTGGCTGAGCTCGCGGATGAGCATTTCGCAGATGGTCGCCTCTTCGCGCGAGACGCTGCGGGTGGAGACGAGTCGGCAGAGGCGATCGATCATGCGGACACCGTGTCGCGCGTGGCGGCGGTGGAGACGGTGGTGATCGGGGCGCTGACGGATGGGGTGACGGGGGCGTCGTTGTCGCGCTGCGAGACGAGCATGGTGCCGCAGCCTTCGTTGGTGAAGACTTCGGCGAGCAGGGAATCGCGCACGGTGCCGTTGACGATGTGGACGCGCTGCACGCCGCCGCGGAGGGCATCGGCGCAGGCGGCGAGCTTGGGGAGCATTCCGCCGCTGATGGCGCCGCTTTTGACGAGGCCGTCCAGCTCGCTGAGGTCCATGTAGGGGATGAGGCTTTGGGGCGAGCGGATGTCGCCCATGACGCCGTCGACGTTGGTGAGCAGGAAGTACTTGACGGCGCGGAGCGACGTGGCGATCTGGGCTGCGAAGGTGTCGGCGTTGACGTTGAATACCTGGCCCGCGCGATCGGCGGCGAGCGAGGCGATGACGGGGACGTAGCGGGCGGCGAGCAGATGTTCGATGAGCTCCGGCCGCACGCTGACGATGTTTCCGACGAAGCCGAAGTCGACTTCGTGATGGCGGCCGGTGGAGGGATCGCTGATGGTCTGGACGGGGCGGCGGATGACATCGACCATGGCGGCGTCGATGCCCGTCAGCCCGACGGCGGAGACGCCACAGCCGCGGAAGGCGGCGACGATATCGGTGTTGACGACGCCGGCGAGGCTCATCTTGACCGCGCCGAGTGTGGCGGCGTCGGTGACGCGGCGACCGGCGACGATCTCGGGGGTGAGGCCGAGGCGCTGCGAGAGGGCGGTGATCTGATCGCCGCCGCCGTGGACGACGACGACGCGGACGCCGAGCGTAGTGAGCAGGGCGAGCTGATCGGCGAGGTTGGCGAGGAGGGGGCCTGGGTCGCAGAGGCGGCCGCTGAGCTTAACGACGAATGTTCGTCCGGCGTAGGCGCGGATGTAGGGCACCGCGGTGCGGAGAGACGTGATGTGAGCGCCGACCTGTTCCATGTTCAATTCCTAACTGCCTCGCGAATCGGTTCGCTGCTTGAAAACGCGTGTGAGCACGGCCGCCTGGGTCCAGAGGCGGTTTTCGGCCTGATCGACCACGACGCAGCGCGGGTCGTCGAGGGCGGCGTCGCTGATGACGACGTTTCGCCGCACGGGCAGGCAGTGCATCAGGATCGTTTCGGGCGTGCGCAGATGGCGTGTGTCGACCATCCAGCCTGCGTAGCGTTTGAAATCTTCGAGCTGCGTTTCGGTCTGGCCGTACAGCGCGGCGCTGCCCCAGCTTTTGACGTAGACGACTTCGGCATCGGCGCAGGCGTCGAGCTGTTCGTGCGTGATCTGAAAGCGCGTGCCGTGTTCGGCGCACCAGCTTCGGGCCTGGTCGAGGATGGCGGGGTTGAGGTCGTAGCCGGGCGGATGGGCGATGGTCAGGTGCATGCCCGCGGCGGCGGCCGCGAGCGCGGCGGAGTGGGGCACGGCCATCGGCACGGCTTTGGCTTGCGGGGCCCAGGTGAGGACGAAGCGGCGGCCGCGGGTGGCGCCGAAGCGCTCTTCGACGGTCATCCAGTCGGCGAGCGCCTGACAGGGATGTTCGAGGGCGGACTCCATGTTCAGCAGGGGGACGGTGCTGTGCTTGGCGAAGGCGCGGATGAGGGCGTCGGCGGCGTCTTCGCTCGCGTTTTTCAATCCCGCGAAGGTTCGCACGGCGAGGGCGTCGCAATAGCGCGAGAGCACGGGCGCGGCTTCTTTGATGTGCTCGGCTTTGTCGGCGTTCATCACGGCGCCGTCGCGATGTTCGAGGTTCCATGTGCTGCCGCCGACGTCGAGGCAGATGGCTTGTCCGCCGAAGCGGATCATGGCGGCTTCGAAGGAGACGCGCGTTCGGAGGGAGGCGTTGAAGAAGATGAGGCCGAGGATTTTGTCGCGGATGGCGCTGCGGGCCGCGGCGACGGCGGCGGGCTCGCGCGATTTCAGCCCGCGCGCCAGCGTGATGAGCGAAGCGAGTTGCGTCGGCGAATGATCGCGAAAGCTGAGCCAGTGGTTCACTTCACGCTCCCTTCGGCCAGGCCGGCGAGGCGCCGCAGGGCCGCGGCGAATTCGTCGACTGCGGCGAGCGGCATGTTGATGGGCGGCATGAGGCGCATGACGTTCGAGATGGCGCTGGTGCCGGTGACGAAGCCGCTTTCGAGCAGCGCGTGTTGGAGGGTTTTCGCGGGGCAGGCGAGTTCGAGACCGATCAGGCCGCCGCGGCCGCGCACGCTGCGGACGGGGCCGACGCCGGCGAGGCGATGGAGCGCTTCGCCGAGGCGGGTGGCTTGCATCAGGAGGTCTTCGCGCTCGATGGTGTCGAGGACGGCGAGGAGCGCGGCGCAGACGATCGGCCCGCCGCCGAAGGTGGAGCCGAGGTCGCCGCGCTTCACTTTGGCGGCGACCCTGGCGTTCATCAGCAGTGCGCCGATGGGGAGGCCGTTGGCGAGGGACTTGGCGGAGGTGGCCATGTCGGGATGGGTGCCGTGAGCGCCGGCGACATAGGGGCGACCGAGGCGGCCGACGCCGGTTTGGATTTCGTCGTAGATCAGGTAAGCGCCGACTTCGTCGCAGCGTTTGCGCAGCGCGGCGAGGAATTGCGGCTGCATCTCGATGATGCCGGCGATGCTGGCGATCGGCTCGACGATCACGGCGGCGCAGCTTGCGTCGAGCTTTGTGATGTCTTCGAGCGTGTTGGCGCGGAGGCGGACGGAGTCGACCAGCAGGCCCTCGAGCGGGTTGGTGAGCTTGGCGTCGGTTGTGGCGGAGAGGCAGAGGAGCGTGCGGCCGTGCCAGCCGCCTTCGATGGCGGCGATGCGGCAGCGGCCGGTTTGCTGCAGTGCGAGTTTGAGGGCGTTTTCGTTGGCTTCGGCGCCGCTGTTGCAGAAGAAGACGCGCTCCAGGCCCGCGCCGGCGAAGGCGCAGAGGCGATCGGCGGCGCGGTCGCGGATCTCGAGCGGCAGGGCGTTGGAGTAAAACGCGAGCCGGGACGCCTGTTCGGCGATGGCGCTGGCGACTCCGGCGTGGGAGTGGCCGAGCAGCGCGACGGCGTGTCCGCCGTAGAAATCCCAGTAGGTGCGGCCGTCGCGGGCGAAGAGCCGCGAGCCGCTCGCGTGGGTGATCTCGAGCGGAAACTGCTCATAGGTTTCGATCAACGCGCTTGGCTTCATCGTTTTCACACCGGTCGCAGCGACGGCGTCCAGAGCCCGCAGGTTTCGGGCAGGCCGCACATCAGGTTCATGTTCTGGATCGCTGATCCGGCCATTCCCTTGATCAGGTTGTCGAGGGCCGCCATCGCGATTACCTGTCGTCCGCGAGCGGCGAGGGCGAGGTCGCAGAAGTTCGAGCCGACGACGTCCTGCAAGGTCGGCGAGTCATCGACGATTCGCACGAAGGGGCTATTCGCGTAATAGCTCGCGTACTTGGCGCGGAGCGCGGCGCTGGTGGTGGGCTCGGGCAGCGTCAGGTGGGCCGTGGCGAAGATGCCGCGGGAGACGTCCATGCTCTGGGCCACGAAGCTGAGCGCGATGCGCTGGGCGAGCGGATCGCCCCAGGCTTGCGTGATCTCGCCTTCGTGCTGATGGGCCAGTGGCTTGTAGGCGCGGAAGTCGGCGTGGCGCGTCGGGTGATGGGTGGTCTCCTTGAGCGCTTTGCCTGAGCCGGAGGAGCCGGTCTTGGCGTCGATGACCACCGTGCCGCGAAAGCCGCCGTCGATCAGCGGAGCGGCGGCGAGGATGGCGGCGGTGGCGAGGCAGCCGGGGTTGGCGACGAGCCGCGCGACGCGTAGCTGTTCACGCGTCAGCTCTGGCATGCCGTAAACGGCGAGCGGGCGGAGCGATTCAAAGGCGGGCGTCTCGGGGTAGAACCGCTGATGAGCCGAGATGTCGCGCAGTCGCAGATCGCCTGAGAGGTCGATGATGCGCGCTTTGCCGCCGTCGCGCCGGGCATCGAGCGCGGGCAGCAACTCGGCGATCGCCGCGCCGCTTTCGCCGTGGGGCAGCGATGAGAAAATGACGGCGTGGTCCGCGTCGAGCAGGGGAGCGAGGTCGAGCTTTGCGCAGGCGGCGAGGTCGTAGAAGCCGCGCAGGTGCGGATGAAACTTTGCGATCGCCGTGCCCGGCGAGCTGTGCGAAGCCGCCGCAATCACCCGCGCGTGCGGGTGTTGCGTCAGCAGTCGCAGCAGCTCGCCAGCGCCGTAGCCGCTGGCGCCGAGGATGGCGACGTGGACCTTTGTGCTCACGCCGCCACCGGGATGAGCTTGCCGTTGATCTTGGATGCGACGAACGCGCCGAGCTCGGGGCCGTTGGTGCGGGCGTTGATGGCGGCGAGGCCGAGCGACTCGCGGACGAAGCGGGTGCCGATGGCGTTGTCGGTGGCGGGGCCGCTGACGACGTCGATGTCGAGGCCGAAGCGGGCGTGGAGGACTTCCTTTGCGCCCCATGCGCCGACCGGGTCGTTGGCGCAGAGGACGAGGGCCGAGCAGCGATTCATCATCGCGGTGTCGGCGAGGATGTTCTGCACGCCGTACTCGCCGAGGATGCCGTCGCCGAGCTCCGCGACGATGACCTGTGCGCCTTGTCGGGCGAGGTGGTTGATGAGGCGTCGCGCGACCGGGGCGGCGGTCTCGGGGGAGGTCGTGACGATGCCGGCGTCGGTGAAGGAGACGGCGAAGGCCGCGCCGTAGTCGATCATCTGCAGTGTGTCGCGCCGCAGCGAGACGCCGGTGAGCTTGCAGCCGCCGACGCGCAGGCCGCGGCTGTCGAGCTGGCGGATGAGGCGCGAGGCGGCGGCGGTCTTGCCGCTGTTCATGCAGGTGCCGGCGACGAAGACGACGGGGATGTCGGCGACTTCGTGGTCCGACTCGTCGACGGCGTTCATGCCGATATGAGCCGGCACGCCGCAGCGTTCTTCGAACTCGGGGAAGACCTGGACGCTGCCGAGCACTTCGAGTTCGAAGGGCTTGCCGACATCGGGGTTTTCCGAGGTGCATCGGCCGAGCACGCCGCCGAGGTTGAGCACGTGGATGCGCTGCCCGACCTGAATCTGCGACGGGACGACACCGGTGTAGCCGTGGAGGGCGTTGCGGTGGCCGAGGGCGCCGACGATGACGTCGCCGTCGTGCAGCGGGACCATTCGCCCGTGGACGTCTTCGAGCGTGTTGTAGACCGACTTTTCGCCGCGAATGGTTCCTGCCAGCAGGTAGCCTTCGCGGGCGATGATGCGGTCGCAAACGCGGACGTCGCGTCCGAGGGGGACGTTTCGCGTGACCGAGGCGATCTTGTCAACTTGCAACCGCATGGGTCGTCTCCTCGGCCTTTCGGGCCGCCTCACCAGCACGCTGCCAGAGCAGTTCCTGGGTTCCGTAGAGCTTTGAGAAACCGGCGGCTTCCGCGCCGCTCCAGAGCGAACTTTGCTCGCCATACTTGGCGAGCTCGGGATTCATGAGCGAGAAGGGACTGGTCGCGCCGAGCACGGTGGCCTGGCCTTGCCAGAGCTGCAGATGGACGCGGCCGGTGACGCGGCGCTGCGTCGAGGACAGGAAGGCCTCGATATCGGTGCAGAGCGGCTCGCAAAAATGGGCTTCGTGGATGAGGCTGGCGTAGAGCTCGCCCAGCGTCTGCTTCCAGAAGCTTTGCTGACGCGAAAGGACGAGCTTTTCGAGCTCGCGATGGGCCGCGATGAGCGTGGTGGCGGCGGGGGCCTCGAAGGCGACGCGGCCCTTGATGCCGATGATGGTGTCGCCGACGTGGACGCCGCGACCGACGCCATGCAGGCCGCCGCGCTGGTTGAGCTCTTCGATGAGCGTGACGGGTTCGAGGGTGCGGCCGTCGAGGGCCATGGGGACGCCCTGGGAGAAATCGATTCGCACCGACTCGGGCTGCTTGGGCCAGGCGGCGCGGGCGGCGGTGAGGACGTAGGCCTCTTCCGGGAGGACGCCGTCGCTGCGGTGGGTTTCGCCGCCGCCGATGGTCGCGCCCCATAGTCCGCGATTGACGGAGTAGGCGGTTGTTTTGGCGGGCACCTCGAAGCCGCGGGCGGCGAGGTATTCCGTCGATGCGGCGCGGCTGAGGGCCTGTTCGCGGATGGGGGTGAGGATCTGGATGCCGGGCGCCAGCACGCGAAGGGCGACGTCGAAACGGACCTGATCGTTGCCGGCGCCGGTGGAGCCGTGGACGATGGCCTGAGCGCCGACGGAGCGGGCGTAGGTGGCGCAGGTTTCGGCCTGCACTTCGCGCTCGCACGAGACGCAGAGCGGATAGACCTCGCCGCGCAGGGCGTTGGCGAAGATGAGGTAGCGCAGGGTCTGGTCGAAGAGCTTTTTGCGGGCGTCGATGACGCGGAACTCGGCGACGCCGAGCGCTCGGGCGCGCTGCTCGATTTTGGCGAGTTCATCGGCGTCGAATCCGCCGGTGTTGACGGTGATGGCGTGGACGCGCCAGCCCTGTTCGAGCAGCCAGGCTGCGCAATAGCTGGTGTCGAGCCCGCCGGAAAACGCCAATACTGCCAGTTTGTCCATCTGTCGCTCCACGAAATACGCCGACTGCGAAGTACGGCGAGAACCGTGATTGCACTATTCGTTAGTAAAAAATCGGAGAAACCCCGCGCGCCCGAGGGTCATGGGCGACGGGGCATCACGGCGTAGGGCGCCATGACCTGAGGAAGTGGACGACCTGCCCCTGCGCCGCGCGGCTGCGCACGGCGAGGAAGATGGTGTCGTCGCCGGCGAGGGAGCCGACGATCTGCGGCAGCTTGTGTTCATCCAGTTTGGCAGCGACCACGCTGGCAGCTCCCGTACGAGTGCGGACGATCAGCAAGTTTGCGCCGGCGGATGCAATGCCGGTGATTAATTCACTCTCCAACGGCCCATCTGCCTGGGCGGCGCTTTCGGAGCGTGGGCCGGGCGAGACATAGCGGCCCTGGAGTTTGACCAGGCCCAGTTGCCGGATATCCCGGCTGACGCTGGCCTGCGTCACTTCGAAACCTTTGCGGTGGAGAGCGGCGACCAATTCGTCCTGCGTTCCGAACGGGCGATGTTCGATCAGCTTCAGCAAAGCCGCCTGTCGCGCCGAACGATCCGCTGCCGCCTCAACACCGTGCATAAGTCAACTATCAGGAATTATTATGCATTTGGCGCAGGTGTCAAGCCTGCGGGCTGAAATTTCGGGACGGCGGATGGGAGAGTGACAGTTATCGACACGCGTGTTGCGGCGCGCAAAACATGAGAATGCGGCGCGCTACTTGAGAATAGATTTCACAACGTCCGCATAACTATTTTGCCGCTGTTAGGTGTCCGTTCGGGTCGTTCGTAGCAAAAAACCGGCCAATCGGACACACTCCCCCGCTTACCA
>JANRJD010000017.1:0-201361 GCA_033764195.1 Phycisphaerae bacterium | reverse complement strand
TCGTCGTTACGGACGAAGGTTGCGTCGATCTGATTGGCGCTTTGGCGTTGCGCGGCCTAACGGCTCGCGCGCCTCGGCGCTTTTCGGATCACTCTGTGCGTGCCGGCCTTTTTTCTTGCAGCCGCGGGGCGGGCTGGCTCGACGCACCGTTGCGATGTTGCCGTCGCGCGAGTCGCGGAGAGGTGGGTTTCGCTGCGCTCTACCCACCCTACCAAGGCGGCTTTCGCCGCGGGGTTGGTTTTGCGCTGCTTGGACCACGTCGCCGCGGGCGGCAGCAGAGCCTCACACTTGGTTCGCCGCCGCGCGTGAGGCGCGGAATCGCGGCGGCTAGCCATTGCTTTCGGCGCCTTGCGGCGACGAGAGCAAGTCAGAAAAGAAAATGCAGGTCGCTGCATTCGGGCGAATGCAATGGCCTGGGTCCGCTGAGCGCGAGTCGCGCGGTCGCGACGAGCGGAGTCGCCTTTCGGCGGCTCTCAACAGCGCTTCCTTGCGGTTGCGGTGTTGATTGATCGTTGCGGCCTGCCGCGCGTCCCGCGCGATTCCCTGCGCGGCTACGCGGGGGATCGGTTGGGTTGCGCGGTGCGGCTCGTCGCTCTGCACGCGGCGCCGTCGGCTGTTTGTCCTTGGGCGTTACGCCGGCGGGTCGCCGATGTTGCCGTTGGATTTGGAGCTTCTTTCGCCGCGTGCGCGGGACGCACAGAGTTTTTTGTCCGGACACCTCCTTGAGGTTTGAGTAGTTCGTCGGTCAGGCGTACCCTTGACGCAGTTCTTCGCGCCTGTGCATGCGTTGGCCGCGGGGATCGATCCTGTTGGAATCGTTAGCGCCGCTGACGCAGTGGTCGAGGCGGGCAAATGCTCGATGCTAAGGATTGGTGGAAAATGGCGATGCGTGGCGGTAGATCTGCGGGCGGCGATTGCGGAGACCGGGCCCAGAAGATGGTGGGTGCGGCCCGCATCACAAGCTGAGTTCTATTAGAAGGTACACGGTTCTACGAACCGGGAGGGCGGCCATGCAATCGGTTGAATGTCCCAACTGCCACAAGCGCTTCGCCGCACACGAAGAACACAACGGCCGTCAAGTTCGATGCAAGCAGTGCGGCTCTCCTTTTCGTCTGACGATGTCGACGAGTTCGACAACCCACGCGAGCAAGCCGCCGGACGACGCACTCGAAAAACGGAGCGACTCGGTTCAGCGAAAATCTGCCGACCCTACCCGGCGCGTTCTGACGATTACGTTCGCGATCGCATCGATAACCGTGCTTTGTATGCTAAGCTTCCTTTGGTACTCCTTGCGTTCCCAAAGCGCGCCCCCCCAGACACGTGAAGATTCCATGCCGATTGTTCGTAAAGAGCCAGAACTCCAGGCCGCCGCTCCCGCTCCGAAGCCGATTCGCAATACGCAAAGGGACTCGGCAGATATTGTCGCCGAAATCGAACCCTCCGTTTCATTCATTCACGACGAGGGGCGTAGTTCTGGTACGGGGTTCGCGGTAACCGATCGTTGGGTGGTGACGAACGCTCATGTCATCGATGAAATGCTTCCGGAAGATGTAAAGGTGTATTTTCCATCACTTAGTAATTCGCCGGAGAAACTAATTCGCGTATTGCATTTTGATGAGTCGCGAGACCTCTGCCTCGTCGAGGTGACTGGAAAGCACAAGCCGATTCGACTTGTTAAGCCAAAGGAAATCCGAAAAGGAGAAGATATAATCATCATTGGAAGTCCTGCAGTTGGTCCTGAGTTAATTCTAAAAAATGCAGTGACGAAAGGGCTCTTGAGTTCTGAGGTCGTGCTTGAGGGCAAAACGTACTACCAAATCAGCGCATCGATCAACCCTGGCAATAGTGGGGGGCCAGTTGTTAACCAAGCGGGAGCCCTGCTGGCAGTGGTCACAAGCAAAGCGTCGAAAGAGGAGGGCATCGCGTTTGGCGTCCCAGTTGGTGACCTTGAGTCAATCCTGATGGACGTGCGAAAGCAAGATGATATCACAACCAGAGCGATAGACGAGGCTCACCTCGCACGCGTCATATGTCGGCGCATTTGGAATAGGGCGGTGAGTCATTCCCGCTTAATGGAAATATATTGCGTTGCAATGCAGAAAGCGATCGATGCTCATTTGAGCGCGAGTGACGGCCTTGAGCTCGCTAGGACGGCCCGCGCCGGGGCCGCGGATCTTGATGCCGAGAGGCAAGAGTCGCAGGCGCTCGAACGATCGCTTCGCCGCCTCCAAAAGGCATCAACCATTGACAGTGAAGTAAGGTCGCGGATTTTGGAATTATGGGCATGTAGTCAAGAGATTTTTCGTTACATTGATGATCCTCGGGGCAGTTTTGATTCCTATCGAAAGAAGACCATTGAACTGCAAGATATAAGAGAGCGCCTCGGAAACCGCCTGTCGATCGAGCTGGATATAGAACTGGCCAAGTAATGATAGGTGGCGCTATTGATCGAGGGCGTGCCACTACTCTCCGAGTAAAGAAGGGGCTCGGGGTAGAGCGCAGCGAAACCCACCTCTCCGCGACCCAAGCGACGGCAACATCGCAACGGTGCGGCGAGCCAGCCCGCCCCGCGGCTGCAAGAAAACCGGCCGGCACGCACAGAGTGATCCAACGAGCACGAAAGTGCTCGAAAGATCGACGCAACCTTCGTCCGTAACGACGAAGCAAGCGGCGGGTTCAACTCCCGCCACCTCCATTCCGAACTCTCATTAATCGGCGCGCAATCGCGCGGCGAGCGATCTTCCATTTCATCCGACGACATCCCCCAAATACGTGACATAAACGCGCGGTCCAGGGGTTGAAACCCCTGGCTACGATCGCGCGCCCGGCCGGGCGAAGAGGTCCGCACAGCGGACCCTACAGAACTCCGCGCCCGACGCGCGAAATTTCGCGCCCGACGCTGGAAACTCCGACCGCGAATAGACTGCGCTCATGTCGATTGACCCGAGCAGAACTCACGCCCCGCCGTCGCTGCGATCCTGGAGCGAGCTATTTGGCAACGACCACCCGGTTGAGCTGGAGATCGGGGTCGGCAAGGGAAACTTTCTCGTGCGGCGCGCGATGGCGCACCCCGAGCGCAACTTCTTCGGCATCGAGTGGGCCAATGAGTTTTACAAGATCGCGCTCGATCGCATCGAGCGGCGCGGGTTGAGCAACGCACGCGTGATTCGAGCGGACGCGCGGCAATTCATGCTCGACCTGTGCCCGCGCGATTCGCTGCTTTGCCTGCACATTTATCACCCCGACCCGTGGCCCAAGAAGCGGCACAACCGACGGCGGCTCATCCAGGCACCGTTTCTTGAATGCGCGGTCGAGCGACTCTTGCCGCCGGGGCACGCGACGATCGGTGGGCTTCCGCCGACACCCGGATTGCCGAGCGGGGCAGCGGTGGGCGGGCGGCTGGCGATTCAGACCGATCATGCGGAGTACTTCGAGCAGATTCGGGCAGTGATTGCGGCACAGCCGCGGCTGCGGGCGGTGGAGTTCAATGATCCGGCGTGGTTGGCGGGGGTGCCGGAGTTTGCGCTGCGCGACGAAGGTGGCGAGGGGCGAGGGGTAATGAGTGGCGAGGTGCGAGGGCAGAGTGTCGAGTTGAAGACGGATTCAGGTGCGGCGGGGCAACAGGCAGCCGCGGGAGACGACGCTTCCCACTCGCAACTCTGCACTCGAAACTCGAAACTCGCCTTTGGCGCCGCCACCAATTTTGAGATCAAGTATCGTCGCGAGGGGCGGCCGATTTATCAGCTGGCGTGCGTCCGGGTCGGGTAGGCGAAGCGATTTCCCCTAAAAACCTGATGCCCCACCTCGCCGCGTGGGCCGTCGACGAGCCTGTTGGGCTCGGACGGCGCTGCTGCGAGATGGGGCACTTATGTCGTTGCCGCGGAAAATCAAAAACCCGCGGCGATCTCCAACGAGTTTGCGTTGCGGCTTAGAACAAGGCGCTCGGATCGACCAGGCTGATCTCGAAGAACCCGATCTGGCCCGCTTCGCCGGCGTTGAGCGTGACGTTGCGCGAGATGCCCAGGCCGTTGCTGGCGTTGCTCATGGTGGCGTCGCCGCTGCGGCCGCCGCTGCCGAAGGAAGCCGCGCCGCCGAATCCGCCATTGATGATGGCGCCGACGGTGCGGTCCTGGAAGACCTGTCCGCCGGTGCCGCCCGCGCCGCCGGTGACGGCGATGTTTCCGGCGTTGTTCACGGCCGGGGCGAGGATTCGGACGATGCCGCCGCCGCCGCCGCCGCCGGCGCAGCGGAGGGAGTCTGCGCTGCCGAAGGCCGCGCGGCCATTGGCGCCGCGGGCGTTAATGGCGGAGCCCGGAGCGTTCACGATGTTGGTGAGCGAAGCGAGGATGACGATGCCGCCGCCCGCGCCGGAGTCGGCGAGGCCATCGGCCGTGATCGTGCCGGCGTTGGTAAGCGTGCCCTTGACGATGATCGTCAGCGTGCCGCCGCCCTCGGGGCCGTCGGCCAGCGAGCCGCCGCTGCCGCCGAGGATGCCCGGATTGAGCAGGGCGAAGCGGGCGTCGTTGGCGTTGACGCGGGCGAGGCCGCCGTTGGCGCGGACCGGGCTGTTGGGGATGGCCGCGTTGGGGGCTTCGCTGGGGAAGGTGCGTGCGATGCCGAGTTCGCCGTTGCCGAGGACATTGCCGAAGGCCGAGGGGGCGACGACGATCGTGCCGTTGTTGATGAAGTTGCCGTTGACGCGGATGACGGTGCCGCTGCTGACGGTGAGCGTGGCGCCGTTGGCGATGGTCAGGTCGGTGAACTGATAGCTTTCGATGTTGTTGATGTCGGCGAAGGTTTCGAGCGTGGTGACGCCGCCGATGGTGCGGGCGCCGGCCGAGCCGTCGCCGAAGATGCGGAGGACGCCGTCTTCACCCTGAATGCCTTGGATACCCTGGGGGCCGGCTTCGCCTTGCACGCCCTGAGCACCCTGAGAGCCGGTGGCGCCGGTCGCGCCTTGGGGGCCGGTGGCGCCCTGCGGACCGGTGGCGCCGGTCGGGCCTTGGACGCCCTGGGGACCTTGCGGGCCTTGCGGGCCGACGGGGCCGGGTTGGACGCGGGCGTCGAGCTCGGTGTCGACGACTTGATTGACGAGGTCGGTCAGTTGCTCCTCAGTCGGGAAAAAGCAGCCGGACGACAGGCTCAGCGCGCCCAGGCTGGCGAGCAGCGACAGGGGAAGACGGCGGTTTGTGACAATCGCTCTCATCAATGCACTCCTTGCAAAAAGAAAAACCAGACGACCAACCCCTCCGTGGGGGTCAAAAGACACGCGGTGCGACGGCGCGAAGCCGGTTGCGGGCGGCGCGAAGGGCGCGGCACGCGCCAGGCGATGCGCGGTTGCTTGGATCAAACCGTGTGGCGATGTTCGGATGGATCATCCGGACGACCGCGACTCCGTTCGGATCGTCGGATTGCAGCAGAACGGGGCTGCAATCGAGGCCCGCACAATCCGTGTGCGGGAAGGATCGGCGATCTCATTCGCTCGAAACCGGAAGTGACTGTAGGGGACGCGTTGCGAGAACGCAACGGGGTCGAGAATGGCGTTTCCCGGGGACGAACTGCGGCATCCAAGGGGTCGGATCGCCTTTGGGCAGCGCCGCCGGGGTCCGGCGGCGGCGGTCGAGAGCTTGGTTCTCGCCCGCGTTCTGCATTAACATGCTGTGGGCGTTTGAATTACATCAGGGCACTGATTCGGAGCGACGCGCGTTGAAACCATCTGCCAGCATGTCCGCGAGCGCGGCCCGTTTCGTGGTGAAGACCGAGGCCTGGACGGAAACCGGTCTGAGCGGCGAGGAGGTTGCGGCTCTGCTGGAGTCGGAAGCGAATCGCGGGGCCAAGATCTACCGCATTGAGCGCATCTCGCCGGATGGGCGGATGGAGCTGCGGGGCGTCTCGGTGGAGACGTTCTCGCTTGAGAGCGGCATGTTTTTCTTCCGCAACGAGCGGGCCGCCGCGGAGGCTGATTTTGTGGCGCTTGCGGCGCTGGCGGAAAAGCACGCTCCGCCGGCCCGCGGATATGTACAGCTTGTCGATCGCGGGGCCGAGGCGGAGTTCAATCGGTTTGCCACGGCATTGATCTATCCGGCGGAGCACGACGGCGATTTCGCCCAGTGGCTGCTCGAGAGTGAGTATGCGGGCGGAGACACGGTCGAGGGCGGGGTGAGCGCGGTCAGCGATTACTACCACCAGCCGAAGGAAGTGTTGCGCCGATGTCAGCTTTGGAGCCAGAGCGGCACACGATCGCGTTCCCGAATCGAGCTGCTAGCCCACCGCCGCTCCGGCGCGGCGGCGGCTGGCTGATTGGGCTGCGGCGGACGATTCTGGCGCTCTTTCTTCACGTGCGTTCGTGGTTTGGCGTGCGGCCGGCGCGCGGGGCGGAGTTGCTCGTTGATCGTGACGCGAGTCCGCAACTTCGCGGGGCTGGATTGCGGCTGACCGAGGCGGTGCGCGATCAGCAGCGGCCGAACTGGCTGCGGCTGCGGCGCGGGCCGGCGTCGCGCGACGAAAGCAACTGACGCCGAGCACGGCGGCTGTACACCCTCCATCCATACCGTTGCAGCGATAACGATTTCCGGATCGATGCAGAGCGATCGATTCTCGGGAAATTGACAAAAATGTAGCCATTGGTACAATTCGGATGTATGGATAAATCCGATCAATACTGGATGAACTGTTACTTGTGCGCGGCTGCGCTTCGGGCTGCCCGATTCGCATGGGTAGCGCTTTTTTTCCTGGCGATGTTTGTGCCCGCCTGCTCGCGGACGGATGCCGGTGGGGCGTCGGGCTCTGCGGCGGCGTCGGGGAGCGCGAAGCCGCGGGTGGTCTGCACGGTCGGGATGATCACCGACATTGTGCGGCGCATCGCCGGCGAGCGGGCCGAGGTGATCGGGCTGATCGGAAGCGGGGTCGACCCGCACCTTTACAAGCCGACGCGGAACGACCTCGTGCTGCTGCAAGAGGCCGACCTGGTTTTCTACAACGGGCTGCTGCTGGAGGGGCGCATGAGCGATTCGCTGGTGCGCCTGGCGCGGGAGAAGCCGGTGGTCGCGGTGACGGAGGGGCTGGAGCGCGACAGTCTGCTCGAACCGCCTGAGTTCGCGGGCCACTCCGATCCGCACGTGTGGATGGATGTGAGTGCGTGGAGCAAGGTCGCGCCGGTCATTGCGAGCGCCCTGAGCAAGCTGCTGCCGGCGCATCGGGGCGAGTTTGAAGCGCGGCTCGGTGAGTTACAGGAGGAGCTTCGTTCGCTGCACACCTATGTGACATCGGCGGTCGCATCGATCCCCGCTGAGCAACGCGTGCTCGTGACGGCGCACGATGCGTTTAACTACTTTGGTCGGGCCTACGGTATTCGGGTGATCGGCATTCAGGGCATTTCGACCGAGTCGGAAGCGGGGCTGAACGACATCAATCGATTGGTCGACATGCTGGTGGAGCAGCGGATCGGGGCGGTGTTCGTCGAGAGCAGCGTCAGCGACAAGAACGTGCAGGCGTTGATCGAGGGGGCGGCGTCGCGCGGGCACAGCGTGCGCATCGGCGGCACGCTCTTCTCGGATGCGATGGGCATGGAGGGCACGTACGAGGGCACCTATGTCGGCATGCTCGACCATAACGCCACGACGATCGCACGGGCCCTGGGCGGCTCGGTGCCGCCGCGCGGGGCGCACGGCAAGCTGACGCTTTCCGCGAACGCGGCGGCGCCCGCGAGTCAGGGAGTGCGATGATGCAGACGAGCGCACGCGATCGCCATGATTCGCCGACGAATGGTCCGGCAACGGGCGGTCTGGAATCGAGCGTGCAACCGCGGCCGCCGGCCCGCACCGCCGGCGCTGAGCATCCGGCCGATTGCCCGCTGTCGATCCATGACATGACCGTTGCTTATCAGCGTCGCCCTGTGTTGTGGGATGTCGAGTATGACGCGCCGGCGGGCAAGCTGATCGCGCTGGTCGGGCCCAACGGCGCGGGCAAGAGCACGCTGATCAAGGCGGTGATGGATCTGGTGCCGAAGGCTTCGGGGCGGGTGACGGTGTTTGGCGAGCCGTATCGTCGGCAGCGCCGCCTGGTGGGGTATGTGCCGCAGCGAGAGTCGGTCGACTGGGATTTTCCGGTGAGCGCGCTGGATGTGGTGGCGATGGGGCGCTACGGGCGGCTGGGCTGGCTGCGGCCGGTGGGGCGGGCCGATCTGGAAGCGGCGCGCGAGGCGCTCGATCGCGTCGGATTGAAAGACTTCGCGAGTCGTCAGATTCGGCAACTCAGCGGCGGTCAGCAGCAGCGCGTGTTCCTGGCGCGTGCACTTGCTCAGGACGCACAGCTTTATCTGATGGACGAGCCCTTCGCGAGCGTCGATGCGGCGACGGAGCGGGCGATCATCGACGTGTTGCGGGCCATGCGTGCGGCGGGGAAGACGGTGATCGTCGTTCATCACGATCTCGAAACGGTGCCCGAGTACTTTGAATACGTCGTGTTGCTCAACATGCGGGTGGTGGCCCACGGGCCGGTGCGCGATGTGTTCACGCCGGAGAATTTGCGAAAGACTTATGGCGGACGTCTGACGCTGTTGGAAGAAGCGGCGCACAAGCTCGCCAAGCGGGACGCGCCTGTATGATCGCCGCCGCCCGACTCGACTGGCCGTCGCTCATCAGCCTGCTGGCGCTGCGAGATTACAACACGCGGGTCGTGGTGCTGGGCGTTGGGGCGTTTGCGCTGGCGTCGGGCGTGGTGGGCACCTTTCTGATGCTTCGCAAGCGGGCGCTGCTGGCGGATGTCATCAGCCATGCCACGCTTCCGGGCATTGCGCTGGCGTTTCTGGTCGGCTCGGCGCTGGGGATGGCGGGCAAGTCGCTGCCGGTGCTGCTGGCGGGTGCGACAATCACCGGCGTGCTGGCGGTGCTCTTTGTGCTGGCGGTTGTGCACACGACGCGCGTGAAGGAAGACGCGGCTCTGGGCATCGCGCTGAGCGTCTTTTTTGGAGGCGGCATCGCGCTCTCGTCGCTTGTGCAGCAATCGGCGACAGCTTCCGCGGCCGGTCTTGATGCGTTCATCTACGGGAAGACGGCTGCGATGATCGTGTCCGATGCGTGGCTGATCGCGGGCGGCGCGGCGATCGTGATCGCGCTGTGCATCGGCTTTTTCAAAGAGCTGCGGCTGCTGTGCTTCGATCCGGCGTATGCCGCGGCGCAGGGCCGGCCGATCGTGGCGTTTGATTTGATGCTGATGGGGGCGGTCGTGCTGATCACGGTGATCGGGCTGCAAGCGGTCGGGCTGATTCTGGTGATTGCGCTGCTGGTGGTTCCGCCCGCCGCCGCGCGGTTTTGGAGCGATGATTTGCGGCGAGTCGTGTTGATCAGTGCGGGTGTGGGATTGATCAGCGGCGTGGTCGGGGCCGGGCTGAGCGCGTTGATCCCCAAGGCGCCGTCGGGGGCGCTGATCGTGCTGGTCTCGGGGGCGCTGTTCATTTTCAGCCTGGTTTTTGGGGCGAAGCGCGGCTCGGTGTGGCGCTGGCTTGAGGCGCGGCAGCTTGGGCGGCGCGTGGCCGAGCAGCACTTTTTGCGATCGTGTTACGAACTGGTCGAGGATGATCCGAACCGGTCCTTCAGCGAGGGCGCTTTGGCGGCCAATCGCGTGTGGAACGCGGAGGAGTTGGCGCGGATGATGCAGGTGGGGCTTGCCAGCCGCTGGATTGAGCCGGCCGGCTCTTCGCAATTCCGCCTGACGCAGGCCGGGCTCGAATCGGCGCGGCGTGTGACGCGCAATCACCGGCTGTGGGAGATGTATTTGATCACCCACGCCGACATTGCGCCGAGCCACGTCGATCGCGACGCGGATCTGGTCGAGCACGTTCTTGATGCGGAGATGATTACCAAGCTCGAAGCGCTGCTGGCGGCGGACGCGGCGGCGCTGGTTACTCCGCCGAGCCCGCATCGGTTGCCCAGCGTGTTGCCGACTGGAGCGGCGCCATGATGAGCGGCATGCTCATGCTGACCAATTTCTCGGGCTGGCGCTCGATCGACACGCAGATTGCACTGGTGGCGGCGCTGTGCGCTGCGGCGTGCGCCGTGCTGGGCGTATTCCTCGTGTTGCGCAAGATGAGCATGATGGGAGACGCGATCAGCCATGCTGTGCTGCCGGGTCTGGCGGCGGCGTTTCTGGTCACGGGTAAGCGCGACAGCTTGGACATGTTCGTGGGCGCGGCGATCGTCGGATTGCAGACCGCAATACTGATCGAGTGGGTTCATCGTCGCGGCGAGGTCGAGGCCGGGGCGGCGATGGGCGTTGTCTTCACCTGTCTTTTCGCGGTCGGCCTCGTTCTGCTTCGAGCCGCCGCGGACAAAGTCGACCTCGACCCCAACTGCGTGCTGTTTGGCGCGATTGAGCTGACGCCGCTCGACGGCGTTCGCATCGGGGGCTGGGTTGTGCCGCGGGCGGCGATTCCGCTGGCGATCGTGCTCTCGCTCAATCTTGCGTTCGTCGTGCTGTTTTACAAAGAGCTGAAGCTGAGCACGTTTGATCCGGCGCTGGCGACTTCGCTCGGCTTCGACGCGCGGATCCTGCAGTATTCGCTGATGACGCTGACCGCGGTCACCGCGGTGGCGGCGTTTGAGAGCGTTGGCAGTGTGCTGGTGGTGGCGATGCTGATTGTGCCGGCGGCGACGGCGCAGCTGCTGACCGATCGGCTGAGCGGCATGCTGATTTGGAGCGTGGTGCTGGCGTTGGCGGCGGCGGTGGGAGGACATGCGGCGGCCTTGGCCGTCCCCGGCTGGCTGGGGTGGAGCGGTCGCTCGGCCAGCACGGCGGGCATGATCTCGGTCGTGGGCGGGGTGCTGTTTCTGGCGGCGTGGGTGTTTGCGCCTCGATATGGCTTGCTGCGGCGGGCGTGGCAACGCTTCTCCATCTCGCGCGAAACGGCGCTCGAGGATGCGCTGTTGCTGTTGCTGCGCGGGGAAGAGCGGCAGGCGCCGGTCGCGTTGCGGGCGATGCATGATCATCTGCGATCGATGTCGTTTTCGCCGTTGGTGCGATGGTGGACGAGCCGCTCGTTGAAGGCGGAGGGTTGGGCGGCGTTGAGTGAGGCGGGGATGCGGCTGACGCCGCGCGGTCGCACGCGGGCGGCGGAATTGCTGCGAGCGCATCGGTTGTGGGAGACGTTTTTTGATCGTGAGGTGCGGCTGCCGCAGGATCATGTGCATGGGCCGGCCGATCGGCTGGAACACGTCAGCGATGGTGCGCTGCGCGAGAAACTGGCGGCGGAGCTTGATCATCCGACGGCGGACCCGCATGGGCGGCCGATTGGGGCGCCGTAGCAGGTATTCAAGAAGCGTCGTGGGTTTCGCCGGATGAAAGCGGAGGCGGAACGGAGCTGAGGCGACCTGCCGCATGCGGCTGTCGTTTGGCGAAGGTTGTCGCATGCGGGCGATCTTTGCGACTCGCCCGCGCAGTGGTCGGCCTGCGAGCCGCAGGCACCTACGAAGATGGGGTGGGATGACGCAAGAGCACGATGTGTACGGTTGTGCCGCGGTTGGGCGTGCTGTCGAGCCAGATGCGGCCGCGGTGGGCTTCGATGATGCGATAGGCGTGGGCCAGGCCGAGGCCGCGGCGGCGACCGGCGGGGCGGTGGGAGAAGAAGGGGTCGAAGGCGCGCTCGACGACGTGGGGCGGCATGCCCGGGCCGTTGTCGGCGATGCGGATTTCGAAGCCGTCGAGGGCGGTGGTGGGCTGGATCGTTGCGGCGATTGCGCCGCCGGCCTGGACGGCCTCGACCGCGTTATCGATCACTGCTCGTAGCAACTGTTCCATCTGGCGTCCGTCGGCCCAGACAACGGCCCGCGGCAGCGGCTCGCCGGCGCGGCGTCCGGCTTCGAGCTCGCGCGTCTGGATGGTGAAGCGGCTGGGCGGGAAGGAGCGCTCGGCGCTGTAGTCGCTGCGCAGCCGCGAGAGCAGCTCGATGAGATCGACGTCGGCGCACTGCGGAGGGCGGGGCCGCGCGAACTCCATCAGCTCGCTGACGATTTGGCTGCACTCGTGGGCCTTGTCCTGAATCACATTCAGCAGACGCTGTTGTTCCGGTTCGCTGATCGATTGCGCGAGCATCTGCGAGCGGCCGGAGATCACCGTGAGGGGGCTGTTGAGCTCGTGCGCCGCGCCCGAGGCCATTTCGGCGATCATCGTGAGCGAGCGCGAGCGGAGGAGCTCGACCTGGATCTGCTGCAGGCGGCGATTGGACTCGGCCAGTTCGTCGGTGATGCGTCGCGCCTGACGCTGGGCGTGAGTGCGGCTGATGGCGAGGCCCAAGGCGTTGAGAAAAGCACGCAGATCGTCGGAGGCGTCGAGTGTTTGCGGGCCGGCGTCGTCGGTGGCGCCCAAGAGCAGCCCGCCGACGAGCTTTTTGTATTGCAGGATCGGGGCGAACCAGGAGAACGCGTTGGGGGAGCGGCCGGCGGCAGCGGCGAAGAGCGAGTGCAACGCGGTGGGGGCTTGCGCGGGCAGCGTGCTTGATGCCTCGATCGGCTCGCGCAGCCATTGGGCCAGTTTGTCGGGCAGCACGTTTAACGTTTTTGCGCCGGACTCGTGATCGCCGAGTTGCCAGGCCAGCTCGATGGCGGCGGCGTCGTCGGCGACGGCGAAGGCGGCGGCGGGGCGATCGGGCCAGACCTCGCGTACCGCGGCGAGCAGCGATTCGACGACCATGGGCAGCTCTGCCCAGGGGCCGATGCGCTGATCAAATGCGCAGAGGGCGTTGAAGTAGCGGGCCGCGACCGCGAGCTTTTGGTTGCTGACGGAGAGATCGGTGTTGATCCGCCCGAGTTCGGCGTTGGCCTGCGCCATGGCGCGGACGTATTGCTCGGCGGGCGTGGGGTGGCTGATGCCGAATTGCTCGGCCTGGGTGCGGGCGGCCTGCACCATGCCGGCGGCGATGGCGTCGAGTTTGGCGCCGTCGAGGCCGAGCCGGGCGGCGAGGGCGGGCGAATGTTCGAAGAAGACGAAGTTGCCGCTGAAGCCGACGCGCTGTTCGCGGGCGAGGGTGTCGGCGAGTTGCACGATCGCGATGAGGTCGCGGTCGGCGGCGCTGGGGGGCAGCGTGGCGCCTGCGACGTGATGCAGCCAGATGACGTCGCGCAGCTCCGGCGGAAGGCGCCACTGGTCGGCGACTTTTCGGCCGGCGCGGGTGTGGTCGACGCCGAAGATGGTCCGTTCGACGTCGGCGATGTCGCTGCGCTCTTCCTGAGCGCGGCGCGCGGCGCGGGCATAGCCTTTTGGGAAGACGGTGGCGAGCGCGACTTTGCCGAGATCGTGCAGGAGCCCCGCAAGATAGGCCTGTTCCGGGTGCGGCTCGCGGACGCCGCGGGCCTTAGCGATTTCGCGGGCCGCGTTGGCGACGGCGAGGGCGTGCAGCCAGAAGCCGGGCAGGTCGAATCCGCTGTCGGCGTCGACCTCGGTGCTGCGAAAGCACTCGAAGACGCCCGCCGCGAGGACTGCGCTGCGCACGCCGGAAAAGCCGAGCAGCGGCACGGCCTGTTCGAGGGTGCGGACGGGGCGGCCAAGGCCTGCGCCGGTGGAACTGGCGAGGGCGAGCACTTTGGCGGTGAGCGATTGATCGGCCCGGAGCAGCGCGATCAGCTCGCGGGCGCCGCCTTCGTCGTCGGCCGTCGTCTGCAAGAGCCGTAGGGCGATTGCGGGCAGCGTCGGGAGGCGATCGAGCTGGGCCAACACCGCGTCGGGGTTGGTGGCGGGGCGATCTCGCACCGGTGGGCGTGGATCACCCACGCTGCACCAATTCGACCAGCCGCTTCACCAACGCGTCGATCTTGAACGGCTTCTGCAAAAAGTCGTCGGCGCCGGCCGCGTAGAGCTTTTCCACGTCGTCGCGATTGACCACGCCGGAGACGACGATGATGCGGATGTCGCGGTGTTTGTCATCCTCGCGAATGCGGCGACAGACGGCGTTGCCGTTGATATCGGGCAGCATGTAGTCGAGGACGATGATGTCGGGCTTGAACTTCTCGACCTGCAATCCGGCGTCGAAGCCGGTGCTGGCGGAGGTGACCTCGAATCGTCCGTCGCGTTCGAGGAGCTCGAGCAGCATTTCGACGATTGCGGGATCGTCGTCGACCACGAGGACGCGGATTTTGCGTGACTCGAGCTGGTCGAGCGGGATCTGGTTTTCCTTCATGAACTGGACGAGCGAGTCGCGCGGGATGCGCCGGAAGCGCGATCCGGGCACGCGATAGCCGCGGAGCTGGCCACGATCGAAGCAGCGGATAACCGTCTGCTGACTGAGTTTACAGATCTCCGCGACTTCGCCGGTCGTAAACACTGATTTCGACTGAAGCTCGTCGCGTTCCATTCCCAACGGTTCCATACGGTTCCCCAAATTATCTATATTATCAATCGTAACACGGGGAGATTGACTTGGCAAGATTTTCACAGAAGCTGAACGATGGGGCGGGGGATTAGGTCGTAAGTCTATTTTTGGCAGAGAGATAGAGAGATATGAGCGAAAGGTCGGTCGGGCGAATTCCGCTGATCCTGGAGGCTTGACCGAGGCTGCGCGGGGCGACGGCGGTAAGGCGTTCGACGGCCTCACGGCGAAGCTGGGGTATCTCGGAATAATTGAACGATTCGGGGAGCGGGAGCGCTTCCAATTCCCGAAACTCGTCGATCGCCCGCGCTTGTCGCTCGATGTAGCCTTGGTAACGAATCTGAACCAGCGCTGCGGCCCAGACGTCGGCGGTGGCGAAGAAATCGGCCAGTTGGGCGTCGGCTCGCGCGAAGCGCTCGCCGGTCTCGTCGGGCCGTCGGAGCCAGTCAACGAGCAGTCGCCCCTCGACGCGTCGCGACGTCAGGATCGAATGCAGCGCCGCGAGCCTTTGCGTCTTGCGCTCAAAGCGGGCCCAGCGGGCGTCGTCGACCAGGCCAAGGTCGCGCCCGCGCGGGGTGAGGCGCTGATCGGCGTTGTCGTAGCGCAGGTGCATGCGATGTTCGGCGCGCGAGCTGAACATGCGATAGGGCTCGGTCACGCCGCGGGTGACGAGGTCGTCGATCATGACGCCGATGTAGGCTTCGTCGCGGCGGAGGATGAAGGGGTCGCGCTGTGCGACGAAGCGGGCGGCGTTGATGCCCGCGATGAGGCCTTGTGCGGCGGCCTCTTCGTAGCCGCTGGTGCCGTTGATCTGTCCGGCGAGGAAGAGGCCGGCGACGCGCTTGGTCATGAGCGTCGCGTCGGTTTGCTCGGGCGGGACGAAGTCGTACTCGACGGCGTAGCCCCATTGCAGGACGCGCGCGTTTTCGAGGCCGGGGATGTTTTTCAAGAGCGCGGTTTGCACATCCTGCGGCGTGGAGGTGCTGATGCCGTTGCAGTAGATGCGATCGCCGTCGCGTGTCTCGGGCTCGAGGAAGATCTGATGCTGCTCTTTGTCGGCGAAGCGCACGATCTTGTCTTCGATGCTGGGGCAATAGCGTGGCCCGCAGGATTGGATTTGGCCGCTGTACATCGGCGCGCGGTGCAGATTTGCCCGCAGAATTTCGTGAACGGCGGGGTTGGTGTAGGTGATCCAGCAGCAGACCTGCGGCTGCGAAATGCGGTCGTTCAAAAAGGAGAATGGAGTGGGGGGGGCGTCGCCGTGCTGCTCTTCGAGGACCGCGAAGTTCACACTGTCGCGCGCGAGGCGCGGGGGCGTGCCGGTCTTGAGGCGGCCGAGTTGGAGGCCTAGCTCACGCAATGCGCCGCTGAGGCCGGTGGCGGCGGGCTCACCGACGCGGCCGCCCGCGGTTTTTTGTTCGCCGCAGTGCATGAGAGCGGCGAGGAATGTGCCGCTGGTGACGACGACGGCCTCGGCGGTCAGGCGTGTGCCGTCGGCGAGAATGACGCCGCGGATGCGGTGAAGGGGGCCGAGCTCCGGCGAAGCGGATGCGGCTGTTTCGCGGGCGCGGCTGTGATGGGGCGGTGAGTCATAGAGGAACGATTCAACGCCGGCTTCGAGGATGGTCAGATTTGGGCAATGCTCGAGCGCGTGCTGGACGGCGAGCGCGTAGGCCGCGCTATCTGACTGGCAGCGCGGGGACCAGACCGCCGGCCCTTTGCGGCGATTGAGCATGCGGAACTGAATTCCGGTCTCATCGGCGACGCGGCCCATGAGCCCGCCCAGCGCGTCGATCTCGCGCACCATCTGGCCTTTGCCGATGCCGCCGATGGCCGGATTGCAGGACATGCGGCCGATGGCGTCGCGGCGGAACGTGATGAGCGCGGTGCGCGCGCCGAGGTGTGCGGCGGCCCAAGCGGCCTCGGCACCGGCGTGTCCGCCGCCGATTACAATGACGTCGAAATTCGTAGTCATGCGATTCTGATGATGATGATATTCGACGCGAAGGGCGAGAGAATCGAGCGGCGACGCCGTCGGTGAGTTATCCGGCGACGTGGATCGCGCGTTCGCGGAGGCGGAAGTCTGCGGCTGGTTTCGGTATGCGGACGAGCCGAGAGTTGCAGGCCGCGTGGAGTGAGATGAGCCGGCGTGGCTACGGAAGCGAGGATTTCGTTTGACCGCGTTGGATGTGTCCGAGTCGCTGGCGTGGATCAAGCGACATTCGCCGGTTGAGGTCGCGCTCGGTGCGGGGGCGAGCGCGGCGGTGGGTCCGTTCGTCCGCCGCCGCGGGGCCAAGCATGTGTTGCTGGTGACCGACCCGCACATTCGCGACGCCGGTCACCTGCGGCGTGTGCTGGCGAGTTGCGAGGCGGCGGGGTTGCGCGTCGGCGTCTTTGACGGCGTGGCCGAGAATCCGACCACGGCGCAGGTTGAGGCGGGCGTGCGCTTCGCCAAAACCGCCGGCGCGATGGGGGCACCGATCGACTTTTTGATCGGCCTTGGGGGCGGCAGCGCGATGGACTGCGCGAAGGGGATCAACTTCATTTTGAGCTGCGGCGGCGCGATGGCCGACTATCGGGGCGACGCGCCGGCGGAGGTGCTGGCGAAGCGACCGCCGTTGTTGCCGAGCGTGATGATTCCGACCACCGCCGGCACGGGCAGCGAGGCGCAGTCGTTTGCGTTGATCAGCGACGAACGCACGCACATGAAGATGCCGTGCGGCGATCGTCGGCCGCCGGGGCAGGGCGGGCTGCGGCCGCTGCTGGCGGTGCTCGACCCGGACCTGATTGCGACGGCGCCGCGCGGCGTGACGATCGCGGTCGGGCTGGATGCGTTGACGCATGCGCTGGAGACATCGGCGTGCAAGGCGCGAGATGAGGTTTCGCGCGAGGCGTCGCGGCGGGCGTGGGGGTTGCTGACGGCGAGCTTTTCGCGCGTGCTGGCGGAAGGCAAGGGGCTTGCTTCCGCGGCTCGACGGGGCGGCCAAGACACGGCTCACAGAGCCGTGGCACAGGTGGATTCTTCCGCATTATCCGATGAAGACATGCGAACCGGGATGTTGCTGGGGGCGCATCTGGCGGGCGTGGCGATCGAGCGGAGCATGCTGGGCGCGGCGCACTCTTGCGCGAACCCGCTGACGGCGAAGTTCGACATTACGCATGGCATTGCGGTGGGGTTGATGATGCCGCATGTGATTGCGTTTAATGCGGGGGCGGGCTCCGGTCTCGCCGCCAATCCGTATGAGGAGCTGGGGTTGCCGGGAACCCTGGTTGACACCATGAAGTCATATCTGGCGACTGCGGGCATCTTGCCGCGTCTTCGGGACCATGGCGTGCCGCGCGAGGCGCTGGCAGGATTGGCGGAAGGTGCAGCAGTTCAGTGGACTGCGCGATTCAATCCGCGGGAGGTGGGTCGTGAGGAACTCGAGGCGATCTTCGAAGCGGCGTGGTAGCGTCGGACTGATCGTTTCGGCCGGACTCCTGCTGCTCGCGGGCGTGGGAGCCGATGAGGATCCGAAGAAGCCCCCGGAAAGGCGAACCCAGCAAACACACGACCTTCGCGGAGCGTCGCGGCTACGGGTCGAATGGCCGGTCGACACGATCGCGCTGGAGTTGTCGACCGACGGCATGCTCCACGTTGACGCGTACCTGCGCTCGTCGGTCGGACCCTGCAAACTAGCGTACATGAGCGTTGACGCGCAACCGCACGTTCAGTTGCCTGAACGCGCCGGCGGGACCGCGATGTTATCGACGAATCTCACGCAATTTGGCGCAGGTCAGATCGCTGCCGCGTCGCTCCTGTGTCGGGTTCCGACCGGTGTGAGCGTTGAAGTCATCACCGATGCGGCGCGAGTTCGGGCCGTGAACTTTTCATGCGACATCGAGGTAGAGTCGGTGATCGGCGATGTCGAACTCGAGGACTGCGCGGGGAGAGCAGAGATCACGACCGCTAACGGCCATGTGACGATTCGAAGGCCGCGCGAGGCGGTGACGATTAAATCCGAAAACGGTCGCGTACTGATCGATTGCGACCGGAAGCTGGACGGGAATATCGATATTCACACTATCAACGGGATGGCGACGCTGAATGTCGCGAGTGATGGTTTCAAGGCGAGGTTTCGCGTCGAAACCGAAAGCGGCGATATCGAAGCCGCGCCGAATCCAGGGCTGAAGTTGCTCGAAAAGCGCAGCCTTGGTTCGTACAGCGCGCAATTGAATGGCGGCGGTGGTCCGATGATTCACGCCCAGTCCGTGAATGGATCTATCCAACTGTTTGTCTCGAAAGAGGCGAAGGCCGTCGGATACAAACGATGATGGTCGGTGAGCAACACCGTCGTCATCGCCCGCGAGTCGGTAAGGCCGTGATCATTCTTGGTGCGGCGATCGTCGCGGCGCTGACAGCAAAAGTTTGCGGCGCTCCACCCGAAGCCGCCTCTTGCTCCGCGACCAAAACGACGAAGCACCAGGTCGATCTGCCAATCAATCTCAAATCGACGGGCGGACGGCCGATCTTGATCGAATGGCCGTCCGGGGTCTTGGTGGTGAACTACGAACCTGGTCGCGAACGCGTGCTGGGGTCGCTCACCGTCGTCGGGGAGGCGGATGTTGCGGCCAATGCCGTTGGCGCCTGCGATTCCGTTCGGTTTGAGGTGGTCCAACCGACTCGTCCGGGCGGCGCGGTTCGACTTCTCGTGAAATCGCCCCGAAATCAGCGCGGGTGTCGAGTGCAGCTTACGGGGCAGATCGTATTGCCCTCGGGCACGCCGCTCACGATCGAGGCGAAGCACGGAACGGTGCGAGTCTTTGCCAGCGACGCGCCGCTGGAGATCCGCAGCGAAAACGCGGATGTAACGGTGCAGGACGCTGTTCGGCGCGTGAAGATCCGAACGCGCAATGGCGATGTCAAACTGGTCGCACCCGCCGATGAAGTGAGCATCGAAAATGACCATGGTGATGTTTTCGTTGAGCTGACGAACTCCAACTCGGTGGTGGGGAAAATCGATGTGAAATGCAAGGCCGGCATGATCGACGCGATGCTCAGCCCCGAGATTTCCGCCACGATTGACCCGTCGACGATGCGAGGTCGGGTGTTGCGCTTTGAACGAGAATCGCCGGCGCGGTGGACCGCGGGCGTCATCGATCCGTGGGCGGACCCGCTCAAGCTGGGAGCCGGCGAACGACCGGTGTCTCTGAACTCGCAGTGCGGCAACGTCTCCTTGCGCGTGGATCAGCCGGCGACGGCGGTGGCTTCGCAGCCTGCGGAAGGTGACTAGCCGGCGCTGCGTGGTCAGCGCGGTGTGTTTCCGCAGCGTCGTATCATTCGATCATGCAGTCATCCGCGAGTCGCCCCGACGGGCGAATGATCTACAAGGTCGAAGGCGCCGGCCCCGCCATTTTGTTCATTCAGGGCGTCGGCATGCACGCCACCAGTTGGCGTCCGCAGATTGACGCGTTTCGCGCTAGTCATTGCTGCGTTACTTTCGAGCATCGCGGCCTGGGCGGCAGCGACGCGGCGGTGGGGCGTGTCAGTATTGAGGGCATGGCCGATGATGCGCTGGCCGTGCTGAACGCCGCGGGGGTCGACGCGGTCCATGTGGTCGGGCACTCGCTGGGCGGGGTCGTCGCGCAGCAGCTCGCGCTGTCGCATCGTGTGCGCGTCCGCAGTCTGAGCTTGCTGTGTACGTTTCCCGCCGGGCGGCGGGCCGCGCCGCTTTCGTGGCGGATGATCTGGCTTGGATTGCGTTCGCAGGTCGGCACGCGCGCGATGCGGCGCCGGGGGTTTCTGCGGCTGGTGATGCCGCCGGGCAGAATTGAGAACGAGGCGGAACTTGCGGCTCGGCTGGCCGAACTATTTGGTCATGATTTGGGCGAGCAGCCGAAGGTTGTGCCGGCGCAGCTTCGGGCGCTGCGGCGGTCCGACCTTTGTGCACGATTGCCCGAACTCGCCGGGTTGCCGACGCTGGTGGTGAGCGCTTTTCACGACCCGATTGCGCCGCCGGCGCTGGGCCGCGAGCTGGCAAAGCGGATCGCGGGGGCGCGGTACGTTGAAGTGGGGGATGCGTCGCATGGAATGCCGATTAGCCATGCGGGGGTGGTGAATGGGGCGCTAGCGGCGCATTTGGCTGATGCGAGCTAACCGACTCAAAGAACGAAATTCATGAGCCGTCGGCGCGCGGGATTTCCGCGCGGTGTCGGGCGCATATGTCGTTCGTCGTCGTATTGGCCGTGGGAATGTGAGAGTGCGGATGCTGCTGGTGCGGGTGTGCGGATGATGGGGGCGTCAGCGTTGTGAGGGGCGGGCAGGTAACAGAAACACCCCGGACGGCTTGCTGCGGCTTCCCGTTTGGGAAAGTCGGGCCATGGCCGGCACGGGGATGGTTGCGAGAACTTTGCAGTAGAGCGAGGCGGAAACGGGGCCGCCGGCAGAGCGCCAGTGGCCCATTGGTGATTAGCGCTTTACGGGGGTCATTGATTGCATCGGTGTCGCGCTGGTCGGGGGGCGCGAGGTGGTTGTTGCGGCGTCGCCGGCCAGTTTGATGGTGGTGGGGGCGATGGTGCCGCTCGTTCCGGTGGGCGACATCGGCGCCATGGTCGAGGTGGTCGATTGCGTTCGCGACGACATCGACGGCGACTCGGGTTGAGCATGCGAGCCGTTCATCGACGGCTGCGCGGTTTCGGTGGATTCGTCGCAGTCTTCGTCGCCGGGCATGGCGTTGTGGGGAAGCGTGGAGTTGGGGTCCATCGAGCCGCCCGATGAATTGGCCGGCATCGAGTCGGCGGGCATCGAGTTGGAGGGCATCGAATGGGCCGGCATCGGGTTGGTCGGCATCGACATGTCGCCATCCGACGGATCGGACTTTGGCGAGAAGTCGGGCTGATTTCCCGGCGGCAGGCTGGCGGCGCTGACCGTGCCCTGCGGTGCGTTGTGATTGGGCATCGCGTTGGGCGAGGCGGCGACCGGCTGCGGGGTGGTGGTCGTCGAAGCGGTGCTCGTGCCGCTCGGCGTCAGCGTGTTCTGGGTCGAGCCGGTCGGGCCGCGGAGGGGCATCATGGTCATCTGCCCCATCGGTGCGGTGCTCGGGCGGGGCGACGCGGTCGTCGCGGTCGAGGGCTGCGTCCAGCCGCCGGGCGTGGAAGCGACCGTGTTCGACGGGCTGGTCATTCCCGCGTTGTTCGAGGGCCTGCCGCCGGGGTTCGCGGCCATGGGCCGGCTGGGCGCGGGCGTCATGGGCGTCATTGTGCCGGTGGCGGGGCTGGTGTTGTTCCAAGTGCCCGGCGCGTTGGTCGACGTGCCGCCGGTGGGGGCGCCGCCTGCGATCGGCGTCGAGCCGTCTGCGGACGAACTCGTGTCGCTGTCGCTGCGGGTCCAATCGGTGGTCGAGTCGGTCGAGCCGTCATTCATTTTGTTCGGCGCGGCGTTCGCGAAGTTGGACGAGCCGCCGCCATTCGGCGCGGCCTCGTTCATCGGCGCGTTGTCCATCGTCGAACTGCCCGAGGTCGAGCCGTCGGGGGTGTTTGTGGCGAACTGGTTGGCCTGCGGGGTCGCGGGCGGGTTGTCGCCCTGCGAGGCGAGGTGCGAGATCTCGCGGAGCTGAGCGCGGGCGTAGGGGTGGCCGGGGTCGGCGCTGAGGGCCGCTTCGAGCGAGCGGGCGGCGTTGGCGTAGAGGCCGCACTCCGCCTGCACGACGGCGAGGTTGTAGTGGGCATCGGCGCTGTTGGTCGCGCTGGAGAAGGCCTGATAGGCGTCGGCCCAGCGCTGCTGCTTGGCCAGCACGAGGCCGAGGTTCATCTGGGCTCGGGTGAAGTCGGGGCGAACCTGGATCGCGCCGCGCAGGGTGCGCTCGGCCTCGGCATACTTGCCTTCGAGGAATTGGCTATAGCCGAGGTTGTTCAGCATTTGGACGTCGTTGGGCGAGGAGGAGAGGGCCAGTTGGAACTGGACCGAAGCCTCGTCATGACGACCGAGCTTGTTGTAGGTGATGCCCAGGCGGTTGTTGGCCGAGGGGAATCGCGGTTGGGCGGCGAGAGCCTTCTCGTACTGCTCGGCGGCCTGGGCGAACTGTCCCTGCCGCTCCAGCAAGTGGCCGTAGGCGAAGTAGGTCGACGCGCCGACGCGAACGTTTTGCTGCTCCGGCTCGACGCGCAGGGTGCGCTTCGTCACCGGATCGGTTACGTACTGTTCCGATTTGCTGGTCGGCGTCGACTGACAGCCGACAAACACGCCGGCAAACACCGCTCCCAATAGCGCCTTCATGGATCGATTACGCAGGCTGCTCACCGGGCAATTCCTTGTGTAAAGTGCTTCATTCCGTGAATACCGGCGCGTTCGAACCGTGCGCTGCGAACGCGCCCTCACCAGGGCTTACCGCCGCTCAATCGGGCCGATCAGTTACCGCCGATCCCGATGCCCGGAGGCGTACCGCCGCCGCTGCCAGCGCCGCCGCCGCTGTTTCGGCGCTGGCGATAGGTGCCTTCGGAGACCTTGATCAGGATCGCTTCTTCGGAGCTCTTGTTGGTGACCTCGCCGGCGGGCTCGCGGGTCACGGTGCTCTTCTTGGTGTCGACGCCGATCTCGCCCAGATAGGCGATGATGGCCTGGGTGCGCTGGTTGATCAGCTCGTCGTCGTCGAGATTGCTGTTGTAGCGCACTTCTCCGCCGTATTCCTCGATGAGCGAGGCGAGGCGGTTGAGCCGCTGCTTGCCCATGGTGTTGAGGATCGAGCGATTGGGCAGGAAGTGGTAATCGGCGATGCTCATGCTCTCGAGCAGCGCGTTGTCGGACATGTACACATAGGTGCCCTGGAGGTCGGGCGACTCGGCCTGTTCGCCATGAGGCGGAGCGTTCAGGCGGCTCTGGGGCGATTCGCAACCCGTCAGAACAAACAGCGCGAGGGTCAATCCGGCGCACGTCCGCATCATCGACATCGTCTCCGAAAGGGGGTCGGCGGCTGGTCCCGTAGCCGGCAAGCGCGGCGCGGCGGGCAACAACCTTTTCCGGTCCTTCCAGTTGATCGGCACGTCGGGTGGGTCTGTTGAACGTCCGTTTCGTCCGCAGATGAAATCTTTGCGTGGGGGCTGCAATGCGTCGGGTTGTGCAAGGAGCTGTGCGCGGATGCTGCGCCCGGCGACGCCGAAGCTCCGCTCACCGTAGAATCCCGCCGCATGTCGTTAGCCAAGCTGTCGGCTTTGATCGCGGCGATCGCGATGGTGTGCCTGGGCGTCGGGGGACCGCTCGGGTATGCGTGCTATTTGCGCTCCGACGGCTACCGTCAGCACTGCGCAACCGTTCTCAGCGAGCGGCTCGGCATGTACAGCACGATCGCGCGCGTGGATCCGCTCTCGTGGACTTCGCGCGGGTTCAGCGGCATCGAGGTCTGGTTGCCCGAGCGGCGGGCCACGGCCGCGACGGTCGGCGAAGCGGAACTGGCCTATCGCCGGGATACGGAGCGGCCGGACGATTATCAGTTGACGCTGCTGAACGGGCGTTGCGAGATCTCGAGCCGGACGTGGCTGCGCGAGGATGTGCGCTTTGTGGTTGAGAGCGGGCTCGGTTCCGGCTTTCGGCCGGGCGGACCGAGTCGCGTGTTCTTCCAGAATTTCGACGTGCGGCTCGAGCGCACGCCGTTCGTGGCGCTGCTGCGGCAAATGGAGGGGACGATTCACTTCAAGAGCGAGCGGCTGGCGACGCTGCAAGCGGCTTGCAAAGAACTGAACGGCGTTCATGTCGACGACCCGATCCATCTCTCCGCCGAGGTTTCGCCGCGCGGGGCGAGATTGCAAATTGACGAGTTGAAGTTGCGCGTGCCGGAGCTGCCGCTGCGGGTGATTGGCGGCGAGGTGCTGGGCGGTGCTGCGCCGCGCAGCGGCTCGTTTTCGGGAAATCTCACGTATAGCGAAAACGCCGATGCGCGCTGTGTGACGCTGAGCGGCAGTTGCAACGCGGTAGAGCTGGCGGAACTCACCGGCGGCTTTCTGCCGCGGCCGTTTCGCGGGCGGTGCGATGCGATTCGTCTGGAAGAGCTGACGCTGCAGGATGGGTGGCCGAGCCGGCTGCGCTTTGCGGGCGGGGTGGAGTCTGTGTTTGCGGCGGACATTGCGGCACTGCTGGGGCTCGCGCCGGAGTCGGGGGCGCTCAAGCTCGACGTGCGGGCGGCGGAGCTTTCGCCGGACGGGGTGGAGCGCTTCGTCGCGTCGGGCCTGCTGGCGGAAGTAGACTTGGGCGAATGGTCGCGGGCGCTGGGGCAGGGCGAGCTGCGCGGCCGTGCGAAGGTGGAGTTGCGTGAGCTGACGGTGATCGAGAATCGTCTCGTGGGGCTGAAAGCGCGGCTCGATGTGCAGCCGGATAGCACCGGCGGCTGGATCAGCCGGCAACTTCTGATGCATGTCGCCCAGTCGACGCTTGGGATTTCGCTTCCGCCGATCTTGCCGGAGCGCGTGGAGTATTCGCAGATGGGCGCCGAGCTGAGCGTTGAAGAAGAGACGCTCTACGTATTGGGCACGCACGGCGATCGCCAGCGTGTGCTCGTCACGTTGCGATTGCCGGGCGGATTTGAGGTGCCCGCGGTGAAGCAGCCGGCGGGCGGGATCGTGCTGACGCCGTGGCTCGACGAGGCTCGGGCTCGGGCACGTGAGGCGATTGAGAAAGGGACGGCGGAAGTGATCCGACGTCGCGATGAACTGCGCGAGGCCGAACGTCGGGCAGTGGGCGAGGAGCACGCCGGAGAGGGGGCGGCACCGTGAAATCCGGCGGCGAGCGCACGATCATCGCGGTTGCGATTGCGATCAGCCTGTTGCTGACGACGGTCACGGTCTGGTCGGTGGCGGCGCAGGGTCGCGCGATCGAGCAGCGGGAGCGCGGCGAACTGGAATCGCAGGCCTCGGCGGGCGCGGTGCATGCGCGCGAACTGATGACGCGCGAGATCGAGAGCGTCTTTTTTAATGCCGAGCTGGCGTATCAGGGACTGCGATCGTCGGGCGTGAACTTTTGGGCCGCCAGTCAGCGACGCTGGCCGCTGATTTTTTTCCGCGACCGGGGCGGGGCGTGGGAGCGCTTTCCGACACCCGGAGCGCGCACCGTGCCCGCCGTGGGCGAAGCGGCTTCGGCGCCCGTCTTGCCCGCGGAGCGAGACGCGGCGGCGCGGCTGGCAGAGCGAGCGGAGGAAGTCCGCGCGGCACTAACGGAAATCAACAGTGCCGCGCCTGCGGAGGGCGTCGCCGTCGCGCACCTGCCGGCTTTGGGGGCGGTCTTGCTGCGACACGCTGTCGGCGGCGACGCCGAGGCCGTGATCTGCACGACGCCGGATGCGCTGTTGGCGCGGTTCGCACAGTTTCCGAGCGACGCGGCGTTTGAGGTTGTGCCGCCCGGTGCGATTGCGACGCGCCCGGTGCTGGCGCCGCTGGGCGGGATGTTTGGCGATGCCAAGCTGCAAGCCACGGCGGCCGCCGCCGCTTTGCTGCGGAAGCAATCACTGGCCCGCTGGCGCTTTGTGCTGATGGCGGCGGCGGGGACTCTGGCGGCGTGGGCGTTGCTATTGTGGCTGATGCGGCGGCTTTGGCGACAGCAGGCGGATGTGGTGAAGCTGCAGCGCCGCATCGTGGCCGACGTCAGCCATGAGTTGAAGACGCCGCTGGCGCTGGTACGACTGCACGCAGAGACGCTGCGGGCGGGCCGCGTGCGCGACCCGAATCGGCAGAATGAATACCTCGACACGATCATTCGCGAGAGCGAGCGGCTGACCGTGTTGCTCGACAGCATTCTCGATTTTTCGAAGCTTGAGCGCGGACAGCGCGACTATCGCTTCGGCGATTGCGATTTGCCGGGCGTGGCGCGGCAGGCGTGGGCGTTGTACGAGCCGCAGTTCACGTCTGCCGGCTTCGACGCGCGGTGCGAATTGCCGCAGGCGGGCTTGCAGGTTCACGCCGACGGACATGCGCTGCAGCAGGTGATGGTGAATTTGCTGCAGAACGCGTTTCGCTATTCGCGTGAGCGGAAGTGGGTGCGGTTGCGGGTGCGCGGGGAGGGTTTTCTGGCATTTATCGAGGTGGAGGACAAGGGGATCGGCATGTCGCGCGATCACCTGAAGGAGCTGGGCGCGAGCTTTGTCCGCGGGCCGGACCCGCGCGTCCGCGATGCGCGCGGCACGGGTTTGGGGCTGGCGATCGTCAACCGCATCGTCGAGGCGCACGGCGGAAAGCTGGAAGTTGAGTCGACGCCGGACATGGGCAGCAAGTTCACGATCTGGCTGCCGCGCGACGGGTCGAAGTCGGACATTCCGGCGGGTTGAGGCGGAGGAAATCCGCCCGACGCTCGTCTGTACGCATGACGCGGGGGGGTGGTGTTTCGCGACTTGCCCGGCGTGTCTACGCTGCATGTCGATGTTCTGCCCGGCGGAATTGCGACGTCGATCGAATGGCCCTGGTCTTTGCCGCGCGAGGTGAAGCTCTATACGCCCGAGCGCAACGCTCTCGCAGTCGATTGCGATTGCGGCGCGATGCTCGTCGCGAGCAGCGATGGCGTCAACGCAGTTCCAGGCGGGATGAATTCCGCCCTGATCCTGCTTTGGTGCAGCCCGCAAGCACGGCCCAGTGGCGCCGCGATTTCGCAGTACTTTGGCGGCGCTCCGGTGCGGGAGGTGGGGTGATCAGGCGCCACCGCGCGACTCTATCGTCGTGCAACACGCCATGTGTTTGCCGCGACCCGAGGTTGGTCGTGATGGCTCCACTGGCCGGCATTTAGCCGGCCGGGGGAAATCCTGCTGAAGTTCGACAATCCGCGCTACGTCGCGCTCCGGCGGCATCGCGTTTGCGTCGGGCAATCCTGTTTCATGTGAAATACGATTGCCGCTGCGGCGACGGAGCGATGCCCGACTCATGTGCGACCGCGCGGGCTGAAGCCCGCGGCTCAGGGAAGAGATTGCGCGCGGGTTGAGGCCCGCGGCTTGAACTACTTCAGCAGGTGCTCTTTCCAGAACATCGCCTGCATCACCGCGGCCAGGTCGCTGTTTTCCTTCTTTGCGAAGCCGTGGCCTTCGTTGAGCGCGTTGGCGAACCAGACGGTGCGGCCCAGCGCCCGCATCTTCGCCACGATCTGTCGCGCTTCGCTCACGGGCACGCGGGGGTCGTTTTCGCCGTGCATGACGAAGAGCGCGGCCTTGATCTTTTCCGCGTTGCTCAGCGGCGAGATTTTCTCGAGCACGGCGCGGACGGCCGGGTCGCGCTCGTCGCCATATTCGGCGCGGCGCAGGTCGCGGCGGAACTCGGGGGTGGTTTCGAGGAACGAGACGAAGCTGGCGATGCCGACGATGTCGATGCCGGCCGTGATGCGATCGGGGAAATTGGTGAGCGAACCGAGCACCATGTAGCCGCCGTAGGAGCCGCCGAAAATGCCGACGCGCGAGGCGTCGAGGTGGGGCTGCTTGGCGATCCAATCGAGCGCGGCGCCGACGTCCTTCACGGCGTCTTCGCGGAGCACGCCGTTATCGATCTGGTGATAGGTGCGGCCATAGCCGACGCTGCCGCGGACGTTGAGCGCGAGGACGCTGATGCCCAGTTCGCGAGCCCAGAACTGGAAGGGGCTGGTGAAGCCGGGGGTGAACTGGCCCTCGGGGCCGCCGTGGCACTGGATGATGACGGGGCGCGGGCCGTCGCCGACGCCGCGATAGAGGAAGGCGGGGATCATGCGGGGCTTGCCGTCGACCTGGTCGAAGGTGGGGTAGCGAATGAGCTCGGGCTCGACGAAGCGCTCGGCGTTGAGGCCGCCGATCTCGGACTCGGTCCAGCGCGTCGCGTTGCCGGCGGCGAAGTCGACGGAGTAGGCGTCGGAGGGCGACTTCGACGAATTGATCGTGAGGCCGAGCGTGCCGCCGGCCTGATTGAATTGCAGTCCGCCGATTACGCCGACGGGCAGACCCTTTACGGTGCGTTCGTTCTTGCCGGCGGTGTCGCAGAGGACGAGGCGGCTGATGCCGTCTTCGTTGACGACGTAGGCCAGGCCCGCGCCGGTCGGCTCGACGGCGACGCTCTCGACATCCCAGTTGAGCGTCGGCGTCAGGCAGGTCCACGCGCCGGTTTCGAGCTCGAGGCGATAAAGCCGGCGAAACTCGCCTTCGCGGTCGGTGGTGAGGAAGAGCGTCTTGCCGTCATGGCTCCAGGCGGCGTCGCCGTAGTAGGCGGCGGGCGTTTCGGGGGTGATACGGCGCTGCTTGAAGTCGGCGAGGTCGACGATGAACCACTCGGTTTCGCGCTCGCTGATGTAGTGGTTGATGAGCAGCGACTTTTCGTCGGGGCTGAAGCCGGCGACGTAATACTGTCCCTTGACCTCCCAGATCATCTTGGGCGGGTCGTTGCTGGTTAGGTCCTTGAGATAGACGTCGAAATCGCGGCCGTTGCGGGCGGTGCCGCTGACGGCGAACCAGCGGCCGCTCTTGGAGATGACGGAGTTGGAGTGGCGCGACTTGCCGTCGGTGATGAGCGTGGAGCGGCCTTCGTTGAGATCGAGGACGAAGTAGTTGTCGTTTTCGTCGCCGCCCTTGTCCTTGGCGTAGATCACCTTGCGGCTGTCGCTGCCGGGGACGAAATAGCCGCTGTCGATCGGCTCGTCGGCGAAGGTGATCTGCTTGCGAGCGCCCAACGGCTGGGCGACGGTGTGGAGCTGGGTCGAGCCGCCGAAGCGGGTGGCGATCAGGAGCGACTTTCCGTCATCGCTGAGATCGAGCAGGCCGGCGCGGCGGACTTCGAGATACTGCATCAACCGCTCGCGGAGCGCGGCGTCGATGGGGGGCACGTCTTCGAGGACGAACTGGCCGATCTGGTTTTTGACCGGCTCTTTGGCGATTGTCGTCAGCGGCGCGAGGGCGATGACGAAGAGCAGCAGTGTGGATCGAATTGAGAGCATGGGAACCTCGAAATCTGTAAGGGGAGTGCGGACCGGCTGGGTCCGCACGATTTTCAATCTTGGCCTGATGCGAGCGGCAGAACGCCGGTGCTCCGCGCGGAGCGACTAGCCGGCCACGCCCACATCGGCCGCGCCGGTTTTGATCTGCAACGACGAACCCTTGAGATCGTCGCCGATCGGCTCGGCCTTTCCGCCCAGGTGTTTGGCGAGGAACGCCTCGGTGACGGCCCAGAACGAAATGCTGTTTTCCGGACGAGCGAAGCCGTGGCCTTCGTCGGGATAGAGCACGTAAGTGACGGGGATCTTCTTTTCCTGCATGGCGCGGACGATCTGATCGCTTTCGGCCTGCTTCACGCGCGGGTCGTTGGCGCCCTGACCGATGAGCAGCGGCTTGCGGATCTGGTCGACGTAGGTGAGCGGCGAGCGCTCGATCAGCAGCTTTTTGCCTTCCTCGGTCCGCGGATCGCCGACGCGGCGCGCGAAGACTTCGAGCATCGGCGCCCAGTAGGGCGGGATCGAATCGAGGAGCGTTTTCAGGTTTGACGGTCCGACGATATCAACGCCGCAGCAGAAGACATCGGCGGAGTTGGTCATGCCCCAGAGGGTCGCGTAGCCGCCGTAGCTGCCGCCGAGGATCGCGACGCGCTTGGGATCGGCGATGCGATTCTTGACTGCCCAGGCGACGCCGTCGAGCAGGTCGTCGTGCATGGTGCGGCCCCACTGCAGGTTGGCCGCGTTGATGAACTTTTTGCCGAAGCCGGTGGAGCCGCGGAAGTTGACGCTGAGCACGGCGTAGCCGCGATTGGCGAGCCACTGGTGCAGTGCGTCGTAGCCCCACTCGTCGCGGGCCCAGGGGCCGCCGTGGACGACGAGGACCATGGGGAGGGGCTGGGTCGGTCGGGCGTCGTTGTCGGGGTCGCTGGCGGGCGGGAGCGTGAGATAGCTGACGAGCTCCAAGCCGTCGCGGGCGGGGATGAGCGGAGCGTGCATTCGCGCGAGCGACGCCTTTTCCAGGGCGGGGCGATTGGTGAAGAGGAACTTGTTGCTCTTGGCGCCGCGGTCGTAGAGATAGAAGCGCGTCGGGCCGTTGTCGACGGTGTACTCGACCAGCCAGCGCTGATCGTCGAGCGTGCGGCTGAGCACCGCGAAGTCGCCATCGCAGATGGTCTTCAGGTACTCGAAGTCGGGCTTGAGCGTCGCGTCGACGATCTCCCAGCGGGTGCGGTCATATTCAAAGGCGACGGCCTGCACCGTCTTCTTCGTCGGGTGGGTCAGGATGTCGCTCGAGTCGGCCTTGGTGTCGGCGGCGATCGGGGTTTGCTTGCCGGTTTTGAACTCCACGGCGACGCAACGCGAGGTGTTTTCGCCACGGCTGTCGACCATGTAGAGGGTGTCGCCGCTTTCGTCGAAGCCGACGGTGGTGGTCGTCAGGTCGTCGCCGGCGGGGATGACGGTGAACTCGCTCTGCGTCTTGCCGTCGATGCGGATCATTTCGACGCAGCCGTCGGGGCGATAGCGCATGCCAAGTCGCGGGCGATATTGCTCGTCGCACTCAAAGCCGAGGAAGCCCTCGTTTTCGTGGGTGAGCTTGAGTTCGCCGCTGAGCAGGTTGAGCGTGTAGAGGTCGTGCAATTCAGGCGAGCGTCGATTGAGGGCGACGAGGATGTCGTTGGGGGTCTTGCTGCTGGTCTTCTCGATGCGGGCCTGCACGCCGTCGAAGGGCGTGAGGTCGCGGCTGGCTTTGGTGGCGACGTCGACGACATGGATGCGCCAGTTTTCGTCGCCCTTCTGGTCTTGGAGGTAGATGATGTGGTCGTTTGTGTAGGCCCAGCGATATTGACGGATGCCGCGCTCGCGGTCGCTGGTGACGGCGACGGCCTTTTCGGGTGCGTCGACGGGCGCGACCCAGACGTTGAGGACGCCCTCTTGCGGCGCGAGGAAGGCGAGGCGTTTGCCGTCGGGGGAAAGCTGCGGCGACTCGCGCTCGGGATTGCCGAAGAGAGTCTGGCGCGGGATCAGGTCGGCGGCTTTCGCGTCGGCGGCCATGGAATCGGATCCTTTCGCGGGGCCGATCAGAGCGACGAGGGCGAGCAGGGTCGCCGATCGGCGGAGGGGAGCGTGGTTCATGGTTGTCAGTATTCCTTCTGGTTAAGGCCCGGATGGGGAATCGTAGCCTTTGGGCGGGCGGTAGACGACGGGGGGAGATGAAACGGGAAAAGCCGCGCCGAGGGGGATCGGTGCGGCGGACGGGGGGACAAGGCGGAGCCTTGCCCTACATCGAGCGACCGGGGCGGCGCCGTGGCCTGCGCAGAGGCGCCTAGGCGGAGCCGCGGCCGGTTTGGTTTCGAATCGAATCGCTGGTCAGATGACCGGATTTTCTTCGTCTTCGGCGAGGCCCTCGAAGAAGGCCTGAATCAGCGTGGTCGTGAGGCTGGTGCTGGCTGCCTCGACGCCGCCGAGGACCGTGTCGCGCACGGCAGGGTTGCAGGTGTCGAGGACGAGCGTGGTTCCGCCCATCGAGGCCAACATGATCCAGCTCCGCATCCGCAATTTCATCGAACGCATCGGTCGCTCTCCTGGCTCACGCTCTCAACGATCGGCGCAGTCGCTGCGCGGCGAATGAGAGAACTCCAACGGGATTGAGATCGGTTGCGCGGACGGGGGGCTTTGGTAAGCGATCGCGGTCGGAGCGAGATGGGCTCAGTGACCGCCGGCCGGTTTTGCGCCGCCCTTGCCCTTCGCGTTCTTTGCGGCGTCATTCTTCGGCTTTTCGCCGTGGCCGTCGCTCTTGGCTTTGGCCCCGTGTGCGTCTGGCTTGGCCTTTGCGCCGTGGCCATCGTCTTTTTTCTTTGCTCCGTGGCCGTCGTCGGATTTCGCCTTGCCGTGGCCGTCATCTTTCTTCGCGGCGCCGTGGCCGTCCGACTTTTTCGCCTCGCCATGACCGCCGCCCTCTTCGGCTTCCGCGGCGGGCGCGGGGTTTCGGCGGAGGTGGGTCTGTTCGTCGATCCATGCCTGAAAGCTGTGGGCATCGTGCCGTTCGAAGAGGCTGGGACCGATCCACGCCGCCAGCGAAGCGACCGGGATCGTGGCGAGCGCGAAGGCGCCGCACAGGGGGCGCATGGACGCCGGCACCCAGGCGAAGGGGACGTTGATCCAGTGCAACAGGCGGTCGCAGCCCTGATAGAGCCAGACGAGAAGCTTTAGGGGCTTTGGCGGTGGCGGCGGCGGTAGGGGCTCGCCGCTGCTGAAAGGCCGCGACTTTGGTGCGCCCGCGGCCGCCGCTGCGGGTTTCGCCGCGCCGCCTTTGGGCATGGTCGGAATTTTGATTTTCGGCGCTGCGACCGTCGGCGCCGGCGGCGCGTCGGAGGTCGGCACCTGCGGCGTTGGGACGGGGATCGTGACTTTTTTCAGCGTAGGGATCGCGACGGTTCCGGCCGCTGCTCCGTCGTCAGATTCGCCGCCGTCTTCGTCGAAGAGGGCGTCGAGGTCGGAGTCCGTCACGAGATCGGCGTCGTTGGCCGGTGGGGGAGGCGCGGCGGTTGCCGCAGGTGATGCAGCTTCCGCGGGGGCCGGCGCGGCGGGCGCGGGGGCGCTCGCGGCGATATCGGGCGTTTCGGCTTCGGCGATAGCAGTGCTCATCTCGACTCGCCCAGCAGATGTTTCCGGCCCTTGGCGCGCTTCGGCGCGGCGTCGGCGATAGACCCTCACTCCAAGTCTTCCAATTGCAACCAGAAACACGCGGCGCCGTTTCGAACCTGCGGGGCGGATTTCCAAGACTTCCTCTGTGGGCGATGCCGCGGCGTCTGCGCGGTCGCCCCCGAGGAGAGACACTGCATGCGCATTTCGGGACTACACGCGGGGCTTGCCTTGCCCATCGCGCTGACGTTGGTCGGGGCGTTTCAGCTAATCGATATCAACGGGGTGGAGGGCGGCGCGGTCGTCGCGGCGAAGGAGCGGGGCGAGGAACGCGCTTCGCACGCCTGCGGCGCTCCGGCCTGTCGCAACTTCGCCGGTGGGTCGGCCTGCTTTGCGCCGGGGACGAGCGAACGCGCGATGAGCGCGGCGCTGGCCCGTCTGCCTGCCGGCTCGGCAGGGTTTTCGGCGGTCAATCGCTGGACCAGCACCGCCACCAACGGCAGCATCGCCAGCGGGCCGATCACGCTGACTTATTCGTTTGTGCCCGATGTCAACACGGGCGATAACGAGACGTCGAACAACATTCATGCCTTGCTCGACGGGCAGTTCGGCTCGCGCTCGGTTTGGAAGAATCTTTTTGCGCAGATATTCGCGGACTGGTCGGAGGTGAGCGGAATCACCTTTGTCGAAACCGTCGACGACGGCGCATCGTGGCCCGATACGCCCGGCGTCATCGGCGTTCGCGGCGATGTCCGTATCGTGGCCCAGCCGATCGACGGCGGGCTGAACACGCTGGCATTCAATTATTTTCCCAACTCCGGCGACATGACGCTCGACTCTGCCGAGGATTGGAACGATCCGACCGACGGCTATCGATTTTTGAAGAACACGCTCATGCATGAACTGGGTCACGGCCTGGGGCTCGAGCATGTGAACCCGCGCAATAACACCAAGCTGATGGAGGCGCTGCTCAATACCAATTTCGAAGGTCCGCAGGATGACGACATTCGCGGTGTGCAGAGCTACTACGGCGACCCGCATGAGCCGAACGACACGACCAGCGCGATCGAGCCGCTGGGCGCGTACTCGAACGGCGCATCGTTCAATGATCTGAGCCTGCACAACACGAGCGATGTTGATTATCTGCGCATCACCGGAAGCAGCGGCCAGAGCATCGACTTCACCGTTACCCCGGTCGGCGCGTCTTACAACGTCGGACCCGATCCGGGGACTCCGGCGGCGATCGATACGCGCCGCATCCAGCGGCTGCGGCTGCGGCTCTATCGCGCCAACGGCACGACGCTGCTCGCGGACGAAACGCCCACGACGCTGGGCGACGCGGTCACCGCTTCTGCCGCGGTGCAGTTCGGCGATACGTCGATCGTGGCGGTGGTTTCGTCGGCGAGCGGCTCGAACACGGTGCAGCGTTACTCGTTGTCGCTGGCTCCGGGCGCGGCCGCGCTGATGTCGATTCAGGTGTCGAGCGACGCGCCGAGCGCTGTGAGTGCGTCCTTTAGTCCGGCGGACAACAACGGTCTTTCGAGCGCCGCGCTGCCCGCGACGGTGGCGTATTTCCAGGGCACGAGTGTTCAGTTCACCGCGCCCGCCAGCAGCGGCGGCGTCGCATTTTCGCGTTGGTCGGTCGACGGTGTTTTGCAATCGCCGGGCGTTAATCCACTGACGCTTCCGATCAGCAGCAATCATGCGCTTGTCGCGCGATATAGCAACGCACTGGCGGTCGACGCGGGTAGCGATGTCGCGATCAATCTCGGTTCGTCGACCACGCTTTCGGCCAATGTCGCGGGCGGCGTCGCGCCGTATTCGTATGTTTGGTCCCCCTCGGCGGGTTTGAATCAGACCAGCGGCGCATCGGTGGTGGCCACGCCGACCGATACGACCACGTACACCGTCACGGTGACCGACGCTGTGGGCACGAGCGCCTCGGGGAGCGTGGTCGTCACGGTTGTGCGTCCGCTGACGGCGAACGCCGGTCCGGATCAATTTGTCGGCGCCGGCGTCAGCGGCGCGATGGCCGGTTCGGCCTCGGGCGGCGTGGCGCCTTATGCGTACGCCTGGTCGCCGGCGACGGGATTGACGAGCATTACGAACCCTACGACCCCGTTCACGATCTTTGTCGCGCGGACCTATACGTTGACCGTTACCGATGCGGAGGGCAGCGTTGCCACCGACACGGTCACGCTGTCGCCGGCGGCGGCGCTGAGTCTTTCGGTTAGCGCGTCGGCGTCGACGATCGCGAGCGGCGGCAGCGCGACGCTGAGCGCCAGCGTCAGCGGAGGAGCGACGCCGTACGACATCGTCTGGACCGCGAACGGCGTCAATGTGGGTGAAGGCTCCTCGATCTCGGTCTCGCCCAGCGCGACGACCAGCTATACCGTCAACGTTGCGGATGCTTCGGGGCAGACTGAGAGTCTTTCGCTGACGGTGAACGTCGCGGCGGCACTGAGCGTGGCGCTCGACGGGCCGAGCTCGCCTGTGGCGGAGGGCAGCGCGATCTCGCTGACCGCGACGGTTAGCGGCGGCGTCGCGCCGTATTCGTATGCGTGGTCGCCGGCGAGCGCGGTCGCCAGCCCGGCCGCGGCGACGACCAGTGCGACGGTGAATCAGACGACGACCTTCGCGGTCGACGTGACCGACGCGCTTGGCCAAACCGCGCGTGCGGAGCGGACCGTCTCCGTCGGCGGCTCGGTTGGCGGTCAGGGAATCGACGATGGCAACGACGGCTCGGATTCGGGCGTGGGCGGCGGTGCGGTGGTGCCGATGGTCGGGCCGTGTGGGCTGACCAGTCTGTCGCTGCTGGGCTTTGCGGCGATGTCGATCGTTCGTTCGCGGCGGCGATAAGGGGATGCGGACGCAGTGTCCGCAATCCCCGCACGAACTGATGGCTCACTGCGCCAATTGGGCGTCCAGCTGCGCGTAGCCGGCTTCCATGCCGTGTTCCATGCCGGAAGCGAGCGCGCCGTCGCGGGCCGCCTTTGAGGCGAAGGTGAGCGTCATGGTCATCACGGTCGAGCCGTTTTGTTCGCCGAGCTCCAGCGCGGCGAGCAATTCCCAGGGCTCGGGTGTTGCGCCGGTGTCGGCGGCAGTTGCTCCGCCGCACGCGCCGCCGGCGCCGGGGCCCATTTCCATGCGCTCGGTGTGGACGATGCGGGAGTGGGGCTGGACCTCGCGATATTCGCCCCAGATGGAGAGAGCGGTTTGTCCGTTGGGGCCGTTCCATTCCCAGCGGAACTTGCCGCCGACGCGGACGTCCATCTCGCATTTGCCCCAGGACCAATCGGGGGGACAGAACATCCAGCGTTGCACGAGGTCGGGCTTGGTCATGGCGTTCCAGACCAGGTGTCGCGGCGCGCGGAAGACGCGTGTGAAGCGGATGGTCGTATCGGTCGGGGTGGATACCTGCAATCCTGCGGTCATCATGAGGTTTTCCTTCTGATGCGAGGCGCCGACCGGCGGCGCGGGGTTGGAGCGCTGGGGTTTGTGACGGCCGCATCCTGCGGTTGCATTTCTTCGAGCAGTGCGTCGAGCGCCTGGAAGCGGGCCTCCCAGTGGCCACGGAACTGCTCGGTCCATTGCGTGACTTCTTTGAGCGGCTCGGCCTCCAGGCGGCACATGTGCTGACGGCCTGAGATGCGGCGACGGACGAGGCGGGCGCCTTCCAAGACGCGTACATGCTTGGATGCGGCGGGGAAGGACATTTTCAGCGGCGAGGCGAGTTCGCTGAGATTTTGCTCGCCGGCGGCGAGGCGACGGATGATGGACCGTCGGGCCGGGTGGGCGAGGGCGTGGAAGACGCGGTCGAGGAGCGGCGCTCGATCTATAACCATGTGGTTTAATATATCGCGGCGGCGCCGTTATGCAACCGGTTGGTTTAATAATTTGGTTCGGGTGGAATTTCTGTTCAGAAGTGAGGGGGCGTCGGCTGGCACCCCACCGCACTTCGGCAGGTTTGGAAATCGGCTCCACAGCGCAGCGGTGGCCGGTGAAATGGTGGGTTCTGAAGCAAGTTCTGGGGCCGGAGACTCCCAGAACTATCCGATCCGCCGGTGCTACGCGCCGACGGCGAGGGCTTCGCAGACGAGTTGCGGCGATACGTTTCGCTCGAGCATCCATTCAGCACGGCTGACGGCGGCGATGGCCGCGTCGGCATCGTCGAATGCGTCGCTCGGGTTTTCGCGGAGGCGGGCGCGCTGCTCGTTGGACAGTACGGCGAAGACGACGCGCAGCGCGTCGCGCTGAATGTCGGTTGCCGGGGCTTTGGAGGAGCCGCCGCGGGTTTTGCCGGTGCTGCCCGCTTCGTCGCTGTCGTCGTCGCTCGCGTCATCGTCGGCGGTGTCTGTGTCGGCGGTGGCTGATCCGCGTGGCGTGGCGCCGCCTGCGGGCGGCGCAATGCCCGCGGCCGCGTTGTCTTCGGCGTCGGCGAGGTCGGCGAGGCGGCCGCCCAGTTCGTTCGCCGCCGCCAGCAGCGATTGGCCGAAGGCGACCGGGCGATCGGCGAGCGACCAGGCCTCGGCCAGAGCGCCGCGCAGTTCGAGCAATCCGGCGGCATGACGCTGGAGCGCCACTCCCAGCCGTCCGTCGCAGAGGTCGGCGAGCCAGTCGGCGTCGGCGGGGTTTAGGCGGGCCAGAGCGCGGAGCTGCTCGACCACGAACCCGCGCGGCAGGCGGGCGAACTCGATCTGCGCGCAGCGCGAACGGATCGTCGGCAACAGGCGGCTGGCGGAGGAACTGATGAGAATCAGGCACGCGTTGCCGGGCGGCTCTTCGAGCGTTTTGAGCAGTGCGTTTTGCGCCTCTTCGTTCATGCGCTCCGCTTCGCGGATGATGAAGACACGGCGCGGCGAGACGGTCGGCAGGCGCGAGGCGGGCTCGATCAGAAATTGCCGCACGACATCGACCACGAGAAAGAGGCCCTTGCTCTTGCGCACGGTGGGGTCGGAGTGGAACTTGCGCAGGCCGCGCGTGACGCGCTGAAAATCGGGATGGTTGCCAGACCCGAAGAGCCGGCAGGATTCGCATTCGCCGCAGGCTTCGAGGCCGGGGGTGACCGCGCCGAAGAGGCCCATGCCGCCCTGTTCGGCGTTGGCGGTTTTGCAAAGGAGTCGCGCGGCCAGAGCGCTGGCGGTGAGCTCCTTGCCGACGCCGTCGGGTCCGTGAAAGAGCAGGGCATGAGGCATGCGGCCGCTTTCGAGTGCGGCGCGGATGAGCCCGATGGCGCGATCCTGATGGCGAATGTCACGGAAAAACATCGCGCAGCGCCTTCCAGATGTCTTCGGTTACGCGATCGGCGTCGCGGGTCGCGTCGATGATCTTCATCGGCTTGGGATAGACCGCCGGCAGCTCCAGAAACAGCTCGCGCACGCGACGATGGAAGTCGAGCGGACGCCGCTCCATCGCGTCGAGATGGGCGTCGGCGAACATGGCCAACTGGTCTCCGCCGACGACCTTTTTGGCGGCTTTTTGGGGCGTGCGGCCGGTGCGTTGAAAGCCCAGTTCGGGCGGGACGTCGAGGATGAGCGTGAGGTCGGGCCAGGTTTCACCGACGGCGAGCCTGCCCATCTCGAGCACCTTTTCGCGCGGCACGCCAGCGGCGACCTGATAGGCGCAGGTGGCGGAGATGAAGCGGTCGCCGATGACGGTTTGTCCGGCGGCGAGGGCGGGGCGGACGACCTCGGCCACGAGCTGGGCGCGGCTGGCCATGAACAGGAGCATTTCGCAGTTGGGAGCCATCAGCGAGAGGTCGTAGCCCAGCAGGACATGGCGGATGCGGTCGCCGATGGCGGTGCCGCCGGGGTCGCGCGTGGTGCGGACGCTGACGGCGCATTCGCGGGCGATGCGCTCGGCGAGGCGCTTGATCTGGGTGCCTTTGCCGCCGCCGTCGGGGCCGTCGATGACGATGAATTTGCCGTTGAGACGCATCCGAAAGAGCGTATTGGCGCGGGCGAGCGGCGCGAAGAGGAGTTTCGAGTTGGGTTGCGAGTTGCGAGTGCAGAGTGTCGAGCTGAAAACATCGACAGGCACGTCCGCGTGCCCTCGTTGGCGTTGCTTTCAGCGAAGACGCTTCGCTTGGCCGGGAAGCGCTGTCCGCCACCCGGTCTTTCACTCGACAGGCTGCACTCGCAGCTCGAAATTCGCGGAATTGAGCCCTGGATGGCGCCCGAAAACGAAGCGAGCCGGGCTGCGGCAAAGCCCGACTCCCATTCGCCACGTGATCTCTAACGACGCCGCCGGCCCAGCGGCCGGAGCGCGGTTGCCTTAGAAGCCGCCCGTCAGGAGCGCGACGAAGGTCCCGATGTCGCCGACGGTGACGAAGCCGTCTTGGTTGACGTCTGCGTTGAAGATGTCGCACGTCGGGAAGTCGATTGCGTACTGGGTGGGATTGGTCAGAGCCAGCACGAAGCCGCCGATGTCGCCGACGGTGACGAAACCGTCGCAGTTCATATCGCCCAGAAGAGCCGGGGCCTTGGTGAAGTCGATCTCAAAGGGCAGCCAGATGAACATGAATGCGCCCGGCTCCGCGGCGCCGGTCGTGAGGTTGTACATGCCGACCTCGAACGCGCCCGAGGCCATCGGGCGCCAGGACGGGGCATACGCGCCGCTGGTCGGGGTGATCAGCAGGACGCCGTCGGTGTTGGCGTTCACGCCCGGGATCGTGATCGTGCGGGTGGTGAAGCCGAAGACGCCGTCCACCGCGCTGCCGACCGTGAAGTTGCCCGTGCCGCTGATGACCGTGCCGTCGGCGGCGATCTGGCCGGCGGCGAGGTCGTTCTCATTGCAGAACGCGTAGGGGAAGAAGCAGTGGCCGTAGTCCCAGTCGGTCGAGAGTGTGCCGTTCACGCCTTCGTAGCAGGTGATGTCGTAAGAGTTGGCGTTGGGGGTGGCGGTGACGCAGCGATTGTTGTTGTCCCAGTTGACCGCCATCAGCACGCCGTCGGTCGTGGCATCGCCGGCGACGGGCAGATTGACCGGGTTGCCGGTGACGACCTGGACGTCGGCGGCGTAGGTCAGGCCGCTGGCCGCGGGGATGATCGCGAGGCAGTAGTTGGAGTTGATCTCGCCGCCGGTGGTGGTGGCCGCGTGCGTGTGAACTTCGTTGTTGTCGAGGCTGAAGGTCGGCCAGCCGCTGATTCCACCGCTGACGCTGTTGTCGCGGAAGAAATCGGTATTGCAGCCGAGCGGCATGCCTTCGGCGACGTCCTGGCTGTTGTCGATGCGGGCGGCGCCGCGCGAGTTCAGGTAGCTCCAGGCGAAGTCGCCGCGGTTGTCGCCGTAGTTGTCGAGGATCGTCGAACCGAGCGTGCGATCCGATCGGCAATCGCCGACGTTATTGGTCGAGGTGAACTCGGTCACGGTGAAGCGGGCGGTGGCGAGGTCGTCGAGGCGGCCTTCGTAAGCGCGGACCGGTGCGACCGGCGTGCTGGCGGTGTCGTTCTTGAAGAACGCGAACACGAAAGCGATGTCGCTGCCGCCGAGGTCCTGCAGGCCCATGCCGGTCATATCGCGGCTGGTGATGATCCAGCCGGTGCCGTCCCACTCGGCCCAGAGCGGGTTGTCGATGGTGTTGCCCGAGCCTTCGTTATGGGCCGTGGTGAGCAGAGTGCCGGTGCTGGGCGACTCGCTCGGGATGGTGAGCTTCATGATGCCGTTGGTGTTGAACGGGTCAAACAGCTCGACGCTCCAGTCGCCCTGCTTGTAGAGCGGGCGGGCGCTGCCCGAGACGTGGCCCATGATGACGCCGGGGGTGCCGTCCGGAATGAACGCGAAGGCGACCGGATCCTGCTCGAAGTTCGCGCCGTCCACGCCGTTGTCGTGGTTGCGGATGATGCACTCGTTGCCGAGGCCGATGGTGACCGCGGCGAAGTTGTCCTCGTCTTTCGCGCCGCAGGCGAGGACCACGCCGTCGCGACGGAAGTCGACGCCTTCCAAGGTCAGGTCGAAGAGGCCGTTGGCGTTGTCGCTGATGGCGTTCAGGTAGGTGGGCTTATTGGGGTCGAAGGGGTTCGTGAGGATGATCGCCGGGTTGCCGACGTATTCGGTGATCGTGCCGCCGTCGGCCGCGTTATAGAGGGCGCCGGCGAACCAGCCGTCGCTGCTTGGGAAGTAGGCGAGCGTGCTGTTGTAGTTCACTTCGGCGCCGCTAGGGGAGCGGGCGACCGAGACCTGATAGCGATTGCCGGGAAGTGGATTGCGGGCGGCCTTCACAGTGGCAAAGTACGGGTTCGCGCCGGTGCTCGCCTCGATGCGCGAGTTCTGGTTTTGGGCGACGATCATGATGCCCAACGTGTTGTCGCTGCCGGTGCCGAAGTCGACGACATAGTCGCCGCGGCTGGAATCGGCGCCGACGGTGGTCCAGGGTCCGCGGCCGCCTGCGCCGCGTGAGATGTTGACCGAGGCCGGGGTGTCGAGGCCGTCGATTTCGACGACGTTCAGGGCGCCGTGCTGGATTTCGGCCAGCGCGGCGGCGGCGAGCGCGAGGCTCGCGAGCGAACCGATCAGAAAACGCTTCATTTCCAACTCTCCTTTAGGGGGGCCAATCTCACTTCCGATACAAGTAGAAAGTCAATGGTGTTCCGGTGCAGTGCCGGGAAAAGTCCACAGCCAACACCAGAACGCCAGTGCTGTTGTCAGAACGGCGCGTTGTAATACGGAATGCGCTGGGTCAGCGGCACGCCGCCGATTCCGAGGCTGGGGCGCTCGGCACGCCACTCCCGCTTTACTTCGGCTGCGCGATTTCGGCTGGTCATATTTGCGTGACCGTCCACCCAGCCGACGGCCGAGCCGCCGGGATGTCGAAAGTACTCCTCGATCCACCGGCTCTTCTCCACCCCGAGAACCGTCGTCGTCCACTGATCCATCTGAAACAGCGTGTCCCCGTTTCCGTCCAGCATGACCTCGGAGCCATCATGAAACATGATGATGTCGGATGGGCGGTTGATGCGACCGAGCTTCTGCGGGACGCGTACGCCGTTCTGATTCCGAAATAGGTTTGGATAGCCGACGTCGACGACGCCGCTGAACCCGCCGGTCACACCGTTAAAGCAATAGGAGGAGTAACTGGTGTAAGGGTCATCCGGGAAAGTGGCTGAGCCTCCGCCAGATTCCGATCCTGTGCCCGCGATCTGTCGGAACGCCGGCAACGTGTACTTTGCTTCCGGGCAGCGTGTATTTTCCCAACCCTTTAGCATTGATTGCGGGCCGAACCCCTGAATGCCATAAAAGGCGGGGTCTGTGAACACGCCAAAATATGGGTCATATAGCGCGGCCCAATAGGCGACGCGAGCCTGCGTATTTACCTGCCCGTTCGGTAGCAGCAGGAACGGGCGCAGCAACTGAAACCGGCCGCCCGAGACCGAAACAAATCGCAGCGCGTCATTTGCCCATTGCACATGGTGGACATCGCCGTTTTCCTCTGCATACTGACGAACCGCGACGCCGATGTTGCGCTCGTTGGTGAGGCACAACGTTTGCCTTGCGGATCTTCTCGCCCCGTTCAGCGACGGAAGCAAAATCGAGATGAGCAGCGCGATGATTGCGACCACAACCAACAGCTCAATCAGCGTAAAGCCACGACGCATGCACACTCCTCTGCGAAGCCACGAGCGAGAGAGAGTGGCGCTTGTGCGTTAGTGCGCCGTGTGCGAGACGTCAGCTTTGCGAGAACTTTCGCTTAAGAGTTGTTGAAGGGCACCCACACGGACGCGTGGGGCGGCGGGCCCGCGGCGTGCTTCCATCCTCTGGTTGCGCCCCCCCCCCGCGTTGCCGCGCTTGCGGCCGGGCGTCGGCCGTCGGCGATCGACCAGATTGCAGATTCGCGTCCGATCGGCGAAGCTTTGAGTCCATGAGTGTCGTCGCCGTGATCCCCGCCCGCCTTGCCAGCACGCGATTTCCGGAGAAGCCGCTGGCGCGCGAAACCGGCAAGTATCTCGTGCAGCACGTGTACGAGCGGGTCCGGCTGTGCCCGCAAATCGACCGGGTGATCGTGGCGACGGATCATCCGCGAATCGCGGAGGCGGTTGGCAGCTTCGGGGGGGAGTGGATTATGACCTCCCCGGACCATCCGAGCGGGACGGATCGGATCGCGGAAGTGGTGCGGAAGTTATCTGTCGAAAGCGGGGACGGGACCGGTGACGGACTGCCGACCGGGCATCTAGGGCCTGGCTCGCCGAGCCGGGGCGCCACGGGCGGCATTGAATTGGTTCTGAATGTGCAGGGCGACGAGCCGGAGATTGATCCGGAGCACCTTTCGGCGTTGATTCGCCGCATGAGGAGCGACGGGGACGCGCCGATGGGGACGTTGGCGTGCGCGTTTCCGGCGGCGGACGACCCGCGTAATCCGAATTGTGTGAAACTCGTGAGGTCGGTCGCTTCGCGGGCGCTGTATTTTTCCAGAAGTCTGATACCATGTGACCGAGACGCAGGTGGTTTGGCGGATTCGGCGAACTGCCTGCTACATCTTGGGGTGTACGCGTATCGGCCGAGCTTCCTCGTGAAGTTCGCGTCGCTGCCCGTCACGCCGCTGGAGCGGTTGGAGAAGCTGGAGCAGTTGCGGGCCCTGGAACATGGGTTTGCGATTGCGGTCGAAGTCGTAGCCTCGGCGTCGTTCGGAATCGACACGCCGGAGCAGTACGCGCGGTTTGTCGAGCGCTCCAAGCGGCTCGATCCGCGCTAACATTTCGAAGCAGACGGCGAACTGGATCGGTTCGGAGTCCCTGGTGTGCGAGCGTGTTTCCGCCTGTTTTTTGCGGAATCTCCTCGCGCGGAGTTCTGATTAACCCGGCGGTCACTAAACGCCAACCGAAAACGCAAACCGCAGCCGGATGACATGGACAGCTTTTCGCTATTCGAATCCATTCGCGAGACATCGGGCGACTCCGAGGCGCAGCTGCCGACGCCGGCGGGCTATGTGCCGGGCAAGACGCGCTATGTGGTCGTCTTCGGCACGGTGATGAGCGGGCTGGGGAAGGGGATTTTCAGCTCGTCACTGGCGAAGTGTCTGCAGGACAAGGGGCTGGTCGTCGCTCCGATCAAGCTGGAGGGCTACCTCAATATCGACTCGGGCACGCTCAACCCGTTTCGGCACGGCGAAGTTTTCGTGCTGGATGACGGGACTGAGTGCGATATGGACCTGGGGACGTATGAGCGCGTACTGAATCAGAATCTGACGCGTCAGAACTTCGCCACCAGCGGGCAGATCTATCGGAAAGTGCTGGAGCGAGAGCGAACGGGCGGATATCTGGGTCGCGATGTGCAGATGATCCCGCATGTCACGGGTGAAGTGAAGAATCGCCTGCGCGAGCTGGCCCTGGGCACGCGGGCGGACGTGGTTTTCGTCGAAATCGGCGGCACGGTGGGCGACGTCGAGAACGCCTATTACATCGAGGCGATGCGCCAGCTCGCGTTTGAGGAAGGGCAGCGCAGCGTCTGCTTCGTCGCGCTGACGTATGTGATGGAGCCGGCGATCCTGGGCGAACAGAAGAGCAAGGCGGCGCAACTGGGCATTCGCCGGCTGATGGAGTGCGGAATTCAGCCGCACATCATCGCGTGTCGAGCGCAGAATCCGGTGGAGCGCAAGGTGCGCGAGAAGATCGCGCTGTATAGCAACGTGCCGCCCGAGCGCGTGTTCAGCATGCATGACTGCGACAGCGTCTACTACATTCCGGAGATGCTGCGCGGGGCGGGGTATGACAAGGCGGTAGTCGAATATCTGCAACTTGAGGAGCGCGTCGACGAAGCGCGCGAGCGCAAGGCGCGCGAGACCTGGGTCAGCTACATCGGCAGGATGCGCAACCCGACTCGGCAGGTCACGATCGGCGTGATGGGCAAATACACCGCGGTGCGAGACGCCTACGCGAGCGTGATCAAGGCCTGCGAACATTCGGGCGGCTTCTTTGGCTGCAAGGTTCAGTTGGACTGGGTCGATACGACCGAGTTGACCGACGACGAAACGCCGGCCAAGCTCGAACATCTGCACGGCATGATTGTGCCCGGCGCGTTTGGCACGCGCGGCGCCGACGGCAAGATCTCCTGCATTCACCACGCGCGGGAGAGCGGCCTGCCCACGCTGCTGATCTGCTACGGCTTTCAGATGGCCTGCATCGAATATGCCCGAAATGTCTGCGGGTTGCCTGATGCGCACTCGACCGAGATCGAGTCGGAATGCCGCCATCCGGTGATCAACCTGCTGCCGGAGCAGAAGAAGATCGAGGGGCTGGGCGGCACGATGCGCCTGGGCGGGTATGACATCGACGTCCGCGCGGGCACGCTGGCGGCGCGCATGTTTGGGGCGAAGGCGCGGCTGCGTTTTCGCCATCGCTATGAGGTCGACCCGCGCTATGTGGCCCAGCTTGAGGCGGGCGGCATGATCTTCTCGGGTAAATCGCCGCGAGCGGAGATCATGAACATTCTGGAGTTGCCGAGCGAGCGGCATCCCTACTTTGTGGGTACGCAGGCCCACCCGGAGTTGACCAGCCGGCCGCTCGACCCGTCGCCGATGTTTTTGGGTCTGGTGCACGCGGCGCTGCAGCGTGCGTATCCGGACTATCGCGATAAGTTCGTCTATCCGCGAGAGGCCGCACTGGCCGAGGCGGTGGCGGCGGTGAAGCAAGTTTCGCCGGTGTAGGGGCGGCGTTTTGGTCGGCGTCGATGCGTCGGTCGGTATTGGAGGGGGCGAAACGCTGATCTCTGGCGTTCGGGGGCACCCTCGGCCTGCTGCGGCGTTGAGGCGACTGTCTCGGCGCCGGTGCCCCGGCCCGCGGGCGACTGCTTAAGCGGTCAGATCGTTTCGATCGAAACCCACGGGCAAAAACCCGACAAAACTGCGAGTAATTGGGGGCGCTTTGCTCATTACACTGGAGAGCCTTGCTACGTAGCTGCGCCCGCAACGCGTGCGGCGCGGGCGGACAAGCTCGGAAACCGGATGGGAGAGAAGGTTCATGTTCGGTCGAATCGGCATTTTCGCCGCAGTGCTGACGGCGTCGCTCCCTGTGCAGCGCGCATTTGCCCAGTGCACGACGTTGACCAATACCACGATGCAGGTCGGATTTGGCGCCATCTCGAATCCGGTAGTCGCCGGGGAAGCGCAGCGAGCGGGCTGCGCCTGGACCTTTCGGCAGGGCAGCGAGAATGGCCCGCTGCTCGTCGGCGTGGTGCGCAACGGCCCCAACGGTGCGGTCGGCGATTGGGGCGATCCGCCGGCGGCGTTCACGATTCCCGTCGTCGGGCCGGTCGTGTCGAACGTGGCGGGTTTGAATCAACTCACGTTCGGCCCCTCGCGCCCGCCGTCGATGACGGGCCTCTTTTTCCACCCCGGGAACACTGCCGACGCCGACGTTTTCGCCGTCTTTTCTCCGCAAACCGCGATCACCATTACTCGCATTGATCTCGACGCCGAGGTGATCAATAGCGGGAGCAACGGCGTGCTGCTCTCGGTCGACGCGCGGATCGCGGGCGTCACACAGCCGCTCATTGCGCCCACCCTCATTCCATTTACCGCGAGCGGACACCAGACGATTACGCCGTCGTTCTCGCCCCTGACGCTGAACCCCGGCGACGCAATCTGGATTCGGGGCGACAACAACGGTTCGCCATTTTTTGATTGGTGCAACGCCAATCTGCGCATGACGCTTCGCGGAGGGCCGGTGATTCTGGCCGTCCCGCGTTCACCGCAGGGCTGCATCGGACGGAATGTGCTGCTGTCGATGCCGGTCGTCGGAAGCCCGGGGCTGACGTTTCAGTGGCTTCGCGACGGGATGCCCATTGCGAATGACGGACATTACGTCGGCGTGACCACCAATCTGTTGTCAATTACTGCTGTGGAGGCGATCGACGAGGCCGATTTCAGTTGCATCGTCACGACGCCCTGCGCCAACACAACCAGCTTGCCCGTCGCGTTCGATGTGACCGGCTCGGGCGACATGAACTGCGACGGCTTCGTCACGGTCGGCGACATCGGCGGATTCGTCCTTTCCCTGACGGATCCGCAAGGATACGCAGTCGCATTTCCGGCCTGCGAACTGACCAACGCCGACGTCAGTTGCGATGGCGTCGTCAGCGTCGGCGACATTGGGCCGTTCGTCGTTTTGCTTACGGCGAACTGATATCGCTTCGCGGGAGGCGGCGGACGGCCATTGCGCGCCGCGCGGCGCATCAGGCTCTGAAAGCCCGCGCATCTGCTCACGCTCACGCCGCGTCGTATGCCTGCTTCAACCAGCCGATGAGCGTTTTGTCGATTTGATCTGCCGATTCGACGCGAACGCGGTGCGTACACATTGAGTTGAAGCTGCCCGACGCCTCCAGCCGGCCCTCCGGCTCAACGCCTTTCAGGTTGAGCCCGACGTCGAGCCGGGTCTTGGTCGAGGGCTGAAGCAGGCCGAACTGCTTTGATCGCCGCAGGCTGACGTACGCTTTCTTGGGCGATACCTCTACGTCGCCGCCGAACTTTTGAATCGCGGCCACCAGCTTGTCATAGAGCGGGCGCAGCGCGGCTTTTTCGCCGGCATATTGAGCGGCGACGAGGTCGCCTTCGTCGGCTTGCATCGAGGAGGACTGAAGGACCTCATGGGCGACGAGATTGGCGTAGCCGTGGCCGAGGTCGTGATGTTCCTTCAGATGTTTCACGATCTCGCCGTGCTTGGCCGCTCCGCTCTTGCGGGCGATGGCTACCCACTGCTCAAGCGACTTGCCGGTTTTCTCCGGCAGATTGCGGATCATGGACGCGACAGCATCATCGATTGCTTTCGCCATTTTCGGTCCTCCAGTTTGGTCGGTCGGCTCAAGTGAACACTGATGCAACGCGAAACCACTCTGCCTATTGCCCATTCATGATTCGAACTTGAGCGGGCCGGACTCGAAGCGCTGCTTGAGGTCTGCCAGCTTTTGGGTCCAGGCGCGCTCAAAGTAGACGCGGGTCTTTGCGAACTCGTCGGCATGATCGGCGAACTCGGCGGCCTTCTCCGCGAAGCCCAGGTGGGTGAGCTTGACGCGGCAGCTCTTCTCATCGACCGCGGTGAACTGCACGACCACCCAGGTGTAGTGTTGGCGTGCGAATGGCAGCGACGGCGGCGCGTTCCACGTGTAGGACAACATTTCCTGCGGCAGATAGCTGAGTACTTTGCAGCCATCGGCCCCGCGCGATCCGGGCGGCGCCGAGGGCATGAAGAAAATCTCGAACGGGCCGCCGATCTCCAGCTTCATGTTTGAGCCCGGGGCCATCCAAGTCTGCAAGCCGGCGTCGCTCGTCCAGGCTGTCCAGACGTCGGCTCGCGGCGCGGGAACGAGGACCTCGACGACCACCGGAGAGAGCGCCTGCGCGCCTGCCGTGGCGACGGGCGACCGGGCGTCTTCGGGCGCCGGGCTTGCGCCGATGCCCCAAAACAAGGCGACAACTCCGAGCAATAGAGCGATCATCCAGCGATCCAACATGGCTGCAATCTCCTCGTGAGGCGCGTGGTCGGGTGCGTTTCGGTTCGGCGAGAATCGCGTCCAATCAACCATGGCTGCATCAGGGCCAGTTTTTGCTCAGACAGCGCTTGGGTGTGAACGGCGCCGAGAGGCGGATGATCAGCAGGATCATCCGTGTGCCGAATGACGGCCGCCCGCGCTCGACCAAATCCTTGAGCGTCTTCGTGATGAACGGGCCGCCCTGGGCCATCTGCTTTTCGGTCTTCGACTTGACCGGCACGCCCTCGGTAATGAGCGTGAACTCGGTGCCGCGCGGCGTCTCCTTGAGTTCGTAGATCACCTTGCAGGGCGCATCGTCGAAGTCGGTGAAGCGGAACGTGTGCGAGAAGCGGTGGGGCGGATCGAACTCGATCACGTCGCCGACGACGCCCGTGTACTTGTTGTCCGGCGAGCGCATGCGGATGGGGGCCCCGGGCTTCAACCCCGGCGTGCGCATGACCGAGCCGAAGAAAAAGGGGAGCACTTCGTCCGTCTTCGTCAGCGCGTCCCAGACGGCCTGAATCGGCGCTTCGATCATGACTTGATACATCTGTCGCGGTGCGTCGCTCATGGCTCAGCCTTCTGCTTGTTTTTAGCCTGGATGGCCTCGGTCACATACTTGAGCTCGGTCACGGTGCCGGCCCAAAAGGAACTGAATTCGGTCGTCCAGCGGTCGTAGACCAGTTGGATCGGGGCGGCGTTGAAGTAGAGCTCGCGCACGCGACCCTCCTTGCGCGAGACGAGCAGACGGGCCCGCTCCAGCACCTGCACGTGCTTGAGCACGGCGATGCGGCTGGTCGGGAAGTACTTGGTGACGTCGTTCACGCTGCAGCCCGGCATGCTCTTCACCAGGTCCAGAATTCTCCGGCGATCCGCATGCGCTAACGCCTGAAAGAGCGCGTCCATGTCGTCGGAAACCATAGGTAACCAATACATTACATGTGGGGTCGGGGAAGAGTCAAGCGGAATTTGGGGCAGCCTTGTGAGAATCTGTGGGATGAAACTGCGGCCGATGGCTCCGTGCGACGCTCGTCGGCCTGCGAGCCGCAGGCCGCTACAAGCCCAGCAGCACCGCCACGAACGGGGCGATGTCGATGGTTGAGACGATTCCGTCCTGCGTGAAGTCGCCCGCGGCCGGGTCGCATGACGGGAATCTCTCGGCGTACGTGGTCTGGTCGGTCGCGGCGAGCACGAAGCCGACGATGTCGCGCACATCGATGGCGGCGTCGCAATTCATGTCGCCGAACAGGATTTGCGCGGTGCAGGCGGCGCCGGATGCGTTGGTGACGATCTTGAAGATTTCGCCGCCCTGATCGACGAGATAGAGCTCGCCGGCGTTGTCTTCGCCGAATGAGGTGATGCCGGTGATTTCGAGCGCTCCGCCGGGGGCGAGGTCACTCGTCCGGTCGATGATGGCGCCGCGCGCGCCGGTGTCGCGGTTGTAGGTGAAGGTCTTGATCTTGCTGGAGCAGTAGTCGGTGAAGAAGTAGTGGCCGCGCAGGGCGCAGATGGCGCTGCCGCAATAGACATACCCACCGGTAATTGAGCAGGAGAAGCCGTCGACCAGATGGCTGTAGTCATAGATCGGGCAGGTCAGCGGCCCGCCCGCGCAGCCGATCTCACAAGCGCAGCCGCTCAGCCCGGTGCAGTGGTCGCCTTCCATGCAGCGCCAGCCGTAGTTTCGCCCCGCGGCGGTGCCCGATTTCCAGAAGCTGACTTCCTCCCAATCGGCCTGTCCCACATCGCCGATGTAGAGGTCGCCCGTCAGTCGGTCGAACGAGCAGCGATAGGGGTTGCGCAAGCCGTAGTGCCAGATTTCGTCCAGTCCGGCCGTGGCTCCGGCGAAGGAATTGTCGGGGGGAATGCGATAGTCGCGATTGGGGTCGCTGGGAAAGTCGTCGCCGCTGATATCGAGCCGCAAGATCTTTCCCAAGAGCGAGCTGCTGATGTTCTGCGCGCGATTGCCCGGATCGTTGCCCGAGCCGCCGTCGCCGAGCGCCAGGTAGAGATAGCCGTCGGCCCCGAAGGCCATCCAGCCGCCGTTGTGATTGGCGAAGGGTTGCGCGACGGTAAAGATCACGTTGGCGCTAGCGGCGTCGGCCAGGTCGGCGTTTGAGGAGACGGTGTACTGCGCCACAATCGTTGCGCCGCCGGGCGCGACGTAGTGCACATAGAACCGGCCGTTTGTCGCGTATTGCGGGTGGAATGCGAGGCCGAGCATGCCTTGCTCGTTGCCGTCGGAGACCGCCACAGAAAGAAAGGGCGTGGTCAGCAGGGTGCTGGTCGATTGTTTGTAAATGCGAATGCGGCCCTGTTGATTCTCGAATTGTTCGATGATGAAGAGGCGGTCGTTGTCGCCCGGGGCTTGCCCGACCCAGAGCGGACGCGTGAGCCCATCGACGACGAGCACGGTGTCCAGATCGGGAATCGCCCCGCCCGCTGTCGCAAGCCCCGACGACGCCAAGCAGCAGCATAGCAACGCTATCGACATCCCTCGGCTCATCATCATCCTCGTGCCATTCCGGTCGTCTCCCCGCGCGGTGGCAGTGCCGTATTGTTCAGCGCTATTCATGGTAATGAAACGCCCCTCGATCCTCGCCGCGAGCGACGGTGATCGAGGGGCAGCGTTTCGTCGGGGCCGCTTCCCTGGGGAAACGGTCATCACCGGCTGATTCGAAAGTCGCTTCCTGAGGAGAGCGGATCGAATCGGCCGATGATCGAAGGCTCGATACCGATTACAGGCCGGTCAGGAGCGTCACAAAGCCGGCGATGTCGCCGACGCTGATCACGCTGTCCTGATTGACGTCGGCAGCGTTGATATCGCACTTCGGATAGGTCGTCGCGTAGCCGGCCGGATCGGTCAGGGCCAGCACGAAGCCGGCGATATCGCCGACGCTCACGACGCCGTCGCAGTTCATGTCGCCGAGCAGGATGGGATCGGGGCATTCCGAGCCGGGCACGGCGGTGACGATCTTAAAGACCTCGCCGCCCTGGTCGACGATGTAGAGCTCGCCGGCGTTGTCTTCGCCGAACGAGGTGATGCTGACGATCGAGAGGCCGCCGCCCGGCGCCAGTTCGGCGGTGCGGTCGGTGAAGTTGCTCAGCACGCCGGTGTCGCGGTTGTAGGTGAAGCTCTTGATGCGGTTCGAGCAGTAGTCGGCGTAGAAGTAGGTGCCGCGCAGTTCGCAGATGGCGTTGCCGCGATAGACATAGCCGCCCGTAATCGAGCAGCTAAAGCCGTCGGCGGAGTGGCTGTATTGCTGAATCGGGCAACGCAGCACGCCGCTGCCGCAGCCGATTTCGCAGGTGCAGCCAGTCAGGCCGGTGCAGTTGTTGCCTTCCATGCAGCGCCAGCCGTAGTTCACGCCGCTGGGCGTGCCGGCCTTCCAATAGCTGACCTCTTCCCAGTTGTTCTGGCCGACGTCGCCGATGTACAGGTCGCCGTTTTCACGGTCGAAGCTGTTGCGGAAATGGTTGCGCAGACCGTAGAGCCAGATTTCATCGAGGCCCGGAATTGCGCCGGCGTAGGGGTTGGTCGGCGGGATGGCGTAGTCGCGGTTCGGGTCGGCGGGGAAATCGTCGCCGTTCACATCGAAGCGGAGCATCTTGCCGAGGAGCGAGGCGGTCAGATTCTGAGCCCGGTTGCCGGGGTCGTTGCCCGAGCCGCCGTCGCCCAGCGCCAAATAGAGCAGGCCATCGGGGCCGAACGCCATCCAACCGCCGTTGTGATTGGAGAAGGGCTGCGCGACCGAGAAGATCAGGTTGGCGCTGCCGGCGTTGGCCAGGTTCGGATCGGCCGACACGGTGTACTCGGTGACGTTGGTCGCGCCGCCGGGCGGATTGAAATGGATATAGAACTTGCCGTTGGTCTGGTAGTCGGGGTGGAAGGCCATGCCGAGCAGGCCCTGCTCATTGCCCGTGGCAACGGTGACGCTCAGGAACGGAGCGGGCAGGAGCGTGTTCGTGGTGAGGTTGAAGACCCGGATGCGGCCCTGGGTGCCGCTGAACTGTTCGCAGATGAACAGGCGGGTGTCATCGCCGGGCGCCTGGCAGACCCAGAGCGGCCGCGCCAGCCCGCTGACGATGCGGACGGTGTCCAGCTCGGGGATTGTCGCACCGGCCATGGCGCTTCCGACGCCCATGGCGGCCAGCGCCGACAGTGTGAGCATGTTTCGCTTCATCGAGACCTCCTAACGAGTTTGAAAGAGAACTCAGTTTTTGCTTGGCGGCGTTGCGGAGGTTCGCCCGGCGCGAGCGCGCTCGGGGAGCTTCGCATTCAGCCGCAACATCCAGCGCACGGATCCGAGCAGCGGCGGGAATGCGGCTTGCTGGTCGACGGGTCGTCGTCGCCCGCAAATCACCCGCCTTCGAGAACCCGACTCGATTCTCGAGTGATCGAACTCAGGACAGTATAACCGCACCGCAGCGGGTTTTCGTCCGAATCGTCCGCGACGGCGCCAGTTTTCACCAAACGCGGCGCGCCCTGAGCCCGGTGAACCGGGCTCCTTTATGAGACGCCGCGGCCGTCTTCCCGAAATCGCGGCGGGTGGGTATAGTCCGAAATTCTCGACCCGGTGCGGTTGCCCGGGTGCGCGGCGCAACCCCAGTCATGCGTATGAGTTGTGACAGACCCCTCGAACGCGGATGCAAGCCGCGACGAGGTTGAGGACGACGGATGTTCTTCGGCAGCAAAAAACCACCGGCCAACGGAGGCGACGAGGCGAATAGCGCTCCGCAACCCTCCAGCGGCCCGCCGACGTTCACCGAGAAAGAAAAGGCCACCGCCAAGCAGTGGTTTAAGCACGCGGCGGTGAGCCGTGACAAGCACCAGTATGACTATGCCGTTGAATCGATGATTACTGGGCTGGGTTTTTGGCCGGAAGCCGTTACCGAAGGCCATATGCCGCTCCGCGCCTTGGCGCTTCAGCGCGTGCAAGCCGGCGGCAAGAAGCCGGGCATGCTCGATCTGACCATGAAAAAGAGCGTCAACGGCAAGGACATCAAGCAAAATTTCCTGAATTCCGCCTGGCGCGTCGCGATGGACCCGACCGACAACACGGGTTGGGACGGCTATGTGAAGAACGCGGCGAAGGGCCGCTACTTTGACACGCTGAAGTGGCTGGCGCCGCTGGCCGCGGACACGCTGGTTCGCGACAAGAAGCCGAATCCGAGCCGGTTCAAGGCGTTTCGCGAGGCGCTGATTGAGGCGGCTGACTATGCCGCGGAGCACAAGGACAACGCGACCTCGACGAAGCTGCTGGAATACGCGGTTGAATCGCTCGAAAACCTGATCACGCTGATGCCCGGCGACGACGCGCTCCGTGATGAGCAGCGCAACCTGGCCGGCAAGCTCGCGATCTCCAAGGGCAAGTACGAGCAGGCCGACACGTTCCGCGATTCGCTGCATGACGCCGCCGGCCAGCGCACGCTGCACGACACCGAGCGGGCCAAGCAGGGCGAAAGCTCGCTGGACGCGATGCTGACGGCCCTGAGGAAGGCTTGGGAGGCCGAGCCCAACTCCGCCGCTCACTACAACCGCTATCTCGATGCGCTGGAGCGCACGGAGCAAGCCCGATACGAGAACATCGGCATCGAGATGCTCGATAAGCTGTACGCCGATACCAACCAGTACAGCCACAAGTTCCGGGCGGACAAACTTCGCCTTGCGCAGCGGCGTCGCGCCGTGCGCGAGATGGTCACTCAGGCCAAGTCGTCCAACGACGAATCGGCCAAGCAGCAGGCGCGGCTGGCGGTGATGGAGCACAACCAGTTCGAGCTGGATATCTATCGCGAACGCGTCGAGCGCTATCCGACCGAACTGGCCCTGCGCTATCGCCTGGGCGAAATCCTGTTCGAGATGAAGGAATATCACGAGGCCATTCCGCATCTGCAGGAGGCGCAGGCCGAGCCGCGCTCGCGGCACAAGGCGTTGCTGCTGATCGGGCGCGCCTTTCACGAAACCGGTGCGTTTGGCCAGGCGATCGATGTGCTCAAGGAAGCGCTCGACACCTACGACTTGCAGGACGACCTGGCCAAGAAGCTCATGTACCACCTGGGTATCGCCCATCAGGCCGCCGGCCAGAAGGACAATGCCAAGGCGGTGCTTGGTCGATTGCAGCGATTGGATTACAACTATGCGAACGGGGATGTTCGCAAGCGCATGGAAGAACTGGGTAAGGAATAGTCGGTCGGCCTGTTTGCGCCGCCGCCATCATGTAAGGAAAGGACAACGTGGCTAGCTCGCTCCATCGTAAGAAGCGCATTCGACAGAATGTGAAGCGTCGCGCGAACAATCAGGCCCGCCGCTCGGAACTGAAGACCACGCTGCGCAAGTCGCAGGCTGCGGTCACCAAGCCGATCGCCGCGGACACCGAGACGACCGTTCGCGAGGCGATCGCGCTGATCGACCGCCTTGCCAACAAGGGCACGCTGCACAAGAACAACGCCGCCCGCAAAAAGTCGCGCCTCGCCCGGCAGTTGAACGCCGCCAAGGCCGCCAAGAAGTAGTCGGCTTCGGCTCGTTTCCGTCGCGGAGCTGCGGGTATTTGCCCGCGCGCTCGCGTTCGGCCTAGCCCCGCGCCGAGTTCCCACGCGCAGACTTCCCCCCAACGGACAAGCCGCAGGCCCACGGCCTGCGCGTGTTCGTGTTATTCCCAGAATCCCCCGCTGTCCCCGTCGGCTATTTCAGCAGATGCGCGTCGGTGTCGGTCGTCGGCCCTTCGCGGCCGGTGTAGTCGGACACGGCGTTCAACGTCCAGATGTTGTCGTTGTCGATGCCGGCGTGCGGCGTGCGCGTCCAGCGCACGTGTCCGCCGAGCGAGAGCACGTTTTGACCTGCGCCGCGGTGGGCCGGCGAGTTCATCTCTTCCGCGTCCTTCCACAGCTTGCGAATATCGAGTCGCGGCGTGCCATTGTCGAAGAGCGGATTGTCATCGGCAAAGATCGGTAGATCGGGATTGTCGCCGAGGCGCGGCTTGGCACCCGCCATATTGAAGTAGGCGTAGCTGACGTTGCGCGCGTCGGCGAAGGCGACGCCGCGCCGGACCTGCTCACGCGTCATGGGCACGTCGCAGCCCGATGGGCAGATAAACCGCCGCGCATCCGAGACATACTGCTCGAGCGCCAGCGGCTCCAGATGCTGTCGATTGTGCTGCAAGCGGACGTTTGGCTGCGGCGTCGGCCGCCACGAACGATCGCTGCCCCAGCCCAGAAACGGCAGGGCCGAGCCGTAGGTCGTGGCGTAGCTCTGCAGGCTCTGGGCCAGCGAGGCGAGATTTTGGTTGCAGCCGATGCGCTGATTGCGCTGCCGCATGTTGATCAGCCCCGGCACGCCCAGCCCGACCATGAGCACAAAGACCGCGGCCACTGAAATCACGTCTCGCAGGCCGCCGAACGCGAGCACCACTTCGCCGGCGTTGCGGCGCTCGACCACGCGACGCGCGCTCTCTTCGGATCGTACGACGCGTAGCGCCGGGCGCTTGCTTGCGGCCGCGATGATGCGGCTCTCGAGCCCCGACGGCGCCGCGATGCTCCAGGCATGCAACACGCCCGCGGCCGCTTCGAACTTCGCGGCATCTTCATCGGAAACGCCGGACGGACGGGGGCCGGCGTCGAAGCCAAGGGCCCGCGCCAGGAGCCATTCCTGTTCGGCCGAAAAATTGTTGATCGAGTCGGTCACAAAAATCTATCCTTGCCGCTTGCGGCGCGAATCGCGCTCCACGGCCGTTTCCTGCTCTTCCCACAACCTCGAAAACTGCTGCACCGCGGAGTGCAATCGCGACTTCACGGTGCCGACGGGAATCGCCAGCACTTCGGCGATCTCCGCGTAGGGCATCTGCTGGTAATAGCCCAGCAGAAGAATCTCGCGCAGATGCTCCGGCATGCGACCCACCACCCGCCGCACGCGATCACTCGTCTCCGACGCAATCAGCCGCTCGTCCGCCGCCGGCCCCGCGGCCGAGATGCGGTCGATGGGCTGGGCGCCTTCGGCGTCTGCCGCGCCGTCGTCGAGGCTCTGCTCGGTTCGCCGGACGCGCGAACGGAGATAATCGCGAGCCTTGTTCGCGGCGATGGTGTAGATCCACGGTCGAAAACGCCGTTCGCGATCAAAGGTCGCCGACGAGGAATGAACCTGGAGGAGCGACTCCTGCACCAAGTCTTCCGCGGTGGCGCCTTGGCCTACGAATCGCGCCAGAAACGCGAACAGCGGGCCGGCGTAGCGCCGGACCAACTCGTCGAAGGCCCGCGACTCGCCTGCCGCATGGGCCGCAACCAGCTCTTCATCTGTCCGACGCTCCACGAGACTCCGCCAACTGTACGAATTTCGACCGACGCTGGTTCGTGCAAAACCGGGTCGCCGAGGATAGCCGGATTATCAGACCACGCCGACGCGCGGCACAACCCGCGAATTGTCGATTCTTGATAACAAATGGGGGGGGATGCATGTTCCGGGCGAAAACGGGGCCGCCGGCTCGATTTTCAGCGAGCGGTTCGACGCGCCCCGCAACCAGCTCGAACTCCCGCCCCGTCAGCCGCCGAGCGCTAATCCCGTCGGCGGCGGAGGCCGACGGCGCTCAGCGCGATCAACCCGAGCGGAACCGCCGCGCATGGCGACGCCAAGCCGCCGCCCGTGCCTTCGTTGTCGTTCGCGTCGTCGTCGGGGGCGTCCGCCCCGTTCGCGTTCGAAGGATCATCGTTGCTCGTCGGCTCATCGGGGCCGCTTTGGCCGTCGATCGGCGACCCGTAGCTGATCTTCCGCACCGCGCCGTTGATCAGTTCGCAGAAGTAGACGCTGCCGTCGGGCGCCTGCACCAGATCCACGGGGCCGCCGTCGGCGAGAAAGAACTGGCTGTGGCTGACGACGCGGTCGCCGTCGAGCACGGCCCGGAACATGCGATTGCTGACGAAGTCGAAGTGGAAGAAGTTGCCCGCATACTCCGCCGGGAATTGGGCGCCGGTGTAGAACAGCGCGCCGGTCGGGGCCGATCCGGCCTCGTTGTAGCTGAAGGCAGGGCCGACCAGGCCGGGGTAGGCGGCGGGGTCAAACTCGCCCTCGACCAGCGGCCAGCCGGCGTTGTTGCCGGCGCGAATGATGTTGATCTCCTCGCGCCGCTCCGGGTTGTCGGAGCCGACGTCGAGCACGAAGAGCCGGCCATCGGGCGCGATGTCGAAGCGGAAGGGATTGCGAAAACCGAGCGCGTACGCCGCACGCGGCGCGCCGGTCGAAGTGACGAAGGGGTTGTCGGCCGGCGTATCGCCGTCGGGGGTGATGCGCACGATTTTGCCGGAGAGCTGCGCGATGTTTTGGGCGGAGTCCGGCTCCTGCGCATCGCCGACGGAGAAGTAGAGCATGCCGTCCGGGCCGAATCGAAGCCCGCCTCCGTTGTGATTGGCGCCGCTGGTGGGGATGAATCCGCGAATCACGGTCGCCTCATCGGCGCGATTGTTGACGTCGCGCAGGCGCAGAATCTGCTGCTCGTTGTGCAGCACCGTCGCGAAGAGGTAGACGTAGCCGTCGGTTGCAAAGGAGGGCGACAGCTCGATCGCCAGCAGCCCGCACTCGGAAAAAGTGTGAACGCTCAGTTCGATGAAGGGCTCGGGCAGCAGGTTGCCCGCGGCGTCGATGACGCGCACCGCGCCTTCTTTTTCGCAGACAAAGATGCGGCCGTCGGGCGCGCAGGCCAGCGCAATCGGCTGGTTCAGTCCGGTGGCGACGGTGCTGAGCGAGAAGCCGTCGGGCAGTTCATTCGCCGCGGCGCTCGCGCCAATAGCGAATGCGCCAGTCAACGCGCCGCAACCGAGAATCTTTCGCATGGAATTCGCCTTGCTCATGCTGTGGCTATCGGCAAAAAAGGCGGGGAGCGCGGGCATTCTGCCCGCACTCCCCGGTGTGGTCGTTGACGATGCGCGGGACGCGTGCCCGCACGGTTTCTGCGCGGCTCCGGTCAGCGGAACAGCACGCCGCTCCCGCCGATGGCGTCGGCGAAGTTCTCGCCGTTGACGCGGAAGATCGGATTGGGATCGAACCCGAGCCAGTCGCGGATGCACGCGCTGAAGACGGCCCGGAAGTCCACGTAGGCCGGCAGGTCGTGCTCGGACAGATCCGACGTCGTCACATCCTGTCCGAACAAGCCGCCGTTCACGCGCGGCCCGCAGAGGATCATGTGTCCGCCGTGCCCGTGGTCGGTGCCCGGGCTGCCGTTCTCATAGTTGCGCCGCCCGAACTCGGTGTAGAAGATCACGGTCGTGCGATCCCACATCCGGATGGCCTGCATGTCCGCCACGAATTGCTGAAACTCGTTGTTGAGCCGCGGAAACAGCGTCGAGTTGGCGGTGTTTTGCGAGCCGTGCGTGTCGAATCCGCCGTAGCGCACCTTCAGAATTTGGGTGCCGAGATTGGCCGAGGCGAGCATCGCCGCGCGATAGAACTCGCCGCGTGCGCTGCCGCTCGACGTGAATCCCTGCGTTCGCTGGCGGATGTCGGCGCTGGCCCGCGCGATGGCGTCGAAGGAGCGCAGGACGCTGCCCTGCGCCGCCGTGTTTGCGGCGTCATTGACCTTTAGCTCGGCCAGCCGCGCGAAGACGTCCTGTCCGGACTGACGATACGACACATCGTGATAGCCGTAGCGGGCCGGGTCGCCGATGCGCTGCGTGTCAAAGACGCCGTAAGGCTGATCGAAGTAGGTTTGCCGCAGCCGCTCATACCAGGGAACGCTGGCGAACGCGGACGACGCCAGATTCCGCACGCCGAACTCGAAAATCTCCTGACTTTCGAAGTGCGAGCCGTTGCCGTCGGGATAGCCGGCCTGCTGCACGATGGCGCACTGGCCGGCGTTGTAGAGCTGCTGGAAGTAGGGGAAGAGATTGCTGATCCCGTACTCCGGCCGGGCCGCGATCGGCATGACCTGCGTTGCGTCCAGCTTCAGCCGCGGGCGGTTGCTGATGTAGCGAGCGTTGGTGAAGGGCGCCAGGAAGCTGAGGCCGTCGAGGCCGCCCTCCAATTCACAGAGCACGAGCAGATTGCCGGTGCCGCCGGTCGACGCTGCGTACGTCGGCGCGACGAGGCGGAACAGGGGGTCCATCGCGGCCAGCGCGCCGAGGCTGACGCCGGTGCGGCTGAGGAACTTGCGTCGCGACATCTGTTTGCATTCAGAACAGCTCATCTTTCCTGCCTCACTTCAAAGCGACCGCCAGGCGGTCGAAAGGATTCGGTTCGATTCTCGCGCCGCCGATGCGCTTACCGCGTGAAGACCCGCTCGTGCATGCTCATCAGACGCACCAGCTCGTACAGGTAGGTGTCCTGTTCGCCGCGGGTCTGCAGGTGAAACGCGCGATAGCCGCTCTGATCCAGCACTTCGACATAGAGCTCGCGCTCCGCTTCGGTCAGCGGGAGGTGGAGCACGCTGGCCAGCGCGTTCACGATGCGCTCCTGAACGCCGCGCTGCGTCCATTCCGAGATCGGCGGCAGCAGGTGCAGCGGGAACCGTGCGTCGCGGTTGGGGCCGAAGTCCATGCTCAGCATCCAGCGCAGCGCGATGACGCGCGAGATGATCATCTGGTCTTCCAGCCAGGCCGTGCCTTCGTCCCAGCCCTGAACACCCGGGGGATCGAGCAGCTTCTGACCGGCGTAGCCCAGGTCTTCGTTCATCAGATAGAGCAGGTAGCCCTGCGAATCCTCGCGGGTGATGTGCACGTCGAGCGTGCGGGCCACGCCGACGACGTGCTCCACCGGCGACGAGATCTGGCTATGCCGGGCGGCGCTCGAGAAGAACGCCTGCGACTGCAGAATCTTGCGCACGACCGGGCCCAGTTCATAGTTGTTGGCGACCAGCAGATCCGCGAGTTCCTGAATCACGGCGTCGTTCGGATCGTCGTGGATGAAGAACTCGAACAGATTGCGGGCCACGTAGCGCGGCGCCTCCGGCTGTGCCAGGGTGAGGTCGATCACGCTCTCATAGTCGTGATTGGCCGGCACGGCGCGATCCGGGAAAATCGCCTTGAGCGTTTCGTCGTGATTGCGGATGTCGAAGATCGGACGTCCGCCTTCGTTGTTCTGATAGAGCAGCGTGATGCCGGTGAAGGCGCGGGCCGCTTCGCGGATGTCCTGCTCGGTGTAGAGCGTGTCGCGGCCGAGCGTGAAGAGCTCCCAGAACTCGCGAGCGTAGTTTTCGTTCGGGTTGTCCTTGGGCGAATTCGCGCCGTCCAGCCACAGCAGCATCAGCGGATCCAGCGTCAGATCGCGGAGGAACTGGCGATAGTTGCCGGTGCCATTGCGAGCCAGCATCTCCCAGTGCTCGCGCGCCAGATAGCGATCCTGCCAGCGCGACGCGACGCGGCCCGAAGCCGCAAAGCGGTCGTGCCAGAACATCGCCATTCGCTCGCGGAACGGATTCGGTCCTTCGATCAGGCGCACCAGCCAGCGCCGGGCGTTGTTTTCGTCCAGCTCTTCCTCAAATGCCAGCACCTCCGCCGGGACCGGTCGCTCGACGAACAGGTCGTCGATCGACGCCGCGAGCGGACGTCCGGTGACCAGCGCCACGCGCTCCGGCGTCGCGCCGAATTCGGTGCGGCGCAGGAAGTGATACGCCTCATCCGAGGTGAGCGTGTCGCGATAGGGCAGCATCGACTGGGCGTTGCCCGCGAATTGTTCGGAGACGATGAGCGGAATCACCGCCGAAATCGTCGTCAGGCCGCCGCGTCCGTCGGCCGCGGTGCATTGAATCCGCACGCTCGAGTTGGCGAGCACCAGCGGCGTCGTAAAGGTCACGACCGGACCGCTGGTCGCGCTGAATACGCCCGCCGCGCCTTCGGCCTGATTCCAGGAGAAGGTCAGCGCATCGCCGTTGGGGTCGCTCGAACCCGAGGCGTCGAGCGTGATCAACGCGCCGGGATAGGAGTTGGGCGACGGATAGGGATTGAGGGTGAAGGTCGCGCTGGGCGCGGTGTTGAACGGATTGGAGCCGTTGGTCGAGCCATCCGGTCGGGGCTCGACGCCATCGGGCGACCCAGTGTCGCCGCCGCCGTCGCCGCCCGGAATCGTCCCATCGGGAGTGGTTCCCTGGCCGCCGACATCTCCTCCACCGCCGCCCGACGGCGGCGGCGCGGGGCAACCACCCATCGCCAGCAGAATCGCCGAAGTCGCACCAGCCGCCGCGAAGCGTCTCCACACACTCATCTTCGCCTCGCCAATCTCTCTCAAGGGTGTCTGTGCTTCCGGTCTTCCCAACGAAGACGCGGCACCAAGCGCGTGCCCCGACGAAGCGCCCGCTTCGGGCCCCGTCCTGGGGAAGTGTTCAAAGCGAAAGCGGACGATGCATGGCAAGCTGGTGAATTTCGCCCCAGCCGGAGTCGGACTTGAGAGAGAGGCGCCCGCCCACGAATCGATTATCGGAAAATGCCCAAGCCCCCCGCGTCGCCACCCCCGTTTCCCAGCTTACTTCTCCTCGCGCGGCACGGCGGCGATCCCCAATTCATATTGATCTACCATCACGCGACGACAATAGACCACACGCCCGCGCACCCGGCTCGGCTCGCCATCGGGGGCGAAGAAGTGCGCTTCCAGCAGCACGCCCGGCGGAATCGTCTGCGACAACACCACCGATAACCCCTCGCGCGAAATGTCGCGCGTCTCGCCGGCGATCTCGACCGTCGGGGCAAACTCGGGCAGGTACACGCGACAGCTCGCGCGATGCGCCACGCGCGGCGCACGCCGATTGCGCGGCGGCGCGGTGTTGCCCGTGGCTGACGAATACACCGGGATCGGTGCTCGCAGAGCGGAGGTCGTGCCGGCAAACGCGGAGTTCATCATGGTCGCGCCTCGAGGGGCTCGCGGGCTGCGAAGTCCTTCGCCGCGCCGCCGCGCCTGAGCGCTCTATCGGCGGTTTCCGCGCAAATCTTTCGCGATCGTCGTCCTGAAAAATGGGGCTGTTATGTCGGGGCGTGCGTTCGATCGATCGGCATTCGGCGCCACGCCGACTCTCGAAGGCGGGTCCGACGCGGGCGTGCCCTCCCATTGCGCGATGCCAGGCGGCAGATTGGAATCTGACCCGCCATCGAGATACGCTCATGGGCGGCAACACCCGCATCCCGCCCCGGCTCGGCCGGCGGGGCGGCGCTGCGGGGCGCCATCATTCGACCGCTTCATCATCCCCGGCCGAAAAGGCTGTGTTCGCCATGCCACAACGCATTACCAATCGTCCCTGCATCGTCATTATCCGCGACGGCTGGGGCGAAAATCCGCATGCCAAGTGGGACCACGCCAACGCGGTGAAGGTCGCCAACCCGCCCGTCGACGCCCGCTTTCGCCGCGAGTGGCCGATGACGCTCATCGCCACGAGCGGCGAAGACGTCGGCCTGCCCGAAGGCACGATGGGCAACAGCGAGGTGGGGCATCAGAACATCGGCGCCGGCCGCATCGTCTATCAGGAGTCGGTCCGCATTTCGAAGGCGATCGACGATGGATCGTTCTACAAAAACGCCGAGCTGGTCGCCGCCGTCGAGCGCTGCCAGGCCCGCGGCGGCAAGCTGCACATCATCGGCCTGGCTTCCGACGCCGGCGTTCACTCGCGGCTCAAGCACCTCGCCGGCTGCCTGTCGCTGGCGGCGCAGCGCGGCCTGAAGCGCGTCTTCATCCACGCGATCACCGATGGGCGCGACTCGCCGCCCAATAGCGGCGTCGATTACCTGCAGCAGATCGAGCGCGAGGCGCGGCGCATCGGCGTCGGTCAGATCGCCAGCGTCTGCGGTCGCTATTGGGCCATGGACCGCGACAACCGCTGGCCGCGCACCGAGCGGGCTTATCGCATGCTGGTCGACGGCGCCGGCGACGCCGCGGACAGCGCCATCGGCGCGTTGAAGCGTTATTACGCCAAGCCCACCGAGCCGACCATGAACGGCGACGAGTTTGTCCCGCCCACGGTCATCACCGAAGACGGCCGCACGCCGCTGGCGACGATCGCGGAGGGCGACGCGGTGATCTTCTTCAACTTCCGCGGCGACCGCCCGCGACAGATCATCAAGGCGCTCGCCTTCGACACGTTCCCCTTCCGCGAAAAGGACAAATTTGGCGAAGAGAAGCAGATGGGCTTTTCGCGCGGGGCGAAGAAGGACATCGCGATCGTGACGATGACCGGTTACGAAGAGGGCCTGCCCGTGCGCGTCGCCTTCCCCAAGCCGCCGCGGATGGAGAACATCGCCGGCGAATACATCAGCCGGCTGGGCCTGCGCCAGTTCCGCGCCGCGGAGACGGAAAAGTATGCCCACGTCACGTTCTTCTTCAACGACTATCGCGAGGCGCCCTTCCCCGGCGAAGAGCGGCTGCTCGCGCCGTCGCCGAAGGTCAGCACGTATGACCAGCAGCCCGAGATGTCGGCCCGCGAGCTGACCGAGGGCGTGCTGGCCCGCCTCGCCGCGGGGACGGATGACCTGATCATTTTGAACTTCGCCAACCCCGACATGGTCGGCCACACGGGCTCGCTGCCGGCCGCCGTCGCCGCGGTGAAGGCTGTGGATGAGTGCGTGGGGCGCGTGGTCGACGCGGTGCTCAAGCTCGGCGGCTGCGCGATCGTCACCGCCGACCATGGCAATTGCGAGCAAATGATCGACCCAGAGACGGGCGGCCCGCACACGGCCCACACGACCTACACCGTGCCGCTGTTCGTGATTGGCGAAGCCTTTCGCGGCAAGAAACTCCGCGACGGCGGGCGTCTGGCGGATGTGATGCCGACGGCGTTTGCGATGATGGGCTTGGCGGCGCCGTTGGAGATGACGGGGAAGAGTTTGATTGTGTAGGTTGGGTCGGCGACCCGACGGTCGACTGCTGAGATTGCGTCGACCGCACGACGCGCGGCGGGAGTGTTCGTTACAATTGGGTCAGGCCGAAAGCATCTTGTTACCGACGAATCGCGGCAGCCACGAGACGAGTGACCTTTGTCGCGTTGCTGGCGGCAGGCACCTGACATGACGATCTCGCTTGAACAAGCCCAACTGCAACTCGCGAAGCTTCTCGACCAAGTGGCTGCAGGCGAAGAAATGGTCATTACCCGAGACGGCCGGCCGATCGCACGGTTGATCCCGGAGCACGGCGCGAATGGACAGCGCAAGCGCGACCGGGTACCCGGCTCTGCCCGCGGAATCATCACACACATCACACCGGACTTCGACGCGCCGTTGGAGGATTTCCGGGAGTACATGGAGTGACGGCGCTGATCGACACCCACGCGCTGCTGTGGTTTGTGATGGACGATCCACGGCTGGGGGCCGAAGCGCGACGCTGCATGCGGTCCGGTGACAACGAACTCTTACTCAGCATCGGCTCGTGTTGGGAACTGGCGGTGAAGTGTGCGCTCGGCAAGATCAGTATTGAAAAGCCTTTCGGACAGTTTCTTTGGCCCCAACTGCGCGACAATGACATCCGGCTGCTGCCCATCGCCGAAGAGCACCTGAACCTGCTCGCGGGTCTGGAGCAGCATCATCGCGATCCGTTCGATCGGTTGCTGGTGGCTCAGGCGCTGGCGGAGCGAATTCCGTTGATCAGCGGCGACGCGGCGCTCGATGCCTACGGTGTGCTGCGGATGTGGTGAATTGCGTCGGCGTCGTGGTCGATTTGCACTGCTTTGTCGCGTCGGCGATTCATTGAGGTTGTCGAGGATTCGTCGCGTAACGCCGCCTCGGCGCAGCGCTCCGTCGTGGCGGAGATTGGCGGTTTCGGCTGGGCGACCGAAGCACATGCGGACGCAAGAGCTTTCGGCGCGGCACCCGCCGCGGTGCCGCAACGCCGAGGTCGGTGACCGCGTGATCCGATTATCGCTCCGGCGCTCCAATAAGGTCGGCTTGAAACGAAAGGGTCGCGCGTAGCGGTGCTTTTGATTCAAGTGCACGGTGGTACCCGGCCAGCCACTGATCGTCGGACTGTCACACTCCATGACACACACATTGCGAGATTGCACTCAAGCGATCACGGATATGTCTCCGCAGGAGCAAGCGCGCTTCCTGAGTTCGCTCGGGCACTGGATCACAGTTATTGGTAGAGATGGCCATGGATTCCAGGAGCCGGGTGTGGCCGACGCGCTCTTCCTGCTGCGCGATTTAAACGAAATACATCACCGAATCTATGCCCAGATCCATACAGCCCTTAATACATCGCAGCCGTGCTTCCCGCCGGATGTAATTGCATCCTGGATTTGCGGGGAAGGAAAGCCTCATCTACAGGAGCGTCTCTTTTGGGCCGTCAACCAGGCGCTGCAGCGTTGAAGCCATGGCTTCAAATCGGGCTGTTCCGCCAGCGCGTGAACGACGGCTTCGAGCCGATGGCATCGGCACCGGCCTCGCTGATGGAAGCGACATGTAGGTAGGTTCATAACCCCTGCCGGATTACGGGTCCGAAAGAAGTTGCGCCCGCGGGTGAGCGAGCGGCGTCTGCGCGGTGTCGCCATGCTCTTTTCGTCGGTCGTGTGATGCGCCTATTGCCGTCGGGTCGATTACCCGGCCGTCTCACTCGCCTAGTCGTTTGGGCTGCCGTGTTTCGCATGCGGGCGGTGGGCCGCGTGAGTGCGTAACATGGCGTCGATCGTCGAACGACGAGTTCGGTGTCACGATTCGTTTTCCTTGAGAAGTCACCCATGATCTTCTTGACCGCCCCGGAGTGCGAAGCGTGGCTGACCACCCGGCGAAGTTCCGACGACTTGGCCAAGCGCGTCGACTCACACTACGCGCTGCCGCCCAAGGGCTACCAGCTCTACTCTTTGAGCTTGTTCCTTGCGACTGAATTCCACTGCCAGCGGCCGCGACTTCTGCAACTGACGGCGTGGGATATCTTTCCTTCCAATGAAAATCATCATCTTTACTATCGCTTGCGCCAGTACTACGGCGATTATCGAGAATTTTCGAACGCCCCCGGACATCTGTGTCAGAAGCACGAATCCGAAGATCTGGCGACGTTCCTACAGCTCACCATGCTGAACGGCTGGGACGCGTGGCTGTATTCTGAACAGGGCGATTTCGATGTGTTCGTCAGCCATGATGAATACCTGCGTGTCCTCACAAGCAGCAACGAACTGAGTCATCGCTTACGATCGCACATGCATCGCTAAGACGCGAAGTTCGGGTCATCGACCCGACGGGTCGGACCAGACCGCACGACAAAGGCCTATTCCGATGATGCGACTCTCGACTGCTCACGAAATGCTCCCCGATGCCTCGGCCTTCGCCGACGTACTCGGCCCGCGCCTGACGGCGCCGGCGACGTCCGGGAATCGGACCCTGACATTTCGGGCGGTCCAGCTGCCCGCACTGCGTGTGCCTTCGGGTCGCGTCACGGCGTCAGACGGACTGATGCTAGACGCAGAGCCGTTCACTCAAGTCATTCCCATTGGTGAGCATGCATTGCTTCTCGCGATCGCCGTCATCGACGATGATGAACGAATCGCATTCGCGAAATTGCGGTTCAAGAGTGAGCCGGCAGCCCGCTGGGAAATCGCCATCTGCCGCGGGCAAAATCCAGCGTCACGCAAAAGGCGCGAGCTAGTTGGGTATGGTGTCGATTCCGGTTCGGGGTGCTTCGGTGACAGTGAGGCGTACAAGCTGGTGCGCGACGCAGGCAGCGACTTTGTGGACAAGATGATCGACGAATCGCAGAAGGTCTACCGCCATACGCGCGACTGGCTGTCGATCGATACTGGCGCCGGGTCTTTTGCGATGTTCTCGTCCGGCTACGGTGATGGCTTCTACGCGTCCTACTTCGGGTTGTCCGCGAAGGGGGCCTTGGTGTCGCTCGTGACCGACTTCGGTCTTGCAACGTGGGCGGCGACTTCGGCTGACGCCTAGCATCCCCCAAGGTTGGGTCGGGGCCCAACCGACATTCGCGCCGTCGGTCGCGGCGTGAGCCGTCGCCTACTCGCCGGGAGTCCGGCCGGCGATCTGCGCTAGAATCACGCTACAGAATGCGTCTCCTGTTAAGAGCGTCATCCTGCATCATCACACTCATCGTTATCTGGCTCGCGTGGTTGCTTGCGAGCGGACTACGGTATGAAGCGTGTATTCGGTACGCGCGTGCCCACCTAGAAGCAGCCCGCAAGGTTGCGGCGCTATGGCCTAACGCGGAGCAGGGGTTCAGCTATTGGAGCGGAACGAAAGGTGGCCCGCAGACGTGGAACATCCGCGTCGAGGTGTGTGGGAACTGCGCCATCGAAATACGCATTCCCGTCGAGACTTCCATTACCGGGTTATCTTGCCGCGAGGTCGGCCCTCCCGTTTGTGCGTTGGTGCAGTTTTCGTCTAAGACGGACGAATCGGGTCGCTTGCTCATTCGAGGGCAGAATAGAGTCGAGTTTGAGCTGTCGATGCTGGACGAGATCGCTCGTCGCGGGCCCAACGCGGCCCTGGGCATCACGTGGTGCCAGGGCATCGCTTCAGACGAGAGCCGTTCGGCAGAAGACGCCGCGCGCGGCCGTCCATAGCGCCGGAAGGCAGGGCCTCGGCCTGGCGGATCCCTCAAAATCGCGAGTTTCGACACTGAATAGCTCATACCCCGGGCGTCTGCACGCGGCATGGGGCCGTTGCTGCGACGCTCCGTCCGCCAATCGCCGTCGGGTCGATGACCCGACCTACGTTTGCTCGCCCCCACCGGATCGTTAGGATCCCATCTTCCAAAAACCGCGGAGGGAGACCCAATGGCCAACACTGGCGATTCGCTGCCCGAGATTCAGTTCGACAAAGTCCAGCCCGTCGGCGGCGCGGGAGCCGCGGGGGTGGCTTGTGCGTCGTGCCAAAAGCCGATCGGCGATTTCTATTTCGAGTGGGGGCAGCGGCCCTACTGCGCTCCGTGCAAAGACAAAACCATCGCCGCCGCGACGAGCGGCTGGGGCGGATGGCGGCTTATGAAGGCCGTGATCTTTGGCGTTATCGCCGGCGGCGTCGGTGCGCTGATCTACTGGGGAGTCGGCGCCCTCACCGGGTATGAGCTCGGAATCGTCGCGATCGTGGTCGGCTGGCTGGTCGGCGTCGGAGTCAAAGTCGGCAGCGGCGGGCGCGGCGGTTGGCTGTATCAAATCGTCGCGATCCTACTGACCTATCTCGCGATCGCCTGGGCATACGGCGCGCCCATGATCATCAGCGTTGCAACCGGCGAATATGACCTGTCTCAATTGGGGAGCCTGCCGACCGACTCGCAGCCGACGGAAATGAGCCCTCTGACGGCGATCGTCATCTTGCTCGTCGCGGTGCCCACGCTTCCCGTGCTCGTTGCATCGCAAAGCCCGATGGCGATCATCATCATCGGCATCGCCCTGTGGCAGGCGTGGTCCATCTGTCGTCGGACCCAGTTCAACTTCGCCGGTCCTTTCTCAGTGTCGAGCCCCTCGCCGCCAATGCCGCCCGTTCCGAGCGCATCGCCGTCGCCTGAGCAGCCCGGCGCATGAGCGGCCAACCCGCGGCGCGCTGTGCTGCTTGCAGCTTGGAGCTCGCGCCCGCGCTGCTGGCCTGTCCCGGCTGCGGCACGCTGGTGCATCGCGAACGCCTGCAACAGATTGCCGCAGCCGCGACTGCCGCGAAGCAGCAACAAGACATCTCCGCCGAGCTCGCCGCCTGGCGCGACGCACTCGTGCTGCTTCCCCCGAATTCGCAGCAGCACAAGCAGATCGCCGAGCGCATCGATGTGCTAAGCCACGCGTCCGATCGCCTGCCGGCCGCTGCAAAGCCGGGCTCGTCCGCCGGAGGGAGAGCCGGCGCCGCCCTCGGCATTCTCGGCACGCTCGCGTTGCTCGGCTGGAAGTTCAAAGCGCTCGTAGTGCTCGCGCTGACCAAGGGCAAGCTGCTGCTCTTCGGACTTGCCAAGGGTTCGACGCTGTTTTCGATGTTCGCTGCGCTGGGCGTCTATTGGTCGCTGTGGGGCTGGAAGTTTGCGCTGGGGCTGATCGCTTCGATCTACATCCACGAGATGGGGCACGTCGCCGCGCTGCGACGGCTGGGCCTGAAGGCAGATGCGCCGATGTTCATTCCCGGCCTCGGCGCCGTGATCCTGATGAAGCAGTATCCGCAGACGCCGCGCGAAGACGCCCGCGTCGGCCTGGCGGGGCCGATGTGGGGGCTCGGGGCGGCTCTCGCCGCGCTCGGCGTGTTTCTCGCCGGTGGGGGGCTGATTTGGGGTGCGATCGCGAAGGTGGGGGCGTGGATCAACCTCTTCAACATGATTCCAGTCTGGCAACTGGACGGCTCCCGCGGCTTTCGCGCGCTGGCGGGCTGGCAGCGCGGCGCGATCGTCCTGCTTATCTTCGCAAGCTGGTACATCCTCGGGGTCGCGCAGATTCCGGGATTAAGTCAGGCCGACGGGCTGCTGCTATTGGTCGGCATCGTGGCGGCGGGGCGGGCGTTGCTGGAGCGAGCTCCCGATTCGGGCGATACGCGGGCTTTTCTGCAGTTTGCGTTTCTAGCGGTTGCGCACACCACCCTCGCGAGCTTGCACATTCCGCTGCCGGTGTGATGGCGTGCGTTTGCGATCTGTCGGGCTACGACGAGCCCTCTCCTTTTCCGCCATCCGCCCGCGTAAAATCCGCGAGTTCAACGCACCCTAGAACCGTTGGAGATGTAGAGGAGCCCATGATCGCTCGATACGCAACCCGTTCGCTGTCGATTCTGTTTGTCGCCGCCGCTTTGGCCCAGTCGCCGTCGACCCAGTCGGTGACGGTGCCCGCGCCCGAGGCGCCCGCCAGCGCCCCGGCTAACGATCCGCGCGCCCTCGATCTGCTGAAAAAGGCATGCGATCGGCTGACCGGCGCCAAGTCATTTGAGACGACGTGTCGCCTGACGCGGCTGATGGGCACCAAGGACGCCGGCGAATTGCTGGAGCTGCGGGCCAAGCTGCTCTACGCCGCGAAGAATCGGCTGCGCATCGTCAGCGACCCGGCCCGCTTCAGCATCGCCGGCAAGCCCAGCCCCGAGGATCGCGGGCTGTACATCACGAGCATCTTCGACGACGGCAAGCAGCTGCACTTCGTCATGCCCGAGATCAAGCGCTTCAACAAGAAGGACGCGCCGCCCACCGCGGCTGAGATCTTTGTCGGCGGAAAGATGCCCGAAGGGGCCAACTTCCCGGGCATGACGGCCTATCCCGTGTTTCTGCGCGACGACCCGTACAAGCTGATGACGATGGAGACTCGCCGTTCGCTCTACGCCGGTAAGGAGAAGGTGGACGGCGTCGAGTGTCATGTGATTCGACAGATGCCGGCCGACACCGAGCAACTGATCGATTTGCGGATTTGGATCGAGGTCGATCAGCCGGTGTTTCGCCAGTTTCGGACCGACTTCAGCCGGGCCGAGGCGAAGGGCATGCAGTTGATGGAGCCGGAGATCACGATCAAGTTTGAGGATTGGCGGTTCGACGGGCCGGTGACCGACGCCGACTTCGCCTACACGCCGCCGGCGGATTACAAGCACGTCGACACGTTCATGGTTGATCCGAGCGAACTGGCGGCGAGCCAGCCGGCTTCGCAGCCCACGAGCCAGCCCGCGGGCAAGTAGCGGCCTGCGCTTTGGTAGCGGCCTGCGGCTCGCTGGCCGACGAAAGGCTCGCGCTTTCGCACCATCGGACGACCGCGCGGGCTGAAGCCCGCGGCTCGATTCGGAATGCGCGGGTTGATTTGCGCAATATCGCGACGGCTTGCGGCCTTTATCGCGCCGCTGCGTAAGTTGGGGGGCGGAGCGCGTCGTCGCGCCGCCGCTCGGGTGCGACCATGGAACTGACTCAGATCGGCAATTGGATCGAAGCGGGGCTGTGGGGTGTGATCGCGCTTTGGTTTGCGATCGCGGTGTATCGATCACCCGTCAATGCGACTCGCGTCCGTTGCGCGATCGCCGCGGCTGCCTTCGCGGCGTTTGGCGTCTCGGACCTCATCGAATCGCAGACGGGCGCGTGGTGGCGGCCTTGGTGGCTGCTGTTGCTCAAGGCCGCGTGCATCGCGGTGTTTGTGGCGTTGTGGTGGGACCGGGCGCGGATGGTGAAGGCTTCGACGCAGGCGCGGCGGAGCGCCGCGGTGTCGACGGGGCGCTCGTCAGCGACGGACGACCGCACGGGCTGAAGCCCGCGGCTCGAAAAGAATCAAAGAGTCTCGCGCGTCAGCCGCCGCGAATCTGCTTTGCGTATTCCGCCAACGGCCCGAGGCCGATCTCCGCGCGGCGCTTGTCGACGTTGGCCTCGTCCTCGATCGGGGCCGGTTCGGCGGTGGGGCCATTGCCGCGGAATTGGGTGCCGTAGATCTGCGGCTTGCCCTGGCCGACGAGGACGCGATCGGTCAGGTAGGCGAGCTGCTGGCCGGTCGCTTCGCCGGCTTTCACTGCCGGCTTGAGGAGCTCGAGGGCCTTCATCTGAAACTCGCGGTCGGCGTCGGCGTGTTGCACGAGCAGCCAGGCGGCGTTGGCGGCGTCTTCGCCGACAAGCGTCTTGCCGGGCCAGCCGTACTTTTCGAGCGTGCGCTTCATGAAGGCGGTGTTTTCGGGATCGATTTTGCGCAGGTCGAGCTCCGGCGGAAGTCGGTCCATGGGGACGCTCTTCTGCCCTTCGGGCATCTTGTTCATTTCGGCGATGAGCGCGTGGCGGGCGCGCTGGTCGAGGGCCATGCGTTCGAGCAACTCGCGGGCGAGGGCCGGCTCCTTCACAGATTTCAGCGCTTCGTCGCGGGCCTTGCGGCAGGCCTCCAGGGCGGCGGGCCAGCGAGCGTCGGCGTGAAGGCTGCTGAGATCGGTGTCATTTTCGACGTGGGTGACATCGCGCCAGCCGCGTTCGATTGCGATGTGCAGATACTTAAAGGCGTCGTCGGTCTTGCCGGTGAGGGCGTAGCAGCAGGCGAGGTGATATGGCACCGTGCCGCGCTTGGCGCCTTTTTCCATCGATGCGAGCGCCAGCTCAATGCTCCTGGCGTAGTCCTTCTGGTCATAGGCGACGACGGCCTGCTGATAGAGCGCTTGCACTTCGGGGTTGGGGACGGGCTTTGGCTCTTCGGCCAGCGCAGAAGTCGCGAGCAGCGCGACGACGGCGCACAAAGAAAGCCGCTGAACGGGGCAGGGGATTCGCATGGTTGTTTCGCTTTCTGAATGATTGGCGCCGGGCGGCGCACATGCCGACGGCGCCGGTCTGCAACTCGGCTCAGCGTTGCTCGACAGGGTAGACGAAGTCGAGCGGAGGTCGCGTGCAAAAAATCTGGGGCCGGCGATGCCGAGGCGGTCGGTGCGGCGTCCGGATGAGGGGGCAGCAAACGTGTTTCACGTGAAACACGTTTGCTGACGCAAAGGGCGTGCCGCGCGGGTGGGGCGTGGCCGAGATTGGTGGACTTCCGTTTACTGTTCCGCAGCCACCGCGTCGGCGGCGCGATTTGCTTCCTCCTCGCTGACGCCGTCGGAGAGATCGACGCCGGAACTGTCGAGTTCTTCGAGGACGTCGAAGGGGTTCACGCCGCGGTCGTTGGCGGCTCGCAGCAGGCTGCCGGCGGAGGCGGCGAGCGCATCGACATCGGGGTCATCGAGGCGAAAGGTGAGGCGTTCGATCACCTTCGCGGTCTGACGGATCGGGCTGCCCGTGTCGCTGGCAACCTGCAGGGTCGATCCGACAATCGCCGCGAGAACGTCGTAATCGGAGAGCGCGCCGGTGGCGGCGGCGAGCGGAACGTAGACATCGGCGGCGGGGCCGGGGTCGGCGCCGGCTTCTTCGATGACCGCGATCAAGACGACCGCGTCGGCGGCTGACTCCACGAGGCTCTCGTCCGGCTGCTGCTCGGCGACGGCCGCCACGACCGCGGCCTGCTCGGCGATGCGCAAGCTCGCGTCGTTGTCGGCTAGGGCGTCAATCATGTCGGTGAGGGCCTTGAGGGCCGCATCGGCGTCAGCGGCAGCGTCCGCCCCCGGCGCGGCCGCCAGCACCTGAACGCCCTCGGCCCGATCCTGCAATTGATCGACCGCTTGCTGCGGATCGTCTGCGTCGGCGATGGATTGATCGATCATGGCGATGAGCGCGTCCAGGGCGTCGAGCGCGGCCTCGCTGGGCTGATCTTCGTTGGGCGCCGCGGCTTGCGCAGCTTGCTCGAGCTCGCGCAACATTTCCGAGAGATCGGAGATCGCGATCTGGCGGTTGAGCGCCCGCGCTCCCTGCCGCACCGCGCTGGCCTTGTCGGCGGCGGTCGGGGGATCGCAGCGATTGGCTGCGCGCTCGCCGGCGGCGCCGAGCGATCGCAAGCGGCTCACGGTGGAGGCCGCGGCGGCCGGAACGCCCTCGTCAGCCGACGACTCATCATCGCTGTCGTCGCCGGAGTCGTTCGACGCGTCGCCTTCGTCGGCGTCGTCATCCTCTTCGCAGTCCTCGGGCTCGTCTTCGTCCTCGTCGTCCTTTGGGTCGGGCTTTCCGTCGGCGTCGTTGTCGATATCCCAGCGATTGAGCAAGAAATCGCCGTCAACGTCGAAGTCAAAGTTGTTCGGCACGCCGTCGTTATCGACGTCGTCGTCTTCGTCGTTGGGGATGAGATCGGCGTCGACGTCGGGGTCGTCCTCGTTGGGAGTTCCGTCGCCGTCGATGTCGGGATCCTCGTCGTTGGTCAGCCCGTCGCAATCGCGATCGGGGCCGTCCAGCGGACTGGCTGGATCGAGCCCGCGGGCGATCTCTTCGAGGAATGTGAAGCCGTCGCAGTCGCGGTCGGAGCTGAGCGCGGCGGCGACGCAGAGCGTGTCGAACTCGCCGGTTTCTTCGTCGCGACAGGCCTCGAGCAGCACATCCACGAGGGCGGGCGGAAGGTTTCGCAATTCGGGCGGCAGGCCGGGGATTGCCAGCCACTTCGGCGTCTCGCTGGTCGATGCGATCGCGGCGTTCAGCGACGCATCGGCGACGGCGACAGCGGACTCGTCTTTCGTCGGCAGGCAGGCCGTGCCCAGGCACAGGCTCATCGTGAACATCGTGTTGCAAATCAGGCGACGCATGGCATTGCTCCAGAAGTTCATTTGGGGGGCGATTCAGTGGGTAGCACCGGCATCCTGCCGGTGAAGGGTGCGGTCGATTTTGGTCGCCAACTCGAATTCCAAAACCGGCGGGACGCCGGTGCTACCCAGCTCTGCGCGAACCCCGCCGGATCGCTCCGGCGGGGCTGCGCACCGCAGGGGGCGTTTAGTGCACCGAGTAGGCGATGAACACGTTCATGTTGCAGGTTCCGGAACCCTGGCTCAGGGTCGTCATGATGGTCGAGGAGAAGTCACCCTGAGTGTTGATCGTGAAGTCCTGGGAGAATGTCAGGATTTCGTCGGAATTGCCCGCCACGTCGTCCTCGGTCGCGGTGCCGTTGGCGTTGAACGTGCCGCCGACGGCCACCACGAAGGCGAAGGTGTGGTTGATCGTGACGCCGCCGGGGAGGCCGGTGAAGAACGGCAGCGAGTTGGGCAGGTTCTCATCCGACACGCCGAAGTAGAGTCCGTTCGACGTGGCGCCATTCTGATCCTGCAACCCGCCGGTCACGTCGAAATCGAAGTCCCAGGCCCATTCGCCGGCGTTTTCGCCGTCGTTGTCGTCGCAGTCGTTCAGGACTTGGGCGTCGATGTACTCGACGACAACCAGCCGGTCTCGCCGCAGCGGATTGGTCCGTGCCGAATTTCCGCTCTCATCGACCTCGATCTGGGTGACTTCGAGGCTGTCCGAACGGCTGTCGCCGTCGGTATCGGCGCTGCGCGGGTTGGTGGTGTCGTCGGTGTCCGAGGGCGAATCGGGCGCGAAGCCGTCGGCGCCGAAGTACTCGGCCCGATCGTTGAGCGTGTCGTTGTCGGAGTCGGCGCGATAGGCCAGCGAGCGAACCACGACCGGCTGCGGAGTGCTGACCAGCCGCACGATGAAGTCGGTGTCGAGCTCGAGGCCGTCCGTCAGGCCGTCGCCGTCGGAGTCGTCAGAGTTCACGTTGGTCCGCAGGCGATCGGCCGGGATCGGGTTTGGATTCGAGTACGAGCAATTCTGCACGGCGTTGCAGAGGGCCACGGCGCGCTCGATGGCGAAACGGTCGTAGTAGCGGTCCGCGTCGTCGGGGTCGAATTCGATGCCGTCGCGCTTGCCGTCGCGGTCGGTGTCGCGATTGGTCGGGTCGGAGGCGATGGCGCGCTCATAGAGATCGGGCAGGCCGTCGAGATCGGTGTCGGCACGGTCCGGATCGGAATAGGCGCGGTAGGACTGCGTGACGCCATTGATCCGCACGCTCACGATCCAGCCGAATTCCTCTTCGGCATCGAAGAGTCCGTCGGCATCGCGATCGGTGACGCCGCCTGCGTCGCGACGATTGGGGTTGGTGCCGAGCGTCAGTTCGCGGCCGTCGCTCAGGCCGTCGAAGTCGGTGTCCTGATTGACGGGGTCGGTGGCGAAGAGCGTCGTGTGCAGCGCGCGGACGTATTCATCGCCCGCCGGCAGGCTGTCGATGCGGCCGTTGGGGCCGCCGCTGATCAGCACCGTGCCCGGCTCGATGTCTCCGCCGGCGGCGGTGATTTCGAGGGCGTCGTCGGTTCCCGTCGTCACGGTCGTGCTGCGGACTCCGTCGTGGCCCTCGACCAGACGCTCGATGATGCCCGCGACGTCGTCGCCGGCGGGGGTGGTGTCGATGCGGCCGTTCGGGCCCGGGCCGATGATGACGCGGTGCGTTACTCCCGCCGTGCCGACGGGGATCAGCTGCTGATCATCTCCGCTCGCCGTCGTATTCACCTGGCCGTTTCCACCGTCGACCACTGCCGCGTCGCTATAGGGCAGCACGCGGAGGATGTTGTTGTTGGCGCTGTCGTCGTCGCCGTCGAAGAGTTCGATGTCGTAGTCGCCGAGCAATTCGACCCGGTCGGTCAGCGCGTCGAATTCGGAATCGGCGGCGTTGGGGTCGGTCTTGGTGGCGAACTCGGTGTCGTCGAGCAGGCCGTCGCCGTCGCTGTCGTCGAGGCCGGGATTGGGGAAGACCTTGCGCGGCTCGCCGGGGATCGGCGTCACCGTCCAGCCGGTGCGGACCTCAAAGAAATCGGTGAGTTCGTCGCCATCGGTCTGCGCGTCGAGGTCGCTGCTGCCGTAATAGGCTTCTTCGCGGAAGAAGAGGCCGTCTTCGTCGATGTCCTGGGTGAAGACCAGCAGGTAGTCGTCGCGGGCGGTGAGTTGCAGCGTGCTGAAATCCTGGTTGACGGCCTGCTGATCGCGATTGGTGATAATCGCCCAGAAGCGTTTTTCGGCGGGAATGCCGACGAAGTCGTTCTGCACGCCGCGAATGCGCGTCAGCACCTCGACCGGCGGCGTGTTCGGCTCGTCCGGGTCGGCCTCCGTCGTCCGGACGCCGTAGGTCGAGCGGATGATCGGATCGGTGGGGTCGGCGTCGGGCACGTCGCCCAGCGGCGCGTCGCTCTTGTTGATGCCGATGATTTCGAGCGCGCGCTGCATGGTGATCGGCAGCACGCGGCCCGAGGCGTCGAAGCTGTTGTTGATCGCGACGCGATACTTTTCGACGGTGCCGTCGCCGAAGTCGATCGTGATGCCCGCGGTGCGGTCGGTCGTCTCCTGCGATGAGAAGACGAAATTGCGGCCGAACTCGTCGAGTACGTCGAAGTTGACGACCTTGAGCACCAAGCCGGTCGGCGCGCGCATCAACTCATCGACGCGGTTGGCGAACACCTCCGCGTTTTCAAAGACGAACGGGCCGCGGGCGGCGTCGAAGGGTCCGAGGTTGAAGGAGGGCTGATTGGTCGGGTCGGAGGCACCCGAGAGCCGCAAGGCCGCGACCGGTATAAAGCGATTGGCGTTGCGGCGATCCTGCTGCTGCAGCGAGACTTCGAGATTGGTGATGGTGAACGCGATGTCGCCGGCGTTGCGGATGCTGACGTTGGCCGAGACGCGGGCGCCTTCGATCGAGCGCGTCACCGAGCGATTCTGGCTCTGCGAGAAGGCGGACGTCAGCGAGCGGGAGACCTCTTCGGTCGAGGACTGGGCCGACTCTGAGTCGACGGTCGAGGAATAGCCGTCGGTGAAGTTCTGACCGAATTCGGCTTCGGCCGTGATCTTGCCGCCAAAGCCGTCGGCGACGCCGTAGCTCACTTCACCGCCGATCGACTGGCCGAACTCGAGCACGGATTCGTTGCTGGTGGTGTCGCTGGTGCCGAAGCGCGTCTCAGCGGACTGGCTGAGCGTGCTCGCCTGCGTATCTTCGATCGTCGTCGTGACGCCCTCTTCGTCGGTGAACGAATAGGCCACGTCGACTTCGAGGAAGAGGTTTTCGGCCAGAATTTGCGGGCGCGGCAGGTCGGCGATGAGCGGGTTGCGATTGCGCTCGATCAGCTCGACGTTGTCGTCGAGCTGGTCGCCGTCGGTGTCGGCCAGAGTCGGCGCGAGCGCCAGATCGAGCTCGAGCTTGTCGTTGAGCGTGTCGCCGTCGGTGTCCTGATTGGTCGCGTCGGTGAACCAGTTGTTCCACTCGTCGGCGTCGGTGACTTCGTCGCTGTCGGTGTCGGCGGAGCGCGGGTCGGAGCCGATGTTCTTTTCGAGCGAGTCGCCCAGGCCGTCATCATCACTGTCGCAATCGAACGGGTCGCTGGTGACGTCGCGATCGACCTGACGACCATTGACGAGGGTGACGGTCACGACCCAGCCGCGCTGCTCGGCGGCGTCGGAAAGGCCGTCGCAGTCGCTGTCGGGGGCGAGCCGCGTGTTGGGAACTATGCCCGTGCCGAGCTGGCCCGGTTGCGGACAATCGGGGCTGAATGGGGCGCAACTGAGCGGCTCAATCGCAAAGCAACGGCCCTCCGCGTCGGGCGTGCCGCCGTTGCAACTGCCGTCGGGCGCGCCGCTGAAGGGCGTGCCGGCGAAGCGCGTGCGCGTCGGGGTGACGAGCAACTCCGGTGCGGCGATGACGTTGCCCCCTGTGTCGCGGACATTGGTGACGACGAGTTCATAGGTCAGCTCGCTCTGCGACCGGGTGCGCAGGATCACTGCCGTGCCGTCGCCGGTCCTGGTCGCCGAGACGACGGCCAGCGCGCCGGCTTCGGGCGTGACGTTGACCTGGATAATGCTGTAGTTGGCCGGATTCTCGACGCTCGCGTCCATCGGCTTGCTGAAGGTGACCGTGACAGCGGTGTTGCTGGTCGAGACGGCGCTGACCAGCCGCGGCGCGTCGGTGACCGGTGCGTTTGCGGCGGGCCCGGCATTGGGGCGGGCCGCGGGAGAGGAACCAGTGGTCGGCTCGGGTGTGGGGGCCGACGAGTTCGGGCAGCCGCCCGCCAAGAGCGCCACCGCGGCGCTCAGGGCTGCCGGGGCCAAAAGCCGGCGAAACGAACTTGCGAGCGAAAACATGGACATACTCCTGAATGATGTTGCGTGGGTCGGTCGCGGATTTGCACCCGGGGGAAGCGGGCGTAAACCAGCCTGTCGGGCACAGAACGCAGGGTTGGCGACCGTCGCGCAGAAAAATGGGAAGCGGGCTGAAAAAATATGGGGTGGCGCGATTTATCCTGATGTCCCACAAGGGGTTGCGTTCTTCCCGCTGGAATCGGTACGTTGCTGGATGAGGGCTTCGGGCCAAAGAGCGGGTGCTACGCCGCGTGGACCCGGCCCGACGCCCCTCAGAAAAGATCCGGCCCATTGGCTATGTCGATCGACGGAGGCGAACTTACGCGTGTCCGCGCCCCGACCGAATAACGAAGCTCAGTCCCCGGGCGAGAGCGTCACGCTGTTGCTGGACCGGATGCGGCAAGGCGATCGCAGCGCGTTTGATCGTTTGTTCGAGATGGTCTACTCCGAACTGCGGGCGTTGGCCGCTCACATGCTGCAATCGCCGGCCCACACGCTGCAGCCGACGGCGCTGGTGCACGAGGCGTTTGTGCGGCTGGCGCAGCACGACGGCGGCTGGAACGATCGGCGGCATTTTTTCAACATGGCGGCGATGGCGATGCGGCAACTGTTGATTGATCACGCCCGCCGACATAAGGCTCGCAAGCGCGACGCGCCGCGGGCTCAATTGACGATGGCCGAGGCGTCCGATGACTCTTCGGCGCAATTCGACCTGGTCGATTTTGCCGATGCGCTGATGCGATTGGAGGCGCATGACGATCGGCAGGCGCGGGTGGTTGAGCTGCGCTTCATGCTCGGGCTCAGCGTTGAGCAGACCGCCGAGGCGCTGGGGCTTTCGCCGCGGACGGTCAATGTTGATTGGCAATTGGCGCGGGCCTGGCTGCGGCGAGCTCTGGCCGGGGTTGATGGGTTATGAGCGCTGTGGATCCGCGGCGCGTTCGCGAGGCCTTTGAAGCCGCGATGGATCTTTCGGGCGACCGCCGTTCGGCGATGCTCGATCAGCATTGCGCGGGCGAGGAGGCGCTGCGGCGCGAGGTTGACTCGCTGCTGCGACACCACGACGCCACGCACGGCGCGCTGGCGGATGGGCAAATCGGTCTGGGGCTGCGGCTCGCCGCCGATGCGCCGCCGCCGGCGGGGGCCGCGTCGACACGCGTTCCGCAGCGGATCGGCGAATATCGGGTGCTGAGGCTGTTGGGGGCGGGCGGCATGGGGGTGGTCTATCTGGCGGAGCAGGACGAGCCGCGGCGGACTGTCGCGGTGAAGCTGATGCGGGGCGACATCCTTAGCCCGGAATTGCTCAAGCGATTCAAACGCGAGGCGCAGGTACTGGGGCGCTTGCAGCATCCGGGCATCGCGCACATCTACGACGCCGGCGTCGCCACGCTCGACGGGCTGGAGCGGGCCTACTTCGCGATGGAGTACATCGACGGCGTGTCGTTGACCGAGTTTGCCCGTCGGGAGGGCCTCGATAAGTCGCAGAGGCTGGAGCTGGTCGCGAAGGTGTGCGACGCGGTTCAGCACGCGCACGAGCGCGGCGTCGTGCATCGCGATCTGAAGCCGGGCAACATTCTGGTCGACGCGGATGGTCGGGTGCGCGTGCTTGATTTTGGGGTGGCGCTGGCGAGCTCCGCGAATTTGCAGACGATGACGTTGCAGACTGAGCCCGGTCAACTGATCGGCACATTGCAGTACATGAGTCCGGAGCAGGTGGGCGGCGCCGCGGGCCGCATCGACGCCCGCAGCGATGTTTACGCGATCGGCGTGATCGCGTTTGAGATGCTTACCGGTGAGCCGCCCTACCGCGTGCGGGAGCTGAGCATCGCCGAGGCGGCGCGCACGATTCAGGAAGTGGAGCCGACGCGCATCGGCCAGCTCGACACGCGGCTGCGCGGCGACATCGAGGTGATTCTGTCGAAGGCGCTCGAAAAGGACCGCAATCGGCGCTACGCCTCGGCTGCTGAATTCGCCTCGGATATCCGTCGGCATCTCGGGGATCAGCCGATCGTCGCTCGTCCGGCGACGACGCTCTACTGGATGCAGAAATTCGCGCGGCGGAACAAGGCGCTGGTGGGCGGGGTCTTCGGCGTTTTCGTGGCGCTGGTGGCGGGGCTGATCGGCACAACGTGGATGTACCTCGAAGCGGATCGCGCCCGCCGCCTGGCCGAGAACGAGCGTGAGATCGCGCGACAGGAATCGGCCATCGCCCGCGCGACGAATCAGTTTTTGGTTGACGACCTGCTCGCCTCGCCGAATCCATGGACCACCGGCGGACGCGAAATGACCGTCGCCTCGGTACTCGATCGTGCGTCCGGGGGCGTCGCCGCACGATTCGCCGCCGCGCCCGAGGTGGAAGCGGCGATCCGCGCGACGCTGGGCGACAGCTATGCGGCTCTTGGCCTGTTTGCCGAAGCGCAGCCTCATCTGGAGCGGGCCGCGGAATTGCAGCAGAAGTCGAAGAATCCTGATCCGGAGCGCGTGCTCGCGGCCGAGCGGCGCAAGGCGGCGAATCTGCAACTGCTCGGGCGGTTTGATGAAGCCGAAACGATCATCCAACGCGTTCTGGCGGAGACGACGCGCATTGCGAGCCATGATTCGATCGCGCGGGCCGAATGCCTCGAAGTTCTCGCCGACATTCAGAACGGCAAGAGCCTCTACGCCGACGCGGAAAAGACCATGCGCGAAGCGATCCGCATCCGGCGCCTGAGGACTCCCGCCGGCGATGTCGATCTGGCCCGCGCGCTCAACACGCTGGGCTCGGCGCTGCACTATCGCGGCGATCAGCCGCAGGCGTCGCAGGTGAAGCTCGAAGCGCTGGCCGAGTTGCGCCGGCTCGTGGGCGACGATCATCCGCTTGTGACGCAGGTTCTGCACGACATCGGCTCGGGCCTGGTCGAGCAGCACCGCTACGCGGAAGCGATCGAGTACTTTGAGCAAGCCGCGCCGCTGCTCGCACGTCAGTTGGGGCCGGATCATCGCGTCGTGCTTGCGAATCAGCGCAGTTTCGGCACGGCGCTGAGCTTTGCCGGTCGCCACGCCGAAGCGACGCCGCTCCTGGAGAAGGCCATCACCGCCAGCGCGGCGTCGTTGGGAGCTGATCATCCGGAGACGCTGGCCGCGATCAATTGCCTGGCCACGTCCTACCTCCGCACGAATCGCCCCGCCGATGCTGCGAACCTGCTGGAGAAGCTGGCCGCTCAGTCCGAGCGCGCCCTCGGCCCGCGGCATGCGGAGACGCTCAAGTATCGCCACAACCTCGCATGGTGCCATCAGAAGACGGGGAAGTTCGATGTGGCGGAGCAGATGTTCCGGGAAGCGCTCAGCGGCTACGAAGCGACGCTCGGACCGCTGCACCCCGATACGCAGAAGTTGCTCGATGCACTGGCCTGGAATATGGAGAGCCAGAAACGCTACGGCGAAGCCGCCGAATTCTTGAGACGCGTGATCGGCCTGCGGCGGGAAGCGGGCATCGCGCCGGACATGGGCGACGCGCTCTTCCTCAATCGCCAGGGGACCTACTGCATGCAGGCCGAAGACCATGGCGGAGCCTGGGGGCCGCTGGCGGAGAGTGTCGAACTCTGCGCCGCCAATCTCCCCCCATTTGATCGCCGACTCGGCATCGCCCGCGGCAAGCTGGGCGAGGCGCTTTCCAAGCTGGGCGAATTCGAGGCCGCCGAGGCAATGCTGCAGATGAGTCTTGCGGCGTTTCGAGTCCATTGCGGCTCGGCCCCCGATGATGTCGTCGCCGGGCTGAGGCGTTTGGTCGCTCACTTCGAACGGAGCGGCGAGGCGGATCGCGCCGCCGCGGCGCGGGCCGAGCTTACCGAGCTTGCCGGCTCCTGATCCGCACATCGCACAGACCTGTGACGGCGTTCGCCGTAAGCTCCCCATAGTTTTGGTTGCAAATCCCCGAAGGCGTGGAGGGTTCCGCGTGTTCCGCGTTCACCTACTCACTCTTGCCTGTGTAACTGCGTCGTTGGCGTCAGCCGCGGTCGCCGCTTCGCCGCAGGCTGCGTCGACTGCCAGCGGTGTTCGCGTACGCCTGGACGAAGCGAGCGGCGAAGTTCAGGCCGAGTTCGAACCGAGTAGCGAACGCGCGATGACGCTGAAGCTTCCGCCGATTCGGCTCGACGGTGCGCTTCAGACCGGCCTGGTCGCCAGGGACGACGGCGCGGCCAACGGTCGCATCCGCGTGGAGATTGAGGCGGTCTCCGATCGAGCCGCGGCGATCGTCTGGAGCGCGCTGGATGGCGCGGCGCACGACTTCGAAATCGCGATCGAGGACAACTCGGGTTACTACGGCTGCGGCGAGCGATTCGGGTCGCTGAATCACAAAGGGCTGATCCTGCCGATGGCGAGCATCGACCGCCCGGAGGACAAAGGCTCGGTCTCGTACAAGCCTGTGCCGTTTTTCATGAGCACGCGCGGCTATGCCGCATGGCTCGACAGCGCTGCGCCCGGCGTATTCGACCTGAACGCCACCGAGCGCGAGCGCGTGTTGCTGCGCTTTCGCGCTTCCCGGCTGCGGCTCGTGCTGATCGGCGGGGCCGATTTCGTCGGGTTTCTGAATGAGTTCACGCGGCTCAGCGGGCGGCCGCGCGTCCCGCCGGCGTGGGCCTTTGCGCCGTGGAAGAGTCGCAACGTCCACAACAATCGCGAGGAACTGCGGGCGGACGCCGAGCTGACGCGGCGGCACGACTTGCCCGGCTCGGTGATCGTCATCGATAGCCCGTGGGAGACGGGCTACAACAACTTTGAGTTGAACACAACGCAATTCACCGATCCCGATGCGATCTTCGCGCGCATTCGGGAGCTGGGCTTTTATCCCTGCTTCTGGCTGACGCCGTTCATCAATGTCGAGAATGTCACGGACATGGTGGGCATCGCGCGCGGGCCGTCGAGCAACTATGCCGAGGCGGTCGAGCGCGGCTTTTTGGTGAAGCTGCCAAATGGCGAGCCGATGGTTGCATCGTGGTGGAAGGGGCGCGGCGGCTTGGTCGATTTCAGCAATCCAGCGGCAGTCGCCTGGTGGCATGCGCAGCTTGAGCGGACCACGCGGTGGGGCGGGCGCGGATTCAAGTGCGACGACGGCGAGGGCAATTTTGTGCTGGATGCGGTGTTTCACGACGGCTCGACCGCGGCCGAGATGAAGAATCGCTATGCACGGCTCTATCTGGAGTCGACGCAGGCGTTTCTCGATTCACGCCTCGGTGGCGACGGCGTGTTGCTGGCCCGTTGCGGCTTTACGGGTACGCAAGCACAGCCCTTTTGCTGGGCCGGCGACAACGAGGCGAGCTTCTCGTTTGAGAATGGTTTGCCGACGGTGGTGCTGGCCGGGCAGAACGCGGCGCTTTCGGGTCTGCCTTTCTGGGGACACGACATCGCCGGATACATCGGTCGGCCCGACAAAGAGCTGTTCATACGCTGGACCCAGTTCGGCGCGTTTTCGCCGCTGATGATGGTCCATATGACCAGCAATCTGGGGCCGTGGGACTTCGACGAAGAGACGCTGGAGATCTATCGCGCATTTGCGAAGCTGCACACGCGCTTGTTCCCTTATGTGCAGGAGGCGGCTCGGGCCGCGGCTGAAACGGGCATGCCGATCATCCGCCCGATGGTGCTGGCCTTTCCGGGCGACGCAGAGGCCGCGCGGCACCGCTATCAATACATGTTCGGGCCGGATCTGCTCGTGGCTCCGATGATTCAGCCGGGGACGCATCGCTCGGTTTATCTGCCGAAATGTGTCGATGGCGCGAACTGGATCGACTGGTGGACCGGCGCCGCGCATGCTGGCGGGCAGATGATCGAGGTGCATGCGCCGCTGTCGCAAATGCCGCTGTTCGTTCGAGGGGGCGCGATCATTCCGATGTTGCCGGGCGACGTGGACACGCTGATCGAGCGCGGCGCGCACCCGGAGCTGTTGCCGCCGTTAGATGGGGAGGTGGTGGCGCTGGATTCGCGTCGCGTGCTTCAGATTTGGCCCGGGCCGGATCGCGCCGTGCGAACGGCGGACGGGTTGGTAGCCGCAACGCATTCGGAGGGGGAAGCGACGACATTGACGCTCGCGTCGTCGTCGTCGCGATCGATCGAGGTTCAACGCCCATTTGCGACGCGCGGCGCGGATGAGTGGCAGTCCGATGCCGTCACGCAGATGCTTCGCCGCACGATTTCGTGCGGGGAAGCTTCGATCACACTGCGTTGGACGTCGTCGAACTAATGCCGCTCATCATCGCGCCGCGCGAAATACGCTGCGATGGATCACTCGCGAGGGCGAGTGATTAGCGACGCTTGGCCGCTGCGAAGCCGGCCGCGAGGGCGAGCATCGCGAGCGTGCTGGGCTCCGGAACGACCGTGAAGCTGGCGTCGTCGATGAAGACCTGACCGGTGTTGGTCGGGCCGTCGCCGCCGAAGGTCTGGATCGCGTAGACGATGCGGGCGGTGTCAGCGCCGGCTGGCACAGCGGCGGACAGGCTGAAGAGCGAGTAGCTGCTGCCCGGGGCGATCGTGCTGTTGGGCGTGCGCGAGATTTCGGTGTTGAGGGTCGAGTTGCGCCACTCGATGCGGTACTCGACGCCGACATCGAACGGGCTGCTCGGGGTCATGTGGTAGCCGCTGAACGTACCGATGTCGCCGGAGATCAGACCGGTCACATCCTGGAACGCGCCGGCGAACGTGTTGTCGGTGTTGTCGATGCCGAGCTGCAGGTGGGCCAGACCCGTGCGCGGGGTCAGGCTGCCCTGAACCGAGAAGGAGCCGGCGCCGCCGCTGAACGGCTCCCAGTTCCCGGTGAAGGGAGGACCATCCGGGATGAAGGGATCTTCAAAGCCGGCGTTGCTGAGCAGGTTGGCGGGGCCGGCGAAGGCTGCCGCGCACATCGTCGCAGCGCCGAACGCGGCTGTGATCGCCTGAGTCATGCGAAACTGTTTCATCTCTTGCTCCTCCTGAAATCGAGCCCATCAGAACTGTCGCGCTACACTGTTGCCATCGGAGTCCGCGCTCCCGACTCAGATAGATTCAACTTTACAGCCTAGTACCGGCGACCTGCGCGAACAACACGAAACGCTGCAGCGGAGCTGCATTATTGCGATTTCGTTACATCGCGTTACATCGGAGGGAATCGTCCGAGAAATTCGGGGCTGCGCGGCTGTGTGAGGGGGATGAATCGGATTGGTTTTAAGACGCAGTCGGGGCGAGCGGGACGTTTTTTCTTGACCCGATCCACGCTCGCTGACTAACCTCCATCTCGCTGTTCGACTTCTCCTCCAACACCCATGAGGCTTTTTGCGTGCCACCAATCCATCGACAGTTTTTGCGATCGCTCGCCGCCTGCGGAATGGCAGCGGTCGTCGCGTATGGCCAGGGTTCGCTGGTCTGGGCGGACGAGTTCGACGGAACCACGCTCGACCTTTCGAGCTGGGAATACATGATCGGCGACGGATCGGCGTACGGCATTCCGGGTTGGGGCAACAACGAATTGCAGTATTACACCGACCGCCCGCAGAACGTTTTTGTTGCGAACGGGCGGCTGCATATCACGGCTCGTCGCGAGAATTTCGGCGGACGCCAATACACATCGGCCAGGTTGCGATCGCGCGGGCTGCGTGATTTTCGCTATGGCCGCATGGAGGCACGGATCAAGCTGCCGAAGGGGCAGGGGATCTGGCCGGCCTTCTGGATGTTGCCGACCAATTCGCCCTATGGCGGATGGGCGTCCAGCGGCGAAATTGACATCATGGAATCCGTCAATCAGATGACGAGCGTGCATGGCACAATTCACTATGGCGGCGGGCCGCCGAACAACACCAGCACCGGCGGCTTGATCACGCCGGCGGTGGATGTGTCGACCGGGTTTCATGAGTACGCGGTGGAGTGGACCGCCGACGAAATCCGCTGGTACTTCAACGATGTGCAGTACTTTGTCACGAACAGCAACACGTGGTTCAGCGACAGCGCGCCTTCGAATAATCGCGCCCCGTTCGATCAACCGTTTCATTTTCTGTTGAACGTGGCCGTGGGCGGAAACTGGCCCGGTTCGCCGAATGGCGGCACGCCGTTTCCGCAGACGATGGAGGTGGACTGGGTTCGCGTTTATGACCTCGACAATCAATCGTCGTTTGGTCCGCCGGCCGCCATTCCGGGGCGGATCGAGGCCGAGCGGTTTGATATTGGTGGGGCGGGTGTCGCATTTTTCGATTGCGATGAAGTGAACCAGGGCGGGCAGTTCCGCGTCGGCGGGGTTGATATCGAGACGTGCACCGAGGGCGGCTTCAACATCGGGTGGATGTGCCCCGGCGAGTGGCTTGAATACACCGTGGATGTAGCCGCCAGCGCGACGTATCTGGTCCGGGCGCGGGTCGCATCGGGCGGGGCGGGCGGCGGCTTTCATTTCCGCATCGATGGCCAGGCGGTGACGCCGCAGATCAACGCGCCGGCGACCGGCGGCTGGCAGAACTGGACGACCGTGTTTTCGGCGGCGACGCTTCCGGCCGGGCGTCACATCCTTCGTTTGCAGAATGCCGAAAACAATGGGCAATACAACGTCAATTACGTCGATATCGTCGCGCCGGCGGCGGCCGACCTGAACGTGAACGGCGCGGTCAACTTCGCCGATGTCGCATTATTGTTCGGCTGCTTGAACGGTGCGGAAAACGGGGCCGCGGCTGGGTGCGCCGATCCGTACGATCGTGCAGATGTGGATGCCGACGCGGATATTGATCTGCGCGACGTCGCGGTCTTTCAGCGCAGCTACACGTCGCCTTGAAGTCGCGACGCGAGAACAGCGTGCAAAACGCGGAAAGGGGAGCGCGGGCGAGTCGCCGTTGCTCCCTTTCTCGTTACTTGATCTGCGCGTCGACCTGAAGTCCTTCGGCGGAGTGAGGGCCGAGGAAGAACTGAATGACGCCGGGCTCGACGAGGAATTTGGCATCCCAGTCGTAGAAGCCGAGCCGCTGGGCGGGGATTTCGATCGTGACGCGCTTGCTCTCGCCCGGCGCGAGTGAGACGCGCTCAAAGCCGCAGAGCTGGCGGACGGGGCGAGTCATGCTCGCCACCGGATCGCGGTAGTAGGCCTGAACGAGCTCTTCGCCGGCGCGGGCGCCGGTGTTGGTGACGACGACGGAAAGCGAGAACTTGCCGTCGGCGGTTGCTTCGGTCGGGCTGACGGTCGCCTCCGCGTAGCGAAAGCTGGTGTAGCTCAAGCCGAAGCCGAAGGGGTAGAGCGGCGTAGGCGGGAGGTCGATGTATTTCGAGGTGTAGCGATCGCCTTCGCGGGCGGGCCGGCCCGTGTTGCGGTGGTTGTAGTGAATGGGCACTTGACCGGTGACGCGCGGAAACGTCGCCGGCAAGCGGCCGCTCGGGTTGAAGTCGCCGAAGAGCACATCGGCGACGGCGTTTCCGGCCTCGACTCCGCCTTGCCAGGCGACAAGCATCGCGGGCACATGATCCGCGGCCCATTGCAGCGCCATCGGTCGCCCGTTGAAGAGCACGAGCACGACGGGCTTGCCCGTTGCGCAGACGGCGTCGATCAGCATCTGCTGCGGCTGGGGAATTTCGATGTTAGCGCGGCAATGACCTTCGCCGCTCATGTCCTCGCTCTCGCCGACCGCGAGGATGACGATGTCGCTCTCTCGGGCGAGCTTGACGGCGTCGTCGATGCCGCCGGCGAGCGATGCCTGCACGTCGCTGCCCTTGCTGACGCCGAGCTTTGCATTGGGGCCGAGGGTGTTGCGAAGGCCGGCGAGCAGGGTCACCACTTCTTCCGGTTTGCCGTAGAGCGACCAGGTGCCGAGCATGTCCTTTGCAGCGTCGGCCAGCGGGCCGATCAGCGCGATTCGTCCCGGTTCCTTCTTCAGCGGCAGGAGGCCGTTTTCGTTTTTCAGCAGGACGATCGAGCGGCGGGCGACGTCTCGCGCCAGCGCGCGATGCTGCGCGGTCAGCATGACCTGGGTTTCACGCTTGGGATCGGTGTAGGGATTGTCGAACAGGCCAAGGCGCTGCTTGGCTTCGAGCACGCGTCTGACGGCGGCGTCGACGACTTTCACATCGAGTTCGCCGCGCGTCACCCGCTCGGCCAGTTGCGATCGATAGGCGCCGGAGCACATGTCCATGTCGACGCCGGCGCGAATCGCCTGCAGCGCGGCCTGGCCGGGGTCCGCCGCGTAGCCGTGGGCGATCATCTCGTTGATCGAGCCCCAATCGCTGACGACCAGTCCGGAAAAGCCCATCTGGCCGCGGAGCATGGTCTGCAGCATGTGCGGGTTGGCCGTGGCGGGGATGCCGTTGATTTCGTTGAAGGCCGACATAATCGACCCGACTCCGGCGTCGACCGCGGCCCGAAATGTGGAGAGATGAACTTCGTGCAGCGTCTGCGGCGACACGTCGACGGTGTTGTAGTCGCGCCCGCCCTCGGCGGCGCCATAGGCGACGAAGTGTTTTCCGCAGGCCAGCATTGCGTCGGGCGCTGCGAGATTTTCGCCCTGAAAGCCGCGCACGCGGGCCGCGGCGAACTGCGCGCCGAGGAAGTGATCCTCGCCGGCGGTTTCGGCGATTCGGCCCCAGCGCGGGTCGCGGCAGACGTCGATCATCGGGGCAAAGGTCCAATGTGTTCCCGCGGCGCGGCCTTCCACCGCGGCGACGCGGCAGGCCTGTTCGATCAACGTCGGGTTCCAGGTGGCTGCCTCCGCCAGCGGGATGGGAAAGACGGTGCGGTAGCCGTGGATGATGTCGTTGCCGAAGAGCAGCGGGATCTTCAGCCGCGATTCCTCGACGGCCGCGCGCTGGAGTGTGTTGGTGTGTTCTGCGCCGGTGGCGCCGAGGTAGGAGCCGATAACGCCAGCTCGGGCCATGCCGAGCAAGTCTGCGAGGGCCTGCTGGCGGGCGCCGGGATTGATGTCCTGGCTCAGGCCGCCCCATTGCTGCGTCAGTTGGCCCAGCTTTTCTTCGAGGGTCATCTGCGCGATCAGTGCGTCGATGCGGGCCGCGGCGGCCTGCGGCGCTTCGGCCCGGCTCATGGCCGCGAGCCCGAGCAACAGGAGGGGAACTGCGAGCCTGCCGTGAACCATGAGCCAGCTCCTTCTGGGCGGTGATGTAACGTGTTACGAACGTGTTTCATTTGTCTCTGAACCGAATGGCCGACGATTCCATTGCACGCGAGACAGTCATGGGATTCCGTCGGGCCGGAATCGGCCGGGCGGAGCAATTCGTCGTTTTCCGTACAAAATAGCGGGTGCGGGGCGCTTCGTCTCGGACCGGGCACTCGCGACGAGCGGTCTCCGCGGGGCAGCCGGGCGAATGGGAAGCGCATGGATTCGATAAAAATCGCTTGACAGCCGCTGGGCCGAAAATGTAACGTCATGAAATCTGTTACAGATTGTAACAACTCTATCTGGTGTGACAAAGTGGCATCCGTTCGAGGAATCGCTCGCAGGGCCGGGGTCTCCACCGCGACAGTGTCGCGTGTGTTGAACAATAGTCCCGCTGTTCATCCGGATACGCGGGCCCGCGTTTTGGCCGCCGCCGGAGCTGCGGGCTATGCGACCGGTCGTCGCCAGCGGGGTCCGCGGATCGCGTTCGCGTATACACAGGAAATCACGATCGCCCATCCCTATGACTCGGCCGTGCTGGCCGGCGTGGTGCGGGCGGCGGGTGAGCATAACGCAGATGTGATCATTCTCGGGCTCGGGCGAGACAAGGCGCGCGACGAGCGTTTCTCCCAGTATTTCCAGCGCAAGGCGATCGACGGCGTCATATTGCGCACGATGGCCGCGACGCGCGGCTTCTGCGAGCGCATCGCGGAAGAAGATTTTCCGCATGTCGTGGTCAGCGAGCGCTTTGATTCGCCGAAGGTGAGCTTCATCGACGGCGCCTCGCGAGAAGAGATGCAGCGGGCCGTCGGATATCTCCTCTCGCTGGGCCATGAGCGCGTCGCCTTTGGAATGCACAACGTCGCCGATCGCGATCATCTCGACCGGTTGGAAGGCTATCAGGCCGCGATGCGTGAGCACGGCCTGAAGTGCGACGAAAAGCTGATCTTCCGCCAGCCCTACACGCTGGCGGGGGGCGCGACCCTGATCAACCTGCTGATGGGCATGCCGGATCGTCCGACGGCGGTGGTGCTGGCCGACCCGCTGCTGAGCCTGGGCGCCGTGCGCGAGGCGCGGGTGCTGGGCGTGCGCATTCCCGAGGATCTTTCGGTGGTCGGCTTTGACGACACCGATGTGCGCTTCGGCGTATATCCGACGCTCTCAGCGGTTTGTCAGAACGCCGACACACTCGGCTTTGAGGCGGGTCGCTGGCTGCTGCAGCGTCTGACCGACCCGACGACCACGCCGATGCGGCGCACCGTTCCCACGTATTTTGAGATTAACGACTCGACCGCTGCGCCGGCCCATCCGGCGGTTGCAGCGAGGACGCGCTCGGCCGCGGCCACGGCCGAATCTGAGCAGCGAAAACGCACATCAGTCCAGGTCTTTGGACGCAGCTAATGAAGGAGCACGCGGTGACCTACGACTCTGGCATCTCCGAGCACCGCGTGCAGCGGAGCTATCGCAGTCAATCCGGCTTTACGCTGATCGAATTGCTGGTGGTGGTGGCGATCATCGCGCTGCTGATCAGCATTCTGCTGCCGAGCCTTAACAGCGCGCGGCAACAATCAAAGGCCGTCAAATGCCTGGCCAATCTGCGATCGTGCGGTCTGGCCGCGATGAACTCGACGGCGGAGCGCGGCTTTTTCCCGATCACGACGGATGAGGTCGGCATCGCCGCGGCTGATAGCAGCCGCTCGACCTATCAATATGACGCGAACAACGAACTGCTGGCCTGGCCGGTGGCGCTGGCGGCGTCTTCCGGCGTGGTGTACGGGCGCAACTGGGAGTGGGGAGTGCGGGCGTCCTCCTTTCAGCAGGCGGAATCGAAGCGCGACCGGATGGACCGGCAGTTTGAGGTGACGGTTTGCCCGTCGGATCAGGTCGAAATCGCCTCGCCTTATTACCCGCGCAACAAGCCGCAGACCTTCGGTGGAATCAACAACGACGGATTGCGCGGCACGGGCGATCCGGAAGATCCGGTGGGCAGCTCGCCCAACATGACCTACTGGGGTCGTCTCAGCTACGGAATTAACGAAGACATCTGCGGCGCCGAAGTCGCCGAAAGCGCCGGGCGACCGGCATGCTTTCGCGCGGTGTGGGATGGGACCAACTGCACCGAGTGCCTCGGGGAAGTCGCCTATCCGCCGGTTCATCCCTGTCGGCGAACCAACGAAGGCTGGCGACTGCGGGGCAATCTGAGCAAGATCGTTTCGGCGGGGGATGTGCTGCTGTTGATCGATGCCGGCCGCGATCCGTCGTCGAACACGAATGAGGTGCTCGATGCCAACCTTGTGATGAGCGGCGGCGGGCGGCTCTCGACGACGAATGCCGGGCCGTTTCTGGGGGATTTTGTGCAGGTCTCGCTCGGGGCCGCCCGGCTGCCGGAAAAGCGGCATCCGAAGGGTCGCCTGAACGCACTCTTCGCCGATGGCCACGGCAACCCGGTGACCCCGACGCGCTTTAACCCGACGAACGGCAAACCCGACGAATTCACGCCGCGCGTCAAAGTCTCTCCGTACACTGTGGGATGTAATTGATCGTTCAGACACCGCGATACTCTTGATCGTTCGCCTATTTGCAATCAGGAAGGGAACAGAATGCACGCTATGCTCACACGCAAGCCGGCCCGACTTTTCGGCGCCGCGCTCGCAGCCGCATCCGGTGCGGCCATCGCTCACGCGCAGCTCAACCAGAACTTCAACACCGTCACGGAGACGGGCGGGGCCACCGTCCTGAGCGGCGGCGGCTTCAATGAAGTCTCCGGCTGGGACAACGGCATCACCGGCGAAGGAGCCTTCGCGGGCACCTTTGGCCCGATTCAGTTGCTCGCCACCGCGTTCGGCGACGTCAACGCCGGCACGTCGGGTTCGGGCGCGGGTGTTCTTTCGGTGGGCGGGATTACGTTTGACCTGTTGGGCCAGACGTTCTCCGCCGTCACTGGTGTCGGCGGCGGGCCGTTCCTGGTCGGCAATGGCGCCCCGAACACGTTCAACTTCACGAACAACTGGGATACCGGCATCACCGGTGAAGCGGCCTTCGGCGGCACGGCGAACGGCGCGGTGCTGGTGGGCAACATGGCCATCGCGGGCCTCCCCACCGGCGGAAACGGCGGCACCGGCGGGGCGCGTCTGAGCGTCTCGAACGTGAACCTGTCCACGGGCACGTGGTTCGCCGGTTCGCAGTGGGATGTTCCCGCGTTTCCGGGCGCGCCGATTCTGCAGAATCCGGGGTTCGACAGCGGCGGAGCGTCGCTCACGGGATGGACGATCAGCTCGGCCGGCTTCAACGTGCTGGCCGAAGCGGCGCCGGTGAATAGCGGCACCGGCTCTTGCAAGATGTTCGGCCGGTTTACCGGCTCGGCGAATGAATCGAGCGTGTCTCAGAGTCTGGCGGCTCAGCCGGGCCAGATCTGGGAAATCGACTGCTTCTCGCAGCACGTCGCCGGCGACTCGCTGGTGGGCGGCACCAACTCCCTGGTGATGCGGATCGACTTTCTGAATTCCGTCGGCACGGTGCTGGCGACGCAGAGTCAGACGATTCTGAACACCGCTTCGCCGACCAACGTTTGGATCGACAACGCGCCGCTGCAGCTGACTGCGCCCGCGGGCACGGTCCAGGCGCGGGCGGTCTTCGCGTTTTTGCAGCCCAGCGGCACGCAGGGCGGTGCGGGCTTTGTTGACGACTGTCGCATGCGCGTCGTCGGCGGGCCGCCGGCCGTTAATCTGGCCCAGTTCACGCTGCGCGCTGATGTGCGCGGCATCGTCAACAGCGGCGCGGGCGAGAACCTGAGCTTCGTCCAGATTCGCATCGAAGACCCCGACGGCGACCGCCTGCGCTTTAATGCGTTTGCGACGAGCGGATGGCAAACGATCGGCGGAGCGCTCAACACTGCTGAGGAAGCCGACGCCACAGGCAATCCGGCATTCGGCGTGTTCGATACCAATGCTTCGAGCTATCGCGTCGTCGTCGCCTTCAACAACGACTCCAACGGCTGGGGCACGGGCGGCACACTCGACATCGACAACGTGCGGCTCAGCAATCTGGCCGGCGGTGGAGGTTCGTGGTTCGCCGGCATGACCTTTGAAGGGCTGACCGCGCCCCCCGGCGCCACCGGCCTCGACGACATCGAGCTCAGCGCCGACATTCTCGGATCGCGTAACGGCGGCGAGTATGAGCTGCGCGTCGAAGCGTTCAGCGAGTTCCAGGCCGGCCTCGATGAAGACTTCAATGGCGTCACCGGCACCGGCGGCGGCCTGTTCTTCGACCAAGCCTCGATCATCGGCGGCGCCACGCAGAACTTCATCCCGAGCTTTGACGCGGGTGCGGTCGGCGGCGCCTTCGGCGGCATCTTCGGAAACGCCGAGTTCTTCTCCGGCGGTGGCGTCTCCGCTCGCGGACTCACGACCGGCGGCCCGGACAACAGCGGAAACGCTGAGATTCGCGTTGAGAACGTGATCTTTGGACCGGGCGGCGGCTGGTTTGCGGGTCTGACGTGGCCGAACCAGGGCCTGGCGTCGCAGGATCTGAGCCAGGTGGTGCTCTCGGCGAACGTTCGCGGTCTCACCGCCAGCGGCGGCACGCTGGGCGACTACGAGCTGCGGATTGAAGATCAGCAGGGCGATCGGCTGTACTTCCAGGTCACGGCCAATGGGTCGTGGCAGTCGGTCGGCGGCACGCTCGACACTGCGGTCGAGGGCGGCGCGGCCGGCGGCGGCGGCGACGGCAACTTCGACCTCGATTCGCCGGTCTACGCCGTCACTCTCTCGTTCGTCGACGCTCAAAACGGCTGGCAGTTCGGCGGCGTGCTGCAGATCGACAATCTCTTCCTGACTCCGGTCACTGTTCGCAATGAGCTTGGTCGTCGCACGTTCACCGGCGTCGCCAATGGCAGCACCTTCCAGCCCATCGGCGGCTTGCTCTCTTCCGCGATCGGTTCGCTCGGTGATTACGAACAGAACTTCAGCACCGCGACCGGCACCGGCGGCGGTCCGATCAACGGCGGAAACTGGGACGACGGCATCGACCTCGAAGGCGAGTTCTTCGGCACCTTCGGCAACGCCGTCGTCAACGGCGGCGCGACCGCCGAAGCGTGCGCGACCTGCGGCGTCAGCGGTTCGCAAGCCGGGCGCATCACCGTGACCAACGTCGTGCCGAATGCGGGCGGCTGGTTTGCGGGCGTGTTCTTCACGCCGGTCAGCACCAGCCTCGCGGGCGGCCTCGCCAGCGTGCAACTCCGCGCGAACATCCGCGGCGAGACCAACGGCGCGGGTTCGGCGCTGGGCACCTACTTCCTGCGACTGGAAGACGACAACGGCGACATCCTGTTCTTCGAAGTCACGGCCAACGGCGCCTTCCAGGCTGTCGGCGGACCGCTCAGCACGGCGACGCAGGGCACGATCCCCGGACAGGGCGACGGCACGTTTAACCTGAACCTGTCGGCCTATACCGTCACCATCGGCGCCGTCGGCACGGGCACCAATTGGGGCACCGGCATGCGGCTGACGATCGACGATGTGTTCCTCACCGGCGTCTCGCTGGCCTCGGTCGACTCGTTCACGGTCGTGGCCGCTTATCGCAATGAAGCGGCGACCTGGCCGACCGGCGGAAACCTGGTGGTCGACAACCTGTTCTTCGGCCCGGCGCTTTCCTTCGCCCCCGGTGACATGAACTGCGACGGATTCGTCACGGTCGGCGACATCGGCGGATTTGTGCTGTCGCTCACCAACCCGGCGCAGTACGCCATTCAGTTCCCGGATTGCGATATCACCCTCGCAGACGTGAACGGCGACGGATTTGTGACGGTCGGCGACATCGGCTCGTTTGTCGCTCTGCTGACCGGCGCATAATCGCCCGGCACAGTGGATTGACTGCGCCGTCGCGCAGATGAAACGGGACGCTCGGTGTTCGGTCGCAAGGCCGGACGCCGAGCGTCTGTCGTTCGGCCCTTTTACGCGGCCTCCATGCGCGGCGCGGCGATTGGTCGACGGCGGGGGAGCGTAGGATGGGATGTCATTTGCGCGGGTCGCGACTCGCGGCGAGACTGGCGGCAGCCTTGCCGAATGAGGCGTGCGCGAAGGTCGGCACGGTTGAGTCCATTGCGCGGCGCAGACGCTGATACAGATGACATACGTGGACTTACGACGCACGCAGTGGCTCGACGTCAGCGACGACGGGACGTCAACCGATGGGAAATCGGCGTGCGGCGTCGTGCATATCCCGTTTCGCCAGTTGCCCGCGCGGGTCGCTGAGCTGCCCGCACGCGGCGAGGCGCTTCATGTTTTGAACACCGGCGACGAGGCGGCGGCGGCGGTGGGATTCCTCGAATCTACCGGGCGAAGGGCGACGCTTTGCGACCGTGAATCATTCCTGAGATCAGGAGGCGATGGCGGCGCCGCGGCGGCGGACTTGGAATCGCATCATGAGCGCATTGGGTGGCGGCTCTGGTCGCCGACGCCGTTCGTGGAGCAGGCGGCACGGCGGCGAGCGGTGGGGCGTGCGCTGGATCTGGGTTGCGGCGTCGGACGGGATGCGGTTTTCCTGGCGGCGGCGGGTTGTCGGGTGACGGCGATCGACCGATTGCCCGATGCGCTCGACCGTGGGCGAGCGCTGCTGGCTCGCTATGCGCCGGAAGCGGAGGAGCGCGTCGAGTGGCGCTGTGCGGATCTGCGCGACGAGCACGCATTGTCCGACGCCGACGGGCCGTTCGACCTCATCATCATGGCCCGCTACCTCGATCGGGCGCTGCTGTCGCGCGTCGCGCGCATGGCCGCCGCGAATGCGGAACTGGTGATCGAGACATTCGGCCCGGCTCACGCCGAGCGTCTCGGCCGGCGGCGCGGATGCGGAGTGGCGACGCTCGAGGAGCTGCGCTGCCTGCCCGGCTGGCGAGCGGAGCAATGCGAAGAAGTGTGGCACGCGGGTGCGGGGATTGTGCGGTTGCTGGCGCGGCGAGATGCACAGGCGGGGTGACTCGCCGGCGGCGGGGGGCCAATATCAGGCAGTTTCTGACCCGGGATCGCGCGCAAGGAGCGCTAAGCGTGACCGTTGGTCGGGGGGCGCGGGCCGACGCGAAAGGCGGCGCGGCAATCGGGGTGCGTGCAACGCACCGTGAGTGTCGGCACCTGCGCGACTTCGCCGGCCTCGGTATTGCGAATGGCGAGAACAGTGGGCAGCAGCGCGTGGGCCGCGAAGACGCAAACGCCCGCGGGCACCTGGACGCCGACCTCGATCCGTTCGCCTTCAAACGGCTTGCCCGCCGGGCAGGCCTGCGACGGCGACGAGCAGGATACGAGCACGCGGCGGTCGTCGTGCGGGGCGGTCGATTCCTGGGGCGGTGTCGCGGGCCGCTTGGCGGCGGCCTGAGCCGCGGGCTTCGCGCTTGAAGCATCGTCGGCGGTTTCGCTCGATTCGCCCGTCGCGGGCGTGGGCGCGCCGCAGTCGGCGACCTGGCCAAGGACGATCACGGTTTGGCGTTTGTCCATCGCGAGATTGGCGAGTTGATCGGCGCGGCTGTTGAACTCTCGCCGCACATGCTGGACCTGCCAGCGGTCGAATTTCAGCAGGCGGCGCTGGGCTTCTTCGTAGAGCTTGGCGAGTGCGGGGTTTTTGACGCGATATTCGCCGGTGAGCTGGCGGACGAGCAGCTCGCTGTCGGAGCGCAGTTGCAGCCGCACCTTGCCGAAGGCCTGGGCGTGTTCGAGGGCGTGGAGCAGCCCCATGTACTCGGCGACATTGTTGGTTTGCGTGCCGAGGAAGAAGCCGGCCTCAAACAGGGGCGTGTCGGCGGCGCTGTCGAGGATGACCACGCCGGCGCCGGCGGGCCCCGGGTTGCCGCGTGAGCCGCCGTCGAAGTGGATCAGCAGTTCCTGCTGTTTCTTGCTCACGGCGCGGTTCTCCGCGGAAACGAATCGCGTCGAGTCGGCTCACTTCACCGTGAGGATACGACCGCAATTCTTACACAGATGCAAATCGTCGCGAGTCGTGAGCGCGTTGGCCACTTCGGCGGTAACGGTCAGGAAGCAGCCGCCGCAGACGAACTCGTCGCGGCGCGGGTGGGTACGTTCGACCGTCGCCAGGACTTCGCCGTCGAAGTGTTCGCTGAGGCGGTCGAACGTGCGCACCGTTTCCGGCGGCAGCGAAGCCGCCACCTTGGCCCGTTGCGCCTGCAATTCTCCGAGGCGGGTGTCGAAGCTCTTCCGGGCCTGGGCGGCCTGGTCGACGAGCTCTTCGCGGCGCGACTCCTCGGACTGCAACTGCTGCAAGCGCTGCTGTAGCGCGGCCTGCTGCGCTTCGACGGTCTGCAAGCGGGCCAGGGCCTCCGTCTCCAGCCGCGAGAGGTCGGCCTTATCGTTGTTGAGCTGCTTGAGGACCGCCGCATATTCCTTGTTGGTGCGGACGGCGTTGAGTTGTTCGCGGTCTTTTTGAATGCCGGCGGTTCGGGCTTTGACGTCGACGTCGAGGGAATTGAAGTCCATCTGGGCCCGCTGGATGCCGGCCTTCTCAGCCTCGACCGATTTTCGCAGCTCAGCCAGCTTCTTCTCCTGGGCGGAGACGACCCCCTCTTTGCGGCGAAGCTGCCGTTTGATGTCGACGATTTGGTGTTCGATTTCCTGAAGTTGTCGTAAAGCGTCGCGGGCGGCGCCCATTCACGCCCTCCATCGTCCATCCGAACGTATGCGATTATCAATTGGACGCGAGAGAAGCTCGCGTCGACTATCGTCTCTATTATGCGGCGAAGGCGCGCTTTGAGCAAACGGCGCGCGATCGCCGCGGCGTTTGGAGGCTCGTTTCAGAAATGTCGGGAATCGAATCGGGATGGTGGAATCCAGCCGCCCGCCAAAATCGCGGGCTGGTCGCGCTAATGGTCGTTGTGGGTGGAGCTTGCGCTCTGATGGCGGCGGAGCCGCCGTCGATGTCGTCGGTTCGGCGCACGCCGATCGTGAACGTGGTCGATCGCTGTCGCGATGCGGTGGTGAACATCAGTACGACGAAGATCGTGAACACGCGCGCGTATCGCGATGTATTCGAGTTCGGGTTTCCGCGCGTGCGACAGCGCGCGGTCGAAAGCGTCGGCTCCGGCTTTGTTGTTCATGAAAGCGGTCTGATCGTCACGAACGCCCATGTCGTGGCGCAGGCGGCCGACATCAAGGTGATCTTTCCCGATGAAAAGACCTACGCCGCCGAGCTGCTGGCGAGCGATCCGAAGCACGATCTGGCGGTGTTGAAGGTCGAAGCGGGGCGAGATCTGCCGTTTATTCGGCCCAGCCGGGGCGACGACCTGATGATCGGCGAGACGGTGGTTGCGATCGGCAATCCGCTGGGGCTGGGCCACTCCGTCAGTGCGGGGATCGTCAGTGCGCTGCGCCGCGATCTGGAGATCGGCCCGCAGTTTCGGCTCGAAGGGCTGATTCAGACCGATGCGCCGATCAACCCTGGCAATTCGGGCGGACCGCTGCTGAACATTGAGGGGCAGCTGATCGGCGTGAACACCGCGATTCGCGGCGATGCACAGAGCATCGGCTTTGCGATCCCGGTCGACCGGATCTGGGAGCTGTTGCCCAGCATGCTCGATTTTGAGAAGCGCGTCGGCGTCGGCATCGGGCTCGAGGTCGACGGACGCGATGTGCGGATCACGAAAGTGCGGCCGGCCGGGCCGGCGGAAAGCGCCGGGTTGCGGATCGGCGATCGCATCACGGCGATCGATGCCAAGCAGACGCGCGATGGAATCGACTATTACGCCCAGCTGGCGCGCAAATCGGCGGGGCAGCCGGTGAAGCTGTCGGTGATGCGCGACAACCGGGCGATGGATTTGCAACTGGCGCTGCAACCGCTCCCGCCGCCGGATGGTGCGGCGTTGGCGTTGAGGAAGCTGGGAGTGAATGTGCTGGAGGTGCCCGACGACATCGCGCAGCGCAACAACGTCCCCAGCTATGCGCGGGTGATGATCGACTCGGTGCAGTCGCGCAGCCCGGCGGCGGAGGTCGGCCTGCGACGGGGCGATTTCATCATCGGTATCGGCCGGGACCCGGTTTCGAATCTGGCGGCGCTGGGACGCGCGCTCGATCCGATCAACCCCGGCGACGACGCCATCGTCTACATCCTGCGTTGGCAGGACGACCCGCCCAGCAAGTGGGTCGCAGAGATGACCGTGCGATGAGTAACGCGGGAGCGGATGCGACGGGCGGCGGAGCAGACCCAAGCCCCGGTGAGGGATCGCGCGGGCCACACCGGCGGCGTGAGCGATATCGCGGTACGCATCCACGCAACTTTTCGGAGCGATACAAAGAGCTCGGCGCAGCGCCGGATTCGGAGATTCACGCTCATATCCGCGCTCAGGGGCGCACGCCGGCGGGGACGCATCGCCCCGTCATGGTCGATGAGGTTCTGGCTGCGCTGCGGCCGCAGGCGGGGCATTTGGTGGCGGACTGCACGCTCGGATTTGGTGGACATGCGGAGCAACTGCTGTCGCGGATCGGGCCGAGCGGGCGGCTGCTGGGGCTGGACATCGACGAAATGACGATCGGTGCGACGCAGACGCGGCTCGCAGCGCTCGGTTTCGGCGAACTGGTGGCCGTGCGGCGTTCGAATTTTGCGGGCCTTGCCAAGTTCATCGGCGAGCCGCTTTGGAGCGGGGAGCGTGCGGCGGCGGATGGGTTTGATCTGGTGTTCGCTGATCTGGGTGTGTCGAGCATGCAGATCGACAACCCGCAGCGTGGGTTCTCTTACAAGCACGACGGGCCGCTCGATATGCGCATGGACCAGCGTATTCGACGGACGGCGGCGGATTGGCTGGCAAAGATTAGCGAGGCCGAATTGGCGGAGACCCTTCGCGAACTCGGCGACGAGCCGGCGGCGGAGGCGATTGCGGCGCGCATTCATTTGCGGCGAGAGCGGGCGCCGCTGCGGACGACGCGGGATTTGGTGCGATGTGTGGAAGAGGCCGTGGGCGGTCGCGGGTCGGGCGGCAGATCACGGGAAGCGTCGACAGACGTTGATGCGGCGGAGGGCGGGAAGCGCGAATCGCACCCCGCGACGCGCACCTTTCAGGCCCTGCGTATGCTCGTGAACGATGAGCTTGGAGCGCTGGCCGCGTTCTTACGGGGTCTGCCGCTGGTGCTTCGGCCGGGAGGTCGCGCAGCGATTCTGACGTTTCATAGCGGCGAAGCGAAGCTGGTGGCGCAGGCGTTGAAGGCGGGGATGGTGCAGGGGGTGTACGCGGCAATCAGTGAGCAGGGCATCGCCCCGAGCGGGGCAGAGATACGCGATAACCCGCGCAGCCGAAGTGCGCGGCTTTGGTGGGCGGAATCGAGAGTGTAAGTCGATGAATCGGCGAATCGAGCGGACGCAGCGCTATTCCATCGGCGCCGCGTGTTCGGCGTGACGCGACTCGAGCAGGTCGCCGCCGCCGACTGCGGCGCGATGTTCGGCCGATTCGGCAAGCTCTTCGATAAAGCTCTGGCCCAGGATCTCCGCCACGCGCGGGTGTTCGAGGTTGAGTTGGACGGCGGTGGCGGGGAAGTCGGGGTTGCGCGGATTATGAACGCGCTTCACGTTGACGATTTTCTGCTCGCGCAGGTCGTTGAGCACGGACTTTGTGTCGTGTGGCGGGTATCCGACGCGCGGCAGCAGCTCGCGGACGACGTAGCCGGCCCACATGAACTCATTGCGGGTCTGCAGGCGGGCGAATTCGCGAACGAATGCGAGCAGGGGGGCTTCGCCGGTGGGAAGGGGCTCGCCTTGCGCGTGGAAGCGGGAAGCCCAGGGCTGGCCGTCGCCGGCGTGATCGGCGAGGTCGAGGCGGAGCTCGAGCTGTGCCCCGGCCTGGACGGCCTCTCGGAGCGTGGCGTCGGGAGCGAAGCGCTGCCCGTCGGCGCGAATGAAGAAGGCCCGTGCGCACCCGACGAACGCCGCGACGACGCAGGCTGCGTCGATGAGGGGCATTTGGGGCTGTGAACGAGCGAGCTGATTCACGCCGCGGGCGAGATTATCGGATATTGGGATCATGGGTCGAGCAGTGGAACGGAGCAGGGGAAAAACCGCAAGTGGCGCCGAGGTGCGGAAAAAGAAAAAGAAAACAGTGGACGATGCGCTCGCTCCGTGGAGAGCGAGCAGAGGACTGAGCGGGTCGCCGAAGCGACCTTCTGGTCCGACTGCCTGAGATTGTGCTGACCTTTTTTACCTTCGACGAATCGAAGGTCTAGGTATCCCCTAGAAAGGAGGTGATCCAGCCGCAGGTTCCCCTACGGCTACCTTGTTACGACTTAGTCCCAGTCACCAGTCTCACCGTCGGCCGTCGCCTCCTTTCGGTTAGCTAAACGGACTTCGGGTGCTACCAGCTCCCATGACTTGACGGGCGGTGTGTACAAGGCTCAGGAACACATTCACCGCGTCGTAGCTGATACGCGATTACTAGCGATTCCAGCTTCATGGAGGCGGGTTGCAGCCTCCAATCTGAACTGAGGGGCGTTTTTTGCGATTTGCTTCACCTTGCGGCTTCGCATCACATTGTACGCACCATTGTAGCACGTGTGCATCCCCGGGCATAAAGGCCATGATGACTTGACGTCGTCCCCACCTTCCTCCAGCTTACGCTGGCAGTCTTGCTAGAGTCCCCGACATTACTCGCTGGCAACTAACAACAGGGGTTTCGCTCGTTGAAGGACTTAACCTGACACTTCACAGCACGAGCTGACGACAGCCATGCAACACCTGTGCTCGTTTCACCCTTGCGGGCAGCGACCTCGAGTTATCCCCAAAGCGCATCCAAGCATGTCAAACCCGGGTAAGGTTCTTCGCGTTGCTTCGAATTAAGCCACATGCTCCACCGCTTGTGTGAGCCCCCGTCAATTCCTTTGAGTTTTAGCCTTGCGGCCGTACTCCCCAGGCGGCACACTTAACGTTTTTACTCCAGCGCCGACATCGTCAGAGATTCCGGCGCTCAGTGTGCATCGTTTACGGCGTGGACTACCAGGGTATCTAATCCTGTTTGATCCCCACGCTTTCGCGTCTCAGCGTCAGATTCGGCCCAGTGCCCCGCTTTCGCCTCGGGCGTTCCTCTTGATATCTACACATTTCACCGCTCCACCAAGAGTTCCAGGCACCTCTACCGACCTCAAGCCTCGCAGTTTGCCCAGCAGTTCCGTAGTTGAGCTACGGGATTTCACAAGACACTTGCGAAGCCGCCTACACGCGCTTTAAGCCCAATGATTCCGAACAACGCTTGCCTCCTCTGTCTTACCGCGGCTGCTGGCACAGAGTTAGCCGAGGCTTCCTCTGGGTCTACTCAACTTTGCGAATTGTTCACTCGCATCGGTTGTCGGACCCTGACAGCGGTTTACATCCCGAAGGACTTCCTCCCGCACGCGGCATTGCTGGGTCAGGCTTGCGCCCATTGCCCAATATTCGTTACTGCAGCCACCCGTAGGTGTCCGGACAGTGTCTCAGTTCCGATGAGGCGGGTCATGCTCTCACACCCGCTACCCGTCGTTGCCTTGGTGGGCCGTTACCCCGCCAACTAGCTGATAGGATATGGGTCGCTCAAAAACCGGTAGGCCTTGCGGTCCCCACCTTTGGTCGCCAGAGGATGCCCTCCAGCGACTTTATCGGGTATTAGCCGCAGTTTCCCGCGGTTGTCCCCGTGTTCAAGGTACGTTGCCCATATGTTACGCTCCCTTACGCCACTGATGTATATTGCTACACATCCGTACGACTTGCATGTCTTAGCCATGCCGCCAGCGTTCGTTCTGAGCCAGGATCAAACTCTTCGACAAAGAGTTTTTATCCGCAATCCCGAAGGATGCGGCTGATTCCTGTGGAATCTGAATTGTTTGGCTCTTCACTCACGTTTGCATCGAGAGTGTGAGAGCCGCGTCGGTTACTTTCGCGACCGACTTGGATCAAACCGACAGGCCCGGACGCCGAAGCGCCCCTGCAAAAATGCCTGCCAGCTCTCACAATCTCATGGCATCGTCCACTGTTCACTTGTCATAGATCGCCGACCGGCAAAACCCGGCGACCGGCGTGTTTCACACGTCGACCACCAATGTCAGTCGGGTCGAGTACTTTAGCACGCCTCCAAACGAACGCAAGCCCCCGACAAGAAAAAAGCGATCGAGTAGTTCGGCGTGACGCGAATGGAGTGTGCAAGTGATTGCAGGATAATGGGTTAGGAAATTTTTGGTCGACGAAAAAGACCGCGACGCATCGCAAAAATTATTCACAGCCTGCCCGTGCCATCATGATCGCGGCGGCCGTCCTCATCCGAGCTGCTTGATCGTAGTCCTATAAAACGTGGTTCCTTGGGCGACTGGAGGTGCCTTCTAGCCCCGCGCAGCAGGCACGAATGCCGCCACGCGCTCCCTCGTCTGCCCAGACACTCCCCGCATTGTTATCCTTCTTCTGGCCGATATCTCAACTGAAAACTGCCGGTATCCCACTGCTGAGAGGAGGCGCCACGATGCGTAGCGCGCGATGGCTGATGAGCGGTTTACTCGGGGCGTCCACGTTCTTTTTGGCCGGTTGCCCGTTCTTCCCGCCGGTCGACAATCCTGGCGGCGGGGGCGGCGGCAAGTCCAGCACGCTGCTGAAGCCCTTCAACTCCGAGAGCGAACTTCTGAACTACGTCCGCGACCAAGCTCGCGCGCAACGCACGGGTTTTGGCATCGGTCGCGGTGGCCAAGACGATTTCAACTTTGGCGGGCCGCTGCCCGTCTCGAATGAAGCGACCGGCGGCGCCGCGCCTCCCGCGACGGATGGGGCCGTCGGCGACGCGCCGGAGTTCACCGGCACCAACTTGCAGGAAGCCGGCGTCGATGAGAGCGACTTCGTCAAGTCTGATGGCCGCTACTTCTACGTCGCGCGCGGCAAGGCGCTCCGCATTCTGGACACGAAGGGCGCTGACGGCACGACCGATGACCTGCGCGAGGTCGCGGTACTCGATCTCGATGTACGAGCCGACTCGATCTACCTGCTCGGCAACAAGCTGATTCTGCTCTCCCAGGACTATGGCAGCGGCTACGGATGGGGCCGGCCCGAGATCCTGATCTGGCCGCCGTACTACAACAACGGCCAACTGAAGGTGTTCGAAATCGACATCGCCGATCCCGAGAACCCCGCGATCGCGCGCAGCGTCGAGCTGGATGGCGCGCTGGTCACCTCGCGGTTGCTCAACGGGCGATTGGTGCTGGTGCTGACGGTGTCGCCGGTGATTCCGACGAGCGGTTCCGTCGCGAATCTGACGCTTGAACAAGTGCTGCCGAAGCTGCGACACGATGACGGCGAAGAGGCCTTGGTCGCCGAGTGGGACGCGTGGCTGCGGCCGGAGTTTCCGGAAGGCCTGAACATGACCGCGGTCGTGACGCTCGACGCGGCCAACATCGAGACGATTGTCGACAGCGTCGCGGTGATGGCGAACGCCGGCACGGTCTATTCGTCGGCGAACGCGCTGTATGTGACCGACACGACCTATGACATCGAAAACGACTTCCGGCCGGAAACGGCGATTCACAAATTCTCGTACGGCGACGACGGAGCGGCGCGCTACGTCGCGACCGGGAATGTGCGCGGGCGGCCACTGAACCAGTTTTCGCTGGGCGAGGCCGATGGCGCGCTGCGCGTCGCGACGCAGGTCGAGAACTTCCAGTTCTTCGGTGGCGATGATGTGGTGGGGATCGGCGTCGGCGGTGGTTCGTCGGATGGCAGCGTCGGTGTTGCGACCGTCGCCTCGCCGCCCGCAAACGCCAAAGCACGTCTGACGGCCCAGGCCGCAGCCGATGAGTTTCCGCAGGGCATCAGCACGGCAGTGTTCGTGCTGGGCGAGAGCGAAGGTCGGTTGAACACGCTGGGCCGGATCATCGGCATCAAGCCGGGCGAGCGCATGTACTCGGCGCGATTCCTCGGCGATCGCGGCTATTTGGTCACGTTCCGCCAGATCGACCCGCTGTTCGTGCTCGACCTGGCTGACAACGCCAGCCCGCGCATCGCGGGCGAGCTCGAAATCCCCGGGTTCAGCGAGTATCTGCACCCGATCGGCGACACGCACCTGATCGGCGTCGGTCGTTCGACGTTGCAGACGCCGTGGGGCGGCACGATCGCGGGTGGCGTCCAGGTGTCGCTGTTCAACGTCAGCGACCCCGCCAATCCGACGGCGGTCGAGCAGATCACCTTCGGCGGCAACGGCAGCTATTGCGATGTCAGCTACGACCACAAGGCGTTCACGCTGCTGGAGCGCGATGGCCAGATGGTGCTGGCGGTGCCGGTGCAGCTCTGGAACTACGACTTCTTCGGCAATGCGGAGGCCGCCGCCAGCGTGGATCCGCCGTTCGACGGCGTCGTGGTTCTCGATGTCGATCTCGCGACGGGCTTTACGGAGCGCGGCCGTGTCGCGTCGGTTGTTGAGGGACCGGATGACTACAACTGGGTCGAGTGGCGGCGCGGCGTGGTGATCGACGACGACCTGTTCGCTCTCAGCAGCGGCGGCGTCCGATCGGCGAAGCTGAGCGACCTGTCGCCGCTGGATTCGGTGCAGTTCCCGCCGCGATGGGACAATTTGCCGATCCCGATCGATTTCGTCGGTGGCGGCGACGGTGTGGGCGCTACCGAGCCGGGAGTGTCGAGCCCGGGGTCGTCGGGTCGCTGAAGAACTCGTAGCGGTCTGCGGCTCGCAGGCCGACGAATCGTTGGACGAATAGAGGCCCGCGACGTTGAAGTCGCGGGCCTTTTTTCATGATCGTCTGTCGGGGTGGTTTCGAGGCGGGGAGTCGTGCCAGCCAACGCGCTTCGTCACGCCGGCGCGCGGTTCGTCGGCGGGCGAGCCGCCGGCGGCTACTGGAACTACGGTCGGGCTTCGTCCCGCTCGCGCCGCATTCGGCTGGCGCGTTCCAGCGTGGCGCGTTCGGCGTAGTTCAGGCTGTTGACGCCGTCTTTGTGCACCTTTGCCAAAATGCGATCGACCTCCGCTTCGAGCTTGGCGGTTTCGCCCTGCTTGGCTTCCCAACCGCCGGGGTTCGGGTTGTGCGGCGTCGGGTTGTTGGAGAGCGGCTGATCGCCGGTGGGCTTGCCCGAGCCGAACCAGCCGTCGGAGCCGGCGTCGGACGGTCGGCGGCGCGGGCGGATGATCTTGATCGGGTCTTCGCGGAATGCGCCGTAGCGGGCGGCCTGATAGCGTTGCCAGCAGGTGAACGCGCCCATGAATGCGATGGCCACGAGGATCATGTCGTGCGATTGAAGGCCCAGCACGCCAAACACCAGGGCGCCCGCCATTCCAATCTGGCACGCGAGCATCAGCGAACTGCGAAGGCCCATCAGCGGCCAGAGCATGGTCCATAACAGCTGGCCACCGTCCATGGGAAAGACGGGCAGCAGATTGAAGGCCAGCAGCCAGTAATTCACCATGTAGAAAATGGCGACATACCAGAGCCAATCGGGGCCGCCGAGGCGATAGACCGAGCGCTCCGGGTGCCAGTGAAACCAGCTCAGGTCGCCGTGGAACCAGGTCATCACGGCGCCGCTCAACAGGCAGAAGATGACATTTACAAGCGGCCCGCACGCAACCGTCACAAACTGCGGCCACGGGCGCATCGGCGCTTCGCAAAAGGCGAGTCCGCCAAGCGGCCACATCAGGATGACGTTGGCGTCACCGCCGACGGAGCGCGCTCCGAAGCAGTGGCCGAATTCGTGTACCAGGATGATGCTGAAGAGCATCACGCTATACAGCAGTTGAAACTGAAAGTCGGCGCCTGCTTGCGCCCCCGCAAGGCGATAGCCGAGAAATATCAGCAGTAACACGCTGACGCGGATGTCGATGCCGAAGAGGCGGCCGATCTTGAAGGAGCCGTCGAGAATGCCCATCAGCGGCGTGCTCCGTCGCGGAAGAAGCGGTCGTAATGCAGGATCGTCAGCAGCGACTTGGAGTCGCGAATTTCGCCACGGCGGGCGGCTTCGAGCGCCGCAGGCCAGTCGAGGATTTCGAGGCTCAGGTCTTCGCTGGCCTCGGGGCGGGCCTCGCCGGCGGTGAGGTCGGTGGCGAGAAAGGCGTAGAGCTTTTCGTCGCAGAAGCCCGGCGACGAATAAAACCACAGCAATGGCGTTAACTTGGCCGCGGTGTAGCCGGTTTCTTCGATCAATTCTCGCTTGGCGCATTCGACCGGCGGCTCGCCGGGGACATCGAGCGTGCCCGCGGGTAGCTCGAGGAGCGTTTCGCCGATGGCGACGCGTCGGTTGCGGATCATGACCACGCGCCCGTCGTCGAGCAGCGGCAGAATGACCGCGGCGCCGGGGTGTCGGATAATTTCGTATTCGTGCGGCGTGCCGTCGCGCAGCGTGTGCGGGTGTTTGACGAGGCGAAACTTGCGGGCGGCATAGATCGTCGTGTCAGCGGGCATGGTTTCGATTCTATCGGCGGATTTTGCGGGGGTGGGGTGGAGATGAGTTTCGAGTGGCGAGGGCAGAGTGGCGAGCGGAAGGCGGGGACGCCGGGTGGGCGTAGAACACGACTCCGCCCTATCGCGTAAGGCGACGCTTTGCCTTGTTCGCGAAGAGCCGGGCTTCGCCTTGCTCGACTCGAGACCCTCGGGACCGCGCCGTCGCCGGTTTGGGAGATGGGCTTGGCGTGCGCCGCCGGAGGCAGGCCCCCTCAAACTTGCCCACTGGTCCTCGAATCCCGCCCCTTGGCCTTTTCCGGCCGTTTGGCCCCCTTGCAGCCCCCACGCCGCCCCTGTATCTTTGCCGATCTTCGACCAATGTCGACCGGCAGGGCGTGCCGGTCGGGTCGAGGTGACAGTAGTTTGGGCATCAGGGGCCGCGCAATGGCGAAGGTCGTAACAGGAAAAATCAAGCTGCAGGCCCCGGGCGGGAAGGCCACTCCGGCTCCGCCGATCGGTCCGGCGCTCGGTCAGCACGGCGTGAACATCGGTAAATTCGTGACCGAGTTCAACGCCGCCACCAAGCACATGGACGGCATGATCTGCCCGGTCGAGATCACCGTTTACAAGGATAAGTCCTTCGAATTCGTCGTGAAGAGCCCGCCGGCTTCGCGCCTGCTGCTGAAAGTCGCCAAGAGCGACGCGGGCGGCGCGGTCGAGAAGGGCGCCGGCGAATCGGGCAAGGTCAAGGTCGGTCGCGTGACGAAGGCCGATCTGCGGAAGATCGCCGAAACCAAGCTGAACGACTTGAACTGCTTCGACGTCGAGGCCGGCATGCGGATCGTCGCGGGCACGGCTCGCAACATGGGCATCGAAGTCGTCGACTAAGCGAAACAAGATCGATATCGCGATCGCTCGCCGGCTGCGTGGCCGGGTCTGAGGCGGAATCGCGAGACATATGCCGGACCACGGGCGATAGTGGGAGCATGAAAGATGCTAAAAAGAAGCAAGCGCTACCGCGCAAATATCGAAAAGCAGCCGCAGGCGCCGCTGTCGCTGCATGACGCCGTGAAGGCGCTCAAGCAGTTTTCGGCGCTGAAGTTCGACCAGACGGTCGACATCGTCTGCAAGCTGGGCATCGACGCGAACCAGGCCGATCAGGCCGTGCGCGGCTCGGTGAGCCTGCCGAAGGGGACGGGCAAGACCAAGAAGGTGATCGCCTTCTGCATGGATGGCGATGTGGCCGCAGCCAAGGCCGCCGGCGCGATCGAAGCGGGCGGCGATGAGCTCATCGACAAGGTCAACAAGGGCTGGCTCGATTTCGACGTCGCGATCTCGCATCCGGCGCTGATGGGCAAGGTGGGTAAGCTCGGCCGCGTGCTCGGTCCGCAAGGCAAGATGCCCTCGCCGAAGTCGGGCACGGTCACGCAGGACGTGGCCGGCGCGGTGAAGGAATTCGCCGCCGGCAAGATCGAATATCGCAACGACAAGGGTGGCAACATCCACGCCCCGGTGGGCAAGATGAGTTTCAGCCCCGCCGACCTGGAGGCCAACATTCAGGCCTTCATCGACCACATGCGGCGCGTGCGTCCGCAGACGGCCAAGGGTCAATATCTGCAGCGGGTGTGCATCAGCGGGACGATGACGCCTTCGGTCACGATCGACACCGGCGCTCACACCGATGAGGAGTCGTAATCCATGAGTAAGCTCGTCAAGAACATCATCAGCGACGAACTGAAGAGCCGGTATAGCAAGACCGACAGCGCGGTGTGGGTCGAGATGGTCGGCGTCGACGGCCTGACGACCAACAGCTTCCGTCGCGAGCTGCGCAAGAACAAGCTGCGTCTGGAAGTGGTGAAGACCGCGCTGCTGCGGCGCGCCGTCGACTCCAGCCCGCTCAGCCGCCTGGCCAAAGAGATGAAGGGCCCCGCGTCGCTGATCAGCGGCGAGGCCAACTCAGCCCAGATCGGCAAGTTGCTGAAGCCCTGGTTCGAGAAGATTCAGCAGTTGAAGGTCCGCGGTGCGCTGCTCGAAGGCGAATACGTCGACGAAGCGGCCTGCAAGGACCTCGACAAGATGCCCACGCGGCGCGACCTGCAAGGGCGCGTGGCGGCGGCGGCGCTTTCGCCCGGCGCCAAGCTGGCAGGCGCGATCAAGAGCCCCGCGGGTAACATTGCGGCGTGCATCAAGGCAATCGCCGACAAGCTCGAAAAGGGCGAAGAGATCAAGAAGCTGTCGGCTTAGCCCGACGGCGCGAGACATGAAACATGATTCGGTCTGACCCGACTGTTCCGCATCGCGGATGAAAGTCGACCAACGGGGTCGGCGCTATCGGGCGGCGAATTTGTACGTTTGATTGTGGATTGGAGAATTTGTCATGGCTGCTGCTCCGGTTGATGCGGCGATCAAGGATCTGGGCGACAAGATCGTCGGCCTCTCGCTCCTGCAGGCGAAGGCTCTCACGGATTATCTCAAGGACACCTACGGCATCGAGCCGGCCGCCGGCGGCGCGGTGATGATGGCGGCGGCCCCGGCTGATGGCGGTGGCGGCGGCAAGGCGGCCGCGGCCGAGCAGACCGAGTTCAACGTCGTCATCAAGAGCGGCGGCGCGAACAAGCTGCAGGTCATCAAGGTCGTCCGTCAGGCCAAGCCCGAGCTCGGCCTCAAGGAAGCCAAGGCGATGGTCGACGAGGCCCCGAAGACGCTGCTCGAAGGCGTCAGCAAGGCCGACGCCGAGAAGTGGAAGAAGGAACTCGAGGCCAGCGGCGCGGAAGTCGAGATCAAGTAACTCGCCGCATCGCGACCGCGACCGGCGATCGGTTTCCGTCGGTCTCCTTCCCATCGCAACGATCGTTCAAGGCCTGCCGCATCGCGCGGCGGGCCTTTGTCGCTTTCAGTGGGCGGCGCTGCATCCGGGCATCGCCGTCGATACGCTTGCATCAGTCGCCGCGCGAGGCTGGAACGAAGCCGATCGTGTCCGGCGGGAGCGTGATGCATGAGCGAATCGACCCGACCGGCGCATCTGCGACAACGCGCCCTGCGCGTGGTCGATGTCTGTCGCGTGGTCGGGGGCGCGTTGCTGCTTCTCGCGTTTGTATTGCCGATGTACTCGTGCCGAGCGCCCTTTGCCTCGTCGTCGGCGCCGGCGAACACCCCCGATTACTACCGGCCGGTCGAAGAATTTTTTGAGATCGCCTCGCTCACGCAGGATCACCTCTGCGCGAAGGCGGCGGGCGACGCCGAGCTCACGCAGTCCACATTGCAAACGGTGATCTCCAAGCTGCAATCGGCGCTGGCGCTCTGGACGGCGAATCTGGCGATGGGGCTGGCGGCGTTGCTCTGGCGACCGCGCGCTCGAACCGGCGGCACACTCGCCGCAGGGCTGATCGTGGCGCTGCACGCGCTGCGCTGGCCGATCGCGAGCGTGATCTACGCCTGGGAATGCAGCGTCTCCGGCACGGCGTGGTCGATGCAGGAGTTCATCGCGCCTTCCACGGTCGGGTCGGGTTGGACAGCCTACGTTGCGCCGCTACTCACGCTCCACGCGGCGTTCTTGCTGTGGCGCGTCGGCGGCGGGGCCGTCGCCCCCGCGCTGCTCTTCTGGAGCGCGTGGGTGCTCGCAGTGCTGCACGACACGTTCTCGCTCAGCGATTGGCCCGGGCTATGGCTCGCGCCATTGAAGGGCGATTTTGAATCCGTCGGCGTACTCGCCATCTGGCTCGGGGCAGTGCTCGTGGGCGTCGCCGCCGGGGCGAAGATCTGGGCCGAGGCCCCGTCGATCCGTGCGGCGATCGCGATGGTGCTCTGGGGCTGGACGCCGCCGATCGATCCGACGCGCTGCGCGGTGTGCGATTATTCGCTGGTGGCTTTGACGAGCGGGCGCTGTCCGGAGTGCGGCACGTCGATACCATCGTCGTCCCGCTCGACAGCCGCGTGAGCGCATTAGCGCAGAGTGATTCACCTCCCGATCAGGCGGACTGAACGATGTCCGTTTCCGAGCAATCAGCCCCAATCCACCCCTCCGTGATGCGACCGACGCTGTTGCTCGGGGCGACCATACTGTTCGCCGCACTTTTCCTGCCCGAACCGCGAATCTGCAAATGCGGCCGTTGCTTGAGCATGACGACACCGATCGAGCGGGTGAGCGGTTTGTGGTCCGACGGTTCACTTCACGGCATCGGAGAAATGCTCTCGTTCGCCGTGATGCCATCCCTGATTGGGTTGACCGCGCTCTGGGTCGGATTCGGCGGACAGCCGCGTTGGGGGAGCACTCTCGTCGTTCTGGTCGCGCATGTATGCATGTGGTCGATCTCTCCGTGGATCGAATGCTGGAGCGACCTTCGGAGCCATCGTGTCTGGTGGTGGGAGCTTGCCAGTTACCCGGGCCTTCGGGCAATGGTGGTTACCGCGCTCGCCATGCTTGCCGCGCTCCACGCATGCCTTGTGGTCCGAAACGCGCGCGGCGGCGGGTGGTCGGTGATTCTGCTCACTTGGTGCGTGACTCACCTGCTGGTCACATGCGAATCGCTGAGGCTTTGGCCACCGCTGAATGAAGCGGTCGCTTTTCAGCTCACCTCGCCGTGGATACGAGCGTTTGTGATCAGCTGGGTCGCGGGTCACCTGCTAATTGCCGTCGGCGCGTTTGCCCGCCTGCGCGCAAAGCACCCGACCATGGTCGGGCTGGCTGCTGCGATCTTGTGGGGACATGCGCCAAAGATCGAGGCGCAATGCGCGGCTTGTGCCTACTCGCTGATCGGCCTCGCCAGCGACCGTTGCCCCGAATGTGGGACGCCGATCGTGCGGCGCGTTGGCCCGGGCGCGTCCACGGCTTAGCGCGAACGCGGCCGAAACGCGCGCCAGTCGATGCCCAACTTGCGCATCCGCGCACGCAGCGTATGAGGGTTGATCCTCAGTTGCTGAGCCGCGCCCAGCGGGCCGTCGACGCGGCCGGCGCAGCGGCGGAGCGCGGCGCGGATGGCCTCGCGCTGTGCGTCGTCGAGCGTGCCGAGTGTGGCGGCTCCGCCGGCTGCCGGGGCGGCTTCTGACGTGGCGGCGTCCTCGCGACGTCGACCGGCTGGCGACGCGAGATCACTACGGCGATCGACGCCGAGCACGTTCGCCAGGTCGGCGGCCGAGGTAACGCCGAGCGCCCCGGCCACATCGAGAAACTTCCCGTCGCCGAGAATCGCCGCACGATCGATCACCGCCGCCAACTCGCGCACATTGCCGGGCCAGCGATAGGCCGCCAGCAGCGCGAGGTCGGAATCGGTTGGCGCTCGTTCGACCAAGCCGAAGCGCAGCGCCGCGCGATGAGCGAAGTGCCGCGCCAGCGCCGGCAGATCCTCGGGCCGCTCGCGCAGCGGCGGAATGACGATCGGGAACACCGCCAGGCGATACCACAGGTCTTCGCGAAAGCGGCCCTCCTGCACCAGCGTGGGCAGGTCGCGGTGCGTCGCACCGATGATGCGGCAATCGACGTGCAGCGTCTCGTGTCCGCCGACGCGCTCCAGCAAGCCATCCTGCAGCACACGCAGTAAGCGAACTTGAGCCGCGGACGACAGCTCGGCGATTTCGTCGAGAAAGAGCGTGCCGTGGTTGGCGCGTTCGAACCAGCCGATGCGGCGCTCGACCGCTCCGGTGAAGCTGCCTTTTTCGTGGCCGAAGAGTTGCGAGTCGATCAGGTCGGGCGGGATGGCGCCGCAATTCACGCGGACGAATGGGCCTTCGCGGCGCGGCGAGCCGTGGTGAACGGCGCGGGCCACGACCTCCTTGCCCGAGCCGGTCTCGCCGAAGAGCAGCACCGGCGCGTTCGACTTTCGCACGAGCTCGACGCGTTGCATGACCTTGCGCAGGCCGCGATCCTCGCCGACCAGGTCGCCGCTGAGGCTGTCGCGCCCGAGCTTGGCGAGCAGGGCGCTACGTTCGGCGGCGCGGGCCTCGGACTCGGCCTGCAGATCCGCGAAGCGCGTCGCGTTTCGGATCGCGATCGCGATCGCCCAGGCGATCTGTTGCAGCAACTCGCGCGCGGCACGGATGCCGGGCTTCGGCCCATCGATGGCAAAGAGTGCCGCGCCGATCGGTCCGCCATCGATGCGCAGCCGGAGCATGAGCGCTTCGGCTCGTCGCGCGCCCAGCGTGAGTTCGCGCAGGCCGGCCCAATCCTCGCCGCGACAGGCCGCGACCGATGGTCCCGATTCGGCGATCCAGCGGCGCAATGCGCTCGCCGTGCGATCGGGTAGCTGTTCGGGCACATCGGGCGCGGTTGGCGACCAATGACAGAGCGTGCGAAGCTCGTGGCCACGGGCGACCAGCCCGCCGACCCAGGCGGCGTGCGCGGCGAGCGGGCCGGCGAGTAAGCCGCGCCAGCCGTCGCTGGTGATCTCCGCTTGTTGCAGCAAACTTTCGACAATGCGTGCAGTTGCGGCGTTGGTGCTCCGATGGAGGCTGCCGTCCAGCATATATACCAGAATATCAGAAACTAATGCGAGAAAAAATAGCAAATATGGTAATTTGTGGGCAAGCCTCATAAATCAAGCTGTTTTCTCTATGGCCGCTCGTGGCACGCCGCGTGCAAGAAGGGGGCCATGAAGACCCTCGCACTTGAATCCGCCGGACTGCCCGTCGAGGACGCTCCACCGTTTCTCGACGAGTTGCTCGAAGTTTGTCGGCGGCCGCAGCCCGCGACGGATGAGGAGCTGCTTGCGGCGCTGCGGCACGTCAACGTCTCGCCCGAGGAGGCCGTCGCCTCGGCGATTTTCGATGTCGAGCGCTATTCGCGCTGGACCTTGCTCAAGACGGATCATGTGCAGGTACTGCTGATCGGCTGGCTGGCGGGGCAGGGCAGCGCGATTCACGATCACAGCGGATCACTCTGTCTCTTCCGCGTGTTGGCCGGCTGCGGTGCGGAGCTGCGATATCGCATTCGCCCCGACGGCAAGGCGGGGAGGGAGTCGGGCGTCGAGTTGCCGACCGGCGAGATCGCCGCCTCGCGCGATGCCGACGTGCATCGCGTGTTCAACCCCGGGGTTGCCGGCCCGTTGGTCACGCTTCACGTCTATACGCCCCCGCTGAACATGAACTATTTCGAGGAAGTCGAATGAACATCCTCGTCGATGAGAGGAAGGCGCAGGGTGCAGCGCGGCGGGTCGCGATCATCGGGGGTGGCTTCGGCGGGGTGATGGTGGCGGCAAACCTGACGCGCGGCGAGTTCGCCGGCGAGATCGATATCTTCGAGACCGCGCCCTTGGGGGGGGGCGTGGCCTACGCCGACACGGGCGAATGGCAGTTGAACGTCCGCGCCGATCGAATGGGCGCGTTCGCCGACCAGATCGACGGTTTTTATCGCTGGCTTGTGCGAAACGGCCACGAGTACGAAGCGAGCGACTACGCCCCGCGGGCGCTGTATGGTCGCTACCTGGCCGAAATCGCCACCGACACACTCCGCGGCGGGGGCGAAGCGGACGGCGTCGTTCGTCATCGTCCGTCGCGCGTGCAGTCCGTCCGGGTCGCCGGCTCCGGAGGCGGCTATCTCGTCGAAGCGGAAGGCGCCGCGGCGCAGCGTTACGACGCCGTCGTCCTCTGTGTCGGTCTCGGTCCGCCACGGGAGCTCGCGGAGCTCTCGGCTGTGCACGGCGATCGACGCGTGCTCGATTCGCCTTGGCGTGTGAGCCGTTATGACGCGATCCGCCGCCGCGATCCGGTCGTCATCGTCGGCAGCGGTCTAACGGCGCTGGACGCGGTCGCCGAACTGGAGCGGCGCGGCCACCTCGGGGCCGTGACGTTGATTTCGCGTCGCGGCATCACATCGCGACCGCAGGTCTCTCCGCTCCCCGTCGCGTTGCCGGTGACGGCGTTTGCCGACCTTCTGAAACCCGGGACGACACTGAAAAAACTCGTGCGGCTGGTGCGGGCGATGATCGCCCACGAACACGCTCGCGGCGGCGATTGGCGCAGCGTCATCGACGGGCTGCGACCGATCACCGCTCAGCTTTGGCGGCGGCTCGATGAACGCGAGCGGGCGCGTTTTGTCGCCCGACTGGCGCTATGGTGGGACGTGCATCGTCACCGCGCGCCGCCGGCGGTTCACGCGGCGCTGGAGCGCGGCCTCTCTTCGGGGCGGGTCGAGGTGCTGGCCGGTCGCATCGTAGGCGCAAAGGGCGACGACACCGCGCTCACGCTCACGCTGGCCCAGCGCGGCCGCAGTGCGCTCATTCACCGCCGCGCGTCGTGGGTCATCAACTGCACGGGCCCCTCACCAGACCCGCGCACATGGGGCAATCCTCTGCTCTCCGACCTGCTCATGCGCGGGTTGTTGCAGGTGGATTCGTTGCCGCTCGGAGTCCGAACCGACCAGCACGGCCGTCCGCTCGGGGCAGATGGAGAGCCGGCGCCCAGCTTGTTCGTTCTTGGCTCGCTGCGACGCGCGGATCTCTGGGAGTCGATCGCCGTTCCCGAGTTGCGCGAACAGGCCGCGAGCGTCGCGGATTGTCTGATTGCGCTCGATGCAGCGCCCGCCAAGCGATAAGGCCGCTCCCGAATCAACGTTCGATCGGGGAGCGGCCGTTTCGTGTTTTTTGATTGCAGCCTCGACGGGCGTTGAACTACGCCACCATGTCGCTGGCGACGTGGGCGAATCGGCCGCGAAGCTGGTCGAGGATTTCGGCGTGCCGTTGGCAGACGCGCGATTCGCTGACGCCCAGGACCGCGCCGATCGCCGCCATCGTGAGCTTTTCGTAGTAGTAGAGCGTGACGATGAGGCGGTCCTGCTCTTTGAGGCCGCGGGTCACATAGTCGCGAATCAGTTCGCGCTCGGTCTGCTGGATCGGGCCCGGGCTGGGGTCGATCGGCACGAGCATGCCGACGCGTGAGTCGTCGGGGTTGCGGTCTTGCGTCGAGTCGAGCGGGACGTTGTGCGAAGCAGTGACGCTGCGACGCAGCTTCAGGAACTTGCCGGTCGACATTCCCATGCGGCCCGCGAGTTCTTCGCTGCAAGCCGGGCGGCCATGTTCGGCCTGGAAGACTTCTTCGGCGGCGTTGAGAGCGCGCTCGAAGTTGCGGCCCGAGCGGCCGAGCGGATCGATCTCGCGCTGCCAGTCGCGGATAGCGCCGACAATGCGCTGGCGGCAGTAGGTTTCGAATTTCACGTTGCGGCCGGGGTCGAAGGAATTAACCGCGGCGATCAGACCGTCATAGCCGGCGCTCGCCAATTCGTCCGCGGTGACGCGCGGCCAGAGGCGCCGGGCGATGATCTCGGCCACCTTGTTGACGATGGGCATGTAGTTTTCGATCAGGGCGTTGCGCGAGGCCACCGACTTGGTCGAGCGAAAGGTCTTCCAGATCTTGGCGATCGCGTTCTTCACGCCGGTCGTCTTCTTCGCCGGAGCGTCCGGGGTTGCGGTCGGCGTGGGTGCGGTCGCGGCTTTGCTGGCGATCGACTTGGCCTTGGCGGGGGCTGACTTGACCTGCGACATGCTGCATCTCTCCCTGATGTCTTCTCGGGCAGGGCGACGCGACCGTTTGCGAAATGGGTCGGCGATTCGCCCTAGGTTCCGTCCTGAGCTCCGCTCACAACTTAGTTATCGAAGCCTACCCGAAAGCCGCTTTAGCGAAAATAGCACCGGGAGCGGTTACGATCTTTATCTAAATTAACACCTTGGAGATAACAATGAGATAAATTCAGTATTTCGGGGGGTTTAGGGCATGAAAGTCGCTTCGACGAAATCGAAGAAAATTTAGCGAAGGTCCACATTTTCTCCTCAAGTCACCCCAAACACACCCACTTACGGCGATCCATCCGCCCCGGCAAGGGCCCGGTCGTCGTCGCCGAAGCCTGTGAAAAGAACGGGGCGCTTGTACTGTTCGGCGGTGGAGGTGCGGGCCGCCATCAGCCGGATATGCATCGACGCCAGTCGTTCGCGGGGCACGACCCGAATCGTTAAATTTCCAAGGCGAAAAGACTTACGGCGCGATTCGTATTCATCGTTCTGGTGCCCCAGTGCGATGTCGAAGGCGGCTGTGAAATCTTCCGGCACCGCCTGATCGACCGTAATGCGGTAGGCCGGCGGGTCACACCAGACCGGCGCAACCAAGAACTCGATCGGGCGCAGCCCCAGTTTGTTAAACGTATCCATCGCGGCCGCAACGACTTGCGACTCGGTCAGCTTTTCGCCGGCGACTGAACTCACCCGCCCGGCCCGGTGCGAAAACTCGAGCAGGGGTGCCTGACCCCGCCAGCCGCGAACAATCACGACGTCGTCCAGGCGATAGCGGCAGAGCCCGCTGGTGTTGGTGAGCAATACTGTATAAGCCTCACCGACGCGCAGCTCGCCCGGCGTCAGTGTGCGGGCGTTGGGGTCGTCAAAGCGGTCGGCGGGCAGAAACTCATAGAACGCGCTGTGTACGTCCAAAACGCCGACGGGCGTGTTGTCGTCGAGCGGAATGGTGACGCGCCCCTCACTGGCGAGTAACCCGATATCGCGGATCGGGATGGGGCCATACCACTCGCGCACGGAATCGAGGTAGTGGGCCATGCTGGCGCCGGTCCAGCAGGCGAGGAAATTCATCTGCCAGTAGTCGCTGGGCCGCAAACCTCCGCTGCGGGAGCGGAGCGACTCCAGCTCGCGGGCGCGAGCCCGGTCGGATGCCAATATCAATTGTTTAGAGATCGCCAAGGGCTGCCCGGTGGTGGGGGAGCGGAGCGACCCGTCGTGCAGATCGCGGATGAGGTGGTCCGCGTTCGAATCAACCGCCTTGGCCAGCTGCACCAGAGTCGCGGGGTTGGCGGTGATGGCGAACGCCACGTCGCGGGCGATCGCCAGCCGCATCAGCGCATACTGACGATCGACGACGCTCTCGATCGCGGCGATCGACGGGTGACCGACGTAATAGCGCTTGACGATGCGCGATTGCATGCGGGCCAGCAATCCGGTGATGGCCCCCACCGGCACGCCGCAGGCAGTGTGGTCGGCGTCGTGCTTGCCGGAGCTTTGCAGAATGTGGCGCAGGATGGCCTTCGGATGATCGAGCAGCATCTTGAGGCCGAAGGTCCGCCAGCCTCGGCGATAATCCGCAACGAACTCGCGCGTCACGGGAATCCACTTTGGCTTGGCAGTGGTGCCGCTGCTGGTGGCGAACATCAGCACCTCACGCCCGGCGGCGAAAAGGGCGCTGGTGTCGCCTGCGGCGACGCGCTCGACCCAGGGACGCATTTGCTCGAACGTGTGAATCGGCGCCGCCCGGCGGAAATCGCGGGTCGACATTGTGGGCGTCAGTTCGTGAGCGCGCGCAAACGCGCTGCCGGCGACGACCCGCAGGGCGCGGCGCAGCGCGGCGCGTTGGGCTTCGTCGACGTTTCCGCAGGCGCGCTCGAAAGCGCGCGAGGTGGCACTGGCCTGCGCCAGGGCGAGATTGGCAAAGAGGCGATCACTCCAACTCGGCATTCGGAGAGTATGGCGGGTTTTGCGCGGGCTGTCGCAGGCGCGTGTGCCGGCGACTACGCCGCGACCCGCGGTTCGTGCGGCGGCGTGCTCGCGCGGCCGGCTGCTGTCGCCGCGCCGCTCAGCCGCGCCTCGGCCCGCTCGTCGCCGGCCAGGTACGCATCGAAAAACAGCGTCGTGCGCTCGGCGTATTCCTGCGCCGCCGTGGTGACGGCCTGGTTATGTCGGGCGCCGGGGACGACCCAGATGTGTTTGGGTTGGCCGGCAAGCGCGTAGAGCTTGCGACATTGCTCCAGCGGGAGGTAGGAGTCCTTTTCGCCGTGGATGAAAAGCATCGCCCTCGGCGCGCTGCGCATGATCGACTTTCGCACCGAGGGAAAATCGCAGCGAAACTCACGCCGCGCGAAGTGCATCATGCACCACCGCAGAAAGCGCCAAAACGCCGGATGATGGTTTTCGTAGACGACGCGCACCTTGGCGAAAATGTAGGCCCAGCGTTTCATGAAAAATTCGATCGTCGTATCGGTGCTGAACGCGCCGTCGGCGACGATCGCGGTCACCAGGGGCGATTGTTCGGCCGCGAGAATCGCGGCACACGCGCCGCGCGAAACCCCGAAGAGTCCGAGCGTACGCGGGCGGTTCTCGCTGCGTAGCAAGTCGTCCACGAAGTCGATCGCGCCCAGCATGTCATTCACTTCGCCGTCGGAGACCCACTGGCGCGGGGAATAGCCGGGCACCGATTCCGAGCCGCCATGACCGCGAAAATCGAACGCGAAAATGTCGTAGCCGGCGTCGAGCAGCGGACGGCAATAGCGGGCGGCGGTGGAGAGATCAGCACAAAACTCGTGGCAGAACACGACCATCCCGCGTGCAGGGTTGGTGGGCGCGCCGGCGGGCGCAGGCGGCCGCGCTCCGCGGACGATCAGTCCTTGCAGCGGCACGCCATCGCGCGCGGTGAACTCGACCGTGGTGCCATCGAGCGGGTCGAAATCGAGCGGCGCGCGAGAGAGCGGCGGCTTCGTGTCGCGCATAATGTTGAGCGAAATGCGGACGTACTTCATGATGATCAGGTAGGGAAACAGCATCAGAAAGGCGATCGTCGTCACCATCGCGACGAGCGCCCAATTGCGCGTCAGTAAATCCACCAGTAGTGCCGCGATCGTCAAGTCTGATTTCGCTCGCTCTCCGCCGACCCATCCGCGTCGCCTTGCGGGACATGCGGCGACTCTTCCATGTGCAGACTAATGCGCCGGGCGTTCGAGGGCCACCTCGGAAGTCGACGTCGTGGCGGCGGCGAGTCGCCGTGCATGTAGACACGCGGCGCCGAGCGGCGGTAGAGCGCCGCGATTCGCGCGGCCGGCGGTGGGGCGCCGGTCGGCGTGGGACCGACATTGACGCACGATCGCGTCCTGGCTGCAAGGCTAAGGTCCGAGAAGCTTTTCACCGCCGCTCGAAATTTTTTTCGAATCTGCCGTCCTCCCGACTCCGTATCCTATACATGCCGAACTCCCGGACGCTGCCGACCGGAATCGGATCAGGAGTCCGCTTCTTGCGAGCGAGCGATGAGGCGTTGCTGGCGCGAGTCGCCCGCGGCGACCGTGATGCGTTTGCCGCGTTCTATGATCTGCACGCGTCGCGCGTGCTGGCGCTCTTGATGCGCCGCTGTCGCGACCGGGCCGAGGCCGAGGACGCATTGCAGGAGACCTTTTCGGTGGTGTGGGCGCGTGCCAATCAGTTTGACGCGAAGCGCGGTAGCGCAGTCGCGTGGCTGTTTCGGATCGCTTCCTCCCGTTCCGTCGATCAGGTGCGACGCCGCTCCAAGGCTGCCTCCGAATCCGCCATCGTCGACCAGCCCGCCAAAGGAATCGCCGTCGATGAGAACGTCGAGCAGACCGATCTGGCGTCTCAGGCGTTCGGCGCTCTGGCCCGCATCGGCGGCATTCAGGAAGAGCTGATTCGCCTGGCGTTTCTGGACGGCTGGACGCACGAGCAGATCGCCGAGCGCCGTAAACTGCCGCTCGGCACGGTAAAGACCCACATTCGGCGCGGAATGCAGGAATTGCGAGCGCTGCTCGCGGGCAATCGTCGGGAAGAGGTGGCGTGAAGATGTCGCACACGATCGGAGATCCTCAGGAACTCGCCGCGCTCTATGCATCGGGCGCCATGCCGCCCGAACAGGCGACCGAGTTCGAGGCTCATCTCGATGAAGGCTGTTCGTCCTGCGCCGAAGCGGTTCGCTCTTATGAGGGCGTGGTGGAGGCCCTGTTTGCCGGGCTGAAGCCGGTCGAGCCCAGTTCTGCAGTTCGTCAGCAACTCATGAAAAAGCTCGACAGCCGACCGGCGGCGCGGGCCGCCGCCCACGATGATCATGTGCCGCACACCCATGTGTGGCGCGACTGGTCCGGCGACGGCGACGAAGAAAACGTGATCGTTCGCGCCGCGGCCAAAGATCAGGGCGGCTGGGAAGAGACCGGCGTGCCCGGCGTGCGCGTGCGGCGGCTCTTTGTCGACCGCGAGCGCAACCAGATGACAGCGCTCATTCGCATGGCTCCCGGGACGGCGTGGCCCGGCCATGAGCACGACGGTGCCGAAGAATGTCTCGTCCTGGAAGGCGACCTCAAAGCCGGCGACGAGACCTTCTACGCCGGCGACTATCAGCGCATGGCCCGCGGGTCGCACCATGGCGTGCAATCGACCACCAATGGGTGCCTGTTGCTGATCGTGTCGTCGCTGACGGACAAGGCGGCGTAAGGCCGCGCGACAGCCGCCAGGGCCGCCCGCTGCCCCCTGTTCGCCACACCGCCCGGTTCCCTGACCGTCGCCGAGCGGGTAAAACACCCGCCAACCATGAGCGTTTCATCGCCCTCCAATCCCACCGCGAAGAATTTTCCCGGCAACTTGCCCGCCACCATCGAGTGGGTGGGGGAGGCCAACGGTTTTCTCCGTCTGCTCGACCAGACCCGCCTGCCTGTCGCCGTTGAGTTTTTGGAGTGCCGCAGCGCCGAGCAGGTGCACGCGGCGATCCGACGGTTGTCGGTGCGGGGGGCGCCGGCCATTGGGGTGGCGGCGGCGTTCGGCGTTTGCCTGGGAATGCGCGAGATTCGCGACCGACGCGGGGCAAGTCTCGAAGATTTTGGGCGGGAGCTCGATCGGGTGGTCGATTATCTCGGTCAGGCCCGACCGACCGCGGTAAACCTGATGTGGGCCTGTCGACGCATGGCCGAAACCGGGCGGAAGACCATTGAGCGCTGCCACCACCTGGCCGACTCTGACCTCGAGGCGGTCTGGGGCGAGCTGCTGAAAGAAGCGCGGCGGATGCTGGCCGAGGACACGGCCGTCTGTCGGCGGATCGGCGAGCATGGGGCCGACCTGATGCCGAGCAGCGGGGCGGTGCTGACGCACTGCAACGCAGGAGCGCTGGCGACTACGGCGTGGGGTACGGCGCTGGCGGCGATCTATGTCGCTCATGAGCGCGGCAAGCGATTTCGCGTGTTCGCCGACGAAACCCGCCCGCTGCTGCAAGGGGCGCGGCTCACGGCATTTGAGTTGTCGGCGGCAGGGGTCGACGTGACCGTGATTTGCGACAACATGGCCGGCTGGCTGATGAAGCGGGGCGAGATCTCGGCGGTCATCGTCGGGGCAGACCGCATTGCGGCCAACGGCGACGCCGCGAACAAGATTGGCACCTATTCGGTGGCGGTGCTGGCAGCGCATCACAAAGTGCCGTTTTATGTCGCCGCTCCGAGCAGCACATTTGATCTGAATTGCGCGAGCGGGTCGGAGATTCCGATCGAGGAGCGGAGCGAGCAGGAACTGCGCGAATGGGGTGGAAATGTAGTAATTCCGGCGGGGGCGCGGGTGTTTAATCCGGCATTTGACGTGACGCCTGCGGCGCTGATAGCGGGCATAATCACGGAAAATGGGGTGGCGCAACCGGTTTCGGAGAAGACGGTGGCGAACGTACTGCGAGCAGGGCGATAAAAATTTTTTGCCGAAAGCCCTTGCAACGCCGGCTGTCAGGCGTAATCTTTCGCGACGAATTTTCTGGCGCGGTCTGATCACAGGCATTCGATTCGCGAATGGCCTTTTCGAATTCGAGTGAGCGTCCTTGATCCGACCGTTGGTGTTGATGGTTGTTCGGCAGGTTCGATGTTCATTCGTCGACGGCTGAACGTGGGTCTGGAAGAGTTTCTACAAAGAAGGAGGCTCGACGATGAGCAAGAAGCTCTGGCTGAAGTTCGCAACGCTGATGACGACGGGTATGACGATGCAGTTCGCCCTCGGGAGCGATGGCTGCCTCAATGCCTGGGTGCAGCGCGCGATTGTTGCGGTCCTGTTTGACTAAACAGCCGCGGGTCGAAACGACAACAACAACGAATCGGAGAGAGAGACAGATGAAGATCAAGCACAAGCTGATGATGTTGGCGCTGACTGCGGCCACGTTCCAGTTCTGGGGCGGTTGGGGCTGCGGCGACGGCGGCGGTTTCCGCAACGTCGCTCGTTTCCTGGGCGATCTGATCGGCACGACCATCGTGCTGACCGGCGTCGACTAAACCAACTCGTTCGGACGGAACTGAACTAACTCGAATTCACCGCCGACCGCAAAGTTCGCCATCGTCGAGCGTGCGTCGGCCATTGAGGAGCAAACAAGATGAAGAAGTGGATTACGCTGAGCGCGCTGCTGGCCGGCGCGACCGTGTTCCAGAACGGCTGCCTGAGCGCGTTTTGGAACGGTTTCTTCAACGGCGGCTTCCCGGGCGAGAACCGCGTTGTCAACGTTGCCCTGGACGTCCTCCAGGAAGAGCTGTTCGGCTAATTCAGCCGATCGCTCTCGGTTCGATGACGCGCGTGGCAGCGTGCGACGCGCGAACGTGAAACGTGAATCGTCCGCGGCGCCCTCGAAGGATCGGGGTGCGTTGTCCCGGGCGAGTCTCTTGAGGAGTACTCCATGAGCCGCAAGATCACCCTGCTGGTTCTGCTCGCCGCCGGTTACACCATGGCGCTGGGCCTGAACTGCATCCCGAACATCGGGAACGGTCTGCAGATCCCGGGCCTCAACCTGGGCTAAGCCGAATCGACTCGGGCCTCGCGGCCCGTGATCGAATTTCAAATGGGCGGCACGCGAAATTCTCGCGGGTCGCCCGTTTTCGTTTTCGCATCCGCCCGCGCGACCTGAGCGTGCGACGATCGGCGCGACGTCCCGCCGGCGCGGCGGCTGATCCGGTGCTGCGCCCGGTCTCATCGGAGTGGTGTGTCGCGTGCGGAACTGGATTCGTCGTCATCGCGTCTGACCCTCTCGATGATTCAGCGCGCTGGAACGTGATCGAGCGCGACTCGCGCCGATGATTCGATCGGTGGACTCAGAGTCGAGCTTGAAATGGCGTGGCGCGCAATTTGCGAAAAGCGCATTTCGCGCCGCGCGCTATGGCCGTTGCCGACCCGAGTGATGTGCGCGCAGCGTGAAGGCCGCAATCGCCGGCGTGTCCATTCGGACACAGGCCGCGGCGTTGGGGCCGGCCGCGCCGGGCGAAATCGTGAAGCGCGCCGCGCGCCGATTGCCGGGCACTTGACGCTCGAATATATTTGGTTTGTCGCTGAGCCGTCGCGAGACGAGTCGAGGATCAACGGAAGGAGTTCGGCGTGAGCAAAGCGCGGATGCGTGGCCGATATGCGAAGTTGCTGGGGTTGCTGACCGCCGGCATGACGTTTCAGGTGCTCACCGAGACGAACGGGTGTGCGGAGCTGTACACCAGCTTCGCGCTGGGCGCCTTCGATTTCTGCTCTCTGCTGAATTGCCAGGGCACCGGGTTCTTTAACTTCTGCACGCCGGTCGCGGTTCTGCTGGATTGCCCGAACCTCGCGGCGGCCTGAGTACGCGGCCGGCCGAAGCGCCGGCTTTGCGTGTCGATTTTTCGTCAGCATCAGGAGTTTGGTCGTCATGCGAAACAATCGTCGGGCGCAGCGGATCGCTGCCATGGCCACGATTCTGAGCGGCACGGCTTTTCAGTTGGGCGGCTGCGGCAACGCGTTTGGGTTCCTGCGGGATTTCAACCCATGCGGCTCGGTGCTGGCGTGTGACCCGGTCACATACCGCTTCCTCACCTCGGGCTATCAGGGCCCCGGCGTAGACGTCGAAGTCGACCCCTCCTGCACCTTCCCGCCGTTCTGCCCCGGCGATCCGTTCGTGGCCACACAGGGCGGCTAACCGCTTAACCCGCAGCCTTCATTGCAGATTTCGCACAGCGACCGGTCAGGAGTCACTTCTGACCGGTCGCTCATCGTTCCCGCTCTGCACACCCGCGCTCGGCCGCCGTATGACGAAAGCGCGCCCGGCGGCTGTCGATTCTCATGCGACGTTTGCGCGATCCGAGCGCTTCCCCCAAATCACCGATAAACTCTGCTGGAGCTTTGCCCGTCGGCAGTCCCGCAAAATCCGCGCCTCCGCGAGGAAGCGCGCCGCCGGGACAGCCGGGAGTCGCCCGTTGTCGATGCGCCCCCAATCGATTGTGCTTCTGCTCGCGAGCCTGCTGGCTGTTGCGCCGTCGGCGGCTCAGGTCGATGAGTCGACCGTCTCCGGCACAGCCACGCTGCCGCAGAGCAATGAGGCTCAACTGCTCTCGGGGCAAATTCAGCAAGCCATCCAGGGCGGCGAATATGCGGTGGCCTTCGAGCTCATGACGCGGCTGCCCGCGACGGGCGAAGAGCTGCTCGTGGCCCCGGGCGGACGCACGCTCTACCCAACTTGGCGCGAGCGGCTGCGCTTGCAGGAGCTCTTGCCGCCCGACGCGCGGGCCAATTTCGAAGAGCGCTTCGGCGCGTTGGTGCGCGGGCGTTTCGATCGCGCGAAGCGCCAACACGACCTGGCGGCGCTGCGACAGATCTTCGTCGAGTATCGGGCGGCGACGCTTTGGGATTCAGCCGCGACCGAACTCGTCGACCGCTTGATCGACGCCGGGCGATTCGCCGCCGCGGCGCAGGCGCTTTCGGTCGTTCGCGCCGGCGGCGCCGGTGGGCGCTATGCAATTCAACAGATCATCGCGATGGCAGGCGCGGGCGCGCCGCTCGCCGCGGCACGGCGGCTCGAGGCGTTGCGCAGCGCCACCGCGAGCGACGAAAACGCCGCGGGCATCGCCGCCTCGCTCTCGACCTTGCAAGAGTGGTTTGCGGAGCGTGCCCGCCGCTCAAGCGACGTCGTCCCGGGCCGTCCGGCCTGGGAGCTTGAGGGGGCATGGTCCTCTCCGCTCGAAGCCCACAGCGTCACGCCGGCCCATGCGCGCTCGAGCGACGCCGCGCTTCAAGATGCCATCGATCGCCTCCGTCGCCTGCCGCAGCTTCAGGTTGGCCTGACGCCCGGCGAACTCGTCTTCCGTTGTCGCGGGGCCGTCTACTGCTTCGATCCGTTGCCTCTGACGATGCGCTGGGTCGCGCTAGAAGAACTGCCGCTGGGAACGGCCGAGCCGGAGGCCGCTAGCGAGGAGATCGAAGGCGGGGTGAGCGAAGACGCCTGGAGCCTGGTCACCAACTCGCTGCGACACGTGTGCAGCGTTGCGAATGGGCGCGTGTTCACCGTCGAGCGCGTCCAGCGGCGCGACCGCCAGCCGGAGGCCTTCGGTTGGCAGGGCGGCGGCATTGTCGAGTCGCCTAACTTGCTGGTGGCGCGCTCCGTCGACGACGGTCGCATGCTCTGGCGGGCCGGTGACGATCCGGCCGGGCCGCTGTTCGGCGTGAGCTTTCAGGATGGCGCGTGTGCGTTCGGCGATGCGCTGTATGTCGTATTTCAGCGACGCGACAGCGCGTTCGTCGCGGCGCTCGACGCCCGCAACGGGCGCCTGATCCGCGAGCGAAAAGTGATCGGCCCGCCGACCGTTTTCTCGAGCACCGGCGGGCGCTGCCAGATTGTGTCCGATGGCGACATGCTGTTTGTTTCGACCGGCAACGGCGTCGTGGCGGCGCTCAGCGTGCCCGACCTCAACTGGCTATGGGCCGCAACCTACCCGAGCACGCTCGCCGCCCAGCGCGGACGGCGCTGGTGGGATCGGCAGCGGATCAGCTTGCCGACATTCGGTTTCGATTCGCCCGTGATCGCGGAAGACTTGTTGCTGGTGACGCCGGCGGATACCGACGCGATTCTGGCCTACGACCGCTTCGACGGTCGGCAGCGCTGGCCGATGATGCCCCGTGCCCTCTATCGCAGCGTGGTGGGCGCGACGCGGGCCGGCGTGGTGCTCTTGGGGACTTCGCTGGTCTGCGTCGACCCGGAAGATGGGCAGACGATTCGCTGGCGCTCCGCGCAACTCGAGACGCAGGGGCGACCGCTGATCGGCGACGATGGCAACGTCTATGTCGCGGTGAGCGATGGCATCGTCGCCGTGGATGGCGCGACCGGAAAGCTGATCGCGGCCCCGCGGGCGATGACCAGTCTGTCGCTGCCGGCGGACCGTTCGGCCGTCGGCGATGAGCCGGCGTATCTGGGTGTGGCGCTGGCGCAAGACGCGAGCGCGATCTACGCCGTCTCGCCCAATGGAATTACCAAGTTTCCGCGCGCCAGTGGTCTGCAAGAGGCGATCCGGGCTCGGAAAGCGGCGGACGCCGGCGACCCCGCCGCGGCGCTGGCAGCGGCCTGGGCCGATCTGGCGGCCGGACGTGTGCGCGAAGTCATTGAACAGGCCGAACTGCTCAAGCCCGGCGGTCCGGAGCAGGCCGCCTCGCGCGAACGGTTATTGACGTATGGCTTCCTGGCTCTCGCTCGCGGCGCGACCGACGCTGCCGAGCGGCTCGAATGGCTGCGCCGGGCGGTTCCGCTCACGACTTCCGAAAATGCCCGAGCGCGGCTGGCACTTTCGATCGGTGAGGCGCTCGAAGCCGCCGGTCAGCATGCTGCCGCTTTCGAACATGCGCTCGAACAAATCATCCGCGGCGATGCGCAGGCGCTGCCCGTCCCGGCGGATCGCGATCTCTCGATTACGCCGGTGCTCAGCGCGACCGCGGCGGCGCGGCGGACGATCGAAAAATTGTCGCCCGATGAGGCGCTGGCGGTCGTGCAGCGCCTGATCGCGGCCAATCGCGGGCAGTGGCGCGCGTTGGCCCGCGTGCGATTGGCGCTGCCGGCGGCGATGCGCGGTGTCGTCGACGCGGCGCTGCTCCAATCCGACGCGCCTTATGAGTGGATCGATGCGCAGCTCGCGCTCGACCCGACCGGCGAACAGGACACCGACATCGAGCGCATGGCCGCCGCGGTGGCTGTCGGCGATTTGCCTCGCGCCCGCGCGCTCGCTGATGGGTTGCAACTCGCCGATCCGCCGGAGCTGCCGATCGATGCCACGCCGCGCGAGGCCGCGGAGTGGCGCCGCGCGCTGGTGGGGCACAACTACAAAAAGCTGATGCGCGGCGTCGAACAGCCCGCGGCGTTCGACAAGTTCGTCGCCCGCTGGCGCGCGATGGATCAGACCGCGCTGCGCGACGCCGATGGCGGGGTCGGCGCACCGTTCGGTCTTGCCTATGCCGCGGGCGACGCACAACCCGAGCTTCGCCTGATCGAATGGCGAACGGGCGATCCCTGGCGAAAGCACACCGCCAAGCTCAAGTTCGCCGACGCCGACACCGCACTCGCGGAGGCCGCTCGCGCGCTGCAGCGCGGCGAAGACGTGCACGACGGTCCTTTGTACGGGCTGGTCTCGGCATTGCGTCGATATCGCTCGCTCGGCGTCGTGGCGACAAGGCACGGTTTGATCGCGATCGGACTGGCGGCATTCGGCGAAGAGCCGCGTGCCGGCGCGCGGCTCTGGGATTGCGATCTGAGCGCCGACCTGGGCGGCGAGCAGCTCCCCGGCTGGTTCAGCACCCCCGCGACGCACATCGCTGTCGGCCCCGCGGGCATCGCGGTACTGCGCGCCAGCGGCGCGGTGAGGCTGTTGGATTGGGCCGATGGCAGCTTGCGCTGGGAACGCAACATGGCGACCTTTGAACCGGTGCAGATTCTGTTTTGCGGCTCCCGGCTGGTCGCGATTGATGGCGACGGCGCGGCGCTGGTACTCAATGCCGAAGACGGGGCGATGGAGGCCGGTCGATTGCCCGAAGGGGTGCGCTTGCGCGAGCCGCAGGCCGTCGGCGATGCGCTGTGGGTTCGCACCGAGTCGATGGCCGGACTCTGGGATCTATCGCGCGGCGAGCCCATCTGGCAAAAGCCCTTCGAGCAGCAAAGCAGCTTTCAGGTCGACGCGGCGGGCGGCATCGCGGTGGTGAATCGCACCGATGGACCGGGCTGGGCGGCCCTGAACGTGCAGACCGGTGAGGCGTTGCCTTTGGCGGGATTGGGCGAGGCGTCTGATGTGCTCGCGGTCGCGCGCTGCGACGCGCTGGTGTTCGCGGTCGAGTCGCGCCCGGCCGAGCCGCTGCCCACGATCGCCTATCGCGCGTTTGATGCCAGAAGCGGCGAGCTGCGCTGGACGCGTGAAGTGCAAACGCGCGCCATGCCTTCGCCACAACTGCTGATCGGCAATCCGTCCGCCATTCCGGTGCTGGTGCAACCGGGCGACGGCGATGGCGAGGCGGGTGCGGCGGCGTGGACTCTGATGATGATCGACAAGGAAACCGGACGCACGAGCACGCCGGAGCGCCTCACCGTCGATCCGCCCAGCGTCGATGAGGGCATTCCGGAGGCGACCCTGATCGCGACCCCGGTGAATGTGCTGGTGCATCTCGGCAATCGCCTGACGGCCTGGGGCAAGTCTTCGTGGGGAGATGGGCAATGATGCGGTGCAATCCACCAGCGGCGGCGATGGTCGCGATGCTCTTTGTCGGCGCTGCTGCGGCACAGGCGCCGGTCGATGGCGGCGGTCGCGGGCCGGCGGCCCCGCCCGAGATCACCGCGGAAGTGTCCGCGGCGATTGAGCGCGGCGCCGATTATCTGATCCGCACTCAAAACGGCGACGGCAGCTGGCGCACGTCGGGAGGCTCAGGCGACTATCCAGTGGCGATGACTTCGCTCGCGGGGCTGGCGCTGCTGGCGGGCGGCAGCACCCCGACGCAGGGCCCGCACGCCAAAGCCGTCAGCAAGGCGCTCACGTTCATTCTTCGCAGCGCGCGGCGCGACGGATTGATCGCACAACTCGAGGAAGAACAGCACTGCATGCACGGACACGGCTTTGCGCTGCTTTTTCTCGCGGAGTGCTACGGCATGGAGGAAGACCCGCGCCGCCTCGCGGAAATTCGCCTTGCGCTGCAGCGCGGCGTCGAGCTCACCGGACGCAGCCAAAGCGCCGCGGGCGGCTGGCTCTACACGCCCGACTCCGGCGGCGACGAAGGCTCGGTCACCGTGACGCAGGTGCAGGGGATGCGAGCGTGCCGAAATGCGGGCATCGCCGTTCCGAAGAAAGTCGTCGACAACGCGATGAAGTACCTGGAGAAATCCGTGAATCCCGATGGCGGGATCCGCTATCAGGTCAGCGACAGCGGTCCGAGCCGTCCGGCGATCACGGCGGCGGCGGTGGCGTGCTGGTTCAACGCCGGCGAATACAACAACCCGCTCGCCGAGCGGGCCATGAAATTCTGCGAAGAAACCTTGCAGCCCGGCGAAGGCCGAGCGGCGCGATCTTTCGGCCACTACTTTTATGCTCACCTGTATATGGCTCAGGTGAACTATCTCTCCGGCGACGCGAAGTGGTTGCCTTACTATCGTGCGATCTGCGACGATCTGCTGCGCATGCAGCAGGCCGACGGCGCATGGGACGGCGACCGCGTGGGCACGACCTACGGCACGGCGGTGGCTCTGATCGTGCTGCAACTGCCCCATAAGAATCTGCCGATCATGCAGCGATAGCACCTACGGAAAGCGAGACGGCATGGACGCGGAACATACGCAGATCGGCAGCCCGAATGAGGGAAGCAGCACGCCGGCGGTGAAGCCTGCGGCGCTGAGCGACCTGGAAGCCGCGCAGAGATTGCGCGACGCTTATCACGCGATTCGTCGCGAGCTGTCGTCGGTGATCGTCGGTCAGGATGAAGTGATCGAAGAGCTCATGATCGCGCTCTTCGCTCGCGGCCACGTCATTCTGGAAGGCGTGCCGGGCTTGGCGAAGACGCTGCTGATCAGCAGTCTGGCGCAGTGCCTCGGGCTCAAGTTCAATCGCGTGCAATTCACGCCCGACCTCATGCCGTCGGACATCATCGGCACCGAGGTCATTCAGGAAGATCGTCGCACCGGACAGCGGTCGTTCCGCTTTCTGCAGGGGCCGATCTTCGCAAATGTGATTCTCGCGGACGAGGTCAACCGCACGCCGCCCAAGACGCAGGCGGCGTTGCTCGAAGCGATGCAGGAAGGGCAGGTGACGGTCGGCGGTGTGCGCCATCCGCTCGAGCCGCCCTTCTTCGTGCTCGCCACGCAAAACCCGATCGAACAAGAGGGCACCTATCCACTGCCCGAAGCGCAGCAAGACCGCTTCATGTTCAAGATCCGCGTCGGCTATCCGAGCTATGAAGAGGAGTTCGCGATCGCCGAGCGCACCACCGGGGCGCACATGCCCAAGCTCGCGCCGGTGCTGTCGCAGGCGGAGATCCTGCGAATTCAGGAAGTCGTGCGGCTGGTGCCCACGGCCTCGGTCGTCGTGCATCACGCGCTGGAGCTGGCCCGCTGCACGCGCCCTGCGACGCAGCCCATGGAGTACCTCCGCGACGGCACCACCGCCGACCGCCGCCGCAACCCGGCGGGCAACATCATCGATCGCATGGTGAGCTTTGGCGCCGGTCCGCGTGCGGTGCAGTTCCTGCTACTGGGCGCCAAGGCGCGGGCGCTCATCGCCGGTCGCCGCCAGGCCAGCATCGCCGACGTACGCGCGCTGGCCCTGCCCACCTTGCGACATCGAATTCTGACCAATTACGCGGCCGACGCCGAGGGCTACGACGCGGATCGAATGATCGCCCACATTTTGCAGGCCCTGCCCAGCCGTGGGGCCGGCGAGGCCGAAGATGCCGAGCTCGCGCAAGTACTTAGAACCTGAGACGATCTCGCGTCTGGCGGGTCTCGAACTGCGTGCCCGTCGCGCCGTCTCCGGCGCGATCTCGGGCATGCATCGCAGTATTTACCGCGGCAACAGCGTCGAATTCGCCGAGCATCGCCCCTATGTGCCCGGCGACGACATCCGGCACATCGACTGGCGCCTGTTCGGACGAAAGGACCGCCTCTTCATCAAGCAGTACGAGGAAGAGACCAACCTGCGGCTGCACATCCTGCTCGATGTCAGCGCCTCGATGAACTACGGCCAGGGCGGCGCCAACAAGCTCGAATACGCCAAGCACCTCGCCGCCAGCCTCGCCTACGTCGTGCTCAACCAGCATGACTTCGTCGGCCTGGTCGCCTTCGATAATGAGCTGCGCGCCACCCTTCCCGCCGCCACCGGCGGGCCGCAAATGAACAACGTTTTGCAGGTGCTGGAAAAAACGCGCGGCGGCGGACGCACGCGGATGGGGCCGCTGCTCGATCGCCTCTCCGAAGAGCTCCGTCGCCGATCGATCGTCGTGCTGATCTCCGATCTTCTGGCCGATGGCGACGAGGCGCTGCATGGCGTCGAACATCTGACCGCGACCGGCCACGAGTTGGTGGTTTTCCACGTGCTGCATTCCGACGAGATTGATTTCCCATTTCTCTCGCCGGCCCGCTTTGAAGGACTCGAAGAAAGCGACCTGTTGCGGGCCGATCCGCAAGCGCTGCGACGCAGCTACCGCCGCGCGGTGGAGCGCTATTGCGCCCGGCTGCACGCGGTCTGCATCAAGCGCCGCGCCGACTATCTGAGCGTCAACACCAGCGTGCCGGTGGGCGTGACGCTCACCGGCTATCTGAGCCGGCGCAGCGGCAAGGCCCCGCCCGTGGCGCCCTCCGCCGAGCTCACCGCCGAGGAGCGCGCGTGACGGACGGCGCGCTGCCGATCGCGCTGGCCTTTGCCAACCCGGCGCTGCTCTCCGGAGCCGCGCTGGTCGCGGTGCCGATCATCATTCACTTTCTGGCGCGGCGGCCGACCGTGCGGATTCCGTGGGGGGCCATGCGCTTCCTGCGCGAGGCTGAGTTGGAGAACCGCCGCCGCGCGCGGCTGGAGCAGTGGCTGCTGCTCTTTCTCCGTTGTCTCGCCTTCGGCTTGCTGGGCCTTGCCTTTGCGCGCCCGACCGTCGCGCCGGGCGTCGTCGGGCGGCTGCTCGGCGGAGGCGAAGGCCGGGCCCGGATCGTGCTGATCGACGATTCAGCCAGCCTCAATCATGCCCGTGGCGGCGCGGTCGATTTCGCCGTGTTGCAGAACGGCACCCTGCGCATCGCGCGCTGGATCGCGGCCCAGGACGACGGCGGGTCGCTTTCGATCCGCCGCTTTTCCCAGCCCGATGCTGTCCTGCACTCGGTCGCGCGACTCGACGCCGGCGCCCTGCCCGCGGTCGAAGAGGCGATTCGAAAGCTCCAGCCGCGGCCGTTGCCCGGAGAACCGGCCCGCGCGCTCGCGGCGGCGGCCGAGGCCATTCGCCCGCTCGAAGGCCCGGTCGACCTGTTCGTGTTCTCCGATTTTCAGCGCAGCGATTGGAGCGCCGGCGACGCCGCAGACAAGCCCTTCGGCCCGCTCGTCGAACTGGCCAAAGCACGCGCCGCGGCCAATCGAACGGTGCGCGTCTTCCTCGGCTCCCTGGGCGGCGCCGCTCGCGAAAACCTGGCGCTGCTCGACTGCACTCTGGAGCGCCCGCGGATCGTCGCCGGCGTGCCCGCGCTGCTGCGGATCGACTTGGCCAATTTCAGCCGCGACGACCGCCGCGATCTGCTGCTCGACATACTCCTCGACGACGCCCCACAACCTGCCGTTCGGCTCGCCCAGGCGCCATCGCAGAAGACGGCCTCGATCGCCGCCGAAATCGTCGTGCCCGACGCCGGTTTTCATCGCCTGACGGTGCGCATCCCGCCGCACGATGGCTTGCCGCTCGACGACGTCTGGCGCGGAGCGCTCGATGTACGCTCCTCCATCCGCGTGCTGGCGGTTCACGGCGCGCGCTCGACCGACCGGCGACAAGACGAGCTTTACCTGCTGCGCCATGCACTCGCGCCGCCCGGGCCGCTCGCTTCGGGCGTCGTGATCGACGAAGCCGAGGTTGGCGAACTTGCCGGCGCCGCGCTCGAGCAATACGACGTCGTGATCCTGGCAAACATTCCGCCGCCCGATGAGTCGATCGCCCGGGCACTGCAGCGCTTCGTACGCAGCGGCGGCGGCCTGATGTGGTCGATGGGCGATCTGGTCGGTCCGCTGGACGCGTTTGAGCGGGCCTGGGGCCCCGAAGGCGCTCAGCTGCTTCCCGCGCGGCTGATCGACACGCGCACTCCGGGCGAGGCCGGATCCGCAGCGGCGCTGCGGCGGGCCGAGTCCAGCGCCTTAGGCGCGCTCCTGCCCGGCGAAGGAGAAACCGTCTCCGAGCAGGTCGCGTTTCGCGGCTGGGTGAAGCTCGCCGTCGATCCCGACACGGCTTCCGCACCCGCCACCGCGAACGCCGCCATTCCGCGAAACATCACCGTCGCCGCCCGCTTCGACGACGCCGATCGCTCCCCGGCGCTGGTCCTGGCCGAAGTCGGCCGCGGCCGCGTGCTGCTCTACGCGTCGACCGTTGATCTCGATTGGAACGATTGGCCGCGCGCGGTGGACGGCAGCTACGTCGTCACCATGCTGGAGACCGTGCAGTTTCTCGCCGGCGCGACACGACATCCGGTGGCGTTTCGCGCGGGGCAGTCGTTGCAGCTCGACGTAGCCGCCGACGCCTATGAGCCCACCGCGCTCTTCAAGCCTGCCGACTACCCCGAGTCCGCCGCCGCTCCGGCACGATTCAATCCGCCGGCCAACGACGCAACCGAGTTGCTCTCTCTGCAAGGGCCGCGCGCCGAGCAGCTCGGATTCGCCTCGGTCGAGTTGACCATCCGCGGCGGCAGCGCCGAGGAGCGCCCGCTCGCGGTCAACCTCGACGCGCGCGAGAGCGACCTCTCGCCCATCTCGAACGCCGAGCTCAGCGGCTGGCTTTCGGGCGTGAAGCACGATTTTCTCGATCTCAACGCCACCACAATGACCCGCGATCAGCCGCCGCGAACGGAACTATGGCGCACGCTGTTGCTCGTCGCCGCGGGCCTGCTCATTCTTGAGCAAACGCTGGCCTGGCGTTTTGGAGCGGCACAATGATCCGCTCCCTATTCCTGGCACAGGCGCAGCAATCGGCCGCGCGCGAGCTTGAGTTCGCCGGTCGACCCGAGGGCTGGGCCCTCTTCGCCGCAATCGTCGCGCTGATCGGCGTCTGCGCCGCGGCGTTCACGCTCTATCGCCGCGAGCACCGCGCGGGGGCTTCGCCCGCCTTGCGCATGATCCTCGCGGTAATGCGTTCCTTGGCCTATGCCGCGCTGGCGCTGGTGCTGATCGAGCCGGTGATTGCCACCTACCGCAGCGTCACGCGCAATGGTCTCGTCGCGGTGGCCTACGACGTTTCGGCCAGCATGGACATGGCCCAGCCCGACGCCGGCGCGAGCGCGGGCTCGTCGACCCGCCTGAGTGCCGTGCGAGAGCTGCTCGGCCGCGCGAATGGCACGTGGCTCAACGATCTGGCTAAGCAGAACACCCTGCGATTGTTCGCCTTTGGCGACGGAGTGCGGCCCATCGATTGGCCGCCGCCGGCCACCACCAGCGCCGAAGAGCGCTTTGTCGCGCCGCCCGAGCTGCGGCTTCGCACGGACTGCGCGGCAGCGGTGTCGGGCGCGCTGGAGGCGCTTCCCGAAGGGCCCGTGGCCGGGCTGATCCTGCTCAGCGACGGCGTCTCCACTCGCGGCCCCGGCGTGGAAGCCGCGATCGCCGCCGCCGAATCGCGCAAGGCGCGCGTCTTCGCCATCGGCCTGGGCCCCGAGGCAGAGCCGGTCAACCTCCGCATCGTCGACATTCTCGCGCCCACCACGACGCCGCTTGGCGATCCCTTCGAGGTGCGGGTCGAGGTGCAGTCGGCCGGCCTGGCGGATGCGCTGGAGGTCGATGTCGAGCTGTTCCAGACCGCGATTTCCGGCGCCGCGGCCGCCAGCCAAGCGAGCAGCGGCGCGCTGGAGCCGATTCGAATCGCCGAACGCCGCGCGCAACTCGCCGCCGACGGCACATCCACTTCGCTCGTCTTCGACGTAACTCCCAGCGCCGCGGGCGAGTTTTCTTTCCGCGCCCGCGTGTCGCCGCGCGACGATGAGGTGACGCGGATCGATAACGAGCGCGAGACGCTGGTGCAGGTATTGGAGCAGCGCTACCGCGTGTTGCTCGTGTCGGGCCGCCCGTCCTACGAATATCGCTTTCTGACGCGCTTGCTGGAACGCGACAAAAACGTCAGCGTCAGTTGCTGGCTGCAGTCGGCCGACGAAACAGCCATCCGCGATGGCGACGCGCCGCTCACTGCGCTGCCGCGCACCGCCGACGAGCTCTTCGCTTACGACGTGATTCTTCTGCTCGATCCGTTCGTGGGCGAGGTCGACGCAAATTGGGCCGCGCTCGTGCGCCGCTGGATCGACGAGTTTCGCGGCGGTCTGCTGTTTGCCGCCGGCTCCCATTTTTCCCCGCGATTCCTAAACGACGAACGCGCCCGGGCGCTGGTCAGCGTGTTGCCCGTCGCGCCCGACCCCGAGGCCGAGCTGCGCCTCTCGGAGAGCGGCACCTATCGCGAGACGATGTCGCCGTTGATCGTCCCCGCCGACGTGGTCGCGAACCCGCTCCTGGCGGTCGGCGCTGCGCCCGAGGCGAACGCCGCCTTCTGGCGGGCGATGCCCGGCGTCTGGTGGACCATGCCGGTCGAAGACGCAAAGCCCGCCGCCGCCGTGCTGCTGCGGCGCGCCGCGAGCGCCGGCCGGCCCCCCGACAGCGGCCCCGTGCTCTTCGCGACGCACACCTTCGGCGGCGGACGCGTCGCCTTCCTGGGCTTCGACTCAACGTGGCGCTGGCGCGGCCCCGCCGAAGAGGCCTACACGCGCTTCTGGGTGCAGTTGATTCGCTACCTCGCGCAGGGCCGTCGCAGCGACAGCGATCCGCGCGTCACCATCCAGCTCGATCGCGAGACGGTGAATGTCGGCGAGTATGTGAGCGTCGAGGTGCGGCTGCTCGATCCACAGTTTGTCCCCTGGTTTGAGCCGCAGATTGAGATCGAGCTCTTCGCCGGCGAGGGCCCGCCGCGGGCCGTGGTGTTGCCCGCGCTGCCCGATCGCCCCGGCTGGTTCGGCGCGCGTGTGCTCTTCGACCGCTTCGGCACGACCACGCTGCGCGTCCGCGCGCCGGGCGCGGCGGCGACCGCCAGCAGCCCCGCGAGCGAGCCCAAAGTCGTCTCGCGCACGGTCCGCGTGCAGCAGCCCGACGTCGAGCTGCGCGTGCTAAAACAAGACGCCGCCTTTCTGCGCGAGCTGGCCCGCGCCACGGGCGGGCGATACTTGACGCTGGCCGAAGCCGAGAAGCTGCCTGAGCTGATCGCCAATGCGACCGAAACCAGCGTCACGCGCGACCCCGCGCCCGAGCCGCTGTGGGATCGCGCCTGGGTGCTGCTCTCGATCGCCGGCGTGCTCGCCCTGGAGTGGACCATTCGCCGGAGGAACTATCTCCTGTGAGCGCCATGCCCCAGCAACACGGATTGCGCACTCTGGTGCAGGAGCGGCTGCTCTCGCGGCTCAATGCGCTGCGCAAAACCGTTCGCGCACAGCAGGCGCTGCGCGGTGCGGCGTGGCTGGTCGCGGCAATCCTCCTGGCTGCGACGCTGCAACTGCTCCTCGATCGCACGCTCAAGCTCGGGGCCGACAAGCGCATCGTGCTCAACCTGGCGATCACCGGCTTCTGGCTGGTCGTGGCTTACCGCGTGCTCGTGCGGCCGCTGCTGCGCCCGCTGTCGCATCGAGCTCTCGCCGCCCGCATCGACGGGTTGCGCCCCGACGGCCACGAGAGCCTGCAAACCGCGATCGAGTTCGCGGGCGCCCCGGGCGAGCCCCACGAAAAGCGCTTCGACGAAACTTCTCCCGAATTGCTGCGCGTCGCCGCCGAAGACGCGGTGGCGCGCTATCAGGCCGCCGATTTTCGCGAGGTCATCGACCACAAGCGCTCGCAGCGGCGCTGGTGGTCGCTGGCGGGAATGGCCGCCTGCGTCGCCTTCGCCTTTCTCGCCCAGCGCGAGCTGATGGTGACCTGGTTCACGCGCAACTGGCTGCTCAGCGATCGCAGTTGGCCGCAGGCGACCTATATCGTCGCCGAGGGGTTCGATAGCGGACGTCGTCGCTTCCTGCCGCGGGGTGAGGATTTCGAGCTTTCGGCGGTGGTCGAGAAGAAAATGCCGCGAACCAGCTTCGTCGTCTGGCGCGATGAATCCGGCGCCACCGGACGCGTGCCGATGACGCGCGTCGGCGATAACCGACTGACCGCATCACTCGGTGCGCTGACCGGCAACCTCACGCTCCGCATCGAGGGCGGCGACGAAGTGACCGAGGACTATTCCATCATCGCGGTGGATCGACCGCGCATCGTCGCGACGCAGATTCGAGTTCAGCCGCCCGCTTATGTTCGATCGGAGCCGATCGAGCTGACCGGCACGACGCTCGAAGTGCTTCGCGGCAGCACGCTCAGCTTCAAGCTCGACGTCAATCATCCGCTCACCGGCGCGCGGCTCGTGGGGGCCGATGGCGGCGAATGGCCCTGCACCACCAGCGCCGGCGCGGGCGCCGAGACGCCGCCCAGCGCCGAGCTCTTCTGGGCCGAGCCGCGCAGCGGCGCGTTTCATTTCGCGCTCGTCGACCAATACGGCCTCGAAAACCGCAGCCCGGTGCGCTATGCGGTCAAGGTCGCGGCCGATCAGCCGCCCACCGTGCAACTCACCCTCGCCGGCGTCGGCGAATTGGTCACTCCCCAGGCCGTTCTGCGAACAACTGTGCTTGCGTCGGATACTTATGGCGTCGGCGCCGCGAATGTCTTCTCGCAGCGCAACGAAGAGCCGGAGATGGAGTGGAAGCTCGCCGCCGGCCCGGCCGGACGTCGCCGGATCGAAGAGACGCTGGCAATCGCCGTCGCCAAGACGGGCGCTCGCGCCGGCGACAAGCTGCGGATCATCGGCCGCGCCGAAGACCTCGATCCCGCGGGCCCCAATCGCGGCGCGAGCGAGGCCCGCGTGCTCTCGGTCGTAACGCGCGAGGATTTTGAGCTCGCGCTCATGCTCCGCGAGCGACAATTGCGGGCTGAGTTTGAGCGGCTCATCGCCGCCGAGCGGGCGCTCATCGACAACTATGGCCGCCTGACGCCGCCAGTCGCCACCGCCTCCGCACCCGACGCCGCGCCGCCGCAATCGCCTCGAATCGCGCAGCAGTACACCGGGCTGATCCAGCGTCAGAGTGCGAACGCAGTCGGCTGCGGCGCATTGGCCCGCAATTTCTCGCAGATTCTGGAAGAGCTGCGCACGAATCAGATCGCCAAGCGACAAGACGAGCGGCGCGTCAACGATCTGATCGTGTCTCCGCTCATGGAGCTCGAAACACGCCTGATGCCGCAGCTTTCCGAGGCCTGGGGCGGCCTGCGCAAGGTCGATGATCCCGCCCTGCGCGATCAGGCCGATCGCACCGCCGCCCGCGTTCTCGGACTGATGCAGGCCGTGCTGAAGGCGATGTCGGAGTGGGAGGGATATCGAGAAACGGTCGGACAGTTACAGGAGATTATCGACCAGCAACAGAGCTTGCGCGAGGCGACCATCCAGGCGCTGGAGCGCCAGATCAATGAACTATTGGACGAGCCCGAAGCGCCCCGCAATCCGTAACCATCGCGGCGACAGGCGAATCGGCGACAATCCGCGACATTCCACTGGAAAGGCCTGATAGAATTCATTATGCGAGTCGTGGGAGCACATCGCGTGACCGGCAAATTTTCATCGCGCGCCCCTCGCTCGCTCGGGTGGATTCTCGTTTGTTTCGCGCTGCTGGCCGCCGATCGAGCCGTGGCGCAGTCGCCCCCGGAAGATGCGGCGAATCCCGCTGCGCCGCCCGTCGCCGCCAGCGACGCGGCGCTTCCCGAGCGTCAGCGTGAGTTGCAGCAGCGCCTGGCCCGTCTCGAATCGCAGATGCTCAAGCTCGCCAAGCTGCTCGCCGAGTCGGAGCCCGCCAAGGCCCAGCGGCTGCGCGAGGCCCTGCGCGTTCATGGCGAGCGCGAGTTGATTCGTCGGCTGGAGGAGACCGTTGAGCAGCTCAAGCAAGGCGAACTGGGCGACGCCGACGTTAGCCAGCAGGCTCTGATCCGCGATCTGCAGGAAGTGTTGAAAGAGATCGCCGACGACGCCAGCGCCGTCGACGAGAAGCGGGCCGAGCGCGAGCGAGTCCTGGAACTGCGCCGCCAGGTCGAAGCGCTCCGCGCCGGTCAGCTGGAGAACTTGCAGCGCACCCGCGCCGCGCAGCGGGCGGCTGCCTTTGCCGATCGCCTGAGCCGCGAGGCGGAGGAGCTGCGAAAGGCGCTCGATCGGGCATCGCCGAAACAGCAGGCGGACGGTGCAAAGTCGGCCAACGCCGAGAACACTGCAAAATCGGAGCAGGGGGAAGGCGCCAAGTCGCAGCGGAGCGAAGCCGGCGAGGGCGAGCCCAAGCCGTTGCCCGACGTCGCACGCGAGGCGGCCGAGCGGCTGCGCGAGGCACAAGCCGAAGCGCCCGACGAGCGGGCCAATCGCGCCGTCGACGAGGCCCGCAAAGAATTGCAGAGCGCCGGTGCTGCGCCGAATTCATCCGAGAATTCTCAGAAGCAATCCGGCGCCGAAAGCGGCCAGAAGCAGTCTGGCCAACAGCAGAGCGGCCAACAGCAGAACAGCCAGCAGCAGAACAGCGAGCAGCCGGGCGGCGAGCAGCAGCAGCAGAGCGGCGAAGAAAAATCCGCCGAAAACGGCGGCAATCCGCAATCCGCCCCCGCGCAGCCGCAGGATGAGACCCGCGAAAAGATCGAGCGTGCCATTCGTCGGCTGAACGACGAAGCCCGCCGCCTGCGGCAGGCCGACCAGACGCGGGCGCTGGAGCAGGCCGAGCGTGCGCTGGAGGCCGACGCCCGCGCTGCACAGGATGCCCAGGAATCGCAGGGTAAGCAACAATCGGGCAAGCCCGGCAAAGAGCGGCTGCAAAAAGCGCGGGAGAAGATGCAGAAGGCCGCCGACGAGCTGTCGGAGCAGGATGTCGACGAAAGCGAAACCCAGCAACGCGAAGCGCTCGACGAGTTGCAGCAGACAATCGAAGAGCTCGAAGACGCGCTGCGTCAGACTCGTCAGGACGAAATGGAAGAGACGCTCGGCGCGCTCGAGGCCAAGCTCAAGGCCCTCGTCGCCCGGGCCGAACGCGGGCGCGAGTCGCTCGCGCCACTGGCCAAACTGCGCGGCCCCGCGCTCGAAGATCGAGAGACGCTCCGCTCGCTCGCCGGCGTCGCAGACGAAGTCGCCGCGATGCGCAGCGACACCGCCGATATCCGCCGCCTGCTGGTCGACGAAGGCACGACCGTCCTGTTGCCCGAGTTGCTCGAGCAGGTCGCGACCGACCTGTCGGCCGGCGAGAAGTCGCTGCGAGCCAAATCGCCATCGGCCGGCATGAGCGCACTCGAAAGCGCGATCGCCGCGCTGCGCGAAGTGCTCGATGCCGTGGTGCAGCGGCGCGACGAAATGCAGAAGCAGGAGCAGGAAGGCCAGCAGATGGGCGGCGGCAACAAGGCGATTCAGGCGCTCCTGCCCGGCTCGACCGAGCTCAAGCTGCTGCGCTCGGCACAGGCCCGCGTGCATGCCGAGACGGCCGAGCTATCGGGAATCGCCGACCCGACCGGCGAGATTTACGCGGCGCTGGCTGAGCGGCAGGCGAAGCTGATCGATCTGGCGCGAAAGATGCAGCAGCAATGAGCGACGAATCATGCTGAAAATTCAAAACAACTCGGGCTTACTGGCCTGCTGCCTTTGGGGCGTCGCGGTCTGGACCAGCGGCGTGGCCTCTGCGGGCGAGGTCTCGCCGCGCGTCGCAAAGCTCAACGCGGCCTTCACGCGCTGGCTCGCCGATCAGCCGTCGTCGCTGGCGCAGCAACACGAGATTTTCGTTCCGCCCAGCGATCGGGCCTCTAATGCGCGGGCCGATGAGTGGGTGTTCGACGCGCTGCAAGTCGTCCGACCCGAATTCTGCGCCGCGCTCGATGCCTTCGACCGCGGCGACTACGAAGCCGCCCTCGCGCAGCTTCGCGCGCTGCGCGTCGCAGACAACCGCTTTCTCGCAGCTCACATTGCCTATTTCGAAGCCCGCATCCTCGTCGCGCAGGGCATGCTCGAAGAGGCCGAGCGCCTCCTGAGCGATCGCCGCGTTGCGTTTGACGAAGCGCTCACCGCCTTTGCGCCGCACGCACGGTTTCTGCTGGCCCATGCGCAAGCCGCGAACCTGCGCTATGACGAGGCGCGCAAGACGCTCGCACCCCTTACGGCGGCCGCGGTCGACGCGCCGGAGTCGGTGGCGCTGGGCGCCAAGCAACTCGCGCTGGAGCTCGAGCGTCGCGAAGAGGGCACGCTCGGCGAGGCCGCCGACCTGATGCAATATGCCCAGCGCCGCCTGAGCGCGACCGACGCGACCGAGCGCGTGCAGCAGCGCCAGGAAGAAGCCATGGCGCTGCTCGACAAGCTCATCGAAGAGGCCAAGAAGAAAGAGCAGCAGCAGGGCGGCGGCGGGCGCAGCTCGCGCGGGCAGCGCAGCGCCAATCCTCAGGGTGCCAAGCCGACCGATGAATCGCGCGCGGGCCGCGGCGCCGGCGAGATCGGCGACCTGCACACCGCGCCACGCGCCAACCCCGGCGAAATGTGGGGCAAGCTGCCGCCCGCCGAACGCGAGCGCATCTTGCAGAAACTCCGCGACCGTTACCCGTCGCGCTATCGCCAGATCGTCGAGCAGTATTACCGCACGCTGGCGGAGCAGCCTTGATGCACGCCGAGTTTCAGTCCTCGATCTGCCGCGTCGCAATCGCCCATTTCGCGAGTGCGGCGGCATGTCTCGCCTTCAACGCGAGTCCGCTGATCGCTCGCGGCGAAGTGCCGCCCGCCTCAGCGCCGACGACCAGCGCTCCCGCTTCGGCGCCCGTCCCCACGACGGATGACGGGCCGGCCTCTGCTCCGGTGGAGTCGCTCGGCGTGCCGCTCGAAATCACCACGTTGGACGGCGTGATCGTTCAAGGTCGCCTCGAAGCGATCGGCCCGACGCTCGCGCTTCGAGTCGAGAGCGAAGACGGCACTGCGCAGAGCCAGATCTTCGCCTGGGAAGACCTACTCACGGTCGTCGTACGCGACGACGACGAATCAACCGCATCGCCGGGTGATTCCACCGCGCGTTCTGCGGATGCGGTTGCTCCAACTGACGCGCCGAAATTCCGCTGGTCTCTCTCCGACGGCTCCGAGTTCGCCGGTCGCGCCGTAAGCCGCGACGAAGGCGGCGTGCGGCTCGAAATTCGCGACGGCCAGATCGCCGTCGTGCCGCTCGGCGCGCTGCGCTCGATCGAGCGCGTCGGGGCCGATGAAAAGTCGGCCGAAAAGATCGCCGAACTGCGCACGCAGCGCGAGTCGAGCGACGCCGAGAAGGCGAGTCGCGACGACACCGCCATCGCGATCCGCAGCAACGGCTCGGTGGTGCTGCGCGGCACGCTCCGCTCGATCGATGCCAAGGGGCTGCAATTCGCGTGGAATCAGCGTGAGATCCCGCTCGCTTGGGACAAGCTCGCTGCGCTCTTCATGGCCCAGCCCGAGCCGCGCCGCGGCAGCGCCCGCGTGGTCATGGCCGATGGCGAGGTCTTCAGCGGCGCGCCCAGCGGCGGCGATGGCAAGCGCCTTCTGCTCAAGTCGAGCATCTTTCGCGATCTGGAGCTGAGCTGGCGCGGCATGCGGCGGATCGAACTGCGCAGCGACAAGCTGGCGTTTCTCTCCGATGTCCCCGCGCAGTCCTACGACTTCGAACCGCTCTTCGGCTCGCGCTGGGAATACGCACGCGACGCATCGCTCACCGGCGGGCCGATCATGCTCGGCGGACGGCGCTACGCGAAAGGCATCGTCATGCACGCCAGCTCGACGCTGACGTTCAACATCGCCGGCGGCGGCGCGCGACAGTTCGCGGCGACGGTCGGCATCCTCGATGAGTATTCGCCTCAGGGAAACGCGAAGGTGCGCCTCGTCGGCGACTCGCGCGTGCTGTGGGAGTCGCAACGCGTCCGCGCCGGCGAAAAGCCGCAAGATGTCCTGGTCGAGCTGGCCGGCGTCAAGCAGTTGACCCTGGTCGTGCAGCGCGGTCAGAACCTCGATATCGGCGATCATGTGGCGTGGGCCTCGGCGCGGTTGATCCGATAGGTAGGGGAGTGCGGGCACAATGCCCCCGGTCCCCGTATGGTTGAACAAATGCTCAGGACCCCGAATCACGTGTCCGTCGCGGCCCTGATATCGATCGGGGCGCTTGCCGCGGCTGCGCCGGTCGCCGGCGCCCAGCCCGCTGCCGATATCGACACCGTCCGATCCGCCGAAGAGGCACGAATCGCCTCCTTCGCCAACGCGGCCCAATCGGTCGTCTGCATCTTCCCCGGACGAGATCGGCAGAATGGCGGCAGCGGCGTGCTGCTCGACGCCGAGGGCTACGGCCTGACCAACTTCCATGTCGTCGCCGAGTTTCTCGAGAGCGGCGGCTACGGCGGATTGGCCGACGGTCGCCTCTATCCGCTGCAAGTGCTCGGCATCGATCCCGGCGGCGATCTCGCGATGTTCAAGCTCAGCGGGCGCGAAGCGTTCCAGCCGGCGCCGCTCGGCGACTCGGATCGACTGCACATCGGCCAGTGGGTCGCCGCGTTCGGAAATCCCTTTCTGCTCGCCGAGGACTATTCGCCGACGATCACGCTGGGCGTGATTAGCGGCCTTCATCGCTACCAGGAGGGGCAGGGCAACCTGCTCGAATACGCCGATTGCATTCAGGTCTCGACATCGATTAACCCCGGCAACTCCGGCGGACCGCTCTTCGATCTGTCGGGCCGCGTGCTGGGGATCAACGGTCGCGGCTCGTTTGAGGAGCGCGGCCGCGTCAATGTGGGCCTCGGCTACGCCATCACGATCAAGCAGGCGCGGCGCTTTCTGCCGCTGTTGCGCGCGGGCAAGCTCACGGGCCATGGCACGCTCGGAGCCACGGTCCGCGCCGCGGGCGACGAACTGATCTTCGATGCAATGCAGGCGCTCTCGCCGGCGGAGAAGGCCGGCGTTCAGTTGGGCGACACACTGCTCTCGATCGACGGCGAACCGGTCCGCACCCCCAACGACTTCAACAATCGAATCGCTCCGCTGCCCGCCGATTGGCCCGTGCGCCTGCGCTGGAGACACGAAAAAGAACAGCGCGAGGCGACAGTGCGTCTGGAGCGGCTGCCGATTCGCCTCGGCACGGCCTTCGTGCCCGACGCGCGACTGGCGCAGACAGCTATTCGGCGCTACCTGACGCTGGCTCGAAAACGTCTCGACCCTGCGGCGGCCCGCTGGACGCTTGAGCAGCAGCCGGCGATGACTGTTGCCCTCGACCCCGCCAATTCCGCAGCACGGCTGACGGACGGCGCGAACGTGGACCTCGACATCTTCGGCGCCGCTGCCTCACAACCCGAGAGTGAGCAGGGCGACATCGGCGTGGACATTCGCGCCGCCGACGCGCGCCGCGCCTTCGAGCCGCTGTTGCGTGACACTCCGCTCGACGTAGATTGGGATGTCGTCGGCAGCGAGCCGATGGGAGCGAGTGTCGCGGGCGTGGTCGAGCGAAAGCTTGCCGATGGGCTGCGCGTCTCCTGGCGCTTCGACGATCTTTCGGGCGAATTGCTCGACATCCGCGTTGGCAGCGACCCGCTCAACCCGCGTTCGACGTTTCGTCCGGCCGCAGCCAATCCCTCGATCGATCAGAGCCGCGCCGCGGAGGAGGCGATCCCCGAGGTCCCTCCGCTCATCGCCGCTGCCCAGGCCCGCGTGGTGAAGCTCACCGGCGCCGAAGTAGGTTCGCAGAAAGGCTACGCCTCCGGCTGCCTCATCAGCAGCAGCGGCCAAATCGTCACCGCGCTTTCGCCGCTGCTTGAGGGCAAAAGCTTGCGCGCGACGTTGGCCGATGGGCGCACGCTGCCCGCCGTCGTGCAGCGCCGCGACGAGCGCCGCCAACTCGCACTGCTGAAGATCGAGGCCACGGACTTGCCCGCGTTCTCGCTGCAGAGCGAGAGCGCAGCGCCGCCGCTCGGAGCGTGGGTCTGGTCGGTGAGCAACCCGTTCAAAGTCGCCGGCGGAAACGAGCCGGTCTCGGTCTCGCTGGGCCTGCTCTCGGGCCGCGCGCCGCTGGCCGGCCGGTTTCGACGGCGCGAGATCGACTTTGATCGCGATGTGCTGCTGACCGATCTGATCGTCAGCGCGCCGGGCTGTGCCGGCGGTGCGCTGGTCGACGCGCGCGGCCAGTTGATCGGTCTGATCGGCCGACCGGTCACCAGCACGATCACCAACACCTGGCTCAACTACGCTCTGCCGGTCGAGGAGGTCGCCGCCTTCGTACGGGGCGATTCGCTCGACGAGGCTCAGCCCGACTCCGTTTCGCTGCGCGATGCGTCGCGGCGACTGCTCTCCATCGGCGTGCGCGTGTTCGACGTCGGCGGGGCGCAGCAGCCGCCCTTCGTCGAGCGAGTTCGCGTCCAATCGCTGTGCGACGCCGCCGGACTGCGCGGCGAAGACCTGATCCTGCTGGTCGATGACGAAGCCGTCGCCACTTGCCGCGAGCTGTATGAGTGGATCGCCCGCGCCAAGACGCCGCCGCGCGAGATCGTCGTGAAGCGCGGCGAACGCGTGGAGTCGATCCGCTTGCCGGAGGATGCGACATGGCCGCAATGAGCGCCGCGATCGTGCAACGCCGAAGCGATCGGCAATCTCGCCGGCCGACGAAGGGCGCGTCGCCCATGCGCGCCGTCTTGCTAGTCTCGCTGTTGACTGCGGCCTGCGTCGCTCACGCGGAGGAAACGGCCACCGATCGCGCCTTCCAAGCCGCATTGCAGAAAATCGCCCCTTCCATCGTCCGGCTCGACACCGTCGGCGGCGCCGCGCCCGTCTCCAGGTTCGAGGATGAAAAAACGGGCGAAAAAATCACCGCGGTCACCTTTCGCCCGGTCGAAGGTCCGACCACCGGCGTGGTCTGGTCGAGCGACGGGTGGATCGTCACCAGCAGCTTGAACTTTCTGACCCAGCCGCCCGTGACGCTCGCGACGCTCGGCGATGGGCGTCGCTACATCGCGAAGCTGATCGCCAAAGATGACCTGACACGGCTCGCGCTCCTCAAGGTCGACGCCGCCGATCTGCCCGCGCCTTCGCTCGCACCAGAGCCGCGGCCGGGCCAATGGGCGCTGACCGCCGGCTGGGGCTTCGGTTCGCGCACGCCCGCGCTCGCCGCAGGCGTGATCAGCGCCGCGCGTCGCAATCGCGCACTGACGATTCAGACCGACGCCAAAACCTCGCCCGCCAACTACGGGGGCCCGCTCTTCGATCTCGACGGACGCCTCTTCGGCATCTGCGTGCCGCAGGCCGGCTCCGCCGATGAACTGGCCGGCGTCGAGTGGTACGACTCGGGCATCGGCTTCGCACTGCGCTGCGACGAAACAGCCCGCGTGGTCGAGCGGCTCAAGAACGGCGTCGATCTGGTCGGCGGCGTCATGGGCATATCTTTCGACCCGCGCGATACCGCCGTCGCGGGTTCTCAGCCCGTGGGCGTCGAAGCGGTGAAAGTCGGATCCGGCCCCGCGGCCGACGCCGGCATGCAGGCCGGCGACTTCGTCACCGCGATCGATGACGAGCCGATCCGCCGCCCGCTCGATCTCGACCGCGCCATGGCCCGCCGCCGCGCCGGCGACGCGCTCAAAATCACCTACCTGCGTGACGGCACAACGTTGGAGTGCACGGTGAAATTGGTGACCGTCGCCGCGCTCGCCATGCGCCTCGAAGCCGAATCCGCCTCGCAGCCCGCCTCCGCTCCGGCCGACTCTCAGCCGGTCGACTCTCCCGAACGCTGAGCCCAAACCGCCGTAAATCTTGAGCAAATCGACAGGTGGGCGTCGTCCCTGCCGTCGCACCGACTTTCCGGCGTGGCGGCGCCGAAGACAATCTGCTCCGGAAGTCATGCAATAAAGCCCTTTTCGCCGCGTGAATCCGCACTTGCTTCGTACGACTCCCGCCGCCGAAATCAATAGACAAACGCCGCGCACCCGATTACATCGATAGATGCAAACGCGGTCCGCAAGCATTTCCGCAAGGTAGAAATTCATGAAACAACAACGCTGGGTTTATCCGTTCGGCAAGGGGCATCGCGAGCACACGAGCGAGGACAAGCAACTCCTCGGCGGCAAGGGCGCCGGCCTCGCCACGATGTCGCACATCGGCCTGCCCGTTCCGCCGGGCTTCACCGTCGCCGTCCCCGCCTGCGCCCATGTTCTCGCGCACGATGGCCAATGGCCGACCGGGCTCGAAAAGCAGGTGAAAAAGGCGGTCGAGCAGTTGGAGAGCGATTCCAAGCTGCACTTCGGCGACTCCGAAAATCCGCTGCTGGTCTCCGTGCGCAGCGGCGCAGCGGTCTCGATGCCGGGCATGCTCGAGACCGTGCTCAACCTCGGATTGAACGACACCACGGTGCAGGGGCTGATCAGCGAGACGCACGACTCGCGCTTCGCCTGGGATTGCTACCGCCGCTTCGTGCAGATGTACTCGACGGTCGTCTGCGGCCTTTCGAAAGAGGTCTTCGAGCGCCGCCTCACCGAGGCGCGCAAATCGGCCGGCGTCACCATCGACTCCGAGCTGCCCGCCTCGGCTTTGCAGGAGCTATGCGGCGCGTTTCAGACCGAGTATCGCAACCTGACCGGCAACGTCTTCCCGCAGGATCCATGGGAGCAGCTCCACGGCGCGATCGACGCCGTCTTCCGCTCCTGGAACGCCGAAAAATCGGTCACGTACCGCCGCGTCGAGCGGCTCGTCGGCCTGAAGGGCACCGCCGTCAACGTGCAGCAGATGGTCTTCGGCAATGTCGACGACAACAGCGGCACGGGCGTCTGCTTCACGCGCGACCCGAGCACCGGCGCCAACGAGTTCTACGGCGAATTGCTGATTAACGCGCAAGGCGAAGACGTCGTCGCCGGCATTCGCACGCCGCTGCCGCTCATCTCGCTCCGCGACAAAATGCCCGAGGTCTACGATCAACTGCTGGCCGTCCGCGCGATCATCGAGACGCACTACGGCGAAATGCAGGATCTTGAGTTCACCGTCGAGCGCGGCCAGCTCTTCATCTTGCAATGTCGCAGCGGCAAGCGCACGCCCACCGCCGCCTTCCGCATCGCCGTCGAACAGGCCACCAAGCCGCTGATCACGCCCGAAGATGCGAAGCGCCTGACGAAGCGCAAGCTGCTCTCGGCCCGCGAGGCCGCCGCCGCCGGCAAGCCGGTGATCACGCGCGAGCAAGCCGTGCGACGCATCAAAGCCGTCGACATCGAGCGACTCTTCTATCCCGTCATCAGTCCGCAGGTTTCTCAGGCCGAGTTCCGCGAGCGCCGCCTGGCGAAGGGCATCAACGCCGTCCCCGGCGCCGCCGCCGGCGCCGTCGCCTTCAGCGCTCACGAAGCCGAACGCCGCGCCGCCAAGGGCGAAGCCGTGATTCTCGTTCGCCCCGAAACCAGTCCCGAAGACGTCGGCGGCATGCAGGCCGCTCAGGGCATTCTGACCCAGATCGGCGGCAAGACGTCGCACGCTGCGGTCGTCGCCCGCGGCTGGGGCAAGTGCTGCATCGTCGGCTGCACCGAGCTCGAGGTCGATGAGCACAAGCGCCGCATGAAGCTCGGCGGGCGCGAGTTCGGCGAGGGCGACACCATCACGCTCGACGGCTCGACCGGCGAAATCTACGCCGGCGCGCTGCCTCTCTCGCGCCCCGAACCGCCGCCCCAGTATCAGACGATCATGCAATGGGTGGACGAAATGCGCTTCCTGCGTGTGCGTGCCAACGCCGATACGCCCGAAGACGCCCGAAAGGCGATCGAGATGGGCGCCGAGGGCATCGGCCTCTGCCGCACGGAGCACATGTTCTTCGCCACGCACGAGCGCCAGCTCGCGATTCAGGAGATGATCGTCGCCGACGACGCCACGCAGCGCGGCGCGGCGCTGGCCAAGCTGCTGCCCTATCAGCGAGAAGATTTCATCGGCATTTTCGAGGCCATGGCCGGCCGCCCGGTCACCATCCGCCTGATCGATCCGCCGCTGCATGAGTTTCTGCCGCGCTCGCCCGAGCAGGTCGATCGCCTGGCGAAAGCCAGCGGGCGCACGCCCGCTCAGATCGAGCGCCGTTCGTCGCAGTTGCATGAGACCAACCCCATGCTCGGCCATCGCGGCTGCCGCCTGTGCCTGACCTACCCCGAAATCCTCGACATGCAGGTCCGCGCCATCATCGAAGCCGCCATCGCCTGTCAGCGCCGCGGCGTCGAAGTGCTGCCCGAGATCATGATCCCGCTCACGATCGACGGTCGCGAACTGCAGATTCTCGTCGATCGCACGCGAGCGGTGGCAGAAGGCGTGATTCGCGCCGCGCGAACCAAGCTCAAGTATCTGGTCGGCACGATGATCGAAACGCCGCGGGCGGCGATCCTCGCCGACAAGCTGGCCGAAAGCGCCGAGTTCTTCAGCTTCGGCACCAACGACCTCACGCAGTTGGCGCTGGGCCTCTCGCGCGACGACGCCGGTCGCTTCCTGCCCGAGTACCTCGATCAGTCGCAGCACGCCGTCTTCGCCGACGACCCATTCCAGTCGCTCGATGTCGCCGGCGTCGGTGCGCTCGTCTCACACGCCTGCGCGTCGGGCCGCAACACGCGGAAGAAGCTCAAGCTGGGCATCTGCGGCGAACACGGCGGCGACCCCGCGACCGTGCGCTTCTGCCACGATGTCGGCCTCGATTACGTCAGTTGCTCGCCCTATCGCGTGCCGCTCGCCCGCCTCGCCGCGGCCCAGGCAGCGCTGGCCGAGCGCAAGAAAAAATAGCGGCACACACTCCTGCTCTCGCCGCGCGGTCGTCGGCCGGCATCATCGCAGGCCGACGACCGCGTGCATTCGCGCCGGGTATCCCGCCGTCCGGCCGGCGTAACCTCGTCTGCGATTTTTCGTTTGCCCTAACCCACATCAATCGATAAGTTCTTCACTCGCGGGGGCTGCAATGCCCGGCTCTCACAACGCGAAAGGAGTTCGCATGCGCTCGGTTTGGAATTGGATTCGCTCGACCCGCCTCACCCTCGGTCTCACACTCGCGACCGCCCTCGTGCCGGTCGGCTGCGTCGATCTCGACGGCGACGACCTGGAAGACATCGTCGAAGAAATCGCCGACCTGTTCGACGACAGCATCGGTCCCACCACCTTCATTGCGGCCGAGCCGACCGTCTTCCCGCCCGCGCTCGTCGCCACCCGGCCCGATCCCGTCATCATCAACAACAACGTCACCATCATCAACGACTTCCGCGAAGACATCGTGGTGGACGTGGTCGACGACATCAACATCTTCGTCTTCGAAAATGCCACCGGCCTCGATGGCTTCTACGTCTTCCTGGTCGACGGCATCGAGCAGAGCATTTTCGTCGAAACCCCGCTCGACGGCTCGCTCAGCGGTTCGCTCGTGCTCGAGTATCCCTGCGTCGGCTCGATCGAGCTGCTGATCGAAGAGTATTACGACCCGATTACCGGCGAACTGCTCGACAGCTTCGACATCGTCGACGGCTTCTTCGAGAACGGCTTCGACTTCTTCTGCGGCGAAGCGCTGATCTTCACCTTCGATTCGCAGGGCGTCTTCGCCGAACCGACGCCGATCGACTTCGCCGAACTCGCACGCTGATCAAGCCGGCGCTTGCCGCGATGTTCATGAAATCACTGTCTTCGGCTGTGCCGCTTCCCTCGGGCAGTGGCGCTGCCGAGGCACCGATCGCGAGAGAAGCGACAAGCTTCTCACAAGCGCCCGATTCGAAAATCCTCTTGGCTTTCAGGAGTCGCAATATGTTGAGCCTTACCCGGATGGGGCGCATTCTGCTCACCGCCGGCGGCGCCGCGCTCGCTGCCGTCGTCTTCGCCGCCGATGAGCCAACCTCTCAGCCCGCCAGTGCGCCCGCCGCCGCCGCGGTCGACGCCGCCCCCGTGATCGACCTGCGTGCCGAAGAAGCGTTGAAGAAGATGAGCAAGACCCTGGCCGACGCGAAGGCCTTCCGCTTCGTCGCCGAACAGGAATTCGACGTCGTCGACGCAACCGGAATGAAGCTGCAACACGACCGTCGGCTCGAGGTCCGCGTCCTGCGGCCCAACCGCGTGATGGCCATCGCCCGCGGTCGTGGCTGGGATCGCTCCTACACCTACGACGGCGCCCAGGTCACGCTCATGGACCGCCACGCCAAGACCTATTCGCAGGTTTCCTGCAGCGGCTCGGTCGGACAGATGCTCGAAACAATGTCCGCCAAGTACGGGCTCTCCGTGCCGACCGGCGATTTCCTCTTCGACGACGTCTTCGCCTCACTGACCGATGGCATGCGCATCGGCCGCTATGTCGGCAAAGCGACCATCGGCGGCAAGGAGTGCGACCATGTCGCCTTCAGCGGCGACGACGTGGATTGGCAGCTTTGGATCGCGCGAGATGGTCCGGCTCTGCCGGTGAAGTTCGTCGTCGTCCGCAAGGCCGACGCCGGCGCTCCGCAGTTCCAGGCCCGTTTCACAGAGTGGAAGCTCTCCGACTCACTGGACGACGCCGACCTGAAGCTCGAACTGCCCACTGACTTCGAAAAGCTCGAGCTGACCGCCATCGAATCCTGAGCCTTGGCGATGGACGACCGGCCGCGCCGGCCCGTCGCATGAGAAACAAGCAATCCGCATGAGGTTTGGAAAGATACGATGAATATGCGAACTGTCTCTATCACCCGCATCGCGCTGCTCGCGGGGCTGCTCCTTGTCGGCGACGCCTGGGGCCAGGAAGTCCGCCGGCGCCCGGTCAGCCGGCATCCCCGCCCGACAAATCCACCGACCAACCCGACGCCGCAACCGACGCCGCTGCCGGCCAACCCGCCGCCCGTCGTAAACCCACCTCCGGCCGATCGCCCGCCAACGGCGAATCCGCCCGTGAACAATCCGCCGGTCGTTCATCCGTCGACCGGCCACAACCGCCCCGCGGTCGTGCGCCCGCCGGGCGACAATCGCCCCGAGCGACCCGTGCAACTGCCCGGCGGCGGAAATCTCTCGCCCATCAACAATTTCGACCGTCCCGTGACGCGCCCGGGCTTCGGCGCCCGACCCGTCGAGCGTGGCGTCCGCGCTCGCGGCTTCGTGCCGCGCGGCACGCGCGTCGCGCGCCTGCCGAATCTCGCGGAGCGCATCCTCATCAGCGCGGTCGAGTACTTCCGCGCCGGCGATGTCTACTACCGCCCGATCGGATCGGGTGCCGCGATTAGCTACGAAGTCTGCCGCCCGCCGCTCGGGGCGTACATCGGCGTATTGCCCGGCGGCTGCACGCCAGTGCTGCTGGGCGGCGTCAACTACTACTGCCACGACGATGTCTACTACCTGCCGTCCGTGCAGAACGGGCGTCTCGCTTATCTCGTCGTCGAGCCGCCGCTTGGCGCGACCATCAGCTTCCTGCCCGATGGTCACGAATTCATCACCCACCAGGGACAGCGCATCTGCCGCGTCGGCAATCTCTACTACCGCCCCATCTATCAGGGCCAGCGGCTCGTCTACGTCCGCATCCCGCCGATCATCGTCCAGCCCACCATCCTCTTCGGTTCGCTGAGCTATCGCGGCCGCTTGGCGCTGCCCTCGGATAACTGTGCCACCGTGCAACTGATCGATCTGAACGCCGGCGGCGCAGTCGTCGGCGAGCAGCGGATCATCGGCGGACAATCGCCGATTCCCTTTCAAATCGATTGCGGTCCGCGGCTTGCGCCCGGCTCCGCACTCGGTCTGACGGCCCACATCGCGACCGGCTCGGGCCGCCTCATGTATGCAACGGTGCAGCCGTTCCGCGTCGGTGCGGCAAGTGATCGTCGGCCGATCGACCTGCTGCTCGAACCCGCCAGCGGTGCGGTCGCCGCGCCGTTGCCGATCGCGCGGCTCGCCGGGCGGCTCTTCTATCGCGAGCGCATCGCGCTGCCCCAGAACGCGGAAGTGTTGGTGCGAATCGTCGACTCCGGGGCAGATCGCGGCGGCCCCGCGATCGTCGCCGAGCAGCGCTTCCTGACCAACGGCCGCCAAGTGCCGATTCCCTTCGTGCTCGACTACAACCCGGCCCAGGTCGACCCCTTCGGCTTCTACATGCTTGAGGCACGCGTCTTCGTCAACGGCCAGACTTGGTTCTACAACGCCTTCAACGACCGCGTCATTACCGACGGCTACCCCGACGAAAACGTCGAGGTCGAACTCGTCAACGCCCGCTAGGCACAAGTAGCGGCCTGCGGCTCGCAGGCCGAAGTATGAGTGATTGGATACGAGCCGCGGGCTTCAGCCCGCGCGGATGCGCAGATGCATAGGGCAGGCCGCGGCACTCCGCGCCCTGCCTTTTTTCTTCGTCGGTCGGCAAGCCGCCGCCCGCTACAGCATTCGCGTCACTTCACCCCAAAGCAAAACACAGTCCCCGCATCGTTCGCGAAGTAGAGCCGCCCGCCCGCAATCGCCGCGGTCGTGTTGATGCTCGCGCCGCTCTCGTACTGCCACGCGACGCGGCCATCCGCCAGCGCCACGGCGTACATCGTCCCATCCTGCGCACCGACGAACGCCCACGGCGCTTTCGCTTCGCCGACCGGAGCGATCACCGCTGACGCCTCGATCCGCCCCCGCGCCGGCGTCCGCCAGCGCGGCTTGCCCTCTGCCAGATCGAGCCCCCAGATCACCTTGTCCTTGCCGCCGATCACCACGATGCCGCCGTCGATCGCCGCCGACGAAACAAACGGAAACTGCCGCTCGCTCGCCTCAAAGACCCACGCGCTCCGCATCCCGCCCGCTTCGGCCGGGTCAAACGCTCGTTCTGCCGCCGCGGCGCGCTCAGCCGTTGCCGATTCGCTGCTCGGACCGCTCGATGTGACGTTTGAAGCCGTAGCCGGCCCGCTGGCGGGCGCGCTGCTCGGCGCGGCGACCCGTGCCTTCGCCAAAAGCGCCGCAAACTCGCTCGCCCCCGGCAGCTCGATCGCCCGCACCTGGTTGCCATGCGTCCCCAGCACCGCCCGCCGCGACGCCGCGTCCACCGCCACGCTCGACGCGCTCGGCGACCCGATCGGTATCCGCGCCGCCCGCGCCCCGTCGCTCAGTCGGATCACATGTAGAAAACCATCGCACCCCGAGAAGAGCGCTGCCCCCTCGAAAATCGCGGGTGTCCCGTAGACGCGATCATCCGCCGCGTATTTCCACGCAACACCGCCATCTGCCGCGTTCAGACAGTACAGATGCCCATCATCCGAACCAAACAGCACCCGCCCCGCGCCCGCCGCCTGCACGCCCGAGTGAATCGACCCTTGCGTCTCAAAGCCCCAGCGCTTTTTCCCGCTCGCACCGTCGAGGGCGAACATCATATGAAAATCATCGCCGACATAGACCGCACCATCGATCACCGCCGCCGGCGCGACGAAAGCATCTTCCTGCTCAAACTTCCACTTTAGCGCCCCGTTCGCCGCATCCAACGCGTGAATGCGCCCGTTCTGGGCAGCCGCGAACAGCGCGCCGTCGGCGACGACCAATCCCATTCCAAGCGCGTCGCCCATCTCGTATTGCCACAGCAGTTCGAGCTTCTCCGGCAACGCATCCTTGGCAACGCCGGCCTGCGCCGCATCCCCGCGAAACGTCGCCCAATCGCCCGCAAACGCGCTCGACCCCGCCAAGGCCAGCGCAATCGCCAGCCCTGACACCTGATGCCTTCTCCCTCTCACTGTGATCGATCGAAATGCGCGCATAAATGCAGTCTTCAACTCGAAACTCTGCCCTCGAAACTCGCCACTTCCTTCGCGGGTTAGGCCGGCTTGAATCGAAGTACCAGCGCCGCCCCGCCCGCCGCCAGCAAAATGCCCACAAAGTACAGCGGATTGATGCCGCTCAGCCCACTCTTGGGCGGGTGCAGCGCCATCGCCACGATGCTCGCCACGATCGGCGCGCCGGCGAAGACGATCGGCGGCACCGATGCCGGCGTCCCGCCATTCATCAGCGCCAAAATCACGCACAACGCGCCACCCGCGCCGAGCACGCCCGCCAGAATCGACACGCCCACGCCCTTCGCCCCCGGCACGACCGCCAGATCGCCGCGCGACGCCAGCAGCCCCGCGGGCACGAGCACCGCCGTCAGAAAGTACGCCACGCCGACGAAGAGAAACGCCCATAGCGCCTTCGACTTCCCGCCGATCGCGAGCTGGCCGGAGTGAATCGTGGGCACATACGCGCCCCAGCACAAAAACGCCCCGATCGCAAACAGCAGCCACGTGTCCTTCATGCGTCGAATCTCCTTGTTGAAGTCATGAGGGTAGGGGCGACTTGGCGAATCGCAAGTTGGAGGGGAGAAGGGGCAATGGCGAGTATCGAATTGCGAATGGCGAATTGAAGGCGCCGAATCGCGGTACCCCACCACGGGCGCGAGGTCGTAGAGCGCGGCGCTGCCGTGCTCGTTCCCCGACTCACGCAGTCAGCTTCGCCCGGATGTCTGGCGGAATCTCGATCGAGCGAAAGATCCCGCCGCGGTCGATCTGGCAGCAGACGGCGACCGTCGTCCCGCGGGCGATCGGCTCGCCGCCCCGGGCGAAATCGACTTCGTATTCGAGCGACTTGCCGCCCACCCGCGTCACGCGGAGCGAGAGGTCGAGCACATCTTCAAACCGCGCCGGGCGGATGTACTCGCAGGTCGTCTTCACCCGCGGCCAACTCACCGATTGCAGCCCGTCATGCGTGCAGACGCTCATTCCCAGCGAACGCCACCAGGCGTGCTCGATCTCCTCCAGCCAGCGGTAATAGTTCGAAAAGTGCATCACGCCGGCCATGTCGGTCTCGGCGAAGGTCACCCGCCTTTGATAGCGAAACTCTCGGCTCATATGGCAGCGGAGTGTACCGGCGGCGGTCGGGTGGCATGGTCAACGGTACTCCGTTATCCGTGTCTTCCGGCAACGCTGGACCATCGCCGACTCGGACACGCCGAGCACCGCTTGTGCGTGCCACCCGCCGGTGCCACGCGACCTTGCCGGGGCACCCATCGCGTCTTCGTTTATCGCCGCCCTGAAAACCCCGTTTCCGACGCGCCGGCGTACCCGGCTCCATTCTTAACCAAATCTTAATCCACAACCCTTCGCCGCCGGGCGGGTCCGCCACTACAATGCTTGCGATCGGTCGGACATCGGCGTGTCCGAACCGCGTGAAACACCCGTCGGCAACGCGCCGGCGGCCCAAATTCGCTGCTGCGCCCCGACGAGTTTTGCTGAGACGAGTGGATGAACCGGAACGCGATCATCGCCGCGGTCGTAATCGCTCTAGCCGTCGTGGGCGGAATTTACGTTTATCAGAACTTCGGGAGCAGCCCCAGCGTCACCGAAGATAGCGCCTGTTCCTCCGACGGCTGTGGCTGGACGGGTGGAACCACGCTGCGGGTCGGCGGAGGGGGTTATCCGGCGAAATGCCCCAAATGCGGAAATTTCACGGTACTGCGCGGCACGACTTGCCGCGGCTGCGGAACGATTCAGATTCACAATATTTTGCTGAAGGCGCAGTACGAGGACAAAAAAGACCTCCCCGACCGGATGAATTGCAAAAACTGCAAGGCCCCGCTGCCGTGGGGCTCATGATAGGCCAAAGACGTTAGACGCACGCTCCGCCCAACGTCGGAGCGACTTCCAAGAGTTTGAGAGATTCATGAAACGCAAAGGCTTCACACTCATCGAGCTTCTGGTCGTTGTCGCGATCATCGCCGTGCTGATCTCGATCTTGCTCCCCTCGCTCAGCGGCGCTCGGCGACTGGCCAAGCGCGTCGTCTGCGGCTCCGGGCAGCGGCAGATTGCGATCGCGGCGACCGGTTATGGGCTTGAGAACGACGACTGGATCGTCGGAGCGCCCAATGGTTCGGGCATTCCGGCCTTTGGTCCTGGCAGCGCGCTCACCTATCGCGACGCTCCGACCACGCCGTGGGACTGGGCCACGCCGCTGCGTGAGCGGTACATGAAAGACTCGGGCATCAACTACGCCAACACGATCGGGCGAATGGCCCAGACGCGCGAAGGCGTCTTCCGCTGTCCGGAAACGAGCGATGTGACTCCGCTCCTGGGCGGCCCTCCCGCGCCGCACGATCAGTGGAATACGCAGCTGGCTCCGAGCTTCCTGATCAGTTGGAAGTTCCTGCTCGTCGGTCGCAACTATGCCGGCCTCAGGCAGGGAACGTTTAAGAACTCAACGCCGGGCTCCGGCGAGTACCCCGTGGATTGGCAAGTCGCGCCGTCCGGCTGGGAATCGGAGCCGCCGCGCGACTATCTGCCGCGGATCTCCAAGGTCGGCCCGCCGTCGCGAAAGTTCTTCTTGCTGGACGGCATGCGTTTTATCGAGGACAGCGGCCGCTTTTCACTCTGGGCCCGCGCCAACGCGATCGACGGTTACGGCGTCGGCAACTTCGCTTCGTCAGGCACCATCTTCAATCGTGGCCGGGAGTACGGCACTCAATTCGATCCAGGTGGCGATCCCGAGCTCAATCTCAAGAAGAGCTACCGCCACCGCAATGGAAAAGATTACATCCTGAACGCCTCGTTCTTCGATGGCCACGTCGAAGTGATGACCGAAAAGCAGACGCGATATCACGGTTTCGCGCTGCCGAGCGGCTCGTTCCTGCGATCGCCGGGGCAGCTCGAAGCCGAGACGCTCTCGCTGCTGCAGGGTTGGGACGCGGATCGGGTGTTGCCGGACTAATTCTCGGTCGCCTCGGATCCGTCCGAGCGAACCATTCCAAAAAGCCAGTGCGGAGCGACCCTCAAAATCGCTCCGCTTTCTTTTTTGCGACGAACGGTGGGGTATCCGCGCCCGTCGAACGTCCAAATTCGTCCAATCCGCTCATTTCTGCATCCGTCTCCCCGCCTCCCTCGAAGTTTCTCCCGTCATCCCGTGGTGCACCCGGTTGACGTTGGATTGGTCGAAAACACGAAATCCCAACCCGTTTGGAGAAGCTTATGAACCCACGCAACGCCCGCCGCTCCCTGACCGCGTTTGCCGCCTCCGCCGCGCTGCTGACCGGTGCGAATTTTGCGCTGACTGCCGGCGCCGGCCCGCGCCCGAACGAAAACACTGCTCCGCCGCGCTCGATCGTCCAGACCGCCGCGACGAATGAATCGTTTGAGACGCTGGTGGCCGCGATCAAGGCGGCCGGACTGGTCGAGGCGCTCGAGGGCGGCGAGTTCACCGTCTTCGCCCCGACCGACGACGCATTCGCCAAGCTGCCCGCCGGCGCACTGAATGATCTGCTCAAGCCGGAGCGCAAAGCGCGCCTGCAGGAAATCCTGAAGTATCACGTCGTGCCCGGCCGTCTCGGCGGGGCCGACGTCGGGCAGCGCGTCGCGCTGTCCACGCTCAGCGGACAGCGGCTCGACATCAGCGCCAAGGCCGGCGGTCTGAAAATCGATCAATCCGCCGTGCAGATCGCCGACATCGGCTGCACCAACGGCGTGATTCACGTCGTCGACACCGTGCTCATCCCCAGTAAGCTCGACATTGTCGCAACCGCGGACAAGGCCGGCGGATTTGAGACGCTGCTCAAGGCGGCGAAGGCCGCGGGGCTGGTCGAGGCGCTGCAGGCGCCCGGCCCGCTGACCGTACTCGCCCCGACGGACGAGGCCTTCGCCGAGCTCGGCAAGGACACGATTCGCGATCTGCTCAAGCCCGAAAACAAGCAGAAGCTGGCCGACATTCTGAAGCTGCACGTCATCAGCGGCCGCGTCTTCAGCGACGAAGCGCTGCGCGCGGTGAACGCCAAAACGCTCAGCGGCGAGAGCGTGAACTTCCGCCTTGCCGGCGGCGTCGCCATGGTCGACGGCGCTACGCTGATCAAGACCGACATCGACGCGACCAACGGCGTCATTCACGTCATCGACAGCGTGCTGCTGCCGAAGACTTCGCAAACGCCTCCGATGCCCGCGACGTCGAGCGCCGAGCGGATTTCGACGCGCACGCTGATCAGCACGGCCATCGAGCGCGGCGTGCCGGAGTTCAACAACGGCGACTTCGCCGCCTGCGCTGCGATCTATGAGGTCGCGACGCTCGGCCTGCTGGCCTTGCCGAACGATGCATTTCGCGGCAACGCCCGGGCCGACCTCGCTCGCGGCCTGGAAGCGGCCCGCAACGAGCACAATGTGCAGGAGCGGGCGTGGATCCTGCGTCGCGCCCTCGATGCGGCCTATGAGTCGGCGGCCGATTCGTCCGCGATGATGCGAATGACGCCGAGCCGCTGAGTTGTGGACGGAGCGGCCGCGGCGCCCCGGCGTCGCGGGCCGATCTGGCCCTGCCGAAAGCGACAATTGGGACAGAACGAGATCGCGAATCGACTTATGATGCTCACGTGCGAATCCCCCGCTCGTCGCGACGCCGCCAGGCTTCGCCCGCGCCCGCGACGAGCGCGCTCGCACCCGGAATGGTCCTTGAAGCGAATGAACGTCGAACTCATCCGCCGCATGGCCGCCGGCGACGCGCTGGCCCTCGAAACGTCGATTGACGAATTCGGCGGGCTGGTCTGGTCGCTGGCGCTGCGGTTTTGTCGCAATCGGGCCGACGCCGAAGATGTCGTGCAGCAGGTGTTTCTCGATTTGTGGCGCGGCGCGGGCAGCTACCGCGAAGAGCTTTCTTCGCCCGAAACATTTGTCGCCACGATCGCCCGCCGGCGGCTGATCGATTGGCGCCGGTCGCGTCAGCGGCGCGGCGCGCCGGTCTCGCTCGAAGCGGCCTTTGACGTGGCCGCCCCCGACGCCGAGCAGGCCTGGGCCTCGAGCGACGAGGTCCGCCGCGCGATCGGGCTGATGCAGGGGCTGCGGGCCGAGCATCGTCGCGTGCTGGAGCTTTCGCTGCGCGACGGCCTGTCCTATCCCGAGATCGCCGAAATGCTGGGAGTTCCGCTGGGTACGGTGAAATCGCACGCGCGGCGCGGCATGATGGAGCTGCGCGCGGCGATGGTCGGAGGCGCCGCATGAGCCGCGGACACGACCCATTGCACGAACGCATCGACGAGCTGTTGATCGACCGCGCGGTACTCGGCATCGACGAAGCCGCCGAGCGCGAGCTGCACCAGCTCGACCCGCGCGGCGCGACCGACGCGGCGCACGAGTTTGAAGCCATCGCCGCGACGGCTCACTTGGCCTTTGCGGCAGAGCGGCCGAAGGCGCTTCCGCGCGAGCTGCGCGAGCGGCTTCTGGCGGGCATCCGCGGCAACGCCGCGAGCCGCGGCACTGCGCAGGGCCGAGCCCCGGCCTCGTGGAACGCGGAGACGGCGATCGCCGATCGTTCGCCGATTCGCATCGTCTCGCGCCGAGCCGATGTCGATGAGGAGCCGACGACGCGCTTGGGCGGCTTCTTCGCGACGCTCGGCTGGGCTGTGGCGGCGGCGGCGGTGCTCGTGCTGGCGTTTACGACGACTTCGCTCAACGCGCCCGCGAGCAGGAGCGGTAGCGGCGCGGTCGCGGTGGCGCCGGACGTCGGCCCGATCAAGCAGCGTCAACAACTCATCGATAACGCCGCCGATGTGGTCGTGACCCCCTGGAGCGCGACGCCCGACTCGTCCATCGCGGGCATCAGCGGCGACGTGGTCTGGAGTCAGTCTCGTCAGGCGGGCTATCTGCGGATTGTGGGCGTCCCGGCCAACACGCCGACCGAGGCTCAATATCAACTGTGGATCGTCGACCCCGTTCGCGATCCGAAGCACCCGATCGACGGCGGCGTATTCGACATCGCCGCCACGGGCGAGACGATTGTGCCGATCGACGCCAAGCTGCGGATCGAACAGCCGACGGTGTTTGCGCTCACGCTTGAAAAACCCGGCGGCGTGGTGGTCTCGGGCGGTCCGTTGCTGGCGGTGGCGAAGCTGTAGCCCCGCGCCTCTTACTTGGTTTCTTTCTCGCCGCCGCCTTTGAGCTTCGATAGCTCGGCACGCAGTGCGCTCATCTGCTGCTGCTCGCGAGCCTGATCTGCCTGCTGCTCGACCGAGATCATGCGATCGATCTCGTCATCGGTGATCGCTTCGGCCGTGCTGGCCGAGGCGACGCTCGCGGCGGCGCCTTCCTGCATGCCGTCCAGGAAGAGCTCCATTCGCTCCTCCATCGTCTGACTCTGGGCCAGCGCCTTTTCCCAGTTCATCTGCGTCTGCGAGAGATTGGTGTCGGCGTACATGCGGCTGACTTCTTTCGCCATCAGGTTCATGGCCGCCGCGAAGTCCGAGGTGGCCTCGGCCTGACGCTTGATCAGCAGGGCATTTCGCACGGCGAGCAGTTGCCGCTCGAGCATCTTTTTGATCGTCGCGGTCTTTTTGAGCGAGCTGCGGATGAAGGCGTAGCTCTGCGCGTCGCCGATCTCCTTGGCCTGTCGCGCGTTGCGGACGAATTCGTCCATGAACTTGTTCTGCTCGACGATCGACTTCTCGATCCGGCGGATGCCCTGGCGGATCTTGAGATCGCGTTCGAGACGACGCTCTTCTTCGGACTTGAACAATCCCATGGTTCTCTCGAATCCGACCGTCTCCGGCGAGTCTGCCGGGGCAGTCACAGTGTCACGTGGCAAGTGTCATGTGTCAGGTGAAGACTTTGTGAACGAAGCTTACTCCTGAAGCGCCTCATCGACGAAGTCACTTGTCCGGTACGGCCTTGAACTTGTCACCTTGAATGCGCGATCCGCTTCGGCGCAGGTGATCGATCAGAACCGCCAGCATGCGCGAGCAGCGCTCGCATCGCTCCGTGAGCCACTCGGCCGCCTTCGCATTGAGCAGCCCCAGATCGGTGGCGACGATCACCTGGGCCCGGAGCTCGCCCGCCGACCCCTTCGCGAGGTAGCAGAATTCGACCTGCTGCTTGCGCGTTCCCCGCTCGAAGCCCTCGGCGATGTTGCTGACGATGCTGATCGCGGCTCGTTTCATCTGCTCCTGCAGCGTTCGATCGTTCTTGAGTGGCTGGGTCTGGCTAGCGCGATAGACGCCGCGCGCCAGCTCCCGCGCCAACTGCCAAACCCGCAGATCTTCAAACCGTCGAACCGCCACATGCCGTTCCTATTTGAGCCCTGACACCTGCCACGTGACACCTGACACTGCCGCATGGGCCGGACTAGGCGCCTCACCCGGTCGCCTTCCCGCGCTCCCGAACCCGCCGCTCCGCCTCATCAAAGGCCTCTTCCTTGTTCTTGATCAGCCCGGCGTCCATCGCCTCCCACACCTTCAGCAGCTCCGCCGCCGCGGGCGAGACGGCCGCACCGGCCGCGTCGGCTTCGTGACCGATGTTGAGGATCGCGTCGAGCCGCTCCTGATACATCTCGCTGGTGACGGCGTCGCTTTCGATCAGTTTTTCGATAACGGCCAGATCCGACTCGCGAATCACCATGCGGCCCGCGCTGGCGATGCCGCCGGCCCGCGCAGCGCTTTCGCGCAGCAGACGGAGGCGCGAGACGGTCAGCGCCTCTTTGCTGCGAATGTTGAGGTGTCGCGCCAGCATGTTCTGCTCGGTGTGCAACAGGTCATATTGCTGGGCAAAGGTCCGCCGCAGTTCGGGCGTCTTCTCGCCCGCGCCCTTTTCGACCAGTTTCTGCTTGTCGGTCGCGAGTTTGCCGATTCGCCCCTGCATCCGCTCGCACTCGTTCTGCAGCAGCAGCTCCTCGGCCCGCAACTCGGTCACGGACATCGTTGCGAGCGTCTTGCGCTTTGTAGTTAGCCAGGTGAAGAAATTCATCGAACAACCTCAAAGCGAGTTTCGAGTTTCGAGTGCCAAAAGCCAAGGGTCGAGTTGCGAGTGCGGAGCGTCGATTTGCTGGCAGAGGAGTCGCACATGTTGATCTTCTCTTGAACTCGACACGCTGCACTCGACACTCGCAAATGCCCTATCCCGCCTGCGGTCCTTCGCTGCGCATCCGCGCCGGCGCTTCGTTGGTGCGCTCGCGACCGGCGCTGGCCGGTTCGCTCGGCAGCGGCGGCATCGTCTCGCGCGTCGTGCTCGTGGTGGCGGGTTGAGCCGCCGTCACTCCCGCCTCGCGCTCGAATTCCTTCAGAATTTCGTCCTCGGCGTCCGACTGCCCCGGCGACATCATGCCGACTTCGATGTTCTGCGCGAGCTCCGCGTTGGCCGATAGCTCGGCCATCACGCTCTCCGCCTCGGCGGCCGAACGCGTCAGGTCCTCCGCGCTCGGCAGGTCCATCTTCGCGCCCTGCTGCTTGAGCGAGAGGTGATGAATGTGCGTGCCCAGCACTTCGATCTGGTTGGTGTAGACCTGCGCCTGCGTGCGAAAGCGCGTCAGCTCGCGCCGCACGCGCACCAGCTTTCCCGCCAGTTGCTTTTTCTCGACCAGCGTCTTGGCGCTCGCGCCGCTCTGCACGGCGCTGCGCTCGTCTTTCTCCAAGCGCTCGATCTTGCCGTCGATCTCGCCCCGCGCCTGTTCGAGCTTGACGCGCTGCTGCGTCAGGTCGCGGACCTGTTGCGCGATCGAGGGCTTCAGCCCCAGCCATCGCCGAATCCGGCTCCACATGCTCATCGATCGTTCCTCATCCGCCAGCGGGCTGCGCGCCAGCCGCCGCTGACCATCGTGCACGACCACCATCAAGCGCCGATCGCTGCGACAGGCCCGCTCGACCAGCGGGCCGATCTGCTCCGGCGTCACGCCCAGAAGCGCCGCCAGCTCGTCCATCGACAGCCCGCGCGTCTCCAGCGCCTCGATCTGCTGACTCAGATGATACTGGAGCCGCTCCTGACGCTCGTCCGCGGTCTCAAACTCAAATAGCACCGCCCAGTCGGATTTTCGCAGCGCGTCGGACATGCGAATGTCCCAGCCGCCATCGCCGCGGGGCGAAACCAGCACCACGTGCGGCGGCCCCGGCTGCCGCGCCAGGTCCCACGCCGCGTCCGAAAAGCCCGAGGCGCTGCCCAACACCACGATCGAGGGCTTGCCGTTGCGCGGCATCACTTCATAGCGCGCCAGCGTGTCGAGCACGACGTCGCGACTCGCGGGCGTCGCATCCGAGCCGCTGACGATCGCCTCGACCGGCACGATCGTCGTCGCCCGCACGCGATCCTGCGGCGTGCCGCGCAGCGTCGCCCACAGCCCGCGCTTGAAATGAATCTGAATCGCGCGATTTCCCGGCAGCGAATCGAGCAGGTCCGGATCGCGACGGTTCATCCGCCGCAGCGCGTTGCGGAGCGAGTCCGTCCCATCGCCGACGGCCATCGTCTCGACGCTCTTGCCCGGCAGCTTGCGCTTCACCAGTCGCTTGGCGCGCTGCTCAAGCTGCGTCAGCAGCCGCGTCTCGAATACGCGAAATCGATCGGCTTCAGCCGCGGACATCAACATCGTCCTTTCGGCGGCGCAGCGCAGCACCGCTGTCCCGCCGCAGACTCTGCGACTCCATCGTCAGCGCGTTCCCGCATCGCCGGCAAAATCGCGAATCATTCCAGTTCAGTTCGCCGCAGCCGCGCCGCGCGCAGCGCAGATTTACCCCGCGACTCTGCAACACCGGCGTGTCGGGCTCGCCCACGAGAAAACGCCACACAAACGCGGCGATTTTCCAAAACGCCGTCACGATCGGGATCAGGATCGACATCCCGCCGACCATGAAACAGACGCCGACGCAGATCTCCACATTCGCCAGCAAGAGGTTCAAGGGCTATGCCTCCGCCGCCGGCAACGCCGCGCCGCAGAAGATGCAGTATCGATCCAGCGGCCCCGGATATGCCTCGCATTTGGGGCATCGCCGCACGACGGTCACCAGTTGCGTGGCGCACTTCACGCAAAACTGCGAGCCGGCTTCGTTGCGATGGCTGCATAGCGGACACTTCTGGTCCCGCACGCTGCGCAAATGGCTCGCGACCGTGCCCGGTACGCTCGGCGTCGGCGGCAGGGGGGCGCCCTGTTCCGTTCGCATCGCCGCCGCCGGCCCGGGGCGAATAGCTCCCAACGGCTCGGAGTTCAGCTCTCGCAGCACAGCATCCGCCGACTCCGGTCGCCGCTCGTGGCGGGTGTAGAGCATGCGAAAGACGCGATCCAGCGCGACGGGAACTTCGCCCCGCAGCACCATCGGCGAATCGGCCCCCGCCGGCCGCTCGCCGATCAGCATCTCAAACAGGATCACGCCAATGGAATACAAGTCCGATTTCGCATCGTGCGGCCGTTGCCCATCGCGCACTTCCGGCGCCATGTAGGCGAGCGTGCCCACCAGATCACTGCCCGCGCTGCCGATCGCCACCGACTGCGCCAGCGAGCGCAGCGTGTCCGCCCCCGCGCCGCTCGCCAACCCAAAATCGGTCACGCGCACATCGTCCGCCGTCGCCGTCGCCGCCGCCCGCCCGCCGAGTTGCAGCATGACATTGCTCGGCTTCAAGTCGCGATGGAGCACGCCCGCCGCATGCGCCGCCCTCATCGCCCGCAGCATGCCGAGCAGCACATTTCGCGCCAGCGCCAGCGGCAGCCCCTTCGGATGGTCGCGAATCAGCGCCGCGACGTCCGGCCCGCGCACCAGCTCCATGATCATGTAAGGCTGATCCGCATAAGGATCGAGTCCGAGCACCGAGACGATGTTCGGATGGCGCAGCTTGTGGACGACGTTGCCCTCGTGCTGCAGGTATCGGACGTATTCCGGCGCAGTCGGCAACTTGATTGCGACCTCCTGATCGTGCCACACATGGTGCCGCGCGCGCCAAACCTCACCAAAGGCGCCGCCGCCCAAAATGGCTTCGAGCAGGTATTCGCTGATTCGCGTCCCAGCTTGGTAGCGCGTCGTCATTTTCTCCCCGTCGCTGCCGTCGGCGGCCCAACCCACACCTGCGTCGCGTTCACATGCCACCGAGCGTTTCGGCCAGATATTCGCACACCAGGTAATTGTATGAAGCCATCAATCCGACGATCGCGAGGCTGATCAGCCAGCCCCAAAAGCCGATCGGCAATCCGCCCAACAACCACAGCCCCACCACCAGGTCGATCAACGTGAGCCCCGCAATCAGCGCCAGACCCACCCAGTTTTCGCCGATCGACAGCAGCCGCTTGATGAAAAACCGCGTCAGCCACGGCAAAACCAGCACAGTCGCCGCAAACATCGCGATCCGCCCGGCGGCGGTCGCGATCGCGCCGCGCCCCTCCGGCCCGAGCGAGTAGATGCCGTAGGCGCCGAGCGCCAGCAGGCCGAAAGCGATCCAGCCGATCACCTTCTCGCCCAGTCGCCCGAGAATCCCGCTGCCGGGAAAGCCGCCGCCATTGGGAGTTGGTTCCATCTCTGCCTCTAGTGTACTCGCGCCGCGCCCCGCGCCGATTCCAATCGGCACTCCAGCTTGGAGCGCGAGCGGGGTATTCGCGAGCCACCGTCCGCTATTTCCTGCATGTGGCGGGCCGAACGGTTCCAGCCGAGGAGGCAGACGACCGTCGCATACCGAGCCGCGAACGGTTTGGGTCGCGTCTGGGGCACCGCTCGCCGCTCGCCGCCAAATGGGAATCCGCCTCGCTCGGCATATGATGGCGGTCATGCCGGCCAACCGAGATGTAACCAGCGCCGAAGGCGTCGATACCAACGGCGGTACGACGAATCCGTCGCGGGTCCTCTTCGCCGGTCCGACGCTCACGATCGGGCAGTTTCGAGCACCGCCTGGCCATGCGCGGTGGACGAGGGAGAATCGCATCGACGGTGGCTGCATCGTCTTTCCGCGCACGCACGTCGGCATTCGGAGCCAAACCGACAAACCCGTCATTGCCGACCCCACCGTGGTCATGCTCTACAACGACGACGATCTATATCACGCCGAGCTGCTCACGCCGCGCGGCGACGAATGCGAGTGGTTCGCGGTGCGACCGGATGTGCTGCGCGACGCCGTGCGAGAGTTCGATCCGGCGGTCGACGAGCGCGGGCGGCGAATTCTGCCGTTCGGTCACGGGCGTTGCGTGCAAAACTGGTACGCGCGGCAGCGGCGCCTGTACGAGCGCGTGCGAATTCAGCCCGAAACCGACTCGCTCTGGGTCGAGGAGCAGTTTTTCGACCTGTTGCACGAATTGCTCGATGACGTGTTTCGAACGCGCGGCGAGAGCGGGCCGCGCGCGCTGCGCCGCCATCCGCGAGCGGCGGAGGCGGCCGACGCCGCCAAGCTCTGGCTGGCCGCGAACGCGACGCGCGCCGTCTCGCTTGATCAGGCGGCGGACGCCGTCGCCCTCTCAGTCTTTCACCTTTGCCGGCTGTTTCGCGCCGATGCCGGGATGACGATTCATCAGTATCTGACGCGGCTGCGGCTGGCGGCGGCGCTGGAGCGGCTGGCGGTGGGCGCCTCGCCGGCAACGGTCGCGCTCGACTGCGGCTTTTGCAGCCAAAGCCACTTCACGGACGCCTTTCGTCGGGCCTATGGCGTGCCGCCGGTGGCTTGGAGGCGGGCAACTGTCAGATAACCCGTAGAATGTGAATCGCGATCCCAGCCGCATCAGGCGGACATGTACTCCGCTTTCCCGTGCGGCCTGCGGCTTGCAAGCCGTCGGGTGCCGCGATTTTCAGCTCGCAGATCGGCGATATTGCCCCCTGCGTCTGTCGGCCCAGAACTCCGAAGTCGCCCCGTTCTGCCGAACTTCGGGGCTCAAGCCGCCTCGGCAAAAATAGTCCGGGCGGCGTGAGTGTTGTCCGCCGTCGTCGCACCATCTCTTGCAGATCGCCCGCGTTGCGTGTTCGCTGTGGTTCGCAGAAGGGTGCCCGCAATGTCCGCCAAACAGCCCGTCCACGCCTCATCCGACCCGCGCCATGAACTCTGGATCGACGCCGCTCGGGCCGAATTTGAGCGGCATCATCAACGCGCCGCCGATTGGCCGACCGTGGCCTCCGGGCCCGGAAACGTGCTCGATGAGCACCCGCTACGAGAGGCCCTGCCCGGCTATCAGCTCATGGGAGAGATCAGCCGCGGCGGACAGGCCGTCGTCTATCGCGCCCGACAGAACGGCACGCAGCGCGACGTGGCCATCAAGGTGATCCGGCTGCCATCAACCGCCAACACCAGCGTCCTGGCCCGCTTCGAGCGCGAGGTCCATATCCTCGGCCAGCTCAAGCACTCGAACGTCGTCACGATCCTCGACAGCGGCCAGACGCGCGGCCTGCTCTACTACATCATGGACTACGTCGACGGCTGCAACCTCGACGAGTACCTCGATCTCCACAAGCCCGACATTCACGATCGGGCGCGCCTCTTCGCCAAAATCTGCGCCGCGGTGAGCGTCGCCCATCTGCGCGGCGTCACCCACCGCGACCTGAAACCCAGCAACGTCCGCGTCGACGCCGCGGGCGAGCCGCACGTGCTCGATTTCGGTTTAGCGAAGGTGAAAGAGCTCGACGGATCGAGCGCGGGGCACACGCTGACCGGTGACTTTGTCGGCTCGCTGCCCTGGGCCAGCCCGGAGCAGGTGGAAGGGCGGCCCGAGCATCTCGATATCCGCACCGACGTCTACTCGCTGGGGGTAATGTTGTTTCAGGCGCTCACGGGCCGCCGGCCCTACGACGTGAGCGGACCGCTGCGCGAAGCGATGGAGCGCATCTGCCAGACCGAGCCGCCGTCGGTGCGCGGGCTGAATCGCGCCGTCGACGACGACCTCAGCGCGATCGTGGCCCGCTGCCTGCGAAAGAAGCCCGACGAGCGCTATCAAAGCGCCGGCGATCTGCAACGCGAGCTCGAGCGCTATCTCCGCGGCGACGCGATCGAGGCCAAGCGCGACAGCGCGTGGTACGTCCTGCGCAAAGCGATCCACCGCCATCGCGGCAAGGCGGCGGCCGCCGCGCTGTTGCTGGCGACCGGGGTCTACTCGGTCGTGTTGCTCTCCTATCTCTACAAAAATGAGGCCCGGCTTCGCGGCGAGGCGCAGACCGCGCTCGCGACGGCCGAAACGTCTCAGCGTGCCGCCGAAGCCGCCCGCGTCGAGGCCGAGAAGCAGACGCGCATCGCCGAAGCGGTGAATGACTTTTTGAATGACGATCTGCTGGCCGCAGTCCGGCCCGATGAAAAAGGTCGCGAAGTCACAGTGGCGGAAGTGCTCGACGGGGCGGCCGCCCGACTCAACAGCCGCTTCGAGGATCAGCCCGAAGTGCGCGCTCCGCTGCACATCACGCTCGGGCGCTCCTATCTCGAACTGGGAAAGCCCAAGCTGGCCGAGGCCCAGTTCCTCGCGGCCTACGAGATCATTCGCACCAAGCTCGGCGAAGACCATCGCGATGCGTTTTTTGTACGCGGCGAGTTGGCGCGCATCTATCAAACGACAGGTCGCCCGGCCGAGGCGTCTGAGCTGGCCCGCATCACGCTCGAATATTACGAGCGCGCCGCAGGCCGCGATCACAAGGAGACGATCACCGCCCGCGGCAATCTGGGCACGACGCTGCTCACGATGAATCAGCCGGAGGAGAGCGAGCGATTGCTGCGCGAAACCTACGAGGACGCGCTGCGCGTGCTGGGCCCCGAAAACGAATCGACCGCTCATTGGATGAACTCGCTGGCGATGGTGCTGCGCGAGCGCGGCAAGCTGACCGAGGCGCTGCCGCTCCAGGAACAGGCCGTGGCTCTGGCGCGAAAGCTGCACGGCGACGACCACACCACCACACAGTCTGCCCTGGGCAATCTGGCGACGACGTTGCGGTCGCTGGGCCGACACGACGAAGCCATTCAGCTCTATGAGCAGGTGCTCGCCGCCCGACGCCGCATGCTGGGCGAGGCTCACCCCAGCACGCTGCTGACGCTCAACAATCTCGCCACCATGCGCGGCTTTCTGCGGCAGCACGAGCAGGCCGCGGCGCTGCTGGAGGAGGGGCTGCGGATCGGCCCGACGCAAATCGAGCCCAACCACCCGACGCTGATCTCGATGCGCAGCAACCTGGCGACGATTTACGATCGCATGGGCCGGCCCTCCGAGGCCGAGCCGCTGCACCGCGCGGCGGTTGTCGGCGGCGAGGCCTATCTGCCGGCCGATCACCCCTACCTCGGGCTCTATCGCGGTCGGCTGGGTAACTGCCTGCGTCTGCTCGGTTGCGATGAGGAAGCGGAGTCGTTTCTGCTCGACGGCTATCGCATCTCGCGCGCCACCGAGGGGCCGAAATCGATCAACGCGACCAACGCCGCTTCGTCGTTGGTCGAGCTTTACACCGCCCAAGGCGCCGAGGCCGACCTGATCGCCGAGTGGCAGTTGCGTGCCGCGGGATCAGAGCCGTAGCGCGAATGCCCCGCCGCAGCATTCGTCCATCGGGTTGCATACGATGAATACGTGGTTGATCGCACGCGAAATCGCATCGGCACGCTGTTCAATGCCGGCATTCTGACCGGGCTCGGGGTCGCCGTGGTCACATCGGCGATCCTCGTCGGCACGATCGCCGGCCCCGGCGGCGTCCGCGGCCCGATTCACGCGCTGCTGGTCGGCTTTACTTGGGCGGCGTGCTCCGGCATTCCGATGTCCATCGCTTATGCATTGCCCTTCGTCGTCGCATTGCGTCGGCGGTCGATTCCCATCGGCGTCGCGATCATCTTTCTGGTGACGGTCGTCTGGACGCTCGCCGCCAACTTCTTCTCCTCCAACCTCGCACTCGCGGGCATCCTTCCCGCGGCCGTCGCGGCGCTGCCCCTCGCCTGGTTGCTGGCCCCGCCGCTGCGTGGGCCGCGCTGCGGCTGCGAACGCTGCGGGTTCGACCTGCGGGTGCAACTTCGACAACGGAGCGACCTGTGCCCGGAGTGCGGCGAGCCGATTCGCGTGATGGAGCCGGAGTTTCGCGCCGGCTTCTCGTCCGGGCGTTCGTGGATGGAGGACATTCGACCGACAGAACAGGTGGACCGCGCGTTGCTGGTTGTGCTGTTGCACCAACTCTTGGGCGCATGCCTGAGCTGCCTCGGGCTCGCGTTGGGCAACCAGTACATCTTCAGCGGTCGACTCACGCTGGAGCGAGTTCTGCAGTGGGCCGACATCGTGCTGATCGTGGGGCTTCTCAGTGCGCTATTGCTGGCGCCGATTTACGTCGGCGTCGTGGCGCGAAAATCGATTCCGCGCGCCGCGTTGCAGATCGTCCTGGCGTCGCTCGTGCCGACTCTCGGCGCGCTGCTGACGTTTCCCACCGCAGCATTCGGCGTCTTCTACGCCGCGACCATCGCTGTGCTGATGGTCGTTCACTTTCTCCTGCCCGAGGAGCATGCGCCGCTGGCCTGCGTCGATTGCGGCTACGACCTGAGAGTGCAGATGGATGCTGGGATTGAGGCCTGTCCGGAGTGCGGGGCGGCGATTTTGCCAGGGATCCGCGAAGTCGCGCATGAGCCGAACACGTAGGGCGGTTTTCACCCGCCTCTTACGTCCATGCGTGCGAGAGTTGTCGTCGCCTTCGAAGTGCCACGCGTCGGATGAAACCCGCCCGACGCGCCCGCCGACACATCAATACCCGCCCAAAACCCGCTGCGCCGCACTCTGCGGCATCGGCTCATACCGCAGCGGCTCCATCGCGTAGCTCGCGCGGCCCTGGCTCAGCGAGCGGACCGCCGTCGAGTAGCCGAACATGCTCGCCAATGGCGCCTCCGCGTCGATCACATGATTCGGCCCTCGTAGACCCGTATTAGTGATCATCGCACGCCGCGTCATCAGGTCGCCGTTGATCGCGCCGAAGTAATCCGGCGGCGTCACCACTTCGACCTTCATAATCGGCTCCAGCAGCACCGGACTCGCCTTCTCCAGCGCCTGCGACACGGCCTGACCCGCGGCGCTTTCGAACGCCACCGGCGAGCTTTCGCCCGTTCGTTCTTCGGCGTCGAGCAGCGTCACCTTGAGATTGATCAGCGGATAGGCCCCCAGCACGCCGCTGCGCGAGGCGTCGCGTACGCCGGACTCGATCGCCAGGACGTGTTCGCGGGTTTTGATGCGCTCTTCGGGCAGCGCGTTGACGAAGACAAAGTGTTCCTTGCCCGGCTCGGGCGTGTGCGGGTCGACGCGCAGCTTCACGCGGGCATAGGCCATCGAGCCGCCGACCTGCCGGTTGAAAATGAACTCGTGCTCGGCGCTGGCCGTGATCGTCTCGCGATAGGCGACGCGCGGCTTGCCGACGCGCACCGCCACGTTCATGTCGCGTTCGAGCCGATGGGTGATCACCTCCAGATGCAATTCGCCCATGCCGCTGATCAGCGTCTGCGAGGTCTCATCGTCGACGCGGTAGTCAAAGGTCGGGTCGCTGCGCTTCAGCATCTTGAGCGCGTCGATCAGCTTGTCGCGATCCTTCGACGATTGCGGCTCGATCGACATGCTGATGACCGTTTCGGGAAACTCGATCTTTTCCAGCAGCACCGCTTCGCCGCCGGCCGATTCGCAAATCGTGTCGCCGGTGAGCGTTTCTTTGAGCCCGATCGCCGCCACGATGTCGCCGGCGCTGGCGCTCTCGATTTGCTCGCGGCGCTTGGCGAACATGCGGAACATCCGCGGCAGATTTTCTTTGCGGTCGCGACCCACGTTCAACACGCGGCTGCCGGCCTTGAGCGTGCCCGAGTAAATCCGCAGGAAAAAGAGGTCGCCGTGCGGCTCGGCGATGACCTTGAACACCAGGCAAGCCAGCGGTCCTTCCGGGTCGCACTTGCGCTTCACGATTCGATCGGCCTTCCGCGGGTCGTGAGCCTCGATCGGCGGCACGTCGAGCGGCGAGGGCAGATAGTCGCACACGGCGTCGAGCACGAGTTGCACGCCCATGAACTTGAGCGACGATCCGCAGAGCACGGGCTGACACTGGCGGCTGATGGTGGCTTTTCGCAGCGCGGCGCGGATCTCGGCCGGTTCCAGCGGCTTGCCTTCGAGATATTTGGCCATCAGCCCATCGTCAAACTCCGCAACGCGCTCTTCCAGTTCGTGACGATACTTCGCGGCTTCGTCCTTCAGATCGTCGGGAATCGGCGCGACCGTGTAATTCGTCTCCTCGGCGTTGCCCGCGAAGAGGCACGCCCGCATCTCGATCAGGTCAATCACGCCCTTAAAGGTCTGTTCGCTGCCGATCGGGATCTGGATCGGAATCGGGTTGCCGTGCAGTCGCTCGCGGATGGAGTTGACGGAATAGCTGAAATCCGCCCCCACCTTGTCCATCTTGTTGATGAAGCAAACGCGCGGCACGCGATACTTGTCGGCTTGTCGCCAGACAGTCTCGGATTGAGCCTCGACGCCCTCGCGCGCGTCGAAGACCACGATCGCGCCGTCGAGCACGCGCAGGCTGCGCTCCACCTCCGCCGTGAAGTCGACGTGGCCGGGCGTATCGATCAGGTTCACGCGGCATTCGCGCCAGGTGAAGGTGACCGCGGCGCTATAGATGGTGATGCCGCGCTGCTGCTCTTCAGGGTCGAAGTCGGTCGTCGTGTTGCCGTCGTCGACGTCGCCCATCTTGTGGATGCGGCCGCTATAGAACAGCAGGCGCTCGGTCGTGGTGGTCTTGCCGGCGTCGATATGAGCCGCGACGCCGATGTTTCGTATTGCGGATAAGTCTTCCATCTCCGAGCATCCTTCCGATCAGTTCAAATCAGGATGCCGCATGATAAGGCGGAGACGAAGCGGCGCGGTCCTCCGGGAAGGATCGCGCGGCGGCGAACGATGGCTGACGGGGTCTTCGCTTTACGAATGAACGCCGTTGGCGTGCGCCACGCCGTTCTTGCGGGCGGCGTCGGCGGCGCGTTCGAGTTCGCGGGTCAGTTCTTCGGCGTTGTTGGGCAGGGCCTCGCCCATGTAGGGCCGCAGGCGGTCGAGGAACTGCTGCACCTCGGGCCGGTCGCTGGGGGCGTGCTGGCCGTTTTTCAGGTAGCCGAGCACGAAGTCGACGTATTCGTCCTTCGCCTCAACGCCGGTCTGTTCCAGATAGTGCTTCACAGCGCTGCGGCCGCTGGTCGGGCCCAAAACCAGCTCGACCGGGTCGGCGCCGATCAATTCGGGCGGGAAGGGCATGTACGTGTCGGTGTGCTTGAGCATCGCATCCTGATGGATGCCCGCTTCCGTGCGGAAGAGGTTGCGCCCGACGACGGCCTTGTTATCGGCGATGCCGAAGCCGGTCAGCTCGGCGACCAGCCGGCTGAGCGAGGCGAGCTTGGTCGTGTCCATGCCGTGGCCGCGCTTGTATTGATCTTGGTGCAATTCGAGGGTGAGCACGACCTCTTCCAGCGCGGTGTTGCCGGCCCGTTCGCCGATGCCGTTGATCGTGCCCTGCACGATGTTGCAGCCCGCCTCGATGCAGGCGAGCGAGTTGGCCGTCGCGAGGCCGAGATCGTTATGAAAATGGACGGCGAGCATGGCGTCGTCCATGCGCTTCACGCCATCCTGAATGCGACGCACAGTGTTGACCGCTTTGGGCGGGGTCAGCAGGCCGACGGTGTCGGCGAAGCCGATCGACATCGCGCCGGCCTCGATCGCCTTGTTATAGACCTCGCACAGAAAGTCGGGCTCGGTGCGGCTGGCGTCTTCGGCGCCGAAGCTGATGATCTCGAAGCGGGTGTGGGCGTGGTCGATCGCCTTGCAGATCATGTCGATGATCTGCGCCTTGCTCATGTTGTGCCGGTGTTCGCGGTGCAGCGGGCTCGTGCCGCAGAACAGCGAGATCGCCCGCTTCAGCGGCGAGGCCCCGGAGAGAGCGGCGTAGGTGGCGTCGATGTCATCTTTGCGACAGCGCGAAAGGCCCGAGAGAATCGGCCCCTTCACCGTTTTTGAAATCCGCTTCATCGCTTCGACGTCGGTCGGGCTGCTGGCCGCGAATCCGCAGTCGATCGAATGCACGCCGGCGTCGGCCAAGGCCCGGGCGATGGTCAGCCGGCTGTCGACAGTGAGGCGGATGCCGGGCGTTTGGGCCCCGTCTCGAAGCGTGGTATCGCTGATGCGGACGATCGGGCGGGCCTTCTGTTGGCGGAGCACCATACGCTTGATCTGTCGATTAATCGCGGAAAACATACGGACGGTTGCTCCTTCGCGGCGTCGAACGAGCGCCGCCGCGACGCAAAACGGGCCGAGCCCAGGCCAAAAGCCTCGCCGAGCGCGGCCTTGGTCGCCGGCCGCACTCGCTGAATACATAATGCTATCGTCGTTCTGACGCTCGTCGCCACTAAACTCTTCATGAATTCGACGTTGCCAACGGGGCAGAACCGGATTTACGGGGTGGGTTAGGGGGTACGTGCGGTCGGAAGGCTCGGGGTGGTCAGACCGATTGGCGACCGCGGAAGGCCTCTTCGAGCATCGAGCGATTGGCGTATTCAATCTGCGAGCCGGGGGCCAGGCCGCGGGCGAGCCGAGTCAGCCGGACACCCATCGGTTCCAGTCGCTGGGCCAGATGGAGCGCAGTGCTGTCGCCTTCGAGCGTCGGGTTGGTGGCCAGGACGATCTCGCGGATTCCTCCGGCAGCGACCCGCTTGAGCAGCGGCTCGATCGTCAGGTCCGCCGGCCCGACGCCGTCGAGCGGGGCGATGCGGCCGAGCAAAACGTGATAGACGCCGCCCACGAGGCCGGTCGATTCGAGGTTGATCAGGTCTTTGGGCTGCTCCACCACCACGACGACGCCGGCGTCGCGTCGCGGGTCGGAGCAGATGTCGCACAGTTCGCGCTCGGCCAGATTGAAGCAGCGGGCGCAGGCGCGAAGGTTTTCCTTCGTGGCGCGGATCGCGTCGGCCAGCGCCAGCGCCCCATCACGCGGCGTCTTCAGGATGTGAAACGCGATGCGCTCGGCGGATCGCGCGCCGATGCCGGGCAGCTTGCGAAGCTCGTCGATCAGGCGTTGGAGCGGGCCGGTGTATTGGGTGCTCAATCGCTTCGCTCGCGCTGCGCCGTGTCAGGTGTCAGGTGACAGGGGAAAGTGTCAGTTTGGTCGCATGTGCTTGGCGGGGCGCTCGCCCGCACCTCGGTCATCACACGCTCAAGTTATTTGAACTTCTCAATCATCTGATCAAGGCCGGAAATCCCCAGCGAATTTCCCAGCGCGGACATCTCATGCTGCATGCCCACGCGGCTGCGGGCGACAGCGTCACGGACGGCCGCCGTAATGAGGTCTTCGAGCATTTCGATGTCGTTCGATTGAGCCAGGGCCGGCTCGATCTTGATCCCAACCATCTCGCCTTTGCCGTCGACGGTGGCCCGGACCTGCCCGGCGCCGGCCTCACCGACAAAGCGTGCGGCCGCCAGTCGCTGCTGAGCTTCCTTCATGCCGGCTTCAATCTTGCCGCTGTTTTTGAGGATCGACGCGAGTTGTCCGAGTTGGCCGAACATGTTTGGCTGCGCTCCTTGCAATCATTAACGGACCGGCGATTCACCCAAAGGGCCCGACGATCGTAGCAGGGGGAATCGGTCGGTGGTACGCGCCGCGCACTGCTTCCCGCCGCCGCCCACCAACGCGCCGGGCCGACGCACTACTCCGGATCGGAAGAGCCCGCCTCCGCGTCGATGGAGTCTTCGTGATCCGGCGGGATATACGTTTCGCGCGGCACGCTCTCAAACGGCTCATCGGCGGCGGCCGCACGAGCCGGCGAGCGATGATCGGGCGCGGTCGTTTCGAGTCGGACGTAAACCGCGTCGAACTCGCGCATGAGTTTGTTGACCAGCGGATCGCCCTCAAGCGCGGCGCGCTCATCCGTGCGCAGTCCGCGCTTCAGCGCGGGCTGGGGCTCGGGCGGCCTCTCGGTCGTTGCGCGGCGCGGCGCAGAATCCCCCACCGGACGCCGGGCCGCTGACGCCGTCGCCGCTTCGCCCTGCGCCGGTGCAGCCGGGGCGGCGGATTCGCGGCGGCTTGAGCTGCGCGGGGCTTGCTCCGAGTGCGCGGGGGCCGCGCCGGTGGGGCGGGGTGCCGCCGGCAATTTCGCCGCGGGCGTCGTCGCCGCTACGCCGGAGATCTCAGCGGACTTTTTTTTTTCGAGCGAGCCGCCCGCCGCCGATCCGCCACCGCCAAGCCCGGCGATGATCTGCTCGATCGACGACCACTCGCGCAGCTTGGCGAAGCGCACCATGGCGGCATCGATCAGGGCCCGACCGCTGCCGCTAAAGCGGACATTGCGGCGCAGCTCCTCGACCACCGCAATCATCTGCACATAGTGCGAAAGCTCGAATTTCGCCGCGAGCGCCTCGAACTCCGCCCGCGCGTCGCTGGGCAGCTCGATCTGATCGGCCGCGACGCCGGCCCGCAGCAGCAGCAAATTGCGCAACACCTCGACCAGCTCGCTGCAGAAGACCTCGAGGCTCTGCCCGCCGTTGAGAATGGCGTCGGTCGCGGCCAGCGTCGCCCCGGCGTCGGCCGCCGCGGCGCTATTGAGCAGGTGGAGAAGCTGGTCATGTCGGGCTGGCGGCAGCATCTGTTCGAGCACGGCGAGCGAGAGTTTCTTGGGCGAGATCGAGAGCACCTGATCGAGAATACTGAGCGCGTCGCGCATGCTGCCGTTCGCCAGCCGGGCGATCCGGGCCAGGGCCGGCTCCTCGGCCGGAATTCCCTCGCTGGCGCAGACGCGCTGCAGCGCACCCGCGATGGCGGGCGCGTCGATATTGCGAAACGTGAAGCGCTGACAGCGACTCTGGATCGTCGCCGGCACCTTCTGAATTTCGGTGGTCGCCAGGATGAACTTCACATGCGCCGGCGGCTCTTCCAGCGTCTTCAACAGCGCGTTGAACGCGCCGGTCGAGAGCATGTGCACTTCGTCGATGATGTAAATCTTGAACCGCGCCCGCGCCGGCCGATAAGCCGCGTTGCCGCGCAGCTCGCGAATGTTGTCGACGCCCGTGTTGCTGGCGGCGTCGATCTCAATCACATCCAGATCCTGCCCTTCGGCGATCGCATTGCAAGAGTCGCACTTCAGACAGGGCGAGCCGGTCGGCCCGTCGCTGGCGAGACAATTCAACGCCTTCGCGAGGATTCGCGCCAGCGACGTCTTGCCCACGCCGCGCGTGCCGGTGAAGAGATAGCCGTGGTGAATGCGGCCGGCGGCGATGGCGTTTTTCAGGGTGGTGGCGATGGGGTCCTGGCCGACGACCTCATCGAAGTTTCGCGAGCGGTATTTCCGAGCGAGGACGGTATATGCCACGGGGCTGCTCCGCCCGCCGGCCGTGCCGGTTCGGGAGGTGAGAGGCGAAAAAGTGTCCGAGGCTCAGGCCGGGTTTTCGTTGCACGTGGACCAAATCGGGTGAGCTGCTGCGTTCCCGCCCTGACCCGTTGTCCGACCGGCGCACTGCACCGGCCCGACCGTCAACGCCTCGGACAAGAGACGATCCTATGCGGATTGCGCCGTGGGGGCTACCCGCACAACCGCGCGAATTTGATCCACGCCAGCCGAAAGGAGGGGCGCGGCCCGCGGTCCGGGCGTGCGGCCTCCGGGCGATTCCCCGTCGCCGCCGCCATGTCGGCAAACCGCGAGCGACAGGCCGGTTTTTCGCCCACGTTTGCTACACTGCGGCAATGCAGAATTCCCGGGTTGTCGCCACGAATTCGCCCGAGCTATCGGTCGTCGTCCCCGTCTATTTCGAGGAAGACTCTCTTCCCACGGTCATTCCGCGCTTTCTCGAATCGCTCAGCAGCCAGCGCCGCTCTTTCGAAATGATCTTCGTCAACGACGGCAGCCGCGACCGCTCCGGCGAGATCCTCGACGAATTCGCCCGCAACGACCCCCGCATCCGCGTGATCCACCTCGGCCGCAACTACGGCCAGACCGCCGCGATGATGGCCGGCTTCCTCGCCGCCCGCGCCGCGGTCACCGTCCCGCTCGACGCCGACGGCCAGAATGAGCCCGACGACATCGAGATGCTCGTCGACAAGCTCGACGAAGGCTGGGATGTCGTCAGCGGCTGGCGAAAAGATCGCAAGGACGACTGGCTGCGCACCAACGTCAGCCGCGTCGCCAACGGCCTGATCGGCTGGGTCACAGGCGTAAAGCTCCACGACTACGGCTGCACCATGAAGGCCTATCGCACCCACCACATCCGCGACGCCCGTCTCTACGGCGAAATGCACCGCTTCATCCCGGTCTTCGCCAGCATGCACGGCGCGCGAATCACCGAACAGGTGGTCCGCCATCACCCGCGCAAGGCCGGCGTCAGCAAGTATGGCTACGGGCGCATCGTCAAAGTCGCGCTCGACATGCTGCTGGTGCGCATGTTGCAGAAATACTCGACCAAGCCGCTGCACTTTTTCGGTCGGATCGCGCAATTCGCGTGGGCGGGGTCGCTCGCGTGCTTCATTTTCGGCATTGTGCGAGCGGCCTATTCGCTCGAAGCCTGGAAAGCCTTTTGGGGCAAGGCGCCGCTCGTCGGCCTGATCCTCTTCGTCTTCGGCGCGTTCATGATCGGCCTCGGCCTCGTCGCCGAAGTCGCGATGCGCGCGGCGTACGAGTTCAACGGCGGGCGCTATTGGACCGAGCTGCGCCGCACCGGCTTCGGCCCCAGCGGCGACGAATGGACCTCCGACGGCGCCAGCACGCGGCCGCGCGAGGCGCGTGCCGAAGAAATTCGCGCCACGCAGGCGAGTTCCTAGCGCAAGGCTCGCTCGTCGAATGGCTGTAATCTTCACCGTGTCGGCGCCTTGCACGGATGCGGGGCGCGGCGGCGAGTTTCTAATTTCGGGAGTATCGACATGTCGCGACAGAATCGAGTCATCGCAGGTGGGATCATGTTGCTGGTCGGGTCGGCGTGGCTGACGGGCTGCGCTTCCTACACGACCCCGGGCGCCGGAATCTCCATGCAATCGCTCGCGAGCGCCGACGGTGACATCGCCGCTCGCTTCTCGCGCCAACCGGCGGCGCCCTTCCCGGCGCGGCTTGCGGTCGCGCGGGTACAGGCCGCCGGATACTCCTCCTACCGCCAGTCGAGCTATGGAACGGGCGCGTATTCGGTCGTCACGTCGCGCGACACCGAGACCGAGGCTGATTTCCAGCGCCTGGCCAAGCTGCCGATGATCGCCGCCATCGCGCCGCTCAACCGCATGATTCTGCCAGCCGACCTGAAATCGGATCGCGACGTGCGCCTCGCCGCCGCTTCGCTGAAGACCGACATTCTCCTGACCTACAGCTTCGACACGTCCTACCGAATCGACGGGCGCGAGGTCGGCCCCCTCGGCGTGATCACCCTCGGCGCGCTGCCGATCGACGAAGCGATCGTCGACGTGACGGCGTCCGCCGCACTCTTCGACGTCCGCACCGGGTTCGTCTACGGCGTGGCCGAGTCCACCGTGCAGGAGAAGCAGCTCACAAGCGCGTGGAGTTCGCGAGATGCCGTTGACGATGCCCGCATCCGCGCCGAGCGCAAGGCGTTCGAAGGCCTGCTGACCGAGCTCGAAAAAACCTGGAAAGGCGTCGTCGAGCAGCACGCCGGAAAACAGGGCATCGGCGGCATGTGACACGCGATCGGGCCCCTCCGGCTTGGCTGCGCAGTGTCAGGTAACACGTTTCAGGTTCGGACGCGGCGATCGTCCCCGCTCGGAAATAATCGCCGCCTCCGCCATAATCCAACGCTATGGCCTCTTTCGCCACCTTCACGCGTCTTAAGGACAAGGGTCTCGCCGCGCTGCGCGACGGCGACTTCGCCGTCGCCAAGCCCTACTTGGTGCAGGCCGCCGAGTGCATGATCGAGCTCTCCGAGGAAAACAAAGACCCGCAGCTCAAGGCCGACCAGGAGCAATATGCCCGCGAGCTGATCGAGATGGCGAAGGACTGCGACCGCCGCGCCGCTTCGGGCGGAGAGCGCGGGGCGCGCCGCGATCGGGCCCATGACGGCAAGGGCGACGACGACGGAGCGGACGCCGGCGATTGGATCGTCCGCGAAAAGCCGAACGTGCGCTTTAGCGATATCGCCGGCCTCGACGAGGTGAAGGCCGAGATCCAGCTCAAGATGCTCTACCCCTTTCAGCATCCGGAGCTGGCGCAGAAATACGCCATCGACGTCGGCGGCGGCATGCTGCTCTATGGTCCGCCGGGCACGGGCAAGACCATGTTCGCCAAAGCGGTGGCGTGCGAGATCGAGGCGACAATGTTCGTCCTCTCGCCGGCGCAGATCATGAGCAAGTGGGTGGGCGAGGCGGAGCAGAATGTCCGCAAGCTCTTCGAGGCGGCGAAGGCCGAGCCGAAGGCCGTGATCTTCTTCGACGAGGTCGAGGCGCTCGTGCCCAGCCGCCGCGGCAGCCAGGATTCGCCGGTCATGCAGCGCGTCGTGCCGCAGATTTTGCAGGAGCTGGAGGGGTTCGATCGCAAGGCGGGCCGGGCGCTGCTCTTCATGGGCGCGACAAACGAACCGTGGTCGCTCGATAGCGCGATGATGCGGCCGGGCCGCCTCGACACAAAGGTCTATATCCCGCTGCCCGATGCGCCCGCCCGGCTGAAGCTGTTCGAGATTTATCTCGGCAAGCGCCCGATCGATGATGACGTGGATTTCGCGGAACTCGCGCAGATCACAAACGGCTACAGCGGGGCCGACATCAAGGCCATCTGCGCCCGCTCCGCAACCCGTCCCTTTTTGGAATCGGTCAGCGGGCAATCGCCGCGTAGCATTCACATGGCTGACCTGCAGGCCGTAATCGCAGACACGCCGCCCTCCGTGCGGGCGGCGGATGTGGTCAAGTTTGATGAATGGGCCCGCGAAACGGGCGGATAATGCAGAATGACGAATGCAAAATGCAGAAGGGGTGAGTGCGATAGCGAATGAAACCCGAAGCGAGCCGCGGGCTTCAGCCCGCGCGGACGCGCGATGTGCAGAACGCGCCCATGCGTGCGAGACCTCGCTTCCGATGTACCACTGCTCCGCGAGCAACGATTTCGGGGACGCCCATCGATGCCTGTCGATTTTCTGAAACTACTCTCCGACCCCGACACGATCGCCTTCCGCCTGCGCGGGCGCGATTGGCCGCGGGCGCTGCTGCGCGGGGCCGAGCCGGTGCCCGAAGGCTGGGCGGCGCTGGTCGAAAGCGAGCAAGGGGCGCAGCGGATCTTCGCCCCGGGCAGCGCGATCGATGTCGCCCCGCATGACGCGGTCACGCTAGTCCGCCGCACCGAACACGCGCTGACCATCGCGCTTTCCGCCACGACCGCCGACCACGAGACCGTCGAGACGCGCTGCCGCCTGACGATCGATTCGCCCTTTACCGCGGGAGATTTGGCGAGCATGGCGGCCTGGGCCGCCTCGGCCGCGTCGCAGCGCATCGACTTCGATCGCGTGCAAAGCGAGGTATCGCAGCAACTCATCGACGCATTGCAGCGCCACGCCCGGCAGCACGACGCAGCCTGGCTGGTCGATACCGCCAACCGCGCCACGATCGAACGTTGGCTCTCGGAAGCGGCGAGGGCCATCGAGTTTGAACGCGGGCTGCGCGCCGCGCGGATGGAGCTGGAGCAGCCGCGCTGCCCGCGACTGGAACAGGCTCGAGCCGAAACACGAAGCTTCGAGCAGCAGCAGGCCGCGATCGCCCGGCGAACGGAACTGGAGCGCGCGTCGAGAGCGGCGGCTGCAGAGCGGCTGCGCGAAACGGCGGCCATGCTCGATCGACTGCGCGGCGAGGGCGGGCAACGCGGACTGCGAGAGATCCTGCATGCGACGCCGACAGCGGATCGGGCCAGGTTGCTTTCGCAGCTTTGGCACGCCGGCGCAAGCCTCTCAACGACGAGCGCGATCGTGGCGGTCGGCGGCGGAACGCTCGTGGTCGTCGCTCTCAACGCGCCGGCTGCGGCCGCGCGGCGCGTGCCATTGCCCGATTCGCTGGGCGGCCTCAGCGCGGTTCACGTTGACGCCGAGCGCAACACCTACTGGATCGGAGCGGAGCGCGGCCTGTGGCGCGTTTCGTCGCTCGACGATGGCACACCGCCCAAGGCCTACTCCATTTCTGCGTCGCCGCGACGGCGCGCCGGCGTGAATTCGATCGTGATCGCAGCAGGGCGTGTCTACGCCACACATTCGGGCGTGGGGCTCTGGTCGTGGATCATCGAAAGCCCCGCGCCGCCAGATGGCGATGGCGCAGCGAGCCGCGCGGAGTGGACGCCCAGCCCAAACGCGAATGTCAACGGCGTGCGCGGCGCAACGCTGCTGCGCGATGGGCGACTCGCGTTTGCGGTCGATGGACAGGTGTTCTCCCTCTCGCCTCACGCGGAGACGAACCGCGCCGCGACGCCGCCCGTGCCCTTCAGTCCACCGGCCGCGGCCCGCATTCGGACGCTGGCGGCTTCGCAGGATTCGCTCTTCGCCGGTCTCTCCGACGGGGCGATCGCGTCGCTTCCGCTTTCCTCGCCGACCCGTTGGGCCGAACTCGATCGCATCGATGGCCCGGTCGCGTCGCTCGCGGTGCGGCGCTGGTTCGAGATCGACGAACTGCTCATCCCCGCGGGCCGTCGCGGCGTCGTCGCGCACTACGGCGACGGAGCGAGCGCCACGCTGCTGCCGGCTCCGGCCACCGCCGCCGGCGCGGCGCCGATCGATCGCGTGTGGGCGGTGGAAGACGTCCTCGTCGGGCTCAGCCAGGATTTGGGGCGGGCTTATCTGCTGCGGCGCGGCGAAGAGGCTGTGGCCCAGGTGGCGATCGCGCGGCTGCTGGGGGCGGCTGTCGAAGATATCTGCCTCGTTCTCTAACAACCGTCAGGCCGAGCGCGGCCTATTCACCAACGAGCCGCGCGGCCTGAAGCCACGCGGCCGGGACGAAGGGCGTCCACTCCCGTTTGGGTCTTTCATTCGGGTTCGCCATTCGGCCCCGCTACGGCGCCGTCAGCAGCTGCACAAACGGCCCGATGTCCGACACACTCACCACGCCGTCGCGATTGCAATCAGCGGCCATGAAATCGCACATCGGAAACGCGGCGGCGTAGCCGGCCGGGTCGATCAGCGTCAGCACAAACGGGCCGATATCGCCAACGGTGATCAGTTCATCGCAATTCAGATCACCCTTCGCAGCGCCGCCCGTGACTTCGATCACCGAAATCGGCGCGCCGGGGTGGCTCATCAGCAATGTGCCGTCGACGACGTTGTAGGCCTGCGGACCGACGAGGTCAGGAATGCCGGCCGCCGCCAGCACGATCGCCTCTTGATCGGGCGGCAACGCGGTCGCGACCGGAATCATCAGCATGGTGCCCGGCGGCTGCGGCGGATCGGGGACGTACACCGAGCCGAGCGGGTAGTTAATGGCGCTTTCACCGACTTTGTTCGCACCGCGTTTGATGTGCCCCACGACGCGATATTTGTCTCCGCCGGGCGAGTTCAGCACCTGTACCTCGTTTTCGACGGTCAAGCCGTTGCCGGCGTCCTCGACGCGCTTGAAGGGGTGACTGGCGCCGTCCGGCGTGATGATGTTGAAGTCGGGCTTGGGGGGCATGGTTTTGATGCCGACGACGGCGACCGGCCCCCGGCCGGGCAGGTTGACGCCCGTGACGGTGGCGACACGCTCGTTGGGACCGAGCGGGATCTGCGTTCCGCCGGGCTGCGGGCGAACGACGACGACGCGCGAGTCGCCGCCGTCGCCCGCCAGAAGCGGCGCCGCGGCGCCGAGCATGATCGACGCACACACGACCATCCGCGGGGAGCGAATGCGGCGCAGGGGGGAAGGAATCTGGTTCGTGGACATGGGTAACTCTCCATTCGGCGGGGTTTCGCGAGACATGCGTTCCGCCGACATAGATGACGAACCAGCCGATTTGTCGGCTGTTTTTTGGCGAATCGTCGGCGGGGCAAACGATCGCTCGGAGCGGGAGCGCGATTTTCCGCGGGCGGCCGACGCGGGTGGCTGGATTGCGCCGCAGACGTGCCGCAGGGGGACACTGCGCAATAGCCTCGCCCCGCTACGATTCCAGCTCGAATGTTGACCGACACCCACTGCCACCTGACCTACCCCGAGCTCGCGCCGCAGATCGCCGACGTGCTCACCCGCGCGCACGCGGCCGGCGTCAGTCGGTTGATCACCATCGCGACATCTCCCGCCGATGCCGACCGCGGCATGCAGATGTTCGCCGCCGAGCCGCGCGTCTTTCTCGCCGCCGGCATTCATCCGCACGAAGCGGCGAAGGTCGGCGAACCCGAGTTCGCCGCGCTACGTACCATTCATGAAAACCCGTCGCCCGCTTGGCGCGGCCGCGTTGTCGGCGTGGGCGAGACCGGCCTCGATTTTCATTACGACTTCGCCACGCCCGAGCAGCAGGAGCGCGTCTTCCGTTTTCAACTCGAATTGGCGCTTCAGGTCGATCGCCCCGTGATCATCCACGCCCGCAAGGCCGAGGAGCAGGTCTGCGACATCCTCGCCGACTATCCGCGCCTCGCCCCTCGCACCGTGTTTCACTGCTACAGCGGCCCGCCCGCCACCACCCGCCGCATCCTCGACGCGGGCTATTGGATGTCCTTCACCGGCGTGGTCACCTTCAAAAACGGCGACGACGTTCGCCTCGCGGCCAGCCTCTGCCCGCTCGATCGCATCATGGTCGAGACCGACGCGCCGTTTCTCTCACCCGAGCCGGTCCGTAAGATCTTTCCAAACGAACCGGCCTTTGTGGCCCACACCGCGGCGAGGATCGCCGCCCTGCGCGGCATGAGCCCCGCGGATTTTGCGCGAACCACCACCGCCAACGCGGAGCGATTTTTCGGACTGCCGAAGGAGTCGATATGACCCAGTGTCTTGTTACCGGCGGCGCAGGATTCATCGGCAGTCATCTGGTCCGCGGCATTCTCCAGCGCGGCTGGCGGGTGCGCGTGCTCGACGACCTCAGCTCGGGCCACCGCAAAAACCTCGATGAGCTCGGCGACAAGGTCGAGCTGGTCGTCGGCGACATCTGCGACGCAGCCGTCTGCCACCGCGCCGTCGCCGGCTGCGACTACGTCTTTCACATGGCCGCGATGGGCAGCGTGCCGCGCAGCGTCGACGACCCGATGCGAACGCACCGGATCAACGACACCGGCACGCTCAACATCCTGGTCGCCGCACGCGACGCCAAGGCCCGCCGCGTCGTCTTCAGCGCCAGCAGTAGCGCCTACGGCGATACGCCGACCCTGCCGAAGCGCGAAGACATGATGCCGCGCCCGCTCAGCCCCTACGCCGTCAGCAAGCTGGCGGGCGAGAATTACTGCAAGGCGTTCACGGCCTGCTACGGCCTCCAGACGATCTCCCTGCGATACTTCAACGTCTTTGGCCCGCGCCAGGACCCGAACAGCCAGTACGCCGCGGTCATCCCCGCCTTCATCTCGCGCCTGCTGAAGGGCGAACGCCCCGTCATCTATGGCGACGGCGGCCAGACCCGCGACTTCTGCTACGTCGACAACGTCGTGAATGCGAATCTGCTCGCGGCCGAGGCCGCCAGCCTCAACGGCGAAACGGTGAATATCGCCTGCGGCGAGAGCATTTCGCTGAATGCGATGCTGCGGGTGATGAACGACAGCCTGGGCACAAAGGTCGAGCCGATCTACGAGCCGGTTCGAAAAGGCGACGTCCGCGACAGTCTCGCGGCCCTCGACGAAGCGAAGCGGGTCATCGGCTACGTGCCGCGCGTCACCTTCGAAGACGGCCTGCGCCGCTCGATCGAGTGGTATCGCGCGAACCTCCGCTAAGCGATCGCCGCTTCGCGATGCACGGTTTGAATGGGTGACACCGGCCGCGCGCCGGTGTTTTCCTGCGCACGATTTTCAACTTCGCGCGCAAAAACCCATTGCCAAGAATGCACGCGAGTTGTTAAAAGAATTATTGTGCGTCGCGTGCGGCGCACTCGCGACAGAAAATGAAACTCAACTGCTCGGCGTTTCGAGCAGCTCCTGATGGAAGGTTGACCCCGCGCCACGGCTAGACCTTCCATCTTTTTTTGGGGCATCCATCCAGCGCGTTGCAATCCGCGTCGCAACTAGCGACGGCGCAGCACCAGCGCCGCCAGCGACAGCAGCGCCAGCGAACCCGGCTCCGGCAACGCGCGAATGTTGTCGATGCCCGCCGTCGCCACGAGCGCGCCGCGGCCATCCTCAATTCTCAGGCGGAAAACATCGCTCAGCGTCGCGTCCAGGTCGGTCGGGCCGGTGCTGGTCAGGCTCGCATCGTCGATCCCCAGGCTCACGCTGCGCCAGAGCCCATCCGCCGGAATCGCCAGCGGCGTAAGCGAGCCAAACGTCCCGCCGGGCCCTTCGATCCGCAGCGCAATCTGCAGCGAGTTCGAGCCCAGATTGGCGATGTCGAACGAGATCGCAGTCACGCCCGCCGCCAGATAGTCGCCCGCCCACTCGGTCGTGTTCTGAATCGAGAGGCGGCTGCCCGCACCGCTGCCGCCGGAGCTCGCAAAACGCAAAAACGCGTCCCCCGCGCCGCCCGGTCCGCCGTCGGGCGAATTGGATGGCGGATTCGGGCTGGGTCCGCCCACGCCCCAGCCCTGCGTCGTGCCGTCCTCAAAATCATTCACCTGACCGACGATCGGGGCGGCGATTGCGGCGCCCGTCGCCAACATGCAGACCGTTCCCAGCATCCAGCGCTTCATGGTGCAATTTCCTTGTCGCGAGTTCGCGAAGTCGGCAGGTCGGAAACTTCAGTTTACCCGCCGCCCGGACCATTCCGAAATGCGATTTTTCGCTCGCCGATAACGATTGCCCGGGGAAGAGGTTGGATTCGCCCCGCACACGGCAGCCTCGAAGGCGATCGTGACGATCGTTCGCCCGTCCGCGACGACACCCGCCGCCAAGACGTTCGAGCGGCCCATCCGGCGAAGCCTCTCTGGCCCGCCGCGCCGAGCGCCACTACGCTGCGTTCTCATGCGCGGAACAACGGCACTCATCTCGACCTTCCCCGGCGTGTTTCTGCTGAGCGCTTTGGCGTGCTTGGGCGTGGCCGGCTGCGCCACTACCTCCGAGCGGCTCGTGCTCGAGCAGCCTTTTGCACCCCCTTCACAAAAATATGTGCTGCTCCGGACGCGCTCCGCCGACGCCGCAGAGTTCGATGGGCGTGCGGCATTGCTGCTGGAGTGCCCCTTGCCCGCCGCCAAGGACGGCCCGATCGCCTACTCGATCTACATCGACGCCCCGCGGGCCGTCGGCGAGTTCGCCGTCGGTAGCGAGCCGGAGGCGGCGCACGCGATGGTGATCCAGCGCGTCGGGGCCCTGGCGGGCAAATCGGTCTTCGACTCCGGCCGCGTCGACATTCGCCGCCCCGCATTCACGACCGATCAGTTCCTCGTCACGATCGATCTGCGGGCCAAAGACGAAACCACGCTGCGCGGCGCCATCCGGGCCAAACTGAATGAATCGGCCATTCGCCAGTTCGCGAGCGACTACCGCAGCGACGTGGAGGCCCTGCGCGCGGCAACCCCGACCGAGGGCCAGTCACTCACGCAACCGCGAGTCGCCGGAGATTAAGTTCGAGGTGCAGTCCAGGCGCTTCTGGCGCGCGATGGCCAATGTGCCGGCGTGCATTCCCGGCCCGCCATCAACATCATTCGTCCCGTCCGCCGCGCGAAACACGACGCCCCCCGAGATTTCCATTCATCCTCTACAGCTTCGCGACCGCCGGAAAATCGATCGGCGTTTCGTTCACGTGGTTGAAGTAATTCGTGTAGATCGCCAACGCGTACGTCGCCAGGACTTCCGCCACATTGCCGTCGCTGTAGCCCGCGGCCTTAAACGCCGCCAAATCGTCGGCGGTCGCGAATCCGCGCTTCTCGTGGATCGCCAGCGCAAATTTTGACAGAGCCGCGAGTTTCGCATCGCTCAGCTTGCCGCGCCGTGCCTCGACCGTCTGCTCCTCCGTGAGGCCGACCATCTTGCCGATCGCCGTATGTGCCGCGACGCAATAGCCACAGTCATTTTGCTGCCCGATCGTGAGCTGAATGACCTCGCGCTCCTTCGCGCTCAGTCCGGAATGACTCAGGGCGCTCGACAGGCCCAAATAAGCGTCGAGAGCCGCCGGCGAATTGGCCATGGCACGAAAAATATTGAAGTTCTTGCCCTTCAGCGGTCCCTCGAAAATCTCTTTCACCCGGCCCGTGGCGGATTTCGGATCGACAAGCGGCAGTCGCGACATGAGTGGCTCCTTCTGTCCCATCGGAGATAACCGGGCGGCGGCCTTCACAATCAGCCCTGCGTCGGGCCCGGGCCGCCGATCTAAACCTTGGATGCCGCTAGGGGAGCCGAGATTCGCGATGAATTCGCACTCTCGCCCATCCGCGGGGCGGCCGCTTCGCTGTCGAATACAGCGTCTCGCGACCTCGCGGCGGCAACGATATTCTGTGCCGCAGCGAAGGCGCGTCGCGCTCGCCGCGGGTTAACGGCGAGGCGGCTGGTTCCGCGCCGCGAGCAGGAAGGCGAACGAAGATGGATGAGATCCTGCGCCAGGCCGCCGATCTGGGCCGCGCCATCGCGAAGAGCCCGCGAGCGCTCGACATCGCAGCGGCGCGTCAGGCAATCGAAGCGGACGCCGGCGCGCAGGCGCTCTTGCGGGCGCACGAGGCGGCGGTCGAACGCATTCAAAAGCTGCGCAGCACGCAGCAGCCGATCGAACCCGAAGACAAGCGACGCCTGGCCGAGGCCGAGGCCGAGCTTGCGGGACACGCGCTATTCAAGAGCCTGCTCAAGGCCCAGGCCGACTTCATCGAGTTGATGACACGCGTCAACGCGGCGATCGAGGCGCCGCTGCGACCGCGCGAGTCGGGCAGCGCCGATGCCGCGGGCGGGGGTCGGAGTTGAGTTCGCGGCCCGCCGCCATGGCCGAGCCGCTCTCCAACGCCGTCCCCGGCGCCGATGGCCCCGCCTGCGAATGCCGCCCCATGACCCCTTCGTCCTGGGCTTGGCTGCTCTCGCTCATCGGCTGCACGGCGATTCTCTCCTTCTACGGCATCGATCGCGGCGCCTTTTTCGAACCCACCGATTGCTGGGTGGCCCAGACCGCGCGCGAAATGCTCGAGGCCGATGAGTGGCTCGTGCCGCGCTTCTCCGGCGAAGTCCGCATGCAGAAATCACCCGGGCCTTATTGGGCCGTGATGAGCATTGCGAAGCTGCGCGGCAGTGGCGTCGACGAGGTCGACGCCCGCGTGCCCAACGCCATCGCCGGCGTCCTGATCGTCGCCTCCGTCTTCTGGTTGACGCGCCGCATCAGCGGCGATCGGGCCGCCGTCTTCGCGGGCTTCGCGGCGGCGTCGAGCGCCCTCGTGCTTTACTGGACGCACCGCGGCGCCAGCGACCTCGGTCTGGCCGCCTGCACCACGCTCGCGCTGGCCATGTGGTGGGTCGCGCTCGAGAGCGAGCCGCGCGGCTGGAAACGCACCATCCTGCTCCACCTCGCCTACTTCATGGCCGGCCTCGGCATGATCTACAAGCTTCCCATGCCGCTCGTCATCTGCGGCGTGCCGGCGGTGGCCTATCTCCTCGTTCGCGGCCGCTGGTCGCTGCTGGCCGATTGGCGACACCTCACCGGTCTGGCGGTCTTCGCCCTGCCCTGGCTGCCCTGGATCCTGGCGGTCATCGCCAGCGAGCCCGCCGCGTGGGACAAGTGGAAGGTCGAATATTTCGACCGCTACACCGGCGACCTGCCCAACGTCGAGGGGCAGAACAAGTGGTATTGGCTGTTCTTCTACCTCGCCCCGACGGCGATTTTCTGCCTGCCCTACACGATCTCGCTCCCCGGCGCGATCGCACGCGTCTTTCGCCCCTGTGCCGAAACGGAGTCGCGCGGCCGCTGGTTCCTCATGCTCTGGTTCGCCAGCCTGCTCGTCTTTTTCTCCTCCGCCGCCGGAAAGGAAACGCGCTATTTCCTTCCCGCGCTGCCCCCGCTTTTCTGCCTGCTCGGCATCGACCTGGCCTGCCTGTTCGACTCCCGCCGCATCGCCGGCCTCGCGCCGCAGGCCCGCAGCGCCGCGCTCGTCCTGCCCCTCATCGCTGCGGTTGGCGGCGCCGTTGCGGTGTTCATGGCCTACAACCCTTGGTTCAAGCATCTCGGACCCTATGAGCCCGCCCCGGGTCAATTGAGCGGAGCCCTCGCGGCAAAAGACCTGCTGCTGCCGATGTGCGTCTCGGCCGCAATCGTCCTGATCGGGTCCGTCCTCGTGACCAACTTCTATCGCCGCGCGCAAGGCGAGGCCGCCTTTGCCTCTATGGTCGGCACCATGTGGGTGCTCTGGCTCTGGGCCTGGCCGGTGATCTTCCCCATCTTGGTCTCTCAAGCCGGCTTTCGCGAATTCGCCCAGCGCATCCGCGAGTGTGTCTCGCCCGAAGAGGCCAAGTCCCTCCGGCAAATCGCCCAGCAGGACCCGCGCGTCATCTGGTACGGCAGCTATCGCTACCCCCGCATTATCGATCAACTGCAACTCTTGAAGGAGCAGAACGGCAAGCGCACGAAACGCTACGAAGTCGAGCGCGTCGGGGTCGAGATGGTGCGCCAGTTGCGAAGCGAACCGCTCTGTCTCTTCGTCATCAGCTTCATCGAATACGTCCAGTTCCGCACCGTCGTCGAGCACATCGCCAGGCTCCGCGGCGAGCCCCCGCCCCCCATGTACGTCTGGATTCAGCCGCATTTCGGCCGACCCGATCGCAATTTGCTGCTCATCGGCAATCGCCCGCCCACGCGCTGCGCAGCGGCGCCCGAAATCGAGTTCAAGGAAAAGTGGCGCGAAGCCGCTCTCCGCGGCACGCGCGAAATCTTGGGAGATGATTGGGAAGCGCGCTGGTCACGCAGCGACGCCATCCCGTCATCAACAACCCAGGAGGCAGATCGCGCAGCGCGTAAGCCTGCCCTCCCCAACGGAGCGCCGTGAGCAAGCCCGCCGTCGTCAAGCCAAAGAAGTGGTACCACGCCCCGCCGTGGCTCAGGCCCTACACCAGTTGGGCGCTTTACGCGCTGCTGCGGATGTGGGCCACGATCATCGAGTGCTTCCCGGTCGACGCCAATCTCCTCACCGCGCGCTGCATCGGCCGGATCTGGTGGATGATCAGCCCGCCGCACCGTCGCAAAACTGTGTTGCACCTGGCTCGCGCCTATCGCGGGCAATATCCGCGCAGCGAATTGCTCCGCATCGGACGCGAATCCTTCGAGCATTGGACGCAGGTCTTCCTGGTCGAACTCGTCATGAGCCCGCGCCTGCTCAATCGCTGGAGCTGGTCCAGGTACGTCGAGCTCCGCGACCTCGGCCCCGCGCTGATCGAGCTGCTCCGCGGCGGCGCCGTGATGATCACGCCGCACTTCGGCAATTTCGAGCTGCTCGGCTTCACCCTCTGTCGCCTCGGCGTACCGCTCACCGCGGTCATGCGCCCGCTCGACAACGAGCGCATGAACGACTGGCTCGTCCGCACCCGCGCCGCGAGCGGGCTGCGACTGCTCTACAAACAGGGCGCGACCGAAGAGGCCGAGTCGATCGTCACCAGCGGCACGCCCCTCTGCTTCATCGCCGATCAGGACGCGGGCCCCAAGGGCTACTTCGTACGCTTTTTCAACCGCCCCGCATCGACCTACAAATCGATCGCGCTGCTGGCGATCCGCCACCGCACGCCCGTGATCTGCGGCTACGCAGCCCGCACGCGCAAGGGCTTCCACTACCGCTTCGCCGTCGAGCGCGTCATCCGCCCCGAAGAATGGGAATCGCGCGACGACGCCCCGCTCTGGCTCACGCAGGAATTCTCCACCGCAATGGAAAACTCGATCCGCAAGTTTCCAGAACAATACTTGTGGATCCATCGGCGGTGGAAGAATCAACCGAAGAAGAAAATGGCGAATAGCGAATTGCGAATAGCAAATTGAAACGCGTACCGCCGCCGCGACGCTGATGCGATGCATCGCGTGCGCATGCCGCATTCAAATTCGCTATTCGAAATTCGCCATTCGCTATTTCTCGCCATACCTCACCCTCACCACCCGCTCCATCTTTCGCTCGCTGCGGATGAGGGTTAGCCGCACCTCCGCCCCATCCGGCGCCGCCGACAGCAGCCGGTGCAGATCATCCACGCCGCTCACCAGCCGATCATTCAGCGCCACGATGAGATCCTCCTCGCGCAGCTCCGCCTCCGCCGCCGGCGAGAGCGGCACGATCCCCGCGATCGCCACCGCCGTCTCGTTCAGCAGATCATGCTCCACCGCCAGTCGTCGCGGCAGCGGCACCGTCGCGCCGGAGATGCCCAAGTGCGCCCGTCGAACGCGTCCATGCGCCATCAGCTCGCCCACGACGCGCTTCGCCAAATCCGACGGCACCGCAAAGCCCAGCCCCTGCGCAAAGGCGATGATCGCCGTGTTGATGCCCACGATCCGCCCGCGATGATCAGCCAGCGGCCCGCCCGAGTTGCCCGGGTTCAGCGCCGCGGTGTGCTGGATCACCTCATCCACCAGCCGCCCCTGTTCCGTCCGCATCGAGCGGCCCAGCGCGCTCACCACGCCCGCCGTCACGGTCGATTGAAACCCGAGCGGATTGCCCAGCGCGATCGCGAGCTGCCCCACCCGCAGCGACGCCGAGTCGCCCAGTTCGACAAACGGCAACCCATGATTCGACACGCGGATCAACGCCAGATCGGTGGCCGGGTCATCCCCGATCAACCGCGCATCCAGCCGGTCGCCGTCGTGCGAGCGCGCCATCAGCGCCGAACGCCCATGCACGACGTGGCTATTCGTGAGCGCATACCCATCCGGCGTAATCAAAAAACCCGACCCCTGCCCGCCGCGACCTTGGGCATCCCTCCCGCCCACGCCGATCACCGCCGGCCCCACCCGCTCCACGACGCGCACGACGGCTTGGGAATAGGCGTCAAGGGCATCGCCGTCGCTGCCATGGTCCGGCTGCGGCGAGGACGGAGCCGGACGCGGTGAGTTCTCGTCGTTTGTGTCGTTCAAAAATCCAGCGATTGGCCGCGCGAAAGCGGCACGTTCATTTCGGCGCATCGCGAATCATCTCCACTCACGCCCGTCGCCGTTCGCACGATGCCACCATCGAGCGCTCATCGAAAAGGCGGGCGCTTGGAGCGTTGGATGCCGAAAGCGCGGCCCACGGTGCGGCACGCTCGACCGCCCCTGCGCCGGCGGCTCAAACTGGCCCGTCGCGCCCGCCGAGATGGACGTTTTTGGCCCGCGCGTGCGTCCGTAGCCGCCATCGCGATTCCCCCCGACCGGAACCCAGCCGCCCGGCCCCATTCTGCATTCTTCATTCTGCATTCTCATTCGCCCTTCCCCCTCCACCGTTGACGCCCCTCCTGCCGATCCATACAAAATCGCCTCGCGCCGCCCACAAACGCGACGCACACCGCGATTTCAGAACCTTCGCCACGGCTTAAACCCCGCAGGAGCCTCGCGTTGACGGCCTTTCCCGCGCCACTGCCGCTCACCCTCGCCGCCGCCGGTCCCATCGACTCCGGCAGCACCGCCTGGATGCTCGCCAGCTCCGCCCTCGTCCTGCTCATGATTCCCGGCCTTTCGCTCTTCTACGGCGGCATGGTGCGCCAAAAAAACATCCTCAGTACCATGATGTACAGCTTCGTCGCCATGGCGGTCATCGGCGTGCAGTGGATCGTCATCGGCTACGCCCTCGCCTTCGGCACCAGCGTCGGCGGTTGGATCGGCTGGAATCCGGCCCTGATCGGCCTCGTCGGCCTGCCGCATGACCAGCTCTTCGCCGACAAGGCCATCCCCGAGCTGGTCTTCGTCATGTTCCAGGGCAAGTTCGCGATCATCACGCCGGCCCTGATCAGCGGCGCCATCGCCGAGCGCGTCCGCCTCTCGAGCTTCATCGCCTTCATCATCCTCTGGACCACCTGCGTGTATTGCCCGCTGGCTCACTGGGTCTGGGCCTCCGAAGGCTGGCTCTTCAAATGGGGCGTGCTCGACTTCGCCGGCGGCACCGTCGTGCACATCTCCTCCGGCGTCTCGGCCCTCGTCCTCGCGCTGATGCTCGGCAAACGCCGCGACTATCCGGCCGGCGCCATCCAGCCCAACAACCTGACGATGACCCTCACCGGCGCGGGCTTGCTCTGGTTCGGCTGGTTCGGCTTTAACGCCGGCAGCGCCGTCGGCTTCGAAAGCCCCGTCGCGGGCACGATCGCGGGCCTCGCCTTCACCACCACGCAAACCGCCGCCGCCGCCGCCGCCTTGGTCTGGATGATCATCGAGTGGTCGCACCACGGAAAACCGACCAGCCTCGGCATGGCCTCGGGCATCGTCGCGGGCTTGGTCGCGATCACCCCCGCCGCGGGCCATGTGAAGCCCGTCTACGCCATCATCATCGGCGCCGTCGCGTCGCTCGTTTGCTATTGCGCCGTGCGGCTCAAGAGCCGGCTCGGCTACGACGACTCGCTCGACGCCTTCGGCGTCCACGGCGTCGGCGGATTCTGGGGCGCGATCGCGACCGGCATTTTCTGCACCATCCCCGGCCTCAGCGGCCTGATCACCGGCCACGCCACGCAGCTCTTCAAGCAACTCGCCGGCGCGAGCATCGCCGCCGCCTTCGCGATTGTCGGCACGCTGCTCATCGGCGGTCTGGTGGCCGCGACGATGGGCCTGCGCGTCAGCGACCGTCAGGAACGCGACGGCCTCGACATCGCGATCCACGGCGAGCGCGGATATCACCTGTAATCGCGGGCGCACTTCGGCCCGCACGTCCGGTTCTGCGGAGAAGCAAATGAAACTCGTGATCGCCGTCATTCGCCCCGAAGTGCTCGACGCCGTGCAGTATCAGTTGCAGGCCGTGCTCGACGAGGGCGACAACTATCGCCTGACCGTCTTCTCGGTCGACGGCCACGGCCGCGCCCTCGGCGAGATCGAGTACTTCCGCGGTCAGCCCGTGCGGCAGCGCATGGTCCGCCGCACGCAGATCGAGATCGCGGTCAACGACGAGTATGTGGAACGCACCATCGACGCCATCCTGCGCGGCGCCCGGACGGGCGACAAAGGCGAGGTCGGCGACGGCAAGATCTTCGTCGTCCCGCTCCACGAATGCATCCGCATCCGCACCGGCGAACGCGGCGGCGACGCGGTGTAGCACCTCGAAACTCAGCCCGCCGATTCCAGCGCGATGACGATCGCCGGCGAAAGACACGCCGATTTCCCCGCCAGCACCGCGACGGCGACGAGGAGCAATGACGACCACGCGAAGACACGTAGCAGATGGGGTCGACTGATCGCATTCGCAGTGGTCACGATCCGACCAATCCAGACAACGGCGATCAGCGCAGCGCAAGCGATCATCGAGAAACGCGTGACTTTCAGCGCGCCCAGTGCAAGCGATTCAAGATACGTGTCATCGAGTCGGATCGCGCGCTCTATGACGCGCAGCTCAATCGCAACGGCGATGCAAATGACCGCCAGTGTCAGATGAATCGACTGATACGAAAGGACTGCCTGCCAGACTCGCTCTCCCGCGACCCGGCCTGCTATACGAAACATGGTTGCGCATGCGCCGACCGTGATCGCCCGACAGAACATCGATAGCGGTGCCCACAACAGGATCGGCGTAACGAGCGAGCACCACATCTCGCCTCCGTCGTAAGCTCGAAGGGCGTCAATCGAGTGGTGCAGCGCCGCCAGAAATAGCGTTACCGTCGCCAGCATGTCCCCCCGCGTCGCAAACTCACTTGCCGACACGACATCGGGATAGACGGGTAGCTTTTGGAGGAACAGCCTCGGTCGAGTCAGCACGAGCAACGTCATCGCGAGCCAGTTCCGCCACGATCGGTGTTGCTCCCACTCAAAAACCCGTTGCGGGACAAACACGGCCCGAATCGCGTCAAAGTCGGCAGCCGAGTACGGCGCCCCGCACTCGGGGCAGTGGTCGCCGTTGATTTGCGCCAGGGGATAGTCACAGGACAGGCAGCGCCACTCCGAGCGATATGGGTAGTCCGTCGCTGCGGATTGATTAATTGGACGCGTCGTATCGGAGCCCGCTTCGCCCATCACGATCAGTGTAGCCCCCCAAACAGGTACGCTTCTTCGATCTCAATCACACGCGGAGAAACCGCCGCGATCAACAAGAATCGGTACTGAACACCACGGCTCTGCGCTGGTTTCGCAAGTTGCGGCGGCGACGCGGTGTAATCGGGCTCCCACTAGCCCGACTGCGCTAGGTAGCTTGCGACTGCACTCCACTCGCGATTCGAAATTCGCTATTCGCTGTTGTTAGGTCATTTCGCCAACCCGCGCTTCCCACAGCGCGTGGAGCTCGGCCAGTTCCGCCTTCAATGCGTCAAATTCTTCGCGCAGCTTCGCGCTGGCGGCGGCATCGCGATAGATCGTCGCGTCGCCGAACTTCTGTTCGATGGCGCTGAGCCGCGTTTCGCGCTGCATGATCTCCTGCTCGATCTGCTCAAACTTCAGCTTGGCAAAGCGGCTCTTCGGCTGACCGGCCGCGGCGCTTCCGTTGCTCGGTTTCGCCGCCGGCTTCTTCGCCGGCTTTTTGGCCGCCTCTTCGGCCTCGCGTCGCAGCCTCTCCGCGGCTTCCTCGCGCTCGACCGTCTCGACATAGGTCGAGTAATTGCCGTGGATCAGTCGGTGTCCCTCCGGCCGGATCACCAGCAACTGATCGACGATCTGATCCAGAAAATAGCGGTCGTGGCTGATGACCATGATCGTGCCGGGATATTCGAGCAGCGCTTCCTCCAGCGACTCGCAAGCGGCGATGTCCAGGTGGTTGGTCGGCTCGTCCAATACCAGCACATTCGGCCGCGAGAGAATCAGCTTCAACAATCGCACGCGCGATTGCTCGCCGCCCGAGAGATTGCCGATGCGCTTGTAGGCGTCGTCGCCGCTGAAATGAAAGCGGCCGAGCAGCCCGCGGATCGACTCCTCATTCATCCAGCCCGCGACCCCCTGAATCTCCTGCAGGATCGTCATCTCCGGCGACAAGCCTGAGGAGTCTTGCGCGAAGTAGCCGGGTTGCTGCTTGGTGTCCCACCAGATCTCGCCTTCGTCCGCTTCCACCCGGCCGAGCAGGCATTTCAACAGCGTCGACTTGCCCGCGCCGTTCGGCCCGGTCAGCCCCAGGCACGTTCCGCCGCGCAGGCTCAGATTCAGCCCGCCGAAGAGCCGCTTTCCGCCGTAGCTTTTGGCGAGCCCCTCGGCTTTCAGGATCTCGCCGGTGCGCGTCTCGGCGTCGCCGAAATCAAGCGAAAGTTTCGACAGCTCATCGGGCCGCTCGACGACGAATTCGCCCGCCGCCATCCGCCGCTCGAGCCGCGTGCGCCGACCGCGGGCCTCCGCGGTGCGCTGCGAGCCCATGTGCCGGGCGATGAAGGCCTTTTCCTTCTCGATGAAATCCTTGTCCTTCTCGAACTGTCGCTCCTGCGTCAGCCGCTCGTTCTCGCGCGACTTCACGAAGTTCGAGTAGTTGCCCGGATAGCTGAAGAGCGCCTTGTTCCGCAGCTCGACGATCCGCACCGCCAGCCGATCGAGCAGATAGCGATCGTGCGAGATGATCAGCGCGCCGCCGGCGTGTCGCGACAGAAATCCTTCGAGCCAGCGCACCGCGTCGATATCGAGGTGGTTGGTCGGCTCGTCGAGCAGCAGATAATTCTGCTCTTTCAGCAGCAGCTGCGCCAGCGCCGCGCGGCACTTCTGTCCGCCGGAAAGTGCCGAGACCGGCAGATCGAAATCGGCCGGCAGGAACCCCAGTCCGGCCATCACCTCGCCGAAGCGCTGCTCCATGCGGTAGCCGCCGGCGTCTTCGAAACGCGTGTTCAGCTTGTCGAACTGATCGAGCAAATCGGCGGCGTTGTCGCTGGCGTGATGGGCCGCGATGCGGTCCGACAGTTCGTGAATCCGCCGCTCCATCGCCAGCAGGTCGGCGAACGCGGCCCAGACGGCCTCGCGCAGCGTGCCGCTGGTGGGCAGCTCCGGTTCCTGCGGCAGGTAGCCGATCTCGACGCTGCGAGCGACGCTGACGCTGCCGGCGTCGGGGGCGATTTTGCCCGCGATGAGCTTGAACAGCGTGGTCTTGCCGGCGCCGTTGGGGCCGATCAGCCCGGCGATCTCGGCCGGGTAAAGATCGATCGTGGCGCCGTCGAGCAGCACCCGTTCGCCGATCTGTTTCAGGATGTTTTGGACGCGGATCGAGGCCATATTTGGATCAGTGTAGCCGGGCGGTGGGGGTGGAATGGCGAATGGCGAATGGGAGAGGGGCGGAGGGGTGGGGTTCGAGTTGCGGGTGCAGGGTGTCGAGTGGAAGAGGGGAGCGGGGGAATAGCGAATTGCGAATAGCGAATAGCGAATTGAAGAAGCGCGCGCGGGGGCGGGCGGCGCGCGTAGACGCGCGTCGATTGATGAGAGTTCGGAATGGAGGTGGCGGGAGTTGAACCCGCCGCGCGCTTCGTCGTGACGGACGAAGGTTGCGTCGATCCGATCGGCGCTTGGGCGTTGCGCGGCCTAACGGCTCGCGCGCCTGGGCGCTTTCCGGATCACTCTGTGCGTGCCGGCCGGGTTTCTTGCAGCCGCGGGGCGGGCTGGCTCGCCGCACCGTTGCGATGTTGCCGTCGCTCGAGTCGCTCGCGGCGCCGGGGACACGGGCAGGCGGAGTACCGCCAGCCCATGCCACCCGGGTTTGAAGAGCAAGGCAGAGCCTTGCTCTACGAACTTTGCCGGTTGCGGGCGGCTGCAGAGCCTCACGCTTGGTTCGCCGCCGCGCGTGAGGCGCGGAATCGCGGCGGCTAGCCATTGCTTTCGGCGCCTTGCGGCGACGAGAGCAAGTCAGAAAAGAAAATGCAGGTCGCTGCATTCGGGCGAATGCAATGGCCTGGGTCCGCTGAG
>JANRJD010000016.1:0-16161 GCA_033764195.1 Phycisphaerae bacterium | reverse complement strand
CGTGATCGGTTGAATGGCTTTGCACCGATGCCAGCCATAAACCGCTGACGGCAGGCCAAGGAATCGCCGCCCCATGGATGGGGGGTCGTCAGCGCCCATACTCAGCCCGCGCCCGCTCCGCGCGGTTCGCGTGCAGATCTCGGCAATTATGGACCACGCAGATCGTCCATCTGGACTCGAGCGGACTTCGCGCGCCGCCTCCGAACGCTGCCGTTTCGGCGAAATCATTCGCCAGAAGCGGCTGGCCAAGGGGCTCAGCCTGCGGCGGTTCGCGCAACTCGTCGGCGTCAGCCCGACCTACATCTCGCAGGTCGAGCAGGGCCACTTCGATCCGCCCACGGCCGAACGGGCCGAGCGGATGGCGGTGATCCTGGGCGAGTCGGCCGATGCGCTGATTGCGCTGGCGGGGCGCCTGCCCCAGGATTTGTCCGGGATCATCTGCGAGCGACCGCTCGAGTTGGCTGCGTTCTTGCGCGAGTCTTCGGGACTGACGCGTGAGCAACTGCAGTCGCTGGTCGACCACGCGCGCCGGCTGAGGGAGTCCAATCGGAGTGGCCAGCCGTGACACAATCCCCAACTCTCCTCAATTCGCCTCCCGTCCGTTACCTGCCCGCGGCTGAGATCGAACGCCGCGCGGCGCGGTTGCTGGCCGATTATCAGCAACAGCGCGGCGCAGCCGACGTTCTCCCCGTTCCGATCGATGAGATCGTCGAGCTGCACCTGCAGCTGCGGCTCGAGATCACCAATCTCAGCCAGCGGCTCGCGATTCCCGGCGTGCTCGGCGCGCTCTATCGCGAGAACCGCTGCATCGCGATCGATGCTAGCCTTGATCCGAACAACCACCCGGCCCAGGAAGGTCGCTATCGGTTCACCCTGGCGCACGAGGTGGGCCATTGGCAGCTCCACCGCTCGATCGGCGGCGTGACGCTGCTGGAACTCGCCACCGAGCAGATCACGGCTGAGCAGCGCGTGCGCACCCATCAGCGGATCGAATTGCAGGCGAACCTCTTCGCGTCCTGTCTGCTCATGCCGCGCCGTTTGGTGCGGGCCGTCTGGCGCGAACTCCGCGGCACGGACGGGCCCTTCTGCGTGGAAGAGGCGGCGAAGGGCGGCGATTACCTGATCATGCGGACCATTCTGCGCAGCACGCTGGGCAGCGAGCGCGACGCCGAGGATGTGCTGCTGGAGCGCTTCAGCCGCCCCTTCGCGCGGCGCTTCCGCGTCTCAGGCGAGGCGATGCGCATCCGCCTAGAGCAACTGGGGCTGATCGTTCGCCCGGAGGCTGCGATTCATAGCGACTCATAGGGCGTTTTTTTGCACACCCTGTGTAGCGTCAGATAAACAGGGCAAGAGGGAGCGGAGCATGGAAGGCGAACGCAGAGAAGAACGGCCGCCGCGGCCGGAGGGCATGGAGGCCCGCAAGCGCATGCTGAAGCCTGCCGAGCAGCAGTTGATCGATCTGTTGCGCGAGGTGGGCTACGGCACGCTCTCGAATGTTGTGATTCGCAGCGGCGAAGTGCAGCTCACGCCGCGGCCCCGAGCGCGGCGTAACTTCCGATTGGGGCGGCCGGAACTTGGTCGCCACGCGCGGCCGATGGGCGAGGACTTTCAACTGAAGGCCCAACAGCTCGAGCTGATCGAGCGGCTGCGACTCATTCGCAACGATGTGCTCGTCAGCATCGACGTGCAGGACGGTCTGCCGCTGAACCTGGTGGTGGACGAGGAGGTCATCGTGTAGCCCGGTTCACACCCGGATCTCGTTCCCGAACTTACTGAACAGACTCGTCAACTGACTGGCCGCAAGCGCGGAGGTCGTTGAGTGTCGCCGATGGCGACCGCTCAACGCTCCGCGTCGCGGCCAGTGCTCTTCCTGCGCGCTGACATCGGCTGACACCCCACGGCCTCCGGCCTCCGGCCTCGGAGGCAACCCGTGGGAGATGAATCGACTCGTCCGAATTTACTGACCGAATACACCGAGGGAATTATCCAGATGAAAGCGCGGCAGCTCGCGCGACGCTGTGATTTCCAGAGGAGCGACGGTGAGGACCTGGCTCAGGAGATGCGCAGCCATTTACTGCGCCGCGCGCCTCGATACGACCCCGCTCGCGGATCGATCAATACCTTCGTAGCACATGTGCTCAACTCCTGGATCGCGTCACTGCTGCGCTCGCGGCGGCGTCTGAAACGCGCCGCCGGCCGAAAGACCGTGTCACTCGATGCGCCGCGCGGGAGCGGCGAAGGCGCAGACACCGCGTTGCGCGATGCGCTGAGCACGGAAAACATCCCGGGCCGCAGCGACGCACTCCCCGACGACGTTATTAGCCGCAAAGAGTTGATGACGGCCGTGGCGCGGGTCGTCGACGCCCTGCCGCCCCTGCTACGGGAGATCTGCCAGCGGCTTCCGGACCAGCCCGCAGCGGCCATCCAACGCGAATTGGGGCTATCCCGGCGCAAGTTTGACACCGCGATGACGCACATTCGCCAGACCTTCGCGGCCGCCCGGCTCGGGATTTCGGCGGACACATCGGCGCAGAACGGCGTACGTAACAAGCGGAGCCCGCGTGGACCCGATCGCATGGAGGATGGCGAATGACCCCGCATGTGTACCGCTTCGAGTTCGATCAGTCGGTCCCGCTCGAAGAGGCCGAGATGACGCTGCATTTGACGCTCTTCGCCGTGGAGGGCCTGTTCGGTCAGGCCCGGGTCCGGCTGGACGCGGGCTACCAGGTCGACGAGCCGCGCCGCACCATCGTCGTCGACGCGACAACCGCGGCCGGCGTGGGCGTCGTACGCGTCTTCACCGCCCTGTTGCTGCATGAATTCGGCGGCGACGCCTTCAAGGTTGGTCGCTCCGAACCGAACCCCCCTGCCGTCGCCGAGGGCCAAGCGGCATGAGCAACTCACCGGCGAATGTCCCCGAGCTGCGCGCTTTCGACGAGCCCGTTCCACTCGTGCGGCTCGGGCAAGGCGATTACACGCGCGACATCTACCCCGCCGATCTGGGCGGCGCCGCGCAGCGCAGCACAAAGAACCTGCTGACGTTCTCGGCGCTGAACACGTTCCGCAACTGCCCGCGCAAGTACAAGCACCGCTACGTCGATCATCTCCAGCCGCACGAAAAGCCCGAGAGCCTCTCGTTCGGCAGCGTCGTCCACGGCGCGCTGGAGCGCTGGTATCGCCTGACCGGCGATGCCAACCGGCTGTGGATGGTGCTCGATTTCATCGAAGCACAATTTCCGCAGCGCAGCTCCGACGCCGTTCAGAAAGACCGTTGGCACCGAGCGCGGGCCATGCTCGTTGGATACGCAGCCAGCTATCCGGTCGAGAATTTCGAGGTCGTCGAGATCGAGAAGGTCTTCCAGGGCGAGATTCGCAACCCCGACACCGGCCGCCCGAGCCAGACGTTTGTCATGTCGGGCAAAGCAGACGGCATCGTGCGGCTCGACGGCGAGCTGTATCTGCTCGAACACAAGACCGCCGGGTCAATCGATGCCAACTACCTGGACAAGCTGTGGACCGACACGCAGATCGCGCTCTACGGCTACTACCTGCGCCAAGCCGGCTACCCGATCGTGGGCGTGCTCTACAACGTGCTGCTGAAGACGCGCCTGAAGCAGCGCGAGGGGGAATCGCAGGACGAGTACGAAGCCCGCCGCGCCGAGCTGGCCGCGAAGAACAAGAGCGGCAAATCGACGGCGCAGCGGCAACTGCCCGAGACCGACGAAGAATTCCAAGCCCGCTTGGCCGAGTGGTACACGAAGCCGGAGGCCTTCCACCGCGAACGCATCTACCTCTCCGAAAATCGCCTGGCGATGTTGCAGGAGGAGGTGTGGGAGATCACGCAGCAGTATCTCGAGGCGCGCCGCCGCGGGAAGTGGCTGCTGAACACGTCGAACTGCTTCGCCTACGAGCGGCCCTGTGAGTACCTGCCCTACTGCCAATCCAACTTCAACCCCAACGTGCGCGACAACCTGTTCCAGATTGCACCGCCGCACGAGGAGCTCGCGGTCAGCGCTGCGAGCGATGCGGAAACCACGTTCTGAAGGAGCACCCGATGTCTGTCGCCTTGCCTACCGATCGCACCAAACCCGCGGTCGACCTATCACAACAGACGATCCTGCTGTACGGATCGCCGAAAATAGGGAAGAGCTCCCTCGCCAGCCGCTTCCCGGAGGCGCTCTTCTTCGAGTGCGAACCGGGTCTGAACCAGCTCGAGGTGTTCAAGATCCCGACCTACAGCTGGGAGGATTTCCTGGCGGCCTGCAAATTGGTCGCGGCCGGCAACCATCGCTTCAAGACCATCGTGATCGACACGGTCGACAACGCCTTCAAATACTGCTCCGACCACGTCTGCGGCAAGAACAGCATCGAGTACGAGGGCGACATGGCCCACGGCAAGGGCTGGGCGCTGGTCAAAAACGAGTGGCACCGCGTGCTGACGCGCCTGGCCAGCTTGCCGTATGGGCTGATGCTGATCTCGCACGCGCAGGACAAGACGGTCGAGACGCGCACCGGCCAGTACACGAAGACGCAGCCCAGCCTGCCGGATCGGGCGCGCGGCGTTGTGCTCGGTCTGGTGGACATGATCCTCTTCTGCGACGCGACGGCGCGTAAGGACGCGGCCGGCAATCTGACCGTCGAGCGCGTCATCCGCACCAAGCCCCACCCCACGTATGAAGCCGGCGATCGCACGGGCCGACTGCCCGAGCAGTTGCCGCTGGATTTCAACGCCTTTGCAGCATGCTTTGCGGGCGGCACCGCCGCCCTACCCACCGCAGCGCCCGGTGTTCGACCCGGAACCGGGCCGGCGAGCGGCAATTCCAATCCTCCGGGCAGCACCCCGAACGGGAAGGTGAAATCATGACGAACTCTGGCACCCCTTTCGATCCGCAGGCTCCCTCGTCCTATGCCGAGCCGCCGGACCTGAGCGGATTCGACGACGAATATGACGCCGTCCCGCCGGCAGACAACGACGAAGTCCCGGACGGCAAGTACCAGGCCCGCATCCACGCCGTGAAGCTCGACCGCAGCCAAAAGGGCGACCCGATGCTCAAGTGGGACCTGCTCGTCCTCTCGGGCCCGCACGCCGGCCGCCACATCTTCAAGAACGCCGTGATCACGCAGGCCTCGCTGCCGTTCGTGAAGGGCGACTTGAAGACGCTCGGATTGGACTTGCCCAAGCTCAGCGAACTGCCCCACCACCTGGACCAATTGCTCGATCTGGCGCTGGAGCTCACGAAGCGCACCAAAGGCGAGTACACGAACGTGTACTTCAACAAGCGCATCCAGGTGCCGGCGGGTGAGGTTGCCGCGCGCGGCGACGCTCCCTTCTGAGCAGCGCTCACGACCGCGCACCTGAACGGATTCGGGTGCGGCCGGGGCGGGATGGCGTAGCCGGTTGGCTTCACAGGCTCGGAGTTCGCCGGCTCCGAGCTGCCGACCGGCTCAGACTGCCCGCGCCCGCCCCGGCTTTTTTTTTTCCACATGGACGAGCACCCCGATGGACTTCCGCATCGTCGTCGATACCCGTGAGCAGGCCGAGTACTCCTTCACCTGCCAGACCGTGCGCCGCAAGCTGGACGCTGGCGACTACTCCGTCGACGGCTATGAAGATGTCGTCGCAGTCGAGCGCAAGAGCTTGTCCGACTTCGCGCGGACCACCATCCACGAATTCGCCCGCTTTGCCGCCGAATTGGACCAACTCGCGCATCTGCCGCACGCCTGCATCGTCGTCGAAGCCGATCTTGATCACGTGCTGCGGGGTCTCGCCCGTGAGGCGCTGCAGGGCGTATCGCCCGAGTCACTGCTGGGCGCCGCTCTCCACATCCAGGTCTGCTTCCGCGTACCGGTGATCTGGTGCGGATCCCGGCAGGCCGCCTGCGCCTTCACCGATGGCTTCCTGCGCATGGCGGTGCGCGAGGCCTCCGCCCGGCGGCTGGCCGGAGCGCCGCGGCATGGCTGAGACCATCCGCGGCACGATCCGGAAGACGTACCACGCCAGTCCCGGCTTCTCGGCCGGCCTGCTGGCGGCGGCGGATGGCCGCTCCGTGCGGTTCGCCGGGAAGTTCTGCGCCAACGAGAGTGACGTCGTGGCGCTGGTGGGGCGCTGGAAACACGACGCCAAGTACGGCCGCCAGTTCGTCGTCGAGTCGCTGTCGTATGAACTGCCAGAGACCAGCGAGGGTCTGGTGAACTACCTCGCTAAGCATCCCGCGTTCACGGGCATTGGCGAGGCGACGGCGCGGCGAATCGTGTCGTACGTTGCCAGCGCGGCGCATCTGGATCGCATCCTTCGCCAGGACGTCGACGAGCTGCATCGGCACTTGCGTGTACCGCGGGCGACGTTGGAATCGCTGCGGCTAGCGTGGATCGCCAACAGCGCCGAGAACAAGGTCCGCGCCTATCTGTCGGGCTTCGGGCTGAGCGCCCACCAAATCGAGACGCTACTCGAGAGGTTCGGCAACAGCATCGTCGGCGTGCTCCGCAGCGATCCGTATCAGCTCATTCAGCACGTGCGCGGCTACGGCTTCAAGAAGGTCGACAAGATCGCCCGCGCCATGGGCACGCCGAAAGCGCACCCGGGCCGTATCGAAGCGGGCCTGCGGTACGTCGTGACCGAGGAGATCGGCAACGGGCATACCTGGATCGGCGGACCCGAGTTGGTCGACAACGCCAACGAACTCCTGCTGCTCGATACGCTCGACAGCCGCGACGTCATCCGCGAGGCGGGGATGCGGCTGCTGGCGCGAGGCGATCTCGTGAGCGACGGCGATGCGGTGAGCACGCCGCACATCCGCGACGCGGAGTTCATGATTCAGAACACGCTCGCCAGTCACGGGAGCGTGCGAATGCGCCCCCTGCCGCCCCTGCGAATGTGCATAGATGATTTGAAGGCCAAGCAGATCGAGGCGGTTCAGAATGCCTGCCATCACGCGCTGAGCGTCATATGCGGCGGCGCGGGCACGGGCAAGTCCCATACGTTGGCGCGGCTGGCGGCGGCGTTCCGCGACGCCCACCTCCACATTGCGCTCTGCTCGCCAACCGGCAAGGCCGCGAAACGGATCGAGGAATCGCTCCGGGCCCAAGGGGTCGAACTTGAAGCAAAGACGATCCACCGGCTCTTGAAGTACGACGGCACCCACTTCAACCGCGACAGCCTCTCGACACCGCGCGCCGCCGATCCTGACAACGACCAGGACGCGGGCGAACCGGCTTATGACATCGTCATCGTCGATGAGGTTTCGATGGTCGACGTACCGCTCATGGCCGAACTGCTGCGCCGCATCGACTTGGCCCGCACACGGCTGATTCTCGTCGGGGACCACAACCAGCTCCCACCGGTGGGGCCAGGAAATGTGCTGCGCGACATCATCGCCCACCGGCTCGTGCCGCTGGTCGTGCTGGATGAGGTCGTCCGCCAAGCCGGCGTCCTGAAGGCCAACAGCGCCGCCATTTTGCGCGGCGCCATCTCCCCCACCGCTACCAACGATCCAGCCTGGACCGTCGTCGACGTGTTCCGCGATCCGCTGCCGATCCAGGCGTTCCTGCGCGACCTGGTGCTGAAGAAACTGCCCGAACGCCTCGGCGTCGATCCCATCCGCGACGTGCAGATCATCACGCCCACCCACCTGGGCGCGCTCGGCACAAAAGCGATCAACCAGATGATGCAGCATCTGCTGCATGGCGATCCGGGTCGCAAGTTCGCCATCGGCGACAAAGTGATCCAGACCAGCAACGACTACGAGCTGGGCGTCATGAACGGAACGATCGGCCGCGTCACTGACTACGAGCCTGGCGCCAACGGCGGGTATCAGATTGAATTTGATGGCGTCGGCACACGAAACATCAAAGGCGACTCCATTCACGATGTCCACCTCGCGTACGCGCTGACGGCGCACAAATGCCAGGGCAGCGAGTTCCCCTGCGCCGTTGTGCTCTGCCATCGCTCGCACTACTTCGCCGATCGCAACTGGCTCTACACCGCGGTAACGCGCGCCGCGAAATCCTGCGTGCTCGTGGGCGATCCGTGGGGCCTCCGCAACGCCGTCCGCAAGAACCAGGTGATCCATCGCCGCACGTTCCTGGACCGGTGGGCGCGGGCGCCCGTCCGCGCCACTCGGCACAGTCAGGACCATGCAAATGCCTGACTCGGCCGTCCCCTTCGACGTGCAGCGTCTGGCGGGCTGTGTACCCCCCTGCCTGCGCGAGCGCGCCCACTGGGTCTGCTGGGAGTACGCCGAGCGCAAGGGCCGCTGGACGAAGTGTCCCATCAGCCCCACCCGCGGCGGAAGAGCGTCGTCCATCGATTCGAAGTCCTGGGGCACGTTCGAGCAGGCGATCACCGTTTGCCAAGCCGCGCGGCTCGAGGGAGTCGGATTCGTCTTCAGCGCCGACGATCCCTACGCCGGCGTCGACCTCGACCACTGCATCGACCCCACCACCGGCCAACCCAAGCCGTGGGCCCAGGCGATTCTCGATCGCTTGGACAGCTACAGCGAAATCAGCCCGTCGGGCGCAGGCATCAAGATTTTCGTCCGCGCCTCCAAGGCTGGCCCGCGCTGCAAATCCGAGTACGAGGACGGCGCGATCGAGATGTACGACCGCGACCGCTTTTTCACGCTCACGGGCCAGAGCCTGCACGATCCGCCCAAAGGCGTCGAGGAGCGGCAGGTTGCAGTCGATGCGTTGTACACGCAGGTCTTCGGGCCACCTGAGACAGCGCCACCGTCAAAATCGACGCCGCCGCCAACCAGCGACATTCGGCATCTGCCGGACGACGAGATCATCCGTCTGGCCTGCGCCAGCAAGAAATCCGGCCCGAAGTTCGCGTCGCTGTGGGCCGGACGCTGGAACGAATTCTTCAACTCGCGCAGCGAGGCGGATGCATCGGTCGTCTTCACGCTGGCCTTTTACACCAAGGACGCCGGCCAGATTGATCGCATCTTCCGCCGCTCGGCGCTGCTGCGCGAGAAATGGGACGAACTGCATGGGCCGCAGACGTACGGCGCGCTGACGATCGCCAAAGCGCTGGCCACGGTGAGCGGCCAGTATCAGCCGCGGAGATCATCGAAGAACCGCGCGGCGAAGCCGTCGACCACGCCGCCGCTCACGGACGAGCCGCTGCCAGGCTCAACCGATCCCACAACGGGACGTCTAATCCTGTCGACCGAGCGTACGCTGCCGACGGCTGAGGCCTACGTGCGCCAATTTCACCAGCACCCTGAGGGAATCACGCTCCGACACTACGCCGGCCTGTTGATGCGATGGCAAGGCAACCGCTATGTCGAGTTGGAGGACGAGACGTTGCGTAACCAAATCCTGCCGTGGCTGCACGCGGCCGTTCGCATGACGTACGACGCGCAGTCCGAGAAATGGGTTGCGAGGGATTTCCCGGCCAACCCACACACGATGAATGCGGCCCTGGAGTCCCTGAAGGCGCACACACATCTCCCGGCCACGACGGCGTCACCGTCATGGCTGGACGGACATCCGAATCGTCCGAATGCGCGCGAGATCATTCCATGCCGCTCGTCGCTGCTGCACCTTCCCACCATGCAGCGGAGCGCATCATCCCCGGCGTTCTTCGCAGTCAACGCGCTCGACTAGGACCACGAGCCCGACGCGCCTGAGCCGCGTCAGTGGCAGTCATTCCTGAGCCAGCTGTTCGGAGACGACCTGCAATCGTGGGATCTGCTGCAGGAGTGGTTCGGCTACTGCCTCACCGGCGACACGTCGCAACACAAGATGCTGCTCATCGTCGGCCCGCGCCGCAGCGGCAAAGGCACGATCGCTCGCGTGCTGACGCGCTTGGTCGGCGTCGGCAACGTCAGCGGACCCACGACGTCTAGCTTGGCCGGCCCGTTCGGCTTGCAGCCGTTGATCGGCAAGTCCCTGGCAATCGTCAGCGATGCGCGTTTTTCGGGAGAGAACATCCAAACCGTGATCGAACGGTTGCTGTGCATCTCGGGTGAGGACACGCTGACGATCGATCGCAAGCACATGACCAGCGTGACCATGAGGCTGCCCACGCGCTTCGTGTTCCTAACCAATGAGCTCCCGCGACTTACCGATGCTTCTGGCGCCCTCGCCGGCCGATTCATGATGCTGCGACTAACGGAGAGTTTCTACGGTCGCGAAGACAAGGCGCTCACGGCCCGCTTGCTTACCGAATTACCGGGCATCCTGAACTGGTCTATCAGCGGATGGCGGCAGCTCCAGGAGCGCGGCCACTTCATCCAGCCGACCAGTGTCGAGGACGCGCTCCGCGACATGGAGGACCTCTCCAGCCCAGTCGGAGCTTTCGTGCGGGAACGCTGCGAGGTGGGCGCCGGGTTGCGCGTCTGGATCGATGACCTCTACCAGGCCTGGAAGCAGTGGTGCGAAGCAGACGGGCGCGTCAGCGTCACAACCAAGCAAACCTTCGGCCGGGATCTGATGGCGGCGGCGCCGGGAGTCGTAACCCGTTGTGGAACCAATGGCGTGCGCTTCTACCAGGGGATCGCGCTCAAGGCGGAGCTGGCATGATCCGGCTGCTCATCAACAAGCGCGCACCAGCGCACAACCAGCGCGATGGGGTTCGCCATCGCGCTTGCGCTCGTTGCTTGTCCGGCAAGGACTTACGAGCGCGCATACGCGAACAAGCGCGATCTACGGCAGATACGCGCGTACGCGCAGGCGCGCGGACGCGCACGCACGATGGCGCAATGCGAACCAGCGCGCTGGTTCGCGCTTGTTGCGCTGCGCGCGCACCGGTCCGAGTGCGCCACGAGGTGCACGTGACCGAGGCGGACCGGTCGTCAGCGGTTCCTCTCGGGCCGAAAAACGCCCAAAACGTCCGTGGAACGCGGCGCGAATTTGCTCTGAGTTTGTTACGCGGGTCCGACGTCGCTGCGCCGAACCGCCACAGGACGCGATCCGGGGCGTTTGGGGCGATCCGGACGGGGCCGAGACCTACCGACGTTCCACCCGGCACCCGCCCGGCGTCCCGGCCGCCCGGGCGCGCAAGTTTTCGCCGAACGGCATATGTAAACGTGTAGAGCCATGCGGCGTGCCAAGCCGTGGTTAGCCGGGACACGGACAGGCGGGGCATGGCGGGGTAAGGATCGGCGTGGCCCGGCGCTGCGAGTAAATGGAGCGTTCGACAAGGATGCGAACACGGATCTCGGCCCGCGATCCAAGGAATCGACTGTCGCGTCACGGCATTCTGCCAGTAACTGCGGGCATGCCGGAGAGACACCCCGGCGTCATCGGCCGAGGTGTTGTAGATGGGATCGCAGGCTTGTGGTCGCTCAGTCCGGGTCGTCCGCGCCGTCGAGCGGGACGGCCCGCCCGCATTCGACCAGAGCTTCACGAAGCTCGCGCCATTCAGCGCTGGTCACCATCCCGTTGCTGCGGGCGTCGAGCAGCGCGGCCGCGGCTTCGATCAGTCGGTCGATCGCTTCGGGGCTTGGCGTGGTCATCGGCCACCGCCGGCGTACTCGAATTGCCCGCGGTCCGTCTTCTTGAACCTCGTCTCGCTGCCCTTTTGCTGAATTTCTCGAAGCAGCGCGCTGTACAACGTGGCCGCCGGCGTTTTGCCGTTGGGGCTGCTCCACAGTCCCTGCTCGGCCATCGCCGTGATCAACTCCTGGCTGCGCATCGGCTTGCCGGCCTTACGCAGCACATCGGCCGCCGCGTCGAGGGCGCTGCGGCGCTTGGGCTTGGTGTCGGCGGCGGGCTTGCGCTCGGCCTTCGGCTTCGTCGCGACCTTCGGGGCGGCCGCAGTCTTCGCGCCCTTGGCCTGCTTCGCGGTCGTCTTCGTCGTCTTCGTGATCTTCTTCATCGCTGTCTCCTTTGGGTTGCCTCGTCAGGCCCGAGTCTCCAGCGCCCGGGCGACGCGCGACTGGCGCGCGTTTCGGCGCTACTCGGCCAGGAACTCCTCGATCCGTTCGCGCTCCATGCCCGACAGCCCCTCGACCAGATCGATCAGCGAGGTGCGGACGTAGTCGAGCGTGCCGGGGTAGTCCCAGCGCTGCGGCTCGGCCGCGGCCTTCTGGTCGAACTTCTCCAGTTCGAGTTCGAGCACGTCGACCAGCCGGGCGATGTGGGCGCGGCGGGCGGCGTAGGTTTGTGCGGCGGTGGGTTTGGGTCCGTTCGTGGCCATGGGCGTTGCTCCTTGCGGGACGCGGCGTGCGTCCGGACACATGGAGCCATGGGTTCGCCCCGGAATCCACTCGCATGGCGAGGATTTCCAGGAATCCTTGCAGCGACGGAACAGATAGTCCGAGTTGCGGGCGAGAGCGCTCTCGGGCGAGGCGGTGGCGGCTGGGATCGCCCGTCGGCCAATCCCGTCGCCCTGTGGCCAACGGGGCGCGTTTTGGGCCTACCCGGGCTGGAGGCGGCCTAGATGGCGGAGCGCGACGCCAAGTTGAACCCGGCCGGCTTGCCGCTGGCGGACGCGGCCCGGCTGCTGAGCGCCGCCGGCGGACAGCGGATCACCGTCGACATGCTGGCGGCCGACCGCGTCGCCGGCGCGCCAGCCAGGAGGACGGCTATTTCGCACCGCGCGACCCACTTCCGGGCGCAGTGCCTGGCGAGGGTTCCGGTCGAACAACGGTGGTGATCAATAGTTCGGCGTCCCACTGCTCAGCTTGGCCGTTCCGGGCAGACCGCACCGCCAGTGCGTCGAGTCGCCGTCCGCCGTCATTACCTATCAACGCATGCGCAACGCGGACGATCTGTTCCAGCGACACATCGGCAAGAGTAATGCGTTCGTTCGTTCGCATTAGAGGCGTGTTTGAGATGGGCCGCGGCGCATCGGGAATGACGCTGGACAGCCGTTCCGCGCTGATACCGGCTCGGCGGAGGATTTCGGGAAGGAAGGAGGCAACGCCAGTCGCCGCCGAATCGGCGAGCAAATGCACTGGCTTCCTGGTTGCGGTCTCAATCCGCCCGGCTTTCAGGATCGACGCGCTGGTGGCGAGGCTGGCCGATCGATTTTGCCGGGCATTCCACGCGGTTTCGGAGATTGCCACGCGCCGGGCGAGATAGGCGACGCAGACCAATGCGGCGAGGTTGGCCAGTGCCAAGAGGCTCGTGAGGCGATGCGGAGTGCCGGCGGCGGTCGTTTTCATGGCTGCTTCGTCTCCGCTGCGAATCGAGCGACGAGGGAGAGCCGGACACCGCCCTCGCGGAGCCGGTCGGTGCGGGGTGGCGGGCAGATCAGGGTGGGTTGTGCGTCGAGCGCCTTCGCGATGCGTTCGGCGTCGGCGTGCTCGCGGGTGCTGCCGCGCAGGCTGAGAGAACGGTCGTCGATCCGCAGTTCGTCGACGTGCAGCCGCAAGTCGCTCGGAATCGCGTTCAGGACTTCCGCCAGCGCCAGTAGCGGGTCAACCGCGTCGGGGGAGCTTTCACGGCGTAAGTTGGCCTGCGATTCCCATTGCTTGCGAGCTGCCTGGATTCTCAACGCGGGTGCACTGGGATTCGGCTCGTTGGGGAATATCTGTTGGAATAGCGATACTTCCCACTCTGCCAACAGCGCCGATTGGCGTTCGCGATGCAGGGAGCGAATCCCCAACGCTGCAGCCAGCAGCACCAGCGACGCCAACGAGGCAATCAGCAATCGCTGCACCGAACGGTGGAGCGGCGCTGCGTCAACGGTCAGTCGCTCGGCCCCCAGGTTGAACCGCACGCATGCTCCGGGGTGGACAATGGACCCGGAATGAACTGCAGCGACGCCCGACAAATGCCGCCGGAACTCCGCCAACTTCGCTTCTGAGGTGATGCCGTTGAATTCGATCGCGTCCGCGGAGAGCTCTTCTCGTGCTTGCAGGGCGTGGCAGCGTTCCTCCAGCGGCGTGTCGACTGCGAAGCGAAGGACGACCGCGCTCATCGGACCGGAGGGGTTCGTCGATACCGCAGCCCAGTGGTCGGCATCACAGGTCACGCACGTCTGCGCCGTTTCAGTCGCTGCCGGCCGAGCCAGGCGCAGCTCGACCGCGTCAAAAGCAATGCCTGCCTGCGCGGCGGCGGCGCATAGGCGATTAAGGGCCGCATCGGGGATAGCTGCGCTGAGGTAGGTGGTGGGGCCAACGCGCTGGAAGTCGCATGCCAGGGCATCGATGTCCTCGGGCAGGAACTCCTCCAGTGCGTAACGCAGCGCCGCGCGGCTCGGGCGACGCTGCGGTAGATCGAAGCGTTGCAGGTAGCACCAGGAGGCCGGGACGATGATCGACTGGACGCGACGCTGCGGCTGGCCCTGCATCAATTCGTTGAGGGCGGTCGCGAGCTCTTCGCCGCTCGCATCGCGTGTTGAGCAGCCCGATGCCACACTGTGGAGGACTTGGCGATCAGCGGTGAGTCGCAGTTCTCGATCGTGAATGACGATGTTGCGTTCGCGGCTCATGGCGTCGCCTCGGCGATCTGGGCGTACCAGGGTACGGTCAGGCTGAGCGTTTGAGCGCCTTGCGTGATTTCGATGCGGCCGCGTTCGATTTTGGTCACGGTGAAGGCGGCGATCGCCTCCCCTTCGGCCACAAGCAACGTCGCGCCGTCGCCGCTTCGCACCACCGCATAGGACTCCGCCCCGCCCAGCGCCGTCGCGATCAGTTGCAGATTTGCAGGCGGCGGCGCCGCCTGAGGCGCTTCGGGAACGGGCGGCGGGTCAAAAAGCGGTTGCTGCAGTGGGCGCTGACAGAGTCGGAAGAGCTGATCTGCATCGAGCGGTTGCGGCTCGGCGGACTGAGAGGCGGGGTTCGAGGTCGAAACCTGTGAAATCGGCGGCGTCCAAGGAGTAGGTGGCCAGGCCAGCCAAGCCGCCAGCCCCACGCTACCCGCCGCGACGGCGCGGGAGGTCCAGTCGAGCAGCGTCACGCGTGGATTCATGGGGCGACCTCCCAACGGGCGACCACCTGTGAAGGGTCACGACCGTCGAGGAGCACATAGCTCTGTCGCGATCGGGCGTGAATCGTGGTGCGAATCAGCGCGCTATAGGTAAGCGGTTCCGAGGTGACGCGACTCTGGACCTCCTCGGCCCGCCTGGCGTCGAGACCGAGCTCTGCAATGACCTCCTCCAATTGCCTGCGATTGCCGTTCGATTGCAACCGTTGGGCGATCCGCGTGCCAAGCCCGGATTCGAGGTCGGCGAGCGCCGCCTCCAGCACCGGGACTACCGCGCGGCGGGCATGGATTCGGACGGCGTGGGCGGTGAGGTAGCGACTCCACACACGTTGCTGATCCGGGTCGCCATAGAGCGCGGGGTCGCCGCATTCTTCGAACAAGTCTTCGATGCTGCTGATCCTTTTGCCAAGTCTTTGATCATCGAAGGCACTCTCGAACTCGCGTCGCGGCAAACCAGGTAGCGCAAGTGCCATCTGAAGCTGGTTGATGGGATCCGGATTGGGCTGCCCCTCGGATTGCATCGCGACGAGTCGTAATGGGAACTTCGCCGACTCGTCCTGGAGCAGGATGCGAACTGACGCCTGCCCTAGTTGGAATTCGATGTTGGCGGCGTTATCGCGATCGAGTGCGTCGGTAATTCCCCGCTGCTCTGATAGCAGCGCCGGCAGCAACGCAACGACGGACTCCACTGCCAGGTCATGCTGGATATCGATCAGTTCGTCGTGAGCGCGCAGCGCCGCCAGGCCGCTCCACTGTGCCAACGGCGCGATGAGCGCCGCCGCGAGGGTGAGGGCAAACAGCGTCAGCGCTAAGAGCATCGCACGGCGCTTAGCGTGCTTGGTGGTGCCGCCAGGGCGGCGGCCGGATAGGAAAAACATGCCGTGTGACCTCATCCTGCGGCTCAAACCGGATCTCCACCGCGATGGCGACCACGGGCCACGCGGCTTCCGTGCGGCGCTCCGCGTGCCACTCCCGGCCGTCGGAAACGCGGATTTGCAGCTCCTCCACCGAGCCTCCCAGCCGCATCGAAGCGGCGTCGGGTCCATCGAATGCGCCGCGCGGATGTTCCATGCGGACGATGCGCGTGGCACGTCCGGCGTCGCGAACAAGGGCGTAACGCACGCGCGTCTGCTCGCGGGGCACGATTCTTGTGGATTGCATGGCGTTGACCGTGTCAAACGTCAGCGAACCATCTCTGAGATCGATGGCCGCTCCCGGCCCCGCCGCGCGCAGATCATCGGCCAGGATTCGCAGTGGCGCAGCGAGCAGGTCCTGGCCCCGGGC
>JANRJD010000013.1:0-59612 GCA_033764195.1 Phycisphaerae bacterium | reverse complement strand
GAGATCTGCACGCGAACCGCGCGGAGCGGGCGCGGGCTGAGTATGGGCGCTGACGACCCCCCATCCATGGGGCGGCGATTCCTTGGCCTGCCGTCAGCGGTTTATGGCTGGCATCGGTGCAAAGCCATTCAACCGATCACGGTGTTAGGATAGTGTTTGGTATAAGAGCCGTCAAGCCGTTTTCTGACCTTCTTCACTCAATCCGCCCGTTCGACGCCTGACCCGCCTTCCGTACCCGACCGCGGATCGCGAGCCGGGGACCTTGGCCTTATGATCAAGTAAACTCGCGGCGATATAGCAGCGGCGCGCGCTTCGGATTGTTCCCTCGGAGCGCAATCCGTTCGATTGTTGGTGGTGGCCGGCGACCAAGTATGTCCTCCAGCGAAGCCGATACTCGGGCAAAGCTCATCGACCCCGCGATTCACATTCGCGGATGGTCGGAAGACTTGATCTGTCGCGAGGTTACGCTTGGCGCGGTCGAGAACATCGCCGGCAGGCCGCGCCGAAGGGCGACCGGCCGCACAGACTACACGCTTCGAATCCGCGTGAATCCAGAGACCCAGCCCGTCGCGGTTGCGATGCTGGAAGCCAAGAAGGAATCCCTGCCACCGGGACACGGACTCGACCAGGCCAAGGGCTACCTGCACTGCGGCCGGCACAACGTGCAGTTCGTTTTCTCATCGAACGGCCACCAGTTCGTCGAATTCGACCGCTCGACGGGCTTGACCACGGCCCCTCGGCCTCTGGCCGACTTCCCCACACCCGCAGATCTGCGCGCCCGCTACGAAGAGATCATGGGGTTTTCGCTGGAATCGCCGGCGGCCCGGCCGTTGCTTGCGCGTTACCCGGGCGGCGAGGGCCAGCGCCGGTACTTCCAGGACGCCGCGATTCGTGCGGTGTTCGAGAAGGTCGCCCATTGCGCGGCAACCGCGCAGCCGCCCCGTGCGTTGCTATCCTTGGCGACTGGCACCGGCAAGACGTTCATCGCGTGCAATCTGCTTTGCCGCATCGCCGACGCCGGCCAGCTAAAGCGCGCCCTGTTCCTCTGCGACCGCGACGAACTCCGCACGCAGGGCCTTAAGGCCCTTCAGAACATGTTCGGCGCCGATGCGGCCGAGGTGTACGAAGATGGCGACGGCCGAAACCACGCGAAGAACGCTCGCGTCCACGTGGCCACGTACCAGACGCTGGGCATCGACCGCGAAGACGGCAACGCCTCGTTCCTGTTGCGTCACTACTCCGAGGGCTACTTCTCGCACATCGTGATTGACGAGTGCCATCGCTCCGCCTGGGGCAAGTGGTCGGTCGTGCTAACGCGCAACTCGAACGCCGTGCAGATCGGCCTGACCGCCACGCCGCGCAAGCTGCGCTGCACCGAAGATTCGGACGAATCCCGCGCCGACGCGAAGATCACTGCCGACAACCTGACCTACTTCGGCGAGCCGGTCTACGAGTACGGCCTCTCTCAGGCGATGGAGGACGGTTACCTCGCGGCCTGCGAAATCGAGTTGGCCCAAGTCAACCTGGACGCGACCGGCCTGACGCTCGCCGACATCATCAACCGCAACCCGCGCGACGCGAACACTGGCCGTCCGCTCACCGCCGCCGAGATCGCCGACGCCTACGAGAAAGAGCAGTTCGAATCCAGGCTATTGCTGCCCGACCGCGTGAATGCGATGTGCCTGGACCTGTTCACGCATCTTCTCCAATCCGACAAGGAGCGCGGCCCGCATCAGAAGACCATCATCTTTTGCGCCCGGGACCGCCATGCCGATGACGTCGCCGTCGCGATGAACAACCTCTACGCCCAGTGGTGCGCGGGCAAGGGCGTGCCGCGGAAAGACCCCTACGCCTTCAAATGCACGGCCGCCAACTCCGGCAATGACCACCTGCCCGACTTCCGTGGCTCGTCGTCGTCGCACTTCATTGCTACGACGGTGGACTTGCTTACTACCGGCGTCGACGTGCCCGCCTGCCGCAACATCGCCTTCTTCCGCTACATGAAAAGCCCGATCTCGTTCTACCAGATGATCGGCCGCGGCACGCGCATCGACGAGCCGACCGGAAAGCTCATGTTCACGGTGTACGACTACACCGGCGCGACGCGCCTCTTCGGCGAGGATTTCATCTCGGTCGGCCCGCGTCCGCCGCGTCCGACCGGCCCCGGCCTGGGGCCGGAGCCGTCGCCCGAACCGCCAACGCCACCGGAACCGCCGGTCATCGTGGACGGTTTCGAGGTTCACCTCAGCCAGCTCGGGCGCTATGTCGTCGCTCCCGTCGACGGCAAGGCGATGCCGGTCGGCATCGACGATTACAAGGCCGGCCTGTCGGCGCGGCTCATCGCCGAGTGCCCGACGCTGGAGGCCTTCCGCCAGCGCTGGGTGAACCCGCCGGAGCGCGAAGAGATCATCACCGCCATCGTCAACGCCGGCTTTTCGCCCAGCGTTCTGCGGCTGCTGGAGGACATGAACGACTACGACCTGTATGACGTGCTGGCCGACCTGGCGTTCGGCCTGCTGCCGCGCACGCGCGAGGAACGCACGCTGGCGTTTCGCTACAAGCACGCGGCCTGGCTCGGCGGCCTGCCCGCTCCGGCCAAGGCGACGATCGAGGCGATTGCTGACCAGTTCGCCGGCGGTGGCACCGAGGGGCTGGAAAACCCGCACATTTGGCAGACACCGGAGGTGATCGCCGCCGGCGGGCTGAGCGCGCTAAAGCTGGCCGGCGAGCCGCGCGTGCTGCTGGTCGAAACGAAGCAGAGGATGTTTGCGGCGTGAGCACCACCCGGCGACACGGCTCGGCGACCATTTTGCTCGAGTGCGCAATAGGGTCTGCGCACGCCTTACCCCACGTGCGCACGGGGTTAGCCGGTTCGTTACGCGCGGAGTTCCCGGCCTTGCGCTGGGAGTTACCGGTACGCGGTGGGGGCTAGGCCATGCGCGTCCCGCTGGAGCTGACTGACCTGCTCGCCATCGCGATTCGCGACCTCGTGTGGTACAAAAAGAGTGTTCTCTCGTTGCTTCGGGAGTGCGGCGTTCCCGCCGGGATCGTTGTTGAAGCGGAGAGAATGTACAAAGATGGCGACAAGACCATCCCGGTCATCAAGCACGTTCTCGACCGCTGCGCCAACCAGGCTGAGGAGGGAGTGCTGCCGCAGCGGACGCTGTTGACGCGCATCTACCGATGGCCCTCGCTGACGACGGTACCGGCCGATCGCCGAGACGCTGCTCGTGCGGCGCTGACGGCATTCCAGGGTGGCTTTGATCGATTCCAGAAGACGCAGGAGTACCAGCGGGCGCAGGAAGCGCAAGAACGCCAGATGCATGCCGAGCGCGCGGAGCGCCGCTCACTCAGCGATCTGGATCACGCCAAGCTGCACGGGTTCCGGGACGAATTCGACCGCATCAGCAGCATCAAGAACCCCAACGAGCGCGGACTCGCCCTTGAACGGTTGATGAACGACATCATCGCGTACTACGCCGAGGATTCGCGCGGCGCGATTCGCAGAACTGGCGAGCAGATCGACGGCTCGTTCAAACTTGATAGCCACTGGCATTACGTCGAGGTACGTTGGAAGGACGAGCAGACCACCGCGGCTGACATTTCCGTGCTGCGCGATCGAGCGCGTAGCAGCTTCGGCGGCGACACGAAGGCCCTGTTCATATCGCTCAACGGCTTCACGAAGGAGTGCCTCGATAGCCTCGTCAACATGGGCGACGAGCGTGTTATCTTGATGGACGGCTACGACCTGCGTTGCGTCTTGAATTGCGATATTGCACTCGATGTGCTGCTGGCCGAGAAACAAGCCTCTCTCGTGAGAGAGAAGCGTCCATTCACGAGCGCGGCGGGAATTGTCCAATCTCGACGCGGAGCCGGCAGATGAGCGCAGTTGCGTCATTCCGGAAGGGCGAACAGCGTGGAGGCACACAACGGGACGAAGGCGCATGGCCGCGCGTGCGCCTCGGCGACGTCATGCAGCGATACAACGAGATTGTCCATCCAGGTGATCGTGATGTGGGCGAGGCGGTCTTCGTCGGGCTTGAGCACATTGAGCCTGGAACAGGTCGGCGAATCGGCTCGGGCACCGTCGATTTTGCCCGAATGACCGGTCGAAAGCCGACGTTCCGCCGCGGGCAAATCGTCTACGGTTACCTCCGACCCTACCTTAACAAGGTCTGGATCGCTGAGTTCGACGGGTGCAGTTCTGTCGATCAGTTCGCGTTTGAAGTCAATCGCAAACTCGCCAGCGTTGATTTCATCGCGTCGTTCCTCCGGAGCGAGGTCTTTCTCGAACGTTCATCGATTGTAACGACGACGGGACAGTTGCCGCGCATCAGCATCGAGGCGATCGCGGCAGTCGAACTGGAGCTCCCGCCGCTGGCGGTGCAGGAGCGGATTGCGGCACGGCTGACGGAGCAGCTGGCCGCCGCCGAGTGTGGCCGCGCGGCCGCTCGGGAGCGCCTCGCCGTCGCCGAGGCCCTTCCTACCGCCTACTACCGCGAGTTCTTTGGCCACGACGCGCCGTTCAGCGCCGCGCCGGCTCCGCCGACCGAACCTACAGAGCCAAGTTGGCGCTGGTCGATCCTGACCGACCTGGCTCGCCTCGCAACCGGGCACACGCCAAGCCGCCGGCATCCCGAGTACTGGAACGGCGACATCCCCTGGCTTCAATTACCAGATATTCGTGCACTTGATGGTCGGTGCGCGATGGAAACGTCGGAGTACACGAACCAACTTGGAATCGACAATTCGGCAGCGGTCCTCCTGCCGACGGACACGGTGTGTATGTCGCGAACGGCGTCGGTTGGCTTCGTGACGATCATGGGTCGGCCGATGGCCACGAGTCAGGACTTTGTGAACTGGGTCTGCGGCCCGGACCTCGTGCCCGAGTTCCTGATGCACTTGCTGATCGCCTGCCGCAAGCCGATTCGCGACCTGGGAAGCGGCGCGGTCCATCACACGATCTACTTCCCGACGGTCGAGGCGTTTTCGATCTGCGTTCCGCCAGTAGCGGAGCAGCGTCGGATCGTGACTAACCTTTCGCGCCGGCTTGAGGAAGCCGACAAGTTGATCGACCGATTGCGTGACGAGCTGGCACTGATCGACGCCCTGCCGGCGGCGCTACTCCGTTGCGCGTTCGGGGCCAAGCATCAAGCCTAACATCCGAGTTCTCGTACGGCTATGCCGTTACGGAACAGCTTGTATCAGCACTCGGCCCTAAGCCAGCCGCTCCGCGTTTCCCCTCGCTGATTCAGGAAGGCAAACTTGGATACGACTTGGAGCTCAGCCTCCCGCTCCGCGCCAGTCTTTTTCTGCAGTTCAAGCTGTCCGATCGGATGGTTCGCGCCTCGGCGATTGAGATCCGTGACAATGATCCACCGGGACTTACGCTCCCGTTCTTTCGCGCGCACCTTCGTCCACGGCGTACGTCCGCCCAGCACGATCTCCTTTGCGACCTCGCCGATAACGGCGAGGCGGTCTACTACGTCGCTCCGGAGTTCGACATAATCGGCGAACTGGATGCCGCGTACCGAACGCGAACGGTCGTGCGGCAGAGCGCCTTTTCCGCCGTCGCTGACATCGGCCGCTTCACCGACGACGACCCGCATCACCTTTTGTTTGTGGCGGGAGATGCGATCGGGTGGTGCTGCTCGAAGCAGAAGGAGGTTCGTCGTTAGGACGCTGCCGAGCTCGGCCGAGTAGAGCGTCAGTGGGCAAGAGGCGAGCGGCCGCGCACCCTGCGTGACGAGCTGGAGCGGCTCATCGCGTTGATGCTTGAGATTCTCGAAGCCGCGAAGATCAATGTCTCACGTCGCGCGAAACAAGGCTGGCCATTCGGCGACGATCGGCCACACCTGCTGGCGCCATATCTCACGCGCACGTTCTTCAGCTCCGAGCTGCTCCTTGTTGCGTCGGAGCCGCGCAAGTCCAAGTATCGGTGACAACCGCCTCGGAAAGCCGGATTCGGCGTGCGCGCAGCGAACAATCGGGGTTGACCGATACACTTTCCGCTCATGGACGGCGATCCGAATACTCTCCGGCCTTGGCCACCGACGCGCTACCTCGATTACGAAGGCGCCGTTCCAGGCACGAACATGGGACCGGCGATCGTGATGACCGACGCCGGTCGCGCGTACCTGAAGCCGCTCGCGCCGGATGTGAACCCGCACAGCCTCGCAATCGAGTACGTCTGCACGCGGCTGGCCGCGTGGTTCGGTTTGCCGGTGCTCGATCACTGCATTCTCAGATTGGGCGCGTCTGACACGTTCTCGCGGCCGAACGGCGGTATGTCGCAGCCCGGCCCGGCGTTCTGCACGCGCGCAGTGAAGGCAACGCGCTGGGACGGAACGGCCGAGTCGCTCGCGAGGGTCGCGAACAAGGACGACATCGCGCGGCTCGTGATTTTCGACACCTGGATTCGCAACGAGGATCGCTATCCGCCGATCGACGCCGCCGGCGCATCGCAGTCGCAGCGTGGGCCGAACCTCGGAAACGTGCTGCTGGTGCGCGACCCGCCACGTACGAAACGTCTGAGGCTCGTCGCGATGGATTTCGGGCACGCGCTGGTCGGCGGACGCGAGCTGCCAAATCGGGCGCTCGGCATCGACGCTGACAAGTGCGAATGGGCGTACGGTCTGTTCCCTGAGTTCCGGCGGTACGTGACGGCACATCTTGTGGATGCGTCGATTCAACGGCTCAACCTGTTGCGCGAGTCTGACGTAAGCGATGCTGCGAACATTCCATCAGAATGGGACGTTTCCGACGCTGCGCGAACTGCGATGCGCGATCACCTGTATAGACGAGCGAGGTATCTCGTCGATACGATCAAAGCCCGGCTCCAGCCACTGTGCTTTCCGCAAGGCATGCTGCCGGGCTGCTGACGAAGGAGTCGTCGCGCTTGGAGCCCCGCAAAGGTCATTACAGCCTAATTCAGTTCTGTCCCGATCGCGGCCGCGCAGAAGCGGTAAACGTCGGGTTGGTTCTGTTTGTGCCGGCCGAGCGGCGGCTCGAAGTGCGGATGGCACAAACAACGCGGCGCGTACAGCAGATCTTCGGAAAAGGGGCGATCGATCCGTGGTGGCTGAAGACGGTCCGCGAGTCTTTCGAGCGCGGGCTGATGACGGAGCATCGCGCCGGGCGCTTCACGTCGGCGGAAGATCTGGACCGGTATTTCACCACGCTTGGAAACGACATTATCGCGACGCCGGCGCGGCCGACGCAGGTCGATGAAGCGCGTTCGAGTCTGGAGCGCTTGTACGTACGCTTCGTAGAGGCCGTCGCAGCCGGTACCGAGGAAATGGCCATCCCGACGGTCGTACAACCGCTCGAGGACGCGTTCCGGCGTCTGCGTAACCGTATGGTCCACGTACAGTTCGCGAGGAAGTTCACGGTGCCGGGTACACCCGTCACCGTCCAGGCTGACTACGTTTACTCGAACGGAGAAGCGAATCTGGTTCGTGTTCTCCGAATTGGTGAGAGCGAGACGCGTGCGGCCAAGCAAGTCGTGGAGTTGGGCGGCCAGAGCCGCGTAGTAAGAAGCCACTTGACGGTCGACAATCTCGCATCGCGACTGATTGTCGTAGCGGCTCCACTCGGAGCTAGCCCAAGGGCCGCCGAGACGGAAGCGAGCATCGCAAGCCTCTACGGCGACTTCCCCGAGGCCGAATGGATTCCGTCGGCCAGCATCCCAGCGTTCGCCCAGCGTGTCGAACAAGACGCGCACTGAGTACAATCGCCGCGAATGGCGAAGCGCGGAGCCCCCAATACTGGTCCCAGCGGCAATAAGCACGCAACTCAGCAGAGCGTGGACTCGGCCATCTGGTCAATCTGCGACATCATGCGCCGCGGCAACGTGGCGTCGGCGCTCCAATACGTTCCCGAGCTGACGTGGATTCTCTTCCTCCGCATCCTCGACGAAACCGAAGACCGCGAAGCGCAGGAGGCCGAGGCGGTTGGAGCACGGTACACGTTCTCGCTGAGCAAGCCACACCGCTGGAAGGACTGGGCCGCGCCGGAGCCGAAGGATGCTCCGAAGTGGTGGTCAAACAAGCGCAAGGAGCTCGAGGACGCCGGCAACAAGGCGTTTCTGTCGTTCGTCAACGGAGAGCTGATCCCCCATCTTAAAGGTCTGCGCGATAAGCCGCAGGCGGCGGCGCGGCAGAAAGTCATCTCCGAGATCATGTCCGGCGTCGAGCGCGTCCGCATCGACACCGAGAAAAACCTGCTCGACGTCCTCGACAAAGTTCATGAGATCACGAACGAGGGCATCGACCCCACGCACGTCTTCACGCTCAGTCAGGTGTACGAAGGCCTGCTACTGAAGATGGGCGAAAAAGGCTCGGACGCGGGCCAATTCTTCACGCCGCGCGAGGTGATCCGCGCGATGGTCCGCACGATCGATCCGAAGATTGGCGAGACAGTTTACGACCCGTGCTGCGGCACCGGCGGTTTTCTCGCCCAGGCGTGCGAGCACATGAAGGGCGGACTCACCAACCGGCCAGGCGGAAAGACAGCCCGCGTAACCGCCGACGCGATCGAGACGCTGAAGCACCGCACGTTCTACGGCCGTGAGAAAGAGAACCTGATCTACCCGATCGGTCTGGCGAACCTGATCCTGCACGGCATCGACCGGCCGAACATCTGGCACGGAAACGCGCTCACAGGCGATGAGGTCTATGGCGGGTTGTTCGCGGGCGCGCCGACGCAATTCGACGTGGTACTCACCAATCCGCCGTTTGGCGGAAAGGAAAGCGTCTCGGCGCAAACGAATTTCGACTATCGCACCAGCGCGACGCAAGTGCTGTTCCTGCAACACGTGATTCGAGCACTGCGAGATGGCGGCCGCTGCGCGATCGTGCTGGATGAGGGCGTTCTCTTCCGAACGAACGAAGACGCGTTCGTCAAGACGAAACGCAAGCTGACCGACGATTGCGACCTGTGGTGCATCGTCTCGCTGCCTGGCGGCGTGTTCTCAGCAGCCGGTGCCGGCGTGAAGACCAACCTGCTGTTCTTCACGAAGGGCATTTCGACCGAGCGAATCTGGTACTACGACCTCTCGGGCATAAAGGTCGGTAAGAAGACGCCGCTGACGCTGAAGCAGTTCGAGGATTTCTTCGCCCGCCTGCCGAAACGCGAAGACTCGAACCAATCCTGGACTGTGGACCTGGTTGAGCGCAAAACGCAGGCGACGGAGGACGCGCGCCCGTTCAAGGAACTAGCCCGCGAGAAGGGTCAGGCTGCGGAAGCGGTGAAACATCGGATTGGCGAACTGAGGAAAGCCCGGCCGCGGAACGAGGCGGCGATCACCGCAGCCGAGGAAGAGGTAGGCGAGCTGGTACGGGCAGCCCGTGACGCAATCAACAAGGCCGAGGCTATTGAAAATGCCGTATACGACCTGAAGGCGGTCAATCCGAACCGCAAGGCGAATGTTGATACCCGGACGCCGCGACAATTGCTGGACTTGATCGACTTGAAGGGCAAGGAAGTAGCGGAGGCCCTTTCGACGCTACGCGCGATGGCCTGAAGCAATTGTGCGTGGCTGAGAACGCCAATCGGGCGTGGGGGCGTGCAACGCTCTCCAGGTGCGTGCGCGCCTGCGTCAGAGTGCGGAGATTGCCTCCCAACAGCGGCGTTGCTCGCGCCAGCACGATCTGCTGGCGAGCGACCGCACGTGTCGTTCACACAACCTTTCTCGCCCAGTCGTGGCTGGTAGTAGGAACAGGAGTTGCTCCTGGATGTCCGGCGCAAGGTGATTCAGATTCATGATCTGCGTTATCCGCGGCTGCGTGACGTGCGTCAGCCGCGCCAGCTCCGATAGGTCGCGGACTTTTCCCTCCCGTAATAGCCGGTCGAAGTGGATCGCCAGCGCCATCAGTCGTGAAATTCGCGGTATCCGACCGGCGGGGACTGCCTTCGGTGGTCTCTCCGACACGACGATCGCCTGCGATTTGTCCGGCCGGCGTACGAACGCCACGTTGCGCTTGACCTTGATCACGCTGCCTCCTCCGCGCCGGCGACTTCCCCGGCGGCCAATGCTTTGATGCCCGCTGCGTGGAACGAGACTTCGATCGTCGCGTCGGCGGCGTTGAAGTCCACACGGCGAACGAGCAGGTGAAGGATGCGCGCTTGCTCGCGCGGGCTGAGCGTCGCCCATAGGCCGTCAAAATCCGCGAAGGCGGCGGCAACGTCCGCCTCGTCGACGAGCTGGCCCTTGAGGTCCGCCAGATTCGCGTCGATCTCGCCCACGCGGCGTTCGGCGTTGCGCACGTGGTCGTTCAGATCGGCGATCCTGGCTGCGACGCCGCCGGCGCCTCGTTCAGTGGTGGCCGCACGGCGAAGGTTGGCTTGATGGCGGATCAGGGCGCGTTCGAGCGCCCGTCGCTCGTCCGCGAGACGGCGGAGGGCGGCCTCCGTCTGCGCGCGGGCCTGCGCGAGCGTTTCACGGAGGATAGCGGGGTCGTTCGCAATGCAGCGAATCTCGTCGACGACCGCCCGTTCCATCTCAGCGGCGGGTAGGGACCGCCTCGGGCATGCACCGCGGCCCCGTTTGACGGCTCGAGTGCAGGCGTAGTAGCGGTAGCGCTGGTTCCCTCGGGTCGTAAACGTATGCGACATCGCGCGATTGCACGCCTTGCAGAAGAGCAGCCCGCGCAGCAAAGCGCCATGCTTGTTCCGTAGCCCGGAATTGCCGCGCCGGCCGTTTTGTTGCAGTTGCCGCTGCACGCGCGCGAACAGATCGTCGGGGACGATGGCCTCATGCTCACCGGCGTACACCTCGTCCTTGTGCCGGACCTTGCCGATGTAGACGACGCTGGTCAGCAGATCATGCAGCCGACATTTGTCGAACGGCAGCCCGCCGCGCGTTCGGCCGTCGCGTGTCGTCCACGCTTTGTTCCGCCAGCCACGGCGCTCGAGTTCCGCGACGACCGGCAGCAGCGCGCCGAGTTCCAGGTAGAGCTCGAAGATCTGCAGAACGCGGGCGGCCTCGGCCGGATTGACGACGAGCTTGGGGCTGGGGCCGGTTCGGTCGACGTCGTAGCCCAGCACCGGCGTCCCGCCGGTCCATTTCCCGCGCTGCCGCGACGCTGCGATCTTGTCGCGAATGCGTTCGCCGATGATTTCGCGCTCGAACTGCGCGAACGAAAGCAGGATGTTGAGCGTGAGCCGACCCATCGAATGGGTCGTGTTGAAGTGCTGGGTCACCGAGACGAACGAGACCTGGTGCCGCTCGAAAATCTCAACGATCCGCGCGAAGTCCATCAGCGACCGGCTCAATCGGTCGACCTTGTAGACCACCACGCAATCGATCTTGCCGGCGTCGATGTCTGCCAGCAGGCGCTTCAGCGCCGGCCGCTCCATGTTCCCGCCCGTGAATCCGCCGTCGTCGTAGCGATCCGGGTTGCAAACCCAGCCCTCGGTCTTCTGACTGGCGATGTAGGCCTCGGCCGCGTCGCGCTGCGCGTCGAGCGAGTTGAACTCCTGCTGGAGGCCCTCGTCACTGCTCTTGCGGGTGTAAATGGCGCAGCGCGTCGCGGGGGTAGCCGCAGATTTTTTCGCGCTGGTCGCGCGCCGGTTCACGGCTTGCCCCTGATCTGGAAGAACCGGAACCCGTTCATGTGCGAGCCGGTGATGGCCTTGGCCACGGCGGTGAGCGACGGATATCGCTCGCCCCCGTACTCGAAGCCGTCGGCCAGAACGGTCACCGTGAGCGTCCGGCCCTTGTAATTGCGTGTGATCGCCGTGCCGACGGGCGGAAGCCGCGGGTCAGAAGGTCGGGACGGAGCGCTCGTGCGCGTCGCGGTCTTCGCCCGGCTGTCCGAAATCCCGCCTCGTGGTGGCGTGACGCGAACGTCGGCCACGTCGGCGAGTTCTTCTGCCCGCCGCAGCGCCCGTTCGGAAAGTCCGCCCTCGGCGTTGGCCTGGAGCCGCCACGCGATCCGGCGGATCAAATACTGCTTGTGGCGGCTGCGAACGGTCTCGCCGAAGACTTCGGCGTACCGCTGCTGGAGCTGCCCAACCGTCATCTGCTTGAGCGCCGCAAGCTCCTTGGCGAGGTTCAGTTGCATTCGTCGTCTCCGTCGGCCCGCATCGTGAACCCGCGGGTACCGTCAGACACACTGAGCCTCGTTTCGCCGGAAAGCTCAAGGCGGGTATCAACCGCAGGCGCAGATTCTTGAGCATCGATGATCGCGGTCGATTTCGCCTGCCTGCACAGGCGAATGACGCCACGCGCGAGAATCGATGCGACCTGTCGGCGGCGTTCGGTGGGTGAAAGCGGCGCATCCGTGCGCGACGGCATGGGCAGACTCCTGGGCCGGCCCATGCGCATTGCATCACGCGCGGGTCGTGACCCTCTGCCCGTTATGTACGCCGTGTGGACGCAGTTTGTCCGCCGAGCCTGGCCAGGCCGAAGTCGGCTGTCGTTCTGCAACTTCAATCGCTGCAAGCGCAGAAACGAGCGCTAGGCGCATGCGTATAGCGCCGGCAAACGTGATTTACGTGAATCACGCTTGCGCGACGCAAAGGGGAGGCCGCGGAAGATGTGAGCGGCGGGATTCGTGGATTGTGCCGGGTGCGAGACTACTGTTTCGCACGCTTGTGTTGAAACAGCCAGTCGTAGGACTCAGGCTCGCCGCTGGGGAATAGCTCGACTTTGGCGCCGCCGGCCTGCTTGATTTCGTCGACGATCTCGCGATGGCGAGCGCCTTCGTCGCCCTCTGCCGCTACGATCGCGATCGGGAGGGTCAGCAGCTTGGGGGCGGCGTTGCGGTGCATCTGCGGCGTGGTCGCGGCGACGGCGGCGAAGAGGTCGGGGCGGTAAGCGGCCGCCGTGAGGGCGCCGGCGCCGCCCATGCCGTGGCCGGCGAGGTAGATGCGGTCGGGGTCGATGGGGTGGGTCGCGATCAGCTCGTCGATGCACTGAAACACCAGCTCCAGCGACGGCTCGGGCTTGGCGGGCAGGTTGCGCTGATCGGCCTGCTGCCAGCCCGGTCCGCTCCAAGGCTCCTTGCTAAGCGGGGCGAAGAGGAAGCAGGGATGCTCTTTTTGCACGGGCGGATCGGTGCGAAAGAGCGCGGCGCCGTCGACCTGCTCGCCATTCGCGGCGGCCCGCTTGCCGCCGTCGTGGAGGTAGACGATCAGCGGAAGCTTCGCACCTTTTTTGGCCTTCGGCTCAAAGAGCATGAAGGGCAGCTCGCTCGCCGCGTTGGTGGGTGTATCCGCTGCCGGTTGTGCGCTAGGCTTCGCGGCCACTTCGTCGGCGGAGGGGTTGGTCGCGTCGCCAGCGGCCGGTGGGGCGGCGGCGGAGAAGATGTAACGCTCGAACCGCAGCTTTCGAGGCTGTTTGACTTTGCTCTCGCTGTCGTCGAGGCGGATGTCGGCGAGGGCGGGGGCGATAGCCAGCAACATCACGAATGCGACTCGAATCTCCGTCATGATCGTATCTCCATTCACTTTTCGTCAGTCCTGATTAAGGCCGTGCAAAGTGGCCAGCTTTAGTCGTTTACATCTGGTCGGCGCGCTCCGCTCAGGTCGCACGCCGCCCGCATCACGGTCGCGAACGGTCCGTCCTCTCGATGTGGCAGCAAGTCGGCCAGGCCTTGCGTCCAGTTAGCCCTTCCGCCATCGCTCTGCAAGTTGCGCTGTATTAGTTGACCCGTGGTCGCAGCCAAGGCGGTCTCATTCGGCGATGTGGCGATGTAGTAGATGCCCGAAACGCTGCGTACGAACAACGAGTCGGAGTTGCCGACGAGCGCGACCCCGAGCAGTGTTCCCTCCTCTACGGGAATGCGTAGCAGTTCCGTGCCCAGCATGGTACTCAGGACTCGAAGAGTTCCATCGCTGCACGCGGCAAATACTCGCGTGCCATCCGCAGAAAACGTAGCGTCAAACACGCCTTCCATCGCCAACCTCCTTGCGTACACATCGCCGCCTGCCCCCTTCGGGAATACGCACAATGTGCCGCCGTATTCGTCCAGCTTGCTGTGCAAGAGCAGCAGCGAAGGACCATGTCGTGATTCCCGGTGCAGATAGCCTGGTGACGAATAGTTACTCGGATATTCGATATTGAATAGTTCCTTCGACTCTACGACAGAGTAGCGCTCCAATTCTCCGATCACCGCGGCGCGCGCCCGCTGAAGGGCCGACTGATCCTCAATCTCAGGTGGGTGGGCCGCATGGGGCCGCCGTGCTCCATCCGTACACGCCTCGACTAAGGTGGCCCACAATCGGCTGCGAAAGTCGAGGTCGGAGAATAGGTCACTATCTACCCATCGAATCAGCATTGTGGGCGCAGAGGGTTGCAATGAAGTCTTCGTGTTCCAACAGTAAATCCGGCCGTTGGCGGTTCCAGCGGATACCCACTTTGCGTCGGGGCTGATCCGGACCGCCCGAACGTAGTCTTCCGGACCCAGTAGCCTCGCTAATTGCCGGCCGTCTTCAGACCGGCAGAGCGCAATCACGCCGGGCTTCTGCTCAAAAGCAATAAACCGATTGTTGCTATCGGCGTCCCACGCTGGCGATTCACAGTCTTGGCGGCGTTGCAATCTATAAATCTCAGCGCCGGACAGGTAATCAAGTACGGCCAGCTCGTTTGAATAGTAATTGCCAACAACTAACCGATCATTATTTAAGAACTTTACGCCATCATCGGCGCAGGACAAATCAGCAATGAGCGAACTTGTAGCCACGTTCCACAGTTCCAAGCGAAGCTGTACTCCTCGAATAGACCTCGTAAGCGTCGCATGCGACCCATTTGGCCCAACGGCAATGTGGGCATAAGGATCAGGACGGAGGCTGCCAATCACAACATTTTGAGATCGATTGATGATGTGTACGGCACCGTCATCTGTCGAACAGACTAGGATTGACTGGTCGGGGCTTACTTTATGGTCAAGCACATAAGAAGAGAAGGTAAACGCCAGAGGGCCAGCGTCATTTCGCGGTGCGGAACACCTCACGGTCGCACCGTCCACATCCAAGCACGCTGTGGCGTTCTCGGCTGTCACGTCAAGAAATGGAAAGTACACGCTCACATTCGCTGTTTCGGGCAATCTGGCCGGGTCGCGCGGTTGGGATATCATGAGTTTGGCACCCCAGTCCCATGCAAAGTACTCTCGAGGCGGGCTGCTCGATTCCACATATTGCGATCCCAAGTGGGTCCACTCAGAGCCAGAGTCCAAGGCACGCCATCGATGGAGCGTTCCAGCATCATCCCAAACTTCGAGCAGGCTACCGTCTTCGCTGAATGACATGTCCTGAATGCGGCCAGTCGTGGCGCGAAAATTTGAGGTTGCATTGCATGCCGTTTGATATGACAGGTATCGCCACTCAAAGCCGCGGCGATCCTCGGCACACTGCGCCAGTCGCTGACGGGCTGACTGCGGGTCGCCAGCCCCCGTCGCTAGCTGGGCCGCAGCGATGTTCGCCGAGTATGCCGACCATTCAGCGTCTTCGCGCGCCCGATCGGCTTCCTCTTTGAGTACTTGCAGCTGATTCCGTTCGTCTCGGAGCGACTGCGAAAGCCGCCTATTCTCGCGAATGCTCCGCAGGGCGGCCTCGCCGACGCCGGCCCAGTTGTCCGTTCCAGAATCGTCAAGAGTTGCATCCTCGCGAAGCGTCGGTCCCGTTTTGCCACGCAGGACGCTGCCGGTTAGCTCGTTCATCACCTTCGTGAGGTAGTCGGTCGCGAGCTTGGACGACTTGTCGAGTTTGGCGACTTCGCGCTCGGCGCGGTCGCGTTGCGCGCGGGCCTCGTTCCATTGCCAAGTCGCTACGCCGCCGCCAATCAGCATCGCCATCATGACACCTGACGTGGCAACGACGTTGGTGCGATTCCGCCGCACGAACTTCGCGAGGCGATAGCCCCAACTGGGCGGCGCCGCGAAGACCGGCTCGCCCTTCATATGCCGATCCAAGTCTTCCGCGAGGTCGCTGGGCGTCTCGTAGCGGCGGGTGCGGTCTTTTTCGAGGGCTTTGAGGGCGATCCAGTCGAGTTCGCCGCGAATCGACTTTACGAGAGGCGACGAAGCGACGGAGGCGCGAAGGGGTGGAGGGCCGGAGGGGTGGAGGGGTGAGGAAGATTCCACACCGGCTGGCGTCACACCGGCCTGATGGGAAGCCACTCCCACAGGCACCGGCTCCGTCGCCAGGCGCTTCATCAGCCGCAGGCTGGGCGGCGGGGGTTCTTCTTCGCGGATGATGCGTTGCATCTCGGCGTGGGCAGCGGAGCGGAGGCGCTTGGCGTCGAACGGGGTGTCGCCGGTGAGGAGTTCGTAGAGCAGCACGCCGAGGGCGTAGACGTCGGTGCGGGTGTCGATGTCGGGGCTGCCCTCGGCCTGTTCGGGGCTCATGTATTGGGGCGTGCCGATCAGTTGCTGGTGTTCGGTGAAGAGCGTGCGCTCGGTGAGCCTGGCGGCGGTGGCCTTGGCGATGCCGAAGTCGATCACTTTGGCGAAGGGGCGGCCGTCGACCACGCTGACTAGGACGTTGCGCGGCTTGATGTCGCGGTGGATGATGCCCTTGTGGTGGGCGTGTTGCACGGCCTGGCAGCATTGCATGATGAGCGCGAGCCGCTCGCGGACGCTGAGGCGGTGGGCGTTGGCGAAGTCGGTGATCGGGTCGCCCTGGACATATTCCATGACGAAGAAGGGGCGGCCGCTGTCTGTCGCGCCGCCGTCGAAGACGCGGGCGATGTGGGGGTGGTCCATGAGGCCGAGGGCTTGGCGCTCGGCCTCGAACCGGGCGACGACCTGGCGCGTGTCCATGCCGAGCTTGATGACCTTGAGGGCAACCTTGCGGTGGATCGGCTCGCGCTGCTCGGCGAGGAAGACGACACCGAAGCCGCCGTCGCCGATCTGCTGGAGCAGGCGGTAGCGGCCGACGACGGTGCCGGGCTTTTCGGTGAGGGGCGTGGGGGCGCTGATGGTGGTGGTCTCGGCGTCTTCGGGGCGATGAGCCGCGAGGAGCGAGAGGACCTCGGCCAGGAGCGCGGGATCGCTTTGACAGGCGCCGCGGACGAAGGCCTCGCGATCGCGGGCGGGCTGGTCGAGGGCGGTCTCGAGCACCTTTCGAGCGCGGGCGAAGAGCTCGCGACGCGGGTCGGGCGAGCCGTCATTCGAAGATTTGGTGTTGGGCGTGGACATAGTCAGGGCGTCCCCGGTCTTTCGTGTGTCGCTCAGTCGGTCGCGCGAGGCCTTCGTTCAGGCTCGACGTCGACTCTTCGGTAGTTTGGTCCGAGCCGCGCCCAGCGGGAAGCGGTCCTCCCCGGATTCTGAACACCGCTTCTTGGGGGCGCGGCTCGGATTGCCGCAATACGCGCGCTATCGGCGCCGTCGGCTCACGGGCGGCGAAGTCGGGCCGCTAGTGCTCAAGCTCGCGGCGGAGCCAGGCTTTGGCGACGACCCAGCTTCGCCGGACTGTGCGGGGCGAGATGCCGAGCAGCTCGGCGGCCTCGTCCTCGCTGAGACCGGCAAAGAACCGCAACTCGACCAGCCTCGCCAGTTCGTCGTCATGCTCATGGAGGCGGGAAAGGGCTTCATCGACGGCCAAAATAGTTTCGAAGTTTTCGCCGACGGCGAGTTCGAGGGCGTCGAGCGAGACCTTTCGAGGCGGGTGGCCGGCGGGGTCGCCGCCGCGTTTCTCGCTGGCTCGAGCTCGGGCGTGGTCGATCAGGATCTGGCGCATCGCCCGCGATGCGGAGGCGAGGAAGATGGCGCGATCGGCGGGGGCTACATCCGCGGCGGGGCTGGCTGAGTCTGAAGTTCGTGCATTGAGTAGCTTGAGCCAGGCTTCGTTGACGAGCGCCGTGGCTTGCAGGGTGTGATCGCGGCGTTCGCCGAGGAGCTGTCGCCGCGCGATTCTCCGCAGTTCTTCGTAGACGCGCTCAAACTCGAACTTCGCCGCACTCACGTCACGCTCCGAATGGTGGTCTCGCCGGCCGAATACTTGAAAGAGAATGTAGCGTGCGTGTAATGGATGCGATTCGCTTGGCGGGCACGAGAATAGCGGGCGGAGCTTACTGGCATCGGGGAACCAACGGCTGGCTGGCGGGCGCGGCGCGGCTCGGTAATTGCGTTGAACGCAGCGGAGCCCCTCAATCAATTTGGCGCATCAGCATTGCGCGGCCTTGAGGCCTCGTTGAGATTGCGGGCAGTCTGTTTTGTTGAGACTGCGCGACGATACACCCCATGAGACATAACCACAGACCACGTTTCGCGACGGTCGATCGGGTTATGTCAGCGCGAGACATCGCCGCCCCGGTGGTTATGAACCGCGTTAACCCCGCGGTCGGCGACGCGCCGAGACTCAGAGACAACGGACCAACCGGCGAAGCGGGCGGGTCGAAAGGCACCCATACGTGTGACCGATGTGCCGGCGGCGAGAGACCCGGCGGCGATTCGAGCAGCGCTAAACCCTTGCGGATCCTCGCGATAGAAACGACAACGCCCAGGCGTCTCTGCCCGGGCGTTGTGCGTTAATTCCTGGGTCGCGTCTTTTCGATACGACCTTTGAACTAGCGGGGGTAGGACTCGAACCTACGACCTCCGGGTTATGAGCCCGACGAGCTACCAACTGCTCTACCCCGCAATCGGATCGTAGACGATAGGCGCTCACGCCTCGTTCGTCAAATCGATGCGCGCCCATTCATCCCGCACATCGGCGCGGGTCCGGTGGACCGTGTCGCGGCGCTGGTGAGTTGAACTGTGCGGCGGCTCTCGTCAGTTGCACCGTGGGAGGGCGCTCGTGAGTGGCACCGTGTGGCAGCGCTCGTGAGTGGCGCCGTGTGAGGGCGGTAGAGAGTTGAACTTTGGTGCCGCGCCGCTGCTTCGCATTGCGCGGCGAAGGTGTGGCGGTCGGTATGGTGGCTCGTGTGCTGGCCGGTGCTCGGGCCGGTGAGCGGGCCGGTGCGCTGGCGGGCGCGATGCATGGTGCTGCGGCGCGAGCGACCGCTCTGGCGAAGCGCGTGCCGCCGCCGGGGGAGGGTGTTTCGGTTGCCGCGCTGGGCCTTGCGCGCCGGGTTAATACGTGCGGCGCTCGCGTCGCCGCTAACCCTTGGTCCGGAACGCCTGATTTCACGATTCTTGAGAATCGCGGCGGCGTTGCCGTTTGCTACCATGGCAGCATGGAAAACATGCTCCGTTCCCGCCTTGGCCGTCGCACGAACTGCCCCGTTCGCGAAGGCGCGAGATTGTCGACGAGGTGCTTCACGCGCGCCTGGTGCGGCCTCCCGCTGATCCTCGCCGCGGTCGCCTCCGCCTCGGCAGAGAACATCCACTTCACCTACTTTTGGCACATGGAGCAGCCGATCTATTGGCCCATTCGCCAGTCGAGCGGCGCTGATCGCTACGAGCGCGCGTGGCAATCGATCCAGGCCACCGACGGCGGCCGGGCCAATCCGCAGGACAACCTGCGGCAGATCTTCCAGTCGGCCGATCGCGTCGCGGCCTATCAGTTTCGCGCTCGCGATTCGGTCGACCTGATCCGGAGCCGCCCCGAAGCGGGTGTGCAGGTCAGCTTCTCCGGCGGATTGATCGAAAACCTGCAGAGCCTCGGCGCGGTCAATCAGCTCGGCTACTCAGCCGGCTGGCACAACTTCTATCGCGAGGCTCGCGGCTGGCGCACCGCCGACAATCTCCACACCCGCTTCGACATCGTCCTCTTCCCGTTTCATCATGCGCTGCTGCCGCTCTGCGACGACAACACCGTCCGCATGCAGGTGCGGCTCTACAAAGAAATCTACGCCGACGCGTGGGGCACCGGCACGCCGCAGAGCCGCGGCTTCTTCCCATCCGAGATGGCCTTCAGCCAGCGGCTCATCCCGATCCTCGATCAGGAAGGCGTCGATTGGGTCATCGTCAATAACGAACACATCTCACGCGGCTGCACCAATTTTCCGCTCGTGCTCGGCTCGGGCGGCGTGAACTGCGAGCCGCCCAATCGCGCCGATCAGCTCAACCCGCCGCAGAGCAACTGGTATCGCCTGAGCATTTCCCGCGGCTGCGGCCCCGTAAACGCGGCGCCCTTCGCGTATACGCCGCACTACATGCGCTATGTGAACCCCGACACCGGTCAGGAACATCGCGTGATCGCGGTGCCGGCCGATCAATCGCTGGGCTGGCTCGACGGCTACAACCCGCTCTCGATGACGCACTTCAACGACCTGAGCGCCTGGAACAACCCCGCCCGGCCGATGCTCGTGCTGATGGGCCACGACGGCGATAACGCGTGGGGCGGCGGATTCTCCTATTACATGGAGGCGATGCCGCAGTTCGTGAACAACGCCAGCAACGCGGGCTACGTGGCGGCGACGGTCGAGAGCTATCTCGCGGCCCATCCGGTGCCGCTCAACGATGTTGTGCACGTCGAAGACGGCGCGTGGGTCAATGCCGATGGCGACTTCGGTTCGCCCATGTTCCTCAATTGGAACTGGCCGCTGCTGAACGCCAGCGGTCAGCCCGACCCCGCCAACGGCTGGCATGTCGACGCTCGCAACTGGGCGGTTATCGTCGCCGCGCAAAATCGCGTCGACACGGCGACGCAGATCGCGGTAGGGGGGCTCGATGGGCTGAATCTCCGCCGCATCGTCTATCCCGACGCGACCACGACGCTCGCCGAGCGCGCCTGGCACTATTTCTGCGGCGCGTTGAATAGCGGCTTCATGTACTACGGCGTCTCGCTCGATCACGAAGTGAAGCAGACGATCGCCTGCAATCAGGCGGTGGGCTATGCCGATCAGGTCATCGGCTCGGGCAGCGCCGACGCGACACCGCCCACGGTCTGGATTCCGCAGCGCTGGCCCTACAACCCGGGCAGCGCGAACTTCGGTCCGGCCTACAGCTATCAGCAGATCATCAACAACGGCGACTTCTGGATTTGGACTTTCGCGTATGACGTGTCGGGCCTGTCGAACGTCACGCTGAAGTACCGCATCGACAGCGACGACGTGATCGACGACGCCAATCGCACCTACGCCGGCGGCCCCGGAGTGGGCGCTTGGCAAAATGTGGCCATGGCCGGCCGCCCATTCCCCGCGGGCAACATCTACAACGACGGCAGCATCAACTTCTTCGTGCTGCCGACGTACATCGCCAACCATTACTCAGCCCAACTCACCGGCCTGCGCGATGTCTATCTCGATTACTACGTCGAAGCGACCGATACGCGCGGCTTTGTACGCCGCTCGGCGATTCAGCAGGTCTATGTCGGCGACGGCGCGGGCAGCGGCGGTGGGCCCACGGAGCGCGTCGTCTTCACGCCCAATCCGGGTCAGGCAGGCCAGCCGCTCGCGATCGAATACAACCCCGTCAACGGGCCGCTCGGCGGCGCGACGCAGGTCTTCGCTCACACGGGTTACAACCAGTGGCAGGTCGTGTTGCCCGATGCACCGATGACCTGGAACACGACCACGCAGCGCTGGACGCTCACGGTCAATCTGCCGGCCGAAATCCAGCAATTCGACCTCGTCTTCAATAACGGCGCCGGCACTTGGGACAACAACAACGGCATGGATTGGCACCTGCCCGTTACCGGCGGACAGCAGCAATGGGCGATGGATGGAGTCGTTGAGCCGACGGCCGAGCTCGTGGCACAAAACGGCAACTATCGGCTCTATGCCGAAGTGCGGGCCGATCGGCTGTATGTCGCCGCGAATGACGCCGGCGAGGGCCAGGACCACTTCATCTTCATCGCCTCGCCGCCGGGCCCGACGCGCAACGCGCCATGGGGCAAGACCGGCCTCGTGGCGAATTGGGCCGCGTTTGTCGCCGATGAGAACAACAATGATTTTGAGGGCTGGTTCGACCTCGCGGCGGGCGGTTTCGCCCAAGCCGCGACCGGTGCGAACGGCGGCGTGATCGAAGGCGTCATCGACCTCGACGCCGAATTCGGCGGCGCCATGCCCTCCTCGGTCTGGCTCGCCTTCGCCGCCTATCAATCTCAGGACGGCGGCACGCTCGTCGCCGCGAATCAGGTTCCGCCCAGCGTCAACGGCAATTTCCACGTCGAGGCAAGCGAGTACGTCGAGTTCGATCTGACGCCGGCGCTCCTCGGCGACATGAACTGCGACGGCGTTGTCACCGTCGGCGACATCGGCGGCTTCGTGCTCTCGCTCACCGATCCGGCGGGCTATGCCGCGCAGTATCCGGCCTGTGATATCAACAATGCCGACGTGAACAACGATGGGTTTGTGACGGTGTCGGATATTGGGCCATTTGTGGCGCTGCTGACGGGGGGATAGAAGGCGCGAAGCCGGCGGGCCGTTCTAGAAGCGATCGGCACATGCTGTCAGAAAGGTGCCGTCCATCACGGCGAAAGCCGCATCATCAGTAGCATCGGCCAATGCAGATACCGCGCGGCGCGGGGCGATTGCGCCGCCAGCGATTCATCCACCGCGTGCTCGCTGATGTGGTCAATGCGCAGGCCGGCGCGAAGAGCCGCGGTGACATAATCGGAGATCTGATGCGTCTGGCTCGCGGGGCAGACGTCGCGCCCCGTATCGGGGTCGCGGAAGTGTGCGAGGATGCCGCGCAGCATCATCGCCGGGTGGAGATTCGAAACAACAATGCAGCCGTCCGGCCGACAGACGCGACGACACTCGCCGAAGAACGCCGCAAGATCGGGGATGTGCTCAAGCACCAGTGCCGCAACGACCCGGTCAAACGCGGCGTCGGGCAGCGGCAGGGGAGTGGTGAGGTCGTGCCGAATGAAACGCACGCGTTCCCAGCCGAGCTTGCCCGCTGCCTTCGCCGCCATGCCGTCGGAGAAATCGACCGCGACCACGCGAGCCCCGGCTTCGGCCAGCCTAAGCGAATGTCGCCCGGTGCCGCAGCCGAGGTCGAGCACATCGAGGCCGCCGACCGGGCCGAGCAACCGCTCGACGTGCGGCCCCTCCAGCGCGATCAGCGGATTGGCTTCCTCGTCATAGATCCGCGCCCAGCGGTCGTAGCCCTCGCGCGCAGAGACATGCTCCGCCGCGGCGCCTGGTTTGAAGATCTCTCGGGGGTTCATGCTGAAACGCAGTTTACGCCGACGCCGTCGCCGATGCTTTGGCGGCGCCCTAAACGCATAGGCGTACGCCGAACACTAGACGCCCGGCCCGACGTCTCCGCTTTCCCCGTTCGGAAGCTGGTCGGCGAGCGGCGCATGCGCGGCGGCATCCAGGTGCATCAATCGGTCGTTCTCAGTCCCGCATTCCGGGCACCGCAAATCGCCCTGCGAGAGTTGAGCACGAATGTCGTAGCCGCACACTTCGCAAATGCCGCTCCGGAATTGGTCCGGCAAGAAGCCGGCGGCAATCGACACACCCAGATACGCAATGACGATAAACGCGACGATCGCCCACGGCCCGGAGAAAGGCGATATCAGGAGAGTTGCGGCCACGGAAGGAGCGACGACCCAACGCGCCACCGGCCCCAGCGGCTTGCGGCGCAAAATCGCCACGTAGCGGACCGCCTGGAACAGCCCGAGCAGCATCGCCAGAAACAGCACGACGCCCGCTGAGATCGCGAACGAGCTGGGAGTCCACCACGGGCCCGACATTTGCGCATCACGCAACATCATGCCCGGCAGCAAGGCGAGGGCGCCGAGCAGGTGATGGACCGTCGCGAATAGCAGCAGCCGGTCGTCGCGCGCTTCCAGCCAGCGCCGTTCGGCCAATGTCACGGCGATCTTGCGCTCGGAGCTGGGGCTGGCGAACGGCCAGACGAAATGATGGCCGCAGTGCGGACACGCATCGATACTTTGATTCGCCGCCTCGCGAAAACTGCCGTCGCACTTCTCGCAAATCCACCGAGATCGCACCCGAGCCGGCAATACCCAGCGCAAGATGATCAGCGTCACGACCATGATCGGCAAAAGCTCGATCAGTGCGACATCCGGATCCCCCGGCGTGCTGGCAATTCCCCAGAGCAATAGCACGCCGCCGAGCGCCCACGACGCCATACCCAGCGGCTTCCATCGCAACGCCCAACAATGAACCGGGGCGAGCAGGAATCCAAGTGACACGCCGAAAAAAAGCGCAAACGCAGCGGTCGCCGCCGCCGTCTCCGCCGCCGTTGATTCACCCCCTATTTTGCCATCTGCCACCAGCAAAATGCCGACCAAACCCAGCGCTGCGATTCCATGAACGACGGACGCAGCGATGATGCGCGCATATCGATTGGGGGCCGCCTGCAGCACCGCTGAAGTTTAACCGCCGGTCGAGTCATGCCGGCGCGCGTTCAGCGTGCCGAAAGCGATCCGCGGCGCCGTCCCGCACACCGCGCGCCGTTCCTAATCGAAGCGGCCCTGTTACAGCCGCGCTTCGCCGCGATCGGAGTGAATAAACACGCCCTCATCCGGCACGCCCACATGCATCAGCGGCTGGTTTTTCTTCACGCTGCACATCACCCAGTGCTGATTGGCCATGCTCTCCAGCACCTGCAACGCGTGATACTCCAGCATCTTGAGCTGCTCTGCCGAGGCTCGCCCCCCGGTGGAACGCCGCACCATCGCCAGCAGCTCGCGCCCGTCGTCGGTGTGGCGCAAGCACTCGGTGACCAGCCCCTGCACGCCGATCTCGATCAGTTCGCTGCTGCCGCGGCGCCAGGCGCGAGCGGGGTGAATTCGACCGCCATGCGGAATGCCGACGCGAACTTCGGTCGCGTTGGCCAGGTTCAGCTTGTAGCAATTCTTTCCGTTGATCATCCAGTTCTGCTCAGCGCCCATCAGCCGCGTCATGACGTGCTTCATGCTCGCCAGGTCGTGGCCGCCGATGCCCGCCGAGCCGAGGAAGTCGTCGCCCAATCCGCCCTGGCTGAGCCACTGAAACGCCTGCGCCGGCGTCAGCTTCATGCCCGCCTCGGCGGCGATCTTCACGCAGTTCTCGCGAATGTCCTCAAAAATGCCGTTGGATGAATACCAGAATTCCGCGAAGCGCATGTGCTGCCGCACGCGGCGCGTCTGCAGCTCGTGATAGCGCTCGAGCAGCCAGTTGCGATCGTGCTCGCGTCGGTCGAGCTCCAGAATCGTGTACGCCAGCTCACGCGCGCCGACTTGCGTCAGCGTCAGCCCGGCCGCCAGGATCGGGTCGGCGAAGCCGGCACATTCGCCCACGAGGAACCAGTTCTTGCCATAGGTGCGCTGCACGACGAACGACCAGTCGGTCGTGCCCTCCACCTTGCCGCGCGGCTTCGCCCCGTCGGTTTCCATGGCGATGGTCTTCTCCATCGCCAGCGCCTCGTGATACAGATCGGCGGGCTTCTTGCCGCAGTTCTTGTAATAGTCAGCCGGACAGACAAGGCCGATGCTGACGCGCGTCGCCGACAGGCGAATGAACCAGATCCACCCGAACGGCACGCTGCGAATATGAACGCGCGTCGCCTTCACGTCGTCCTGTTCGGCCCAGGCCGGCTTTTCCCAGTAATCCCAGAATGCGACGTTCATCAGTCTGGTGGGAATGTCGCAGGGCACCTTCAGCGAGCGCCGCAGAATCGCCGCGTTACCACTGGCGTCGACGTAGTAGCGGGCCCGAATCGTCTCTCCGCCCGCAAGTTGCAGCCCCTGAATCTCATCGTCCGCGTGCAGCACCTTTTCGACAGCCGTGTTCTGACGCACTTCGCAACCGAGCGACGCCGCGTGATTCAGCAGCACATCGTCATAGATCGCGCGATCGACCTGATAAGCGCTCATCGTCCGCCACCCCTCATAGGGGCCCGGCCGTGCGATCTGATCCTGCGGCGGCACCTTGTCGAGCGGCACAAACTCAAAGATCCACGGTTCGCGCGTCTGGCCCCAGGTGTACGTGGCGCCGATCTTCACCGGGAATCCGGCCGCCTCGATCTTCTCCCAGGCGTCCATCTCGCGCAGCACTTTGCTGACCGCCGGGAGCTGGCTTTCGCCGATGTGGTCGCGCGGAAACTGCTCGCGTTCGAGAATCAGCACGCGCAGCGCCGGGTTGTACTTCTTCAGCAGCGTCCCGGTCGTCGTGCCGCCGGGGCCGCCGCCGATGATTGCGACGTCGTACTCGGCTCCGTTGGTGTGTGCTGCAACCATGATCTTGCTCTCTCTCGACTTCAATGGGGACCTCCGCCGGTGCGACCGGGGGCAAAACGCACCGGCGTGTGCATCAGCGAAGTTATCTTCAGGAGTGTATCGGACAGCTGCGACGCTCCGAAGCGCAGTCGTTTCATCAATCCTGAATGAAGGTGACTAGCCCGAGAAAATGTGCAGGGTTCGTCGGCGGTTTGCGTCCGCGCCGCGCAAAGCAGCGCGAATTGCCGCGACTTACTCTACGGCCGGCGAAGGGCCGCCCCAGAACGATCTGCCCGCGCGGCCCGCTCAAAAAAGGCACCACCGCCGCGGCGACCACTCCTTTCGCCGAGCGATGGCGTCGGGCGCTTCGCGGCACGCCCCCGCCCGGCGAAATTGGGCATAGCCCACCGCGAGAACTACCATCGACCCGCAATGACGCTGACCACGCGAGTTCTGATTCCCGAGCGGATGGACGATCCGGCATTGCCGGCCGGGGATCACGCCGCGGCGCTGCGCGGGCTCGAGCGAATCAACCGGCTCAGTCGAAGCGCGGCGATTCTGTGGTCGCCGATTCGCAGACTGGCGGAGAAACGCGGCGCGGGTGCGCGGCCGATTCGCGTGCTCGATGTCGCCACCGGCGCCGGCGACATCGCCATGGAGATCGCGCGGCGCGCCAAGCGCAGCGGCCTGGCGATGGACGTACAAGGCTGTGATATCAGTCCGCGGGCGGTCGATTTCGCGCGCGATCGGGCGCGGCGGGCGGGCGTTTCGGTTTCGTTCTTTGAGTGGGATGCGGTGCGCGATGATCCGCCGACGGGCTTCGATGTGGTCATGTGCTCGCTTTTCCTGCACCACCTGAGCGAGACGGACGCGGTGGCAGTGTTGAGCAAGTTGGGCCAGGCGGCCGGATCGCTGCTGCTGGTCAACGACCTGCGGCGGAGTCGAGCGGGTTTGGCGCTGGCCTGGATCGGCACGCGGCTGCTGTCGCGCTCGTCGGTCGTACACTTCGACGGACCGCAATCGGTGCGGGCGGCCTTCTCGTTAGATGAGGTTGCGGATCTGGCGCGACGGGCGGGGTTGAGCGAATTCAGCCTCGCCCGACGCTGGCCTTGCCGCTATCTGCTGGAATGGCGGCGCAAGTGATTTCGCCTGCGCCGAGCGGCGGCGCGATCGACTTGTCGCGGGTTGGGCGCGAGATTTGGGACCTGCTCGTCATTGGCAGCGGACCGGCGGGCAGCATCGCCGCGCGGCAGGCGGCGCTCCGCGGAGCGCGCGTCTTGCTGGTGGATCGAAGCGTGTTTCCGCGCGAGAAAGTGTGCGGATGCTGCATCGGCCACGCGGGGATGCGAGCGTTGCGATCCATCGGGCTGGGACACGTGGCGGATCATCTCGGCGCGCCGCACGTCGAGCAGCTGCAACTGCACGTCGCGCGGACGGTCAGCCGCATCGCGCTGCCGGCGGGGCGCGCGCTGTCACGATCGGCATTGGATTCGGCGCTGCTGGCAGAAGCGGTGAGGGCCGGCGCGGTGTTTCATTCGGGCGTCGTCGCGACGGTCGGACGAGTCGACGGCGATGTTCGTGGCTTCGAGTTGAAGAACGATGCGGAATCGGTGCAGGCGACGGCACGGGTTGTGATCGCCGCCGACGGCCTGGCATCGCCGAGCACGCGCGATTGCGAAGAGATCCGCGTCGCGGTTGCGGCCGGGGCGCGGGTCGGTGTGGGGGCGCGGTTTGTGGCCGAGGGTGTCATCGCCGCGAACACCATCGAAATGCACGTCGGCCGCGAGGGCTATCTGGGCCTGGTGCGTTTGGAAGACGGTTCGATTGACGCGGCGGCGGCGCTCGACCCGATCGCGATTCAATCCGCCGGCGTGCGCGGGTGTCTCACCGCAATTTTGCAGGGGAGCGCTGGCGAGCGGCTCACAGCGCGCGTCGCTGCCGCCGAGTGGCGCGGCACGCCGCCGCTCACGCGACGACGCACGCCCGTCGCGGCGGAGCGTCTTCTGTTGATTGGTGATGCGGCCGGCTACGTCGAGCCGTTTACGGGCGAGGGAATGACCTGGGCGATGGAAACGGCGATCGCGGCGGCGCCGATCGCGCTAGAGGCCGCCAAAAGCTGGTCATCCGCCACCGCACGCCGTTGGATCGCGGAACATCGGCGGCTGCTGGCCGGCCGACAGTGGTCTTGCGGCGTGATCGCGCACCTGCTGCGAATGCCGCGGGCGATGATGCTGGCGAATCGACTGCTCAGCGTCGCGCCGGCGCTGGCCCGCCCCGTCGTGCGGCATGTGGCGGGACCTGCGTAAGCATCGCGGCGCGCATCGAAGAGCGCCTAAGCCGATCGAAACTCCAGCAACACCAACTCGATCGTCAGTCCCGGCCCGAATGCGACCGCGACGCCATATCCGCGCGGCGACTCTCGGCGGACCTGATCGAGGATGAAATGAATCGTGCTCGACGACATGTTGCCGAATCGTCGCAGCACATCGCGCGACGCGGCGAGCGCTTCGCGCGGCAGGGCGAGCGCCTGTTCGACGGAATCCAGAATGCGGGGACCACCCGGGTGGACCATCCAGTGGTTGATTTCCGCGCGTCGCACGTTGCAGGAATCGAGAAACGCGGCCAGCACGCCGGGCAGGTGATGCGCGAGCGTGTCGGGCAACTCCGGCGACAGCCGCAGGCGCAGTCCGCAGTCGTCGGCGAACCAGACCATCTGGTCGGCCGCCTCGGGCAGCGACACGCAGCGGGCCCCGGCCACGCGCACGGCGCTCGGCTCAGAGCCGAGCAGCACGGCGGCGGCGCCATCGGCGAAGAGCGCATTGGCGGTCATCTGGTCGAGCTCGCTGTGATACTGAAAATGCAGCGACGACAGCTCGCAGGTCACGAGCAGCACCGACGGATGCTGCTGGCGAATCGAATGGGCGAGCCGCACGCCGGCCAGCCCCGCGGAACAGCCCATGAAGCCCAGGTTCCAGCGCTGTGCGGCGCGGGGCACCTGCGCATGTTGGAGCAGGCCCAGCTCGATGCCGGGGCTTGAGGCGTGGGTGCAACTGACCGTGATGAGCGCGTCGACCCGGGCCACCGCGGCGGGATCGAGCGCGGCGACCGCCTGCTGCACGAGCGCCGGCGCGGCGACGTCGAAAGCACGCGAGCGATCTCCAAAACCGGGGCCGCTCGGCTGCTCGGCATACGGGCGAAACATCGGCGGAGCATCACTCCGTAATTGAAACCCGAGTGCCGCGAGATGCCGCCTGTCGATGCCGGTGTTGCGAATCAGCCGTCGCAGCAGCGTCTGGGTTCGCTCGTCTGCATAGGCGACGCGCACGACGTCCAGCCAGTCGGCTTGCGAGATGGGATGGAGCGGGACCGCACAGCCGACTTGCTGAATAAACATCAGGCGACATCCCATCCGTGATGGCCGCCCGATGACCAGAAAATCTGAGCGATTCGCACGCGGCTTCGAAGATTGTATGCGCGGAGGTGGCGGGTTTCTGTCGGCGAGCGTGCTATAGGCTCAGCCGCGAAGCGCTCAATCTCCGAACTTAATCCCCTGTGCCAGCGGCAGGTTCGTGCTCCAGTTGATCGTGTTCGTCTGCCGCCGCATGTAGGCCTTCCAACTGTCGCTGCCCGATTCGCGGCCGCCGCCGGTTTCTTTTTCGCCGCCAAACGCGCCGCCGATTTCCGCGCCGCTGGTGCCGATGTTGACGTTCGCAATGCCGCAATCGGACCCGGCGCAGCTCAGGAACAGCTCCGACTCCAGCACATTCGTCGTGAAGATCGCGCTCGACAGGCCCTGCGGCACGGCGTTCTGAATCGCGATCGCCTCGCGCAGCTCGGCTTCCATGTCCGCCGCGGAGCCGGCAACGCCGCCTGCTGCACCGTCGCGCCCGTAATCGAGGATGTAGAGCACCGGCGCAAACGTCTCTTCGCACACAACGCCCGCATTCGCGGGAGCGAGGGCGATGCAGGGCTTCACATACAGGCCGCCGGGGTATTGCGGCCCGGCGAGCGGTTCGCCTCCGCAGACGATCGTGCCGCCTTCCTTTTTCAGCCGTGCGATCGCGGCCTGCATGTTGGCGAGGCTGGTGGCGTTCACGAGCGGGCCCATGAGCGTCGTCTCGCGCCGCGGGTCGCCGATCGGGACGGTGGCGTACGCAGCTTGCAGGCGGCGAACGAGTTCGTCGCGCACCTTGCGATGGACGATGACGCGGCGCGTGCTCGTGCAGCGCTGGCCCGCCGTGCCGACCGCGCCGAAGACGATGGCGCGGGTCGCAAGGTCGAGATTCGCGTGGGGCGTGACGATGATCGCGTTGTTGCCGCCCAGCTCCAGCAGGCTGCGCCCAAAGCGCTTGCCGACGACCTCGGCCACACGACGCCCCATCTTGCAGGAGCCCGTGGCCGAAACGAGCGGGATGCGATGGTCGGCCAGCATCGGCTCGCCGACATCCGCGATCTCGCCCAATACGAGCGAGAAAATCGCAGGATCGAAGCCGTTCGCGCGGCAGACCTTCTCCGCGATGCGAATGCACGCGATCGCGGTCAGCGGCGTCGCGGGCGAGGGCTTCCAAACCGTGCTATCGCCGCAAACGGCCGCGACGGCCGAGTTCCAGGCCCAGACGGCGACCGGAAAATTAAACGCGCTGATGATGCCGACCACGCCCAGCGGGTGCCACTGTTCATACATGCGGTGTCGCGGGCGTTCGGAGTGCATCGACAGGCCGTAGAGCTGGCGCGAAAGCCCGACGGAGAAATCGCAGATGTCGATCATCTCCTGCACTTCGCCCAGCCCCTCGGGCAGGATTTTGCCCATCTCGGTTGTGACGAGCATTCCGAGCTCATGTTTCACGCTGCGCAGGGCGTCGCCGTATTGGCGAATCACCTCGCCGCGCTTCGGAGCGGGCAGTTCGCGCCACTGCAAAAACGCGGCCTGCGCACGATCGACGATGCGGTCATATTCGGCGCGGGTGCAATATTGAACGCTGGCGATGCGCTGCCCGTCGCACGGCGAATGCACGTCGTGCACGGCGCCGCTCGCCAGCCATTCCCCATGAAATCCGCCGGCGTTAGGGCGCGACGGGTCAATCCCGAGTGTTTGAAGGAAGGAGTTCATGGCCGACAGTTTATCGCGCAGAGCGACGCCGTCTCGCCGCTGCGAATCGCAAGATGTCGGCGCCGCCGCGGATCAGGCCAACGCAGTCGCGGCTACTTGCGGCCCCCGGCCGGCTGACAGCTCGCGCTCATGGCGCTGCCGCACAGACGCACCACCCCCGAGAGTTTGGCCCGCACGCTGGCAAGATCGGGCTGGTCGCCCAACACGCCGAGCAATTCGTCCGCCGCCATCGCGATCGAATCGAAGCCCGCGCCGCTGGCATCGATGCTCAAGCTGCGAAGCTGTCGCTGCATCAGCGGCCAGTCGCTCTCGCCCAGCGCCGTCTGCATGTCTTCGATGCGGGCCTGCACCGCGTCTACAAAGGTATCGATCACGTCGAGCAGATTGCGATCGTGGATCAGCGAGCTGATCAGCGGCTCAGATTTCAAGCTGCGAATCAGCGTCGTCAGCGAGCCGGACGTGAGCGGCTTCGCCAGCCAGGTATCGAAACCGGCTTGCATGCACTTGGTACGCGAATCCGGGGCGGAATCTGCCGTGAACGCCGCCAGCGGCGTGCCGATCGCAGCTTCGCGACAGGCCTGCGCCACCGCCAACCCGTCCATTTTGGGCATGTTGATGTCGATCAGCGCGATGTCGAACTGCTCGTTGCGCAGCTTTTCGAGCGCCGCTTCGCCGTCCGATACCGCCACGACTTTCGTATTCTTCTCGCTCTTGAGCATCGATTCGATCAGCTTGTGCTGCGCCTTCTCGTCGTCGGCCACCAGAATGCGCGTCGGCTGCGCCCCGCGATGAAACAGGCCGACATTGATCGGCTGGTCAAAAATGATGCCGCAATCGTGCAGGCGTGCCGTGCCCGGCAAATACCGGCAGCGCACGACTTTGCCCGTATGCGTGGCGCGATGATTGTGCAGACTGACCAGCGTCACGCGACAAGCCGTGCCCGGATAGACAAAGTGGCTCATCAACAGCGCCAGACCGTGCGACGAGATGTTGCGCGTGGGGCACTGATAGCCGCGAAACCCGCCGCCCGGCTCCGCCAGCTCCAGATGCAGCTCGCGGACGCGATAGCGGAAGCGTTCCTCTTTGCGGCCATGATCGCCGCCCGCGCCCGCGTCGGTGTCGCGGTCGAGTTGATCGAGCGTCGATTCCACCAGCTCCGGGTCGACCCGGACGCCGTTTCGAGATGTGCCGCCGGTGTTGCTCATTATTTCGCTTTTCCCTGCCTTTGCCGCACCGCCGCACGCCCCGGCCGCACGCCGGTCGCGCGGGCCTGAGGCACAGACGGGAAATCGGTTATCCGCGGGATGCGATTCAGTTTGCACGCGCAGCGGTTTCGCGACGAGGAAAACCGCGGTCGCGCGAAATCGGCGCTGACAGGCCGGAGCGGCCCCCCGCAAAGCTCGAATCGCCGACGGCGGCGAGTTATCGTGGCGTGGCGTCGAGCCGCATGTAGCAAACTTGCGCCACCGCCGCGACCTTCTCATGGTCCGACAATTCGACGGTGACGGGGTTCAGCGTTCGTCCAAACTTGATGACGCGCCCGACGCATCGCACATGGTCCGATAGGCATGGTCCGAGATATCGGATGTCGAGGTCGGTCGTCACCATCGGCACATCCGGCCCAACCCGCGTCGCGATCGCATACCACGCCACGCAGTCGGCGATGAAGGCCAGGACGCCGCCGTGAACGCCCGGGCGCAGCGCGTTCCACGCCGGATTGTTGACGGCGCTCATTTCAACATAGCCATCGGCGGCGGAGAGAAGCTCAAGCTGCAGGGCCTGAATACAGGGGACCTGCTTCGTATCTTCGCGCAGCCGGCGCTCGATTTCGGGGTTGATCATGCAAGTCCTGTCGCTTCGCCGAATCGAGAGAGCAACTCGCGCGCCACGCGCCAGCCGCAATGCTCAAAGTCGGCGAAGACAAAAATCGTCAGTGTTTGATATTGCAACGTAGCGACTCGCGCGAGACCCAGTTTCCAGCCGGTCGGCGTCGTTCGGTCGCCGCGCGCAACGGCCTTTCCGCGGAGCGAGTCATAGGCATTCTGCAGGCCGAGAATCAGCGCTTGCGATGCCGCCCACGCCAAAAACGACCACGAAGCGCCGTGCCAGATGGCGCAATAGCCGAACGCCGCCGAATAGGTGAGCCAGGCAGAGCGTCGATTGCCGCCGAGGGGAATGTAGATGTAGTCGCGGATCCATCCGCCGACGGTCACATGCCACCGCCGCCAAAAATCGCGCACGCTGGTGGCCGCGGGAACGTGATCAAAATTGCTGCGCGTCGGAATGCCCGCCAGCGTCGAGGTCAGCCCCGCCAATTCGTTGTAGCTCCAGAGCATCAGGTAAATCTGCAGCGGCACGAGGTAGATGCCAGCGACCAATTGGATCGTCGCAAATCGCTGCGGCACTTCGAAGAGGCTCTCGGCGATGGTCTTGCCTTTGGGCGTGGCCGCCAGAACGCCGCCCAACAAAACCATGCCGCCAACGAAGCGCAGAGCATGATCGCGGGCGGCAGGCCAGTCGATGGGCCCGCGCGGTCCGCATGCGCGCAGCTTCTCGTCGAATTCGCTCAGGCTCATGATCGGGCCGAGCCGCATGATGGGCGGAAAAAGCAGCCAAGCGGCCAGACTCGAAGTCGAATGCGTGGCGGCCGGCGAACGAACTCGATCAACGCCCAGCGCGACCATTCGCAAAACGAAATAGGCCAGGCCGATCGCGTGCAGCGCCGCCGCCGGCGCCGATTGCCAGCCATAGGGCGGCAGATCGGCGCGCAACCAGAAGGGCAGCGCCAGCAGGTGAACGCCGACCCAGATGGCGGCGACCGCCGAGGTCGGAGAGAGCGCGCCGCGCCGCGAGCAGTGCGAAACCGACAGCACGAAGGCGGTGGCGACAATCACCCAGCCCAGCAGGATTGCGGTCGCGATGGGGTTGAGCGTTGCGATCAGCCACGCCAGCGAAGTGACGCAAATCGCCGCTTTTGAATCGAAGCGCGCGGCGATCCGCAGCGCGGGAATCAGCGGCAGAAAGAGCAACAAGCCAAACGGCCCCGCGACGACCTGCCACGGGGTCGGGGGCCGAGGGTCAAAGATCGGGTTATAGAGCGGCGAGGCGATCAGCCACGCCGGCAAGTCGATCAAGGGACGATCGTCACGATCGACGCGCCCGGTTCGAGCAGCTTGTAGACAAAGGCGACGTCCTCATTCCGCATGCGGACGCAGCCCATGGAGGCGTTCTTGCCGATCGAGTTCGGCTCGATCGTGCCGTGAATGCCGAAGCCTTCCTGTCCCTTGGCGGCGCCGCTGATGCCGGTCAGGCCGATCCAATGTTCGCCGAGCGGGTTGCTGGGGTCGTCCGGGCTGATGATCTTCTTTTTGTCGCTCGACGCGGGCGGGTAGTACGTCGGGTTTTTCAGGCGATTCTCGACCTTCCACTCGCCCTCCGGGGTGCCGTTGGCCGCGCCGAGGCCGACCTGGTAGCTGCGAACGTAGGTGTCTTGCAGGTAGAGGTCGAGGCGGAACTGCGACTTGGAGATGCGCGCGTTAAATGGACCGCGAAGCGTCTTGATCGTCTGCCCGGCCCGAATCTTTCGCTCCGACTGAATCGCGTTGATGTCGAGGATGATCTCGTAGGGCACTTTCCACGACTTGGCCAGCTTGATGATGCGATCGCCCTGCGCCACCTTGTGCGGAGCCGCGAGCGTGTCGCCTTCGACCGTCTCGTTGCTAAACGTGCACTTGTCGGCAATCTGCGACAGCGTCTCGCGCAGATCGCGCTCGGCCGGGCCGTCGCTGCGCGAGGCACGCAGGGCCGCGTTCAGCTCGTTGCGAGCGCCGACAAAATCGCCGGCCAGCATCTTGCGCCGTCCCGCTTCGGCGATCCCGGCGCGAGCCGGATTGCTCGGCGCGGGAGGGGGCGCCGAAGGTGCGGCGGTCGGCGATGCGGGCGTCGCAGTCGGGGCAGGCTTCAGCGGCTGTTCGGCGATGCGCGTCGAGCCGGCCGGCTGGCTGGTGGGCGGTGTCGTCGCTTGCAGCAGCGTGGGCTGCGGAATGGTGCTCGGCCCCGGCGTCGCCAGAGATGAGCCGGCGTCGCGCGGAGTCAGCACTTCATCTCGCGCGGGCGGTGGAACGGCGGCCGCTCCGCCGGGCCCGTTGCTAAGGCCCGTCGAGTTGGGCTTCGGCGTATTCGCGGCGATCGGAGCGCCCGTCGGGTTGGCCCCGGAGCCGTTGTTTGCCGGCGTAGGCCGCTTGGTCTCGGCCGTCGGCGTGGGTTTCTTTGGATCAGTGCCGGCGGCGCGCTGGCCGCCCGGAGTATTGGCGGCGGCGGCGAGGGAGAGCTTCTCTTCGCCTCGCGCTCCGGCCGATTGCGGGCCCATCGCCACCCACGCCCACCAGCCGACGCCCGCCAGCATCGCCACGACGACCGCCGGGCCGGCATACGCCGTCCACCCGCGCTGAGGCACACTTCGCATGCGTTGCATCCGTTGCTCCATCGATCAATAAAGACAAACAACCCGGTCCGCCATCCGTGGCCGGAGCGCGTACGGTAATCGCCGGAAACGCGTATTTCCACGGGGATTTCGGTAGCGGCCTGCGGCTCGCAGGCCGATGAGTCGCCGGCTGCTACATTAGGTGCTAGTCACAAGTTCCGGTGCGAGCACCGCCAGCGCTACGCTGCGCGCGTTGATAACCGCGTGGGCGACAATGCATCCCAGAACGCCTCCCGTGCGAAGCCGCAACCAGCCCAAGGCAACCCCCATCAGCATCAGCGGCAAAACGGTATCGGGGTTTTGAGAATGAACCGCGCCGAACGCAACGGCTGAGATCACGATCGCAGGCCAATTGCCGCCGGTCGTGCGCCGCGCCGCCCCCAGCACGACGCCGCGAAAGAACAGTTCCTCCGCGATCGGCGCGACGACGACCGCCGCGATGGCGAGTTGCCAAACGCCCGCCGCACCCCAGGCCGAGTGCTGCAGCGCAATCAGAAAGTCGTGCGATGGATTCGGCCGATCGGGAAAGCTCCAGCGCAGCACTTCGATAATCGCGAGATTGATCATCGTCAGGATCGGCAGCAACGCAATCGCCAGCAGCGCTCCCAATCCGACCTGTGTCGCAGCCGCGACGCGCGGCCATCCGGCGCGTCGCGAGGCGGCGCGCCACGCCAGCAGTGCCACCGCTGCCCCGGCGAGTTTGGCGCCATAGTCCTGCCACGCCAGCGTATGCCACGCATGCGTGCCGGGTTTGTCGGCCGCGTCGTGCTCGTCATGCGGCAGCGTGAATAGCGCCGCCTTGGCGACGACCATCCCGCCAATCGCGAATGCCAGCAGCGCCAGCGCGGCGTCGCTCCAACGCGGCTCATGGCCGATCGTCTCGGCTTCTTCGGGCAATCGCCACTGTCCGCCGCGAATCAAGAGGACCGCCAGCACGGGCAGCAGCAGTCCGCCGACGATCAGCGTGCCCGAGTTCAGCATCTGTACAATCAGTGACGAACTCCAGGGATTCGAATACTTCACCACGAACCGGCGACCCAATGGCGCACGACGTCCTGCAAGAGATTCTCGATCACAAGCGCCGCGAAGTCGAGCAGGCCCGCGCCGCGCGGCCGCTCGCCGCGCTCCGCGCATTGCCGCTCTTCACCGCCAGAAGGCGTGATTTTTGCGGCGAGATCGCGCGCGCGGCGGCCGGCGGCAAACCAGCCCTCATCGCGGAATTCAAGCGCAGCAGTCCCTCAGCGGGAGAGATTCGGCCCGGCGCCGATCCGGTCGAAATTGCCCGCACATACGAATCGGCCGGCGCCGCCGCCTTCAGCATCTTGACCGACGAGCGTTTTTTCGGAGCCCGCTCCGACGACCTGACGCGTGTCCGCGCCGGCGCCACGCGGCCGATCCTGCGCAAAGACTTCATTGTCGACGCCTACCAGATCTTCGAGGCCCGTGCCATTGGGGCCGACGCCGTGCTGCTGATCGCCGAGGCGCTCCGAGCCCCGGAGCTTGCCGCGTTTCACGCGCTCGCCCGGCGGCTCGAACTCGGTGTATTGGTCGAGGTGCATTCGCTCGAGTCGCTGCGCGAGGTCCACGCCGCCCTGAGCGATGCCGACTGGGGCGGCACGCTGCTCGGCATCAACAACCGCGATCTCAAGCGACAGCTCACCGACCTCGCGATCTTTGAAACGGTGGCGCCGCACGGCCCGGCGGGCGTCCCACTCGTCGCCGAAAGCGGATTGAAGACTTCCGCCGACGTGGCACGCATGGCCCGCGCCGGGGCGAGCGCTCTGCTCGTCGGCGAAACGCTCTTGCGCGAGCCGGACCCCGCGGTGGCGATCCGCACGCTGCTCGCCTAGCGGGCCGCGTCGACCCACTACACTCCGCTTCACCGGTGCGTGTTGCTCTACTCATCACCGATCTTCATCCCGGCGGCGCGCCGCTCCGAATCGCGCGCCTCGCGCGCGGCCTGCGCGATTCCGGCGTCGAGGTGCATGTCGGAAGTCTGGCCCCGCCCGGCCGCGTCGGCGACGAGCTGCGCGCCCACGGCGTTCCCGTGTTCACCGCCAACGCCCGCGGAATAGCGGATATTGGGGCGTTCCCACGGCTGCGACGCGAGTTGCGCCGCATCCAGCCCGACGTCCTCCACTCGACGCTATTCCACGCCAATGTCGCCGCTCGGCTGGTCGGGCGCTCGCTAGGTGTGCCCGTGCTCACCTCGACCGCGACGATCGAGGTGGAGCGCCCGTGGCACATTTTGCTGGAGCGGCTCACCGTCGGCTGGGATTGCGGGCAGATCGTCAATAGCGACGCGCTGGCTGGCCACGTTCGTGATCGCATCGGCGTCGGAGAGGACCGCATTTTTCGCGTGCCGATCGGCGTCGAGGCCGGCAAATCTGTTTCACGTGAAACAGCGTTGCGCGAGCTGGGGTTGGCGCCGGGCCCGTTTCGAATTGCGTGGGCCGGGCGGATGGATCCGGTCAAGCGGGTCGAGCTTCTCATCGCGGCGCTGCGCAAGCCCGCGCTACAGCAAGCGGAATTGCTGCTCATCGGCGACGGGCCGCGCCGGGCGGAGTGGCAGCGCCTGGCGGAGAATCTCGGAGTCTCGCGGCGCGTCCATTGGTTGGGCTGGCGCGACTCCCCGCGCACCCCGATCGCCGCCGCCGACCTGTTCGCTTTGCCCTCGCGCACCGAGGGGCTGCCGAACGCCGTCCTCGACGCGATGGCGGCGGGTGTGCCCGTGGTCGCGAGCGACATTCCCGCGACGCGCGAGCTGGTGGGGGTGCCGGCGAGATTGCGGCTGGTGAGCGCCCCGAGCGCCTGGGCGGAGGCGTTGGCGCAGATTCGCGACGAAAAAGCGGAGCGGGAGAGGCTGGCGGCGGCGGCGCGGGAATGGATCGAAGCCGAATGTCAGCCCGCGAAGATGGTCGCGGCCCATGTCGCGATCTACCAGCGGGTGATCGGTCGACCGTGATGCGACGTGCGGGCGGCGGAGAAGCCGACAATCACACCGGACGCCGCATTTAAGTCTTTACCCGCAATCGGCTTAGCGTCATCTGTCGCGTGCCGGCAAAGCAATTTTCGATCACGAAAAGTGGGGGAAATCGCGGGCCGATGCGGGCGCCAGTGGTAGCGGGGGCGTTCGCGGGTCTCGACCCCCGAACTGCTTTCGCGCACAATATGGCGATGCAAGAGGAATCCGCTCCCACATCCATGTGGGAGCGCGTCTGGCGAGCAGTTTTCGGGGCACCCAGGGACTTAGGCGACCGGTCGCTCTTCCATCGACTCGCACTTGTGCCGCTTTTGGCATGGGTCGGGCTGGGGGCCGACGGGCTTTCGAGCTCGGCATACGGCCCGGCCGAGGCGTTTCACGTGCTAATGGGTGACAACGGCGACCATCGCTACCTGCTGGTGGCGCTGGCGGCGATGACGATCATCACCGTTTTCATCATCTCCGCGGGCTACAACAAGATTATTGAGCACTTTCCGCAGGGGGCCGGCGGATACGTGGTGGCCAATACTCTATTGGGCTCCCGCGCGGGCGTGATCTCGGGCTGCGCGCTTCTGATCGACTATGTGTTGACGGTGACGGTCTCGATCGCCGCCGCGTCGGATGCGCTTTTCAGCTTTTTGCCGCAGCAGTGGCACTCGGCGCGGTTGTTCTTCGCGTTTGGCGCGATCGCGCTGTTAGTGATCCTGAACATTCGCGGGCTGCATGAGTCGGTGACTGTGCTGGCGCCGATCTTCGTCACCTTCTGCGTGACGCACCTGATCGTCATCATCGGCGGCATCGTCGGCCACTTCGGCGAGATCGGCTCGACCGTCGCCGAGGTCGGCAGCGGATTTTCGCGCGGCTACTCGACACTGGGTGTCTGGGGAATGTTGCTGCTCTTCATGCACGCCTATTCGCTGGGCGGCGGCACCTATACCGGTATCGAGGCGGTGTCGAACGGGCTGAACATTTTGCGCGAGCCGCGGGTCGAAAACGGCAAGCGCACGATGGTGCTGATGGCCTGTTCGCTGGCGCTCACTGCGTCGGGCCTGCTGCTGCTTTACCTACTTTGGGATGTCGAGCAGGGCAAAGAAGACAAGACGAAGACGCTGAACGCAATCCTGGTCAACAAGATGACCGCGGGAATCCCGGGCGGCGGCTTGTTTTCGCTGATCACGATTTTGTCGGAGGGAGCGCTGCTGGTCGTCGCGGCACAGGCCGGCTTCGTCGCGGGGCCGCGCGTGCTGGCCCAGATGGCGACCGACTCGTGGATGCCGCGGCGTTTTGCGGCGCTTTCGGAGCGTCTCACAGCTCACAACGGCATCGCGCTGATCGGCGTGGCGGCCCTCGCGGCTCTGCTCTACACGGGCGGCAACGTCAGTGCGCTGATCGTGCTCTACAGCATTAACGTCTTCATCACTTTTTCGCTCAGCATGCTGGGCATGCTGATCTGGAACTCGCGCCGCCCGAAGAAGACCAAGGGCCGCACCTATGAGCTGTGGCTCTTCACAATCGGCTTCTTGCTGTGCGCGACGATTCTCGCGGTGACAACGTTTGAGAAATTCTTCCAAGGCGGATGGTTGACGCTGTTGGTCACGGGCGGGCTGGCGACGCTGTGCTTCGTCATCAAGAACCACTACAAGGCGGTCGCGGCGACGCTGAATGAGCTTTACGCCCAGCTTGAAAAGCTGCCGCCGCTGCCGAGCAAACCGCTGCCCCCGATCGAGCCGATGCAGCCGACGGCGGTGCTCTTGGTAGGCAACTACGGCGGCCTGGGCATTCACACCTTCGGCAACATCTTCCGCCACTTCGGGATGATGTATAAGCAGGTGGTGTTCGTCTCGGTCGGTTGCGTCGACAGCGGCGAATTCAAGGGCGAACACTCGATCGAGCAACTGCGTGAGCGGGTGCAGAAGAGCCTCGACGATTATGTCGAGCTTTCGAAGCGCTTCGGCGTGCCCTCGACGTCGCGCATGGCGATCGGCACGGAAGTGGTGGCCGAGTTGGAGGCGCTCTGCCTGAAGGTGAAAGAAGAGTTCCCGCGGGCGACCTTCTTCGCGGGCAAGGTCATCTTCCAGCGTGAGACGTGGTATCAGAACGTGCTGCACAACGAGACGGCGCTGGCGGTGCAGAAGCGCTTGCAGTGGGCGGGGCATGTGATGGTGATTTTGCCGGCGCGAATTCGGTGAGGATTTTGGGGGCACCGGGCCTGCATGGCCGGAGAAAGGCGTTCGTGTCACGGCGTAGATGGCCGCGGCACCAACCAACCCGATTTTGAATCTAGCAGGCAGAACGCCCACACCCGCCGAAGCGGCTACCCGACGCCGAGCTTCTTCCGCTTCGCCGCGACGAACGCTTGGATCTCGGCGGCGGGGCGGGTGTTTAGCACGTCGGCCTTCCGTAGCCACGCCCGCCGCGCCGTCATGACGCCGAAGCGCATCTGGTCAAATTGATCGGCGTGGTGCGCGTCGCAATCAATGCAGATCGTGACGCCGCGATCGCGGACGAAGCGGGCGTGTTGGTCTTTCAGGTCGAGGCGGAAATTCGAAGCGTTGATCTCCATGGCGGTGCCGGTCTCGGCGGCGGCGGCGGCGAGGGTTTCGAGGTCGAGCGGCATGGCCTCGCGGCGATTGATCATGCGGCCGGTCGGGTGGGCGATGAGGTTGACGTAGGGGTTCTGAATCGCCCGCAGTGTGCGATTGGTGTTGATCTTGACGTCCTGGCTCATGCCGGCGTGCAGCGATGCGACCACGAAATCGAGCTGGGCCAACATGTCGTCGGGGTAATCGAGCTCGCCCTCGCTAAGGATGTCGACCTCGGCCCCGACCCAGACCGTCAGATTTTTGGTCTTTGCGGCGGCGGCCCGCACGTCGTCGATGTGCGCTTTGAGCCGCTCGATCGTCAGCCCGTTGGCGACGAAGCTGCTGCGCGAGTGATCGGTGATGCAGATGTACTGATAGCCGCGGGCGGCGGCGCCTTCGATCATCTGCTCGATCGTACAGCGTCCGTCGCTGGCGGTCGTGTGCATATGCAGATCGCCGCGGATGTCGGCGAGATCGATCAGGTCTGCCGGCGTTTCGCGCAGCTCGAATTCGCCGCGGTCTTCGCGTAGCTCGGGGGGCATCCAAGGCAGGCCGAGCTTGGCGTAAATGTCCTCTTCGTTGGCTCCCGCGAGTTGGGTTTCGCCCTCATGCAAGCCGTATTCGTTCAGGCTCCAGCCGCGCTTCACCGCCATCTCGCGCAGGCGGACGTTGTGGGCCTTGCTACCGCTGAAGTATTGCAGCGCGGCGCCGTACGAGGCCGCCGGCACGACGCGCAGATCGACCTGAATCGCGCGGTCGTCGGCGTAGCTGAAGCGGATCGAGCCTTTGGTGTCGCCGGAGGCGAGGATTGCGTTGGGGTCGGCGAGTTTGGTGAAGGCCTGCACTACTTTCGCGCCGTCGTCGGCGATGCAGAGCAGGTCGATGTCGCCGACGGTCTCGACGCCGCGCCGCAGCGAGCCGGCGTGTTCGATGCGCTGTACGCCGGGCACCTTGCGGAGCTGCTGCTTGAACTGCTCGGCGATCTCCCAGGCGATTCCGAGTCGCGTGCGGCCGACGGCGGTGGCGAGGAAATCGAGGCCGCGGCGAATGTTGTCGATGCTCTTGTCGGCGAAGCCCTTGAGGCCTGCGAGGGCGTTGCTTGCGAGGGCCGTTTTCAGCGCGTCGATGGAGTCGATGCCGCGTTCGCGCCAGAGCTGGGCAATCTTCTTGGGGCCGAGCCCCTGGATCTGGCGCAGGCCGAGCAGGCCCGCGGGTACTTCGGCCAGCAGTTCATCGCGCAGCGCGAGCTTGCCGGTGGAGAGCAGTTCGCGGATTTTTTCGATCGAGGCCTTGCCGACGCCGGGCAGGCCGGCGAGTTCGTTGCGGGCGGCGAGGTCGTTGATGTCGGCGGCGAGATCTTCGACGGTGCGTGCGATCTTGCGATAGGCGTTGACGCGAAAGGCGTCGTCGCCGCGGATCTCCATCAGATCGGCGATTTCCTCAAATTGTCGCGCTACGTCGGCATTGGTCATGCGGCGGATGTCCAGCTGGTAGGGGACGAACTCGGCTGCCGGATGGTAGGGGGGGCGCTTACGACGGAGCAACGCGCTGAGGGGGCCGGGGGCGCGTGCGGCGGTCGATCGGTGGGGGTGCGACGGCGCTGCCAATGAAAAAGGCGTCGCGACGATCGCGACGCCTGGTTCGAGTTTATGTTGAGGGAGGGTGCGGACTTTGCGGCTGGCTAGTAGCGGTCGCCGCGATCGCCACGGTCTCCGCGGTCGCCACGATCTCCGCGATCGCGTCCGCCGCGCCCGCCGCCGCCATAGCCACCACCACCGCCGCCGCCGTATCCGCCGCGGCCGCCGCCACCACCACCGCCCCCGCCATAGCCGCCGCGACCGCCGCCACCGCCGCCGTAGCCTCCGCCGCCGGCGCGGGGTTCGCGCGGTTTGGCCTCATTGACGGTGAGGGCTCGGCCGGCGTGCTGGGCGCCATTGAGGGCCTGAATGGCGGCCTGGGCTTCCTCGTCGCTGCTCATTTCGACGAAGCCAAAGCCCTTGCTCCGGCCGGTCTCCCGATCGTTGATCACTTCAGCGCTTCGAACCGTGCCATGCTGCGAAAGCAGCTCCTGCAGTTCCGAGCTGGTCACGGAGTAGGGAAGGTTCCCCACGTACAACTTACGACCCATCCAACGGTCTCCAAGCAGACAAACGGCGCGACCCTGTTTCACGCACTTTCCGGGTCGCAAGGGAAAGAAAAGCCGAGCGAAATCCGGCGTTCGGATTTCGGGCGAGGCGGGGTTGGAACAGACTGCGAAGCAAGCAAGCGCCCACACACAGACAGACTTAGGCGGCAAACACGATCTGCTAAAAATATTACTTTCCAAAATCGCTCCTGCAATGCGATTTTGGCGAATTTCGGGCGGCCGGTGGGCGGTGCGGCATCGACGGTGGGTGGCGGCTGGAGCGGACGCGATGGGTTAACTACACTCGGCGATATGCTCACCGGAACCACCTGCCCAACGGACAAACGGCCCGGCTCCGCGGATGTGTTGACGATCGGGCTTGGCGCTGCAACTTCAATGTGGATCGCAGGTTATCTGCTCCGACTGCCGGCAGGGCTGGCGGGCGACGGCGCGGCGAACGCGGGCTGGATGGTGCCCAGCGGCGTCGTCTTTGGCGTCTTTGCGGCGATTTTGATGGCCGCGGGCTGGATCGCGGGGCGCAGCTTTTACGGCTGTCCGCATCGAGTCTGGAAGGCCGGGTTGGTCGCGGGGGCGTTGAATCTGCTGGTGCTGGGGTCGGTGGTGGGGCGTGAGACTTCGCAGGATCTGATGCGCGTCGCGCTGCTGTGGGTGCCGGCTTCGCTGCTGGCGACCGTGGGCGTGATGGAGCTTGGCGCGCGGCTGGGGCGGCTGCGGGCAGCGACTGCCGAGCGTGCGATTGAGTGGCAGTTTGCGCTGGTGTGCGTCGTGATCGCGGCCACGCTGGCGTTGCTGATGGTGGGCGGAACGGTGACCGGTTTTCAGGCGGGGCTGGCGGTCGTCGATTGGCCCAACAGCTTTGGCTACAACATGTTTCTCTATCCGCTGTCGAAGATGACGGGCGGAATTTATTTCGAACATGCGCATCGCCTGTTTGGCTCGCTGGTCGGACTTTGCACGCTGATCCTCGCGGTGCATCTGCAAATGCGCGAGACGCGCGGCTGGGTGCGGCGGCTGGGGTGGGTGGCGTTTGTGATGGTTTGCGTGCAGGGGCTGATGGGCGGATTGCGTGTCACCGGGAAGCTGACGCTGAGTCAGGATCCGAGCGAGACGGCGCCGAGCATCGCGCTCGCGGTGGCGCACGGGGCTTTTGCGCAGCTATTTTTGAGCGTGTTGGTGGTGCTGGCGGTGGTTTCGACGCGGCGATGGCGCGAGTTGCCGCGGGCGTCGGCGGGGCAGACCTTGTCCAGCGATTTCGTGGCCTCGGCGTTGCTGGTTGGCGCGATTTTTACGCAGATCGTCCTGGGGGCGATTTTCCGACATTACAACCACACGACCGGGCTCTATCTGCATCTTGGATTCGCGGTCGTGGTGGTGCTTCTGGGTTGCGTCGTGGCGATTCGAGCATGGATGTTGGATGACGGTGTGCCCGTGTTGCCGGCGGCGGGCGACTGGCTGCTGAAGATGGTCGGCTTGCAGACCGCGATGGGCTTTTTCGCGCTGATCGCGATTCAGTGGACGACGAGCGCGGGCAAGCCCGTGGCGGGAGAGGTGCTGGTGACGACCGGGCATCAAACGATGGGCGCGATCCTGTTAGGAAGCGCGGTGATGTTGGCACTGTGGCGGGGGCGGGTCGTTGTCGGGGCGGCCGCCGCGGCGCCGGAGGCTGTCGCGGATTCGAGCCGCGTCGAGGCGGCGCTTGGTGCAAATTAGCTCGTCTGCCGGTGAAAGCGGCGCGGCGCTGGCGGGCGTCGGACCTTGATATCGTTTGATTACGAGAAAAAGGGCGCTGAGAGAACAGTACTCGATCGCCTAATCGGGGGCGGAGATCGGCGAGCGGCCGATGTGCCCCATGGAGCGTTTGGCTTGGTCATTTCCTATCGCAACGTGGTGCTTGCCGGACTCGGCCATCATTTACCTGCGCGCGTGATCAGTTCGACGGAGATCGAAGATCGCATCGGCGCCACGCTGGCCAAGCTGCGCATTCCGCGCGGCCAGCTTGCGGCGATGACAGGCATCGTTGAGCGGCGCTGGTGGGACTTTGGCGAGACGCTGAGCGCCGCGGCGGGGGCGGCGGCTTCGCGGGCGATCGAGCAGGGAGGCGTCAACCCGCGCTCGATCGGTGCGCTGATTTACGCCGGCGTGTGTCGCGAGCAGCTTGAGCCGGCGACGGCGTGCATGGTCGCTGATTGGGTCGGCGTTTCGGCAGGGGCGCAGGTCTATGACATTTCGAACGCGTGTCTGGGCGTGATGAACGGCATCCTGCAGGTTGCGAATCTGATCGAGCTGGGCCAGATCGACTCGGGGCTGGTTTGTTCGGCGGAAACGGCGCAGCAGATCGTGGAGCTGACGATCGCGCGGCTGAACGCCGAACCGACGATGGAAAACTTCAAAACGGCTCTGGCGACGCTGACGGGCGGCTCCGGCGCTGGCGCAGTGCTGCTGTCACGCCGGAGCGAGGATGACCGTCGGCCACGATTGGTCGCGGCGGCGGTGAGGCAGGCCAGCGAGCACCATCGGTTGTGTCGCTGGGGACCGGACACCGGCCACCCCGCGAGCGCCCCGATGTATATGGAGACGCATGCCATCGATGTGCTGGAGCATGGCGTAAAGCTGGGCGTTGAAACGTGGGGAGAGCTGATGGCGGGTCTCTCTCAGCAGCCGGCTGCTCGATCGAGCGCGGGCGTGATCGACAAGACGGTGTGCCACCAGGTGGGGAGCGCCAACCGCGACGCGATTTTGCGGGCGCTGCGCCTTAGCCCGGAGCGCGACGTTGTGACCTATTCACAGCTTGGAAACATGGGGACTGCCTCGCTGCCTGTTTCGGCGTCGCTGGCGGCGGATCAGGGGTTCTTTGAGCGCGGCGATCGGGTGGCGTGGCTGGGGATCGGGAGCGGGCTGAACTGCCTGATGCTGGGGTGGGATTGGTGAGGCAGTTTCGAGTTTCGAGTGCGGAGTGTCGAGTGAAAGCCTGAAGACCTGCGTGTTCATTGGGAGCGGGTACCGGTCATCGATTCTGCGACTCGACGCTTTACACTCGCAACTCGATATTCTTTGGGTCTTCAACTCGAAAAGCTGCACTCGCACATCGAGAATTCGCCCCCGATCGGCGCAAGCCGTGCGCATGTCGCCGCGCAACGTCCGCATTCCCGCGCGAAAATCGCTTTGACTTTGTGCCCCAAGTATTGAAGCGACCGAGCGGGTGGGTCGAATCATTTTGCGTTACGAGCAAGGGCCGCGTCCTGGTGGACGCAAGCGCCGGTTGCATGGGCAACCCGGGGCGTAAGGCGGAACGACGCCTGCGCGACAACGAGCGCGACAGCCCGGAACGACCCGTGGAGGCTTTGAACGATGAGCCGCATTAACACCAACATCCCGTCGCTTGTGGCGCAGCGCGTTTTCACGCTGCAAAACATGAAGCAGAACGAGTCGCTCAATCGGCTGAGCACCGGTCTGCGGATCAACTCCGGCAAGGACGACCCCGCCGGCCTGATCGCCTCGGAAAACCTGCGTGCCGAGAAGAGCGCCCTGCAGGCCAGCCTGACGAACATCTCCCGCGCCGACAACATCGTCGCCGTCGCTGAGGGTTCGCTGGATGAAATCAACAACCTGCTGACCGAGCTGGAGACCCTCGTCGACCGCAGCGCCAACGAGGCCGCTATCAGCACGGAAGAGCGGAACGCGAATCAGCTCCAGATCGACTCGATCCTCGAATCGATCAACCGCATTGCCAACACCACCGAATTCCAGGGCCGAAAGCTGCTCGACGGCACCCTGAACTATGCCACCAGCGGCGTCGCCGCCAGTGCATTGGCCGACGTGCAGGTTCTGGCCGCGAAGATCACCAACGGCGGTTCGCGTCAGGTGGTCGTCGAAGTGACCAACTCGGCCGAACTGGGCCGTCTGCGGTTCTCCGCCTCACTGACCGGCGCGACAAACGTTACCATCGAAGTCGCCGGCAATCTCGGTAGCGACACCTTTAGCTTCGGCGCCAGCACGGCGATCACCGATATCGCCGCCGCGGTCAACGACAGCACCGAGCTGACCGGCGTCGTCGCCCGCGTCAGCTCCGGCAACCTTTTCTTTGAAACTCAGGAATATGGTTCGTCGCAGTTCGTCTCGGTCGAGACCATCAGCGGCACCTTCAACCTCGCCGGCGGCACGACGCGCGACGAGGGGGCCGACGCCAGCGTGCTGATCAACGGCACCGCCGCCGTCACCGACGGCCTGAAGGCCAGCGTCCGCACCGCCGCCGTGCAGGCCGACATCGAACTGACCGCGGCCCGCGGCACGAACCTGGGCACGTCGACGTTCAACATTCGCGACGGCGGCGCCAACTTCGCGATCTCGCCGGATCTGTCGCTGGCCGGCCTGGTGAGCATCGGTCTGCCTTCGGCCACGACGGGCAATCTGGGCAACTCGGTCGTCGGCTTCGTGTCGTCGCTCGCGACGGGCAAGAACAACCAGCTTGCCTCGGGCAACTATTACCAGGCCCAGCAGATCATTCGCGGCGCCCAGGACACTGTGTCGAAGCTACGCGGTCGATTGGGCGCCTTCCAGGCTAACACGTTGGAGACGACCAAGAACTCGCTGCAGGTCACCTTTGAGAACCTGACGGCTGCGGAGAGCACGATCCGCGACACCGACTTCGCGACCGAGACCAGCGAACTGACGCGTTCGCAGATCCTGGTGCAGTCGGCCACGAACACCCTGCGGCTCGCGAATCAGTCGCCGCAGAACATCCTGGCTCTGCTCGGCTAAGCGCCGGCGAGTTTGGGTTCGAGCTGAATCAGCGGGCGGGCGAGCGGTCTTCGGACGGCGCGCCCGCCCGGTTGTTTTGGACTTGTGCGATGCGCGATTTCGCTTCGCTGATGAAGCCGAGGAGCCGCTCTGTGCGTACGTGTTCCGGGCCGAACAGCCGCAGATGCGTTTCAAGCGCGTCGTCAAACAGGCACATCGCCTCATCGAATTCGCCGCACTCGAGCAACGCCCGCGCGAGCGCCGTCGTGGAAAGAGTCGTCAGCAAGTTATCGTGGCCCAGATGCTCCAACTCATCGGGAATTAAAGCCCGAAAGCGCGCCGCTGCCCGCGAGGGCTGCCCGCGATCGAGTTCAAAATGGGCTTCTTTGTGGCGGGCTGCCAGCGTTTCGAAGTGCTGCGGGCCGAGGTGCTTCAAGCGCGTTGCGTAGACCTCGGCGATGAGCGGGAGCGAAACCTCGGGAAAGCCGATTTCGGAGTAGCAGGACGCCAGATTTTGCTTCGCGGTCGCGGTCAAAATGTGGTCATCGCCGTGGAGCCTCTTCATGTCCTGCACGGTGGCACGGATGATCTCCAGCGCCTCGTTGTTGAGATTCTGACGCATCAGCACCGTCGCGAGGTTGTTGCGCGAGCTCAGCGTGCTCGGCGAGAGCGGGCCGAAGACGCGCTCTCGCCGCTCCAAGCCCTCGCGCGTCATTCCCTCGGCCTCCTCGATCTCGCCCACGTCGGCGAGCGCGTCGGCCAGGTTGCCCTGTGCAAAGAGCGTCGCTGGGTGATCCGCGCCGAGCGCGCGAAGGGCGCGATCGTAAACCAAGCGGAGTTGCGACTGAGCCTCGTCGACGCGGCCTGAACCGCGAAGCGCTTGTGCCATATTGTTCAGCGCCATCAGCGTCTCGCGATGGGCCGGTCCCAGCATGCGTTCGCGTCGCTCGGCGACCACCTGGCACAGCTGCAGCGCCTCGTCGGTCCTGCCCAAATCGAGCAGCAGAACGCTTAGATTGGACTTGGATGCGAGCGTATCGCGATGATCGGGGCCGAGAAGTTCCAGATTCAGCGTCTGCTGTTCGCGAAAAAGACGTTCCGCTTCTTCGAGCAATCCGAGGCTGTGATTGACGGAGGCCAGATTGCCGAGGGTCGCGGCAAACGCGGCGGTGCGGGTCTGAGCTCGGTGTCGCAGCCCTTGCAGCGTCTCTTCCAAGAGCTGTTTTGCGTCGGCGGATCGCCCGACCTCATCCAGCACGAGGGCCAAGTCGTTCTTGGCGTTTAAGACGCGCGTGTCGTCCGCGGGCAGCCGCGTCTGAAGCTCCGCCAGGACAGCCTGATAGGAGCGGATCGCGTCCTCCAGTCTGCCGGAATGAAACTCGACCCAGGCGCGCGTGGAGAGCGCGTCTGATCGTTCGTTCAACGTCAGCGCCGGCTGCGTGGTCGCGATCGATGAGGCTCTGTCCAGTTGCCGCTGCGCCGCCGCGTAGTCGCCCAATCCGCCGTACGCGCCCGAAAGAATCACGCGCAGGCCGTGCTCCACGCCGGGTTGCAGCGTCGTTTCGGCGTCGAGCTGGCTCGCGAATTCATCGATCACATCCGCGACGCGCGCTTCGCGTCCGGATTCGTAGGGCGTTGAGAGCATCTGCTTCAGCAGCTTGTTGATGCTGGTGGCGGTCTGTGCGGATTGGGTCGCCTCCGCTTCTGCGACCTTTGCCCGCTGATAGAGAACGCCGAGCGCCACCGCCGAGGCGATCGACAGGGCGAAGATGGAGAGCGCCACGCCGACCGGTCCGCGATAGCGCCACATGGTCTTGCGGAGCGTGTACCAACCGCTGTCGCGACGGGCTTCGATCGGATCGCCCGACAGGAACCGTCGCAGATCGAGCGCCAGATCGCCGACGCTTTGGTAGCGCCGTGCCGCGTCTTTCTCGAGGCATTTGCCGATGATGACTTCGAGGTCGGCGGCGATGTGTGGGTTGTGTCGTCGGGCAGGGGCCGGCTGCTGCTTGACGATGGTGTCGAGCACGGTGCGAAACGAGCCGGTGACCGGGTAGGGAAATCGGCCCGTCAGCGACTGATGCAGCATCACCCCCAATGAGTAGACGTCCGTTCGCACGTCGACATGCCGCATGTCGCCGTCGACCTGCTCCGGGCTGGCCCAGGGCAGCGAGCCCAAAAACTCGCCGGTCATGCTGACCTGGGTCACGTTCGACTCATCTTCGCCCAGCGCCTTGGCCAAGCCGAAATCGAGCACGTGGGGCGTGCCGGCCGGATCGACGCGGATGTTGCTCGGCTTGAGGTCGCGATGGATGACGCCGCGCTGATGGGCGTATGCGACGGCGTCGCAAATCTCGATGAAGCGCTCGATGTGCTGGGTGATGGCGCCGCGCTCGATCGGTCGGTCGGCGGCATCAACTCGCGGAAAGAGCGCATCGAGCGCCACGCCTTCGATGAATTCCATCACGAAGTAGGGGGCGCCATCGGCGGTTCGGCCGCTGTCGTAGATGCGGACGATGTTGGGGTGGTCCAGCGTGGCGGCGAGGTCGATTTCGCGTTCGAAGCGCCGGCGGGCGCGCTCGCTCGAAGCGGCCCCGCCGCTGAGCAGCTTGATCGCGACGCGGCGATGTGTGGATGACTGGATGGCGGTGTAGACCACTCCCTGGCCGCCGCGCTTCAATTCGCGGAGGTCGGCGTAACCCGCGATCGTGGGCAGCCGCGGCCCATCGGTGCGGCGTGCGGCGCGGAGCGTCGCGAGCACCTGCTCGGGGTCTTCGAACCAGCTCGTGGCCGTGTGCGCCATCAGCCTTCGGCCTCGACCTGGGTCGCGATCACCGCGCCGAGCCGGCGCAGAATGCGCGACTTGGCCTGGTAAACCGCGTCGACGCTCAGGCCGAGCGAGGAAGCCACGTCGCCCACCGATTCACCGGCGACGGCGTAGCGCTGAAACGCCCGAAGATCCGTGTCGTTGAACTCGCTGCTCACCGTTTTCCAAGCCTCGCGCATGTGGTACTCGCGCCACTCGGCTTCCCAGGCGGTTTCGGCATCGCTGCCGCCGGAGCCGGCGTCGGCCACCGAACCGACTTGGGATAGCGCCGCGGCGGCCGGGTTCTGACTGAATCTGCGAAAAATCGCGTGCTGGGTGACGGTTTTGAGGTAGGAACGGAATTTTCCGCGGGCCGGGTCATACTCGAAGCCGGCCATCGCCTTGCTGAGCGACAGCAGCACGTCCTGCACGACATCTTCGGCGTCGGCTTCCTGCAGGCCCCGCCGGCGCGCGAAGCCGCGGATCAGCTCGGCGTAGCGCGTGTGGAAGTCCTGCCAGGCCACGCGGTCGTTGCCGTCCGCGAGCCGCGCGAGGAGCGTCACATGCGTCGAAACTTCATGCTGCATCGGGAGTTAGTGTAATTGGGCCGTACCAGATTCCCAGACGAAATTGGGGCGCGATCGGCACTCCGGTGGGCGACGCGGTGAAACTCTCAAAAGCACAACGCCGCAGGCGGTGTTCCTGCGGCGTCGCGACATCGATTTATTATCGCGCCGAAGTAATCGCGGAGGCGATTTCTTACGGACGCCGACCGATCAGCTCGTCGAAGAGCGCCTGCGCATCCTGAATTCCGATCGTCCCGTTGGGGCCGACTTCGCGCCCCAGAAGCGGCGACGCGAGGAAGTCGACGGTTTCGTCGATGTTGCCCATGTTGAGGTAGTTGCCCGTGGTGGCGTCCATAATGTCGAGGGGATTCTCGACATGCCGCAATCCGAGCAGGTGGCCGGCTTCGTGGGCGGCGACCATTCCGATGTAGCGACCGACAAAGGTCGCGTCGCGACTCGAGAAATCGTTCGCGATTTCATTGGCAAACACCAAGCCGCTGCCGGTGAGCGTTTCGTTTCGCGGGTCGATGTAGTCGGCGATTCCGAACAAGAATGGATTGCGCCCCCCGAAGTAGAGCGTCTGATACGGCGGGGTCGGGGCCTCGCCTTCGTCGCTGCTCACGATCTCGACATTCCAGCGACCGTAGAGCCGTCGCATCTCCGCTGTGATCGCCGACCGAATGATGGCGGTGTCGGAAGGGGAATAGGCGGGATTCAGGCCCGGTCCGCTCAGGGCGGGGATGCTGAGCGCGGGTAGCCCGCCGACCGCGACTTCGGCGCGGCCGCGGAAGTCGAGGAAGATCCGTTGGGTGCGCGCGCTGACGCCGGCGGCTCGGAAAATCTGGATGTCGACGCTGGTGCCCGTATCGACCACGAAGAAGTGGCTCGAACTGCTGCGCGTTACCGCGAGGCGCGCTCCGGGCGTCAGGAAGGTGTTGCCGTCGTACCAGGCGAAGAGGTCCTCGCTCGCGTTCAGAATGATCACGCTCGGCGTCGGGCTGTTCACGTTCTGCGACGGATCGTTCACCGTCTGCTGATAGCCGGGCAGATTGAGGAAGCTGATCCGAATCCGATCGCCCGCGGACATCGGCCCGATGTCGAAAATTTGCCGGTCGAAGGTGGGCGCCACGACGATCGACGCGCGATCGCCCAGCAGCGGCACCCGCGGCGTGAAGGCATCGACAGCCCGCGTGAACGACGAGACGACATTGACGACGGCGGTCGCGTAGGTGCGAACCGGATCGGTGCGATCGGTGTCGATCTCCGCCCAGAGCGAATACTGACCGACGGGGACGTTGGTCAGCTTGAGCGCGGTGGGGATCGTCGCGTTGAGGTCATTGCCCTGCGGCGGGTCGCTGTCGAGCTGGATCGAGGTGCGGGCCGCGACGCCGGCGATCAGCGTCTGCCCGCCGATGTCGAACACAACCGAGCTCACCGTGCTGGCGCAGGGCGTGAAGCGGTTGAGTTCGGCGCCGGTCTCGGTGTTCCAAGTGCGCGCGGTGCGGTCGGCGCTGCCGGTCGCCAGACGCGAGCCATTCAGATTGAATGCAACGCTGGTCACCGCATCGCTGTGGCCCGAAATCGTCAGCACTTCACCCTGACTGGCCAGATCCCAGATGATCGCCGTGCGGTCGGCGCTGCCGGTCGCGATTCGCGTCGCATCCGGGCTGAACGCGACGGCGTTGATGGCCAGCGAGTGGCCCTCGACGATGTTTCCGCCGGCGAAGATCGGCTGGAAGATCGCGATCTGATTGCCGCTGGACGCATTCCACAGGCGGGCCGTCTGATCGGCGCTGCCCGTGAGCACTTGCAGCGAGTTGACCGGCGAAAAAGCGATCGACGTGACGCCGAGCGTATGGCCGTTGAGGGTGGCCTCCAGCGCGCCGTTGGCGGGGTTCCAGATACGACCGCGATTGTCATCGCCGGCCGAACCGAGACGCGTGCCGTCGACGGAGAAGGCGACATCCTGGGCCGGGCCGACATGGGCGGCGATCGTGTTCAATATGCTGCCGTTGGCGCGATTGATGAGCACGACCGAGCCGTCGTCCTGAGCCAGAGCGACCGTCGCGGCATCGGGGGAGAACGCCAGGCCGTTGATCGCGCCGTGATTCGAATTGACCTCGCGGATCAGGCGGCGGGTGGCGGCGTTGTAGATGCTCAGCACGCCATTGTCGGCGCCGGTCGCGATGAATTGGCCGTTGGCCGAGATGGCGACGTCGTTGATCGCGTCGGGGGCGTTGTCGAGCCGCCCGAGCTCAAAGTTGTTGTCGACGTTGTAGATCGCCGCGAGGCCGTCGCACGGATCGCGATCGCGGTCCAGACCCGCTCGAATCGTTCGCGGAACGCCGGGCTGCACCTCTGTGGTGACCGTCACCCACAGCGGCGACTCCGGCGTGACGACGATGTTGGGAACGTCGTCGGGCGGCTGACGGAAGCTGATGCGCGGTCGCGGAATGCCGACCTCGATCAACTGGTCGGCGGTAGCGGTCACGCCCGCGTTGTCGGTCACCGTCAGGCGCACCCGATAGGTGCCCGGTGCGGCGAAGGTGTGCGCGACGACCGGCAGAACCTCGGTCGAGCCGTCGCCGAAGTCCCAGCGATAGGAAACGATCTGCCCATCGGGGTCGGTCGATTGAGAAGCGTCAAAGTTGAAGATGGCCGGGGCATTCGAAGAGATCGTGCGGTCGACGTTCAACACCGCGGTGGGCGATTGGGTCACGACGATCGCGAGTGTCCGGCTAGATGAGACGTTGGCGTCGTCGGTGATCGTGAGGCGCACGGTGAATGTGCCGGTCGTGTCGAAGGTCTGCCGGGGTGAAATCTCGGCGCTGGTCTGGCCGTTACCGAAATCCCAGCGGCGCGAAATGATCAAGCCGTCATCGGTGCTGTTGGCGCTGCTGAACTGGATCGTCAGCGGCGCGACGCCGCGCGTGCGGTCGGCAGTGATGATCGCGGTCGGAGGAAGGTTGAATGCGCCGCCGCCGCCGACGTTACCGTCGCCACCGGTGCCGCCGCCCGTGTCGATGGGACAGCCCGGAATGGAGAACTGCATCAGAAAGAGGGGTAGTACGAAGGGCAGCCACAGCGACCTACTACGCTTTCGCATTCGCGACTCCTGCGGCCCGACAGCTTGTGTGGGCGCGCTTCCTTCGGAAGGTCCGGATATCGAGTTCGACGCCGTCTCGCAGCGGCGGTTCCGGCGCAGGCCGTCGACACCCGCCGACGGCGCGCAGCCGTCAGTGACATAAGTATTGTTCCCGCCGAAAGTCCGATCAAGGGCAGGCCCCGCCTGTTTGGTACACTTTGGAGAACACTTTGGGACACGCGGCGTCTCCGCGCTCCCCCGACGTCCGCGGGTTGCGATGATTCAGAACCAGGACCAATTGCTGGAAGCGGCGACCGGCGGCGACCGCGACGCTCTGGTCGCCTTGTTGGAGCATTGTGGACCGCTCGTTCGTGCCCGGCTCGCCCGGAAGTGGGCCCAGGAGGCCCCCGGAAAGCTGGATATGGACGACGTCATGCAGGTCACCTATCTCGAAGCGTTCCTGCGCGTCGGACAGTTTGAATCGCGCGGCGAGGGTGCCTTTCTGGCCTGGCTGACTCAGATCGCTGAGAACAACTGGCGCGATGCGGTTCGCGAACTGGGCCGCCAGAAACGGCCGCCCGAAGCCCGGCGCATCGCCCCAACCAACCTCGAACAGTCGGCGACATCGCTGCTCGACCAGTTGGGTTGGACCAGCACAACGCCCAGCCGCACCGTGGGGCAGCGCGAGATCAGCAGCACTGTTCTCGCGGCGATGGAACGGCTGCCGCTCGATTACGCTCGGGTCTTGCAGCTTTATGACTTGCAAGGGGGGGCCGTCGAGCGTGTGGCGAGCGAAATGGGCCGTTCGACCGGGGCCATTTTCATGTTGCGGGCGCGGGCCCTGGACCGGTTGCGCGAAATTCTCAGCGGTGTTTTGGGCGATTTCGGAAGTTTCTCGTGAGCAACGCGGCGGTTTGACGCTTGGCGCGGCGGCAGGGCGACGGTTCCGGTGAATCGTCGCGCCACCGCCGCGGGCTTGTGCCGGTCTTGGAGGCGGCCCGCAACCACCGCAGGGCGAAGGGTGCCATGGCTGATTCCGACGCCAAATTGATTGCCGCCGTTCGTCAGCAGTTCGAGCGCGCGGACCACGGCGCCGCTGCCGACGGGGCGAACGGCTCTTCGGCCCATCGGCCCGGAACCTCGGGCGACGCATCCTCATCACCGGGCGGGAACATCGCCCTGCCCGAATTGCGGAACTACCGGATCCTGCGCGAGTTGCAGCGCGGCGGTCAGGGCGTCGTTTACGAAGGCGTTCAGTCACACACCCAGCGCCCGGTCGCAATCAAGGTCATCCGAGAGGGGCCGCTGGCCAGCAGCGGGGATCGCATTCGCTTCGAGCGCGAGGCTCAAATTCTGGCGGCTTTGCGCCATCCGCGGATCGTGACCGTGCTCGAAAGCGGTCAGGCCGGCGGCTGCGAGTTTTTTGTCATGGATCTGGTTCAGGGGCCGGATCTTGAGACCTATGTCCGACAAATGCGTCCGCCATTCGGGGCAGACCGCACGGCTCGGCGCACCTTTGTCCGGCGTGTGCTGGAGCTGGCGGCGCGTGTGTGCGAGGCGGTGCACGCCGCCCACCTCGCGGGCGTGGTCCATCGCGATCTGAAGCCCAGCAACGTCCGTATCGGCAAAGATGAACAGCCCTTCATCCTCGACTTTGGCCTCGCGAAGCGCATGAGCGGGACCGACGGCTCCTCCGTCGACGTCGAAGACCTGACGATGACCGGCCAATTTCTCGGCACTCTGCCCTATGCCAGCCCGGAGCAGGCGAGCGGCGCGGTACACGTGGATACGCGAACCGATGTCTACTCGCTCGGCGTGATGCTTTATCGACTGCTGACGGGCCGGTTTCCCTACGACGTCGCCGGACCGGTCTCGGATGTGGTATCGCGCATTCGCAACGAGGCTCCGCAGCCGCCGCGTGAATTACTGGCCGAGATCGACACCGATGCAGAGACCGTTCTGCTGCGAGCGCTGCACAAGGAGCCCGCGCGGCGTTACGAAAACGCGGGAGCGCTGGCTTCCGACTTGCGGCGTTACCTCTCGGGCGATGCGATCGAGGCGCGGCGCGACTCCACCGCCTATGTGATCCGAAAGCACCTCGAACGGCACAAGCTCGCGGTGGGCGTCGGCATTTTGACCAGCTTTGTGATTCTGGCTGCGCTCGCGACATCGCTCTACTTCTGGCGCAAGGCCGCCCACGAGCGCGACTACGCCAAACAGCTTGAGACCGCCGAGCGGCAGCGGGCCGCCGAGCTCGCGGTGTCGCTGGAGTCGGAGGCGCGCGAGCGCGAGCGGGCGGTGCGCTCTGCCGGCGAATCGCGCGCCATGCAGGGATTCGTGCTGTCGCTGCTGCAATCGGCCAATCCGGAGCTGACGGGTGGGCGCGACCTAACGGTGCGCGAGATGCTCGACAACGGCGCGGCGGCATTGCTGGATTCGCGGCTCGAAAAGCAGCCGGCGCTGCAGGCGGCATTCGCTCATACGCTCGCGGATGCCTATGAGGCGCTCGGGGCCGATGGGCCGGCCCTGCGCTACTACGAGCAGGCCGCGGCGGCCAGCACGCAGCGCGTCGGGCCGCGCGACGCCGAGACGTTGAAGTACCGCCTGAAGACCGTGCGGCTGTTGGTGGGGCGCGGGAGGCACCGGGATGCCGAGGCGCTGCTGCTGGAGCTGGGGCCGATCATCGAGGCCGACGACAGCCTCAATTGGTTTGTGCGCGGCAGCTACGACCTGCAGCGCGGCATTTTGCTCCGCGAACAGGGGCGGCTGAGCGACGCCGACGCGGCGCTGCAGAGCGCCGTGAAACTATTCGAAGAGGGCGAGGCGACATCGGAGACCATGGGGGTGGCGCTCAATGCCATCGGCGTATTGCGCCAACGCCAGCGGCGCTTCGAAGAGGCCGAGAGCTTTTTGAATCGGGCTCTGGCACACATGACCTCGGCCCTCGGAGACCGACACCCCGAAGTGGCCGTGATCCTGAGCAACCTTGCGTCGTGCCGTTATTACCTGGAAGACTATGAGGGCGCCGAGCCGCTCTATGCGCAGGCGTATCAGCTGCTATGCGAGCTTTATGGCGAGGACCATCCGCGCTCGACGACCGTCGCGAATAACCTTTGCGCACTGCTGCGCAAGCTCAAGCGGCTCGACGACGCCGAGCAGTTTGGTCGCGTGGTGCTGGAGCGGCGTCGGGCCACGCTCGGCGCCGATCATCTCGAAGTGGCGACGTCGCTGAACAATCTCGCGTTTGTTTATGCCGACCAAAAGCGCCACGATCTCGCGGATCCGCTGTTTCGCGAGGCGCTGGCGATTCGCGAGGCCCGCGCCCCCAAGGGCCATCCCTCGATCCCCGAGGCGCGTCGGGTGCTGGGCGGAAATCTGGCTCGGCTTGGGTCGTTTGCAGAGGCCGAGGCGCTGCTCTGCCGGGCGTATGAGGAGGTCTCGCACCTGCCCGAGGCAGCCCCTGCACAGCGCGCGCGGTGCATCCAAGCTCTCGTCGAACTCTACACCGCCTGGAACCGCCCCGAAGACGCTGCCGCCTGGCGCCAAGTTGAAAACTAGCGAACCGCGACTGCCTCACGCCGGCCGCGCTTCTCGCCATTCTTGAACTCGGCGTAGGTCACCTTAGCCTGCCCGGCCAAAGCGCCCGGCTCCAGCATCACGACGCCGAAGTTCTCCGGGTCCTGGTAGTTCACGATCAAGCCCGCCGGCAGGCCAAGCTTCACTGGCCCCCGCGCCAGGTCTGATCGACCTGCACGACATAGGCCCCGCCGATGCGGACGCCCGCCATCCCATTCGTTAAGCACACGCTCTGCCGCGTGTCGCCCGAGCTGTTCATCACATAGGCGCTGCCAGCGATGCTGCACGGGCCGATGTCGTCGGCGAAGCGACCGTCCAGCGCCAGGTCGGCATCCAGGCTGCGCACCTTGAAGTTGTCGCCCTTCACCGCCGCCGAGCCGCTGCCGGCCCAGATGCCGACACGGCCGGGGTGGACCGTGGCGTTGGAGTCGCGCACGATGCCGGTGTTGGTCAGGCCGCGGCTGCGGCGTCATAATCGAAGCGTCACTGACGGAAATGTCAGCCGACGATGAACACGGACTATCCTTCAAACCTACATTGTCGCGGCCGGGGATCACACTACGGCGAACGTTGCTTACCCTCTTTCAATAGTCCAGCGATTGCACGCTGGACATCATCACCAAACAGTTCAACTTGACCTTGCTCCGTGCGACGAATGCCGATCGATGGCTTTTCGGTGCCTGCACCAATCACCAAAGTATAGCCTGACTTATCAAGTCGCACCGTAAGCGTCGATCGTGGCGAATTTTGTCGATCCTCCATAGTCAGTACCACAGAGTCCGGCTCGGCAGAAATCGTTACATAGCCGCTGGAGGAGTTTGCCGAATTACCCAACTCAATCGACTCAACAACTCTGAGGCGCCGGTAGACTGCGCCGTCCGCCGCGATATTTCCGATAAATTTCCAGCCTGACTCGCCCTGCGCGGCTTCCTTTTTGATTACCTCAATGACCGATGGGGGCACGGCTGGCTCATCTCCGGCAAAGCAGGCACAGAGGAGAATGAGCGATACCAGACAGCCAAGCCGCAAGACGTTCATCAAATGTTTCTCCTTAAACTTTCCCACAGCATGCTGGTGGTTCCGTTGGCGTCGTGCACATACACGGCGCACAACGCCTCACATTTTCCGTCCGAATCCTTGTTTGACCTGGAACAATGAACTGCCGCGGTGGACACGCGCCTGGAGGGCAATCACCGACCGGAGTTCGTAGGGTGGGCCGTGCCCACCATTCGGCCGGCGACAATGTCGGCCCCGCGCGCACAGCACCTTGCCCGCGCCGCTGACATCGCTAGGATTTCGGGTCATGCCCGAGTATCGCCGATGGCGCGTCCCCGGTGCAAGCTATTTTTTCACAGTCGTTACCGCCGGTCGCCGGCCAATTCTGACCACCGCGGCGGGTCGAGCCGCGCTGCGCGCGGCGATCGCGGACGTCCGGATGGATCGTCCCTTCGAGATGTGGTGCATTGTGCTGTTGCCGGACCATTTGCACTGCATCTGGCATCTACCGCCCGGTGACGACGATTACCCCACG
>JANRJD010000012.1:0-2889 GCA_033764195.1 Phycisphaerae bacterium | reverse complement strand
CCGAAGCCGAACCTGACCGTGCGAGCTGTTTCACGACACTGCTCCGTCTTGCCGCGCCCAGACCTTTCAAGCCCGGAATCCACGATAAGAATGGCTCGCCGGGGTCGGCGAAGATGCGAACTATGAGTTTTCGATTTCCCTACTCTCTACTGCGCCAAAATTGCCGAAAATGCGCAAACGCGACAGGGATCGCGCAGAGGCGCTACGCCTCGCCGGTGGACCGAAGCCGTCGTTGCGGGACCGAGCTGTCGCCCTGGCGACTGAACGAGGCATGGTGCGAACCCGTGATTTAACCGACATCGGCGTTCCCCGCTGCTACTTGGCCCGCATGTGTGAAGAGGGGCTGCTTATCAAAGTTGGTTATGGCCTTTATCGCGCACTTCCTCGTGACGCAGCTTGACCCGCCCACGATGGTGAATCCTCGTTGGGCTGCATGGAAGGTGCAGCGTTGGAGCATCGGGTAAACGGATAGACCGGGACAGATAAAGGACGGCAGATTACAGAGTTAGCCGCCGGTCAGGCCCTTGGTTTTGCAGGCAGGCACGGAATCCAGCGCACATAGAGAAGCTCGCTCACGAGTTCGATGATCGTCTGCGTGACGATGACCGCTGGGAGCAGCGGCACGCCCCCAGGGACTGCGAAGGCCAGCGGCAGCACCACGAGCGAATTGCGCGTGGCGGCGCTGAACGATACCGCCCGCATCGCGGCTGGCTCGAGGCGCAGATTTCGCGCAACAAGCCAGCCTGTTACCGGCGCGAAGATGGCATAGGCCACATAGATCGGTGCCGCCGTCAGCGCGGCGGCACCCGCTTCGCCGATCCGCGGCATGACGGAAGCCAGGACGAGGAATAGGACGAGGGCGGTCGCTGGCACCGGAAGAAGCCCGAGAATCGTTGCCGCCCGAACACCGCTCTTCGTTCGCGCGGCCCAGACCTGGACCGTTCCGGCCAGCACGAGGGGAACAGCGATCAGCCACACGAAGGCGTGGATGAAAGGACCTGGCTGAACGAGGCCGGATGCATCGCTTCCCAAGAGCAGTCTCAGATACGCCGGCAAGAGCACCATCTGAAGCAGCAGGAGCGCCGGTGTCGCCGCCAGCAGCAGCCGGGCGTCGCCACGGCCGAGATGCGTGAACGTCACGACATAATCGATGCAAGGCGTCAGCAGGACGAACAGAACCGCAAGCCGCAGCATCGGATCATGGGGCAGGAACTGCACAAGCACGGCGGTGACTACCGGCATGGCGAGAAAGTTTGTCACGAGCAACGCGCCGAGAAAGCGCATATTGCGCAGGGCCGCCCCGAGATCCGCGAGCGGAACCTGGAGAAAGGTAACGAAAAGCATCACGGCCAGAGCTGGATTGATGACGACCTCGAATTTACCCGCGTCCGTGACGGTGAGGCCGACGACGCCCCCGATCGCGATCACAACGAAGTAGATCGCGACCTGATGCGCGTCCAAGACCTCTCGAACCTGTTGCACTCGATCTACTCCTTTCCATGCGTCACGTAGGCGTTTGACATCAAACCTGTTGCGATGCTGATCTTCCGTTTGCGGGGCCCGCCGCGCCCGCGGGACGTTGGCGGTTGTCAGAGACGTATTTCTGCGTCGATGCTTTCAGCCGCACCCCTGGCGAGGGGGCAAACGGAGGTCGCCGCTATCGATCCCGTGGTTTCGATGCAGGCCATCAGGCCATTGACAATCTTGACCTAGCCGGGTGCCCGGCTCAAAGTACAAGACGCAGCTCCGAACGAATTCGGCCGTCACTGTCTGTTGTCGCGATAGGCGAGGAGCCTCAGGGCGTTGAAGACGACGAGCAGCGTTGATCCCTCATGGACTGCGACCGCCGGGCCGATGCCGAGACCGAAGATAGTCGCCGGGACGAGCAGCGCCACCACGCCCAGGCTGACGAACACGTTTTGCAGGATCACCGAGCGGGTGGTGCGGCTCAGTCCTACCGCGAATGGCAGGTTGGCGAGATCGTCGGCCATCAGGGCGACGTCGGCGGTCTCCATCGCCACATCGGATCCGGCGGCACCCATGACGATGCCGACCGTCGCATTGGCCATCGCCGGAGCGTCGTTGACGCCGTCGCCGACCATCGCAACCTTCTCCTCGGCGCGAAGCTTTTTGATCGCCTCGACTTTGTCCTCCGGCATCAGATCGCCCCAGGCCTCGTCGAGGCCGACTTCGCGCGCTATCGCCTCGGCGACCTTCTGGTGGTCGCCGGAGATCATGATCATTCGCCGGATGCCGAGCGCGTGCAGCCGCGCCAGCGCCGGTTTCGCGGCCGCACGCGGCGTGTCCATCAAACCGATCGCGCCGAGGTCGCGGTTGCCCTGGCGCACGACCATGGTCGTGTGCCCGCCCTCGCGCATTGACGCGATCGCGTCCTGCATCGGCGTGGAGAGCGGCGGGATACCCTCGGCGCCGAACATCTCGGCCTTGCCGATCAGCACCTTGTTGCCGTCGACATTCGCGGCGACCCCGCGCCCGGTCAAGCTTTCAAGATCCCTGGCGTGCGGGACCGCGACCTCGCCGAGGCGCTCGCGGCCGTCTCGCGCGATGGCGCGGGCGAGTGGGTGATCGCTCAAGCTCTCGACGGCGACGGCGACCCTCAGCAAATCCTTCCCTGCGACGCCAGGGGCGGGCACGACGTCGGTGATGCGAGGCTTTCCCGCTGTCAGAGTGCCGGTCTTGTCGAAAGCGATCGCAGAAAGCGAGCCGAGATTCTCGAGCGGTCCGCCGCCCTTCACCAACACGCCGCCGCGCGCCGCCCGCGCCACACCCGACAGCACGGCGCTCGGAGTCGCGATGGCGAGCGCGCACGGGCTGGCGGCGACGAGTACGGCCATGGCGCGATAGAAGCTGTCGCGGAACGGCTCGTCG
>JANRJD010000011.1:0-72379 GCA_033764195.1 Phycisphaerae bacterium | reverse complement strand
GGCCTGCGGGAAGCCGGGCAGGTTGATGGTGGCGATGACGGCCAGGGTGTCGGTGTTGATGACCGAGACGGTCTTGTTGGTGTGGTTGGCGACATAGAGCCGCGTGCCGTTGGGCGTGACGGCGCAGCCGCGCGGCTCGGTGCCGACGGCGATGTCATCGGTGACGGAGAAGCCGTTGTCGGCGTCGAGCGCGATGACCGAGACGGTGCCGCTGGCGGTGTTGGTGACAAAGGCGGTGCTGTCGTCGGGCAGCAGCGCGACATTGCGCGGCTCGTCGCCGACGGCCAGCTCGGCCAGCAGATTGGCGGTGTCGTTCTTGTTGGCGTCGCGGACTTCGAGAATCGCGACGCTGTCGGTCTCGCGATTGACCACCACCGCAAACCGATCATCGCTCGTCAACGCAATCGTGCTCGACCGCGTCGGCGTGTCAAAGCGACCATCGTTGCCATCGTCGTTGTTGCCGTTGTTCTGCGGCGGGCAGCCGGGGATGGCCCAGAAGAGGCCTCCGACGAGGGTGAGCTTGCTCAAGAACTTCAGGCGTTTCACGCAGTAATCCTCCATGTGTTAGGTTGCACGAAGATTGCAGCTGGTTCGTCGAACAAACAGCCCAGCGGCGGGCTGCGTTTTTGGCCGCGAATCACCATTGGGGCAGGGTGCGGCAGAGTGCGATTCGGCCGGGTCATCCGATCGGACCGCGATGTTGCTCGGAGAACGCCGGCGAGTGATCGACGGCGGTCTGCAACTCGGCTCTGCTCGATACGCCGTGCCCCGCGCGCATCACTCCCAAAGCGGAAAGCCGCATCGCGGTGCGCAAACTGAGTCAGAAAAAAAAATCGGGCCTGCCGCCGAATCGACTGGCGGGAGGCCCGATGTGGTGGTGGGGATGTTCCCGGCGATGGGTGGCAGAGCGGTTTTTATCAGACTGCCGTGTGAGGCCGGTGGGTCTGATTGCCGAGACACATACAGCCCGACCCGACGCGCGACTGTGCGTCGGGTTCGGAAGGTGCGGGCGTGCTTAGTCTTGGATCACGACGTTGGAGCCCGACCCGCCGTCGAGGGTGTCGGTGCCCGGTCCGCCCAGCAGCACGTCGTCGCCGTTGCCGCCCGAGAGGACGTCGTTGCCGGCGCCACCGACCAGCACGTCATCATCGTCGCCGCCATTGGCGGTGAGCTGGATTGCGCCGGCTGCGAGGCCTGACGCTTCCACGACGTCATCGCCGGCCAAGGTGTTGATGGTGACGCGATCGTTGGCCGCTTCCGTGCCGGTGATGTTGATCTGGGCGGCGAGGCCGAAGACCGACGTGCCGGAGGAGTCGCCCGCAAGCGTTGCGACGTCATCGCCGCTGGTGCCGGTGACGATGATGTTGTCGGCCTGGCCGTCGCCGACGCCGGCGCCCGGAGTGGCCTCGAGATTGGCGTTGATCTCGGTCACGTCGGTGCCGCTCAGGTCCTGTACGGTGATGGAGTCGGCGCCGCCGCGAGCGGTGAAGTCGATGCTCTCCACGTCGTTCATGTCCATGATCACGTTGGCGACGTTGCGGGTGAAGACGGCGCGACCGCCGTTGGCGAAGATGGTGATCAACTCAGAGACGTTGGCGCCGTTGAAGAGCATGGTGTCGAATCCGCCTTGGCCTTCGAGCGTGTCGTTATCGTCACCCGGGTTCCAGACGAAGGTGTCGTCGCCGGCGCCCATGAGGGCGACGTCGGCGCCGTCACCGCCGTTGAAGAAGTCGGCGGCTGCTCCGCCGAGCATGACATCGTTGCCGAGGCCGCCGTTGATCGTGAGCGGGATGCCGCCGGTTTCCATTGACGAGGCGTCGACGACGTCGTCGCCGCCGAGTGCATTGAGGGTGAGGCGGTCGCTCGCGACATCTGCGAAGAAGACGCGGACGGTCGCCGCCAGCCCGAAGACGCTCACACCGCCGGCGTCGCCGGTGGCGCCAAAGGTCTCGGCGCTTTCCGTGGCACTGACGGTGACGGAGTCGGCCGCGCCATCGCCGCCGCCGCTCGCCGAGCGCAGGTCGACATCGACGCGATCGACGTGCGTGGCGGAGAGGTCGCCGATGGTCACGTTGTCTGCGCCGCCGAGGGCTCGGAATTCAATGTTCTCGACCTCGTTGAGGTCCATGGTGATATTGCCCACATCGCGGGTGAAGAGCGTGCGGGCGCCGTTAGCGACGGCATTGATGCTCTCGGCGGCGTTGCTGCCGAAGAAGATCATGGCGTCTACGCCGTTCTGCCCCTCGACGACATCGCTGCCGTCGCCCGGATCCCACTGAAACACGTCGGCGCCGGCTCCCATGAGGGCGGTGTCGTTGCCATTGTCGCCGAAGATGAAGTCGTCGCCGTTGCCGCCCAGGAACAGGTCGACGCCTTGCGAGCCGAGGAGCGTGTCGTTGTCTTCGCCGCCGTCGAGGGTCAGCTTGATGACGCCTGCGGGCAGCGTGGTGGCCGTGATGCCATCGGCGCCGTCCAGCGCGCTGATTACGAGTGAATCGTTGGCGCCTTCGGCGTTGGTGATGTTGACCTGCGTGAAAAGACCGATCGCCGCGACGGACGTGCCGGCGCCGATCACGTCGATGGCGTCGTCGCCGAGCGTTCCCTTGACGTTGATCGTGTCCGCCTGGGCATCGCCGGTCGTGCCGCCCAGGGTGGCGGCCAGGTCGATGTTGAGCTCGGTCAGGGCGGTGCCGGTCAGGTCGTTGACCGTCGTGACGTCGGTGCCGACGAGGGCTCGCAGATCCACCTGCTCCACGCCGTCGAGGTCCATGATGATGTTGCCGAGGTTGCGGGTGAAGCGGAGCCGCTGGCCGTTGGGCGAGAGCTCGAAGATCTCGCTGCCGGCGGAGCCGTTGAAGAGCATGACGTCGTGTCCGCTCTGGCCCTCGACGATGTCGCTGCCGTCGCCGGGATCCCACTGAAAGGTGTCGTCGCCATCGCCCAGATAGGCCACGTCGGCGCCTTGTTGGCCGTCGATGAAGTCATCCCCGTAGCCGCCATCGAAGGTTTCGGCGCCGCTGCCGCCGAGCAGGTGGTCGTTGCCATCGCCGCCGTAGATCGTGGTGATCTGCGTGTTGGTGAAGGCGCCGTTGACTTCATCGATGCGGATGAAATCGTCACCGCCGCGGGCGTCGATGCGGATGCAGTTGAACAGACTTCGATCGAAGCTGTAATCGGCGACGCCGTCGTCGCCGAGGTCGATTTCCAACTGGTTCGGCGCGCCGGCCCGCAGTCGCAGAGCGAGGTTCATGGGGGCATCGGAGCCGTAGATTTCGAGGCAGCCGTTGTAGATCGAGAGACTGAGCGCCGTCAGACGGGTGACGAATGCGCCGATGTCGCCGACGGTCACGACGCCGTCGCGATTGAGGTCGGCGTTATTGATATTGCAGCTCGGGAAACTTGCGATGTATTCGGCGGGGTTGGTCATGGCCAATACGAATGGACCGATGTCGCCGACGGAGACGATTCCATCGCAGTTCATGTCGCCGAGGAGGCCGCTGGGGCCGTTGGTGACCTGTACGGCCGCGGATTGAACCGCGAGCGCCGACTCCGGCTGGGCGGCGAGCGCGGGGAAGGCCGCGACGGCCGGAGCGAAGGCCAACAGGAATGATCGGTAGCGCGAGTGGATTATTCGCTTCATCTGAAAATGTCTCCTTTGGTTAGCGTTAGGCGGGCATCGCCCGCGAGCTTTGGGTGTCGTTCGAGGTCTGAGGCTTTCCCGCGTGGCATCGCGAGCGGGTTGGGGCCGGCGCGGTGCTACGTCTGGCTGTCACACCGAGGACGTAAACGGACTCGCCGTCGCGCAAGCGGATGATGGAAAAAGTGCGTGGGCGGCGGCGGAGCGCACGTTTGGTCGGCAGCGCGGAGATGCGGCAAACCATGCGCAAGGGGTGGCTGTGGGCGGTGTTGGCGTTCGGCAGAGATTTTGTTGATCCCTTCGGGAAACTCGCCTGAGGATCGCCGGAGCGATCGGCGTGATTCACGGCGGATCGGCGGCAGATTGCGGCGGCGCCGAAACTTTTCAGACGCAGATACTGCTTCAAGATTGCGCTCCGAGAACAACGATTGCTCGAATGCTTGCGGCCGCGGCGCACCGCGACTGGCCGCGTGCGCGCGGTGGTCCGGCGATAACTCGTGGGTGGAAGGCGGGATTTTTCAGGTGTCGGCGAACGTCGGTGAGGTCGGGGCTGTACGCCGCCGACCGAGGCACGATTGCAGCCTTCGCCGACGCACCGACGGTGGCCTCCCGGCGCGTGGCGACCCAGGGTCGATGAGTCGCGGCCGGAGGAAACGCCGGGTAATCCGCGTGGCCGCGCAGCTCCACCGATATAATTTTCGGCGTGTGTGTGAACTCCAGCCGCGGCTCAGCCGATTCGGCATACCCCGAAGCCCAGCGCGGTCGACTCCAAGATCGCAATCGGCGGTCGGGGGGCGCAAGAATGTTGGAGATTTTTTCCGGGTGCCCAGCGGGCCGAAAGATCTGCAGGCATGAGTGACCAACTGACACAGTTGCTGGAGCGTGCCGCGGCCGGAGATCTCGGTGCGGAAGAGCGGCTGATTGAGCGGATCTATGACCGGCTTCGGGCGATCGCCGGTAAGCAACGGCGCGGGTTTTTCAATGACGACACGCTGCCGCCGACGGTGATTGTGCATGAGGCGTTCGCGCGGATGTTTCGAAGCGCGCATGGCGGATGGCAGGGGCGGGAGCAGTTTTTCGCGACGGCTGTGCGGGTGATGCGGCAGGTGATGGTCGACCATGCTCGGCGGCGCGGAGCGCAAAAGCGCGGGCGCGGCTGGACGCGCAGCTCCGAGGAAGCACTGGCCGACGAGTCGGGCAACACCGAAGTGGATTTGAGCGCATTGGATGATGCACTCACCGAATTGGCGAGCCTGCACGCGAGGCAGTCGCGGATCGTCGAGCTGCGGTATCTGGTCGGCCTGACGGTCGAGGAGACCGCGGCGGTGATGGGGCTTTCGCCACGCACGGTGCAACTGGAGTGGCGTGTGGCCCGGGCGTGGCTGCACGCAAGGCTGAGCGATGGGTGATCGGCGAAGCCTGTACGCCCGCGCGGCATCGCTCTTTGAACGGCTCTGCGAAGTCGACGGGGCGGCGCGCCAGGCGCTGATGGACGCAGAGTGTGGGGACGATGCGGAGCTGCGCGCTGCGGTCGACGAGCTATTGGCGCATGATGCTTCCGCGGGGGATTTTCTCGAAGAGCCGATGCAGCCCACGCGGTGGCTGAGTGAACCCGTCGGCGAAGCCGCTCTGCAGGCAGAGACGGGGGGCAGCGGTGCGGCGCCCCCGGAAACCATCGGCTCCTATCGTGTATTGGACGAGTTGGGCCGTGGCGGGATGGGGGTGGTCTATCGCGCGCGGCAGAGTCGACCGGAGCGTGAAGTCGCGCTGAAGCTGATTCGCCCCGAGCTGTTGTCGGGCGCGGCGCGGGCGCGACTGGAGCGCGAGGCGGAGCTGCTCGGTCGACTGCAGCATCCTGGCATTGCGCGGGTGTATGAAGCCGGCCACGCGCGGGTGCAGGGCCCGGATACGCGAGAATACGATCAGCCTTACATCGCGATGGAACTGGTCGCGGGGCAGCCGATCGGGCAGTTTGTGCGGTCGCGGCAGTTAGGCACGCACGAAATCGTGCACCTTCTGCTGCGCGTTTGTGAAGCCGTTCAGCACGCTCATCAGCGCGGCGTGCTGCACCTGGACCTGAAGCCTGCCAACATCCTGGTTGACGCGGCAGGACATCCGTCGGTGCTGGATTTTGGCGTGTCGCAGGCGCTGGATGCGCCGGGGCCGACGCCCAGCAGCAGCGGCAGCATCGCGGGAACGCTGGCGTACATGCCGCCGGAGCAGTTGCTGGGACGCGTGCATGAGTTTGATACGCGGACGGATATCTTCGCGCTGGGGGCGATGGCATTTGAACTGCTGAGCGGCAAGCCGCGCTACGATTTTCGGGGAGTTTCTTACGATGATGTGCTACTGAAGCTCGTTTCCGGGGAGGAGCCCAGCCTGATGGCGGCGGCGCCGCGGCTGAGCGTCGAACTGGTGGCGGTGGTGGAGCGGGCGGCGGCTCGTCGGAAGGAGCGGCGCTACGCATCGGTGAGCGAGTTCGCGGCCGATCTGAAGCGATATCTGGAGAGCGAACCGGTGCAGGCGCTGCCGCGCGGGCCCTTGCGGCTGGCGCGGCTGTTCCTGCGGCGCAACACGGCCGCGGCGACGCTGGGCGCGATCGCATGCGCGGCGGCGGCCATCGGCGTCGCCGGTCTGGCGATCGGACTGATCAACGCCCGCGCGGCGCAGGCGCTGGCCCACAAGCGGGCCGAAAACGCTCAGGCCGCCGCCGACTTTTTGCAGAAGGTTTTGTTTCAGGGCGACCCGGAGTTTGGCGGCGGAAGTCTTTCGCTGCAGGAGGTCATCGACCTGGCGTCGGGCTCGATCGAGAAAGAGCTGGGCGCGTTTCCGGAGGTGGAAGCGTCGGTGCGCGAGTCGATGGGTGTGGCGTATCGGCGGCGCTCGGAATTTTCGAAGGCGGCGCCGCATCTGCGGGAGTCGCTTGAGATTCGCTCGGCCTTGCTGGGCGACAAGTCGCTGGCGACCGCGGCGTCTTTGATCGCGATGGCGGACTTGCGTTTCGAGTATGAGGGAAGTCTGGATAACGCGCTGTCGCTGCTGGGGAAGGCGCATCGCTGCTTTGAATTGCACGGATTGACGGGAAAGGCTGCCGAGGCCTGGCTCCAATTGGACATCGGACTTGTCAGTCTGGCCGCCGACAAACTGGACGAAGCGGAAAAGGCGTTCGCCGCGTGCCAGACGCTGCTCGCACGGCATCGCGGCGGCGGTCACCCCGACGTCAGCCGGCCTTTGTGCGGTCTGGCGCTGGTCGCGTTGGGTCGTCAAGATCTGGCCGAAGCGGAGCGGCTCGCGCGGCACGCCGTGAGCCTCAGCGACCGCGAGGGCGTTGAATATCTCGCTGCCCAGGCGAGGATGGCGCTGGCTCAGGTGCTGCTGGAGACGCGCCACATTGACGAAGCTGCCGATCATCTTGCGGCGGTTCGCACGCAGCTGTCACGCACGGTGGGCGAGCGGCATATTCGGATCGCCGAACATGACGCGTGTTTGAGCGAGCTGTACCTGCGGAAGGGGGATTTTGCACGAGCCGAGCAGGCTGCGGCGCGCTGTCGCGAGATGCGGCGCGAGCTGCTGGCGGAGCAGCATTGGGCCAATCTCGAGGCGAGGATGCTGTGGTTGCGGGCCCGAATCGGGCTGGGCGAAGTGGAATCTGCGGAGGCGGAGCTGCTGGCGATCGGCGAGGAAGCGGATCGACTGTTGGGGGCCGACCACCCGCTGGCCCTGCGGATCGCATCGGCGCGCGTGGAGTGTGCCAAGGCGCTCGGAGACCTCGACCTGGCAGCGGTGCGGGCCGAGAGGCTGGAACACATGCGGGAGCGGCGCAATGGTCGGCTGACGCGGGGTCGGAATCCCTCGGCGGCCGCAAATGCAACCGAGGCTCGGTAGTCTCGTGCGGCGAGGGCGGGGCGGCCGGGCTTTAGGCGAAAAACGGAGTTCGATTGGCATTTTGCCGGGGCAGGACGCGTTCGTTAGGGCTTAATGTTCGCAGAGCACTCGAGGTGCTTGCTGGCGGATGTGCTTTGCACTTTGGGGAAAGCCCGCAGGCATGGCGCCAATTGCGGGCAAAATCGGGGGGCAGAATGGGCGATAATGGATTCGAACCATTGACCTCGTGGATGTCGACCACGCGCTCTAGCCAACTGAGCTAATCGCCCGAGCGAGCCGAGCATTGTCGGCAATTCGGAGGCTCATGTCAACCGGAATTAGCTCGCCGGCCGATCCAGGCTCATCATCATCAAAAAGATCATCATGGCCAGGCCCGCCAGCATCAGCCCGCCGAGCACGCCGACGAGGATCGTCGCGCGGCGTGCCAGCTTTCCGACGAGGCGGGTCATCATGTGACGCTGTTCCATCTCCGACAGGCCGATCCGCTTAAACGTTTCGGCGTTGGCCCGGCTGGCGGTGGTCAGCTCTTCGATCGCGGTGCCGAAGCGGTCGAGCGTCTGCACCAGAGCCGTCTGCGAGTCGCGCAAGACGTCGACCTGCTCGCCGAGCGTCACCTGGGCGGATTCGTAGCGTTGGAGCGCGCCGTTTTGGGCGGCGTCGAGCCGCGAGACGAGCGCCAACTGGCCGCTTTCGAGTCGCTCGACGATTTGCTTCTGATCTGCGCCGACGCGCTCCATCACGGCCCGCAGCGTTTCTGACACTTGCTGAAATGAAGCCGGGAGCTGGGCCAGCGTCTCGGACATCTGCAGCGACAAATGGCCGCTGCGATCGGCCGAGGCAGCCAACGCCGACATTGAGTCACTCACCTGCAACGCCAGTCTCCCATTGCGATCGGCCGACTCCGCCAGCGCTCCGACGCCCTCGGTCAGTTGCACGGTGAGATTGCCGGTTCGCTCCGCCGAATTCGCGATCGCCCGCATGGATTCACCCTGCGTGTGTTGCGTTTCGGCGAGGCGGTCGAGGGTCGACGCAAAGCGCTCGACCGAGCGCGACATATGCTCGGCCCGTTGCTCATTGCTGTCGAAGTACTCTTCCATCTTGCCCATCATGCGCAACAGACGCGAATAACCATCCTGCAACTGCGCGACCGCCGCTTCGGTCCGCGACGCAGCGGCCCCCGCCGGAGCGGCGGACATGAGCGTCTCGGTGCGCAAGGCCGAGCCGCTCGGCCTATCCACCTGATCGGCGACCCGGACTGGCTCGCACCGCGACGCGGGCATGCGAGACTCGGACGAGGGTGGGCGGGCGTCGCGCGGCGGCGGGACAAATTCATCGATTACAGCGGGGCGGCGTGGCGGCAGGGGCGATGCGGGAAATTCGGAGACGCCGGTCGGCGGCGGAAACTCGGATCGCGCGTCGCGCAAAGTCTGCGCGGCTTCGATCGACGATTCGACCATGAGGTGTGGCGCGGCGATCGGGGCGGGTGTTGTCGTGGGCGCCGGGACCGACATCGGGGCGGGGGCGGGTACTGCCGCCGGCGCGGAGGGCGAGCGTTCATCGAGCGGCACGCGGGCGACGATGGTTGCGCTGCTGGCTTCGGGAACTGTCGGGGAAAAATGGGCGTCTGCTTCGGCGGTCGCGAAGTCCGTCGCCTCGGCGACGCGCGGGCCCGGAGTGGGGCCGGCGGCTTGCAGAGAATCGGGCGATTCCTGCGTCGTCGAGGGTCGACGGGCCGGAGGCAGCGGCGGCGGCAGCGGGTTGTGCAAGGGCGTGGCGGCGGCGCGATCTTCGGATAGCCGGGCGTTGCGATCATCGGCCCGCGGGATTCCCGGCAAGCTCAACCCGGCGGGGCTGTCTGTGGTCGCGCGATCGTCGCTCCGCGCGCCCGGGCCGGCCGGCGCCGCTGTCGGCGCTGCCCCAAACCAGGACGTCCGGATTCGCTGCCAGATGGATTCATTCTGGGACACGCGCGTACCTCCGTGTACGAGCCGCGATCGCGGCGCGGAAGAGCCGGGTGATCTGTGTTTCTCGCTGCACACGCAGTATACGCAGCCGCCCCGATTTTCGGACTAGCGCTGTGTGGAATCCGACGATCGGTCGCGACGGGCTGCGATCTATTCGATGCTTTTATTACAACCGGCGCGAGGGCCGGCCGATGACCTCCCTGCGCGTGCCGCGCGGCGGGGCGCGCTGCGCCCGCATTTTTTACAGAGGCCGATGCTCGCGATCTCTTCCCAACTTCCGGCGCCGCCCATGATCGTTCGAGCGCCCGTTACGCCCGTCAGCGCCGTTGCGCGCTTGGGTGGCGGTGGGTGTGGCTGCGGCGGCGGATGTGATTGCGCGGCAAAGAGCCGGCCGATCGCGACTGCGCCCGATCGCGTCGAATTAAGCGACGAGGCTCGTCGCGCTGCGGATGCGCAGGCGGCGGAGCGCGAGAGCGAGGCGCCGCGCGGCGAGAAGGCCCGGCCGACGGAGCAGGCCGCGAGCAACAGCGCCGCGCGCGGCGCGGCCCAGGGATCGGGGCTGACGCCCGAAGAGCAGGAGCAGGTGCAGCGGCTGAAGACTCGCGATGCCGAGGTCCGCGCGCACGAGCAGGCCCACAAAGCCGCCGCCGGCAGCCTCGCGGTCGGCGGACCGAGTTACGAATTTCAGCGCGGCCCCGATGGCCGCCAATATGCCGTCGGCGGGGAGGTGCAGATCGACACCTCGGCGGTGAGCGGCGACGCCGAAGCGACGATCCGCAAGATGTCGCAGGTGATCGCGGCGGCGCTGGCGCCGGCGGAGCCGTCGGGTCAGGATCGTGCTGTGGCGGCGGCGGCCGCCGCGACTCGCGCACAGGCTCAGGCTGAGCTTGCTGAGGAGCGCGCCGCGGAATCGGGCGGCGCCGGTGCTGCGAGCGGTGCGTCGGAATCGGGGCGGGCCGGTTCGAGCGAGGCGAAGGCGAACTCGGACACGAAGAGAGCGAGCGATGCGAGCTCCGCTGAGTCGAGCGCCGCCGATGCCGACGCCGCCGAATACGGGGCGGGCCGCTCGAACGGCGACGCCGAGGCGGTCGGCGGGGGTTCGGTTGTGGCCCGCGACCGTCGGGCGAACGAATACGCCGCCATCCCGCTGGCTGATCGCGTCGGCCGCGGTTTCGATTTTGCGGCATGATGAAGCTATCGCGTTGCTGAGCGGTGTTGCGCGTGCCGATCGTGACGTCGCAGGTCGCGTTTGTGTTTGGGGATATCGCGTCGCTTCATCGCCTCGGCGCGACCATATACTTTCGCCCATGCCCCTCGAACTCAAACTACGGCGCGCCGCACATGCGGCCGATCTTCCGCTGCCTGCCTACCAGACCGCCGACGCGGCCGGACTCGATCTGCATGCCGCCAACGTCGAGCCGATCACGATCGCGCCCGGCGATGTGAAGCTGGTGCCGACGGGCCTGTTTCTTGAGATCCCGCGCGGCTTCGAAGGCCAGGTGCGCATGCGGAGCGGTCTGGCGCTCAAGCACGGCCTTTTTCTTCCCAATGCCCCGGGCACGATCGACGCCGACTATCGCGGCGAACTGCAGGTGATCGTCGCCAATGCTTCGAGGACGGCCTACACCGTCGAGCGCGGCACGCGGATTGCGCAACTGGTGATCGCGCCGGTGACGCGGGTCGAGGTGCGCGAGGTCGCGGACCTGTCGGCGACGGAACGAGGGGCGGGCGGGTTCGGCTCGACCGGCAAGGTCTGACACGCCAGGTCACGGCGATTGGGCTGACGACGCCACGCGGGGATCCGATCCTTCACGGCTGAGAAAAAAAAGCACACAGGGCGCCGTTGAGCGCCGTGTGTGATTGCGTGATCCGGGGGTCTGTCGGCTCGCGACGAAACGAGCCGACTGGAATGCGGCCGAACTTAGCAACCCGTCAGCAGGCAGACGAATGCACCGATGTCGCCGACTTCGACGAAGCCGTTTTGATTGACGTCGGCCAGGTTGATGTTGCAGTCGGGGTAGGTGGCGGCGTACTGGGCCGGGTTGGTGATGGCCAGCACGAAGCCGCCGATGTCGCCGACTTCGACGAAGCCGTTGCAGTTCATGTCGCCGAGCAGCTCGCCGTCGGGCTGGATGCCGGCCCAGAAGCCGCCGGCCAGGGCGTAGGTGCCGCCGGTCATCGTGCCGGCGTCGGGCTGGCCGATGGTGCCGGAGAGGATGTAGGTGCCGCCGGTGCTGGTGCCGCCGCCGCCGTCGATGGTGTACCAGTTGATGGCATATTGGGCCTGGGCGACGAGGCCGAGGGCGGCCACGACTGTCAGCGCGGAAAAGCGAGTTAGAACGTTCCGGATCATCGAGTGCTCCTTGGCTTTTGAGGCCGTTTCGCTCCAAGCGGCAGGGCGGGGAGAGTCCGGCCCGCCGGCCTGGATCGAAGTTGGCATTCCTGTCTGTAAGTAACTAGCGCGAAAATCGGGCGACATCGACATAGATTTTGGCCCGATTTTTTCTGATCTCAGCGTCTCGGGGCTACTGAATCCTCGCGGTGCCGGTGTTACAAGTCCATATCCCGCGGCGGTTTAGCGTAGTGGTGCCGACGGCGTCGAAGGTGCCGGGCGTCAGGTAAAAGACGCTGCCTTGCGGCATCGCGTTGTGGGCCGGGGCGATCGCCGGGTACCAGTCGACGCACCGTCCGTCCGGCGCGGCGTTGGCGGAGTTTGCGACGTAGCAGTTCTCGCCGGTGATGCAGGATTCGATCACCAAATCGGGCCCGCCGCCGCCGCGGTCGTTTTCGGCCTGCATGAGGAAGTGCGTCTCTGCGTCGAGGCAGGGTTGCTTGTCCAACAGGCGCTCGCGTTTGGCGAGTTCGGCGCTGCTTTCGCCTTCGCCGCGCTCTGCGTTGGCGACGAGCGTCGCGCCGTCGTTGAGGTTGCCCCACTCGTCATAGTCGACGAGCGTCGTGCGGGAGTCGTCGAGCTCGCCGCACCACGGAGCGGCGGAGCCTGAGCCGCCGCCGCGGAAGCCGAGGTCCTGCGCGATGCCGGTGCTGACGGGCGAATCGTCGCAGTTAAAGTCGACGCTCAGCATGCGTGTGCCACGGGGTTCGTCGAGCGCGTTTTCGTTCAGGCTGCACATACGGCCGTGCGAGAAGTCGATGTCTTTGAAGAGCGCGTATTCGGGGGCGAAGGCCAGATTGAGCAGGCGCGATCGCACGCCCGAGAGCTGATAGGTGTAGGCCATCACGCTGGGCAGATTCTGCACGTAAGGCGTGGTGATTCCGGAGTCCATCGAGCCGGCGTGGCCGAGGCCGAGGTTGTGGCCAAACTCATGCGCGAGCGTCGCGGCCTGCTCGAAGAGCGTGCCGGTGCTGCCGCCGAAGCCGCCGAGCGTGACGATGAATGCGTCGCCGCCGTTGGCGCGGCCGGAGCTGCCCGATGTGACGCAGCCGCTGTTGTCGTCGATGTCGTTGCTGTCGACGCGGTACTGGTGGGCGAAGATGCAGTAGTGCCAGCCGACGCCCTGATCGCGATAGATGTTGCGGATGCTGCGATAGGTGTTGTTCGCGCCGGTGTAGGTCCAGAAGCTGCCGCAGTCGTCGTTCGGGTCGCCGGTGAGGGTGTTGTAATGAGGGATCTCGTCGTCGAGATCGATGATCAGCGTGTGACCCTGGCAAGCGAACATCTGGATCACCGCGTCGAGGACGAGTTGATCGGGCAGATGGTTGTGCCCGCCGCCGTCGCCCATGTAGTCGATTTCGATGCGGAATGTGGCGGCCGAGGCGGCGCTGACGCCGAGGCTCAGCAGCGCCCCGAGCGCGAGTTGCGTGAAGTTGTTTCTCATGGTTCGTCTCCTTTTGCCGGGTAAGGGTCCGAACTACTGCAAGTTCACGAGGACGAGCACGAGGCCCTTCTCGCCTGCGGCGAGCTTCGACATGGCCTTGCCGATGACGCAGCCGTGTGCGTTGCCGAAATCGGTCACCTTCATGGCGTGGCCGGCGGTGTCGCTGGTGGTGAGCATGTCGCCGACCTCGATTGCGCCGTTGGTTGCGTCGCACTTAACCCAGACGCGGCCGCTCATCGCGATTGCGGGGTTCTTTTCTTCGCCCGGCAGGTTGCCGAGGATGGCGCCGGCCGGCAGGCCGCCCGCGCCGCTGACGACGCCGGCGACGCGCTTGTTGTAGCTGCCCTTCGAAATGCGCAGTTGGCCGGCGTTGTCGGGGTCGAGCTCCATCACCGTGCCGGGCTCGGTCGCTTCGCTGCAGGGGAAGCGCTCGGCGACGTCGGCGCCGGTGATCTCGAGCACCGGGACGCGGACGATGCCGCCGTCATTGTTCAGGAAGAGGGTCGAGGTGGCGCCGTTGTTGCGGGCCATAATTTCGTTGTTGTCGATGGCGATGTTCTGGCCGGTCAGGCTGCCGATCGTGATGAATCCGCCGCCGGTGGGTTCGGCGTCGGTGCCGCTAAGAACTTCGAGCGAGTTCTGCATGCGCGAGGTGCCCAGCACCCAAAGGGCCTGGCCCGAGCCGAAGCCGCCCGACCCGCCGAAGACGCCGCCGTAGCCGGTGGCTGCGTTGGCGAAGCCGGTGACGCCCCACCAGCCCTCGCCGCGGACGCCCGCGCCTTCGTCGGTGTTGTTGTTGAGGCCGTGAACGGCGTCACCGGGCGTGCCGGCGATGCTGAGAATTTCGCCGCGGACGGCGTCGCCGTTGCGAGCGATGAAGACGCCGGCGTCGCCGGTGGAGTCATTCCAGCAATTGAGGCCGTCGCCGGTGGTCTGGCAATAGATCGTCTGGGCGTTGCTGCTGGAGCCGGCGAACGGTCCGTCGATGATGAGCGGTCCGCCGGTCAGGCGCTGACCGCCGGTGACATGCAGGTCGGTGACGGGGTTGTTGTTGCCGATGCCGACGCGGCCGGTGGTGTACCAGATGTTGTTGCCGGTCTTTTCCCACGGCTTGGTGGCCCAGACGGCGGACGGGGCGGAGGTGAGTTCCTGGCGCGGGTTGAGCGAGGTGTAGGCGCCGGTCGAGGCCCCCGGGCGCACGCCGACAGCCAGCCAGCGCATGTCGCCGTTGAAGTGGCTCGCGTTAAACGCGAGGTCTGCGGTGAAGATGCCGTCGACGACGGTCACATCGGGAACATCGATGGTCTGAAGGAGAAAGCCGAGGCTGGCGGCGTCGGCCAGTTGGAAGCGCAGGTCATAGGTTCCGTTGGCCGGGTTGCCGTTGTCTTCCAGCCGGCCCTGGTAGGTAATCGAAGTGTCGAGCGGCGGGAGGGCGTACGCCGCGGTGCCTGTCACGATCGCCGCGCAGGCGGCCAGGAAGCGCTTGAAGCCATTGCCAACGGACATGGAATCTCTCCTTGCGAGTTCGTCACGAGACGGGAAGCCAGCTGATGAGTTCAGCATACACCCCGTAAACGACGGATATCGCAGGGAATTACGCGATCGGGGGCGAATTTTGGCGGGGGTTGCGTTGAGAAGGGCGGCGGGCGTCCTCTTTTGGGACGCCCCGCGTTGGCTTGTGGGAAGGCATTTTTGCCGGATCGGCCGGGTCGGATAACTCACACGTCGAAGCGTCCGGCGAAGCGGCGCTTTTGGCGCGTCCGCCGGGTCCTACTTCTTTGATTTTGCGACGTGCTGGTCGATCAGAATCGGATTGCCGTCGGGGTCGACGAGCGTGATGAAATCGGGTCCGGTGCCCGCTTCGTCGGCCGTTTTCGTGAGCGTGAGGCCGCGGCTCTTGAGCGTCTGCTGCAATTCGCGCACGTCTTCGAACTCGGGCAGCGGGTTGCAGGCTGGGTCCCAGCCGGGGTTAAAGGTGAGCGTATTTTTGTCGAACATGCCCTGAAACAGACCGATCGTGGTCGTGTCGCTGCGCACGATCAGCCACTTTTTCCCATCGCCGCCCACCTTGGAGAAGCCCAGCTTCTCATAGAACTCGCGCGACGCGGCGATGTCCTTGACGGCGAGACTGATCGAAAACGCACCGAGTTTCATCTGCGGCTCTCCATTGGCGGCCACGCCGAGGCGCTGAGCGAGGCCAAAGCCCAGGCCGGCGGCGAGCAAAGCGATTCCTGCGACGGCGTAGCGATTCACGGATGACTCCTGAGTGGGGAGGCTCGCGGCTCCTGCGCGAGCCGTATGATGAATCATCGTAAAATTAGTCGTTTCGGAGGTCTTGCCAAATCTTGCGAACTCTGAAAAAAGGCCGCCCTCGGGCCGCCACGTCGCTCGCGTATGTCGAGCGCGTCAACCGCGCGATCGACTATGTGCTGGCCCGCCTCGCGGAGCCGCTGCGGCTCGAAGACGTGGCCCGCGCCGCGGGGCTTTCGCCCTTTCATTTCCACCGCATCTTCCGCTCGCTGCTGGGCGAGACGCTGGCCGATTTCGTGAAGCGCCGCCGGCTCGACCGCGCGCTTTATCAGATGGCCCATGCGCCGCGCATGTCGCTGACGCAGGTGGCGCTGCGCACCGGCTTCGCGTCCTCCTCCGATTTCTCGCGCTGCTTCAAGCAGCGCTTCGGCACTTCGCCGCGGGCCTTCGATGTTCGCGCCTGGCAGGCGTCGCACGGCGAAGATCTTGAAATGTTGACGGCACAGGCGGCCGCGCTCGATGGAGGCGCGAAGCGAGCCGCGCCCGACCCGGCGCATCTGCGCCGCCTCCCAACCGGCGGAAACCCCGACCGATTTCGCGCGAAGCTGGTCGAATTGCCGGCGCGGTCGGTCGCGTATATCCGCGTGCGAAAGCCCTATCAGGGAATGGGCGTGGTCGCGGCGGCCGAGCGGCTGATGGCGTGGGCCGAGCAGCGCGGCTTTGCCGACGGGCAATGGCTGGGCTACCAGTGGGAGGATCCCGAACTCGTACCGCTCGATCAGTGCCACTATTACGTCGCGGTGGTCGTGGACGATTTTCGTCCCGAGGGCGAGATCGGCCGCTACGAGTTTCCGCCGATGCTCGTGGCTCAGGTCGAGTTGCGCGGCGATATCGAGCTGGAGTTGCGGGCGCTGCAGTGGCTTTACAAGACCTGGCTGCCGCGCAGCGGTTTCGTGCCGGATGATCAGCCCTGCTTCGAAGCGTGGATCGGCCGGCCCTTTGCGCACGGCATGAGCCATTTCGAGTTGTTCGCGCAGTTGCCGGTGCGACGCGGCTGAGCCAACGGGCGCCTGACGGGCAAAGCCGCGCCCGATTTGGCTTCTCCGCACCCGTTTGCCGCGTCATAATATCTGCTTGCCCCGCGCCGCCTCCTCCGGCCGGGGTCGGTACGCGGTCGCACGGGCGCACGCGGGCTGCCCGACGAGGAAGAACGAGGCGGTACTCCAATGCCGTCGCACCAGGATCCGTTTCCGATTCGCGGCTGGGATCACGTCGAGTTCTACGTCGGCAACGCCAAGCAGGCGGCCCACTTTTACGAAAAGGTCTACGGGTTTACGCCCGTGGCTTATCAGGGTCTGCAGACCGGTTGTCGCGATCGCGCCAGCTATGTTTTGCAGCAAGGCGTGATTCGCTTTGTGTTCACCTCGGCCCTGACGCCTGATCACGAAATCAGTCGCCACTGCGCCTTACACGGCGACGGCGTGAAGGTCATCGCGCTGGAGGTGCCCGATTGCCACGCCGCGATGACGGTGTGCAAAGAGCAAGGGGCCACGATCGTCCAGCCATACGCCGCCCTGGAAGATGGCAGCGGCACGCTGAAAAGCGGTGTTGTCCGTTATGCGGGCGACACCTGCATCAAGTTTGTCGAGCGGGCGCACTATCGCGGCCCCTTTGCGCCGGGCTATCAGGCGATCCACATGCGCGGCGAGGTTCACCCCACCGGCCTGGCCGCGATCGACCACATGGTGACCAATGTCTACCTGGGCGAGATGAACTACTGGGTCGACTGGTATCGCCGCATCCTCGGCTTCGAGCAGCTCACGCACTTCACCGACAAGGACATCAGCACCGAGTACAGCGCGCTGATGAGCAAAGTGATGCAGAACGGCTCGGGCAAGATCAAGCTGCCGATCAATGAGCCGGCCGAGGGCAAGCGCAAGAGCCAGATCGACGAGTATCTGGAGTGGTATCGCGGGCCGGGGATTCAGCACATCGCGATGAACACGGCGGATATCTGCAAGACGGTGCGCGAGCTGCGCAAGCGCGACATCGACTTCCTGCGCGTGCCCGACACGTACTACGAAGATCTGAAGCACCGAATCGGCAAAATCGACGAGGACTTCGGCGAGATCAAGGAGCTGGGCATCCTGGTCGATCGCGACGAAGACGGCTATCTCCTGCAGATCTTCACCGCCCCGATGCAGGACCGCCCGACGCTCTTCTTCGAAGTGATCGAGCGCCACGGCTGCCGCGGTTTTGGTCAGGGGAACTTCAAGGCGCTATTCGTGGCGCTGGAGCGCGAGCAGGAGAAGCGCGGCAATCTCTAGGGGTGAGACTGGTTTCTGACGGATCGATGGGGGACCGGCTTGTAACCGGTCCCCGTGCTTTTGTTGTCCAGCGGCTCGATCTGAATCCCGGTCATCGGCCCGCGCAAACCGCGATCACTGTCAGATCATCGGACGGCTCCTGCGGCGCACAATGAGCGCGGACGGCTTTCACAATCTCCTCTGTCGCTGGTGCCGCGGAGCTTGGTTTCGCTCGCTCCAGCAGCGCCAACAGCCCGCTCTCGCCGAACTCGCGCTTGTTCGAATCCAGCGCCTCGGTCACGCCGTCGCTGTAGCCGATCAGCAGCGTGCGCTCGGGAAGCGCGATTTCGGCCGCGGCGCCTTGCCAGGTCTTCCCGACGCCCAGCGGCAGCCCCGTACGACTCGGCCCCTCGCGCGGGGCGGCGCCGGGGGCCAGCAGCAGCGGCGCGTGATGCCCGCAGTTGGCGATCTCGGCGCTGCGGCCGTCGGGAGAAAAGCGCGCCAGCAGCATCGTGGCGAAGAGTCCCTCCTGCGAATGAGCTTCGATCGCCGCGTTCATGCGCTGGGCGATGGTCGTGAGCGGCAGATTCTCGGGCACCGAAACGCGAAGCGCCGTGACCAGCGCCGCCGTGACAAACGCGGCGGGCACGCTCTTACCGGCGACATCGGCCAGCATCAGCACGAGGCGACCCTGCGGGTCGATCGCCGCGTCATAGACATCGCCGCTCATGGTCTCGGCCGGCACGTTGATCGCCGCCACTTCGCCCCACGTCGGCTGGGGCAGCGGCGTCGGCAGAAGCATCTCCTGTATCTCGCGCGCCGCGGCGATTCGCCCGCGCAGCTGCGCCAGCTCGCGCGAGCGTTGATTCAACTCGTCGATCTCCAGCGCCGCCGCGGCCAGATCCATGGCGCCGGCGGCGTAGTTCAAATCTTCATCGCGAAAGGCCGGCGTCCAACGGCCGCGCTCGGCATAGGCGATGGCCATAACGCGGCCGCGACGCATCACCGGCACGCACAGCACCGACGCCACCCCGCCGCCGGCGAGGCTTTGGGCCTCGCGAAAAATGTCGCTATCCGAGACGCGCTCGACCAGCACGCCTTTGCGATTCGCGATCACCTCGTTCAGCACCGAGCGACTGACGCCAAGTCGCGGGCGGCCGATGCTGCCCTCGTGCGTCAGGGAGTAGAGCGCTCCGGCTTCGCTCACGCCGATGACGATGCAGCGCTCCGCTCCCAGCGAGCGCTGCAGCGCCGACTGCACGGCCGACCAAAGTGGCGTGGTCCCGCCGCGCTCCAGCAGTAGCCGCGAAAGGCCGTAGAGATCTTCCAAACGCTGGCGAACCAGCGCCTGGGGCAGCGCCTGCGACGGACCGATCGAAGTGATCGACGACATCTCGGCCAGCGAGACGCCGCTGGAGTCGGAATCCATCGGCCCGCGAAACTCCAGCACGAAGGGGCGGACCTCGACGAGATCTCCGGGCGCGAGCAAGGCCCCGCGGGTCGGCTCGCCGTTGACGAGCAGGCCGTTCATGCTCCCGAGGTCGACGATCCGCCAGCGATCGCCTTCGCGGATGAGCTCGGCGTGCCGTCGGCTGACCGAGGCATGGTCGAGCCGAAGGTGCACCTCGGGCGTGCGGCCGATGACCAGGCGATCGCCGCTGAGCCGCTGCTCGAGCACGCGTTCGGCGCCGCGGCGGATGATGACGCGATCGACGGCGGAGTTGGATGTCGAGGGCCGTGAGCTCAAGCGTTCATCACCCGATTGAATCGAAAATCACAGGGAAACCGAGCTATCGCACCGTGATGCGTCCATGATCGTCGCAAACAGTCTCAAACCGCACCGGGTGCGGCGAATCATCGTTCACCACCGCTGCGATCTCGAACCGCAGCTCCAGCCCATCGGGCCGGATCGGCGAGTGTCGCACGCGAACATCGCGCAGCCGCGGTTCATGAGCCTCGATCGCCCGGCGAATCGCCAGCTCAAACTGTCGGAGCGAGGTGGGCATCGTCGTGCGAATCGACGTCAGGTGCGGCAAGCCGTAGAGCTCGTCGATGGGCGAATTGCCCTGCACAGTATTGAGAATCGACCGCAAGTTCGTCACGATCGAATCGAATAGCACCCGCGTGCCGACGTGCGTCACTCGCGCGTCGGAGGGGTCGGGCCGCCGCAGTCGCTCCAGCAATGTTCGATTCGGCGTCATCGCTTCTTCCGGCAGGGTGGGTTTCGCCCATGTCGTCGCGTCTGGGCGCAACCGCGTACCATTTCCGCGGCGTTGATCCGGCGCACCACCATCGGTGCGACATCAAAACGAAAATCATACTACCGCACCGGTTCTCCGAACCCGCTGAAAACAAGGAATCGCCCATCGATATCGACGGCATCATCAACGTCAACAAGCCCACCGGCGCGACCAGCGCCCGCGTCGTCGACTGGGTTCGTCGCATCACCGGCGTCCGAAAAAGCGGTCACGCCGGCACGCTCGACCCGGCCGCGGACGGCGTGCTGATCATCTGTCAGGGCCGCGCCACGAAGCTCGTCGAGCAATTCATGGGGCTGCCCAAGGTCTATCGCACGGTCGCGCGGCTCGATGTCACCAGCTCCAGCTTCGACAGCGATCGCCCGCACGAACCGGTGGAAATCGCGCGAGTGCCCAGCGAGTCCGAAGTCATCGCGGCGCTGGCGAGATTCGTCGGCAAAATCCAGCAGGTGCCGCCGGCTGTCAGCGCGTTGAAAATCGGCGGCCAGCCTTCGTACAAGCTCGAACGTCAGGGTCGCGCGGTGGAGCTCGCCCCGCGCGAAGTGCAAATCTATTCCAACACGCTGCTCAGCTACGCGTGGCCGGAGATTCGGTTCGACACGCATTGCGGCCGCGGTACTTACATCCGCGCCCTGATCCGCGATCTCGGCGCGGCGCTCGGCGTCGGCGGCTGCCTGACGGGGTTGACGCGCCTCGCGATCGGGCCGTTTCGCGTGGAGGAGGCCTGGACGCGCGAGCGGATGGAGCAGGCGAAGATGGCGGATTATTTGATCCCGATCGAGCGGGCGCGGGAGCTGCTCACGAACCGGCCATAGCCGCGGACTGCTAAACTGTCGCGCGAGTTGAGTTCTCATCCGTTTGGTAACGCGTGTAGGAATTCCCATGTCCGCCCCACACCCCTCCAACACCATGCTCCACCCGCCCGCCGCCTTCGCCGCCACGGCCAATGTCGGTTCGCTGGCGGCCTATCTCGAGATGTATGAGCGCTCGATTCGCGACCCGGAGGGCTTTTGGGCCGAGATCGCGCGGCGCGATTTCCACTGGCAGGCGCCGTGGACCCGCGTCTGTCGACACGACTTTCGCGACAAGATTGAGATCCGCTGGTTTGAGGGGGCCAAGACGAACGTCTGCCACAACGCGGTCGACCGCCACCTCGCGACGCGAGCCGACCAGACCGCGATTCTCTGGGAAGGCAATCAGCCCGGCGACGACGGCCGGCTGACCTTTCGCGAGTTGCACGAGCAGGTCTGCCGCGCGGCGAACGCGCTGCGAGCGGCGGGCGTTCGCAAGGGCGATCGCGTCAGCATCTACATGCCGATGATCCCCGAGTTGGCGGTCGCCGTGCTTGCTTGCGCCCGCATCGGTGCGGTCCACAGCGTCGTCTTCGGCGGCTTCTCCCCCGATTCGCTGGCCGATCGCATTCTCGACTCGGGTTGCGAAGTGTTGCTCACCGCCGATGGCGCTTATCGCGGCAAGAAATCGGTCGAGTTGAAGAAAAATGCGGATGCCGCGATGAGGCTGGCCGCCGAGCGCGGCACGACCGTGCGAGCCTGCCTCGTCGTGCAACACATCACCGGCGACGCACCGCGCCGTGCGGGAGTGCGGACGACGCTGCGCGAACGAATCCCGGATGGCGCGCCACGCGTCACGATTTCGATGGAAGCGGGTCGCGATCGCTGGTGGCACGAAGCCCTCGCCGCAGTTTCGCCCGATTCGCCGATCGAATGGCACGACAGCGAAGACCCGCTCTTCATCCTCTACACCAGCGGCAGCACCGGAAAGCCCAAGGGCGTCTTGCACACCACGGGCGGCTACATGGTCCACGCCGCCACTACGTTCAAATATGTCTTCGATCAGCGCTCCTCGTCAGCGCCGCCGCGAAACCTCGCGACCGGCGGCGAGGCCGACCTCTGGTGGTGTACCGCGGACATCGGCTGGGTCACGGGCCATTCGTACATCGTTTACGGCCCGCTCTGCAACGGCGCCACAACGCTGATGTTCGAAGGCATTCCCACCTATCCCGATGCCGGCCGGTTTTGGGATGTGGTCGACAAGTACGGCGTCGCGCGATTTTACACCGCGCCGACTGCGATTCGGGCGCTGATGCGCGAGGGGGATCAGCATGTGCGCAGCCGCAAACGCTCGACGCTGCGACTGCTCGGCACGGTCGGCGAGCCCATCAACCCCGAGGCCTGGCTCTGGTATCACCGCGTCGTGGGCGATTCGCGCTGTCCGATCGTCGACACCTGGTGGCAGACCGAAACCGGCGGCATCCTCATCAGCCCGCTCCCGGGCGCCACGCCCGCCAAGCCCGGATCGGCCACGCTGCCCTTCTTCGGCGTGCAGCCGGTGATGCTCAATCCGGAAACTGGCAAGGAGCTCGACGGCCCCGGTGCGGGCGTGCTGGCGCTCAAGGGGCCGTGGCCGGGCATCATGCGGACCGTCTTCGGCGACCACGAGCGATTCAAGAATACGTACTTCAGCATGTACCCCGGCTATTACTTCACCGGCGACGGCTGCCGCCGCGATGAGGATGGCTATTGGTGGATCACCGGCCGCGTCGACGACGTGATCAACGTCGCCGGTCACCGCCTCGGCACGGCGGAGATCGAGTCGGCCCTCGTCTCGCACCCGGCGGTGGCTGAGGCGGCGGTCTGCGGATTTCCGCACGATCTGAAGGGGCAGGGGATTTATGCCTATGTGACGCTGCGAGCCGGCCGCGAATACGCCGAGCCGCTCAAGGCCGAGCTGCGCGATCATGTGCGCAATCACCTGAGCGCGATCGCGACGCCCGATGTCATCCACTGGGCCCCGGGCCTGCCGAAGACCCGCAGCGGCAAGATCATGCGGCGCATTCTGCGCAAAATCGCCGAAGCCGGCCGCGACACGCCGGCGAGCGAGCTGCTGACGACGATCGGCGACACGACGACGCTGGCGGAGCCGAGCGTGGTGGAGGATCTGATTCGCGGGCGGTGATGCCCGCGTAGGGTGGGTTAAGCCGCGCCGACGGCGCTGATGGAAGGCGCGGACGCGATCGCGGTGCAGCCCGCCAGCGGGCGGCGTTCGAATGTACGGGGAAAAAATGTACTGCCGGCGCTGCTACTACAACCTGCACCATTCCGCCGCCGACCGTTGCCCCGAATGCGGTGTCGGCTTCGACCCGATGGACGAGCTCTCCTACCTGCGCACCGTGCCCACATTCCTCGAACGCTGGGCATTTCGCGCCGCGCAGCAGCTTCGACGGTTGATCCTGATCTTGCTCTCGACCGCGGCGCCCGTCTGCTGGTTCTACTGCGGTTATATGGGAGAGTGGATGCTCATGGTGCTATGGGCGTCGCCGCTGCTGATCGCCGCGTGGTTACTCGAAGACTCTTTTGCGACGCCGCCGGAGCGAGCCGCCGCACGACAGCGGGTGCCGATCCTCTTTACGGGTCTCCTAGCGGTCGTCGTTTTGGCGGGAAACGAAGTTCCATCTCGACTGTACGGCGCGCTGTTCATCAACAAGCTCGACGCAATTCGTCGCGGCGCGGTCCCCGCGGACTGGATCGGATTCTGGAAAGTCGCGTCGGTGCAATCGAATAACGGCGGGGAAACGCTGATACGTCTCCGGCCGGCCCCCGGCTTTGAATGGACGGGGTTTCAGTGGGTCGGATCGCCGGAGCCCCGAACGGATCATCGCCTTCGGGGCAGCTTCGCGATCGGCAGCGGGTGGCGCTTCGTCACTGCCGATTGATCCATTGAACGGCGGGGGTGCCGCCCATACAGTTTGGATGGAGAGCGCGGGTGATGGTGTCGCACAGACTGAAAAGCCGGAGCAATACCATGCGACTCGCAGTGGGATTCATTTGTTGCGCCTTCGCGCTTTTCGTCGGTTGCGCGTCAAACGATCGGTTCGGAGGCGTGCAGCGGATCGACGCGCACTGGCAAGGCGGCAACCTCGATTCGCGCGCGATGCAAGTCGACCTCCGCGCTCACACGCTGCATTACAAGAGTGCCCATGGCACGGCGGAGTACAAGCTCACACCTGCGGACATGCACGACTTGTCAGAGAAGGTCCGGGACGCGAGCGCCGTTGCCAGCGGCACCATCGGGCGTGGTGTTCCTTGCGGCGCGATCTGCGAATTGCGGTTGCACCGTGCTCTCGGCAGCAACCGTTGGGAAATCCGCGATACGCGGAGTGCGGATCCTGGTGCGCAAACTGCTCTCATCGCGCTGGCCCGCCAGCTGAACGCCTTGCGGGAGCGCTGCGTGCTCGCGTCGCAGATTGAACATCGCCAGATTCAGATGGCGAGTGCCAGATGGCGCTGACCCAGGTTCGGGTCATCCAAGCCGACGACGCCCGCTGACGCCGGCATGCTAACGCGGAGTACCGCCTAAGCATGCCATCCGAAACTCACCGCGACCCGCGATACACTCGTCCCATGCCCTCCGAATCGGCCCTGCGATTTCGTCCGGCCCGCACGCTGCTCATTCAGATCGGGCTTATTGCGGCGGCGTCGACGGTGCTGCTCATGCAGCCCTTTGCCACGCCGCTCGACCCGCGCGAGCGCGAGCATTTCTATTGGGATCGTCACCTGTGGCAATGCATCTATGACTCCTTCAGCGCCGCCTGCGGCTGCGGGCAGCTGACGATTCGCGAGACGTATAGCGCCGCGGGCCGCGTCATTCTGACGCTGGCGGCGATCGCCGGATCGCTGGCTTATGTCGTCGCTGCTCACCGCGCGTCGATTCGGCTGCGAATGGCGGTCGGCGGAACCAGCGGTCCTTTGGCAGGGCTTAGCGCCGTGCTGATGTGCTGGGCCGCGTCGATCGCGCTCAGTGGGGTTGTCTGGATCGTCGTCGCGGTTGCGCGCGGGGGCATGCCTGTCGGCGACGCGCTCATGACCGGCGCCGCCACCGCCGGCGGCTGCGGCCTGCTGTTTGCGCCGCTCGCGCCGACGATGCACATCGCGGCTCTGGTGTCGAGCATTTTCGCGGCCGCCGGCTGGCCGCTGCTGCTGACGCTCGTCGGGCGAAACGCCGACATCGGCGTTCGCAAACGCCGCATCGTTTGGTCGTGCTTCGGTTACTTCGTTTCGCTGGCGCTGCTGACGACGATCGTGGCGCTCTGCGAGCAGCCGCTGCAGCGCGGGCAGCGGCAGGTCGTGCTCGACCAGACGCTCAGCGCCGAGACGGCGAGCGTCCGCTGGCAACGAGCGGCGACCGCCGTCGTCTGCGCCGCGGGCAGCGGCCTGCCGACCGAGGCCGCCGACGCGCGCTCGCTTTCCGAAGGCTCGCGCTTCGCGCTCGGTCTCGCCGCCTGGCTTGGCGGGTTGGGCGGCTCGGCGACGGGCGGCGTGAAATGGTCGCTGTTCATCCTCGCGTTTGCCGCCGTCGTCGGCTCCGCCGGCATTAGCGCTCGCGCAACTTCCGCGCATTGGACGGCTCATCGCTGCGTTCGGGCGGCGGTTCGCGTCGTCGGCGTGCAACTGGTGCTGACGATCGTTGCCGCGCTCGGATTGCTCGTCATTCAGCGGCAAACGGCCTCGCCGTTCGATCCCACGCCCGGACTTGCCGAAGCGTGGCTCGATGCGTCGGCGGCGGTTAACGGCGCCGCAGTCTCCAGCGGAATCAGCGCAAATGTCACCAGCGGGCGACTCTCCAAGGGGCTGGGCCTTTCCGCCGATCTATATCAATACGGCATGGGCTGGCTGATGCTGGCGATGCTGCTGGGTCGGGCAGCGCCCATTGCGATCGTCAGCCGAGCGGCCGACGAGCCGCTCAGCGACGCCCCCGCCGGCACATCGCCGCTGGCGTAGCGATCGTCGCTGTGGCGAGCGCGGCGCAACGGCCCGCCGATCTTCGCCGCAGAACCCGACGGAGCCACGCTCATCATGCGAATCGTCGCCCTGATCCCCGCCCGCGCGGGGTCCAAGCGAATCCCGCAAAAGAACCTCAGCCCGCTCGGCGGTCGCCCGCTGATCGCGCACACCTGCGAGGTCGCTCGCGCCGCGGGAATCTTCGATGCGATCTACGTCAATACCGACTCGCGCCAGATCGCCGACGTCGCCGAGCAATACGGCGCGAAGTGTCCGCTCCTGCGGCCGCCGGCGCTGGCTCAGGACGACACCTCGACCGAACTCGCGACGCGGTTTTTCCTAAGCTATCTCGCGGAGCATGGCGAAACGTACGACGCGCTCATGATTCTGCAGCCGACCTCGCCGCTGCGCAGCGCCGCCGACATCGAGGAAGCCGCGGCGCTCTACGAGGAAAACGCCCCCTGCACGGTCGTCTCGGTCACCCACGTCGCGCCGGCCTTCTGGCTGGGACGCGGCACAAAGGACGGCCAGTTCGAAGCGCTCATCGGCGAAGAGCCGCTCTTCAAACTGAACGGCGCGATCTACATCTTCCCGTTCGATTCCTATCTCAGCGGCGAGCGACCGACGCGGCGAATGCTCTACCCGATGCCGCTCGAACGCAGCATCGACATCGATCTGCCGATCGACCTCGAACTCGCGGAATTCTTCCTGCAACGCACGCACGCGGTGATGTATGACCCTGTGTGACGTGCAATCGCAGGCGCTGCCCGGCGTGCGCATCGGCCGCGCTGCGGTCGGCGAAGATGCGCCGGTCTACATCGTCGCGGAGGCGGGGGTGAACCACGACGGCAAGCTCGCCCAGGCGCTGGCACTGGTCGACGCCGCGGCCGACGCCGGCGCGAACGCGGTCAAATTTCAGGTCTTCCGCGCCGCCGATCTCGTCACGCAATCGGCCCCGACAGCGGCCTATCAGAAGCGGGCGGGATCGGGCAATTCGCAACGCCGCATGCTCGAGCGGCTGGAACTGTCCGACGGTGACCTCGCCCGCGTGCAGGCCCGCTGCGCCGAGCGCGGCATTGAGTTTCTGGCGACGCCCTTCGGCACCGACGACGTCGCCCGCATCGTGCGTCTGGGCGTGGCGGCGATCAAGATCGCTTCGACCGACCTCAACAATCGTCCGCTGCTCGAAGTCGTGATCGCGACCGAGTTGCCGCTGATTCTCTCGACCGGAGCCGCCAACGCCGCCGAGATTCGCCAGACGCTGGGCTGGCTGCGCGATGCTGGTGCGGCGGATCGGGCGGTCGTGCTGCATTGCGTCAGCCGCTATCCGACGCCGCTCGACGCGGCCCATCTGCGCCGCATCGGCGCGCTGCGCGACGCGCTTGGCGTATGCGTGGGGTACTCCGACCACACTGATTCGACCTTCATCGGCGGCTGGGCCGCGGCCGCCGGCGCGTGTCTGCTCGAAAAGCACCTGACGCTCGACCGCGCGGCGAACGGACCGGATCACGCGATGTCGCTCGACCCCAGCGAGTTCGCCGCCTACGTCGCGAATGTTCGGCGCATCGAGCCGGCGCTCGGGCGACGCACGCTCGACATGGACGCGAGCGAGGCGGAAGTGCGCCGGCTGGCGCGCAAGAGCGTCGTGGCGAAGCGGGCGCTGGAGGCACACGAAGTGATCTCGGCCGACGCGCTGACGCTGAAGCGGCCCGGCGACGGCATCCCCCCGACCGAGATCGACCGCCTCGTCGGTCGTCGCACGCGCAGGCCCGTGCCGGCCGATACGGTGCTGCGCTGGGAGATGGTGGAGTAGCAACGCTTCGCCCGGCTGCGCGTCGCCGCATCGCAAACCAAGTCTTGCTATCATTTCCCTCCGAGCGGACGGATTCTCGCGCTCGTCCCGCGCCGCGGGTCCACCCGCAACATGGAGGTTTGCACTATGTCCAACTTCCAACCCGAAGCCGCCACGCCGCGCGAAGGCGGCCTGTTTGATCCGCCTGCAGACGCCACGGAATCGAGCCCGACAGCGGCAGCGAACGCACCCACGCCGACTCCGCGAAACACAACTCGCGGCGGCGGGGCTTCGCCGCGCATCGGGGCCGCCTCGGCCGAGTTCGCCGAGGCCTCGAGCGCCGGTCGAAGCGACGAAGATTCCACTTCCACGGGGGCCGTGCCCGCGAAAGAAGAGGGCCGCGGCGCGCTCGCTGAGCAAACGGCATCGCCCGACGCAGCTGCGCGACTGGCGTCGATCGACGAATCACTGCGTGAGATTCGAGGCCTGGTCGAAAGCCGCGTGCGCGAAGAGCAGCACGAGAATTACTCGCCGTTTTCGGTGGCGGCGGGAGCAGCGCAGGCTCTGGCCGCGGGGCTATTGATCTGGGCGTTCGCAGAGCTGGCCTTCGGCCGACTCTATGCCGACGTGCTGATGAAGCTGGCGTTTGCGCTGGTGATTCAAACCATTGCACTGACGGCGATCGTGGCGGGGCGTTCGGCCAGCGGCCGGTAAGCGCACCGACGCCGGGGGATCCGCGGGTTTGCGGGAGCGGGGGCAAGGTCCATCGGTCTGCTTTTCACTGCGCACGCTCGCACGGGTTGGTGGCGGAACCCGGGACTGTCGCCGGAAGCGCTCCCACTATTGGGATCTTCACGGAAGGCGTCGAGGGGTCGGAAGGCAGTAGCAAAATAAAAGGGGCCGCAAGTGGGACCCGGGAGGGTGACTTGCGGCCCATGCGCTGGGATGGACTAGAGAAAGTTTCGCGGACATCTATAGCAACCGGTCCGCGCAAAAATCGTGTCGGCGTGGTGGCGATAAATTCGCGAGAATTTGGACGCTGCGACCAATTCTGACAGGTATCGCCGCGCTGGCGGCGGTCGGGGGGCTATCCAGCTCCGCAGAAATCGCTCCATCGCAACCGCTTTCGAACACTACATCCTGTGTAGCTTCGCGCCACCCAACGCTACGCGGGCGGGTTTTGCACAGGATTTTGCACAGCCGCTGCGCTGCCATAAAGCACCGAGCCGAGCCGGACGCAGGTCGAGCCTTCGAGGATCGCCGCCTCGAAGTCGCCGCTCATCCCCATTGATAGTTCGGTGCAGCTCTTCGAGACGACGCCTGCTTTCAGCCAGCGGTCGCGGAGCTCGCGCAGGCGGGCGAAGTGGGGGCGGGCGGCATCGCCGGCGTCGGCGGCGGGGGCCATGGTCATGAGGCCGCGGAGCCGGACCGCCTGCAGACCCGAGATCGCCTCGGCGACGGCGTCGGCTTCGGCCGGCGAGACGCCGTGCTTCGAAGCCTCGCCGGCGATGTTGAGTTCGAGGAACACGTCTACCCCGGTGTTCAACTCGATGGCGACTCGCGAGATCGCTTCGGCCAGTCGAATCGAGTCGACCGCGTGAAGGATGGTTGTCACGCCAAGCGCCGCGCGAACCTTGTTCCGCTGCAAGTTGCCGATGAAGTGCCAATTGGGTCGCACGTCGAGCGGAGCTTCTGGATAGGTTCGCCGGCCAGCGCTGATCTCCGTGTATTCCTCTTCGGTCTGGATCGGCGGCAGAAGTTCCCAGCGCTGTCCCGGCAGTTCGTCCCAGCGTCGCCGGGCGGCTTCGAGTTCCGCGGCCCGTTCGGTGAGCTGCTGCACGCGGCTTTCGCCGAAGTCGCGCAGGCCGATGGCGAGCAGGCTGCGGATTGCGTCGAGGTCGACGTACTTCGTCACCGCGATCAGGCGCACCGCGGCGGGATCGCGGCCGCTGCGGCGTGCGGCCTCGGCGATGCGGGCCTGCACGCCGGCGACGGAGGCGGCGAGGTTCTCGGGGGTGATGGGCATAATTGCGGGTGAAGGACGATAGCAGGCAAGCGCGGAAAAGAGGCGGGGGAACCCGCCTTCGCTCAATCCTCTCCCTGCGCCTTTGTGAACCCGGATTTGCCGTCGAATTCGTAGAGCTTTTCGACGTGGTTCCACACCCGCTTTGCCCCGACGCGCTGCAGCAGATTGAGCAGGTCGGCGTCGGACAGGTCGCGGGCCGCGTCGCGCATCACGAAGCGGCAGCGATAGTGATCGACGCAATCGGTCATCTGCTTCGGACCCGGATAGAGCTTTGTGCCGCGGTTGCTGACCATTTTGAGTTTCAGGGACGAGTCGGCGGAGGCCTGCTCCATCGCGGCGCCGAGCGTGTGCGGGTCGTCGGCGGTTTCGACGAAGACATCGGCCCCGACCACGCGGCGAGTTTTGGCATGAACCAAATCGGGCCGCGGGTCGACATAGGGCAGCTTGATCGGGCGATACGCGCGGGCCGCGACGTGCGACGAGCGGCGGCCGAGATTGCGGATGATTTCGTCGGTGAACTGGGTCGTCGTGCTCGAAAGCTCCTGCGAATGGGCCAGATCGACCGTCAGCGTGTGGCCCTCCTCGATCGTCAGGCAGATCGCGTTTTCGATCTTGTCCGCCGCGGTGAATTCGCCGATGTGGCGCAGCATCATCACTGCCGAAAGCAGCAACGCCGTCGGGTTGGCGAGGTTTTTGCCGGCGATGTTGGGGGCCGAGCCGTGGACCGCTTCGAACATGGCCACGTCGTTGCCGATGTTGGACGACGGCGCCAGGCCCAGGCCGCCCGTCAGGCCGCTGGTCAGGTCGCTGATGATGTCGCCGTTCATGTTGGTGGTGACGATCACCTCGAACTGCTCGGGATAGCGGACGAGCTGGTGGGCGCAGTTGTCGATGATGATGTGCTCGGTGGCGATCTCGGGATATTCGGGGGCAATCTCCTCGAAGGTTCGCTTCAGGAGCCCTTCGGTGAGCTTCATGATGTTGGCTTTGGTCGAGCAGTGGACCTTCTTGCGGCCCTCGGCGCGCGCGATCTCAAAGGCCAGCCGGACGATCTTCTCGCAGCCTTTGCGGCTGATGAGCTTCAGGCACTGCGCCACGCCGGGCGTCTGCATGTGCTCGATGCCGGCGTAGAGGTCTTCGACGTTTTCACGGACGACGACGAGGTCGATGCGTCGGCCGGCGAAGACGCCCTGCACGCCGGGGATTTCGCGGGTGGGGCGGACGTTGCCGTAGAGCTCGAAGAGTTTGCGGAGGGTGACGTTGGCGCTTTTTTCGCCGAAGCCGACGGGGGTTTCGAGCGGTCCCTTGAGCGCCACTTTGTTACGGGCGATGGAGTCGAGTGTTTCCTGCGGCACGCCCGAGGCGACGCCGCGCTTGAAGACCTCTGCTCCGGCGTCGCACTCTTCCCAGGTGATCTTGGTGCCCGCCGCCTCGATCACGCGGCGGACCGCGGCCATACATTCCGGGCCGATGCCGTCGCCGGCCATCAGCGTGATGGTTCGTCGCTCGCCTGCCATTGCACTGCTCCCAACTGAATGATCACGCCGCCGCTGCATCGCGAGGGCGTGTGAGCGGTGCAAGATACTCGTTTTTCAGGAAGCGTTTGGCGAGGACGAAGGCCAGGCAGGCGAAGGCGACGCCGGCGGCGACGTCGGAGGGGAAATGGCGGCGCTGCGCCACTCGTGTGAGGCTGGCGGCGACGACGAAGATCGCCAGCGGAATCAGCAGCCAGCGGGCTTTTCCGCGCAGAGGGACAAAGTTCACGATCAGCAGTACGGTGAGCATCGCCGTGCCGGCGTGGGCCGAGGGGAACGAATCGAAGCTATCCGCGAGAGTGGCGGGTTCGAAGCGCTGCGCGCCGAAATCGAGCTGCGGCCGGGCGCGGCCGACGGCGAACTTGGAGGCGTGCATCATGGCGGCGCCGAACAGCCCCACGATGGTGGCGCCGATGACGGGCCGCAAGCCGCGACCGGCGGAGGCGCTAGCATAGGCCAGCACAAGGGCATAGACGACGATCGCCTCTGCCCCGACCAGCCTCTGGACCAGTCGCAGCACTGCCCGCAACCGCGTGCCGTCGGGGGCGAGCGACTCGGCGACCCAATGCGAAAACACCGCGTCGAACGGCAATAGCACAATCGTTGCAGCAATCGCGAGGGACAGCAGCACGACCGATGCGGGCGGCGGTTGCAACGGGTCTGCATCGCGCCGCTCGAGCGCCGGGACGCCCAGATCAACCGGCGTCACCGGTGTCAGCACGGTCGATGTGCCGAAGTCGGACAAGCGCGTACTCCACGACGGTTTGCAGCCGGACGAACCTTGATCAGCTCGTCAGGGTAGCGGTTTGAAATGAAGTTCGTTTGATGGCAGCGCTAAAGTCGCGCAATTTCGAACGCCGCCGGGCGCGATCGGGGCGACACCGCCACAGCGGCGCGCCGGCGGCGCTACGCGATCCGCTTCGGCGGCGGCAACAGGCTCAGGATGCAGGGGATCAGGACGAGCGTGCCGAGCGTGGCGATGAACATGCCCATGACCAGCACGGCCGCCATGCCGCGATAGAGCTCGCTGCCCGCGCCGGGGACGACGGCCAGGGGCAATTGGCCGAAGACGTTGGTGAAGCTGGTCATGAACACCGGTCGCACGCGGGCCTTCACGGCCTCGACGATCGCCTCGCGGTGGGGCATGCCCTGATGGCGGACGAAGATCAGATATTGATCGACCAGCAGGATGCCGTTGTTGACGACCGTGCCGACGAGGATGACGAAGCCGAGGAAGGTCAGCACGTCGAGCTGCTGGACGGGCTGATCGGTGGTGAGCAGCGTCCCCAGCCGCGCGAGCGTCAGGCCGAGGAAGCCGCCGAAGATCGCCATGGGCACGCTGAACATCATGACCAGCGGGTAGAGCCAGCTCTCGAAGAGCGCGGCCATGAGCAGGTAGACCACCAGAATCGAGAGGAAAAAGCGGCTGCCGAGCAGATTGGTAAGCGACTCGAAGTTCCAGCCGACCCATTTGCCGATCATCGTTTCTTTGGCTTCTTCGAGCCGGTCGGCGTTGCCGGCCAGATTGACGAGAACGCCCGGCGCGATCTGTCCGGTGTTTCGCAGCTCGGGCACGATTTCGTCGCGAATGGCGGAGATCACGCTGTCGAGCGGCATCGCCTCCGGCGCCTCGACGGTCAAGCTGACCGCCCGTTGACGCTCGATGTGGTTGATCTGCTCCAGCGAGGTCGTGTCGACGAACTCGGCGGCGGCGGAGAGCGGCACGATCTGGCCGCTGGGCGTCGCCAGCGGAATCTGTCCGATTTCCTGCGTGGGCCGATCGCGCTGGCCGTCGATCAGCAGCACGAGGTCGACGATATCGCCATCCGTTTCGCGATAATCGCCGACATAGGCTCCGTCGACGCTGGCCTCGACGACAAAGCCGACATCGCGGGCGGAGAGCGAAAGCTCAGCGGCCCGCTCGCGGCTGGGGATGATGCGATACTCGGGGCGGCCCTGGGAGAAGTTAGCGGGGTCGGATTGAGGGTAACCCCCGAATCGATTCATGAAGGCCATCTGGAGCATGAAGGCGGCGCTGGTGACGTCCTCGAGCTTGTCGCCGCGGACCTGCACTTCGACGTTGTTTCCGCCGCCGAAGCGGAACAGGTTGGTCTGCTGGAAGAAGCCGAAGACTCCGGGGATGGTGTAGAGCGAGCCGGTCATCAGCTTGGTGAGCGGCGCGACGCGCATGTCGTCGGCGCTTGTGGCGCCCATGAACGCGACGTTGCCGAAGGGCACGTAGAAGAAATCCTCGATCAGCGGCGGCGGCGTATACCACTCGCGCTTCGTGCGCTGGTATTCGAGCAGGGGCCAGAGGCCGAACCACTCGGTACGCTGTTGCAGCCACCAGGACCGCTTGGGGCCGCCCTGGGTCGCGGCGGCGGCCTCCATCGCGGCGATTTCTTCTTTGCTGGGGATCTTGAGCTCCGGGATCTGTCCCTTCTTTTCCCGCTCGGTGACCTGTTTTACCCAGCGCTCGTCGAGCTGGCGCTTTTCCTCGGAGCCTTCCTTCGCCTTCCAATAAGGCGACATCACGCCCTCGATCACGGCCGCCATGCGCTTGTACTCGTCGATGCTGTAGCCCGGCGGCGTGGCCAGAATGCCGAAGATCAGGTTGCGATTGCCGGCGGGGAGGTAAGTGGCCGGCGGGATCAGCACCGGCGTGATGACGATGCAGAAGAAGATGAACGCGAAAATGGCGGCGCTGCGACCGAAGACGGAGCGCGTGAAAAACTCGGCGAGGTCGCCGAAGAAATTGACGAGCCAGCCCTCGTGAGCGCGGTCGCGCGGGGCGTCGTCGGTTCGTCCTCGCCCGATGCGGGCGGCGAGCGCGGGCACGACCGTGATGGCCACGATCACGGACAGCAGCACCGAGACCGCGGTCGCGATGCTGATGTCGCGAAAGAGCTGGCCGGCTTCCTGTTGCACAAAGATCACGGGCAGGAAGACGGCGACGGTCGTTAGCGCGCCGGCCAGCACGGCGCTCCAGATTTCATTGGTGGCGTCGATCGCGGCCTGCATCGGCGTCTTGCCGAGTCGCCGGTGTTGTAGCGTGTTGTCGAGCACGACGATCGCCGCATCGACCACCGAACCGATCGCGAAGGCCAGGCCCGCGAGGGAGATGACGTTCAGCGTGCGGCCCAGCGCCGCAAAGACGACGAAAGCGCCGATGACGGAGATCGGAATGGAGAGCGCGACGATCAGCGTCGAGCGCCAATCGCGGAGGAAAAGCCAGATGACCGCGAGCGTGAAGAGGCCGCCCCAGATGAGATTGCCGCGAACGAGCTCGATGGCCTGGGAGATGTAGACCGTTTCGTCGTAGACCTGACGCAGGTCGAGCTTGAGACCGCGGCCTTGCAGTACCTCGCGGTTGATGGTCTGAATCGCTTCGCGCAAGCCGGCCATCACGCGCATGACGTTGGCGCCGACCTCGCGCCGCACCGGAAACGCGAGCACATACTCGCCGACGCTGCGGACGAAGCTGTCCTGTTTGCGCACCGTGCGCTCGACCGTGGCGACATCGCGGACGTAGACCGGCCCGCCCGACGTGTCCGCGATCACCGTCTGCAGAATGTCGTCGACCGACTCATACTGGCCGACGGTTCGCACGGCATAGTCGCGCTTGCCCTGCGTCCGCTTGCCGGCGGAGATGTTGGCGTTTTGTCGCTGCAGCGCAGTGGCCACCTGCGTGAAGCTCAGGCCGCGGGCCGCCAGCCGGCCGGCGTCGACCTTGACCTGCACCTCGCGCTCCTGCCCGCCGTAGACCTCGGTCGACCCGACGCCCGGCACACGGTCGAGGTAGGGTTTGATTTCGTCGATCGCGAAGTCGCGCAGTTTGGGGAGTTCGGCGTCGTTGCCGTCGGTCGCGAAGAGGATCAGCCACGCGATTTCAGAATCGCGGGCGGTGTCGGCGGCGGCGACGGAGGGCTCGTCCATATCGAGCGGGTAGCCCTGCACGCGATTGAGCTTGTCGAGGACGTCGCGGAGCGCTTCATCCTTGGTGATCTCGGGGTTGAATTCGAGCGTCACCGAGGCCGCGCCGTCCGACGAAGTGCTCTTCATCTTTCGCACGCCGGCGACGACGCGCAGTTGCTCCTCCTGTCGGTCGACGATCTCGCGTTCGACCTCCTGAGGGTTTGCGCCGCGCCAGGTGGTCGTGATGGTGATGACGGTGGTGTCGACCGTGGGCGTGAGCTGAATCGGGATGGTGCGCAGCGCCAGCAGACCGAAAAGCAGCACCCAGATCACGCCGACGGCGACCGTGATCGGTCGCTCGACACAGAAGCGAATCAGGTTCATTGCGATCCCGCCGTCGGTTGAGAGGCGGCAGACGCATCAACCTTTTCCGGCTTCGGCGGCGGAGCGCCATTGGGAGCGGCGGCGGGCGCCGCAGCCCCTTCACGCCCGCGTGCCGGGCCGTCGCCGGCTTTGTTGGATAGCGGCCCGCGCTGGCTGGGGTCGAAGGGCATCGCCATCACCGGCGTCGGGCCGAAGAGTCGCTCGTTCGCGCGACAGACGACGCGATCTCCCTCGGCCAACCCCTCGGCCTGCACCTCGATTTTGCCATCGCGCTCCAGGCCGCAGATGACATTCGTCGGAATCGCCATCTCGCTCTTGGGGCCGGCGGGGCGAACGACATAGATCTTGCGACTGGGCCCATCGACCACCAGCGCGTCTTTGCTGACCATCAGCCGCTTGCCCGGCGGGCCGCTGGGCACATAGGTCCAGGCCAGCATGCCGGGCAGCAGGGCGCGGTCGGCATTGGGCAGTTCGATTTCCACCGGAAACGTGTGCGCACTGACCACGCCCTGCGCGATGACGCGGGCCAGCGTGCCGGTGCGGCGGGCGGCCAGGGCTTCGATTTCAAGCGTGACGGGGCTGCCCGGCTTGCAATGGGCGATGGCCGACTCCGGCACATCGGCCCGGATCAGGATCGGATCGAGCGCGATCATGTCGCAGACCGGGCCTCCCGCCGCCAGCCACGCCCCAGTTTCGGTCTGGCGAAAAATCACATCGCCGGCGAAGGGAGCACGAATCGTGCCGCGCGTGGCGTCGCGCTCGGCCATCGCCACTCGCGAGCGCTGCGCTTCAACCTCGGCCGCGAGAGCCGCGAGGATCTCGGGCCGCGTGCCGTTGCGGCCCTCGTCGAGCGCGGCCTGCGCTTGGCTCGTGCGGCGCTCGGCGGCGAGGAATTCCATCTCGGCGTCGTAAACTTCTTTCTCGCTGGTCTGTCCGCTGGCCTGCAGCTTCTTCAGCCGGCCGCGTTCGAAATCCCATTTTCGGACCATCGCCCCCATCTCGGCGACGGCGGCCTCGCGTCGCATCATCTCTTCGGCCCGCGGTCCGTTGCGCGCTTCGAGGAGGCGGCTCTCCAGCGCCGCCAGCGCTGCGCGGGCTTCGTTCAGTCGCAATTGAAACGGCTGGGGATCGAGCTCGCACAGCGGCTCGCCGGCGGCGACGGACTGTCCATCGCGCACCAGCATCCGGGCGACGATCCCGGAGACCTCGCTCGCCACGGTGACCCGGCGATCGGGGATCACCGTGCCGACCAGCCGGATCGAGGGCGGAATCTCATCCAGCGTGACCGGGCAGACCTGAACTGCGGTAGGGGGGCCGCCCGGCTGGGCCTCGGCAAGGCGAACGGCTGCGAACGCGATCGCGGCACACACAAAAGCGCGGGAGGCGTTGGCGATAACAGACGACATCAACCGGCGGCGCTCCGATCTCGAAATCCCCCCAAGGGCACAAACATTCTCGATCTTTTCATCCGTTTGTGGAACGAATGCTAGCCCGACGCCGCTCGGTGAACAACGCCGGCGACAGGTCGCGACAGCCGCAACAATTGCGCGGGATTCGTAAACAAAGCGCAAGCAAGCGATTAGGGACGCGGAATCGGCCCGGTCGCCGCGCCAGGCTCCTGCTTGAAATCCGACTGACCCGCCGATATTCTCCCTCGACGAACTTGGGGTAGTCCGCCCGGCGTGTAGGCGCCAAGTTCCTTTCCGCCGCAGTCTTTAATGACCTGCGGCGCACTCCCGATGGGTCCAATCGGCGGCAATCCGAGCCGCGCGACAAGCGGCATCGGTCGGGTTACAGAAGAACGCCGCGGACGCTTGCGGCGGCATGCGTGTTAATGCCGTCAGGGTAAGAACTTACAGCTAGGTAGATCGCGATGCAGACGCCTCTGGAGAACATTCGCAACATCGGGATTTCCGCCCACATCGACTCGGGCAAAACAACGCTCTCCGAGCGCATCCTGTTCTACTCCGGCCGCATTCACAAGATCGGCGAGGTCAAGGGTGCCGGCGATGGCGCCACCATGGACCACATGGAGCTCGAAAAAGAGCGCGGCATCACGATTACCTCCGCCGCCACCACCGTCGGCTGGCAGGATAAGCAGATCAACATCATCGACACGCCCGGCCACGTCGACTTCACCATCGAAGTCGAACGCTCCCTGCGCGTGCTCGACGGCGCCATCCTCGTTCTCTGCGGCGTCGGCGGCGTGCAGTCGCAGTCGCTGACCGTCGACAGGCAGATGAAGCGTTACGGCACGCCGCGCATCGCCTTCATCAACAAGCTCGACCGTACCGGCGCCGATCCGAAGCGCGTCATCAGCGAAATCGAGAGCCGCCTGGGGCTCACCGCAGTGCCGCTGCAGATCCCGATCGGCGTCGAAGTCGATCACAAGGGCGTGGTCGATCTCGTGACCATGGAAGCCGTCTATTGCGAAGGCGAGCGCGGTCGCGAAGTGAACCGTCGCGCCATTCCGGAAGAGCTGGTCGATCAGGCCAATCGCGCCCGCACGGCGATGCTCGAGACGCTGTCGCTCTACGACGACGAGCTGATGGAGCAGATCCTCGAAGGCAAGGATATTCCCGAGGAGAAGCTGCACACGATCATCCGCCGCCTCACCATCTCGCGCGACATCGTGCCGGTCATGATGGGCTCGGCGTTCAAAGACAAGGGCGTTCAGTTGCTGCTCGACGCGATCGTGCGCTATCTGCCGTCGCCGCTCGACCGCATGTACTACGCCAAGGACATCAACAACGACATGGCCGAAGTGGCCATTAGCACGGATCCGACGCAGCCGCTGGTCGCGATGGCGTTCAAGTTGGTCGACGAGCAGTTCGGCCAGCTCACCTACACGCGCGTCTATCAGGGCACGATCAAGAAAGGCGAAACCGTCACCAACACCCGCACGGGCCGCACCGTCCGTCTGGGCCGCATGGTGCGCATGCACGCCAACGATCGCGAAGACATCGATGAGGCTCGCGCCGGCGACATCGTCGCGGTGATCGGCATCGACTGCGCCACCGGCGACACCTTCTGCACCGGCGACGCCAATTACGCACTGGAGAGCATTCACGCCCCGGCCCCGGTCATCTCGCTCGCCATCGAGCCGAAGAAGACCAGCGACCGCGACAAGCTGGCCAAGGCGCTGAATCGCTTCATGCGCGAGGACCCGACTTTCCACCTGCACACCGACACCGAGACCGGCGACACGATCATCTCCGGCGTCGGCGAACTTCAGCTTGAGGTCTATACCGAGCGAATTCGCCGCGAGTATGGCGTCGACGTGCAGACGGGCGCGCCCAAGGTCAACTACAAAGAGTCGCCCACGCGGTCCGCGAAGTTTGACTACAAGCACAAGAAGCAGACCGGCGGTTCGGGTCAGTATGGCCACGTCGTCGGCGTGCTCGAGCCGCTGCCCGATGAGCGCGAGACCGAGTTCGTCTTCGAGAACAAGGTGTTCGGCGGTCGTATCCCGTCGGAATACATTCCGTCCTGCGAAAAGGGCTTCGCCGGCGCCCGCCTGAAGGGCGCGCTGGCGGGCTACGAAGTCGTGGGCGTGAAGATCGTGCTGGAAGACGGCTCGTACCACACGGTCGACTCGTCCGACATCGCGTTCCAGATCGCCGCCCGCGAAGCCTTCAAGGAGGCCTATCTCGCGAGCAAGCCGGCGATCCTGGAGCCGATCATGAAGGTCGAGATCGAAGTGCCGACCGACTTCCAGGGAAGCGTCGTGGGCGACATCAACAGCCGCCGCGGCGTGATCATGAACACCGAGAGCAAGGGCGAAGCGACGACGATCTCGTGCCAGGTTCCGCTGAGCGAGATGTTCGGCTACGCCACCGACCTGCGCAGCATGACGCAGGGCCGCGGCACGTTCAGCATGGAATTCGGCTTCTACAAGGAAGCGCCCAAGAGCGTGCAGGAAGAGGTCATCGCCAAGGCCAAGGGTCCCAAGGACAAGGCCGGCGCGAAGAAGTAACGCGAGCGCCTCGCTAGCGACAACGAACGTTCATCGCACGGACAAGCGGATACCCGCTTGTCCGTTTTGCTTTGTTGCGCTTTGGAAACGCCGCCTGCTGCAGCGATTTGCGGGAGGCGCGCTATAGTCGTTCATCGGCTCGGCAACGGGCCGGGCCATGTCGTCTGCGATCCGTCGGCCAGCCCACATCTCCATCGACCGGCCGACCAAAGGAGCGTCCCATGAGCCCCATTCCACTGCGATCTGCGCTGGTGGTTTGCGCCGGCGCCTTCGCCGCCTGGGCAGCGGCCCAGACGCACGTCTATCACCATCAGGTCATCCATGATCCGACTGCGCCCGCACTTGCCCGCGCGGTCGACCCAATGCCCGACGGCACCGCGGTGTACGTCGCCGAGTATTCGAACCCGCCGATGATCCCGCCGCCGGCCGCGCGACCGCTGCTCGTGCAGTTCGATCCCGATCTGCGCCCGATGCGCGGCGTCACGTTTTTCCGCCCCGGGGAGTTTCCCGGTCCGGCGATGACACAACTCTTTGTGCTCCCGCGTGAGCAGGACATCGCGCCCGACGCCTCGATGATTCTGTGCGGCGACTTCGAGGAACGCGATCCGAACGGCGGGCTGCTGCTCCGAGGCGCATTTGTGATGCGGCTCGATCCGATGTTCAACGTGATTTGGTATCGCGAGTACCCGCGGGTCGACTCGTTTTTCGACATCACGATCATGAGCCCCGGCATCGGCCTGCCGATCGAGAGCATCGTCTGCGGCTATCGGCGACTGAGTCCGCAGGGGCCGACCTATGCCACCGTCGCCGGACTTGATCCGATGGGCAATGTGCTTTGGGCCCGCGACGTTTGGTCGATCAAGCAGGGTTTGCAAGGCGATGCGGAGTATCGCGCGATCATCCGCTTCAACCCGGAAGAGGCGGCCCTGGTCGGCAGCGCGAACATGAATCGCGGTACGAATGACCAGTATCTGGCCGACGCGGACCTGCTGGTGACGCGTGTTCGACGAGACGGCGTGCTCGTCTTTAACCGTGTTTACGGGCAGTACGTCGCTCCCGGGCCAGACGGGGCGCTTTACGGCGTCGTCGAGCGGGGCTGGTCGCTGGACCAGATCCAGAACAGCGGCATGCTGTTGATCACCGGGCAGGTCGCGGCCAACCCGCTGACTCCGTTCGGCGCACCGTGGTATGAAGACGTGCTGGCCGTTCGCCTCGACCCGCTCGGCCTGCCGATGTGGAGCTGGCGCTACGACTTTGCGGCGTCGTTCGACTTCGGGCGCGACATCAAGGTGACCGGCATCGAGGAGTCGCACATTCTCGCCGACGCCTATACGCCGTTCTTCGCGCCGAATTTCTCGCCCGACCTCGGCCTATTGCACCTCGACCCGGGCGGAATTCCGCTTCCGCCGAGCGATGTCTTTGGCGGGCCGCGGGTCGACATCGCGGCAGAGTTGCTGCGCGGCGGTCCGCCCATGCCGATGCCGCTCGAAGTTATGCTTCTCGGCTCATCGGACAGCTTTGGGCCGAATTATCCGGTTCCGTACCTGCTGGAGCGATTCCAGCGGGCGTGCTATCGCTGCCAGAGCGTGGAACTGCCGGTGCCGCCGATCCCGTCGCCGCTGGAGATGATTCCGGCCTTCGACGAAGCGGTGCCGCTGGTGTCGGACTTCCGCGAACTGCTCGCGATTCCGGTGCCGCTCCAGCCGATGACGATTTGCAAGAACTGCCTCGTCGGCGACACCAATTGCGACGGTTTCGTGACCGTCGGCGATATCTCGGGCTTCGTGCTCGCGATCACGAATCCGGCGGCATACCTCGCGACCTATCCGAACTGCTGCATCGAAACCGCGGACGTGAACTGTGACGGCTTCGTCACCGTGGGCGACATTGCCCCGTTCGTGCAGATGCTGGTCGGCGGGCCGTAGTCCGACCGGCGGGCAAGACCCGCAGAGTAGAGGTCGCGACCGAACGCGGTTCACCCCTCCGGTGGGCCGCGTTCTATTTCGTTCGGTAGTTTGGAATACACCGAACGGTGGGTTCGCCGATTCGTCCTATGATTCCGAATGATTGATGGCGGCCATCCGCGTTTTTGCCGCCGTCCTATGATCGGTTCGTAGAGAGGATTGGTGAAATGAGGTTTCTGAGTAACGTAAAAACCGCCGTCTTGCTGTCGATGATGATCGGCCTGTGCATGGTCGTCGGCATCGCGCTGGGCGGAAAGACGGGGCTGGTCATCGGCTTTATGTTCGGTGGCGTCAGCGCCATCATCTCCTATTGGTTCTCGGCGACGATCGCCATCAAGGCGATGGGCGGGCGCGAGATGCCGCGCGAGGAGAATCCGCGCTTTCACGCCATGATTGAGCGGCTCGCCGAGCGGGCCAATCTGCCCATGCCGAAGGTCTACATCTGCCCCGGTCGGGCGCCGAACGCCTTTGCGACCGGCCGCGGACCCAGCAATTCGGCGGTTGCGATCACCGAGGGCATGCTGCGGGCATTCCCCGAGCCGGAGGTCGAGGGCGTGATGGCGCACGAACTGGCGCACATTAAAAACCGCGACATGCTGACCTCCACTATCGCCGCCGTCCTGGCCAGTGTCATCAGCGGCGCGGGCTACATGCTCTACTTCCCCGGCGGTCTGGGCGGCGGACGCCACAGCGACGAAGAGCCCAATCCGCTGGGCGGCATCGCGGCTCTGCTGGTGATCATTTTGGCGCCGATCGCGGCCACGATCATCCAACTGGCGATCTCGCGGCAGCGCGAGTTCGCGGCCGATTCGCTGGGCGGCGAAATCTGCGGCGATCCGCAAAAACTGGCCAATGCCCTGCGTCGGCTCGGCCATATGAACGACCGGATCCCGACCGAGACCAACCCGGCGTTTCACAGCATGTACATCGTGCAGCCGCTGTCGCCGGGCGGACTGGCGACGCTCTTCAGCACTCACCCGGACCTCAACCAGCGCATCGCTCGGCTGGAGGCGCAGGCCGCGTCGATCCGCTAACGCTCCATTCTATGGTGGAGGACCGGCTTCCAGCCGGTCCTCGTTCTTGGGACTGCTTTCTAATGCTTGAAGGTCCCCGCGGGGCGATTGCGGTTCACCAGCAGAGTCGCGAGAATCAAAAGCATGTCCCGCTCCGGAGTTCTCCTCACCGTCGTCGCCGTCGCGCTGCTTGGCCTTGCGAGTTGGGCTGGGTCGACCGGCTTCGGCCTGCCCAATCCCGATCGCGAGCCGCCGAGCATCCGCGAAGGATCGAGCCGGCCGGCGGGCATGGTGGGGCGGCCGCGCTACTTCGCGGGCGGCGGCATTCACAGCGGTAAATAGCAGCGGAGTTTCGACGTGCTCGCTAACGCCAAATTTGAAATCCCCGAGATCGTCAAACTTCAGCTCTGGGAACTGTTGCCCACCGTCGTCTATTTCGTCGTCGGCGTGCTGCTCTTCGGCGGGGCCATCTGGCTGATGGGCCGCATCATGCCCTTCTCGATCCGCAAGGAGATCGAGGAAGATCAGAACGTCGCGCTCGCAATTCTGATGAGCTCCTTTCTGATCAGCATCGCCATCATTCTCGCCTCGGTGATCCGCTGACGCCGTGAACGCCGAGGATCTTCCACCCTCCGCACAACCGACCGACGATTCGCCCGGCGTTCCGGCGAGCGACCCGCGCTCCGCCGGTGCGGTTCTGATCATCGCGATCTTTCTGCTCTCCCTGGCCGGCCTCGTCTACGAGCTGATCGGTGGCGCGGTCTCGAGCTATCTGCTCGGCGATTCCGTCACGCAGTTCTCGATCACCATCGGCGTATTCCTAAGCGCCATGGGCGCCGGGTCGTTTCTTTCGCAATTCGTGCGGGCGCACCTGCTGGCCAACCTCATCACCGTAAACGTCGCCGTCGGCCTCATCGGCGGCTGCAGCGCCCTCGCCGGATTCGCGGCCTTTGCTTACACCGACGCCGTCTTGCCCGTGCTGCTCGGATTCGTGGGCGTGGTGGGCGTGCTGGTCGGGCTGGAGATCCCGCTGGTCGTGCGGCTCTTGCGAGAACGCGCGGCGTTGCACGTCTCGCTCGCGAATGTGCTCGGCGCCGACTATCTCGGCGCGCTGGCGGCGTCGCTGCTCTTTCCGTTTGTGCTCGTGCCGCAGCTCGGGCTCGTGCAGGCCGCGATCGCGATGGGGCTGCTGAATGTCGCTGTCGCGGCGTGGCTAGTCAGCGTCTTTCGCGCCTCTCTGGGCCGCGCAGCGCGCCCGCTCGCGCTTTTCGCCGGCGGGGCGGGAGCGGGGCTCGTGGCGCTGCTCTTTTTCTCCGCGCCGCTCTCGCGCTTTCTGGAAGGCCGGCTCTATCAGGACGAGATCATTCACAGCCGCAGCTCGGCCCATCAGCGAGTCGTGATCACCCGCTGGCGCAGCGATGTGCGGCTGTTCCTCGATGGCCACCTGCAATTCTCCAGCATCGACGAGTATCGCTATCACGAATCGCTGGTCCATCCCGCGCTGGCGCTCGCCGAGCGGCGCGAGCGCGTTCTGATCCTCGGCGGCGGCGACGGCCTCGCGGCCCGCGAAGTCCTGCGTTGGCCCGACGTGAAACAGGTCGACCTGGTCGATCTCGACCCGGCGGTGACACAGCTATTCTCCGAACGCGAGATGCTCCGCGAGCTCAATGGCGGGGCGCTCCGCGACGCGCGGGTGCGCGTGGTGAACGCTGACGCGTTTGCGTTTCTCGATCGCGAAGAGACGCTGTACGACGCAATTCTGCTCGACCTGCCCGATCCAGGCAGCACGCCGCTCGCCAAGCTCTACTCCGACGCGATGTATGTCCGCGCGCTGCGGCGGCTGACCGCCAATGGTGTGCTCGTGACGCAGGCGACCAGCCCGTTCCTGGCGCGGCCGGCCTTTTGGTGCATCGCCCACACGCTCGCCCACGCCGGCGCCCAATCTCCCGATGTCCGGCCGCTGCGGATCGTGCCGTATCATCTGAATGTGCCATCGTTCGGCGAATGGGGCTTCATCCTCGCGACGCGCCGCCCGCCGCCGCCCGAGCCGCTCCGCCTGCCCGATGGATTGCGTTACCTCACAAACGACGTCTGGACGCAAATGTGCGTTTTCCCGCCCGACATGGCAGAACTGGAGACGCCGATCTCAACGTTGAGCGATCCGGCGGTGTCGCGACTGTATGTACGCGGGTACAACGAGTATCTGGAGTGACAGAGACGCCCAACGATTCGAATCGCCGGTCGGCAGCCGCCCCGTCGACGCGCGATGGTCTGATCGCCGAGCATGCGATCGTCGATCTCTTCGATGTGGCCCCGACCACGCTCACCGATCGCGACAGCGCCTGCGCCGCGATCGAAGCCGCGCTGCTCGCAGCCGGCATGCGCATCATCGACCAGAAATCCTGCGTCTTCGCGAACGGCGGCTTCACGGCGGTGTTTCTGCTGGCCGAGTCCCACGCCAGCGTTCATTCCTACCCCGAACGCGGCTTCGTGGCGGTCGACGTCATGAGCTGCGCGCATCGACCGACGGCCGAAATCGTGCGCCGGATCCGCGACTACTTCGCGCCGCAGCGGACCGAGGTCCGCGTGCTCAATCGCGGGGAACCTTCCACTGCCGAATGATGATCGTCGCCGCGATGCGGCCTAGCGCCGCGCGCGGACCGACGCCCGCGCCTCAAGCTGCGGCAGCGACTGCAAAAGCACCGCCGCCTGCGGCGAACGCGGATAGCGCGCGATCAACTCGCGGGCCATCTCCAGCGCTTCGTTGTATCGCTTCGCCCGCGTGAGTTCCGTGATCTCCGCTTCCATCCGCTTGCGCGTCTGAATCTCGACGTTTTCCTGCAATGTCGGCAAATCCGATCGCAACGCCTCGGATTCCGGCGAATTCGGATACTGCTTGATCAACGCGGTCGCCAGGTTCAGCGCCGTCGACCATTCGCGACGCTTCGCCGCCTCCTGCACCTGCGCGATCAGCCGCCGCCGCTCTTCGGCGTCGACCTTGCCGCGCTGATCCTGCACAAATCGCGCCAGCTCGCGGGCCGCGTCGGAGTCGGGGTGGCGCTCCAGCAGATCGCGCACCACGTCAAATGCTCGCTCCCAGGCGCCGAGCGAGGCCAGGTCGTGCACCTGCCGCTTCGCGCCGTCGATGTCGCGCGCCTCAACACCCGCCCGCACGCCTTCGATCCGCTGTTCCAACTCGTTCCACGTCGGCTCCAGTGGATAGCGCTCGCGGGCCTGCTGCACGCGCCGCCGCGCCTCCACCCAGTTATGACTTCGCAGCAGCTCAGGCACGATCCGGCTGAGCTCGCGGCCGGCTTCGCTGGCCTGTGCCCGCAGTCGTAGGGCGCGTTCTTCCGGGCTCAGCAGCGAGATGTCGCGAATCTCGCGCAGCAGGCTGCCCATATCGTTGCCACGCTCGCCGTCCTCGGTCGCGTCGCCGTTGGCGGCCGCGATCCAGGGCGTCCGCAGCCCTACCTGCCGCGCGTAATACTCGCGAATGACGTAGGGCGTCTCCTCCACCACCCGCAGCAGCTCGGCCAGCCCCCACAGAAACGCCGCTCCCGCCAGCCCCAGCAGCACATTGCGCAGGGCCGCGAGATAGATCAGCGTGGTCGATTGCTTCTCGGCGGTCAGGCTGATCAATTCGATCACGAAGGCGATTAGCGCAAAAACGGCCAATCCGACGGCCAGCGCAGTCAGCACGGTCGCCGCCATCTGCACCCGCGGCCAGCCGGAATTGCTTTCGCTGTAGTCTTCGGTTTGCGTCATCGATGAGTACTCAGGGTTGCCCGTCGGCCGGCGAGCGGCGGGTCGCACCCGCGGCGGGAAGATTGGCTCGGCGGCGGGCAACAGAATATGCCGCGCGTCGCTCGGCGTAAACGTGAGCGCCGCGGCGGATTCAGCCGCGGCCGCCGCCGACGTGCCCCTGCGGCGACGGTCGCGGCGCCTGCCGTTCTCAGTGAATTTCTCATGAATTGCGGTTGCGGGGCACATGGCGCGGCTGCGATAATGCGTTACAAGAGTGATGACTGGATGCGGGGGCGCAGGGCGCTGCCCGCCGACTCAGGTCTCGACGATTCGTCGCAACGAAGCTCGAAAACACCTTTCGCCCTCGGGAGCCCGGAAATGACTGCGCATCGTGAATCGGCGGCGGCTGAACTCGATATCAACCTGCGCCGCGCGCGACGAGCCCGCCACTCGGCGGCGCTCGCGCTGTTCTGCTTCGGGTGGATCACGAGCGCGGCGACGCTAGCCGAGGATCCGCCGGCAAAGCCCGAGGAAGCGGCCGACCCAGCGGCCGACGCGGCGGCGGCGCAGGCGTTCCTCGATACCGCCGTGCCGTGGCAAAAGGGCCCCGCCAAAGGCGATCTGAACAGCCTTGCCGAGATCCAGGTGCCCGCCGAGTTTCGCTTCACCGGCCGCGAAGGCACGCAGAAGCTGATGAAGATGTTCGGCAATCTGCTCACCAATCAGGAAGCCGGCCTGATCGCGCCGCACGATGTCAATTGGTTCATCGTCTTCGAGTTCGAAGATGTGGGATACGTGAAAGATGAGGAAAAGCTCGACCCCGACGCCATGATGAAGGCCATGAAAGCCAATGACGGCCCCAGCAACGAAGAGCGCAAGCGACAGGGGTTGAAGCCGCTGTATCTCGAAGGCTGGGAAGTTCCGCCGGCCTACGACCCGGAAACCAAGAACCTGACCTGGGCCATCCGCCTTCGCAGCGAAAACCATACGACCGTGAACTACTTCACCAAGGTGCTGGGTCGCAAAGGCGTCATGAATGTCACACTCGTGGGCGATCCGGAAGATGCCAAAGCTGCCTGGCCCAAGTGCAAGGAGCTTCTCAGGGGCTACGAGTTCACCGCGGGAAACCGCTACGCCGAGTTTCGGCCCGGCGACAAGATCGCCCAATACGGCCTGACGGCGCTCGTCGCCGGCGGTCTGGGCGCGGTGGCGCTCAAGACCGGGCTGCTCCAGAAATTCTGGAAACTGATCGTCATCGGCGTCGTCGCGCTGCTCGGCGGACTCAAAGCCCTTTGGGGCAAGATCACCGGCTCGGGCGGCGAACGACAGACCTGAGTTCGTTCCGCGTCGCCGCTTTGAGATTGCACTCGGATAGCGCTCGCCGCGTTCGGCGAACAAAGGGCCCATGACCGAAGTCATCTCGCTTATCGCTGTGCTCTGGCTGCTCTACCTCTACGAGTGCCTCTTCTGGCCTCCGGCGGAGACCGTCGTCTTTCATTCGCTAGGCCTGGGACGTTGGCAGTGGATGAGCGTCAGCAACTGGCTCGCTCCGCTTGAGCGCGGCATCTTCCTCGGCAATCCGCTGCCGCCCTTGGGTGGCGCGCTCAGCGTGCCGCGCGCCGGCTACGCGATCTCGCCCGATGGTGTCTACGCCTGGTCCCCCGAGTTCGCCCGCGACCCCGGCCTCCTGCAGGACGCCGACGGATTTCACTCCACCTGGCAGACGCTGGGCGCCGTTCGGTCCGATGGGCGCATCGTCTTCATTGGCGACAAACCTTTCGCCAAGCTGCCCGACGCCGGCGCCGCACGGCGGCTTTCGGGGTTGCTCAAGCGGCTGAAAGACATGCCCGCGGCGGAGCGCGCCAAGGCCATCGACGACGCCAACGCGCGCCGCTTCGACCTCGCCGCCGCCACCTATCGTTGGAGTCAGTTGCAATCCGCGGCCCGCGGACTGCGTGTCGCGTGCAATCTGCTGTTTCTGACGTTGATGGTCGCCGGTCCGGTCGCATCGCTCACGATCGGCCTGGGTCAGACGTGGTGGTGGTGGCTGCCCTCCGCCGGCGTCTTCTGGCTGCTCACGCTGATCATGTTCTACGCCGCTCATCGCTCGCTTTACCCCGAAGACGGCGGCGAGCGCGGCGAGAAACTGCTCAACATGTTCTTGCTGCCGGTGGCGGCGGTGCGGGCTTGTGATCGGTTGTGGTTTGGCGCCCTGCGCGGTTTTCATCCGCTCGTGGTGGGTCGGCTCGTGTTGCCGGCGGAGGAATACGCCGACTTCGCCCAACAAGTGCTCCGCGCGCTGCAATTCATGCCTCCGCCGCTGTCGCCGCGCTCGCCGCTCGCGGCCAAGATCGCCGGCTGGTCCACTGAGCACCTGCAATCCGCGGCTCTCGGCTTCGCTCATAGCACGGGCGTCAACATCGCGGCCGACGCCGGCGCTCCGATCGCCGCGGATGACGAGTGCGAGTCTTATTGTCCGCGCTGCCGCACCCAATATCGCCGCGGCACTTTTGCATGCAGCGACTGCGGCGGTGTTCCGCTCCGCGCGCTGCGCCCCTCATCCGCCGCCGTCGCCCGCGTTTAGCGGCCTCGCGCATGGAGCGGCCCACGGCTGGCGGGCCGACGCGATGAGAGCTTTATTCTCCGCGCGTACCCGCTTCCTCGATTCGCCGCGCAACCTCTTCCAAGTCACCCCCCGTCCCGCGCATCACCGCCTCGCAAGCCGCCCGCATCCGCGCTCGAAACAGCTCCGCCGAAAACTGCATCGCGCGCGCGTGCATCGAACGCGAATCGAACGATCGTCGCTCAAATTCGACCATCGCAGCAGTTAGCGATTCGACCGTTTGCTGCGAACAAAACACCCCGTGCTCTCCCTCGACCACACTCTCCGTCACACCGCCCACGCCATAGGCGATGACCGGGCAGCCATGCGCCAACGCCTCGACCGGCACAATCCCGAAATCCTCCTCGCCCGGGAAGAGCAAGCCGCGCGCTTCGCGCAGCGCTGCCGCGATCTGGCCCGCATTCAGCCACCCGCGCCATTCGACATGCGCTGGATTCGCGCGGCGAATCGACGCCACTTGCGGGCCGTCGCCGATGACCACCAGCCGGCGACCGAGCGCCGCGCACGCCGCCACCGCCAGATCGAGCCGCTTGTAGCCCACGTGATAGCCGACGCAGATGTAATGCTCGCCGCGGCTTTGCACTGTCGGCGGCGGCGCGGCGGGCACCTCCACCGGCGGATGAATGACGACGCTGGCCTTTCCGTACGCTCGCGCGATCCGCTGTGCGACATGCCGCGAATTCGCGATGAACAAATCAACCCGTTCGGCAGCCCGCGCGTCCGCACGACGCAGCCGCGCCCCCAGCATCCGCCACATCGGCCGCAGCGGAGCGGGGATGGCGCGGCCATATTCCTCGGCGAGGTCCCACACATAGCGCATCGGCGAATGGCAATAGCACACCAGCCGCGCCCGTTCGGGCACGCGCATCGCCTTGGCGATCGCCGCGTCGGAGCAGACCACCAGGTCGCAATCGGGAATCTGCACCGAGCGCGCCGCCCAGGGAAAGAGCGGCAGGAGCTTCTGATAGTGCCGCCGCGCGCCGGGGATCCGCGCCAGCGGCGATTCATGCACCGTCGGCCAGCCGCCGCCGGCGTGGGCCGGGTCGTGCACCAGCGTGTAGATCGGTGCGCCGGGCCAGATGCGGCAAAACTCGCGCAGCACCTTCTCACCGCCGCGCTCGCGCACCAGCCAGTGATGTGAGAGCGCGACGCGCACGCCGGATTGCGGCGTGGACTCGCTCATGGCGTATGTCCTGTTTGGCAGTCCATCGCCACGGACAATACACTCAATTTCGTCGCGTCGAATCCGCTTCGCGGGCAGAGGGCCGATCTTGAACACGCGCCGCTCCAGCCGATCTTCATCGCTCCGGCGTTCCTATGGGCCGTTTGCATCGGCGTTCATCCTCGCGTGCGGAGCGTTGGCGTGGGTCGGCTGCAATCGCACCGCGCCGCCCGGTGCGTCGGTGACAGCGCCGATCGCCTCGCAGCCGGCGCCTCCCGCGGAGAGCGTCGCACCGCCCGCGGAGGCGCAAACCTGGACCCGCGAAGTCGCTCTCGACCGGCTCATGAGCAGCGTGGACGACGCGACGAAGCAGCAGGATGCCGTCTGGGCGGCGCTACGGCTGATCGAGTTGGATCAGCTCGAAGCGCTCGTCGCGCCCGAGACGCTGACGAAGGATCATTTCGCGGCTCTGCGAATCTCACGGCTCACGCCGACCTGGTGCGTGCTGGGTCTCGCCATCGGCACCGCGCCGAATCAACTGCGAGCGCCGATCTTCTTCGCCGCCGACGGCAAGATCGCGCAGCCCGTGGTCGGCGTCGAGGAAGAGCTTGCGTTGCTCGTTCGATCTGCGGATCACGAGGTGTTTCCACACCTGCTGATGCTGCCGCAGAGCGTGATCGCGATCAGCGACACGATCACGACCGGCGGGGGTATCTCCGCGGCCCTGGTGCTGGCCGAGGGTGCGCCGGTGCGGCTGCGGTTGGAGCCGAACGACGGCGCACCTTTCATCGCAGCGCGGCCGATGGATCGCGCCGCGCCCGATCGCGAGATCGCGCGCTACACCTGGGATCCATTCGAAATGCGCTTCTACGGCCCGGCCCGCGAGAAACTTGCGCCCGACGCCGAGCCGACCTTTGCCATCAACCTCGCCGCCAGCCCGCTGCTCGTGCCGCGCGGCGGCGTGGTCGAAAGCCCCGCTTCGCGCCCCGTGCCTGAGAGCCGGCCCGGCGAAGACGAGAACCGCATCATTCCCCCGAAGCCCGAAGGCGTGCCGCTGTAGCGCCCGCACGGGATTCGCCTGATTTGCTTCATCTTTCGGAGTTCCCCGATGAGACGATTGAGATTCGCCGCTGCCACGATGTGGCTCACGCTGGGCATCGTCGCCGGCTCCGCGGCCGCGGCGGAGGTCATCTACTTCAACGCCGACATCCACACGTTCGAAGCGGAAAAGGCCCGTGTGAGCGCGCTCGCGGCCCGCGATGGGCGAATCGTCGCGATCGGCGAGTTGGCGGAGGTCGAACGGGCCGTGCAGCAGGGCGCAGCAAAGATCGACCTGGGCGGGCGCTTCGTCATGCCCGGCATGATCGACGCGCACGGGCACTTGCTGAACCTCGGAAGCTTCGCGCTTGGCAAGCTCGATTTGTCGGCGGCGCACAGCTTCGACGAGGTGATCGAGATGGTGAAGGCCAAGGCCGAGCAGACGCCCAAAGGCCAGTGGATCGTCGGCGGGCGCTGGGATCATGAGTCGTGGGCCGACCAAAAGCTGCCGACCCATGCGGCGCTCTCGGCGGCGACTCCCGACCACCCGGTCTGGCTCTCGCGGGTCGACGGCCACGCGGGCATCGCAAACGCCGAGGCCATGCGGCGCAACGGTGTTTCACGTGAAACACGTTTGCCGGCGGGTGGCGAGATGATTCGCGACGCGGCGGGTGAGCCGACGGGGGTATTCGTTGATCACGCGATGTCGCTGATCACCGACAAAATCGATCAGAAAACAGCCGACACCGCCGAACTACTGCTCGCGGCCCAGCGACACTGCCTGGAGCTCGGCCTTACCGGCGTGCACGACGCGGGTGTTTCGCCGCGAGAACTCGACGTGTTTCAGCGACTGGCCGACGAAGGCCGCCTGAAACTGCGCGTGTACGCGATGGTCCCCGCGAGCGAAGCGCCGGCCTATTTCGCGAAGAATGCGCCGAAATCGGGCGCGCGGCTGAGTGTGCGAGCTTGCAAGGTGTACATGGATGGCGCGCTGGGGTCGCGCGGGGCTTGGCTGAATGCGCCCTATTCCGACTTGCCCGCGCAGAGCGAGGGCAAATCGCCGACGGGGTTGGCGCTGACGACGCCGGCGGAGATGCGGGCGATCTGCAAGGACGCGATTGCGCGCGGCTATCAGATTTGCACGCACGCGATCGGCGATCGCGCGAATCAGGAGGTCATCGACGCGTACACCGAGACGGCGGGCGAATCGCTCGCCTCGCGACGCTTTCGCATCGAGCATGCGCAAGTCTTACGCGAGGCGGATATTGAGCGGATTGCGAAGCATGGGATCATCGCGTCGATGCAGCCTACGCATTGCACGTCGGACATGCGTTGGGCCGAGGCGCGGCTGGGGGCGGATCGGGTGCGGTTTGCGTATGCGTGGCGGAGTGTGAATGAGGCCGGCGCACGCGTGGCGCTGGGCAGCGATTTTCCGGTCGAGTCCGCCAATCCGCTGTGGGGCGTCTATGCGGCGATCACGCGGCAGGATCACGCCGGGCAGCCGTCGGGCGGATGGAACCCGCAGGAGAAACTGGAGCGCGGAGCGGCGTTTCGCGGATTCACGATCTCGGCGGCGTATGCGGAGTTTGCGGAAGACGACAAAGGGAAACTGACGGTCGGACGGCTCGCGGATTTTGTGGTGCTCGATCGCGATGTGTTGAAGTGCGCGGAGAAGGAGTTGATCGAGGCGAAGGTGCTGCGGACGGTGATTGGCGGGGAGACGGTGTTTGAGCGGGGCGGGTCGTAGTCGAGCGGATTCGGGGTGTTCGGCGGGGGAAAAGAAAAAGGCAGGGCGCGGAGTGCCGCGACCTGCCCTACGTGGATCACGCACTGCTCAAGAGCAGTGGCACACAACCAAAAACTTAGCGACGGCGGATGAGGCCCAGCGCGCCGAGGCCGAGGAGGGCGAGGGACGCCGGCTCCGGGACGACCTTGAAGTACTGGTTGCCGTTGATGTTGTTGAAATCGACGTTGCGGGGCTCGCCGAGGTTGCCCGCGCCGCCGACGCCGCCGAGGATCTGGTTGCTCAGGAAGTCGTGGCCGCCGCCGTTGATCATGACGGAAACCAGGATCGAGCTGTCGTTACCGCCGAGGAGAGCGAGGGGAATCTCGATCTCGATGCCGGTGGTGACGAGGCCCGCGCCGGCAGCGCTGCCGCCGGAGACGCCGGCGGTGTTGCTGTTGTTGATGGCGATGTTGATGCCATTCGAGCCGGTGAGGACGGTGTTGCCGGTGCCCGAGCCGCCGATGAAGCTGCCCGCGCCGCCGCCGCTGGTGAGCAACTCAGCGTAGTTGGCGAAGAGCTGGTAGCCGGTGCCGTCGAAGCCGCCGGTGGCGGTCAGGTAGTGATCAGGGCTGAAGCCCGAATCAAACCGCATGCCGTTGCCCGAACCGTCATTGCCCATGCGGTTGAGGCCGTTGAAATCGATGTTGGCGTTGTCGCCGCGGAGCTGGTTCTGGCCGCCGGCGGAGCTGTCGATGAACACTTCGAGCTTGTTGAAGTTGCTCTCGAGGTTGCCGGTGAGCATCAGGCGCAGCATGCCGCCGTCGATGACGCCGTAGGCGCCGTTGAGCTCCGAACCGTTGGCGAAGGTGTTCTGGCCAAGGTTCGAGTCGCCGAAGCCGGTGGGGGTGTCCTGGATGGCGATCGCCGGGCCGTAAGCGGCGTCGAGCGTGCCGTCGAGGGTGAACGAGCCGGCGTAAGCCGCCGACGCCGCGGCGAGAGCCGCGATACCAAGGATGCGCTTCATGTGTTCCTCTCCTCCAAAGAGTGGATTGTTTCTGCGTCAGTCAGGCGAAGCAGTGTCTGTGACGCGACCTCCGAAAAAACGCAACGAATCAAGTTCGGACATCGCTCACCGCGAGGGCGACCGGCGCCCCAAATGCGCCGGTCGCCGCTCGCGGGAGCGAATCAGATCACACTTAGTTGCAAGGCGAGCCGGTGACCGCACCGACGAACGTACCGATGTCGCCGACGGTGACGAAGCCGTCGTTGTTGGTGTCGTTCGCGCAGAGGAAGTCACAGGTGGCGACGCCGCCCGGGAAGCGGGCGTTCCACGCGGCCGAGCCGCCGACGATGGCATCGACGAAGAAGCCGATGTCGCCGACCGTCACGAAGCCGTCGCAGTTGGAATCGGCGCACGGACCGCAGGGCGGGCCGGAGCTGATCGGGATGAGGACGCACTGGTCGCCCGGGATGGTGCTCAGATCGACCGCACGCGGCTCGCCCAGGTTTCCGCCGCCGACGCCGTTGAGGCCGCCGAGGAACTGGTTCGAGGCGAAGTCGTGGCCGCCGCCGTTGACGAAGGCCGTGACCTTGAAGTCGGTCGTGGGGTTGCCGAGGGCCGAGAGCGGGATGCAGATTTCGATGCCGGTGGTGACGCCAGCGCCGCCGCCCGGGGTCGAGCCGGTGCCGCCGGTGACGCCCGCGATGTTGCTGTTATTCAGCGTGACGCGGATGCCGTCGGGGTTGGTGCCGCCAGTGTTGCGGTCGAGCAGGCCGGCATTGCTGAAGTTGGCCGGACGGCCTTCGCCGAGGAAGCGACCGACGCCCGGATTGGCGCCGTCGGCGAGCTCGACGTAGTTGGCGAAGATGCGGCTGGACGGACGGCCGCCGCCGCCGCCGTGGCCGAAGGTGAAGTAGAAGTCGGCATCGAAGCCGGTGTCGAAGCGCAGGCCGTTGCCGCTGCCGTCGTCGCCCATGCGCTGCAGCGAGCCGAAGTCGACGTCGGGGTTGGCCAGCGTGCCGATGCGGTTCTGGCCGCCGGCGCGGGTGTCGAAGAAGAGCTCAAACTTGTTGAAGTTGCTCTCGAGGTTGCCGGGGATGCAGATGTAGAGCTTGCCGTCGACGACCTTGGCGGCGAGACCATCGAGCTCGCTGCCGTTGGCGAAGTCGATCTGACCGAGGTTCGAATCGCCGAACTGGGTCTGGGTGTCCTGGATGGCGAGCGGCGTGCCGTAGAGGCTGTCGCAGGTGCCGTCGATGGCAGGGGCGCCGACCGGGGCCGGGCCGCAGGGGTCGCCGGAGCAGGTGCTGCCGTCGCCGCCGTAGGTGCCGCCGTTGACCGTGCAGAGGGCCGCGCCGCGGGTGATGTAGCAGGCGCCCATGATGCAGCAGCGGCCGGTGGGGCAGGAGCCCGCGCCGCAGGTGCTGCCGTCGCCGCTGTAGTCGCCGTCGAGGGCGAGGCACTCTTCTTCACGGACGAGCGAGCAGGTGGCGCCGAGCGCGCCGCTGCAGCAAGCGCCGACCGCGCAGGGGCTGTCGACGCAGGTCGTGGTGGCGCCGACGTAGTCGCCCATGAGGTTGGCGCAGTTGGTTTCGGTGGCGATGACGCAGGTGTTCGGACCGGTGCAGCAGGCGCCGATCGTCAGGCACGGGAAGGTCGTGCAGGTGGTGCCGTCGCCGAAGTAGAAGCCGTTGATGAGCTGGCAGTTGCTGGCGGTCTCGAGCGTGCAGGCCGCGCCGATGCAGCAAGCGCCGGTGACGGCGGCGTCGCAGGGGTTGCCGTCGCAGGTCGAGTTCACGCCCTGGAAGGTGCCGCTATTGCTGGTGCAGTCGGCCTGCGTGGTGACGACGCACTCGACGCCGAGGCAGCAGGCGCCGCAGGCGGTGGTGCTGGCCGGGACGTTGAAGAACTGGTCGAACGCGAGCGCGCTCAGGTCGACGTTGCGGGCGTCGCCGAGGTTGGCGCCGCCGAAGAGGCCGCCGAGGATCTGGTTCGAGAGGAAGTCGTGCTGAGCGCCGTTCACCATGGCGGTGATCTTGATGGCGCCGGCGGGGTTGCCGATCGAGGCCAGCGGGATCGCGATTTCGATACCGCTCGCGACGCCCGCGCCGCCGCCGAATTCAACGCCGCTGCCGCCGGAGACGCCGGCGGTGTTGCTGTTGTCGACGGTGCAGAGGATGGCCGGGGCACCGGGGTCGCCGCCGGTGAGCGCGCCGCCGACGGTCAGGTTGGCGTAGCGTCCGTTACCGACAAAGGCGCCGACGCCGGGGTTGCCGAGCTCGGCGTAATGGACGCGGAGCTGGAAGCCGTTGACGGTGTTGCCGCCCTGAACGGTGACGTAGTAGTCGGCTTCGAAGCCGGCGTCGAAGCGCAGGCCGTTGGCGGGCGTGGTGGCGCCCATGCGATTGAGGCCGTTGGCGTCGATGTTGGGGTTGTCGCCGAGGAGACGGTTCTGACCGCCGGCGCGGCTGTCGATGAAGATTTCGAGGTCGTTGTTGTTGGTTTCGAGGTTACCGCCGAGGAAGAGGTAGAGGGTGCTGGCGGTGCGATAGACGTAGGCGTTGTCGAGTTCGGAGCCGAAGGCCTGATCGACGAGGCCCTGAGCGGCGTTGCCGAAGCCGGTCTGCGTGTCCTGGACGACGATGGCTTCGCAATAGATGCTGTCGAGCCGGCCGTCGATGACGGGGGTCTGGGCCAGTGCGGCGGCGCTACAACAGCCGGCCGCCAGAGTTGTGAAAAGGAACTGTCTCATGAACTACGACCTCCTGCGAAAACGGGAACGAAATTAGAACGCTGGCGCGAGAGGCCTCCTTGGGCCCCAATCTCGCGCGCGACCCGATCGCCCCGACCGGGGCGCGAAAACTGACGACGTAAGGGTCCATCCGAGCTTCTTTTTTCGCCGCGGCGAACATCAGAAATGCGCCGAGGCAAGCGCCCCTCCACGAGCGCTTAGGAGCGGGCGCGCTTCGCGCCCGAGAGATTCCTCAGCAAATGATGTTAGGGATTGGGGAGGGGGCTGTAAAGAATCTTTCAGTTTGTTTGACAGAACTGGCGCAAAGAACGCTTGAGGGACGCGCGGCGGGCCCGGTACACTCCGCCCGGTAAACGCACAGCCGAACAAAAAACCCGGCGTTTCTTTATCGCCCCTTCATCAATCGCATTCGGCGAGACGAGCGCCCCAAAGAGCGGAGGTCGAGAGACCATGTGTACGACGAAAGCGCGGGCTCAGCAGGGCCCGGCACACGCGGGCAGGCAACGAGCAGGTTTTCAGCGGGCGGGATCGGTTTTTCGGGGCGGGATTGGGTTTCGGGCGGGGTTCACACTGATCGAACTTTTGGTGGTGGTGGCGATTATCGCGCTGCTGATTTCGATTTTGCTGCCGAGCCTGAGCGAGGCGCGGGAGCAGGCGAAGCGGGCCAAGTGTGGCGCGCATCTGCGCGGGGTTGGGCAGGGGATGGAGGCGTGCCGGACGGAGAATCGTGATTTTAATCCGTCGTGGGACGATGGCGTTGCTGCCGGCGGCCCGACGGGCTTTCGCACGCACGTACTCTACACGTGGGGCGAAGTCCTCTTTGATTCCGGTTATGTAGGCGATCGAAATTCGTTGCTTTGCCCCACAGACCGACAGCCGGACCGAATTCTTGAGTTCAACGGCGTTCCGAGCAGCGGTTTTTCGCGTTATGGCTGGCCCGAGACCCCGGGGATTGGCACGCCCGCGAACGCTCGCAAGCCGGGTTGGCGCGGCAGCTACGGCATCAGCGTCGTCATGCACGGCAACTTCAAGGAAGACCTGTTCCAGGATCCGGCGCGGCAGGTGCAGATCGCCGATGGCTGGTGGTGTTGGTTCGGAAACGTCGGCGCGCAGGCGGTAATGCAGTCGCGAATCCTGCCGACCGTCTCGAACCCCACCTGGAGCGAAAGTTCGAACGTCGCGTTTCGCCATGGGAAGAATCTTCAGGCCCAATTCGTCTATCGCGACGGGCACGTAGCGGCTGTGACGCCGAAGATTCCGCGGTCGCAACTCGACTTGATTCACAGCACCGTGGACACCGTGAATACCTTCACCTGGCTTCCGGGTGAGTCGGCTTCGCGCAGCCGAGACCACACCTACAAGGGGCCCGGCACCGGAAATCCTGAGCGGCTGACGACGCCCGGACTGGACCTCAAGTCGCCGCGCGTCGCCGAGGCCAATCGTTCGGCCCCGACGCCGATTCGCTCGGGCGCCATCAACCATGCCAACGGCGGCGAGTGGAATTGGCAGCCGACGGGCATGCCCGAGACGCTCAATGCAAACTGGCGTACGAATAACCGTGCGTGGCGCCAACTACCGTCGGATTTCCCGTCCCGTTATTAAGTCACAGAAGGGCGCCAAGAAACATCCATGAAGAACTCGCTGCTCGGGCTGCTGACCGTTGCTCTCTTCGGAGTCGCCGGCTATCTCGCGTTTCGTGGTTTTAGCGGACCAAAGGGCATCGTCGAGAAAGTCGAAAGCCCGGGGGTTTGTCTGGCCTGCAAGCAAGAGGTCCTGGCCTCCTACAAGCTCGGTGAGGCGCCGCCTCTGGTGTGTACAGCCTGCGGAGAGCGGGCGGTGTTCCAGTGGTTCTACTGCTACGACTGCCATCGCCGCTTTGTGCCCGAGCCGGAACCGGCGCCGGACGGCGGCTTTGGTGTTCCGATGTATCCCAAGTGCTATGCCTGCGGCTGTCAGAGCGTTCAGCAACTCATCCCGAATTTTCAGGAACATGTCCCCAGCGGCGACGCGAACTTGCCGAAGTGGCCGCCGAAGAAGTCCTGACGATTTGCGGGCGTGCGGATTTATTGAGCATCGTCCTCTCCTGAGGGCATATGGCCGAAGTCATCCTCGACCAAATCCACAAGACCTATCCCGGCGGCTTCAAGGCCGTCGATAACGTCTCGTTGCACATTCCCGATCAGCAGTTCGTCGTGCTCGTCGGCCCCTCGGGCTGTGGCAAGAGCACGACGCTGCGGATGGTGGCGGGGCTGGAGGAGATCACCGGCGGGACGATCCGCATCGGCGATCGCGTCATCAACGACGTGGCGCCGAAGGATCGCGACATCGCGATGGTGTTTCAGAACTACGCCCTCTATCCGCACATGAACGTCTACAAGAACATGGCGTTCGGCCTCTTGCTGCGGCGGCGGCACGGGTTTTGGGATAATCCGTTGTGGGCGGTGGCGGCGCCGGGCAAGTATCGCGCGGCGCGCGAGGAGCGGCAGGCGATCGATGAGCGCGTGCGCGGGGCGGCGGAGACGCTGGGGATCACCTCGTTGCTTGCGCGGCGGCCCAAGGAGCTTTCGGGCGGACAGCGGCAGCGCGTCGCCGTCGGGCGGGCGATCGTGCGGCGGCCGAAGGCGTATCTATTTGATGAGCCGCTCTCGAATCTCGATGCGAAGCTGCGGGTGCAGATGCGCTCGGAGATCAAGAAGCTGCACAAGCAGATGCAGACCACGACGATCTACGTCACGCACGATCAGGAAGAGGCGATGACGCTGGGGGATCGCGTGGTGGTGATGAAGGACGGCCGGATCCAGCAGGCCGATTCGCCGTTTAATGTCTATGAGCACCCGACGAACCGCTTTGTGGCGGGTTTTGTCGGCATGCCGCCCATGAATTTCTTTGATGGGCGGCTGGTGAATGAGGGTGGGCAGCTCTTTTTTGCGGATGGGGCGAATCGCGTGCCGCTGCCGGCGGCGACGGCGGCGAAGCTGGCTTCGCGGGCGGGCGGCGAGGTGGTCTTCGGCGTGCGGGCGGAGGGGCTGCATCCGGCCGCGGAGGGCGAGGCGGGCACGATCCGCATTCGCGTGGCGGTGGTTGAGCCGCTGGGCGATCGCATGGATGTGATCGGCGAGACGGAGCGTGGGGCGCACGTCGTCTGTCGTGTCGATGCGCGGGCCCGCGTCAGCGAAGGCGGAATGTTGCCGCTGCGGGTCGATCATGATCGAGCGCACTTTTTTGAGACCGGGGACGTGGGGAGAAACTTGCTTCTCGCGTAGCGGCGAGGGCACGAAGCGACGGTGGGGGGAACAATGCAGAATGAAGAATGCAGAATGCAGAATGCAGAAGGCGGGGCGAGGGGGGCGGGCTACCTTCGTTTGGACGATGGCTTTTTAGGCGGGCCTTTGCTGGCGCGGGGCTTTGTCGATTGAGATGATCGCGTGCGCGCGGCCTGCGGCGACGAGGCGCGGGGTTTGCTGCCTTTGGTCCCGGCGGCTCGCGCGTTGCTCGGCTTTGTGCCGGCATCGTTGGAGCGCGTCTTCGAACCCGCGCGTTTTGTGCCGGCGGCGTTTGCGCCGTCGGTGGCTGCGCGGGCGGAGCGCTGTTTGCTCTCCGATTCGTCGCGGCCGTGGTGCGAGCGGAAGAGCATGCGGATCGGGATTTCGCGGAAGGGGAGCAACTCGCGCAGGCGATTTTCCATGAAGCGGCGGTAGTTCTCGGTGATCTGATCGGCGTTGTTGCAGGAGAACACCACCGTCGGCGGCGCGACATCGACCTGTGTCGCGTAGTACATGCGGATGGCTTTGGTGCCGTGCTTGGGCGAGGGGTCGCGCAGGGCGATAACGGCTTCGAGGGCGCGGTTGAGTTTCGACGTGCTGACGCGGGTCTGGGCCTGGTTGTGCAGGCTCAGCGCGACGTCGACCGTGGCCTGCACGTTGCGGCCTTCCTTGGCAGTGATGAAAGTCAGCGGCGCGAACGGGTAGATCGGCATGACGCGCGTGATGTAGTCGGCGTATTCGTCGGTGCCGGCCTTGCCCTTGGCGATGTCCCACTTGTTGACGGTGATCACGCAAGGCTTGTGCATCTGACGCACGAGGTCGGCCAGCTTGAGGTCGACTTCGGAGATCGGCACGCTCGAATCGATCAGGTGAATGACGACATCGGCCCGCTCGATCGACCGCTGGGCGCGGACGTACGAGTAAAAGTCGATGTCGTTCATGCTGCTCTTTTTGCGCACGCCGGCGGTGTCGATGGCGATGAAGCGGCGGCCATCGCGGCTGAATTCGACGTCGACCGCGTCGCGCGTCGTCCCCGGAATTTCGCTGACGATCATGCGCGGCTCGCCCGCCAGCGCGTTGACGAGCGTGCTCTTGCCGGCGTTGCGCTTGCCGACGATGGCGAGCTTCATCACCGGCGCCTCGGGCGGCTCGCTGGGCAGGTCCTTGAGGTAGGTGTCGATGCGCTCGAGCAACTCGGTGCGCCCACTGGAATGGAGGGCGGAGACCGTGACCGGCTCGCCGTAGCCGAAGCGGCGGAATTCCGCCGAGAGCGTCTCATGCGAGGGCACATCGACCTTGTTCACGACCAGGATCACCGGCAGGCCGAGCGGACGGAGGCGCTCGGCGACAGTTTGGTCGAGCGGGGTGATGCCGGAGTGCGCGTCGACGACGAAGAGAATCAGCGACGCACGGCGGATGGCGGTTTCGATCTGATGATCGACATCGGCCTCCAGCCGGTGCTCGTCGACCATGCCGATTCCACCGGTGTCGATCAGCTCGAAATAGCGGCCGGCGTTTTCGAGGATGGTGCTGACGCGATCGCGGGTGATGCCGGCGCGCGGGTCGACGATGCTGATGCGCTCCTGGGCCAGGGCGTTCAGCAGCGAACTTTTGCCGACATTCGGCCGGCCGACGATGGCAACGATGGGCAGGGACATAGGCGGCGATGATATGCGGGATCGTCGGCGGGCGAGTCGGGCGGGGCGGTTTCCAGCGCGCCGGTGAGGCCGGTTCGCGATAATGTCTGCGCTTGAGATGTTCGTGAATCGCGATGAGCTTGAGCGGCGGCAGCGTGCGAGACTGCGCGAGATGATCGAAGCGGTGCGCGCCGGCAACGCGTTTTATCGCGAGAAGCTGAAGCGGATTGATTTCGACCCGTCGCGGGATTCGTTGGCGGCGCTGCCCTTTACGACGCGTGCGGAGTTGCAGCAGGGTCAGGCGGATCACGGGCCGTTTGGCACAAACCTGACCTTTGCAGCCGGCGCGTACACGCGCATTCATCAGACCAGCGGGACCAACGGCCGGCCGCTGCGCTGGCTCGACACCGATGAGAGTTGGGGGTGGTGGAAGGCGGGGTGGCGGACGATTTATGCCGCGGCGGGTGTGCGGGGCGGCGACCGCATCTTTTTTCCGTTTTCGTTTGGACCGTTCATTGGGTTTTGGTCGGCCTTTGAGGCGGCCGAGGGGCTCGGCGTGCTGCGCATCCCCGGCGGCGGGATGAGCAGCAGCGCGCGGGCGGCTGCGATCTTCGACTTGGGCGTGACGGTGCTCTGCTGCACGCCGACGTATGCCCTGCATCTAGCCGAGGTCGCGGAGCGGGAGGGTCGCGACACGCGCGGCTCGACGGTGCGGTTGATCATTGTCGCGGGAGAGCCGGGAGGAAATGTGCCGGCGACCCGCGCGGCGATCGAGGCGGCGTGGGGAGCGCGGGTGATCGATCACGCCGGCATGACGGAGATCGGCCCGTGGGGTTTTGAGCATCTGGACGCGCCGGGCGGCATGTTTGTGAACGAGGCGGAGTTCATTGCCGAAGTGATCGATCCGCAGTCGTTGACGCCGATTGACCTGGGGCGGCCCGCGCTGCACGCGACGGGCGAGCTGGTGCTGACGAATCTGGGGCGCGTCGGCAGTCCGCTGATTCGCTATCGCACGGGCGACATCGTGACCTTGCGGGAATCGCCGGTGCCGGCGGTGTGCGGCTATCGCTGGGCGGCGGGCGGCGTTTGCGGCCGGGTCGATGACATGCTGGTGATTCGCGGCAACAACGTTTTTCCGAGCGTGATCGAGAACATCGTTCGCGAGTTCGCGGGTGTGGCCGAATATCGGATTCGCATCGTCGAGGAGTCGTCGCTGCGCGAGTTGGCGATCGAATTGGAGCCGGCGGAGCGTGCGGCGGGGCCGGCGCTGGCGGCGAGCATCGAAGGCGCGATTCGCGATCGGCTGCATTTTCGTCCCCGGATCACGCTCGTGGATCCGGGAGCGCTGCCGCGCTTTGAGTTGAAAGCGAAGCGTGTGATTCGCGATTGAAGCCGGCGGCTTCGCGATGAGGCCGCGCTACTGTCGCCAGGGTTCGTCGCGGCCGGTGGGGTTCCAGAGTTCGTTGGTTCCGTCGAACGCGATCGAACCGTCAGCATTTTGCGAGTAGCCCAGCGCGGTGGGCGTCTGCGCGTTGGCGTGGCCATCGACCCAGAGAACGGTGGCTTTGTTGTTGTGCCGTGCGTCGACCGCCGTGCGATGTTGCGGCGAATCATCGAAGCCGGCCATCTCGCCTTGCGAAGGATCGACGCGCGGCGGATCGAGGTTAAAGCCCTCGTTGCCGCGGCGGTCGGCGTCGTTGGAATTGTTGAGATAGGCGCGGCGAAGCGCGGGCGCGAACGAGGCGGCGGTGCCGAGCGAATCGGCGACCGCGACGACATCGCCGATGCGTTTCAATGCCGTGAGGCGGACGGGCCAGTTTTTGTATGAATCTGGGTTGCTGGCGATGCGCAGCCGCGAGTTGCCGAGGAACTGGTAGTTGTAGCCGTAGCTGCCGTTGCGCTCGTCGGACCAGTCGGCGACTTCGGGGCAGATGTAGAGCGGACTGCTGTAGTTCTGGCGGTCGCCGGCTTCGCCATCGCGGTCGAGGGTATTGCGGCAGCGCTGCGGGTCGTTGAATGGCGATTCGCGGACGCTGGCGCTCATCATCGCCAGGAAGGTCGGTCGATACTTCACGCCGCCCTTGATCTCAGCTACCGCGTTGCAATTATCGATGCGCGGCAGTCGACCGGGAAGCATGTTGTCGGTGTTCTCGTTGGCGTAGATGTGGGTGCCCTGGCCGAGGATGTGCAGGTTGGCGGCACATTTGGTTGTTCGCGCCTGGCGACGGGCGCCGCCGAGTGCGGGCAGCAGGATCGTGATGAGAAGGCCGATGATGGCGATGACGACGAGCAGCTCGATGAGCGTGAAGGCGGCGCGCGTCGTCGCTGGTGCTGGGCGTTGCCCGTGGCCGGGACGGCGAGGCGGCGTTGGGATTCGTCTTCGCATGGCGCTCATGAGTGGATTATCGGCGATTCGCGCGGTGACTGCGTTAAGTTGCACGAGGCAACCGATCGAAACTGCGAGAAATTCCCCCGCGACGAATGCGGCGCCTCCCAATGGCCCCGCAGCGACGGCTTCGATCGCCTCTGCGGGCGGCGCTGGGGTAAACTGGTTGGTCCGGTGAGCGGTAGCGACCGGCGGTTGTCGGGGAACGCACCTCGTCGACCGCTTCACGCGGCCTGCCGCGGATGAACGTTGGCGGCGACGCCCTATTGCGCCCGTAGCTCAGCAGGATAGAGCAGCGGTTTCCTAAACCGCAGGTCGGAGGTTCGAATCCTCTCGGGCGCGTTCAACTTCGTGCAACTCGCGGCGCGAGAATGCGCTGTTTTTCCCGTAGGTTTTGCATCATCCCGACGCGAGCCGTCGCCTGCGTCGCATTGCACGCCGTCGCCGCCCGTGCCCTCAGAACGCACCCGGTTTGTGTGCGCTGGTGTGTGCGCGCTTCCGCGCGGATCGTGCGCTACAGCGTCGAGCGTCCCCGTCGCTCGGACGGATTCGAGCTCGCGGCCAGTCGCCGCCGGGAGCGAATCCAGCGCCCCGCGAAGCTCGCCCATCGTGGAGTGCGTATAGCGACCCAGTGTTAGCTCGACGGTCGAATGTCTCGCAAGCGTCTGCGCCAACTTCGGATGAACCCCGGCCCTCGCGAGGCTCGAAACGAAGCTATGTCGCAAGGCGTGAAAATCGACCACGCGCCCGGCGTCGTCGCTCGCGGCCAGAAAGCTCGACCGCTCACGCTTCTCGCGATCCGCAGCCGAAGCGGCCTCGCCGATCCAGTGCGCCCGCGCTGTCGCTAGGTCATCGGCCAGCATCGCAGCCGTGCGGGCGTGCGTTCGCAAGGGGATTGCCCGGACGTTCGGCAACTTGCCGCGCAGATACTCGATGAGCTCCCGCGCCGTGTCGGATCGCAGCGGCAGCACGTCTTTCCGTCGTCGCTTCGAATCAGCCGCCTCGACGGTCAGGCAGGGCTCATCGCCGGCGAGCATGAACGATCGGGCGGTCAGCGAGCGAACCTCGCCAGCGCGTAGGCCGGTTTCGAGCGCAATGCGATAGGCCCAATAGCGTTGTTCGCCAGTCAAGCCATGCCGCACGGCGCCCGAGCGCGCCGCGCTCAGCAGCCGCGAAACCTCATCACGGTCGAGCGCTCGACGTTCACGCCGCCGGTCCGTCGCGACGTTCATCGCCGACAAGCTCGCAAGCGGATTCTCGCTCAGCCGTCGCTCGCGCGTCAGCCAAAGGCAGAATCCCTTTAGCGCGGTGAGAATGTGGTTCGAAGTCTGCGCCGAGATTCCCGGCTCGTCATTCGTGCCGCGTCGGCGGTCCGCCAGATACCGGCTGATTCGCGTCGCGGAAACCTCCGACAGCCGACGGAAGCCGCAAGCCTCGACCGCAGCGCGAATGCGGGTCGCGATCAGCTTGACGTGTTTTGCGGTCCGTCCGCGTTCGGTCAGCACGGTTTCGTAGGCGCTGATATGCGCCTCGATCGACTCACCCGCCGCGAGCGAAATACCGCTCAGCAGCCCCAGCCGAGCGAGCCTCGCCCGAGTCGCGCTTGATTGCGACTCCACCCAGCGAATCATCGCGCTATCGGGCATTTCGCCGGACGCACGAACCGCCGCCAGTCTTTCGACCCGCCGGGCGAATTCCGCCGATGCAGCCTTGTCTTTGAATGCCGGCAATCTCGCGAGCCGATCACCGATTCGAACCTGCGCGGTCCAAGTCGTCGAGCGTTTGACGCCGCCGCGTGCGGATCGCCGCGAATGCTGAAATACGCTTGCCATTTTTTGATTCCCTTCGATTCGATCAGGCGCCACGTCGGGCGCGGTCTCACGTTACAACCGAATTCGGCTCCGTCGCAACTGCCCATGGCGGATGTAGCCCACGCCGGCGAAGATCGCTCATTGCCTCGACGACGCGCCTATCGCGCTCGGGCAGCAGGTGCGGATGATCGATGAACAGCCACCTATCGAGCGGCAATCCATCCGAATCCCGGTCCGGTCGAGGCGCAGGCTCATCGGCGCTCGCCCCGTCGCCGCTCGCCGGTCGATCGGTTGGCGTAGCGCGACCCGATTGCGGCTCTCTCGCAGTCGGCTTTCGGAGCCCGACTCCGTTGCACGCGCGACAGCTCTTGCCTGGCGCGACCCATCGACGGCCCCGGCAATCGCAGCAATCGACGTAGCCCGAACGTCGCAACCGCGCTAGCCCGCTTTCCCAGCGGCGCTCTTGCGGGGTCAGCGTGACCGGCGCCGGCTCGGTCAGCATCGCCTCGCCAATCGCGAGCAGCAGCAGCTCGTCTTTGTGTTCGTGAAGCGCCGCGCGCGTATTGAGTGTGTCGGCTGAAGCGGGCAGCCTCACGGCCAGCCGATCCCCAACCAGATCAAACGTCGCGCCTTGCTGGCGAAGCGCCCAAAGAAGCTCGGTGGCGGTTTTCATATAACAATCTCCACGAATCCCTCGCCGCCATCCGGCTCGGTTTTCGAAGTGTCGCCAGTGTCACCGTCACCGAAACCCTCAAAACTCTCTGGGTTCGCTGGGGTTTTGGTGACAGGGGGTTGCTCGATGAGCCGAATTCGTCTCGGCGGTCGGCCCCCGGTCGCGGACGCTGCCACGGATTCCCACGCCGCACGCCCGGCCTCGACCAAACGGCCCAGCGCTCTCTCCGCGCCCACCGGGTCGCCGCGATACTCCCGCAAGCCGTGGGTCAGGTCGCGAACGCTCGCCACGCCGCCGCGCTTGGCGAGCCATTCGACGAGCCGACGGTCCGCGCGGTCCCCGTCGCTCTCCGCCAGCATCGCATAAACGCGCCGCGATTCGTGTTTGAGCCATTCGACGACGGAAATCGCGCGCCGCATTGCATCCGCGCCAATTGCCGAAATTGCCGCCCCGCCGGACGCGACTTCGACGCATGTGAAGACCAGAGCGAGGCGAATGCACATTCCTTTCAGCTTGCTGAAGTGCGCCGCCAAGGTGTCATCGGCGATATCGACAATCTCGCGCGCGTGCCGATCGTGCCATTCAATCCAAAGCGGCTTCGCGTCTCTGCCGATCGGAATGAATCTCGGGCGGAGCTCGCCGTTGTCATCGACGGTAGGCGGGATCGCGAAAAGCGATTGAACCAACCGCTTCCAGTCGTCAGCCACGGCATCGGGCAGCGCTTCGTCCGTCCACAATCCGGGTCGATCGGGCGGATAGGCGATAATGATTCGCGCGAGCAATCCAGACTCTCGCTCGGCCAGCCCGAAGACTCGCGCCACCGTGCCCGGCTGGGACGATCCGAGCACCGAGACGGCGCCGCGTTCGATGAAATAGGTTCCGCCGGCCTTGCGGTCGATCACGACCGTTGCCGCGTCGAAAAACGACAGCCACGCGGGTTGATCGGAGCCTTTGCCTCCAGCCGCGTATCTGTCGAAACTGCCGAGCCACGCGGTGAGCTCGTCGCGCACAAGCAACAAGCCGAGCGGGTTCGATTTCAGCAGCTCGCCCAGCTTCTCGACGGTCACATCGGAGACGAGCGCCCGCTTTTCGATCGGAGCCGCCGGCGGTTCGGGCGGATCGCTCGGCGGCCCTTTGCGTTGCTCGCGCTTCCATTCGTCGAGCCGAATTTTGTAGCGCTCGACCTCGCGTTCGTACGCGGTCGTCGCTTCGGCGAATTCGCGGCGCGCGTCTTTGTAGAGCTCGACAATCGCGCGCGTTACTAGCTTCAAGACAGGGCTTTTCGTCGCGCCCGACCTTCCGAGCAACAAGCCCCAAAGCACCGCCGGCTCGATCCATCCGCCTTTGACCAGAGCCGCAACGCGATTGCCGATGCAGCCAGCGGCTACAACGAGCGCAGCCAACGCGCCGAATGCGGGGTCGGTTCCCGTTGCCGCGCTCACGGCCTCGACGAATCGGCGCATCCGCTCGGGCAGCGCTTCGAGCGGGAATTGGCGGAACGATTCGGCTCCAGCATTGTTCGATTCTCCGGCGCCGTTCATCGGCCACCGCCGATCGAATCGCGCATCGCTTCCCACGCCGAGCGGCTGGGGCAGCCCGCGCGAATCCAGCCATCGATTTCGGATGAGCGCCATCGAACCGAGCGGCCCACGCGAACGCACGCCGGCAGCCGGTCGGCGGCATAATCTTTCCACGTACCTCGGACAGACTTGCCAGTTCGCCCACTAAGCTCGCCTACGTCGATCAGTCTTTCGTTCGATTCCATTCGGAAAACTCCATCCATGTTCCCGGCCCGCGAAGTGCGGTCCGCATTGACAGAGATTCCCAAGTTTTCGAGCGGAGAAATTGCGCCGGGAATGGCAACGGGCGCGACAATGCAAATCTATCGGGGAAAAGGCCCGAAAATTCCCAAATCGTGGAATGGGAATCGCCATTCCCGGGAATGGGAATGCTATTTTCGGTGCGATACGGGGCGGGGTTTCGACTTTGCTCGACCCATCTTCGCGGGCTCCGCATCGCCGCCGCGCTCCCGGTCCATTCGCCGCGCGAAGTATGCTTCGGCGTCAGCAACGTGAATCAATCGCCGCTTTGGGTTGAGCCCGGGGCGCGTGCGATTCGGGGGTCGCGTCCACCGAATCTCTGGATTGTCGGTTAACCATCGTTCGGCCTCATCCGAACCGATTTCGCGCTTACGTCCTGGCCCAAGTTGAATCTCGCGTGCGACCCATTGATCCATGATCGAAGATATGAGTTCGTAGGCGCTCGGGTCGCGCGGATTCGAGACGAAGCCCGTCAGCGGGTCGGCAACGTCTTCAGCGGGCTCATCGCCCTTCGGCTCGCTCGCCTCGACAGCCGGCTCTATCTCGGTCGCATCGGCGAGGCTGGCGTAGCGCAACTGCCATAAAAATTCTTGGCAACGAGAAAGCTCGGTATAGGGTTGGTCCCAATTCGGTGGCGCCGTGTCGGCCAACGCGGTCGCGTCCGCCGGGTGGAAGCCGTCGCCGTCGCTCCGCTTCGCCGGCAATGCCTGATAGACCGACCGCTCGATTCGCTCCAGCGCCGAACGCACCCGCATGCGCCACCCATTGCCGAGACGCTGAATCGTTTCGGGCGTCAACGCATGGAGCGCGGCCACGGCGCCATCGATCGCCGGGCGGAGTGCGGTCAAGTGCGCCGCAATCTCTACGCGGCTCTCCGCAGACAGCGGCGAGCGAATGCGAAACGTGTCTCGGCGTAGGTCGGTGACGCAGCCCAGCACCGCCTGAATCGCATCGCGCAATTGATCGGCGTCAGCGGGAACAGCTTCGGCGGGTTGCTGCGTTGTCGCCTTGAACGTCGAATTCGCGGCGAAGCTCGACGGAAGCCGCACACGTTCGCGCTCTAGCTCAGCCAGTCCACGCGACAGCCCGGCCTCGGGAATCATCCCGCGAATCCACTGACCAACGCTCTCGCGCTTCTCGGTCAGCACCGCGACAAGCTCCTCGAATCCGTCGCCAAACCACCATTCGAACGATCGCAGCGGATCGGGCGCGCGGTCATCGCTCCCCAGCGTCGCCGCGTTGTAGACTTCGAATGCGACGGCCTTTGCATACCTGAATGCGGCATCGTGCCAACTGCTGCCGCATGTGCCAGCAATCTCCGCCACGGTCGCGGATGCGTTCGCAAGTCGTTCTCGGAAGTGTTCAACAACCGGCACGGCCTCACGAATCATCGTCATCGCCTCGCGGAGCGACTCAGCCACGAAACGCGGCCAGCCGCGATCAAACGCGCCGGGCGGGTCGTGAAGCGGCTTACAGGCACGGGCAGCAGAATGTAGGGCGCAAGCCGACTCGAATAGTCGAGAGACGATCGCCAGGTCGGCGGATTCCAGCGCGTGCGGCTGGGCGGATGTAGCTTTCATGCGATTCCCTTCGCAAGCGACCCGCCGCGCGGCCGAGAAGGGAGTCGGCCAGCGCGGGCAGGTCAAGATCGTCGGTAGCTACTCCGACGGCCTCGAAAGTCTAAACCGAACCCCACCCAAACAACGGAATTGTGAATAATTCGACCCGCCGCGCGGTGCATTCGCGCGAGCGGGTCGGGCGACACAATGCGCCCCGATGTAGCTTCGGCTACTTCGCGACTTGCTTCAGCCAGTCATCGATCGACGCGCGCGACCAGCGAACCATTCGGCGCAGGCGGATCGGCTTCGGCAGCACGTTGTCGTCCACCAGACGCCGCACCGAAGCGACAGAGACGCCGATTCGCCGCGCAACGGCCTCGATATCGATCAGCTCGCCGCCGGCCTCGGGCAATGCGAGTTCGTCGTCGGGTTCGTCGTGGAGCTCGACCATGAGCGATTCGAGCGCGTCAGCGGGCACCACAAGCCGCGTCGCAAGCTTCTCGACGATCCGCCGGCATCGCTCGCGCTCTTCGACGGCATCGCGGCCCGAGAGCGCCTCGCGTTGCCGCACGATCCGTCGAGCCTGAATCCATCGGTCGAGCGTTTCGCGATCATCGATCACGTCGGCAACTGCCTTGCGACCCACGGGAAAGTTATTGCCAGCGGCGCCGTGTTTGAGGGTCGCGACGTAGGCCCGCACGTTTTCGAGCCGGACGGCATCGGCAGCAGGGTCAGCGGTCATCATGGTTGCCCTCCAGCGACAGCGCATCGGCCAGCGCGTCGGGATCGACGGCCAGCCGGCTCGCCAGCGTTGCGCGAACCACCGGCAATCGAGACGCCGCGTGTCGAACGTCGCCCTCAATACGGGGTCGCGACGCACGTTGTTTCTCGGTCAGGCGTTCAAGCTCCAAAGTGTGCCGAACCCGAAGCGCCTCACGCTCGTCAGCTTGCCGCGATTCGACGGCTCGACGTTCATCGCGCTCGACGCGCTCGCGATCCACTAACTTCGGCAATGCGATTGCAGCAGCGGCAGCCTCATCAAACGCACGGACGGCCTCAGCATCGCCGGCCGCGTCGGCTGTCGCACGGTCGAGCCGCGTCATTAGCTCGCGCAGCTCAGCCCGGTCTACGCGCTCGCCACGGTTCGACGCTCGCAATGCGCGAACGTAGTCGGCGGAGTCGGCCAGCCGACCCGCTTCAAGATCGCTGGCGAGCAGGTCAATCGCAGTCGTCATCGCGCACCACCCTTCAACCGCGTCAACCGGGCAGCGCGGGCAGCATCGGCGTCGCGATGGCGACGGGTCGCCTTGCGCAGCGCGAGATATCGCCCGATATCGCCGTTGAATACTCTCGGGAGCCGGTCGCCCGATCCCTTCCATTCGAGGCGGTCAGCGGCTTCGAGTTCGTCGCAGCCGTGAGCCTCGATCACCGCCGCCACGTCGGCCACGGTGAAGCCGTAGCTCGTCAGAATCGCCGCCACCACGGGGTCGATCCCATCGAACCGCGCCCGGATCGCAACCGCACGGTCGGCAGCGCTCGGCCCCTTCGGCTTCGGTGCGGGCGCCGGCTTCGTCGTCGCCTTGCTCGTCATTGCCCGCAGCGGTCGCGCCGCCGGCGTCGTCAAACATCTTCGCATCGTCGTCATCCTTCGCGGCGTCGAGCCGCAACTTGAACTATCCAACTTTCACACGTTTCTGAAAATCGCTCACGCCGGGCGTCATTTCGCCCGCTTGCCGCGCACCCTTCCGGAAGGACCCACGCGCCCGCACGGTCGGCCCATCAGACCGCATAGCAGCCCCGCCACGCGACGATCGCCGTCGGCCTCGACCGATCGGCCAGCCGTCGCCCGTACGTCTTCCTAGAGCCGGTTACATCAGCAGCATTCTATAGCTTGCCATAATAGTCTAGACGCTCCAGCTTGTGGAGTATTTCAAGCCAGTCGCCCCATGAGCGCCAGATTCGCGAGAATGTTTATGCGGGGTCGATGGGCGGTCTCGTCGAGCCTCGCGTAAAAATTCAGCCCCCATCCCTCGACGCGCCGATCGTGTCACCGAAACCCCGAAAACCCTCTCGATTGGCGGGGGTTATGGTGACGGTGACAGTGGAGACGGTCGGAAACCGCGAAGCCGGCGGCCTATCGACCCAGCAGCCGACGCGCCGCCTCAGCCCGCTCGGCGTCGGTCAGGGGCAGGGTCGCGATTAGGTTCAACGCGCTCGCCAGTGCGGCCCCAGCCAGCGGCTCGCCCGCCGGCGCCGTGGGTGCGTTTGTGTGCGCCGGCGTGTGCGCGCTTTCCGCAGCCTTGCGAGAATGCCCATTTTTCAAGTGTTTACGCGCAGTCGGCAGCGGTTTCCTAAACCGCAGGTCGGAGGTTCGAATCCTCTCGGGCGCGTTGACAATAAGTATCGACGACCCCGCGGTTTACGGGGACCTGCCGATGTTCGGCAGTGCGGTCTGAGGCGAAAAAGAGCGCGGTCAGTGACCGCGCTCCGCACCGCGGAGGTCGCACATGCCGAAAACCCCCTCGTACCGACAGCGCGAGGGCCGCGCTCAGGCGCTGGTCACTCTCACCGATTGTGTCACTCGAAAACGCCGAGATTTCTGGCTCGGCGAGCACGGGACGCCCGAAAGTCGCGAGCGGTACC
>JANRJD010000001.1:0-56116 GCA_033764195.1 Phycisphaerae bacterium | reverse complement strand
ATCGCGACAGACCAGATCGCCGCCGCCGCGATTGGGGCAGCCTTCCCAAACACTGATCGCGTGCTTGGCGGCCTTGCCGCGCACGCTCAGGTTCAACACGCCGGTCTGCGGCGCGACATACTCAAACCAAGCATCGCCCGCCCGCTCGGCGTTCAGGCAAACGTCGTTGAAGCTCGACCCATCGCCGACGTTCACGCCGGCAAAAGTGCCCTCGACCACGCCGGCCGGGCGGCCGCAATCGGCGGCATTCGCCTGGCCGACGCCACCCACCATGAGACCGAACACACAAGCGCCCGCGAAAAGCTCGCGGGTACGGCAAAACTGACGCATTCGACTACCTCCAAGAGTTTCGAACAGGGGCTCGCATCCCAGCGACGTTCTAAACTAGCCTGCGGGGCCGAAAAAAGGAACCGAATTTGTCGGGTTTGGCCGACGTCTTCTGACGCGGCGATTGACGCCCGCCCGGGCCGCGATATTTTGACCAATCCACGACCTTACCCGTCGCCCATGCCGCGAGTTTGTGTCCAGGAGCCGGTTGTGCTGCCGACTGATTTCTGGGAGTTTCGCGTCTGCCTGATCTACGACCGCGCCCGCGAAGTACCCGCCGACGTGCCCTTTTGCCGCTTTGAGGCCGCCCAGGCCGCAGTGGCCGGCATTGTCCGCGGCGGCCGCGCCAAGGGCCGCATCCGCCGCGCCCTCGTCCAGCGCCGCCCGCGAGGAACCACGAAATCAAGCCCTTCGGCGGTTCCGACCGATTCTCAGGGCATGAAGGGATTTGAAGCCGCCGATCGCTGGGAAACCGTTCAGGCCTGGGAAACCGAGGTGATCGAGCGCATTCTCGATCAAACCGCTCAGGAAGCCGGCGTCAGCCGCCGCCCCGTGGTCCCCGATTCTCCGGGTCTACGGATCAGATGGTCCCAATATCGTCGATGCCGCTACCTCATGGGCGGAACGACGCTGCTGCTCCTCACCATGTTGGGCAGCTTCGCCTCGTGGCAGGCTCACGCCGCCCCGATCAGCTCGCTGCAAAGCATTCTCCCCAAGCCGAATACGACCGACGAATTGCCCTTCTCTCCGGCCGACCTGAAGCGGATCGCCCCTGGACATGGCCCAGTCGCGCACGGGCGCTGACCGTCGCAAGCCGTGATTCCACCGCGCGGGCGCGTCAAGCAGCCCGCCCGCACCATCCCAAACACAGCCGCGCTATCAGACATCCTCCCCTCGCGCAAGTACTGCTCTCTGCCCCACGAGCCGCTCAATAGAGCAGATACTTTGCCCGCTGCTCTCGAAACGCATCCACCCCCTCGCGCCAAATCTTCAGCACCTCATCCAGCTCCGCGCCTGACTTGAGCTTCTCGCGAATCAGGTTCGTGCCGCACACTTTGTCGAACATGTCGTCACGCTTGTTGCCAAAGATGGCCATATCGGGCTGCTGCCCACGTGCCGCGTCGAGAACGTGAAAGCTGATCTCGGTCAGGTTCACCGCGTTCGCATCGGTGAGGTGCACCTGCGCTCCGCCGCAATCCTTCTCCTTCCACTCACCGTAGAAGGGCTTGAAGTGCGCCGGACGGAAATGAACCCCCGCCAGTTTGCGCTCGTTCAGCGCCGTCGCGAACTTCTGCGCGTCGATCCCCGCACGTCCGACAAACTCGAACGGCGCCGGCCAGCCGACCCCCTCGCTCATCACATGCAGCTCACCCAATATCCCCGTCGCTGCATAAAAGTATGCCGACTCCGCGTGCGGAACGTGCGGCGATGTCGGCACCCACGGCAGCCCCGTCTCGCGCCAGCTCATGTTTCGCCGCCAGCCATCCATCGACGCCACCAGCAACTGACACTGCACGCCATCCTTCAGCCATCCTTCGGCGTTGGTCATTCGCGCCAGCTCGCCGACGGTCATGCCGTGCAGATAGGGAATCGGCAGCCAGCCCACGAACGACTTGTACTTCAGGTCCAGCGGCCGACCCTCGATTCGCTCGCCGCCCAGCGGATTGGGCCGATCGAGCACGACAAAATCGATCTTCTGCTCCGCCGCCGCCTCCATCGCCACCGCCATCGTGCTGATATAGGTGTAGGACCGCGAGCCGATGTCCTGCATGTCAAAAACCAGCGTGTCGATTCCTTTGAGCATCTCCGGCGTCGGCTTGCGCGTCTTGCCGTAAAGCGAAAAGACAGGCAGCCCCGTCGCCGCATCCTTCGCGTCGGCGACGTGTTCGCCGGCGGCGATGTCGCCCCGGACGCCATGCTCCGGTCCAAACAGCGCGACGAGCGTCACCCCCGGCGCTTTGGCGAGCACGTCGATAGTGGAGGCCAATTCTCGCGTCACGCCGGTCGGGTTGGTGATGAGCCCGACGCGCTTACCTTGCAAAGGAGCAAATCCGTCGCGCGCGAGCACGTCGATGCCGGTCAGCACGGCGCCGCCGGAGTCGGCGATCGCCGCGCCAGGAACGCAGATAGCGATCAACGCAATCCGGGCAATGACCGCAACAAAGTGATTCAGAGTGTTCATGGGGCGCAGCGTAGCTTCTGGGCCGCAGCCGAGCCAAAAAATGCGGGACGTAATGGACTCCTCGATATACTCACTGACATGATCGCCCGTCGCACGCATACGGCCGAGCAGTTCCTCGAACTGAGCGATTCGCTCGGGCCGTGCGAGTTGATTCGTGGGGAGGTTCTGCCTTTGTCGCCGGCTGCTGAAGAACACGGACTGGTCAGCTCAAACATCGGCCGACTGCTGGGGATCTGGGCAAAGCGAATCAAATCCGGCCGAGTGGTCGTCGGCGAAACCGGGATCTGGACCCAGCGCAATCCCGACACAGTTCGCGGCGCCGACGTTGCCTACCTCTCCTACGCCCGCAAGCCGCGCGGCCTGCCGCGTTCTAAGTATCTCGACGTCGCTCCCGAGCTGGTCGTCGAAGTCGTCGGCAAGGGGCGCGACTGGCCGCAATTGGTCGAAAAGTCCGCCGAGTACTTGGCGATGGGCGTCTTGCGCGTATGGCTCGTCGATCCTGCGCAGCGCAGCGTGACCATCCTGCGAACGGAAGCCCCTCAGCGGGTGCTCACCGACTCAGAGACGATTGACGACGCCGAAGTCCTCCCCGGCTTCTCGTGTCCTGTCGCCGAGTTCTTCGAGGAATAACACGGCGATTCCCCCCTGACAGCCATTCGCCGCCCGCCTACGAAATCCCCAGCCGACTGAGCGAAAGCGCCGCCCGCCCCAGACACTCGCGCAGCTTCTCGATCGCCCGTGCGCACTGCCGCCGCACAGCCTCACCGGTCTTCCCGATCTCCGCGCCCACCTCTTCATAGGACCGCTGCTCGATCAGGCACGCCTGCACCACCGCGCGCTGCTCCTCCGGCAACCGCGCGATGCAGCTCATCAGTGCCCCGACCGCCTCGTCCTTTCGCAAAAATGAGCTGGGCGTCTTCTCATCCGGCCGACACTGCTCCAGCACTGCGTCGTACATCGAGTCCGTCCCGCCCTTGCCCGCCACTCGGCTCACGTCGCGCTTGGCCCGCGTCCAGTGCCGCACGTGATCGAGGAATCGCGTCTCGACGATCCGTGCCAGCCAGCGATAAAACGAGTCTTCGTCCCGCGCTTCAAAGCCCGCCACATGCGAAAACGCGTCGATGTAGGCCTCTTGCAGCAGATCTTCCGCGTCGATCCGCTCGCGCCACTCCAGTCCGATCTTGCGCCGCGCGAGCCCCATCATTCGCGCGTGGTGCATCGCCAGCAGCGCTTCGAGCGCGTCGGCGTCTCCGGACGACGCGGCAATGCAGAGCGCGGCGACCGGCGTCGGCTGTGGCGGGGTTGCATCGCTCATTGCGTCGTATCATACGTCGCGTTGTCGCCGCTCCGATCGCGAACGATATTCACTCACTTGGAACCCGCTCGGTGGATTCTCCGGCCCCCAACACCGCGCCGCTCGCACCCGCCGCATCCGCATTGGCGAATGATGCCGGCGGGCCGCTGCCGCAGATCGACGGCTACGACATCGTCGCCCCCATCGGGCGCGGCGGCATGGGCGTCGTCTACGAGGGGCTGCAGCGCGCCACCGGCGCCCGCGTCGCGATCAAGTTCATGCTCACGCCGCCGGGCGCGGTCGAATCGCTCCGTCGCCGCTTCGAGCGCGAAGTTGACCTGATCGCGCGACTGCAACACCATTACATCGTTCGCCTGATCGACTCCGGCGTGCATCGCGGGCAGTACTTCTACGTGATGGATTACGTCGAGGGCCGCTCGCCGCTGCTGGCGTTTCCGGCCAGCGGCGGGCCGCCGGCAATCGCCGCGATCGAGCTTGTCGAAAAAATCTGCGCCGCGGTCGATTTCGCCCATCAGCGCGGCGTGCTCCATCGCGACTTGAAGCCCTCGAACATTCTGGTCGACGAGCGCGGCGACCCGCACCTGCTCGACTTCGGACTCGCCAAATCGATCGACCCCGCCTCCGGCGCATGGCTCGACGCGACGCTCTCCGAACCCGGTCAACTGCTCGGCACGCTCGGCTATATGTCGCCCGAGCAAAGCCGCGGCGAGCGCGGCGGCAGCGTCCGCAGCGATGTCTATTCGCTCGGCGCCATCGCCTACGAACTCTTCACCGGCCAGTTGCCCTGCAAGCTCGACGGCCCGCTTTCGCAGGTGCTTTCGCGCATCGAAACAGTTGATCCGCCGCGACCATCGTCGCTCGTGCCGGCGCTGCGCGGCGATCTCGACGCGATATTGCTCAAGGCACTCGCCAAGGAGCCGCTGCAGCGCTATGCCACCGCGAGCGAGCTCGCCGCCGATCTGAGGCGTCATCGCCTGCGCGAGCCCATCGCCGCACGGCCGGCTTCGCTCTGGTTGCGAGGGCAACGCTGGGTGCAGCGCAATCGTGCGGTGGCGGCGGTAGGGGGGGCGGCGACCCTGGCACTGGTCACGCTCGGCCTCTTCAGCGCCGTGCGAATCATCCGCGAGCGCGATCGCGCCATCGCCAACGAAGCCCTCGCTCGCGAGAAACTGCGCTTCGCGCTCGAAGCCATCGATCAGCTCGTCTTCGACACCGATCAGCGCCTCGAAAACATGATCGGCGTCGCCGATGTGCGGCAAGGGTTGCTCGAAGTCGCGCTCGACTTCTATGAATCGCTGCCCAAAGACGCCGCGTTGCTCGGCCTGGAGCGTCTCACCGCACCGCAATACGGCCGCCTCGGCGACGCGCTCTACAGCCGCGGCGACCGCGAAACGGCCGAGCGCTTCTATCGTGAGAGCCTGAAGCAGTATCAGGCCGCCGCCGCCGCCGCTAATTCGCAACAGAGCCGTGATTTCGCTCTCGCGTGGCAGCGCATCGCCTCGATCGAGACCGACCAATCCGCCGCTCGTGCGGCGCTCGTGCGCGCCGCGGAGATTCACGGTCGTCTCGCAAAGGCCGCCGCTGGCGATTCATCCGCCGCTGCCGATGCCGCCGACGCGTGGATGCGCGTCGCAGAGCACGATGCCGCCAGTCAACGGTTCGACGAGTTGGCGGCGGTGGTGCGGCGCGCCATCGATTCGACGCCCACCGTCGCGCCGCAGTCCCAACCGAGCGAGATGGCGGTGCGTGTCGCGATCGAGCGCGCGGGGCTGCTGCGCCGCGCGGTCTCCCTGATGCGCAATCTCGAACCCGCGCTGTTCGAAGAGACCTGCTCGGCGGCGATTGCCTGCGCCGATGCATTGCATCGCGACTTTGCCGACAACGCCGAAGTCCGTCGCGAGGCGAGCGCGCTGCTTTGCCGCACGGCGAGCTCCATGCTCGAACGCGGCCCCGCGCCGCTCGCGCTCGCCGCGCTCGATCGTGCCCGCGACGCGGCGCAGGAGGCCGCACAGCGCTGGCCGCGCGACATGCGCACCCGCGTAGCGCTCTCCGAGGTCTACTCCGCGACGGGCAACGAGGCGGCCCGCCGCGGCAGGCTCGACGAAGCCCGCGATTGGTATGAAAAGGAGCTGGCGCTGATCGCCGGCGCGTTTGAAATGCAGCCGGCCGACGCGACGTATCGCTTGCGCTACAGCCAATCGCTCGTGGCGCTGGGCACCGTGGCGGTCCTGCAAAAGCGCTGGCCCGAAGCGGCCGACCACTACGACCAATTCCTGAAAGTGAGCGAGCCGCTGGCGCGCGAGGACCCCGCTCATCTGCCCGCCCGCGCCTACGCATGGCATGTCGTCGGCGATCAACTAAACGCGACCGGCGACGGGCCCGCCGCACGCGAGTGTTACGAAGCGGGTCTGGCCGATCTCGAAACACTCGCGACTTTCGGCGAGCTCGACGACTACGCCGTCGGGCTGCGCGACGGTCTCACCGCCGCGCTCGCCGCCCCGCCCAACACATCGCAGCCATCCCCGTAAGCAGCGCCGCGGCGCCGCTCGGCTCCGGCAAAAACAACACGTCCAGCCGCACATCGGCCCGCAACAGAAGGTAGCGACCCGTGGTCGATGTGAACTCGCTGAAGTCGCCCCAATCAATCACAATCGGTCCTTGCCCCAGGTCGAGCGTCGTCGGCAACAACGTCAGGTCTTGAATCAAGGTGATGCTCAGCGGAATGGTCGCGCCCGTCTCCGTATGCAGCCACGACCCTTCCAGTTCAAAGCCCTCTTCCAGTGGACGCACCGGCGGCGCGCCGGGCGACGGATAGCCATCGTCCCCCGCTCCGACGATCTGCATCCACGGCACCAGAGTCGCCCCGATCGGGCTCGGAAGCGGCGACGGCGGCAGCGAAACCCGCTTCGGCGGAACGTTGTAGCGCGGCGGCGGCCGCACCGGCGGGCGCACCGGCGGAGGCACAGGGTTGGGACCTGGTCGCGGCAGCGGATTCGGACGCGGCCCCGGCATCACCGGCGGGCGAGGCGCAGGCCGCGGTTGCTGCGGCTTCGCAGACGAGAACACACTGTGAGTCCCCTCAAAAGGGCCGTACGCGGCGCCGTTCGCCACCGATTGAAACGGCGCGAACAAGTACTGTTCGTCTTCGCCGAACGACACGGCCTTCGGCAATAGTGGCAGGCGCTGCGGCTCTAGAAACGCACTCAGCGGCGGCCCTCCGGCCCACGCCAATCCGCCGGCGCACAAAGCGAGCGCGCGCAATATGACCCGCACCATCTTCCTTCCTCCTCACCGGACCCCGAACAGCCCCCACAGTGTAGCGTTCCGCCCCGCACCAATCCGCCGGTTTTTCCGTCAGATTGCTCGATCCTGACCTGGCTAAATCCGCCAATCTCCGCGCCGCCGTCCGGCCGCGGCACTGGGTTTGCGTCGCGCAAAGCTGTTTCACGTGAAACAGCTTTGCGCTGCAGCCCGTTACTTGGCGGGCGCCGCCTTGAGCCCCTTCAGCTTCGCCGCCAGCGAGCTCAGGTCATAGCCGCGGATGTCGGCATCGTCGTTCACCGCGAAGAACATCCCCGTCGCATATTCGCTCAGCGGCTCGGCAAAAATCGCGATCCCGTCCGTGTTGGCGATCTTCTGCGTGCCCGTGAAGCTCAGCCGGTGTTCATAGTCCTCCGCCCCGAAAACATGCCACGCCGTCTGCTCCGGCCGCTGATCGGTGACGATTACGACATCGTGCAGATCCGGCGTGCGCCAGACGACGAGTCCTTCCGGGTCGCCCACGATCGTTCCGCCGCCAAAGGCCTTCCCCATGAATTTTCCCGTGATCGAGAACACCTTCACGCATTTCTGATCCGCCGCCTCGTCGCAGACCAGCAGTCGCTCGCGATAGGGGTCGACGGTGATCGATTCGGGCTTCTTGATCATGCCCGGACCCTCTTCCTCGCCCAGCCCGCGCACAAACTGACTCTTCAGGGCGTCGCCGTCGCGCATCAGCTTGTACAGCCGCACGCGCAGGCGCGGCTCGGCCTTTTCGTCCGTGACGTAGAGCAACAACTCGCCGTTGTGCGTCGCGACGCAGCAGCCGTAGGGCCGGTCGAGATTCTCGACCACCATGCCGGCGGGAGTCATGGTGTCGGCCCAGATCGCCTGCACGCGGCGGTTGTCGCGCTCCACGATCAACAGCGCGGGGCGCGTGTTGCCCTTGGCGTCCATGGTGATGTTGGCGCTCGCGATGCCGTTGGGCCGATCGAATTCGCCCGGCCCGGCGCCCTTCTTGCCGTAGCGCTGCTGATGCGCGCCGCTGCCGGCGTCATAGGCATCGATCCAGTTGCCGCCCTTGCTGGTGGCGAACAGCCGCACCGCGCCGGTCGGCATCGTCGCGACGGCGAGCGAATCGGTGTTGTCGTAGGTCGAGCCGAAGGAGTTCCAGACTTCCTGAATGCGCGGCAGGGGGGTGGCCTGCGGCGCCGAGGCCGGCGCCGAAGCGGCCGGGGCCGAGGTCGGACCTTCGGCCCGCGCCGGCGCGGCGACATCGAAGCTGAAAACGAATGACGCGAAGCCGACGAGCGTTAGAGCCAGACGAAGTGATTTCATCAATCGAATTCCAGGTTCTCGGTGTTCTGGGCCAATGGAAAAGTCCGGCGGGCGCACTGCCCGCAGCGGATGGGCGCCGCCGCGCTCCACCCGCCCAGCGATCTCAGCCCATCATGTTATTCGATGTTGGTGTGCGCAGGCTTCGGTGTGTCGTGCTTGATTTTCGTCTGGGTGAAGGCTTCGCCGTCGTGGCTGAAGAGGATCATGTCGTCGTCGATCCGCGCTTGCAGCCGCACCGGCCGGCGCCACAGCTTCTGAATGTTCGCCAGGCACTCCGCCGCGTACTTGATCTCAATGTCGACGCCGAGGTGCTTATGCGCCAAGTACAGCTCGCCGCGGTTGTTGTAGTTGCCGTCGACGACGTAGATGTAGGGCTGGCCGTGGTTGGTCAGCATGAAGAGCAGTTGCTGCTTTACTTTCGGAAAGTCGCGCGAGACCTGCACCATGCGGCCCGTCTGCGGGTCCTGGCGATACTGAAACAGCTTGTGCCGGTCGCAGAATTCCTCGGTCAGGAATTCGTCGATAAAGGTCACGTCGTTATGCACGCGGCGGACTTCAAAGATCTTCTCGCGGCCCTTGTTGAGCTTGCGGTCCCAGACCCGCCGCTGCTCGATCGAGTCGCATTCCTCATAGTCCTTGCCGAAACGACCCTTGTTCCAGCGATCTTCGATGTCGCGCAGCAGCTCGATCCCCAGCTTGTAGGGGTTCAGCCGCCCCGGCGACATCGCCATCGTGCCCGAGTGATGATCGCAATAGTCGATGATCTCGCTGTCGCGCAGGTGATAGCGCGTCATCAGGTGCGAGTGCCAATAGCTGGCCCAGCCCTCGTTCATGATCTTGGTCATGCCCTGCGGCGCGAAGTAATACGCCTCGTCGCGAATCAGATCGAGAATGTCCGCCTGCCAATCCTCGAGCGGTGCGTTCTCCAAAAGGAACAGCAGCACATCGCGCTGCGGCGTCGGCGGAAAGGCCCGCTCGGCCGCCGCCTTGATCGACGCATCGCGGGCGCGCTCGGCCTCCAGCTCCGCCGGCGGGTTGATCCAGCGCTCCATGTAGCGCTTGGCCGGAAAGCGCGTCACATTTTCCGACTTGGCTTCGCGCTCCGGCCGCTCGGCATCGGCCCGCACGTGGGCCCGGCTCGGCTCGCGCTTCATGAAGGGCAGATAGGGGTCGATCAGGTTCTCGAGCGTCAGGCAGACGTCGATGAACCGCTCGACCTTCTCCATGCCGCATCGGTCGATGTGCCGATGCACGCGGGTCGCATGGTTGGCCATGCCGTCCATCATTTTGCGGCTGGTCTTGCTGAACCAGATGTTGTTCTTGAAGAAGTCGCAGTGGCCATAGACGTGGGCCATGACCAGCTTCTGATCGACCAGCTCGTTGTCGGTCAGCAGATAGGCGTAGCAGGGGTCATTGTTGATGACCATCTCATAGATCTTGCCCAGACCGTAGGTGTGAGTCTTGCGGAGCTTTTCGTACTCCATGCCGAAGTGCCAATGCGGATAGCGCGTCGGAAATCCGCCGTACGCCGCCATCTGCGACATCTGGTCGAAGTCGACCATCTCGAAGATCACGTCGTAAAAGTCGAGCCCGACCTTGCGCGCATTGGCCTCGATCTCGCGGCGATGGGCTTCCAATTCGGCGGGAAACTGGCGTAGCAACTTCGGACTCCTCGCAGGCGCAGCGAAACAACATCGAGTTTATCGGCCTTTTCGCCTCCGGGGCGTAGTTCGCCGGTATGGCTGCCGGATGCCGCCTGCTCGGAAGACTCCCCCGAGGACGCCGAAAAACGAAGTCCGGCCACCGGCCAGCCCGCGATAGCCCCCGATCCGCCCCAAAATCTCGCCATCGATTTAAAATTTTTGGCCGCCCCCGAGCCGCGATTTCGGCTTGTTGGCAATACGAGCTCCGCCCGCAGTCTGCGCTCACCCGGCGCAGGCCGCGCGGATGCTCGCTTTCGCGCCGTGGCGGGCGGCGCCCGGTCCGCGTCGACGGTCGACGTGGCGGCTTTGTTTTTCGCCGCGTTCGGCGGTCGTTTCGCCGCAGTTGCAGGCGGCCCGGGCACATCACTCCGCCCGAGTCGCCGCGAAGTCTGTCGAGCTCCTATGCCCATTTCGACAAAGGTTGTGCCATGAAAGTCCGCAGTCAGCGCAAGGTCGTTCGTTCGCGAGTTTTGGGCGGCGCCCGCGCGGTGGTCGGCGTGGTCGCTCTGGCGTCCGTCGTGTGGTTGGGCTGTCTCGACCAGGGCGGATTCAACGATCTGTTCGCCCTTTTCCGACCTGTAGCGCCAAATCTGATGTCGCCGCTCTCCGGCCCCGCGACCGGCGGCACCAAGGTCACGATCCGCGGCGAGAATTTTGCGGAGGACACGGTCGTCTTCGTCGATGGCACGACACCGGCCGCCTTTTCGGTCGTCAACGCGGGGCTGATCGAATTCACGACCGCGCCGCACGCCCCGGGCCCGGTCAGCGTGGTCCTTCAGCGGCCGGGCGCCGAGGCCGTCGACGTCGGCGTGCCCTTCGTCTATCTGACCGCCGCCGAGATCGAAAGCCCCGTGACGATCAGCAGCATCGCGCCCACCTCGGGCACGACGCTGGGCGGCACGCGCGTCACCATTAGCGGCACCAACTTCCGACCGAACAGCGCCGTCCTTTTCGGCGGCTTTCTCGGCGAGCAGACCGAGGTCGTCAGCGACCAGGTCATCACCTCGGTCGCGCCGGCGCAAGCAGCGGGGGCGGTCGACATCTCGATCGTGACTCCCACGCTTCAGGCCGCGCGTCTGCTGGGCGCTTTTGAGTATCGGGTCGACGAACTGGTCGACGACGGACAGGCCCCGCGCGTCGTCGGCGCCATCTCGGTCGACAACAACACCGTCGTGGTGTCCTTCAGCAAGCCGATGGGGGCGAGCGCGGAAGAGAAATCCAACTACGAAATCACCGGCAGCGAGACTTCGTTCCTCGTGGTCATGACCGCGCAGCTCCTGGCCGACCGCTCCTCGGTCCGGCTCACGACGCTGACCCAGGACTTCGACCTCTACACGATTCGCGCCGTGGGCGTGAAGGATGCCTTCGGCCGCGGCCTCGCCACACCCCAGGGAATCATCGCGCCGCCCGCCGGCGTCGACCCCACGCGGGCCACCTTCCGCGGCACCGCGCCCACCCGCGAGCAAATCGACTTCGACACCGACGGCGACCAATTCGGCGACTGGTTTGAGATGAAGGGCTGGTTTGTCACCGTGCGCTTTGCCAACGGCACGGAGTCGACCTCGCACGTGACCAGCGATCCGCTCTCGCCCGACACCGACCTCGACGGCATCGACGACAGCGTCGAGAACCAGTTCTCCTTTGACCCACGCACCAACGACACCGACGCCGACCAGATCCTCGACGGCGAAGAGTTCAACGAGTGGTTTAGCGACCCGGCCAATCAGGACACCGATGGCGACGGCCTGGCCGACCCGCTCGAGATCGAGTTCTTCCACACCTCGCCGATCCTGTCCGACACCGACGGCGACCAGTGGACCGACGACGACGAGATTCTGAATCGGAATCGAAACCCGCGCCGCAGCGACATCCCGCTGCCGCAGATTCGCGTCGGCACGCCCGCCGTCTTCATTCGCGAGACTTACTCCTTCACGGATGAGCGCGGCAACACCCAGACCCGCGAGCGGCAGAGCACCACCGCGCTCAGCCAGAGCACCTCGCGGACTTTCAGCACCAGCGACACGCAGTCGAGCGAAAACACCGACAAATTCAGCCAGGAACTCGGCACCGAATTCAACATCGGCGGTCAGGACCCCTTCGGCGGCTTCAAGATCAGCGCCAAGGTCGGCTTTGAGCAGACGCGGCAGCGCGGCTATTCCTCGACCGTCAGCAATGAATCCGCAACCAGCTCTTCGCAGGAGTTCCAGAACTCGATCTCCGAAGGCGCCAGCTTCAGCGAAAATCGCGCCTTCAGCCGCACCATCGACGAGGCCCGACTGAACCTCGATGTGACCATCACCAACCTCGGCGACGTGGCCTTCACCGTCAGCGACCTCGAATTGGCGGCGTTCGTCCGCGATCCCGTTCGCAAGGAAGATGTGCCGCTGGCGACGCTGCTCTCGGAGCGTTCGATCGCCGGAGACGATCAGCAGTTCAACCTCGGACCGTTCGACGTCGACCGCGGACCGTTCATCTTCCGCGATATTCAGGTTTTCCCGAACGTCGCCGAGCAACTCCGCGCCGCGCCCCAGGCGCTCACGATCAAGGTCGCCAATTTCAACATTCGCGACGAATCGGGCCGCCTGTTCGCCTTCAGCTCGCAGGACATCAATGACCGCACCGCCGGCATCATCATCGATTTCGGCAACGGCGAAGTGGAGTCGCACCGCGTCGCAACGGCCGCACGTTTCGACGAATTCGGCCGCTCGCGCGGCATCACCATGCGCGAGGCACTGGTCGACATCCTCGGCATCAACCTGACCGCCAACGACAACACGCCGATTTCCGACCCCTCCGCCCCGGCGGTGCGCGGCTCGTACGGCACGCTGGTCGGCAGCGACGGCGTCGAAATCCTGACCCGCGTGCGCGGCGTTCAAACGACCGTCGGCGGCGCGGCCCGCGACCGAAAGTTCTGGGCCATCATCTCCTCCACCCCGCTGCCCGACGGCGTCAACTTCAGTGACACCGTGCTCAAAGCCGGCACGAACTACTCGCTGCAATTTGTGCAGGATCGCGACGGCGACGGCCTGTTTGCCAGCACCGAGTTCATCTACGGCAGCTCCGATGACAGCGTCGACACCGACAACGACGGACTCGGCGATTTTGAGGAAGTACGCACCGGCTGGCTGCTGGGCATTCCCGGCGCCGAGCGCCGCGTATTCTCCGACCCGACGCGCGTCGATTCCGACGGCGACGGAAAGTCCGATCGCGTCGAACGTGACTTCCGTATCGACCCGCGCAAGGCCGACACCGACGAAGACGGAATCCGCGATCGCGAGGAAATTGACGGCTACGAGCTGGTGTTGTTCGACGGCGATGATGATCCGACCAACAACCCCGTCGTCCAGCTCACCCCCTATACCGATCTAGCGATCATCGACGGCGGCGACGGCATCGCCGACACCGCCGCCACGGGCGATGATCTGCAGCTCGTTCCGGTGGGCAACCCTGTCGCCCCCGGCGCCGGCGTCGTCGGCCCCGGACCGAACGGCCGCATCGACTCAACGCCCGCCGGCGACGAATTCGCCGATGCCGGTCCGACGATCATCGCCGGCGCCAACGGCATCGCCAACACGGCGGCTACCGGCGACGACGTGCAGTTGGTGAACGCCGGCACGACCGGCCTCTCCAGCCAGACACCCATCATCGGCGCGGGGCTCAACGGCCGCATCGACACAACGCCGCTGGGGGACGATCTGGAGCGCGCCCGGCACGAGCAGCTCGTCGCCACCGATCCGCTGCGTCGCGACTCAGACGCCGATTCGCTCTTTGACGGCCGCGAGCGCCTGCTCGGCAGCCAGCCCAACAATCCGCGCGATGCCGGCACCGTCGTGGATACCGATTTCGACGGCATGGTCGATGCCGAGGAGATCATCGGCTGGACGATCAATGTGAACGGAGGTACCGCAAACGTCACCTCGGATCCGCTGAACCCCGATACCGATGGCGACGGTCTGCCCGACCTCATGGAGCGCTTCTTCCGCATGAACCCCCGCGCCCGCGACACCGACGGCGACACCATCGCCGATCGAACGGAGCTTGATCCGGACGACCCGCGCGCTTACTTCCCGCCCGGCACGTTCGACGATTTCAACATGCGTTGCGTCGATGCCGCCGAATGTCGCTACACACGCCCGACGACCCCGGTCGGCACCAACCCGCTGCGGGCCGACACCGACCTCGACACGCGCAACGACGCGGTCGAAATCGGCACCGGCTGGTTCGTGCAGGTCGTCGGCCAGATGCAGCGCGAGGTCTTCTCCAGTCCGTTCGTGGCCGACCAGGACGCCGACGGGTTCAACGACGCCCAGGAGCTGGCCGCGGGCACAGACCCGGCGCTGAACGACACCGACGGCGATGGGACCGGCGATAGCGTCGAGGCCGGCCGCACGCGCAATCCGCTGCAAGCCGACCAGCGCATCAGCTTCACGTACAACCACATTCAAATCGTCGACGACTGCGACGGCTCTACCGTCGGCATCCCCGGAATCGAGCTTGAGGGCGGCCCGCTCTTCCTGCAGCAACCGGGCAGCACGCCGGAGTCGCTCGTGTCGTTCACGACGTGCAATGGTGAGTTCTGCGGCAGTTGCCCCGAAACGGGCGAGATCTTCGATTTCACCGACGTGACGCGCACCTTCATTCTGCAGCAGGGCGGCGCCGGATTCACGGCCTCTTCGGGCCTGTTCCGCGACCGCGACGGCGACTGCATCACGTTCATCGGCGATGACATCGGCACCTTCTCGCAGAGCTACAGCTACCCGGTCACCGGCGGTGCGCAGATCTACGATGTCGGTTCTGGAAGCTGCTTTATCAAGGTCGTCGCGACCATCGTCGTCGATTGATCGGTGTGTTTTCTCGCAGTCGGAGTGAGGCCGTGATCGCTTGCCTCGTCACGCAACCCTTCGCCGCCGCGGTCGATCCCGCGGCGCGTCGCGCGCGGCGCCTGTCCGGCGCCGCCGGCCTCGCGCTCCTCTGTGTCGGGCTGCTGGCGGGTTGCCCCGCCGGGCCGCAGCGGGCCGCGCCCGTCGGCGGCAACGCTTCACTAGTGGATGCCGCCCCGTCGCCCGGCGGCGATCGCCCGGCGACGGGGCTGGTCCCCGAAGCTTCGCCGGCAAGCGGAGCTCCGAGCCTTTCGCTCGAGGAAATCGCCTACCTCTCGCTGCTCTTTTCCCGCGCCGGTGTCGATTTCGATCTGACAAACATCCCGGCCGATAGCGACGGCGACGCCATTCCCAATAGCGTCGATGACGATGTCGACGGCGACGGATTGCTGAACACCGCCGACGCCGATATCGACGGCGATGGAGCTCTCAACGCCGAAGACGCCGATATCGACGGCGACGGGTTGGAAAACGATGACGACGAAGACATCGACGCCGACGGGATCGAAAACGACGAGGACGACGACGCCGACGCGGACGGTCTCGACGACCGATTTGACCTCAACGACGACGGCGACGACGAGCCCGACGACGAGGATGAGGACGACGCCGGCGACGACGAAGACAGTGAGCCCAAGACCGGGCTGGAGGGCCTTTCGGATCGACTCAAACGCGGGCTCTTGTCGGACAACGACAAGGATCGCATCGTGCAGGAAATCCTCGATCGTCTGGATTCGCAGGACCTCAAGACCGAGTTGCAGGCTGCGCTGGTGCAGGTCGTGGCCTCCGCCACCGACCCCAACCGGCTCGCCCGGCCGCTCACAGTTCCCGCCGGCGTGAATGCGATCGACCAGTTGTACGAGCAGTTGGACGACGCGATTCGCGAAGCCAAGCGCGGCCAGTTCAACCCCGACGGCCCATTCCAGAATCGCGCCCGCGAACGCCGTGCGGCGGTCGACATGGTGAATCGCGCCAAGGCCTACGCATCGCTCTCGCGCGCGTTCCCGACGATGCTCATGGACGACGTGAACGAAAGCGTGAAAAGCCTGCGTACCGCGCTGGAGGGGGAGCGGCTGACCTCGTTCGCCCGCGACATCCGCGACCACATCAGCCCGACCGCCATCGGCGGAATCGGCTCCGAGAAGCGCGAGTTGGACGCGCTGACCAAGGGCGGCCGGATCATCGGCGCCGCCTTCGACGATGCAGACAGCGACAGTCTTTTCGACGGAATCGAACGTCTGCGCGCCCGCGCCGCCACCGCCGACCCCGCGGTGGAGTCTGTGGACCAAAAGTACGACCGCCTGCTAAGCCGGCTGGGTGAGATCAAAAACCAATCCTCTTCGATCTCGCTCGACCGCGCGCTGACGCAGGTCGAAACCGAAGACGGCACGCCTTAAGTCGTTGCTCCGTCTGGACCAAACGCAGTGGCAGACGTCCGCACGAATCTGGCAGGGATGCCTCACATCCGCCGCGCATGGCACCCGGAGCCGTTGCTGGATCGAGCCCCAAGCGCCGCCGGAGCGTCCCGGCGGTACGTCCATTCGTCGAAATCTGTGGCCCGCCAAGCGCGTCAGAATTCTTTCGAATATCAAACCGTGGGTCGGCACCCAGCGCGCGGCAGCCAAGTGTGTGGCCGCCGCGTTTCATCGTGACGCGTGCCGACCAACGTCTGCCGAGGAGCCACCGACATGCGAGCCAGCCGAGTCTCCGTTCACACGATTTTTGCCGTCGCCCTAGTGGGCGGCGCGTCGCTGTTTGTCCGCGGCGTCGCCTTTGCCGATGACAAGCCGCAACCGCCCGCGCCGCCCGCCAAGCCCGCGGCCCCCGCGCCGCCGGCGGCGCCCGCCGCCGCCGCTTCTCAGCCGGCCGGCCAGCGTGGCGGATTCGATCTGCGAAACATGGGCGACATGCTCGTCAAAGGCCTGGAAGAATCGCCCGGCTGTCTGGGCGTGGAGCGCGCTCGCACCGTGAGCGGCAAGTTCGTGATCTTCGCCTGGTTCGAGAACAAGAAGGCGGCGATGGCCTGGTACAACAATCCGGTTCACGTCGGCATGATGGGCGCGATGGCCGGCGGCGGCACGCCCGGGTATGTGCCGATGAAGCACATCTCGGACGATTGCGGGCCGCTGCTCGCCGTGGCTTCGCTCGTGCCGCCGGCGCCCGCCGCCGATGGCGCGGCTCCGAGCGGCCCGAGTTTGGCGATTGAAGTCTACGAGTCGAAGTCGGCTGCGATCGTCACTGACAGCAAGGCCCGCTTCTCCCCGACCAAGGTCGGCGAGCTGTTTGAGGCCCGCACCCCAAAGGCCGCGAAGTAAGCGATCGTCCTGCTGGTCGGCGGGCGACGCACCGGCGGGGGGCCGTGACCGGTGTCGAGACCGACGTAGGGGGTAGGGGCGGGATTCTAACGATTATAGGACATTAACTGGCCGATTCGGTCGATTTTTAGAATCCCGAACCGCCGCCGCGTCGAAGAACTGGTTGCCGCGGGCTCGCGAGCGAGCCTACAATGCGGACGTTTTGAACGATTCTTGAGGTGCCTTGGCACCGGTCCAGATTGGACGCTGCGTCACGGAGATTCAAAGGTGATCAACCGTTCGCGCCTCAATCCTTGCATCGTTCCCTGCCTCGTCGGCGGCGTCATGGCGCTGGTTCTCGGCGCGCACGCGGCTGAGCCGTTGCCGACCATGCCATCAGCAGTGCGCGCCGTCGAGCGCGTCGATGTGCAGAAGTACATGGGGCGGTGGTACGAGATCGCCCGCATCCCCAACCGCTATCAAGATCGCCTCGTCGCCGTCACCTGCGACTATGACCTGCGCGACAACGGCACCATCGGCGTGGTGAACACCGGCCGACTCGACCGCATCGACGGCAAGGAGCGCAAATCGACCGCCAAGGCCTGGACCGTCGAGGGCGCGAATGGCTCGCAGTGGGAGGTTCAGTTCATTTGGCCGCTCACCGCCGACTACTGGATCATCGATCTCGACCCCGACTATCGCTACGCGGTCGTCGGCCAGCCTTGCCGAACGCATCTTTGGATCCTCAGTCGCACGCCGAACATGGACGACGCGACCTACCAAACGATCTGTGACCGCCTGAAACAGCACGGCTACGACCCGGACAAACTGGTTCGCACCCCTCAGCCGCCCGCCCCCGACGCCCCGCGCGGAAAGTAGTGCGGGCTTGCCCGCCATAGTTGCTGTCTTGGATGACACTCGTCCCGGCCGCACGGACAATGTCGCCACCATCGCCGCGCCCGCTCGCCATTCTTCAGGCTCGCTACCGCTTTGCGATAGAATCTCTTTCGCGATCATCGCGTTTCGCTAATCACCGGATGATCTGCTTGCTGGTTGCCCTTGGATCACCCAGCCGGTGACACCTGTCGCGGCCCATGGAAGCGCTCCGAGTGCCTGCAAGCTACGGGAGAGTGCCGAATGAACCTGCGTCTGCTGCCGCTCGCCATCGTGTGGTTTTGTTCAATCCTCTCGGGCTCGACCGCGCTTGCAAACGACGCCGATGCCACCGGCAGCCAGCGCTTTGAGAAGGCGGTCTACAAACACGCCGCGCCCGCGATCGAATTGCCCTATCGCCTACTGAAGCCCGATGCGGGAGCGAAGCCCACGCCGACGGGCAAGGACGTCGCCGACAAGGCATTGGCAGCCAAACCGCCGGCCGACAAGCCGACGGGCGACAAGCCGGAGGCCGAAAAGCTCGCCACCGAATCGGCCCCGGCCGCTCCGGCAAAATTTCCGCTGATCGTCTTTCTCCATGGCGACAATCAGTGCGGCAACGACAACGAGGCTCAATTGCGCGGCTGCGGCGAATTCGGCCAGGCCAAACTGCGGGAGAAATACCCTTGCTTTGTTCTCGCGCCGCAATGTCCGAAAGGGCAGTCGTGGGCCAGCGCGCCGGTCAACCCGGCTCCCTGGCGTCAGGCCGCCGAGCCTACAGCGCCTCTCGCCGCCGCCCTTGCGCTGGCTGAGAAGATGATCGCCGAGCAGCCCATCGACCCCGACCGCGTCTACCTGCTCGGCGCGGAGATGGGTGGCTTCGGCGCATGGGAGATGCTCGCTCGCAAGCCCGAGTTGTTCGCCGCGGCCATCCCGGTCGCCGGCGACGCGGACTCGCGCAAGGTGCGGGCTTACAAGAAGGTTCCCGTGTGGGTTTTCCATGGCGCTCGCGACCCCGAGGTCTCGATCAGCCGCGTGCGGTCACACCTGAGCGAGTTGCGGAAGGTCAATCCCGACGTTGAATTCACCGAGTTCGAAGACAAGGCGCACGCGATTTTGCCCAAGGTGATGGCCCACAAAGAACTGCTCCCCTGGCTCTTTGAGCAGAAGCGCGGCGCGAAGCCGTAGGTGTCTGGTGCGGATTGAAGGCCGCCACCACGTCTGCTGATCCATGGGCTGAAGCTTGCTCTGCGGCGCTTCAGCCCGCGGGGTCGCCTCTGGAATCGGTCGCTCCGCGATCGTGCCATCTGTGCGTGGCGAATCGCCTGAAACTCCGCCCCAGCCCATGCAATTCACGTTCGCGCGGATACACTTCTTTTAACACGCGCTGCGACTTCGCGCGAGCGAATGGCGGCGCGGTCCGGCGCTGGTCGAATTCATGAGGACCCGGGAGCAATTACGCATGAGCGTTTCCGCCGCCACCGAAGAGCTGAAGATCGACTGGTCGATTCAGGAAGACCCGCAGCGGCTGGCCGACTTTGAGGCCCGCGTCGCGGCGGGGGAGTTGATCGAGGCCGACGATTGGATGCCGCACAACTATCGCGTCGGCATGCTGAAGATGGCCGAGCATCACGCCAATAGCGAAATCGTCGGCGCGTTGCCGGAGGGCGAGTGGATCACGCGGGCGCCGTCGCTGAAGCGGCGGCTGGCGCTGATCGCGAAGGTGCAGGACGAAGTCGGGCACGGGCAGATGCTCTATCGCGTGTCGCAAGACCTGGGCAAGACGCGCGACCAGATGCTGCGCGACCTGATCACCGGCAAGACCAAGTATCACAACGTGTTCAACTATCCCGCGCCGACCTGGGGCGACGTGGCCATGATCCAGTGGCTGGTCGACGGGGCGGCGATCATGAACCAGAAAACGCTGGCCGAGGGCAGCTATGGGCCCTATGTCCGCACGATGATGCGGATCAACATGGAAGAGGCGTTTCACTTCAAGAGCGGCGAAGACATGGTGCTGACGCTGATGAGCGGCACGCCGCGACAGAAAGAGATGGCGCAGCAGGCCTTCGACCGCTGGTGGAATCCGTGTCTGATGTTCTTCGGCCCGCCGGACAAGGACAGCTCGAAGACGGCGCCGTTCATGAAGTGGCGGATCAAGACCGCGACCAACGACGAACTGCGGCAGAAATTTGTCGATCGCTTCGCGCCGGCGGCCCGCGATCTGGGCCTTTCGATCAAGACCTATGAGCGCGACGCGAACGGCAAGGTGATTCGCAACGCCGACGGCTCTTCGCGCTGGGTCGTCGATTCGAAGCTGGCGGAAGACAAAGCGAGCGGTCACTGGACGTTTAGCCAGCCCGACTGGGACGAGTTCAACGCCGTCATCCGCGGCAACGGCCCGCAAAACCGCGAGCGCGTGGCGCTGCGCCGATTCAGCTACGAGCAGGGCGCGTGGGTGCGTGCGGCGGTGATGGGGCAGAACGCCGGGCTGCCGCCGGGACGCAATTAGTGACTTTCGCTGGATGAGCCGCGGGCTTTTCGCCCGCGCGGATGGGCGATGGGAGCAGAGGTTGTCGATGTCGACGCGGACGCTAGGTTCTGAAGTCGAATCGAGTCGCTACGACGGTCTGCGACTGTCGGCAGACGAGTACTACGCGCTCGCGGACGATGGCAATCGATATGAGTTGATTGAAGGGGTCGTGGTCATGTCGCCCAGCCCGTCCGTCCGACATCAGGCCGCCGCGTTTGAGATCGGCCTGCAACTCGGAATGCACCTCCGCCTCACGCGTGACGGGATGGTGTTGACCGAGATCGATGTGCGGCTACCGGGCCGCAGCGCCAAACGTGAGTCGGTCTATCGGCCGGAGTTGATCTACATCGCCGCGCCGCGCCACAAACAAGTCGGCCCGCGTGTTGAGATCGTGCCCGATCTGGTGGTCGAGGTGCTCTCGCCCGAGTCTCATGCACGCGACCGGGCGCGGAAGTACGCCGACTATGAAGCCGCCGGCGTGCGCGAATACTGGCTGGTGGACACCGTCGAGAAACGATGCGAGTTTTTTCGCCTGGTGGACGGGAAGTACACGCGGTCGGAACCTGTCGGCGATCACTTTGCAAGCGAAGTAGTGGCCGGTTTCAAGCTCGATCTGGCGTTGCTTCGCGCTGCCTTCGAGCTTGGTTAACCGCCGCTCGCCGCCACTTTCTTAAACACATACGGCCCGGTCTTCGCCCCCCATACCTGCTCATTCGCCTCGTTGTAGCCGCGGTCCCAGGTTCGCATTCCTTCGGCCGTGATGCTCACTTCCGACGTCGCGTACTTCGCACCGCGCAGCGCGCTGGTGCAGCCGGTGCCGATCGTGCGACCGGCGAAGGTCGCGCCGTCCTGCTTGCGCAGATGGACCGTGCAGCCCGCGCGCTGCTGCAAATCCTCCGGCTTGATCGCGTCGAGTTTCTCCGGCGTCTTCCACGCGCCGGCGTAGGCCAGCGGGTCGCCGGGCAATTCGTAGACGGCGCTCTCGAATACGCCGTCGCCCGCCGCGGTCACCTGATAAATCCGCTGTCGATAGGGCTTGTCGAGCGACTGCGCCGCGGCCTGCTCGACGTACATCCACGCGCCGCCGTCGCGGTCGCGCCAGATCGGCACGATTTCCAGGCGAATGTCGAAGAAGTTCTCCGGATCGGCGGCGGATTGCTCGGCACTGCTAAACGAGCCGATCATCCACGATTTTAATAGCGCGAGGTCGTCGCCGGCGCCGTCGAGCGCCGCGGGGGCGTCGCGCCGCTCGGTGGCGGTGCAGCCGGCGAGCAGGGCGGTAAGAACAAACGCAGTAGGCAGCAGACGGCGACCAACGATCCCGATCAGCATGTTCTAATTCCTTCTCCAGTGAATCGATAAGGAAGCGTAAACCGAGCCGTCGCCATTGGCACGCGCTGTCGCAGGAGGCGTCGTGCGGCGGAAGTGCTGCGGCACGATCCGCGAAAATCCTCTAACTTCCCGCCCCGTGACTCCGTTTCGCGAGACATGGCTGCGCATCCCGCCGGGCTGGCGACCGTTGGTCGCTGTGTGGCTAATGGTCACGCTCGCGCTCTGCGTTTATACGCCGTTTCGGGCGGAGAGCGGGACCGACTTTCGCGACTTCTGGCGGACAGCGAAGCACTTTCGCGAGACGGGGGAGCTGTCGAGCGAACTGGGCGTTCACAACTATCTGCCCGCCTTCACGATCTTCATGCAGGCCTGGAGCTTTCTGCCGCTGCCGGCCGCGGTCGTCGTTTGGACTCTCGCGAGTTCGCTGGCGTGGGGCCTCGCGGTGCTGCTGACGGAGATCGTGCTGAACGACGGCCTGGCGCCGCGCCCGCGCCCGCCGACCTATCTCGCGCTGCTGCTCATGCTGCCGTATGCAATTGATTGTGCCGTTCTCGGCCAATTGGCGATGTTCCTCGCCTTTCTCGTCGTGCTGGCGTGGTTCCTCGCGATTCGCGGCGAAGAGTGGTTTGCGGCAATCGCGCTGGCGCTGGCGGCGGTGGTGAAGCTGATGCCCGTCGCGCTGCTGCCGTTTTTTCTGATTCGCGGGCGCTGGCGCATGACGGCGGCAACGCTGGGCTTTGCGGTGTTGCTGGGGTGGGGCGCGCCGCTCGCGGTGATCGGCCATCAGCGCACGCTCGCCGAACACGCCGCCTATCGGGCGCGCGCGGTCGAGGGGCACTCGGCGCATGCCACGATTTACGCCGAAAAGCCGATCAAATCGAAGTACAGCAACAACGCGCTGCCGATCGTGCTGCGGCGCTGGCTGACGCCGGTGGATTACGACCCTCAGCCGGAGAAGCCGCAGAAGTGGATGAACGTCGCGAACTTGCCGCGCGGCGCGGTGTGGTGGATTTACGCGGTCACGATGGCGCTGCTGGTGACAATCAGCATCGCCGCGGTCGTGCGTTCGCCGGCCCGCTGGCCGCCGCAATCGCTCGAGCAGCTTCGCAGCCTCCACGCGCAGTTTGGAGCGTGGTGCTGCATGATGCTGCTGGCGACGCCGCTGCTCTGGACGCACTATCTGCCGCTGGTCTACTGGCCGCTGGCGTTTCTCGCCGATCGGGCCGGGAAGCAGCGTGCCGCGCTCGGCCGACCCGATCGATTCACCGAAGCGATGCTGTGGGTGTGGCTGATCGCGATTGTGGCGCTGGCGTGGCCGTTGGCGCGGGCGGCAGGGGCGCAGTGGCTGGCCGTGCTGGCGATGTGGGCCGGGTGCGTGCGCTGGTCGTGGGGCACCCCGGATGCATCGGATTCAGACCCGAAGCGCTTCCAAAAGAAGGCCGAATTCGAGCTGCGCGGCGAGGGTCTCGGGGCGCTGCGTTAGCGAGCGTCAGCCCGAGTCCGCATCCGCTAATCCTGCGCCCGAAGCAATCGCAACGCGTCGGCATGCACCGCGCCGTTCGTCGCCACTGAATCCGTCGCGAAGGGGTTTTGTTCGCCGCGCCAATCAGTGATGCGACCGCCCGCTTCGTGAATGATGGGGTAGAGCGGCGCGACATCCCACAGGCTCATGATCGGATCGACCGCGATCTCGGCCCGGCCGGTGGCGACCAGGGCGTAGGCATAGGCGTCGCTCCAGGCGCGGTCGGCATAGCAGGCTTCGCGCAGCCGCTGGAAACCGGGCTCGCGTCCATGTTTGGCGATGTTCTTGGTGCCGGTCGTACAGAGCCGGGCGTCGCTGAGCGTGGCCACGTTCGACACACGCGCCCGCCGCCCGTTCCACCAACAGCCCAGGCCGCGAGCGGCGTAGATGGTCTCGTGCAGGGCGGGCAGGTGGATCACGCCGAGGAGCATCTCGCGATCGCGCTCGAAAGCGACCAACGTCGCGTAGAGCGGCACGCCGCAGATAAACGAATATGTGCCGTCGACCGGGTCGAGAATCCAGCGTCCCGCGCCGCCGCCGCGCGCGCCCGTGGCCGCGGCGCCGGGCGTCTCGCCGAATTCTTCCCCGAGGATGCCGTGTTGCGGGAAGTACTTTGTGATCCGCTCGCGCAGCCGCTGCTCCGCGCCCCGATCGGCCTCGGTCACGGGCGTGCGGTCGGCCTTCATCTGATGCGGCGTGGCGGCGTTGAAGAAGCCGAGCGTGAATGCGCCGGCGAGCTGCGCCGATTCGACCGCGAATTCGAGAAGCGATTCGAGTTCATCGGGCTTGTGCATGGATTTCTCCGGCGATGGGCGATTGGACCGGTCGGCCGGCGTTTTATCGGGGAACAGTCGCCGCCCGACAGTGTCGAACGGCGATCGTAGCCCCAAACCGAAAGTGTTTGCGGCCAGATCGCGGCAGAATTGAATGTTCGAGGTCGCGGAGAGCGGGCGCTTGTCCGGCGTGGTTACGTGCCGCTCACGCGGAAGATCGCGTCGATGTCGTCGGCCGTGTTCGCCTGCCCATCCGGGCCGCGGCGGCGCACGCGCAGCACAGCCTGATTGGCGTTGTTGATTGCACCGTTGCGGCCCGGGCGATCTTGCTCCGGCAGCGAGAGAATGCCGATCTCGAAGATGTCCGCCGCGGGGATGTTCGCGCCGCTGTCGGCCACGATCAGGAGTTGCGTGCCGGTCCACATGACCGCGCCCGGCGATGCCAGCACGGTTGAATCGGGATCGCGGGTATAGCGCAGGAGGACGCGACCCGCGCGGCTGATCGACCCGCCGGCGTCCCAGCGAATCGTCGCGCCGGACAGCGCCGCGGGCAGGTTGGCGTCGAGACGGACCGACTGCGATCCGTCGTTCAGGAACGGCCGTCCAGCGGAGAGAAACGCGAACTGTCCGCGCTCGTTGACGCCCGTCAGCAGCGCGTCCGCCGGCGCGTTGTTCTCGCCGGTGATCTCGGTCCAGCGGCGCTGAGCCCAGCTCCAGCGGATGATCGCGTTGCGGGCCTGACCGCCGCTGGTCAGTGCGGTGTCGACGACGATGAAGTTGTTGCTGACGGCGACGGCGTCGGCGAAGGTCTGCGCTCCGCCGACGGTGGTGCCGGTGGCGATACCCGCGAAGCTGCCATTGGCGCGATTGTCGATCACCCGAAAGCTCTGCCCGCCGCGGGCCATGAAGAGGCCGCGGGTACCGTTTCCGCCGCTGTAGGTGGCCTGAAAGAAGACGTCGCCGGCGGGGTTTTGGGCGACGTTGTTGCCGAATGCGGTGTAGCGGGCGGCGGTGGGCTGATCGGGCACGGAAGCATCCGCCAGGAAGCGGTCGCTGATCACAGTCGCGCCGCGGCCGTCGCTGGTGAAGACGCCGGTGCCGAAGGCGATCTGGCCCGGCACGTTGGTGCCGAGCAGGGTGTAGGTCGCGCCGAAGGCGACCAGTCCCGCATCACTCACGCTCACGCCGCGCTGCGTCCAATCCAGAACGGCGTTGCCGAACCGCGCGGCAAAGGGCTGCGTAAATTGCTCCAGATCGACGATGCGGATCAGGTTCTGATCGCTGGCGCGCCAGCGGAAATATCCGCGTGAGTCGCCGCCACCGGCGATCGGCGTGCCGAAGAGCAGACGATCGCCCGCGCCCCAGCCGAGGGGCAGCGCCAGGGGGTCGAAGTCGCTGCGTCCGACATAGCGGCCGAAGAAATCGGCGTTGTTGCGACCGGGCACTTCGCCGCGCGCCGCCGGGTCGTCGTCGACGACGTTGCGCAGCGTGTCGCCATCTCGCACAAACAAGCCGCCCACGCCGGCGCCGCCGGTGTATTGAGCCCAAAAAGCGACACGGCCGGTTTCGTCGATCACGGGCACGCCGAAGTCGGTGAAAGTGGCGCCCGCGGCCTGGCCCGGAACGCTGTCAGCGACGGTCGCGATCGCGGTCAAGGTGAGCGCGCTGGGGGCAGGCGAGTTGTCGTTGACGTTGGTGTTCGTGTTTCCGCTGCCCGAGTTGGTATTCGTGTTCGCGCTGCTATTCGAATTGAGATTCGCGTTCGAGTTGGTGTTCTGATTGCCGTTGCTGTTATCGGGCGGCACGGGGCAGCCGGGCAGCAGCGTGAGCATTGTTCCGAGCGTGGCCGCCGCCATCGGGCCGGCCGCTCGTCCGAAAAGAGCGGCGGTAGGGCGGCGGGACCGAAGACCGTCGAGTTTGGCATCTGCTGCGCTGCGAATCATCATGGTCAGTCTAGGAGGCGTGTCGAGCGGGGGAAAGCCGGGCGAGCGGAAGCGCGTGGGCCTGCTACTCATTTCGCGCGAGATTCCACACGATTCAACAGGATAAGTCGCGCTCCGCCGAGCGGGTGCGGCCGCGAACTGCACGACGACGATCCGGAGTCGCAGGCATGGTCAATTATCAGACGCAAGTGTTGGCGTGGGTATCGCAGCAGGGCGGGGCCACTGGCATCGCCGTCTTCATGCTCGGCTTTGCTTACGCCTTCTATGGCAACAAGATGCTCCCCGGCTTGCTCGCCATCTGCTGCGCCGGCATCGGCTGGGTCGGCGGGATGGTCCTCGGCGAACTGGGCCACTTCCCCGGACCGGTCGCCGCGGCGCTCGCCATGATCGCTTTCGCCGCCATCGGCGCGATGCGTCCACGCATCGGCGTCGCGATCGGCGCGACCGTCGTCGCCGCCGTGCTTGGCGCCTACTGCACCAATCTATTCGGCGCTCCGCCGCAGGTCAGCCTGGCGACGATCGGCGTCGGCGCGGTCCTCGGACTGACGCTGTCGTTCCTCGCGCCGCGCACTGTGCCGTTGCTGCTGACCACCGTGCTGGGCACGGCGCTGTTGCTGATCGGATTCGTGGGCGCCGCGACGCAGTTCCTGCCCGACATCGGCCAGACGCTCCGCGAATGGTCAGCCACGTACGCCGCCGTGTTCCCGATGCTGGGCGGCATGCTGGCTGTGGCGGCCTATTCGTTTCAATCGATGCAGCAGCGCGGCGACATGATGACCGGCGTCTAGAGGAGCGCGGGAAGTCATTCCGCGCCGCCGCGCAGATCGCACGCGCGTGGGCGATGGCCGCGCACTCTCCCCAGCGATCGGGGCAAGCGTGGGGCGCTGCGGCCCACCGTCGAAAATCGTCATCGCGGGGTGCCGGGCCGCCGGGCCTGACGCGGGCGATTCGTACCCTCCTATACTTGCCCACACCGGCCGACCGCGCCGGCACCATCGAGCCATCGTTCGACGTCGAACGTGCTTGGATGCCGCACGGTGCAGTCGGGATTGAGCGAATCTCGCGATGAATCAGACTGCTGCTCCCGCCTCCCGGCGGCTCGTCCTCTGGACCTGGGTTTTCGGATTGCTGCTGGCGGTCGCATTTGGCGGCCGGCTGGTTTCGTCGGTGGCGTTTGCGTATGAGCGCGGCAAGCTGCAGGCGCTGCAAACCGAACTCGACAAACTCGGCAGCGAACTCGCCGCGATGCAAAACGTGTCGCGGGCTTTCAACCTCGTGGCGAGCCTGGCGCGGCCGGGCGTCGTGCAGGTCGTCGTGGCGGCGGGCCAGTACGACGCCGACTATGCCCGCGACCAGTTGCGAATCTACCTGCGATTCGAGGCCGAAGACGACGAGGCGCTCACCGACTCCGATAAGGCCGCGATGCTCAAGTTCCTCGAATCGGGCAAGCGCGAGGACCTCAACCCCTTGTTCAACGCGCCGCAGCGAGGTTCCTATTGGCGTCAGCGCCTCTTTCGCGGCGGCGGCAGCGGCAGCGGCCTGATCTTCGACGCCGCTGGATACATCCTGACCAACAACCACGTCGTTGAAGGACGGGCCGAAGTGTCGGTATTGCTGCATGACGACCGGCGCTACGCCGCCAAGGTCGTCGGCCTCGACCCGAAGACTGACCTGGCCGTACTCAAAATCGACGCCCCCGAACTACACGCGCTCTCGTTTGGCGATTCGGACAAGGTGCAGGTTGGCGACTGGGTGGTGGCGATCGGCGCGCCCTTTGGACTGACGCAAACGGTCACGCACGGCATCGTCAGCGCCATCGGCCGGGCCGAAGTCGGCCTGCCCATTCCCTATCAGAATTTCATCCAGACCGACGCGGCGATCAACCCCGGCAACTCCGGCGGGCCGCTGCTCAACCTGCGAGCCGAGGTGGTTGGCGTCAACACGGCGATCGCCGCCAACGAGGAATTCAAGAACGCCGGCGTGGCGTTTGTGGTGCCCTCGCGCACGGCCAGGCGCGTTGCCGAGGAGCTGCGAAGCGCCGGCGTGGTGACACGCGGCTGGCTGGGCGTCTCGCTGGCGGATCTGGAGCCGGACTATGCCGAAGTCTTTGGGCTGACCGAGACGCGCGGCGTGGTCGTGACAGCCGTGTACGACGGCACACCGGCGGACAAAGCCGGGCTGGAAGTCGACGATGTGATTGTCACGCTGAACGGCGAGCCGGCGCTCTCGGTCCAGCAACTGCGCGGGATCATCGCCGAGCAGAAGCCTGACGAAACGGTGAACGTGAAGTACTACCGCGAAGGCACGCCGCGCGAGATGCGGATTCAGTTGTCCGATCAGCCGAAAGACTTTGACGCCTTCGCCCGCGCTACGCCCTCGCGAAGTTTGATCTGGCTGCCCGAATTGGGATATGGCGCGCGTACGTTTCGCCCGGGGATGCGCGATGGGAAGGCCTTCGAGAGCGACAAGGCCCGCGGCGTGTTGGTCTCCGGCGACGAAAAGGACACTGCGCGGCTGGGAAACTTCAACCTGCTGATCGAGTGCAACAGCGAGCCGATTCGCAGCATCACCGACCTGCGGCTCGCGCTGGCGAAGGTGCGGGCGGGCGACAAAGTGAAGCTCAAGTTCCGCGACCCGATCGGCGACGCGCTGCTCGTCGAGCGCGAGATTCAGCCGCGCGAATCGAAGCGAAAAGACCTGGGTTCCCCGCAGCGCTGATCATCGGGCTGGGTGCCATGCCGACGGCTTTTGGGTCGGCACCGGGTTCTTCTATCGCGCGAAGAAATCGCGCACGCGGCACTTAAACTTCGGCAGCACCGCCGCATCGGTTAGCGTCTGCTTGTCATTCAAGACGATCGGCTCCTGATCCGGTCGGACGATGCAGACGCAGCGGCGCTTCGGGTCGACGATCCAAACGCGGTCGACGCCCATGACGAGATATTCGCCGGCCTTCTCGAGGAGCTGTCGCCACGAAGAGGCGACGCCAACCACCTCCACCACAAGATTCGGCGGAACTGCGAGGAATCCCTCTTCCTCGGTGTCGCGTGGGAGTCGCTCGTAGGAGTAATACGCGATGTCCGCGCCGCGAACGGTGTCGGGCGCGGTGCGTGTGATTACGCCGAATTCGTTTGTCAGCACCCGACCGCAGCGCTGCCGACGCGCCCATTCCCAAAGCAGCCCTGCCACCATCATCGAAACGCTGCTATGCCCCATGCCTCCCGGCGACATCGTGACAATCTCCCCGCGCACCAATTCGCACGGACCCAGGTTGGCCGCGATGCGCTCAAACTGAGCGGCGGTCAGTCGCTTGGAACGAGTGGAAGGTCGTGCGGCCATGTTGGGATTCTACACCGACCGATGGATAACTCGGAGCCGTAGACTGCCCGGGGGCATTAAGGCGGCGAATCCCCCTTGCTGAAATCATGTCATCGCTCGAACAGCGGCAGTTGAATGACGCCCGCGGGCTTCTTGCTCGCGGCGTCGTCCGTCGCGGTCGTGCTATTCGCGATCGCGGCTCCGGCATCTTTTGGCGCGACCTGCTCCAGCGGCGCCGCGGGTGGTTGTAGGCCCAGCCGGGCGATCTGGGTCTGAAACAGCCGGCGGATCGCCTGCCAGTAGGCCCCCTCCGCCGACATCCGCTTGCCAAAGCGCGAATCGTTCAGTTCGCCGCCACGCATCTCGCGCACGCGGGCCTCCACGCGCGCCGCCGAGTCGGGAAAGGCCGCGCGGAGCCGCTCGAAGAAGACCGGGGCGACGCTGCCCGGCAGGCGCAGGGCGGTGTACGCGGCGAAGCGGGCGCCGCTCTGAGCGGCGCGTTCGAGCACTGCGGCGATCTCGCGGTCGTTCAAACCGGGAATCACCGGGGCAAAGATCACGCCGACCGGAACGCCCGCGTCACTGAGTCGTTTCATCGCCGCGAATCGACGCGAGGGCGGCGGCGCGCCCGGTTCGAGCTTGCGAGCGCGAGTGTCGTCGGCAAAGCCGATGCTCATGAACACTAGACTGGGGCCAATCTGAGCGAGCCGCCCCAGCACATCAGCATCGCGCGCGACGAGGTAGCTCTTGGTGACGATGCTTACCGGTGTGCGATATCGCTCGCAAACCTCGAGGCAGCGGCGGGTCAACTGATACACCGCTTCGAGCGGCTGATAGCAATCGGTTACGCCCGAGAACGCGATCCGCTCGCGCTTCCACTTCGGCTTACGCAGCTCACGCTCGAGCAGTTCCGCCGCGTTGACCTTGGCGGTGATGCGCGTGTCGAAGTCGGTTCCCGCGCCGAGGCCCAGATATTCGTGCGTCCGCCGGGCGTAGCAATAGGCGCAGGCGTGGTGGCAGCCACGATAGGGGTTGAGGCTGTAGGTGAAGGGGATGTCGGGCGAGTCGTTGGTGCTGAGGATGCTGGCAGCGCGCTCCTCATAAACCTCCAGCCGCGCATCGGGCGGCGGTTCGTCGAGATACTCGCGATACGCCGCGACGAACGGGTTGGGCGGGTTTGCGACGGGACGACGCATAACCGGATTATATTCGTATTTTGTTTGGGTGTCGCGGTGGCGGCGATTTTGTGCAAATGTCGCGTTGTTGCGGAGCGGCCAACGTCTCGTCGCGCGCCTGTCCGGGGCGATCGGGTTGGTGGCGAGCGGCCCGGTCGTTACGCTGAAGTCGCCGTCGCGCGGCGCGCGGGGCCACCGGGAGCCAGACCATGCGATTCAAATCTGCGATGCAGCTCAGCCTGCCGGCCGTGGGCGTGATGGGGCTTTCCGTCGCGGCGATGGGCGGCGGGAAGATGCTGCCGATCGCCAACCCGAGCTTTGAGCAAGTCAGCCGTCCACTCGCAGTCGGCGAGCAAACCAACGGCATGGGCGGCGCGGGAGTGCAGGTCGCGACGCGATTTCCCTTCGTGGGCGCGGGTGCGGTCAGCTGGAGCGATCCCGTCGAAGCGCCCGGCTGGCGGACGTTCGTCCAGCCGCCGCCCAGTACCGCCATCATCCGCGTCGGCGTGCTCAATCCGCCGGACCGTCAGCCCGGGGTGCCCTTCATGACCGGGCAGGACGGCAACTATCTGTTGGCGATTCAGAATGCGTTTCTGTCGCAGACGCTGCCAGTGCAGCTCGAGCCCGACACGCGTTATGTGATGCGATTCCTCGGCGGAATCGGCTGGCTCGACTCCGATTACTTCCTGCCCGTCGCGCTGCTCGCGACTGCGGATACGCAGGCCATCGCGCGGTTGAACAATCCCGGTGTGATCACGCTGGCGCTCGACAATGACAACATTCCGCCGCCGGAACTTGATGGCACGATGAATCCCTATGCGCTGCGTTACACGTCGCCGCGCACGTTGCCGCCGGGACTGGTGGGGAAGTATCTCGCGATCAATCTGTTTGGCAGCGACGGCTTTCCGCGCGTTTGCTATGACAACATCTCGCTCGAAGCCCGCCCTGGCCCGTGCCACTTCGACCTCGACGCCGACGGCGCGGTGGGCTTCGTCGATCTCACGAATCTGGCCGCGGCGCTGGGCACGCCCAGCGGCGCCACTTTGCTGCAAGGCGACACCGACGGCGACGGCGACGTGGATCTCCTCGATTTCGCAAACCTCCAAGAGAGCTGCGGCGCGAGCTGCCAGTGATCGCTCGAGGCCCATATCGAGCGGCGCGGGGGCACCATAAGATTCATTAGTCAGGCGCGCAGGATCCGCCGTGCAGACCTCTTTGAGCGATCGCGCGCTGCTGCGCCTTTGAAGCAAAGCAGTCCGCCCATCGGACCCTACATTCGGAAATCCGCATGCACATCCGCGAGTTTCAGCAGCTCATCGACCGCATGTACTCCGACAAGGACCGCGCCCGCGGCAGCGCCAAGACGTTTCTCTGGTTCGCCGAGGAGGTGGGGGAGCTGGCCAGCGCCATTGCAGGCAAGACCGATCGGGCCAACCTGGAGGAGGAGTTCGCGGATGTGCTGGCCTGGCTGGTTACACTTGCGAATGTGGAGGGCGTCGATTTGGAACGCGCCCTGACGAAATTCACCGGCGGGTGTCCCGGATGCGGGGAGATCGTATGTCGCTGCACGGCCAAAATGACGTAATGCACCGCGAAGTGCTTCTCACGGCAAACCCTGCCACGCGGGTGCGGCAGCGCACGTTTTGCCGCATCGTGCTGGTCGCAACTTTTGCTCTGCTCGCACCGCTCGCCGCGGCGCAGGGCATGAAGCCCTACGACTCTGCCTATTACTCGGTGCTCACCGACGTGGCCCCCGAGCGAGCACAGGAAGCCGTCCTCCGCGTCACGAAGATGTTTGAGGAATATCAGCGGCGCACATCGGGCTTCGCGGGCCGCGTCACGCGCAAGATGGTCTTCGAACTGCACAACGATTACGACCGCTACCTCCGGCACACCGAAGCACCGGGGACGGCGGGGCTCTACACCGGGGATCGGCTGTACGCGGCCTATCGCGCCGACACGCCGATCGACACCTGGCACGCCGTGCAGCACGAGGGCTTTCACCAGTTCGTTGATTTCGCGATGGGTCGCAACGCGATTCCGATCTGGGCCAACGAGGGGCTCGCGGAGTACTTCGGCGAGTCGATCTGGTCCGGCGACCTCTTCTTCAGCGGCGCCGTTCCGCCGCGGCGACTCGAGCGTGTTCAGAAGCTCATCCGCGAGAACGGCTTTCGCAGCGCGGCGGCGATGCTCAACCTTTCGCACGCCCAGTGGAACGCGGAGATGAATGTCGTGAACTACGACCAGGCGTGGTCGATGGTCCATTTCCTCGCGCACGGCGACGGTGGCAAGTATGCCGACGAATTCGGGCGATTTCTGACGCAGTTGCGCGGCGCGGCGAACTGGCAGCCGGTGTGGCGGGCAAACTTCGGTACCGACGTCGATGCGTTCGACAAGCGCTGGCGCGAGTACTGGCTGGCGCTGAAGCCCGATGCGACGGTGGACGTGTACACCTCCGCCACCGTCGCGACGATGACGAGCTTTTATGGCCGGGCGTTTGCGTCGAAGCAGCGGTTTGCAGATTGGAACGAGCTGTTCGAGACGGCGAAGCGCTCGGAGCTGAAGGTGCGGGCCGATGATTGGCTGCCGCCGGGGTTGCTGAAGCAGGCGCTGATCGACGTGAACGAGCGCGGCACATGGGAACTGGTGGGCAGCGCCGCACGCAAGAAGCTGGTCTGCACGCTCGACGATGGTCGCCGGATCGAGGGCGAATTCCAGATTCGCGACGAGCAGGTGAAGAGCGTCGAGGTCAACATTCGCCCCGCGAAAAAGCAGAAGAAGCCCTGAGAATGGGGCGAGTTGAGCCATCCATGTGTACGGTGACAGTGGTGCCTCTCGGCGGCGCGGCGCAGGCGGGCTGGGACGCGTATCGGCTGGCTTGCAATCGCGATGAGCAGCGGACGCGCCCGCCGGCGGCGGGGCCGCGGCCGCAACATGCCGGAGCGCTGCGGGCGATCTGGCCGGTCGACCCCGTCGGCGGCGGCACCTGGGTGGGGGCGAATGAGTGCGGAGTCGTGCTTTCGCTGCTCAATCGCAACATCGAGCCGGCCGGCCCGCACCGAAACGAAGACCCGCGGGAGTCGCGCGGCGCGATCATCCCGGCGGCGCTGGAACAGCCATCGCTGGCGGCCGTCGCGCGGTTCCTGAAGGAGGAGATCGACCCGAAGCGCTATCCGCCATTTCGGCTGATCGGCGTCGATGGGATCAATTCGCTGGTGTGCGAGGGCACCGGCGCGACGCTCCGGGTGGAAGTTGCCCCGCTCGGCTCCGCCCCGCTCTTCATCACCTCATCCGGGTTGGGCGACGCGTTGGTGGAGGGGCCCCGCCGGGCGCTGTTCAACGAGTGGTTTTTCGCAGAGGGCGAGTCTGTCGCTGGCGGCGCGTCGGCGCCGGCCCAACCACGCGCCATGTCAATCACGCAAAGGCAGGATGCCTTCCATCGCCATTCCTGGCCCGACCGCACACATCTTTCCGTCTGCATGCGACGGGATGCGGCGCGCACCGTCAGCTTCACGGCCGTCACGGTCTCGCCCGACGTGCTGGAGTTTCACTATCATGCGGGTCCGCCCGATGAAACGGCCGCGGAGACCACGATTCCTCTACCTCGCAGGCGTTCTGATTGAGCTTCCTCGCGATCCTGCTGGCGACCTTTCTTCACGAAGATATCACCTGTATTTCCGTGGGCTTGCTGATCCGTGAGGGGCGGGTCGATCGGCTGGCGGGCGTGCTCGCCTGCTTCACCGGCATCTTCATCGGCGACCTGGGCCTGTGGCTGATCGGCCGACTGTTCGGTCGCCGATTGCTCCGGATGCGCTGGATCGCCGCCCGCCTTCACGCGGAACGCATGGAGCAACTCGCCACCTGGTTCAATCGTCGCGGCTGGCAGTTGGTCGTCGCCGCCCGCTTTGTGCCGGGCACGCGCTTTCCGGTCTTTCTGGCAGCGGGAATTCTCGGCCGCTCGGCCTGGCAATTCGCGCTGATCGCGATGCTCGCGGCGACGGTCTGGACGCCGATGCTCGTGCTGGGCTCGGCCTGGCTGGGCAAGCCGGTGGTCGAGTCGCTGCGAGGGTGGCTTGGCTCCACCTGGCTCGCGATCGCGCTCGCAGTCCTGTTGATCATGATCGCGCTCTATGTCGTTGAGCGGATGGCGACGCCCATCGGACGGGCGCAGCTCATCGCGACCGTCTCGCGCCTGTGGCGCTGGGAGTTCTGGCCGCAATGGCTTTTCTACATTCCCGTCGTGCCGTGGATCGCGTGGCTCGTGCTGCGCCATCGCAGCCTGATGGCTCCGACCGCTGCCAACCCCGCCATTCCGCACAGCGGCATCGTCGGCGAGTCGAAGTTCGACATTCTTTCGCGCCTGCCGTCGGAGTGGATCGTGCCGACGGCGCTGATCCCCGCCGGCCGCGCAGCGGACGACGGCTCCGGCGATGTCTCCGCCGAGCGCGTGGCGTTGCTTCGCCGCCTGATGGTGGAGCGCGGCTGGACCTATCCGCTCATTCTGAAGCCCGATGCCGGGGAGCGCGGCGCCGGGGTGCGCCTCGTGCGCGATGATGCCGCGGCCGCCGCCTATCTGCAGCGTTTCGCCGTGCCGATCGTGGCTCAGGTCTATCACCCGGGCCCATTTGAGGCCGGCGTGTTCTATGTGCGATTGCCCAGTGAGCCGCGCGGTCGAATCTTCTCGATCACGGACAAGGCCCCTCCGGTCCTGACGGGCGACGGCCAGCACACGGTTGAGCAATTGATCTGGCGTCACCCGCGTTTTCGCATGCAGGCCGATGTGTTTCTGGATCGCTTCGCCGATCAGGCCGATCGCGTGCTGGATCGCGGTGAGGAGCTGCGGCTGGCGGTCGCGGGCAATCATTGCCAGGGCACGCTCTTTCGCGACGGTGGACATCTGCTGACGCCGGCGCTGGAGGCGGCGATCGACGGCATCGCGCGGCACTTTGACGGCTTTTTCTTCGGCCGCTTCGACCTCCGCTATGCGGATGTGGCGGCGCTGCGGGCCGGCCGCGATTTTCGCATCGTCGAGCTGAACGGCGCGCTCTCCGAATCGACCAACATTTACGACCCGGCCCGCTCGCTGCTCTGGGCCTATGGCACGCTGTTTCGGCAATGGTGGTGGCTATACGAAATCGGGGCCGCCAACGCCGCCCGCGGGGCGCGCGTCTCAAGCTGGGGCGAGTTGCGCCGCGACATGCGCCGCTATTACCAGCAGCAGCAGGTCGCGCCGAATTCGGATTGAGGAGGGGGTGGCCGGCCGCCCCCGGCGGTTGACACCCCGCGTCGCCAGCCTAGCATGCTGAACTCTATCGATCGACCGAGGACATTCCTCGGGCGCGACGACCGCAAGATGTGAGGCGCGCGATGCCGGTTCAGCAATGGTCAGACACGGTCCTGCTCGGCGAAATGGCCGACGATCCTCAATTCAGCGAGGACATCTCCGCCATCATCGAGCAGTGCAGCGAAAACTCAAACCTCGACGTGTTGCTCAGCCTCGCGGACGTCAGTTTTCTGAATTCGTCGAACATCGCGAAAGTGCTCAAACTGCGGAAGACCGTGCAGATCAGCAATCAGCGCCGTCTTAAGCTCTGCGGCGTGAGCACGCAGGTCTGGGGCGTTTTCCTCGTCACCGGCCTCGACCGCATCTTCGACTTCGCCGACGACATCCCCAGCGGCCTCGCGTCGCTGCAACTCAGCCGCTGATCACGAACCCCCAGTAAACGCGGCCGCTTTGCGGCGGCCGACTACTTGGCCCGGGCGGGCTCTTCCTCCGGGATCCAGATCTTCGCCCGCGACGAGCGGGGCGGAAGCGTGCGCAGGTAGAGCAAGCCCAAAACTCCCACGACCGTGAGCGAAAGCGCGATCGACTGGGAGATCGTCAGGCCGAAGGTGTCGAGCGGGTTGTCCTTGCGAATGACTTCCAGCAGAAATCGCGAAGGCGCTTCGATCGTCAGCAGGGTCAGAATCACCACGCCGTCGCGGGCCCGGCGGTAATAGAGCGCATTGAGAAAGAGCGCGAGCGCGGTGAGCCCGAGCGTTGAGTAGAGCTGCGTGGGATGCACCGGCAGCGACGGATGTTCGTGGGCCAGCTCACGCAGTTGCGGGAGCGTCATGTCGTAGCGCTCCAGTTGCTGGCGCACGTCGTAGTAAGGCAGCTTTGTGCGTTGCGCATTGAGCTTGGAGATCTTGTCCTCCAGCGATTTGCGCTCCGCTTCGCTCGCAGCTTTGTCGCGGGCGATGAACAGGTCGGTGAGCTCGGTTCGGAGCTTTTTCGACTCCGCCAGCGCACTCTCGATCTCCGCATCCGCCGCCATCAGATGGCGCAATTGAATCGGGGTGGGCGTGGCGGCGTTGTCGCTCAGGTAGATCAACTCGGCCGGCAGCTCCGCGCCCGGCAGCCGCCGCTCCCATTGCACAAAGGCCGGGTTGCTGCCGTAGGGAAACTGCACCTTCCACGGCAGGTCGCACGGCCCGCCGAAGCAGCAGCCGTTGAAAAAGCAGCCGATGCGGCCGATGGCCATGCCGATTGCGCAACTCGGCGCGACGATGTCGAGATACCAGCGCGTCGAATGGCCCCAAAGTCTTAGATACACCAGTACGCCGATCACCGCCGCGATGAACCCGCCGTAGAACTCCATCCCACCTTGCGTGAGGTCGAGCACCGCGAAGATGCGGGCCGTCGTCGTCGGCAGGCGTGCGAACTGGGTATCCCAGTAGTGCCAGGCGTACATGATGCGGCAGCCCAGCACGCCGCCGATGAGCGAGATGAATCCCATGTTGATGATGACGTCGGGGTTGGCGCCGCTCTTGAAGCCGCGCCGCATCGCCCACCAGATGGCGAGAAAGAAGCCGAGGGTCATCATGACGCCGAAGGTCGGGACTTCGCGTCCGAGATACGGAATTTTGAAAAGGATCGGGTACATAGCGCTCCGTGTTTAGACCGGCGCGGGCCGGCGCTTTCGCGCTCATGCTAGCGCGAGGCAGCGCCGGGGTCCACCGTCGCCGCGCGAGGGCAACACGCGCGGCGGTGAACGCTGACGCGATCAACCATTGAAAAGCAGCAACGGCAGGCGGCGGATCGCGATCAGGTGGATCTTAGATGTTCCGTTCGCGACGCACGAATCGATGAGTCTGGCACCGTCGGCAGAGTCCCCCGTTTCACCGGCTCACGATTTCACGTCTTCGCCGTCTCCGCGCCGCCGCGCAGAGCCAAGAACTCGCGCGCCGCGCCCGCCAACAACCATTCCCGCGCTTCTTCCGACAGGTCGATCATGCCGGCGATCATCTCGCCCGGCGTGGTCTCTCCCAGCGGGAATGGATAATCGCTGCCGAGGCAGATGCGGCGCGGACCCAGCAGCTTGAGCAGCACACGCAGCATGTCCGGATCGTGGACCAGCGAATCGACCCAGAAGCGGGCGGGCGTGCCGTCGGGTTTGGCGAGGTAGTGCCGCGGGCCATGCGGATTGTCCACCGCGCACAGGTCGGGCCGCGCCTGAAAGCCATGCTCGATGCGGCCCACGGTGCCGGGAAATGATCCGCCGCCATGCGCGAAGCCGATCCGCAGCGTCGGCAAGCGCTCCAACACACCGCCGAAGATCACCGAGCAAATCGCGCGCGAGGTCTCCGCGGGCATGCCGACCAGCCACGGCAGCCAGTACTTGCGCATGTGATCGCTGCCCATCATGTCCCACGGATGGACGAAGACCGCCGCCCCGAGCTTGGCGCAAGTCTCAAAAAACGGGAACAACGCCGGCTCGCTGAGGTTCCAGCCGTTGATGTGCGTGCCGATCTGCACGCCCGCAAAGCCGAGCTGCGTCATGCAGCGCTCAATCTCGCGGCAAGCGAGCTGCGGATCCTGCAGTGGCACGGTCGCGAGACCGACGAAGCGATCTGCATGCGTGCGAACGGCCTCGGCGATGTGGTCGTTCAACAGCCGCGAGATCTCGTGCGTATCTTCGGGCTTGGCCCAGTAATTGAAGAGCACCGGGATAGTGGAGAGCGCCTGCATCGCCACGCCCGTCCGCCGACAATCCTCGATTCGCCGCTCGGGGCTCCAGCAATTGTCCTCGATTTCGCGAAAAAACCGATCGCCGACCATCATCCGCGCCCGGCACGGGGCGTGATGATCGAGCCGGACGAACCCGTCGTAGCCGTATCGATCGGCGAAATCGGGGAGAAATTCCGGGAGGATGTGCGTGTGAAGGTCGATTTTCATCCGCGCGGTTCAGTGTAGCCGACGCCCGCCCGGGCAGCGGAGTCTCGTCGCACGCGCGGGCTACCGATCATTGCGTGCCCGGATCGAGGTCAGCGTATCACTCACCGGCGAGCTCGGCGTCGGAGGGACTGGAGGTTCGTCGGGCCTGCAGGCCAAACAAAAAAGGGCAGGTCGCGGCGTACCACGACCTGCCCTGAAAACGACCCGTCAACGCGGCGTTAGCTCTTCACTTCATACTCCGCGTCGATCACATCATCCTGACCGCCGCTGCCCTTGTCCGCCGCGGCGCCGGCCTGGGCCGAAGCACCCGCCGACGCACCGCTCGCACCGGCCGCCTTGTACGCCGCCTCGGCCAGCCGCTGGCTGACCTTCTGCAACTCGTCCATGCCCCGGCGGATCGCCGCGGCGTCGTCGCTCTTCGAGGCATCCTTGAGCTGGTTGATCGCCCGCTCGATGTCGTTGCGCAGCGCGGGCTCCACCTTGTCGCCGTGCTCGCTGAGCATCTTCTCGGTCTGATAGACCGCCTGATCGGCCTGATTGCGCAGGTCGACCAGCTCGCGCTTGCGGTTGTCGTCCGCCGCGTGGGCTTCGGCGTCCTTGACCATGCGGTTGATCTCTTCGTCGCTGAGGCCCGAGCTGCTCTTGATCTGGATGTTCTGCTCCTTGCCGGTATCCAGATCCTTGGCCGAGACGTTGAGGATGCCGTTGGCGTCGATGTCGAAGGTCACTTCGATCCGCGGCGTACCGCGCGGCGCCGGACGAATGCCGCTGAGCTGGAACTGGCCCAGCGTGCGGTTGTCCATCGCCATCTTGCGCTCGCCTTGCAGTACGTGGATATCGACCGCGGGCTGATTGTCGGCCGCGGTGCTGTAGGTTTCCTTCTTGCTCGTGGGGATGGTCGTGTTGCGCGGGATCATCACCGTCATTACGCCACCCATGGTCTCGACGCCGAGCGACAGGGGGGTGACGTCGAGCAGCACGATGTCGGACTTTTCGCCCGAGAGCACCGCGCCCTGCACCGCCGCGCCGACCGCCACCACCTCGTCGGGGTTCACGGTCATGTTCGGCTCTTTGCCGAAAATCTCCTTCACCAGCCGCTGCACCATCGGCACGCGGATCGAGCCGCCCACCATGACCACTTCGTCGATCTGGCTCGGCTTCATCTTGGCATCGGCCAGCGCCTGCATCACCGGACCGCGGCAGCGCTCGACCAGCGGCGTGATGAGCTGCTCAAACTTCGAACGCGTCAGCGTCACCTGCAGGTGCTTCGGACCGCTGGCGTCGGCGGTGATGTAGGGCAGATTGATCGTCGTTTCCATCGACGACGAAAGCTCGATCTTCGCCCGTTCGCCGTTCTCCTTCAGGCGTTGCAGCGCCATCGGGTCCTTGCGAAGGTCAATGCCTTCCTTCTTGCGGAACTCGTCGGCGAGGAAGTTGATCAGCACTTCATCGATGTCGTCGCCGCCCAGGTGCGTGTCGCCGTTGGTGCTGAGCACCTCAAACACGCCGTCGCCGACATCCATGATGCTGATGTCGAACGTACCACCGCCCAAGTCAAAGACGGCGATCTTTTCGTTCTTCTTCTTATCCAGGCCGTAGGCCAGTGCGGCGGCGGTCGGCTCATTCAAAATGCGCTCGACCTTCAACCCCGCGATCGCACCGGCTTCCTTGGTGGCCTGACGCTGCGAGTCGTTGAAATAGGCCGGCACGGTGATGACCGCGCGGTCCACCTTTTCGCCCAGGTAGCGCTCGGCGGTGGCCTTCAGATCGCGCAAAACGATGGCGCTGATCTCCGGCGGTGCATATTCCTTGCCGTCGATCTTCACCTTGACGAGTTCAGCGGCGCCGCCGGTGACCTCGTAAGGGACCATCTTTTCTTCCTGCGCGACTTCGCTATGACGACGGCCCATGAAGCGCTTGATCGAGAAGATCGTGCGCTTGGGGTTGGTGACCTGCTGGTTCTTGGCGCGCTGGCCGACCAGGCGCTCGCCCTTATCCGTGAAGGCGACCACCGAAGGCGTAATCCGCGCGCCGGCTTCGTTAATCAGCACCTTGGGCTGACCGGCCTCCATGATCGCGACCACGGAGTTGGTGGTGCCCAGGTCGATACCGATGATTTTTGACATTTGTCGTTCTCCAAAGGCCTGCCGCTGCGGAGCGATTCCGAGCCGCTCGGCGATGGCGCGCGGATGCACCCCATCCCGGGGATGTAGCCACAGGCCAATTAGGTGGAAGCAAAAACGGTGCCAGTTGCGAGGAGTCGGCCGGAGTTCTGTAAGTGCCTTTATTTAATGGGCTTATGGATGACGTTCGGGGTGAGCCCCTGCGCCGCGTTGCCTCGGGTCCGAGCGGCGACCGCCGCGACAGGGGTGCCAATCTGGCACGCGACGGGCCCTCCGCGCTGCGGCTATAGTCGCCGGTGGTCGGCGGCTTCGCCGACATTCCGCGCGCGGTTCTGGAGCTTCCGTTGGCACTTCGCTTCACCAAAATGCACGGTCTGGGCAACGACTACGTCTACGTAAGCACCTTCGACCAGGCCGTCGATTCGCCGGTCGAGCTGGCGAAACGCGTCAGCGATCGTCATCGCGGCGTCGGCTCCGATGGGCTGATCCTGATCGCCCCGCCGCGCGCGGCCGAGGCGCACGCCCGCATGATCATGTTTAACGCCGACGGCAGCGAAGGGCGGATGTGCGGCAACGGCATTCGCTGCGTCGCGAAGTATGTCCACGAGCGCGGCATCAGCCGGGCCAATCCGCTGCGAATCGAAACGGCCTCCGGCATCGTGTCGCTGTCGCTCACAGTCGAGGCCGGCGCCGTGCGCGAGGTGCGGGTCGACATGGGCAAGCCGCGGCTGCAGGCGACCGAAATCCCCGTCCGACCCCAGGCGATTCCCTCCGCCACGCCGGGCAGCGCCGCGTCGACCGCTGACGGCCGCATCATCCGCGCCGCGTTCGCGATCCCCGAAGGCCCGACCCTGCCGATGACTTGTGTCTCGATGGGAAATCCGCACGCCGTATTCTTCGTCGACGATGTCGCCGGCGTTTCGCTCGAAACTTGGGGGCCGCGCGTCGAGCGCCATGCCGCGTTCCCCGAGCGCGTAAATGTCCACTTCGTGCAAGTGCGCTCTCGACGCGCTGCCACGATGCGCACCTGGGAACGGGGCAGCGGCGTCACGCAGGCGTGCGGCACCGGTGCGTGCGCGGTGTGCGTCGCCGGCGTGCTGGAGGGCCGCACCGATCGCACGCTGGTCGCGACACTCCCGGGCGGCGACCTCCGGCTGGAGTGGGACGAAACGACCGACCACGTCTTCATGACCGGCCCTGCGACGGAGGTCTTCGACGGGGTATGGGTCGAGTAGTGACGGCCCCGCCCTCGCCGAACCCCGCGCGCGTGATGCCCCGCATCTGACCATGGTTATGCGCGAGGGTCGTCCGCCGCCGGCCAAAGCCGGCTCGCGGATGAGAATCCGCCCATTGCCTCCGCGCCTCTGCCGCCCCGCACCCACCATCGTTACAATTCGCCCCGCGGAGTGAGCGTTGGCCGCTGCGCGTGCCCGTCGCGCGGGGCTTCTCCCGCCCTCAGCCGGAGCAGTGATTGATGAAGTTTTGGCCGGAGATCCATTGGGCGGAAGGCCTGTTTCTTCGCCCGCATCACTTGCAGGCCGCCGCCCGCCAGGCCCAAACGCTGGCGGGCTCGTCGCTCGAAGCGCTGCATCCGTTCGCCTGGGGATTTCGCTCGATCGATCTGGCCCTCGACGCACTCGAGAACTATCGCCTCGAAATTCGCGGCGCCGAGCTGCGCCTCGCCGACGGCGCTCTGTTGAAAATCCCCGAAAATTGCGACCTCCCGCCGCGCGATTTCAAGAAAGAGCTCGAAGCCGCCACCACCGGTCTGACGGTCTACCTCGCGTTGCCGCGCTTCGAGACCGTGCGGGCCAACGTGCTCAACGCAGATGACGATCTGAAGAGCCGTCGGGCCCGCTTTCGAGTCGATGTCGTCGAGCGCTACGACGAAAACACCGGCGACAATCCGCAGCCGATCTCCGTCCGCCGCCAGCAAGCCGCGTTTTTGCTCGAGAACGAAGACCGCACCGGCTTTGAGTGCGTTCGCCTCGGCCGCATCGAGCGCACTCCCGCCGGCGCCAAGCTCGCCCCGGCCAACGTTCCGCCGCTGCTGCGTTTGCGGGCCTGGCCATCGTTGCTGACGCAGATCGAGGTGCTTTACAACGACGTCCGCGCCCGCGTGGAGCAGCTCGGGGCCGATGCGTCGACCCGCGCCCTGACCTTCGCCACCGGCGCACCGGCCGACGTTGAGCAGTTGATGAAACTCGCCGCGCTCAATGAGCTGGGTGTGCAACTGGGCATCGTCGCCACCTGTCCCGACCTGCATCCTTACGAGCTTTATCGCACGCTCATCGGCGGCATCGGCCGCGTCGCGCTCTGGGATGGCGCCCGCCGCCCGCGCGAGCTGCCGGCCTATGACCACGAAAACAGCGGCCCCATCTTCGACGAGCTCATTCGCTACCTGCGCGCTCTGATCAACGGCATGCTCCCGCGCGACTACGTCGAGCGCCCCTTCGAAGTCCGCGATGGCGGCCTGGGCGTCGAGCTCGACGCCGAGTGGTTCACGCCGGCGCACGAGATGTATTTGGGCATTCGCTCGCAGCTCAACGTCGACGACGTGATGGCCCTCTTCCGCACGATCAACTTCAAGCTAGCTTCCCCGCGCGACGCGGTCGAGGTCTATCAGCGGCGACTCTCGGGCCTCGAGTTCAAGCCCGTCACCAGCGTGGCCAATCTGCCGCGCAGCGCCGACCAGCACTATTTCCGCATCTCGCGCAGCGCGCCCTATTGGGAACATTGCGAGCGCGAGCGCGGCATCTTCATCCGCATGCCGCAACAGGACATGCCCAAACTCGACCCGCTGCGCGTGGCGCTGTTCGTCATCAAGCTTCGCTGAGGAGACCGCTTCGCGTGCCTGCCGCCGCCCCATCCGTCTATGACCTCGCGGTCGACGTCTTCCTCTACCTCGCCGCATTTCAGCGGCGCGTGGCGGACGGCGAGGACCCGCGCTATGAGGACACGCGCAACGAAGTACTGGCGCTGATCAAGGAGCAAGATCGCAAGAGTCACGCCGAGCCGGGGCTGTGGGATGCGTGGTCGCGGGCCCGCGTGCCGCTGGTCTACCTGATCGACGAAGTGATGATCCTGAATTGCCCCTGGTCCGGCCGGCAGCGCTGGGCCGACGAATGCCTCGAAATCACGCTGCTCAATCAGCGCGAGGCGCTCGGCGGCGAAAAGTTCTACGACGTCGTCGATCAGGCCATGAAGGAAACGCAGCTCGCCGAAGAAGCACAGCGCAGCGACACCGGCAAGTGGTACGACCTGCTCGCGACCTGCTACGCCTGCATCCAGCTCGGCTTCAAGGGCAAGTACGCCGTCGACCCCGACACCGGCCGCGACTACGCAACACGCCTCTTCGCGAAGCTCCCGGCGTATGCGCAGACGCGCGCCAAGTCGCTTTTCCCCGAAGCCGCCCAACACACCGTCAAAATCGACCCCAATTACGAACCACTGCTACGGCTCGCCTATGTCCTGCTGCTCTTCGGCGTGATCCTCGCGGTCTATCTGATCGCGACGGGCGGCTACTGGCGGCTGCTCACCAGCGAACTGCGCGAGCACGCCCGCGAGACCCGGCTGCCCACCATCAGCGAACTGCCCGATAGCCGACCCACCGGCGGCTAAGGTGTGAGTGGCGCCGGCTCTTCGCGGCCGGTCAGAAACTCCATGCCGACGAACGGCTCAGGCTCTTTCGCCCACGGCGCCGGCGCGACCTTTCCCTCGACCATGCACGAGTCCGTGAACACTTCGGTAACGCGAACCGCCGGATCCCCGTCTGCGGAGCGAAGAAAGTCGCTGTGATTGGCCCAGAACGGAAGGCCCTCGTAGACGCCGGCCGATTCGCCGACGTTGAGTCGGGCCCGAATCTGCCAGCGTCGCTTGGGCGGGTCGCGCCATTCCATCGATACCTCAAGAACGGAAAACCCGAACTCCAGCACACGCCCGATCAGCGGCGGCGAGATGCGATACTTCGACAGGTCGTCGGTAATTTCGATCGCGGGCCATTTCACGGTTGAGCCGAACGGGATCAGCGGCTCCGTGCCAGAGGGCATGAGGCTGAGGCTCGGAACAATCTCGGTCTGCGGTGCATTGAGCACGACGGGTAGCTCCGCGAACTCAACCACTGCTTGTCGACCGTCAGCCGTCACCCGGGCGTAGCTGCGCCGGCGTTTGCTACCGCTGTACACATCAGTCAAGTCGACGTCGATTCGCCCGGCGCTGACGACCGTAATCGGCCCGAATTCGTCGCATCGCGTAAACGGGCCCATGCATCCCCCGCCATAAAGACGGTATGCACACCAACCGTCCGAAGAGATCCAGATCTTTGCGTCGGAGTCGTACGCATGTCGAAACTCACCTTGCCACGGCGTCGGAGTAACGACCGGCCGCGTGTAATCCGGTGCGACCGCGCGTTGGGAGATCGCAACGGCGAAGTCATCGCGCAATTGAATGCGATGCTCGATCGCATTCCACACGAAGCGCGCGATGATCGCGGGCGGCCTGCTGTTGTAGATCGCCGTCAGCGCACTTTCCGGCAACCATGCGTAGGCCGCGGCCAGCCCGCCGCTCACGGCCACCGCCAACCCCGCAAACGCGAGCGTTGCCCGCATCGCCAGTCGGCGGAAGCGTCGCCAGCGCTCGCCCTTCGATCGCGAATGCACTCGCTCGTTCTGCGCGCCGCACTCCGCACAAACGCCGGGATCGGTCTCATAGCCGCAATGCGGGCATATGCCGCTCGGCTGGAACGGCTCACACTGGCTGGTCATATCCAACGGCTTATCCATTCGCCAATCCCTATCGGCCCGCTCGCACGCCTAACCCCGCCCGCAGGAGTTCTACGCCAGAGCAGCGAACACCGTTCCTTCGGACGGCGACGCAGCTCTGCGGTTCCACCTCGATCACCGTGAGCTGCGCCCCATCGCAATAGCTCGGTGCTCGATCTGCCGACGTTGGCCAAAATCCAAGTCCGACAAACACGCCATGATCCGAGCCGGCGTCAATTCGGAAGCCCTCCGTCACGGAATCGAGGACGCGGGTCTCAAGCTCTTCGATGATGGTCGCTTCGATCGGCCCCTTCGCACGGAGGGGTTGAAGCTCGAGCGGCAGTTCGATCGCGGGCCATCTTTCCGCCAGTGTCGGGCTCTCAAAGCTGGGCTGCTGCGAACACAGATGCAGGGTGGAAATAAGCTCGTTGGCGGGCGCGTTCACGACATCGTCCAATCGGCTCCACTCGCAAAAGACGAACTGCCCGTCAATGAGCATATGAGCCAGCTTGATCTCAAATCGACGATCCGAAACGACCTCCGCGGCCGTGATTGTGATGCAGCCGCCCTGAACAGATTTCACACGGCCGTATGGGCCGTAGCTGGGTTTGCCGAAGCACGATGCGGAGGACTCGACATACTCGCCGCCCGGACCGAAGCCCCAACCCGAGCCGCTCAGTATGCGATCGAAGTTCCTGTACCACCCGAGCGGAATGCCCAGCTTTCGCGCGCCGATGTTGGACTCGCGTCCGATCGCCTCGGCCATTCGGCTCGCAGCAGCGGTGCGCATCTCGAAGCGATCCAATAGCGCTTGGTTCGCCAGCCGCGCGAGCAGGGTGTTGTTTTGTGAGCGCCAGCGACGGAGTTGCGCGTCCGAAACGTAGCGATACGCGAGCCACACCGCTGCCAGCGCCAGGATCGGCAGTACGACCGCTAAGGTCGCCAGCCAAAACGTAAGTCGGCGACGAAAGCGCGCATTTGGTCTCGGCGTCCCCGGTCGGACGCGATCGTTCAGGGAGCCGCACTCCGGACACCGACCCACGCCCGTCAGATACTCGCAGCGGGGACAATGACTGTCCGGCCCTTTGACGGCGTCGATCGCAAGCGATCTCGGTTCGGCCTCGGGCGCGTCCATTCTCGAGTCCCCAATCCGGGTCGCAACTCCCGACGGCAGCGTATCGCACAGCAGGTTGACCGCGAAAGGCGATTTGACGGTGGCGGTGTACCCGCCCGGGCGATTGGGGTACGCACTCATCTCCGAGTCCAAAACTCCGAAAAGCCAGTCAGGCCCGACAGCACTCAAACCCACCACAGCCGCCCGGGGGTGGGTGATTTTGAGGGGTGGGTATTCCCCACCCTCCGTTCCTGCCGGCGTGCGAGAAATCCAATCCGCCGATTGACCCACAGCCCAGGTCTCATAAAATTGGTTATCGCGGCCCATCCGAATCATTCGATCGGATTTCTGCGGTCGCCCAACTCTTTTGGCACGCAGTCTGCCCTACGTGCTCCATCGCGATGAGCCGCCAACGTAAGCGACCTCGCGACGAAAATGACCGCAACGGCGAATCAACGCCGACGGATACAAAGGTCAAGGAGACCCAGCCATGCCAATGCCGGCCCACATGACTCTGGAAGGCGAGAATCAGGGAAACATCGAAGGTTCGTGCGAAATGCAGGGTCGTGAAAACACGATCCTGGTCGAAGCCTTCAACCACGAGGTCCGCATCCCGCGCGATCCGCAGAGCGGCCTCAGCACCGGCAAGCGCATTCACAACGCACTGTCGGTTGTGAAGGTCTTCGACAAGAGCTCGCCCAAGCTCTATCAGGCGCTCTGCACCGGCGAGCATATGAAGCAGGTGCAGATCAAGTGGTATCGCATCAACCCGCAGGGTCAGGAAGAGCATTACTTCACGACCACGCTCGAGGACGCGATCATTGTCAGCATCCGTCCGTGGATGCCCAACTGCCTCGACCCGAAGACCGAGAGCTATACGCACATGGAAGAGGTTGCGTATACGTACAAGAAGATTCGCTGGACCTGGGAGATCGACGGCATCGAGAGCGAAGATAGCTGGGTTGTGCCGAAGTAAGGCGAATTTCACAGCCTCAAAGGTCGACGTCGGCCGCGGAGAAATTCGCGGCCGGCGTCGAGTGATCCAGCAGGGTAGCGCCGCCGTCTCGGCGGTCGCTCTCAGGAGATTCGACCAATGGCCAGCACCATCGACCCCGGCGCGACCAGTTTCCCGCACCTGGGTAATAACTATGCTCAGCCGAGCCTCGGCTTGGCGGCGGTGCCCGGCGGGCATCAGGCGCAGACCACGCTCGATTGGAGCGGGCGCGCTAACGAAGGCGCGCCGCAACGCTACGATATGACAACAAATACCAACGCGCCGATCGCGGCCGAGCTGCAACGAGCGATCGGTGAGCTGTTCGGATGGGTGGGCAGCAAGCCGCCCGCCGACGCGGTGCAGCGCGAATATGTGAGCGTCGCTCACAGACTGCGCCAGAATATCGACGCCGTCTGAATCTGATCTGCTAAAACGGCTGTCGGTTCAAGTCCGGACCGACGGCTTATAGGCCCGCGTGACGCACCTCCGACCGCGCCGCGCGGGCTCTTCATTTTCTCGCGGCGCGTCAACCACCAGTCAGCAGATTCACGAAGCCGCTGATATCTCCCACCGTGACAAAGCCGTCGCCGTTGATGTCGGCGTGAGTCGCCGGACAATCGGGGAATGTCGCCGCGTAGCCGAGCGGGTCCGTCAGGGCGAGCACAAAAGCGCCGATATCGCCGACACTCACGACGCCGTCGCAGTTTGCATCTCCAACCAGTGCGCACGTCGCGGGCGAGCGCAAAACAGTCGCGGGGATCGGCTGCTCAGCAAACGGTCCCGACCAATACAGCTCCATCACCGCGCCGCCGCCGTTCTCGTAGAACTCCGCGCGAAGGTCATATTCCTGCCCCCCGTTGAGCAGCAGCGGGCCGCTGGAGTCAAACGTGGGCGCGTGGTCGGTCCAGTTGTTGATGATGGCGAACTCGTCGAGGAAGACGCGCACGCCGTCGTCTGAACGCGTCCGGATCGTGTAAGTCCCATTCTGAGGGGGCACGAGCTTGCCGGTCCACCGCGCCGAGAAGGTGTCGGCGCCGATGCTCGGGTCGGGGCTCCCGCTGCCCCAGTTGTAGAAGATGTTCGGTTCGTCGCGCACCAGCGCCGGCGGGCCGCTGAGGTCGATGACGTCGTAATACTCCGCCAGCAAACCGGCACGCGGGCCGACGGTGATGTAGGCGCTCTTGACCGTCGATACCGCGCCGGGCGTCCCGGTCACCGTTAGACGCACGTTAAATGCACCCAGCGATGTGTAGGTGTGGGTCGGGTTGGCCTCGGTGCTGGTCGAGCCGTCGCCAAAATCCCACAGCCGCGCGGCCACGCCGGGCACGTCTGACTCATCCGTGAAGCGCACGGAGAAGGGCGCCGCACATCCGGCCCGCCGCGTCGCCGAAAAATCAGCGCGGCCGACGTAGCGCACGCGCAGCACGTTGGCGCCGCGATCGATCGGCGAGCTGTATCCGACGTCCTTGTAGAGGTCGGAGAAGTACAGCCCGTCGGGCCCGGCCGCGAGCGCAACTGCGGTCGCCTTCCCGTTGCCGATGTAATCGATCAACGTGGTCGGCCCGCTGGCGAGTGTGCCGGAGGGGGTGAGGTTGAAGTAGGTGACCCGCTTGCCCTGGGCCTGTGGGCCGGTCGCCCAGGTCGGCCCCGATTCCGTGATAAACGCGCGATCCTGCGCCGCCGGCGGGAAGCCGCTGCCCGCGAATGTGGTCGGCTGCACGAAGGCGATGTTCACCGGAGCGTGGGCCGGATCCCAGTTGTAGATCGCGAAGTTCGACATGCTGGCGTCGGTGCCGTTCCAGCCAAAGTTGCGGCCGCGCACGATCTGGGCGAACCGGTCGACGCTCGGGCCGTTCTCGACTTCGTAGTGTTGCCCATCGGCCGCCCGCCACGCCCCGCCGAACGGGTTGCGCAGCCCATACGCGAAGATGTAATCCTGCGAATTGATGCCATTGGAGACGCTGTAGAACGGGTTGTCGGTCGGCGCGGTTCCGTTGCGGTTCAGCCGGATGATCTTGCCGCGATACGAGTTGAGATTGAGCGCCGTGCCGACGTTGAAGCCGTCGCCGATGTGAACATAGAGCTTGTCATCGGGGCCGAACGAGATATTCGATATCTGGTGCGAAGCGCCCATCGATTCGCCGACCATGTCGAGGATCGTGGTCTGGGTCGCCGCAGTGCGCCCGCCGTCGGTACTCGTAAAGCGCACGACGCGCGGATAGAGCGGCCCGTCGTTGGGCGGGTTCGCGCTATACAGCAGCGTCGCATAAACGTCGCCGTTGGCGTCGACCACGATGCCGGCCAGCCCCAGCTCCCCCGAGCCGGGGAACGAGCCGCTGGGGTTGAAGTTCAGCAGATTCGTCGCATAGTCGCTCACGGCGCCGTCGTGCGTAACCACCTTGATCGTGCCATACAGCTCGGCGACGTAAAAATAGGGGTCGTCGCCGTGCCGCGCGCCGTCGGGAGCGGTCGCGTTGGGGACGAATGCGATGTTCACCGGCAGTTGGAAGCCGGTCGCGAACAAATCGACGCGATAGCCCGGCTGCAGCACGCGCCATGGCACGCCCGCCGCCCGCGCCAGCGTCGAGAAATCGGGGGTCGTCTGGCCGGCGCTGCCGACAAACGTCGCGCCGCCGAGCGCTACCCAGAAATAGCGCGACTGGCCTGCCGCCACCGTCTGCTCCGGCAGATAGATCGCTTCGTCTCGCCCGTTTTCGTCCACAAAAGCCAAATCGAGCGCGGGAAACACCGTCGAGCTCAGCGCGGCCGCCGTCATGACGACCCGCACCGGCACATGGTCCACCAGCGCCGGCGGATTCACGATCGTGTTGCTCGAACCGTTATTGCCGCGAATCTCCAGCAGCAGCGCGCCGCCGGCCGACTCCACCCGGATCGACGGCGGTGCAGCGCCGCCCGGCAGGATGTGCGCCGTTCCGCCCGGCGCGGTCAGCGTCGGGGCGGGGCTGGAGCCGATGTCGTCCAGCTCGAGCGGAAAGATCTGCGACGCTGCGCTGGTCACAAACGACCGCTGGCTGAACGGGCTCCAGCGGGTGGCATCGTCGCCGCTGTCGTCGCTATGTCGCGCCCGCAGCTGGTACTGCGTCTGGGGAAAGAGGCTGATGAGCCCGTCGTGCGAGTTCTCGAATACGCCGTCGCCAAGGTGGATGTGGGTCAGCAGCACCCCGCCGACGCAGGAGGCGCGCCAGATGCGCTCCGGCGGATTGACCAGCCAGATCTCGAAATCGCTGCAAAAGTGCGATTGTCCCGGATCGGGGTCGGAGAAGGCGGCCGTCTCCATGTGGACGTCTTCGAAATTGACGACCTGTCCGTCGACGTTTGGCTCGGTGATGACCGGAGCGGCAGGGGGGTTGTTAACGCCGGCGAAGGCCGGCCAAGCCAGAGCGCCGATCACGAAGCAAGCGAGGCGCGTCGAGGGAGTAAACATGAGAGCGGGCTCCTGTCGAAACTGAACGTTGTCTGCGGCCATCCCGGTACCCCGCGACCGGCACAGCAGGAGCGCCGACGCGTGGGACCAAGCTTGAGGCTACCCGCGTCAGTCGGTGCAACCAAACCGTTTCCGGGAACTTGCGAGTTCAAAAAATGCGTGCCCCTCGCCCGCCGCCGCCGGCATTTTTGAGGCCATGGCGTCGGGCCCCATCCGCGCGGTCGATCCCGTGCGCGGCGCGTCCCCCGCGGCGGCTAACTTCGATCGAAAAAAGTGATCGATTCTGTGCGAATCGAGTTGATCGAGCGAATCGGCGAGTTATACTTAGGAATGTAACGGTTCAGTGCGCCCTTAAAGCGTGCTAAATCGTAACTCATTGCTGCTGAACAACTTGCTTCCACTCGCTGCGGCACCCTCAGACCGCGCCAATACCCACAGGGTGCCGCACGCCTTTTTTCCCCTCCGCCTCAAGCTCCCAATCGCCCGTGCCATCGCCGTGATCATTTGTTCGCCGCTACGTTCGCGGTGAAGAGCCCCGCGCGATACCCGCGAAGGCCGCTCCGCCCGCGTTGGCAACGCCGCCCGTTCCCGCTATCAACCATGTCATGGCATGCTCCTACGGCGTGGTCTATCCGCTCTGGTCTTTCGCCGACGATCGTGGCGCGGCGTTGGAGCGCATCATTGATGAGACGGGGATTGATCACGTTTCGATTCCGCTTGTCACCGGTCCCATCTACGACTTCCGCGCCGAGCCGGCCGCTCCACCGCACTACTTCCATTCTTCCGGCGGCTGGCACTACGAGTTTGATCGCAAGCGCTACGAGTCGCTGGCCCTGAAGCCAGTCGCGGCGAGCTGGGTGGGGAAGCGGCACGTGCTGAAGGAAATGTTGGACTTTGCCGCGCGGCGCGGGATCGCGGTTGGGTTTGAGTTCGATTTCGAACCTGCGGTATTGGAGAACTCGGATTGGATCAAAGCAGCACACCGAACTCTTCACGATGAGCCCTCGCCCGTTTGCCCATGCCGGCTGCACCCCGATGTTCAGGAGTTGATCGAGCGTACCTTCGGGGAACTACGCGGCTTTGGACCGCGCTTTGTGACCATTGAGGACTGGGCGTTACGCGAGGTCCACATCGCAGTCTTCGGCGCGATGTATTGCATCGACCCTGAATTGGCGCCCGAGATCGCGCAGTGTTTTTGTGCGGGCTGTCGCGCCGTGGCAGTGCGCAGTGACCGTGCGTTGGAGCTGTCGGTCGGGATCGATACGTTTCGAACGGTGTTTGCGCAGGCAATGAAAAACGAGCCGATTTCTCCAGCCGCGCGCACGAATCTGCTTCGTTTTTCACAGCAGTACCGCGTACTTCGCGAGGAGGCGCGCGTCGCGGCGATGCAATTGGCCTTCGGCATGCTCGGAGAAGTCGAGCGGCGCATCTCAGAGCCCAGTGTGGCGACGCTGGAGAATGAATGTGGCTTGCGCGGCGCGTCTGCGCGCGTACCGCTATTTGGTTACTACTCGGATCGAAGCGTGGATCGGCAGCTTGCCGCTCTTCGCGACGCGGGCGCGCGCAACTGGGCGTTCTCAATCTCCGTCGGCGACCCCATCCCCGACGCCTCCGACAAACTCGTCAGTCTCGTCAGCCGCCTCGCCGAATTCTCTCCCGTTTCGATAGACTTCGTCGATGTCGACTGCGCCCCGCGACGCGTCGTCGGCTGGATCAAGCAAGCCCTGCGATTCGCCCGGCGGAGTGAGAGCCTTTGAGCGAGCGACCGATCGACCGACTGTTTCTGAACCACGCCGCGCATCGCGCGGGCCTCATCGTTGCCGGCATCAGCGCCCTCGCGCTGTGTGGCTGCAACAGCAAGCCCGGCAAATCCAAGCTCGATAAGTCCGCCAGCAAACCCGCTGTCGGCAATCCAGCCCACACGCCGCGCTACGCCTTCGCCCCCGAGGTCGCCGACGCCGACCCCGAGGTCGCCGCGTTCGTTCGCAGCTTCCTCGAAACCTGCCTCACCGGCGATTACGAAGGCTATCGTCGGCTATGCAGCCTGCGTCAGGACCCCGAAAGCCGCGATCGCTTTCAGCGCGTTTATCAGGCGATTTCGAAGCTGACGGTGCGCGAGATCGCCGAGGTCGAGGCCGCGACGATGCCGCGCCCGACCTATCGCGTTATCAACGAGGTCGAATTCGTCGAGGGCAAGACGCCCGTCTTCGGCGAAGACCGCCGCGCCATCGCCATTCTCGTCTTTCGCGAAGAGGGGCAGTGGCGCGTCTTGCCCGCGCCGACGAAGCTGCAGCCGCCGCGCCCGAATCGCACGCCCGATTCGCAATCGACCTCCGGCCCCAGCACCTCGCAACCGGTCGAATACCCATGGGACCAGAGCGGCGACGATTGACAATCCGCCGTGGGGTGTTGCCGATCGTGCTGGCCGCCTTCACGGCGATTGGTATCGCCGCCGCGGCGCAGCCCGCTTCTTCGTCAGCCCCCGCAAGCGACGACTCGCCGCTCGTCGCCCAAGACTTCGCATTCAATTTCGATCAGCCCGCTTTCTACGAACTCGTCCGCCGCATGCGCGCAAATGATCAGCTCGCCGGTTCGAGGACCGAGCCGCGCGAGGTCGTCGACTGGCGCGAGTTCCTCGAGCGACCGTCGGACTTTCGCGGGGCGGCGGTGCGCATCCGCGGCGTGCTCGTGCGCAACAAAGACCCCTTTGCGCTTCGGGCCAATCCGGAGCTCGGCTTGCTCACCCAACTGGAGCTGACCAGCCCGCAGCCCGGCCTGGCCGCCACCGTCATCTGCACCGATGATGTCGGCGATCTCGCAATCGGCGACACGCTGGAATTCGTCGCGCGCTTCGTGATGATCCGCAGTTACTACGCCGACAGCGGCCGCGTGGCTCATGCGCCGCTCTTCATCGCCGCGGCGCCGCTCGCCGCGGAGCGCGCCGCCCCGCGTAGCAGCAGCAGCAGCGCCTCGCGTCATCTACCCTGGATTCTCGCCTCGTTCGTTCTCGCGCTCGCCGCATTCTGGGTGATTCTCCGCCGAGCGGCGAAGGCCCCGATCCGCAACAGCGAGTCCCGACTGACGCGCATTGCTCCGCCGCAATACCCGGTCCCGGGTTGGGGTGATGAGCCGCCCGACGTGATTTATGACGCGACCGCTGCACCCGATGCGGCGCATGACGTCGATACGAAAACGCCGCCGACAGGGGAGCAACCTTGATCATCGACGTGCATTGCCACCTTGCTTATTCGCAGAAGCACCGCAGCGATGCGATCGAGCGGTTCTCGTTTGAGCCGCTGCCGCCGCGAGAGTCTGCCCAGCGCTCGGTGAAGGACACCGGCGCGTTGCCGACGGATTTTGATGGCTGCGTCTCCCCACGGGCCGCAAATGGCCTTCTCTTTCGTCTGCTGATGCGCGAGCTGAAGGTCCAGTTTGGCGAAGGCCCGGGTCCGGGGCTGGATGAGCGAATCGCGCGGGTGTGGGATGAGCATCTGCTCGCGCCCGGGCCGATCGACCGCTATGTGCTGCTGGCGATGGACGCCGCGCACGACGACGACGGGCGAGTCGCGCCGCTGCCGCGCCGCGCGGGGCAGCTCGGCAGCGACATTTACGTCTCCAATTCGCTCGTGCGTGCGGCCTGTCGCGCGCGGCCCGATCGCTATCTCTTCGGCGCGTCGATCCATCCCTATCGGCCCGGCGCGCTGGAGGCGATCGACGAGGTCGTCGCCGGCGGCGCGTGTCTGATGAAGTGGCTGCCCGTGCATCAGAACATCGAGATCCGCGATCCGCGCAGCGTCGCGTTTGTGCGCCGGCTGGGGCAGGTCGGTCTGCCGCTGCTCGTGCACTACAACGTCGAGTTTCTGCTGGGAAACTATCGCGATCCGCAGATCAGTCTGGGGCCGATGATTGAGGTGCTGCGCGAGCTGCGGCGGGAGGGGGAAATGCCGACGGTCATCTTCGCCCATGTCGCGACGCACACGCTGTTCTGGGGGCGTCGCGCGTGGCACGACGCGTTGTGCCACCTGCTGCTCAACGAGTTCGCCGATGAGCCGATCTACGCCGACATTTCGGCGTTGGGGCTGGTCAGCAAGGCGTCGCTGTTTCTCCGGCTGCTGGAACGACAGGAGCTGCACCGCAAGCTGCTCTTCGGCAGCGACTTTCCGGTGCCGATGACGCCGTGGCGCTTTCGGCTCGCACTGGGCAACCGCTACTCCCGCGTGGCGGGCGAGCGCTCCGCGCCGCAGATGTTCGCGAAACTGTGCCGGGAGCTTGGATTTAATGAGGGGGTGATGACGCAGGCGGCGAAGGTGCTGCGGATGGGGAATAGCGAATAGCGAATTGAACGCGGGGCGTCGCGGGAAATGGAAGATCTCTCGGCGCGCGTAGACGCGCGTCGTTTGATGAGAGTTCGGATTGGAGGTGGCGGGAGTTGAACCCGCCGCTTGCTTCGTCGTTACGGACGAAGGTTGCGTCGATCCGGTCGGCGCTTTGGCGTTGCGCGGCCTAACGGCTCGCGCGCCGGGGCGCTTTTCGGATCACTCTGTGCGTGCCGGCCGGGTTTCTTGCAGCCGCGGGGCGGGCTGGCTCGCCGCACCGTTGCGATGTTGCCGTCGCTCGAGTCGCTCGCGGCGCCGGGAGCACGGGCAGGCGGAGTACCGCCAGCCCATGCCACCCAGGTTTGAAGAGCAAGGCAGAGCCT
>JANRJD010000050.1:0-164234 GCA_033764195.1 Phycisphaerae bacterium | reverse complement strand
GCGATGTCGGCGGCGGCGCTGGCGCAGACGGTGACGGTCAGTCTGACCTCGCCGCAGAACGGCACGACCGTCAGCCCGGGCGCGACCATTACCTGGACCATCGGCTTCACCGTTTCGTCCGGCGACAACGCGGGTCTGGCGCTCTTGGCCACCGACCTGGCGCAGGACGCGACCAACAACCCGGCCACGATTGACATTCCCTACGCGGCGGGCGTGCCCGGCGCGATGACCAACTTCAGCCGTCCTGCCGGCATCAGCAACCCCGGCGAAGGCGGCAACACGACCGGCTACGTCGGCGTGCAGCGCGGCACCGCCGGCGCCCGCAATCTGGTGCAGATCGGCGGCGGTCAGAACACCTTTGGTCAGGCTCCGCCGCCCAGCAGCGGCGTGGCCCAGAACGTGACTGCGACCGGCGGCGTCGGCCAGTCGGGCAGCGTCACGCTGGCGACCGGCTCGTTCACCGCGCCGAGCGCGACCGGCGTCTACACCTTCCAGCTCCAGAACACGATCGCGAACGTCATTCAGACGCTCAACGGCCCGCCGAACTTCTCGCCGGTGATCGCGGCGACCGTCGCGGGCGGCAGCAGCTCGATCAGCTTCACGGTCGGCGGCGCCAGCTTCGCCGACGGCGACATGAACTGCGACGGCTTCATCACGGTCGGTGATATCGGCGGCTTCGTGCTGGCGCTCACCAACCCGACGCAGTACGCGATCCAGTTCCCGACCTGCGACATCAACCTGGCCGACGTCAACAACGACGGCTTCGTGACGGTCGGCGATATCGGCGGCTTCGTGGCCCTGCTGACGGGCAACTAAGCGACGCCAAAAACACGCTACATTCACGGGCGCGAATCGCATCGACGCGGTTCGCGCCCGTGATTCGTTTTCAAGGGATTGCGATGATGATGAAACGCGTAGGGGCGACTGTGCGGACATCGTTGGTGAGCCGGACGCAAGAGATCCGCATAGCGGACGCTGCGCGCTGCAGGGCGAAACCGGGAAAGCTCGTGATCGCCGTCGCGTTTGCAACGCTTGCCTACGCTGAGTCGCCACCGCGCGTCGCGAGTGATCCGGACGTCGATCAATTGATCGCACAGATGACCATCGCCGAGAAACTCGGGCACCTGACGCAGATGGGCGGCGGCATCAGCGCGACCGACAATCCCGGCGCGAAAGCGGCGCGCATGTCGGAGCTGGCCGAGCAGATTCGCGCGGGGGCGATCGGCACGTTCATCGGCGCGCATGGCGCGGAGCACACCAACGCCCTGCAGCGCATCGCCGTCGAGGAGTCGCGGCTGAAGATTCCGGTCGTCTTTGCGAACGATGTGATCCACGGCTATCGCACGATTTTCCCCATTCCGCTGGCCGAAGCGGCGACGTGGTCGCCGGAGTGGATTGAGAAAGCGTGTCACGTCGCGGCGATCGAGGCCCGCGCCGCGGGGACGCACTGGACCTACGCCCCGATGATCGACGTTTGTCGCGACCCACGCTGGGGTCGAATCGCCGAGACGGCGGGCGAGGATGTGTTTCTGGGGGCGGAGATCGCGGCCGCCCGCGTGCGCGGATTTCAGGGTGACGATCCGAGCAAGGCGGATCGGATGATCGCGTGCGCGAAGCACTATGTCGCCTACGGAGGGGCGGAAGGCGGGCGCGATTACAACACGGTGGACATTTCGCTCTCGACCTTGCATGACGTGCATCTGCCGACGTTCAAGGCGGCGGTCGATGCCGGCGTGGGCTCGATGATGTCGGCGTTCAACGAGATCGGCGGAGTGCCCGCGAGCGGCAACGAATACACGCTGCGCACGGTGCTGCGCGAGCGCTGGGGCTTCGAGGGCGTCGTCATCAGCGACTGGGCTTCGGTGCGCGAGCTGGTGCCGCACGGCTTCGCCGTCGACGAAGCGGAGGCCGCCGCGATCGGGATCCGCTGCGGGGTCGACATCGACATGGCGTCGGGGATTTATCAGAAGTTTCTGGCGGCGGCGGTCGAGCGCGGCGAGTTGCCGATTCGGCTGATTGACGAATCGGTTCGAAGGACGCTGATTCTGCGGAAGAAACTGGGGCTCTTCGCGAATCCGTATACCGATGTTTCGCGAGAGGCGGCGTTGCAGGGCGCGGCGGAGCATCGTGCGCTGGCGCGGGATGTCGCGCGGCGATCGATGGTGCTGTTGAAGAATGACGCGGGAGTGCTGCCGCTGGCACGAAAGCCGCAGCGCATCGCGCTGATCGGTCCGCTGATCGAGTCGAAGCGCGACATGCTGGGCACCTGGGCGGGCGTCGGACGCGAGGACGAAGCGATCGACGTATTGCAAGGGTTGAAGTCGGTGGCCGGGGCGGATGTGACGATCGACCGCGCGCGCGGGTGCGAGGTGCTGGCGGCGCTGCCGAACGGGATCGAAGAGGCGAAGCGCGTCGCGCAGAACGCCGACGTCGTATTGTTGGTGCTGGGCGAGATGGAGATGATGAGCGGCGAGGGGCACAGTCGGGCGAGCGTCGAGTTGCCCGGGCCGCAGGTTGAGCTGGCAAATGCGATCTTCGACCTTAAGAAGCCGACCGCGGTGATCCTACTGACCGGTCGGCCGCTCGCGATTCCGTCGCTCGCGGAGCGGGCGGGCGCGATCGTGCTGGCGTGGCACCCGGGCAGCGAAGCGGGCCACGCGATTGCCGATGTGCTCTTTGGCGACTTCAACCCCGGCGGCAAATTGCCCGCGACCTTTCCGCGCAGCACGGGGCAGGTGCCGCTGTATTACAACCACAAGAACACGGGACGTCCGCCGACGGAGGGCAATCGCTTTACGTCGAAGTACATCGACATTCCGTGGACGCCGCTCTATCCGTTCGGCTTTGGGCTGAGCTATACGAGCTTTTCGATCAGCGACGCGACGGTGTCGCCGGTGGAAGCCCGCGCGGACGGCGTGATTCGCGTCGGCGCGAAAGTGACCAATACGGGCAAGCGCGACGGCGACGAAGTGGTGCAGGTTTATTACCAGGATCCGGCGGCGACGATGACGCGGCCGGTGCGGCAGCTCTGCGCGTTTCGGCGAGTGAGCGTAGCAGCCGGGCGCAGCGAGACGGTGACGTTCGAGATTCCGGTGACTCGCTTCGGCTTTCATGACAACAGCGGGCAGCTTCGCATCGAGCCGGGCGAGATTCGGCTGGGCGTCGGCGCGGATAGCGCGACGGAGCTGGGGCTGCGGGTGCAGCTCGTGAAGCCGTAAGCGGACAGGGCTGCTCGGCGGCGGCTCAGCCGCCGATGAGCGCGGCGACGAACGGCGAGATATCTCCGACCGAAACGACGCCGTTGCCATCGACATCGGCGGTGAAGATGCTGCAGGGATAGTTCGTTAGATATGACGGCGGGTCGGTGAGGGCGAGAACGAAAGCGGCGATGTCGCCGACGCTGACGACGCCGTCGCAGTTGGCATCGCCGGGGGCGATTTCGCTGAGCAGCTTCGGGCGGTCGAAGGGAAACTCCTCGTTGGCGACGCGCTGATCGGTCAGCGCGTTCTTAACGAAATCGACGAGAGGCGCGATCTCGGGCGGGGTGATGTTGATGCCGAGCATGATCGTGTCGATGTTGTCGCGGAATTGCACGTTGCCTTCGTTGCGATAGTGATTCACGACGTCGGTCAGGTTGGTGAGCTTGCCGTTGTGCATGAAGCGGTTTTTCAGGCCGACGTTGCGCAGCGTCGGCACGCGGAAGCGCCCCGCGTCGGCGGGGACGCCGGTGAAGTTCTGACGCCCACGATCTTCGAACGCCGGCCGCAAGCCGATGTTGCGGAAGGTGTTGGTGAAGAATTGCGGCGGCGTGTGGCAGGCGTTGCAACGGCCGTTGGTGCTGAAGGTCTGCAAGCCGATCTGCTGTTGCGGCGTGAGCGCGCTGGTGTCGCCGTCGCGCCAGCGGTCCCAGGGGGTTTGATTGGGGAAGAAGGTGCGCTCGTAGGTGCCGATGGCAAAGCCGATGCGCTGGGCGTTGATCAGCGGGTCGCCGAAGGCGGCGGCGAAGAGCGCGGGATAGGTCGGGTTGGCGGCGACAGCGGCGGCCATGTCGGGCGGCACGCGGCTGGCGAGGGCGAGCGGCGTCACGGATTGAAGCTTGGTGCGGACGTCGTTCCAGGTGCGGCCTTCGAAGGCCATCTCGTCGGGGGCGAGGATGGGCTGAACCGCTTGTGTCTCCAGCGCGCCGCCGCTGGGGATCGCGACCATTCCCGTTTCCGGATCGACGAAGGTGGAGAGAGCGCGGCCATCCCAAAACAGAGTCGGCGGGTAAGCGGCCATGATGGTCTTGGGGGCGGAGCGCGGCGTGACCTGCTCGTCGAACCCGAAGAGCGGGTGATTGATGGGTGTGCCGTCGCTGGCGGCTCGGGCGACGCCGGGCGAGGCGATCACGTCGTCGTCGGTGTTGAAGAGGCCGTCGAAGCCGGGGTGGGTGCCCTGCCGAGGGTCGGCGCCGCCGCCGGCGGCGGGAATATGGCAGGTGCCGCAGGAGATGGTGTTGTCGCTGGAGAGCTGTTCGTCCCAGAAGAGAATCTTGCCGAGGACGCGCTTGGCCTCGGTGATGGGGTTGGCAGTCGGCGCGACGGGCGGCAGAAGCGCGGGCTGCGCGAAACTGCTTTCGCAGAGTAGCGCGATTAGAGCGAACGCCAGGCCGCGGAATTTGTCAGTCATCGGGGGATTCCTCGTCGAGATGAAGCAAGTGTAGTGCGCCTCCGCGGTCGGACCAAACGAGTTTGCGGACCCGCAACCGTGACCACCGCGCCGTCCGCACTGCATGACGGGTCGTGGGGCGGGTCCGCATCGAGGTGCTACGGCAAGGGCGTGCGCGGCCTTGCTTTCACCGTGATCCCCGGTCGGCCGGAGACGAACTGCATTCCAACATGGGGCGCACCCTGCTTGGCCAACGGCATCAGCATGATTCGGCCCTCGGCCCAGCAGCCATCGGCGTTTGTCTCTGTTACGCGGAGGGCGGGCTCTCCGTAGATCGAGCGTTGGAAGTCATCGTGTTGAGCCCAGAAAGGCAACCCGACGTAGACGCCGGACGACTCGCCCGCATCGAGGCGCACTCGGAGGAGCCAGGTGCGTTCGGGTAGAGTGCTCTTGGGATCGCGATCGGCGCGTTCTATCGCCGCGACTCGGGCGATCAGCGGCGGCGAGATTCGATACTTCAAGAGATCATCGGTGATTTCGATCGGCGGCCATTCCGGCACCCAACCCGAGCGGAACAGCGGCTCCGAACCGGCGACCATGATCCGAAAGACTGACGCGGTATCGGTTTGCGGCGCATTGAGGACGTCGGGGAGGCCATCGAGATCGACGAGCGAAGGACTACCGCCGGCGGTGATGCGGGCGGCCCCGCGCAATTCGGTTTTACCTAGAAGTATGCATGTGGCCTTGATTTCGAGTAGCCCTTCGCTCACCAACCTTGCGTTTCCGAACTCCTGGTATCGGCTGATTGCGCAGGTGCCGCATCCGCCATACCTTTCTGCGACAAAGCCACCGTCCGAAGCGAGCCAGAGTCTTCGACCCGATCCGTTCGCGGGGGTGAACACGCCGTGCCATGACTGCGGCTCGACGGAACCACTCGGAGGGTGGCTTGCCCGGGCACGTTGGAAAATTGCTTCCGCGGACGCGTCGCGAATCTGAATCCTTCGATCCAGCGCGTTCTCCGCGAAACGGGCGAGCATTCCTCGCGAACGAGTCTGGGGAATAGCTCGCAGCCACGGTTCGGGGAGCCAGTAATAGCCCGCAGCCAGCAAACCAACCGCGAGCACGACGAGTGCCGCGCATCCCAAAACCGCACGAAGCGCTAGCGCTCGAACACGGCGCCACCGCCCACCGGCGCCGCGCGGACGAACGTGGTGGTTTCGCGCACCGCACTCCGGGCAGACGCCGGGATCTGTCTCGTAGCCGCAACGCGGGCAGAGCCCGGCGGGTTCGAAAGCGTCGGCTGGCGATTCGAGTTTTGTGTTCGCAACGTCCACGGTCGGGTCCCCTAGACAGATCTCGACTCTGAACGCGATGGTAGAGCGCGAGGGGCGGGTTCGGAAATGCGATGTGTCGCAGACATCACCAGTCAGACCCGCCGATTTATTAAATGGGAACGGAACGGTCGTCCTTAGCGAAGGACGCCGTCCCGAATCGGTGGGCGTTATCTGGCGGAGGTGACGCGGAGGCGGGTGGAACCCGCCCTACCCATGCACCGCCCTACCCGATCAGCCGCCGGTCAGAAGAGCGACGAGCGGGGCGATGTCGCCGACGGATACGACTCCGTTGCCGTCGACGTCGGCCGTGAAGAGACTGCACGGGACGCTGGCGGTGTAGCCGGCGGGATTGGTGAGCGCGAGGACGAAGGGGCCGATATCGCCGACGCTGACGATGCCGTCGCAATTGGCGTCGCCGGGCAGAATTTCGGTGAGCAGCTTGGGGCGGTCGAAGGGGAACTGCTCGTTGGCGACGCGCGGGTCCGTCAGGCCGTTGGCGAGGAAGTCGACCAGCGGCGCGACGGCTTGCGGCGGGATCAGGATCGCCGGAATCGCCGGGTCGATGTTGTCGCGGAACTGAACGCCGTTGACGTTGCGATAGAAGTTCACGACTTCGGTCAGCGAGCTCAGCCGGCCGTTGTGCATGAAGGTCTCTTTGATGCCGACGTTGCGCACGGAGGGCACGCGGAAGCGGCCGCGGTCGGCGGGATTGTTGGTGACGGCCTGGCGACCGATGTCCTCAAACGAGGGCCGCACGCCGATGTTGCGGAAGGTGTTGTTGCTGAAGACCGGCGGCGCGTGACAGACGACGCAACGGCCGCCGCCCTGGAAGGTCTGGAGACCCTGCTGTTGCTGGGGCGTGAGCGCGGTGGTGACACCGTCGCGGAAGCGATCCCAGGGCGACTGATTGGGAATGAGCGTGCGCTGGTAGGTCGCGAGCGCCAGGCCAATGCGACGACCGTTGATGGCCGGATCACCGAAGGCGGCTTGAAAGAGCGCCGGATAGTTGGGATTGGCGGCGATGGCGGCGGCCATATCGGGCGGAATGCGGCTGGCGAAGGCGAGCGGCGTCACAGCTTGGAGCTTGTTGCGAACGTCGTTCCACGTGCGGCCGTCGCTGGCCATTTCGTTTGACGCGAGTATGGGCTGGACGGCTTGCGCTTCGAGCGCGCCGCCGCCGGGCAACACCTGCACGCCGGTCTCGGGGTCATTGAAGACGGGGCCGGCGCGGCCATCCCAAAAGAGGGTTGGGCCATAGGCGGCCATGATGTTTTTGGGCGAGCGGCGACCGGTGACCTGCTCCTCGAAACCGAAGATGGGGTCGTTGATCGGGGTGCCGTCGCTGGCGGTGCGCGGGACGCCGGGCGAGCCGAAGACGTCGTCGGCGGTGTTGAAGAGGCCGTCGAATCCGGGGTGGGTGCCCTGTCGCGGGTCGGTGCCGCCGCCGGAGCCGGGGATGTGGCAGGTGCCGCAGGACATCGAGTTATCGCTCGATAGCTGCTCCTCCCAGAAGAGGATTTTGCCCAAGACGCGTTTCGGCTCGGTGATGGGGTTGCCGGGCGGGACGGGCGGCGGGGGCAGCGGCGGCGGCTGGGCGATGGCGACGCCGCCGGTCAGTGCGAGAAGGGCGAATCCGAGCTTGATTCGAGTGGTCGAATCCATGAGGACACCGGCCTTTATGCTGAGAACTCTCCGATCGGGGCGATCCGCACGGCGAAAAGCGTGGTCGCCGCGCGACGCGCTCCTCTGCGCGTCGAATCCATCCGTGTCCCGATCACCGGCGAGGAATGACCAACCTGCTCCGCCGGACAAAACTGTACAACGCCCGCGGATGGGAGCGATTGCGACGGGTTCGGGCAAAATTTTGCTGGAGCCATTCGACTCAGAGGGGAAAAACGGCCGGTCGGACTCGGTGGATGGTCAATGAAAAAAAGCAGGCCGCGGATTACCGCGGCCTGCCCTCGCTCATGCAGACATTTCTCAGGGCGCCGAGCCGAACACGATCGATTACGGGAGGCGGAATTCAACGATCTCGCTTACCTCGTCAAAATCCGAATCGCCGCTGAGGAAGATGCGATCGCCGACGACCGCAATGCCCTTCCAGTAGAACTTTCGATCGGGATTGGCGTAGGTCTTGACGGCCTTGGCCGTTGCCGGGTCGATTTCCAGCACGCTGCCGTCCCAACTCAGCACCCAGAGTCGGCCCGCGGCAAAGCTGATGGCTTGAACACCTCCGAACGGGCGCTTGTCGATGAGCAGGTCAGGCTCCGCGCCGGCATTGATCCGAACGATCTGGTCGGTTCGCGTCGTGCGGTCATAGGTGGCGGCCCACAGCACCGCGCCGGCTTCGTCATAGGCAAGCGCGTCCACATCCCCGGCACCAAGCTGATTCACCTTTACTTCGTCGAGCACGAGGTTGGTTGCGCGGTTCACCTGCGTGGGATCATCGTCGCCACAATTGCAGATTCCCCAGAAGGTGTCGCCCTGCATCGCTTGCACGAAGTTGCCGGGGCTTTTCACCTTGAGCTTCAGCGAAGGGATCTCCGCTCCGGTCTCGACGTTGATCGCGCGAGTGTCATAGCTGTAGTCGGTGAACCAGAGCAGCCCGTGATTCAGGCCGGGAGGCGAACCCTGATAGGCGAGTCCGCCGTAGGGTTCGACGCCGCGCTGGAGCGCGATGGAGCGGACCGGCGTCAGCGTTCCGCAGCGCAGCTCGGCGGGCACTTCGGCGATGCGGGTCAACTGCAGCGACGTAGCTACGCCGGTCAGCTTGAGGTGATCCTGGTCGACGAGGTCGAAGAGCGCGATCTCGCCATCCTCGTCATAGGTGTCGAGCGCGAGCAGCTTGTCATAGGTGAAATAGATCGTCGGCACGCATTGCAAGCCGAGCGAAACGGGGTCCTGGGCGTGAATCGTGGCCGTGCCATCGGCGCGGAACTCGATCACTTTCAGATCGCTGTAAACGAAGTCGCGGAATAGCTCGCCGGAGTCGACGCGCCACACGCCGACAGGGGACGGCTTGGCGGGCGGAATCGGCGCGGGGGCGCCCGGAGGGCCTTGCGGCCCGGTGGGGCCTTGGGGGCCTTGAGGACCCGCCGGACCGGGCGTGTCCTGACCGCCCACATTTCCCGGGTCGTCGGGGTCGGCGGTCGGACAGCCGGCGTTGGTGAACAGCATCAGGCTCGTCGTCAGTAGCAACATGTAGCGGCGCACGTTCGTTCTCCTGCCGCAATCGCGGCGGCGAGTGTCATGTAGCCCGTCGTCGTGCGGCGGGCGGGAGCATGAGTGTTGATGCGCCGTCTCGGCGGGTTGCTCACGCCGATCGTCCGCGCTGAGCGATTGTGTTTCGATAAACCCGAGCCTCGTGCCAAAAGGGAGCCGCGTGGGTGAGTCGCGATCGCGTTCGGCGCATGGCCTCTTGAGCACATCTCGCCGATGGTCGGCGGGCCGAGCATTGTTCGCCGCGGTCGATCCGCGGCAGGAGGCCGATATGCGACGCTGCCTGTTTCTCTTCACGACTTCGCTGCTATTTTTCGCCAACGCCGGTTGCCCCAACTCTGGCGACGATGGAACCGACGGCGCGCAGGGCATCCCCGGCCCCGCAGGTCCGCAGGGTCCGGGCGGCGCGCCAGGGCCCGGCGGTGCGCCCGGGCTTGACTGCTGGGATGTCAACGGGAACCGCGTCAACGACGCAGCCGAAGACGTCAATCGCGATGGGGTCTTTGACGCGCGAGACTGTGCCGCGCTGGTCGACCTCGATCTGGACGGCGTTGATGACGTGCGCGACAACTGTTTGCTGCTGGCCAATGGCAACCAGGCTGACGCCGACGGGGATCGGGTCGGCGACGCCTGCGACCGATGCCCGGGCGTAAATGATGCGACGGACGCCAATGTGGATGGTGTGCCGGATTGCCTCGTGAGCGCTCGGCTGCTGATCGGGGTGAACCCGTTCGACAACGTGCGGCCCGGCGGCGCGCCGAACTTTGAGTTTGAGCTGACGGACGGCACGGCTCATATCTGGGATCTGGAATCTCGGGGATATGTGAGCGACGGTCGACACGTCGGCAATGTGTTTGACGATGGTTTCGACGGCGGATTTGAGCTCTATGTGGACGGCACGGAGTTTCCGTCGTTGACCAGCGCCGATCTGGAGGATGAGCGCGAAGTTGTCTACGGCCCGCGGACGGTGGCGGACCTGAGCGTGACGCGCAAGGTCTTCGTCTCCCCCACGCATGGCTTCGCCCGCTGGCTGACGATCGTGCAGAACACGACCAGCGAGTTTCGCGTCTGGGAGCTGGAGACCGTGGTGAATCACGGGTCGGACGAGTCAAACGATCTCGTCCTTCGCTCATCGAGCGGCGATCAGGCGATCGACAGCGGCGACACGTGGTGGGTGAACGCGCAGGACGCGAGCGAAGATCCGGCGGTTGGCGGATTTGTGGCCGCGGACGATCTGGAGAAAATCGGGGACGAAATCCATGCCAACTCGCTCGTCGTGCTGCCGCCCGGCGGACGGGCGATTTACATCGGCTACCTCGCGATGCGCAGCCCGGTAGGTGGCCTGACGACGCGGAACAACGTGGCGGACCTTTTGGCGCTGATGAAGGAGCTTGAGTCATTCCCCATCGTTGCGCCGCAATACCTTGAAGGATTGAGCCAGGCCGAGTTGAACGGCCTCGGCAACTACGGCGGCAACGTCGCGATCGAGGGAAAAGCTGGGTCAGCTAAGGAGAGCGGCGATGTGATCGTCCGCAACCTGACTACCGGCGAGCAACGAACCGTCCGAGCCCGCCGCGACGGTAGTTGGTCGGCGGCAATCGCGGGCCAGACCGGCGACACGATCCGCTTCGAAACCGGACGCTACGTCGGCACGACGGTCGCTCCGGCAGCCGCCGAGTAACTTTGGTCCCTACTTGCTCCCCGCCGGGGTGGGCAAAGCCGTGCTGAAAAGCGCGCGCGCACACCCCGGCGTCTCCGTCGGCCGCGGCCGACACCGACGAGTTTTTTCCGGATTCGCTGGTTTTTGCGCGGTCGGTGGACGCTTTCCGCGTTAACAATGAGTTGCGAAGCTTCGCGCGGCGCGGATGGTCCGCGCGCTCGGCGAGCCGCATCGCGACGCCCGCGCCTGAGAGGATGGAACATGACCGAGTTTTTACAGTTCCCGCGTCTGCTTCTGCCGTGCGTTGTGGCATTGCTCGCTCTTTCCGCAGATAGCGCTGCCGACATCATCTATGTGAACGCCGGTCAGACGACGGGCGCGAACAACGGCGCGAGCTGGGAGGACGCATTTCAAGGCCGGCTCGGCGTGCAGAACGCGCTGCAGTCGGCTGCGAGCGGCGACGAGGTTTGGGTCGCGGCAGGCGTGTACGCGCCGGCGCCGCCCAACGGCAGCTCAGCGATCGCGTTCGAACTGCCCTCCGGCGTGGCGCTGCTGGGTGGATTTGCCGGAGGTGAGACCGCTGCCGACCAGCGCGATCCGAGCGAGCATGTCTGCACGCTGACGGGCGATCTCAACTCGGGCGCGCCGCCGGCCCGCTTTAGTCATCAAGTCGTTCGCATCATCAATGGAGCAATCGGCACGCTGCTCGACGGCTTCGTCATTCGGGACGGACGGGCCATCAGCGGCGCGGCGATCCCGATCGGAGGATGCGTGCTCGTCTCGGGAGGCCAACCGGCGATTCTGAACTGCACGATTTCCGATGGGGAGGCCGTGTTGCGCGGCGGCGGGCTTGGGATCATCGGCGGGGCCAACGCGCTGATTCAGGATTGCATTTTCACCCGCAGCAAAACCAACTTCGGCGCCAACGCCTACAACGCCAACAACAGCTTCGCGACCTTTCGGCGATGCTCGTTTGTGGGGCTCTCGCTGATCACCGGCGGCAGCGCGGGGGTCGGCATTTACAACGGCAACCACACCGCGCCCGGAGACTTCGCAACGCTCACGGTGGAGGACTGCTACTTTTCGCTTGAAGAACGGGACTTTACCTGTCCGTCCGGTTTTGCGATTCACTCGGCCGGCCAGGGCCAGGTCACGATTCGCGACAGCCGCTTCATCAATAACAAGTCGTGCGGCGCCGGCGCACTGCACCTCGACTGTTCCGCCATGATCGATCGCTGTGTGTTCATCGGCAACGAAGGCCGCTTCGACGGCGGCGCGGCGATCTTCGCCTTCGACGGCGACATCACCGTCAGCAACTCGCTCTTCGCCGGCAACGACCGCGAGGGTTTCGCCACGATGAGCGTGGAGGGCAGCCTGACGGTGACCAATTGCACGCTCGTCGCGAATGGCAACACGATCCCCAACACGGCGGGCGGCGGATTTCACCGCCTCTTTCATCTACGCGGCTTGGGGCCGCACGCGATTCGCAACTCGATCATCTGGAATAACCAGTCGATCGACGGCCTCGCCAACGCGATCGTCTTTCTCGGGCAAAGTTCGCTCCCGACCTTTGATCGCTCGCTCGTTCAGGCGTGGACCGGGCAATTTCCGGGATTCAACAATTTCGCCGCACCGCCGCTCTTTCGAGACGAGCTCGGCGCCGACGGTCAGCCCGGCACACTCGACGACGATCTGCGCCTGGCGGCCGGCTCGCCGGCGATCGATCGTGGCGACAACTTTTTTCTATTGGACGGCCCCGATCGAGACCTGAACGGAGGCGTGCGCTATCACGACGACCCTGCGGCGCCGGACCTGGGCGCGCCGCTCGGCGGAGCGATCGTCGATCTCGGCGCTTATGAGCGTCATGCGTTCTGCGACGGCGGCACCAGCGGCCTTGGCGACGTGAACTGCGACGCGGTGATCAGCGTCGGCGACATCGCCGCGTTTGTGCTGGCGCTGACGGATCCGCTGCAATATCCGATCGCCATTCCCGGCTGCTCGCTGCTGCGGGCCGATCTGAATTGCGACGGCCTGGTCAGCGTCGGTGACATCGGCGGCTTTGTGGCGCTGCTGACCGGCGGCGAATGAAGTTCGTCCGCGGGGCCGCGCGGCGCGCCGATGCACGGCGCGCCGTCGGCTCGGCGGCCAGCCCCCCCCACTGCCCGGTTCGCTCACCGCTCCCGGCACCCTTCCCCCACGAATGGCACGCTCACGCTCGATTCGCCGCATGCGCTTGTGTTTGACACTGCGCAGGACGCGCGCTAGTGTTCGTGAAAATAGGCTATTTTTGCTTGGTTTGATTGGAGCGAACCGCCATGTTGAACGGACTCATCATTGCCATCGCCGTGCTCGCGCTGCAAAGCGCCGGGCAACTGGTCCCGATCAGCGACATCGAAAAGACGTCCACGCCCGTTTCGGCACCGACCTCGCCGCCGCCGACCGCTGCGCCCGCAGACCGACCGAGCGGCATGCTGGCCGCGCTGACGTCGCCCTCGCCGACGGGCGGATTTTGGGTTCGCGTCGACGCCGAGGAGCTGTTTGTCCGCTCTCGTGCCGACCTCAACAGCGAGCCGCTGACCACGGTGACGATGAACATGGTGCTGCGAGCCGTGGATCGTCAGCCGGGCTTTTTCCGCGTGGAGCCGCCGGCGGATTGCTTTAGCTACATCAAGGCCAGCTATGTGAAACGGCTGTCGGCGACGCAGGGCGTTACGACCGGCGACAACGTCAACGTGCGCGTCGGTAACGCCAAGCGCGGGCTCGACCCGCTGAAGCAGGAGCGCCAGCTCTCGCTGCCGCTGGGCGCCAAAGTGGAAATTGTGGGCGAAGACCTGAACGGCGAATGGATGAAGATTCGCCCGCCGGCCGGTGTCTACGGTTATGTCGCCTCCGACTATGTCGAGCAAATCACCGATCAACAGGCGGCGGGCCTGGGTGCGAAACTGCCGCCGGAGCGACGCATCGAGCTGCAGAGCGGCACGGTCGTCGATCGCCTTTCGTCGAGCGAGACTCCGCCGCGGGCCGACAGCGACGGCGATCTGGGAACATTTTCGCCCGCCGGCGGTGAGACCGGGGATGGGGCGTTGCCGGCGCTGACGTCGACCGGCGGCGCGACGAGCTCCCCCGCCAAGCCGGATGAAGTGGCGGGCACGGAGCTGGTGCCATTTTCGGATCTCGTGGCGGGTCGCGTCGGCAGCGGATCCACCGGCACGCCGACATCGCAGCCGAGCGGCGCGACGATCACGAGCTCAACGGAGAGCACCGGCTCTACGACCCCCATCACGACTTCGGGAGATCCGCAGACGCGGCTGGAGTGGATTTACAAGCTGTCGGAGGCGGAGCGCTACATTCAGGAAGAGGCCCAGCGACCGCCCGCGGCGGCGGTGTGGGAAGTGGGCATTCAAAAGCTCGATCCGATCGCGCGGCAGACGTCGGAAAGCGATCTGGCGAACATCGCGCAGCTCAAGATTCAGCAACTTAAGCAGCGCATTTCGAATCAGGAGTTTCTGCGCAAGGCCGAGGCGGCCACGACCGGCCCCGGCAGCTACAGCGTGATTCGCACGCAGGAGAACTATCGCGCGAATTTTCGCGCTGGATCGAGCTCGTTTCTCGGCGCGGGCACCAGCCCTCCCAGCACCAACTATGACGCTCGCGGCATTTTGAAGATCAAGCCGGATCGCAGCACGGCCGACCAGGTGGGCCGGCCGCGACTGATCGACCCCTTCACCAACGCCATCATCGCGTATCTCGACATCGGCGAGATGAAGATCGACCGGATGGAACACCGCTGGGTGGGCGTCCGCGGCACGCTGGGTGATGAGCCCGGCGGGATCAAAACTGTGCAGGTTCGAGATATTCAGGCTCTCACGAATACCGACATCGGCGTCCAGCGCCCGCGTTGACGGACGATTGGCGGCGTTTAGCATGTAGCAGAGCAAGTTCGCGGCGCGGCCGCGCACCAGCTTTTCACGCGGAAATCCGCTCCGCTCACGGACGACAGGAGACCGACTTATGCAAAAGATGTCCACCCGCGCTCGCGCCTGGCTGCTCACCCTTAGCGCCGGAGCGGTGCTGCCGCAATTGACGAACTGCCTCAGCGATCAGCAATTGACGCAAATTCTTCAGAGCGTGGTCGGCAGCGCGCTCAATACGATCGTGAACTCGATCATCACGAACGCCTTCCCGACGGCCTAAGACAGCCCCCGTCTGACCGAGAGGTCGATGGGTTGCTGCTGCGCGCCGCGCACTCGGTGGCACACCATTTGGAAAGGTCGTCCGTATCGGTCGGCCTTTCTGCGTTTTTGTCGATCGCTCGCCCCGCCCTGCTCCGCCGCTCCCCCTTCGGCTTTAGGCTACCCCTCATGAAACCGATCCACGCGCTCGTTCCGATGGCTCATGTGCACGACATTCACAAGTCGATCGCGTTCTATCGCGACATGCTCGGCTTTGCGGTTCGGAGTACGGTCGAGAATCATGGGCGAACGGTGTGGGCTGCGCTGGAGAGCGGACTCGCCCAACTGATGCTGGCGGCGGCCAGCGGGCCGGTCGCGCCCGAGGATCAGGCGGTACTGTTCTACCTCTATAGCGACGACGTCCACACCCTCCATCGCGAGTTGATCGCGCGCGGGCTGATGGATGGCGGTCGCTACTGCGGTACAAATCCCCCCAATAGCGACGGGCGCTGCGTGGTGTTCGAGCCGAGCTATCCGCCCTATATGCCCGAAGGCGAAATTCGCGTCGCCGATCCGGATGGATATTGCCTGTTGATCGGGCAGTCGGGCTGAGGCGGATCGCGCCGACACGGCGACCGTTACCCTTGGAGCGGCGCGGCGCGCCTGCCTCGGCGGCTCATGTAGAAGACGGCCGTAAACACGATGGAATAGACCCCCAACAGACCTTCGAGCACCGCGGCCAGCACCGCGACCGAGAGGGATGTCGGCGTGGACACGCGCGACGTCGCTTCGCCGCGAAGCGTGAGCGCGATCAACATCACGATGATGAACCACGCGACCACGGGAAGGGACAGCAAAAGCCAGTTCTGATACACCATCAGCCGACTCTGTCGAAACGCCTGCCAGGGACTACACGGCTCCGCGGCGACGATGTTGGGTGCGAAGAGCGCGAGAGCCAACCACGGCACTTGAATCACCGTCGCCGTGCCCACGAGCACGCCGCCGAGCGCGCTTAACCCGCCGCCGATCAGGAATCCGACTGCTAAGCAAGCGATCGCGGCGCCGGTCGGCGCCAGACAGACCAGCACCATCGCAGCGCCGCGGAGGACCGTTCGCGTGCCAAACGCGAAAGCGTCGGATAGCCGCGTTCGTCGTCTTTTCTGATCCGCGCCCTGAAAGATCAGATGCTGGATCACCTGCGATTGGAATCCAAGGAACATCAGCGAAGGCGCGACCGCGGCGCACAAGGCCAAGACGCGAAGCTCGCTCGGAAGCAGCGATATCCCATGGCGCCCCCCAACTTCGGCCAACCGAGTCGCGGCCACAAGCGGAATGATCGGCCAGCATCGGCCCAAGACTTCGAAGCTGACGGACAGTAAGTCGATGACGCCGCGCGTCGGGCGAGGGAGCGCCGGCCACGGGGCTGTTGGCGGCTTCTGGCGATTTCGATTGCCGGACAAATGAACTCCCCCCCGAAGCACGTGATGGTGCGCAGGCCCCTACTTCCGACTTCGCGGGCCTTTTCCCGTCGGTCGGGGGCCGCGGAAGAACTCGTCGTCATCGTCAGAATCCGCGCCGCCTCCATCGGGCGGCGGCGCATCTTCGGTCCAGACGCTGCGGCGCATGCCCATCGTCAGTTCATCGAGGAGTTGCCGCTCCAACAATGCGTCGCGCCCCTGCGGAAGCCAGGTCGCCCCGGGGGCCTGCGCTCGGCGAAGGCCCTCGGTCGTCGGCAGCCGCTCGCTATAAATGCCCAGCGCGCCGCTCGTCGTCGTCACTTGTCGCTCGGGTGCGGAGTAGCGTTCCTTGTTCACCACGACGGTCAGCACATAAGGCTTTGGTCCCGCCGGCTGCTGGGCCGTGCCCGCCGGTCGGCTGGTCGCGCCCTGCATCGATCCCATTCCGGCCCGATTGGCTTTTGGCGTATCGAGCGCGAGCCCGCTGCGCTGCGACGCGGGCGTTCCGGGCCGATCGAGGCCGGGCTGATCGACGGTGAGCTTTACCGTGCGGCGGGTGGTGTGCAGGCTCGATTCGAGCGTCTGATAGGCGCTGGGCGCGTCCTTTCGCCAGACTTCGAACCACTGCTTGCTGGTGGTCGGTTGCGACTCGATCTCGCCCGCGGAGCGATCGATCCGCCGCGGTTCCAGGTGGTTCTTCCGCAGCACGGAGAGGGCGGTTTCGAGATACTCGTTGCGGTCGTCGATCCAGACTGTGGCGCGTGTCGGGCCGGTCGCCGGCGCGGGTGCGGTACAGGCGGGCAGCAGCGTGGCGGCAAGCACACCCGCGAGGTGTAACGAGGAGACGGAGAGAATGCGAACGAGGCTGCGAGCAGGCCGTCGCTTTTGACCAGCATCGGCGGTCAGCGGGGCGCTCGTTGTGCGAAAAGCGGAAGTAGGACGGCGATTCGACATGCGGGTGTCCGATATATGCGGCGCCGCGCGGCGGGCGGATCGCACCGCCGGCGGGGTCGCCGATCAGGTCTCATAGTACGGGCGTCTCAGGCGACGGCAAGTGCGAGAGTATCAGACGGTGGCGAGCGGAAGGAAAATCGAAAAATCTCGGCTCAAAAAGTCGCCAACTTGAGTTGGGGATGGAATGATGTAGGTGGAAGCTGTCGTGTCCCCCTTCGGAACCCCGCAGACCCCCGTGGTCTGCGGGGTTCAATTTTTTTCCGCGACGATGCGACGCCGGCGCCGCGCAAGCGCGTCGAGCGGCGGCACGCATTCGCAGTCCTCCGCGTACGCATGCCGACCACTGCGGCGATTCCCGTCCCCCACGGCCCCGCCGTCGGCCGACGGGGGGCGTACAGCCGCTAAGGAGCTTTTGCGTCACCCCTCCACCCCTCTCTCCCCTTCACCCATCCCAAAAAAGAACCGTCGCGACTCGTTTCCGAATCGCGACGGTTTGTGGGCTAACAGAACTGCGGGGCCGTGATTAGCGGCGACGCAGGGCGGCCAGCGCGCCGAGAGCCAGCAGGCTCAGGCTCGCGGGCTCCGGAATCGGGTTGATCGCGAAGACGAACTTGTAGTCGCCTTCTTCGGTGTGACCCGTGCCGTTGAAATCGCTGTCGCCGAAACCACTGACAGCGAACGACCAGCGTCCGCTCGTGGGAACGACGAACTGGTAGGCCGACAGGAAGCCGATGTTGTCATCGTCGTCGCTGTCGAACAGGGCGCCACCCGGACCGAACACGCCGAGGAGCGTGTCGAGGTTCGAGACGTTGGGGCCGGCGAAATCATAGGTCGCCACCGCAACGCGGTCGCCCTGGGCCAGGTCAAAGCTGAAATAGTCAACGTCGCCGGGGTTCAGCGAGCCATCGATCGCGACGGCGGCTGTGGGATACAGCGCCGACGAGATGAAGTTCGCCGCACCGACGCTGTTGTTTGCCTCAGACTCGACCACCGGGGTCTGCGCGAACGCAGCGGCGGCGAAGCTGAGTACAGCAACCGTGCTCAGAAGCTTCTTCATAGGTTAAAGATCTCCGTGAATCTTTCCGTGACGGTTACAACGAGTCGCTCGAACTAGTGCCAGTTCAAACGAGCCGAGTAGAGCCGCCCTCCAGTACTTCTTTACCGCCTGCAGCTTGCACTCAGCGGGATGCAATTGCACCCCGGCACTTCGAGTCACAATATCCAGCCCGCTGCGTAGAGTCAACGCAATCAGCCACAATCTGCCGTAAATTTCCGTTTGCTGCAGAAACAACGAGCGGTCCGAAAATGCACGGCAGATCGAAGTCCGATAAAGATTGAGCAAATTTGGTCGTGCCATGGCACTTCCGCCCCCCGTTTTCACCGATATACTCTGCGGACGTCTGCAGATCGAAAGCGTTTGAGCGGTTTCGGAGCCTGAACGATATGTCTGACTCGAGCCTCCGCGTCGATGACATCGCGGGCGTCACCTTGGTGACGTTCAAAGACAACTCCATTCTCGACGTTGCATCGATCCAACGAATCGGCAAGGAGTTATATGACCTCGTCGAGGGCGGCTCAGACCAGAAGATGATCCTGAACTTCCAGCAGGTTCGATTCCTCAGCTCCCAGGCGCTGGGTGTGCTCCTGACGCTGCGGCGCAAGGCCGAAAAATCGAACGCGCAGATCGTGCTAGCGGAGCTCCGCCCCGAACTGGCGCGAGTCTTCAAGATCACGAACCTCGACAAGATGTTCAAGTTCTTTGATACGCGCCAGGACGCCGGCAAGCACTTTGGCGTCGAGATCCCCGTGGAGATTCTTGCCGCGCTGTCGAAGAAGATCGAAGTCAAGCCAAGCTAACCCCGCCCCTTCCGCCCGCGATCCAAACGAGCCCATTCCGCAGCTTTCCAGGCGCAAAACGGGCCTTTACGCGCCCGCAGCGGGCGCGCGGATCGAGCGTGTTCGCAATGATGAAGTAAGCCCCCTGCCTGCGCGATCCCCGATTAAACCGCTACTTTTGGCGATAGGTGATTCGGCCGCGCTTCAGGTCGTAGGGCGACAGCTCGACGGTGACCCGGTCGCCGGGCAGAATTCGAATGAAGTTCTTTCGCATTTTCCCCGACACGGTCGCGAGCACCTCGTGCTTGGATTGCCCGACATCGGCCTCCAGCAGGAACATCGCGTTGGGCAGCGCCTTCACGACGACCGCCTCCATCTGAATCGTATCTTCCGTCGCCAATCAGTCTCCGTTTCCGCCGTCGTGAGCCTGGATCGTAACGCCTGCGCCGAACCGATCGGCGCCGCGCGACACCAAGCCCCAATGGCCATATTTCTGGAAAAACTTAGCCGCAGGCGCAGTATGCTGCGGCCCGATGCTCGATTTTCAGCCTATTTTCGCCAGACTGAGAAATTAACAGGCCACGGCGCGGGCGTCAAATCTGGTAGGGTCGCGGCAATGACGCAATCGCCCCCGCCTCCGCCGCGTCCATTAGACGGAGAAGGCCGTGCGGCGGTACAACTGCCGGCGAAAGTGCCGGGAATCATCGGCGATTTGCCGAAAAACTTGGAAAGGATTCGGTTTCGGATGTGGAACTGTAAAACAATTGTTAAGACGTTCGTGGGAATGCTGATCGCGGCGTCGCCGACGATCGCGGGGGATCTAGCCGAGATTGAGGCCAAGCTGACGGAGAAACTGGGGCAGATCCAGTCGTTCCGCGGCGACATGGTGATGACCGCTCAGATCAAGGAGCCGGTCAAGGTGACGCAGAAGATGACCGGAAAGGTCGCCGGTCTGCTCGCCGACGGAAAGTACTACACGCGGCAGGAAGGCAAGTCGGTCCGGACGATCGAGATGGGCGATACGCCTCAGACGATCGAGGGCGACATGCTGAACGTCGTGGACGGCGAATTCAGCTGGAGCGAACAATCGGCCAACGGTCAGAAGGCCGTGATGAAGGCCAAGCCGACCACGAGCCCGCCGCTGGGCAAGGACTATCTGACCAAGCTCCGCGAGGAGTTTGATCTGACCCGTGCGGCGGACGCGGCAGCCGATGGCGCCGAGTGCTGGGTGATTGAGGCCAAGTTCAAGCAGCCGCGGCAAGCGCCGGGCCCGCAGCCGGAAAAGCTCGTGCTGTTCTTCCGTCAGAGCGACGGCGCCATGGTGCGGACGCTGGGCGTCCTGCCCGACGGCAACACGCTCTTTACGATGGACTACAGCAATATTCAGCTGAACCCGAAACTGAGCGCCAGCGACTTCGCCTATGCTCCGCCGGAGGGCGTGAAGGTGGTTGATCGCACCGCCCCGCCGGCGCCGAATGCCGCGAGCGGTCCGGCGATTACGCCGACGAGCGCTCCGTCGGGCGGCAAGTAAGCCAGAATCGAAGCTGAGTTGGGTTTCGCAGCCGACGGTCGACTCGCGAGAATCGGCCGTCGGCAATGCCGATCGAATCGGCGTGAGTCGGGGCCGGGTTTTGTAGCAAGTCTTCGGACGAGTCGTCCAGTCAGTGACCGCGCCGGCTGAAGCCTGCGGATCGGGTACCGGGTTCGAGGACGCGGTTCGTAGCAAGCAGGGATGCGTTGTGCGAATCATCGTGCTCAAGCAGGATGCGATGGTCGCAGATCTCGTCTGCGGGCGCGAGGCGATCTACCTCGGCACGCGCGAGACCTGCCAGATTCAGCTCGACGACGACCGCGTCGCGGCTCAGCAACTCGTCATTTATCCCGACGGGTCGACGGGCGACTGGCTGGTTTCGCAGCTCGACGCCGCGGTGGACGTGAAGCACAACGGGGAATTGCTCATCGACCGCGCCCCCGCGCGGACCGACGATGAGCTGGCGTTTCTCGAGTACATCGTCCGCGTCTTTCCGGAGTTTGAGCCGGCTGCGGTCGATCGCGGCCTGGTTCACACCACGAAGGAGCAGCTCGAAAAGTACGCCGCCACCGCCCTGCCGCCGCTGACGATCACCAAGAAGGCCGACGACACGCTGAGCGTGCAGCGGATGATCTTTACCAAGGCCGGGCGGGCGAATCTGCTGGTTTCGCAGTGCACCACGCCGACGGAATTCATCGATGTCGTGATGCAGGCGCTGTTCACGCAGTTCACGGCCCAGCGGGCGTGGATCGGCCTGCGTCGCGTGAATTACGGGCCGATGGAATACGTCGAGGGGCGATTCATCACCGGGGAATCGGCCGAGCTGCCGCCGATCGGCGACATCCTGCAGACCCGCGCGCTGGATCGCAGCATGTTTCTGCTGGTGCCGCGGATCAGCAACGAGCTGCAAGTGAGCGTCCTGGCCGGCCCGCTGCTGGGGCCGGAAGGGCCGCTCGGCATGATCTACCTCGACTCCGGAGACAGCGGGCGGCGCTTCACGATTGAAGAGCTGGATGAGTTCATCGCCATCACCAGCATCTACGGCGTTCAGCTTCACGCGATTTTCCAGTCGATCGCCAAGAACCGTGCGGCGCTGATCGAAGGTTCCGTCAGCGTGACGCACGAGATCCAGACGTTTCTTACGCCGCGCAAGCTGCCGCAATGGGGGATGCTGCAATTCGGCGCCTTTCGCGAACCCGGGCGCGAACACAGCGGCGACATCTACGACGTCGTGAAGCTGGTGAACAACCTGGCGGCGTTCTTTATGGCGCATACATCGCACACCGGCTCGCTGGCGCCGATGCTGATGGCCCAGGCGCACGCCGCGTTTCGCTGCGCGTGCATGCATCAGGACAATCCGTCGGTCTATCTGCGTGGGTTGAACTGGCTGGTCTTCGACCCCGGCGCCCAGCGCACGCTGAATTGCTTCATGGGAGCCGTCGACCCGAACAGCGGCGAGATGCGCTATGGCCTCGCCGGCGATGTCGGGGCCTACATCATCGGCTCGCGCGGCATCGAGCGGCGACTGGGCGGCGAGACGACTCAGCCGGCGCTCGGCCGTGAGCGAAATGTCGAATACCCCGTGCTTTCGGAGCAAATTGAACCGGGCGAGACGCTGGTGCTTTACACCGCCGGCGTCACGACGGCGCGCAACCGGAAAGAGGAGGTCTTCGGTGAAGAGCGCTTCCTCGGCATCCTCGGCGACGGCTTTGGTCAGCTCGCCAGCGCGATGCTCAAGGAAATGCTCTCCGATTTGCGCGGATTTACCGAGGGTGGGAAGCAGCCGGACGACATCACGGTCATCCTGGCGCATCGTGTGGCGGATTGACGATGTGAACCGGTGAAGCCGGATCGCCCGTGCGGCCTGTCGGCCGCCGGAGGATCCAGACGATTCACCGTTTCAGCGTTTACTACTTCTTCGCGTTCGCGTAGTTCGCCGCCACCGCGTCCCAATTCACCACATTCCACCAGGCGGCGACATAGTCGGGCCGGCGGTTCTGATAGTTGAGGTAGTAGGCGTGTTCCCACACGTCGAGGCCCAGCAGCGGCGTCGCGCCATCCATCAGCGGAGAATCCTGATTGAGTGTCGCGTGAACGGTCAGCTTGCCGCCCTTAACGCTGAGCCAGGCCCAGCCGCTGCCGAAGCGAGTGGTCGCGGCCTTGGCGAATTGTTCCTTGAAGGCGTCGAAGCTGCCGAAGGTCGCGGCGATGTCGGCGGCGAGCGGGCCGGTCGGAGCGCCACCCTTCCCCGGTCCCATGATCTGCCAGAAGAGTGCGTGATTCGCGTGGCCGCCGGCGTTGTTGATCAGCGTCTGGCGGACATCGTCGGGCACGGTCGTGATCTTTTTCAGCAGCTCCTCGACCGGCATCGCGCCGAGCGCCGGATGCTTTTCGAAGACGGCGTTGGCGTTGTTGATATAGGCCTGATGGTGCTTGGTGTGATGGATTTCCATCGTGCGGGCGTCGATGGTGGGCTCGAGAGCGTTGTAAGCGTAAGGAAGAGCCGGCAACGTGTAAGGCATGATCGTCTCCTGAGGGTGGCTGGATTCTCGAAGTCGCGGCCCGCGTCCCAACGGGCCGGCGGCGTTTGCAGCGGCCTGCAGCTCGCAGACCGACGAGCGGCGGGTGCGAGGCCACAACCGCGGTCTACGCGATCGTCGTGTCGCGAGAGATTATCTGCCGCTTTCCCCACTTCCGCCACAAATTCTACGGATCGCCTTTTTCCATCAGTTCGCCGCGGCCCTCGAAGTTTGCGAAGGCGCGCTGCACCCAGGCGGCTTCGGGGAAGGCGATCATCGCGAGCCCGATCATGCAGATGGGTGCGGCGATCCAGAGCGTCGAGACATTCAGCCCATCGATGACGCCCTCCGGCGCGAGCCACCAGAGGATCGGCCCCATCACCGCGAAAAAACCGCCGAGGATCCGCGGCCCGTTTCGCCGAGCGGCAACGCGCTGCGGATCATGCGGGTCGGGCGTGATGGTGACACGAGGCTTGCCGGCGACGGGCTGCGGCAGTGTCTCAGTCAGCGCCCCTGCCCGGGCCTTGCGTACGCTCCGCACATCGAGATAGGCCAGCCAGGTGACCATAAGCGGCGCGGTGAAGAGGAACGCGGTGACGCCGACGAGCGCGGCGAGCGACTCTTTCAGTTCGCCTTTGGAATAGCCCCACCAGAGCAGCGGCGGCAACAGCAAGGCGAAGACCCAGACGACCAGGACTTCGTGCCTGAAACGCGACTCGCGGAACCAACGTGGGAGAAGTCGCATGAAGCACGATCTCCTCGCGGCGAACTACATCTTCCGTTCCACATTCGCCGCCCCAACGCCCTTCTCTTGGCCGCCCGTCAGGCCGTAGTCCGTCACCGGCGGGTTCTTGCGCGGCTTTACGGCCTTGGTCTGGTCATAGACGTCGAGCAGCTTCTGCTTGTCGAAGATCATTTCCTCGCGCGAGCCGCCCACCAGCTCGTAGTGAGGCGTGAGTTCGATCGCGTCGCAGGGGCAAGCCTCTTCGCACATGCCGCAGTAGATGCAGCGCAGCTCGTCGATGTCGAACTTGATCGGGTATTTCTCGCGATCGGGCCAGGGGCTTTCGCCGGCTTCGATGTGAATGCAGTGCGCCGGGCAGGCGGTGCTGCACATGAAGCAGGCGACGCAGGCAACGCGGCCGTCGGGGTCTTTGTTCAGGCGGTGGACGCCGCGGTAGTTCTCGGTGCGGAGCTTGCGCTTCTGCTCGGGATACTGGACCGTGGTCTCGTTGCGCTTTTTGGCGCTGAACATGTGCCGCAGCGTGGCGCCCATGCCGCCGATGATCTGCGGCAGATACAGCCGCTCGGCGGCGCTGAGCGTCGGGGCTTCGATCAGGATGATGTCGTCTTCGCGTATGGCCATGATTTCAGAGTCCTTCGGTTCTCATCGTAGAGCAAGGTTCGGCCTTGCTCCTCGAACACGAACAAGGCGGAGCCTTGTTCTACGAGAGCACGCAAACCGCTATGCCGGCACGACCTGAATATGCGGCAGATTCTCCTGCCGTCCGGTGACCGGATTCTTCGACCGGCCCAGCATCGCGAGGATGAATGCGATCATCACGAGGTTGACGCCGAGGCTGACATACCAATGTTTGTGCGTGTGCAGGTTGAACGCGACCAGCACCGCCTGAATGAACAGCATTGCGACGCCGGCGGGGATCAGTCCCTTCCACGCAATGCGCATGAGCTGGTCATAGCGATAGCGTGGGATCGTCCAGCGAATCGCGATGTAGAACAGGATCATCGCGGAGATCTTGCCCCAGATGATCGCGTACTTGGCGAGCATGGCCCACCACGAGTGATTGTCGACCGTGAGCGGGCCGTTGAAAAAGGGCAGCAGGCCCCAGCCGCCGAAGAAGAGCAGCATGATGAGGGCGCCGTTGACCGCCATGTGGACGTATTCGGAGAGGAGGAAGACGGCCAGCTTCATCGAGCTGTATTCGGTGTGATAGCCGCCGACCAGCTCTTGCTCGGCTTCGGCGAGGTCGAAGGGGGTGCGGTTGGTCTCGGCGAAGGCCGCGACCAGCACGAGGATGAACGCGATCGGGTGCATGAAGATGTTCCAGATCGCGACGCCGCCGACGCCGTTGATCTGGTCGTCGATGATCTTATTGCCCGAGAGCGAACCGGACGACAGGAAGACGATGAGCAGTCCCAGGCCGAGCGGCACTTCGTAGCTGAGCATCTGGGCGGTGCTGCGCATGCCGCCGTAGAAGGAATACTTGTTGTTGCTGGCCCAGCCGCCGAGGACGACGCCGTATACCGACATCGAGCCGACGGCGATCATGTAGAGTAGACCGATATCGACGTTGGCGACGGCGGTGTGCAGCGGGGCTGCGTCGGCGGGCATCCACGGCCACTTCACATAGCCGGCCCACGGAATGACCGCGAAGGTGATAAACGCGACGGTGAATGCGAGAAACGGGGCGAGGATGAAGCTCGGCTTATCGACGTGATCGGGGGTGATGTCTTCTTTGAGGATGAACTTTCCGCCATCGGCCAGCGGCTGGAGGATGCCCCAAAAGCCGACGCGGTTGGGACCGATTCGGTCCTGCATCCAGCTGGCGATCTTGCGCTCGGCGAGCGTGCCGAGGCCGGCGAGATGCAGCAGGATGAACACCGTCAGCCCGGCGAAGATCAGCGACATGCCCATCTGGCTGGCCAGCAACGCCTTAAACCACGCGAATTGCAGCAGCACCGCCAGCAGCACGACGGGCGCGATCAGCGCCGCGACGATTCCGCCGAGGATGACCAGCGGGTTGCCGATGATCCGCTCGATCATGGCGACGACTGGATGAGTATCCGGGATGATCGACATTCGCTCAGAATCCTCTGTATTCGTAGAGCAAGGCTCCGCCTTGCGCGTTCATTCCGAACAAGGCAGAGCCTTGTTCTACGGGGAATCGATCAATGGGCGTAATCCGGCTCGGGCTTCGGCGTAAAGACGTTCGCAAATTGCGGCATGGTCTGTGCCATCATCTCGCGCACACGGGCGGCGCGGAACAGGCCATTCTTGCCGGCCAGTTCGTAGAAGAACTGGCCATCCGCCTTGCAGCCTTCCAACGGCCGCAGGGCGCGCTCGAAGGGCTGAATCAGGTCGTCGCAATTCATGAATGACCCCTCGCGCTCGGCGAACGTGACGCTCGGCAGCCGCAGCATCGCCTTGGCGTCGAGCGGCGAAGCGAACAGGTCGTGCGTGACGATGGAGGGCACGCGGCCGATGCGATCCGCCGCAGCCGAGGTCAGCCAGACCTTGGGGTAGCCGCCGCTGACGAATGCGAACTTGAAGCGGCCTTCGTCGCAGCCGCGGAGGAATTCGTCGAAATTCGCACCGGGGCCGCTCAGTGCGTGCATGATCGTCTCAATGCCGCGCCGGTTGGGGCACTTCTCGGCCTTGATCACAAAGCCCTTGGGGAATTTCTGATCCTGCCCCTCGATCGGCACCCAGCCGATCGCGAGCGTCGCCTTGGGCGCGAGTTGCCGCACAGCGGTCGCCAAAAGCCACGCTTCTTCGCAGCTCATCATCGGGCTGAGCACGACCGCGACCGCGGCGCCGTCGTTGCCGGCGGCGGCCTTCGTGATCTCGCTCCGTACGATCGACACGGCATCTTCCCAGCGGCTGGCGTTGAAGTGGCCGTTGGTGCGGGTCATGGGCAGGTTCAGTCGGTCGGCGCTATGCACATAGTGCCAGCCGAAGCGATTCTCGTCGCTGATCCACCAATCGTTGACCTTTTCGTTGAAGCGCGGGCGAACGCGGTGGATGCGCTCGTCGTTGTGGTCGATCAGCACCGTATTGCCGCGGCTGTCGGTCGGGCTGATCGAGGGCGTGCTCTTGAGCATCCAGACGCGCTGTTTGAAAAGGAACTCTTTGTCGAGCAGGGCGCCGACGGGGCAGAGGTCGACGACGTTGCCTTGCAGCGGGTTTTCGAGCGGCTGACCGGGGAAGACGTCGATTTCGCCGCGATTGCCGCGGTTCACCACTGCCAGCTCGCCCGTGCCCGCCACTTCCTGCGCAAATCGCACACAGCGCGTGCAAAGGACGCAGCGATCCTGATAAAGGAGCGTGTGCGAGCCGATGTCCTTTTTCGGATTCTTGGTCTTTTCTTCCACCATGCGCGAGGTGGAGGGGCCGTATTCCTCGGTGTAATCCTGCAAATAGCACTCGCCAGCCTTGTCGCACACGGGACAATCGAGCGGGTGGTTGATGAGGTAATACTCCATGACGTGCTTGGCGTTGCTCTTGACCGCCTCGCTGTCGAAGCGCACCTCCATGCCATCCTTCACCGGCGTCTGGCATGAGGGCAGCAGCTTGGGCGACCACTCCAGTTCCTTGGTGCGCGGGTTGGGCATCTTGGTCTGCATGAGGCAGAGGCGGCAGCTCGCCACCACGCTCAGGCCCGGGTGGTAGCAGTAGTGCGGCACCTCAAAGCCTGCCTCAAGCGCCGCCTGCAGGACGGGGATACCGTCGCGACACTCGAACTTCTTTCCGTCGATGATGATGTTCGGCATGGGTGGTCAATCTCTGTCAGCGCCGCGCGGCCCGTGACGACCGCCGCGGCTCTGGTTGAAAACGCAGTCAATCCGACGAACTCGCCCAAATCATAACGTTGGAATCGGGCCCCGCCAGCGCGCGAAAGCTTCAATAAATCCGCGTAGACTGAAAGGGATGTCCGCATCAACTTCGCTGCCGATTCTGCCCCCTCCGGCCACAAGCCGAAGCTGCGCCGCCCCCAAGCCTCGCCGCTCGCGCATGGGCCGGTGGCGGATGGGCGTGCTGCTGGCCGTTCATGTGCTGTTCGCCCTTCACATCTGGCACTGGTTCAGCAAAGGCGAGACGTTTACCGCGGTTGAGCCGAGCGAGACCGTTTATATGTTCACCCAGGGTGCGGTGAACATCGGGGCGATTCTCTTCGGCGTCGCCATCCTCGGCACGCTGATCTTTGGTCGATTTTTCTGCGGATGGGCCTGTCACATCATTTTCGTGCAGGACATCTGCACCGCCCTGCTGAAGCGGCTGGGCTTGCGGCCCAAACCGTTTCGGTCGCGGCTGCTGATGTTCGTGCCGCTCGGCGCGGCGCTCTACATGTTCGCGTGGCCGGCGTTTTATCGCCATGTGATCGCGCCGGCCCGCGAGCAACGTGTTCCGCCTTACGAAGCACACTTCACCACCGAGCATCTATGGGACACGTTTCCCGGGCTGGGCGTCTCCATTCTCTCTATCGCGGTCTGCGGCTTCGTCATCGTCTATCTGCTGGGGAACAAGGGCTATTGCACCTACGCGTGCCCTTATGGCGGATTTTTCGGCCTGGCCGACCAGTTTGCGCCGGGCAAGATTCGCGTGACCGATGATTGCGAGCAGTGCGGCCACTGCACCGCCGTGTGCACCTCGAACGTGCGCGTCCACGAGGAGGTGAAGCAGTATGGAATGGTGGTCAGCCCGGGCTGCATGAAGTGTCTCGATTGCATCGACGTCTGCCCGAAAGATGCGCTGTATGTCGGCTTTGGGCGGCCCACGGTCGCGGCCGGGTCGCCGCGGGCGATCGGCGCCACGCGGACATACGACTTCACCTGGGGCGAGGAATTGCTGCTGGCCTGCGTGTTCATGGGGACGCTGCTGATTCTGCGCGGCCTCTATGACGCGATTCCGTTTCTGCTGGCGCTGGGCATCAGCTCGATCAGCGCGTTTCTGATGCTCCATTTCAAGCAGACCTTTACGCTCGACAACCAGCGCCTGCATCGATGGCAGCTTCGGCGGGTGGGGAAGACGACGCCGGCGGGTTGGGGCTATCGCGCGTTCTGCGTCGCGTGGCTGGCGTTTGTGGCGCACTCGGCGTTTGTGCAACATCAGCGGACGACGGGCACCGAGGCGGTGGAGGCTGGTCGACAGCTTTATTCGGCGAGCGAATCGCTCACCCCCGAAGCCCGCGCCGCTTTTGAGCGCGGGCGGGCTGCGTTGCACCGGGCGCGGACCTGGGGCTTGTATTCCTCCGCCGATCAGGAGCAGCAGTTGGGCTCGGCCTATCGCTATCTGGGCGAGCAGGCGGCGGCACGGAAGCATTTTGAGAAAGCGGTGGAGATTGAGCCGCGCAAGTTCGTGGCGCCGCGCTTCGAACTGGCGATCATGGCGGGTGAGCGGCAAGACCTGCCCGAGATCGAGCGGCAACTGCGGGGCGTGGTTCGACATTCGCCGGAGTTCAAAAACGCGGCGGTGCAATTGGCTGGTCTGCTCTCGCAGAGCGGCCGGGCCGGCGAGGCGATCGAACTGCTGAACGACTGCATTCGTCGGCGCCCGAGGCTGAGCAGCCTGCGCATCGCTCTGGCCCAGTTGCATGCGATGGGCGGGAAGATCGATCAGGCACGCGCCGTGCTGGCCGAGGGCGTGAAAAGAGCGCCCGACGATGCGAATCTGAGTCTGCAATATGCAGCGTTGCTGGCGCAGACCAACGACATTGAAGCGGCGACGAAGGTCAATCGCGAGTTGCTGGCGCGGCGGCCGGAATCGGCAGAGTCGCATCTGTTGGCGGCGGATCTGGCGCAGGCGAGCGGACAGCCGGGCGAAGTCGGTGCTTTTCATCGCGAGGAAGCGGCGCGGATTCAGCGGGCGCGGGCGGCGAGCGGAGCGGCAATCAGCGAGACGCGCGGCCGCCAGCTCCTGCGGCGCTTGCGCGACGGCGCGGCGCCGTCACCCGCGAGCGATTCGGAGCCGGCGGCGATTCCCAGTGATCCGCGGGAAGCGAAGTATCTCAGGTTGTTGCTCGAAGAGGCCGTGGGCAGCGAAACCGCGGCGAACGCGCTGCGGGCGGAGCTGGCCAAGGGCCGCGAATAAGAGCTTCGCGATTTCGAAGTGGCCCACGCGGCGACGGCTGAGCGGACGCAGGCGACGACACTGAAGCGATTCCGCTCGATATCACGCGTTCGCGACTGCGGCGCTCACCGCACGACACGGACAAACGACCCCCCGACAATCCACGGCGTGAGCATGGGGCTGCCGAACCCAGGCGGGGGCGATTGGGCGAAGGCGTCGTCGTAAGCAAGGTTGAGCACATCGGCGTCGATGGTGGCGTTGCCGCCGACAATCACGACGCCTTGCATGGCAGTCGTGTCCGAGAGAGTCAGGTTGCCAGTCACGTAGACGAGGCCGTGAAGCTTCGCCTCATAGCGGTCATGTGTGTCGTCGTCGGCGCTGCCGCCGACGTAACGATAGGGCGTTCCGGGCGGATTCAGGTTCACGCCCAAGGTCTGTTCGCGAACATTCACGGCGTCAAGGCCGATCTGGAGGTTGCCATCAACGATGAGAGCGGGCTGGTTGGCCGTCGGCGCCTCCCACACGACCGAATCGTCGATGCGCGTGTTGGGCCCGGGGCGCTTGAGAATGAGCGTGGCGACGATACGGCTGTTGCGGATGACGAGCGTTTCGTTGTTGCAGTCGATGATGTAGATTCCCGCCGCGTTGGCCGCGCCCCACGGATTGTTGGTAGGTGTCAGCAGGACACCCGAGATTTCGCGCGGCCCCGCGGAGACGACTTTACGCAACTCGACCGAGTCCAAGCTGAAATTCGTCGTCCCTGTCGCAGTGTAGATCTGAATGCTGGCGGCCGAGAGGTCGCTGGGCGGCGAAAAATTGACGCCGTTGAACGTGGCATCGAAAAGCGCCCAACTGTTGCCCGTGGTCGGCCCGACGACATTGATCGTGTTGGTCGAGTACGCGGTGTACTTCCAACTGATCGTTGCGCGAAACTGACGCGCGGTGGTGGTCTCGGATCTCACCCAGCATCGGAGGCGATAGTTGCCGGAGCCGCTGGCGAATAGTCCGTCCTTAATGCTGCAGAGCGCGCCGGAGTTGATACTGGTTCGGTCGGCCACCTCAAGCGAATACGCGCCTTGCTGCGGGGAGTTACTTTTCACATCAAGTGTTGCGCTGTTGACGCCGGTCCACGGACTCACTCCGCTCTCGAAAGTGCCGTTTCCGATCAGGCTTGGCTGGGCCGCGGCGCCGATGCTGGTGATAGGGATGTTGGTGGCACTCGGCTCGTAAGCCGCGAGCACGGTGGCGGCGACCGGCATGGTGCGGGGATCGACAGCGGTCCTGGGAGTGGTCAGGTAGGTGGCGCCCGAGACTGCGCCGACCGCTTCGATCGGCGCTCCGATGCGCGAACCGGTGGCGGTCACCGTACCGTTGGCGCTGACAGTTCCGGAGGCGTTGAGCTTCGCATTGCTAAAGGTGATGCTTCCGCCAGCGTGCAGAGCACTACGGAGGGGAGACACACTCGGCGGAAAATCCAGCTCGACGCGCGTGATGTGGGTGGCGTTGCGCTGGGTGCCGGTCGATTCGATGCGAATCGGGTCGGACCAGTCGTCGAGCATGTCGGAGTCGTGCGGGTCGGTAATGATCGTTTCGAAGTCGCCGTCGCCGATCGGCATGGTGATCGTCCACGAGGCGCCTTGCAGCGTGCTTCGCCAGTTGGGATCGTTGGCGATGCGGAAGATTGCGTAGTCGAGCCCGCTGAGCGCGTTACGACGTGCGGCGGCGAAATCGTGGCTGTCACTCAGACGGCGCGCGATGTGACGTGACGCCACCACCGCCGAAAGACCGACGATCGACACGGCGGTCGCGGTCAGCAGCACGACGGCGTAAATCGCGCCGCGGCGGGGCCGTTGCGTCGGCCGAGCTGCGCGAGGTGTGGATGCGACTTTGTATCTCATCACCATGGCTCCACGAATCCGAGGCCGCCCCAGGCGCGAGTACGCAGCGCATGGGCCTCGGCCACGCGTCCGCCCAGATGCCTGACGGTGACGGTGATTCTCTTGATCCCCTTATCGGTCGCGCTGAGCTGATTGAGGTTGTTCGGCTCGATGTATTCCACGCGGACCTGCCGACTCCAACCCGTATAGCCGGGGATCGGCGTGCCATCCATCTCGGTCGGGGGCGAGTCGTCGAAGCTGTCGTAGTCGTCGACGTCGTTGAGCGTGGCGCGGGCCGTGAGCGTCTCGGTCCCGTCGAGCCCGATCGGCGTGGCGCCCAGCGTGTCTTCGTAGGGCCGGTCGAGAATTTCGGTGAGCATCGCATCGGCGATCTGCTGGGCGCGAGCCTGATCGGCGACGCGCGACTGCGTCATCCACGAAGCGGAGACGGCACTGAGCGACGCCGTCAGCACCACGCCGACGAATAGCGTCGCCAGCGTGGACTCGACCATGCTGATGCCGCGCCGTCGCCGCGCGCGGCTACTGACTGACGCGAATGCGTACATATTGATACTCCGCGGTGGTGTTGCCGCCGACCAGCGCGCGGTCGATCGGCCCGGCCATCGTGAAAAGTCGATAGTCGTAGGTGCCGTAATGCTCGCCGCCGATGAAGACGGCCAAATCGTCGTCTGCGGTGTTGGCGATCAGGCGAATCTGGATCGGCTTGGCGGGCAGATCGCTGATGCGCACGAGTGGCTCGGCGATAGCGGTCGTCGTGAGCGGGCCGCTGCCCAGAACCTGGGTCTGCGTCTGGATCCCGCCGAGGAGGGTGCTTTCCCCGCCGCGTTGCAGCGCGACCCAGATCGGCAGCGTGGCCGCCAGCGGATGCAGCGGAACCGCGGCCCGCAGGAGGGCTGGCGGGAGCGCCACACCGTCGATCGAGATGGTGACGCCGCTCTGCTTCATGACCACCGTATCGCTGTTATAGATTTCGAGCGTCTGCGTACCGTTCTCGCGGAGCGTCGCAAAGACGCTGATCGGGGCGGCCTGCGCGCCGGTGTTTTCGAGATTGATCGAGAAATGTGCCCGACCCGAAGCGGAGCTGGTGTCGCGAAGCGAGAGGTCGATCGTCGTGTTGCCGACGAATGCGTGCGGCGGATTGGTGACGAGGTCGACGCTGGGCTTCCAGGTGCCTTCTTCGATGTCGTTCGCCGTATCGAGCGCAGTGCCGTTGGCCGTGACCCAGTCGACGACGCCATCGCCGTTGTGATCCTGAGCGGTCGGGTCCCCTTCCCAAAAACTGGCCGTCCAATAGGCCGCGAGCAATTCGGGCGCGTTCAGAGTCCATGCCGCGGTCTCGAGCCGCGTCGTGGCTTCGCCGCCGGTTTGCAGGCCGATGCGGATGCGATTCAGGTGATGACGCGAGATGCTGCGCTCGCCGTCGGGATGGGTGATTCGGCCGCGAACGCTGCAGAGTATCGTGCCGCGATCCTTCACATTCCAGTTCACGCCAGCGTCGGCCGTGGTCATCAGCCCATCGGACTTTTCCGATTGGACTGAAAGATCACACACCGTTCCCAACGAGCCTTTGACGACCATGCAGTAGGACGCCCCTGTCGGCACTTTCGCCGCTGCGGGGACGAAGTTGGCCGACGTCCAACCGGCCGAGCCGGCGTTACCGAAGTAGCTCGTGGACCAGAGCGCGGCGCCAGTCGGCAAGCCCGCGTCGTCGACGGCGAAAAGCTGAATCGAGGCCCCGGCGAGCGGGAGTCGATGGGACGCGTGCAGTCGGATTTCGGTGGCACGCCACAGCGTGGCTGTCGAGGGGGTTGCGGGGGTGAAGACTTGTGCGGCGTAGCTTGATGTGCCGATGGCGAGCGAAGTCGTCGCCGCGGTCTCGCTGAATTCGTAGAGCACCGAGTCGGTGGTATCTTCGACCGGCGGGCCGGGATAGGTCTCGGGAACGTTGGTGGTTTGGTAGCCCAGTTGGAAATCGCTGGTGCGCGGCAACAGGTTCACCACCGCGCCGCCGTTGTAGCGCCGCTGCAGTGGGTTGCCGGCGGTTCCACCCCAGAGATACTCGATGCGCTCATTGTGACCATCGCCGTCGCGATCGGGGACGATGACCGTGATCGCGTTGGCGGTGCGTTGCGGCACGTGCACGGCGTATTGCAGGTCTGCTGCGATCTGCTCCAGCGCCGGTGCGGCACTGGTGGTTTGTGCGAACACCGATTGGCGCGAGGGCAGTGCGTAGCTGGAGATCATCAGCGCTGAGCCGATGGCGCCGATCAACACGGTGGCCATTGCGGCCGAGACGGTCAGCTCGACCATGGTGTAGGCGGGCCGAATTCGGGCCCTGCCGCCGCGGCGGATGTTATGCCGTGTCATTGCACCGACGCCTTTCCGGTCTCGGGGTCGAGCACGACCAGGCGCACGATTGCTCCGCTGCGAACGGCGACGGTGCCGCCGCTGTCGGGTCGCCCGTGGCCGTCGAACTCGACCGTTTGGTCGCCGCCGAAACTTGAGAGGAACCCGTCGATGCCCTGGTTGTCGCGTTTCAGCCGGACGTAGTAGGCCTGACCGGGCTTGTCGATCTGCGTCACGCCGGAAAGTTCATACTCTCCGAGCGCATCATGAAAGACGACCGTCACGCTGCGGCTCTGCGTCCAGGCGGTGCTGCGGGCGTACTCCAGATCCCGCGCCACCTGATTTGCGGCGGCGTCGAGGCGCAGGTTGGAAAGCGAGCGCCCGACGCGCGGAATGACGACGGCGCTGACGGCGGCGAGAATCGCCACCACCACCACGAGCTCGAGCAGCGAAAACGCGGAGCGCCGCTGGAGGCGCTCACTCGCCGATTGCTTTGGGTGCCTTGGCATCATCTCAGTAAGCCCGCAGGGACTCGACCGCGAACGGCCCAGTCCCTGCTCCTCACTCGTAACAGGTTTTACGCTGCGACACGACGAATCACCGTCATGCCCGCCGCCCCACCGCTAGTACGTGTCGTAGGTCGTGCCGCCTTCGCCAACCTCGTTGGAATTCACGCAGATCTGACCGGTCTCATAGTTGTAAATCCAGCCCGCGGTCGTGGCGCCGGCGGTGTAGGCCGGGACCGTCGCGCCGCTGACCATGTTCACGCCCTTGAGTCCGAGGCGTGGCGTCACCGGACAGGCCGGAATGCCCGTGCGGAGATAAGGCCCGAAGCGATAGGTCGAGCTTTGCGTCGCGTTTGCGACACCCGCGTCGGACGTGTATCGCGTCAACTGGGCGATCATGGCGGCCTCGCTGCCGGCGGCGTTCGTGCCGTCCGTCACCTGACCCGGATACTTATTGTGCTCGTAGTAGTAGAGCTCGATGGCGTTTCGCAGCACGGCGAGGTTGCCCTTGATGCCGGAATCGCCGGCGCCGGCGGCGCCTCGGCTAAAACGCGGGATCGCGATCGCGGCCAGAATACCGATGATGACGACCACGACGATGAGTTCGACAAGACTGAAACCGCGCCGAGCGCTGACTGAACGCATGGCATTCGCTCCCAACTGAAGTCTGTCCGTTCGTGCGACCCTGCGCACGCAGGTTTCCACGCAGAGACCTTCGGCACACGTGCTCCCGGCATCCAATACGCCGCGACCGTTAGCGGTTTCGGACTCAATCTTTTCAAAAGTGCGGTCGACGACATCGCTTTGTCGGGCGTTTTCCACCGCCCAAAACGCGGTACGATGTGATCGGACGTTTGGGAGATTCACCGCGCAATGAGTGCTGTCGGCATCGATATTGGAGGCGCGAGTATCCGCGCCGGCATCGTCGACGCCGGCGGCAAGCTGATCTTGCGCGAGGTGGTTCCTCTGCCGACGCGCGGCGAGCCGCGGGCGCTGAATCCGGTGCTGCGAAAGCTCGTGCAGGATGTCACGTCGAAAGCCGGTCCTTCAACGCCGCGGCCGATCGGCATCGGACTGCCGGGTATTTGGGATCGCGCCACGGGCATCATGCGCAAGGCCGTGAATCTTCCCGCGCTCGTGGGCGTCAATCTGCAGACATTTTTCCGCGAAGCATGCGGCGGCGCCACGCACATCGACTCCGATGTGAATTGCGCGGCATGGGCCCAGCATGCCGCGCTACAGCCCCAACCGCGACGACTCGTCTATCTGTCGCTCGGCACGGGCGTCGGCGGTGGCGTGGTGATCGACGGCCACCTGATGCGCCACACCAACGGCGGCGGTGGCCATTTCGGCTTTCTCTGCGTCGAAGCCGATGAACGGCTGGGAGCGGCCCATGGGCACGCCCCCGTGCTGTTGAGCGATCTCGTCGGCGGCCCGGCGCTTGCGCATCACTCGGCCAGAGAGCTGGACATTCGCCAGGGACAGCCGGTCGAATCGCTGGGCCCACGAACGCTTAGCGCCGCGGCTCGCGCGCTGGCCTTCTCAATTCGCAATCTGATCGCGATTTATCAACCCGACGCGGTGCTGCTGGGCGGCGGCGTGATCGATCATTTTCCGACGCTCGTCGCCGCGACCGACTCGGAGTATCGCCGCCTGCCACACCCGCTGGCGCTGCCTGATTTTCGCATCGCTGCTGCGCCGCTCGCGACACACGACGCGGGCGTGATCGGCGCGGCGCTCCTTGCCTTAAACGCGGTCGCGCCTACCTAAGAAAGAACGGCTCTTGAGAACCATCCTTCTGCTGATCGCCTCCAACGTCTTCATGAACATGGCGTGGTATGGACACCTCAGCTTCAAAAAGTCGCCGCTTTGGATCGTGATCATCGCGAGCTGGCTGCTGGCCTTGCCCGAATATGCCCTGCAGGTGCCCGCTAACCGCTGGGGCCACGGCCAATTCACCGCGACGCAGCTCAAGCTCTTCCAGGAGGTGATCTCGCTCAGCGTTTTCACCATGTTTGCGCTGGTTTATCTGGGCGAGACGCCGCGCTGGAACGAGTGGCTGGCGATGGTGTTGATGATCGGCGTCGTGCTGCTGACCTCGCTCTCCACCCGCCGCCTCCAGTAGCGACCGGCGTTCTTTGAGGTCTGCGCGCCCCTGGCGGCTTGCGGCTCGTCGTCCGCTACTATTTATGCTGGCGAACGAAGCAGCACTGGGAACGATTGATGGAACTGGACATCCTGCGACAAGAGCCGGCCCCGACCGAGGTGGGCAGCTACTTCGTCGCGAACTACCCCCCCTTCTCGGCCTGGTCGCGCGACCACGTCGCCGCGGCCCGCGCGGCGCTGGCGAGCGCTCCGGAGTCGCCGCCCGCCTGGGCCGCCGCTGGAGATGTACCCAAGCCCGCCGTCCCGCCGCTTGGGCTATATTTGCACATTCCCTTTTGCCGGAAGCGCTGCAAATTCTGCTACTTCCGCGTGTACACCGACAAAAACGCCGCGGATGTGGATTCGTACATGGACGCCCTGGCGCGAGAGATCGCGCTGTACAGCGCCCAGCCACGATTCGCCGGGCGGCAGTTCGAATTCGTCTACTTCGGCGGCGGCACGCCGTCGTTTCTGAGCAGCGAGCAACTCAAGCGGCTCGTCGGTCGCATCAATGAACACTGGCGCTGGGACGCGGCCCGCGAGGTGACGTTTGAATGCGAGCCGGGCACGCTGCAGAAAAGCAAGCTGGAAACGATTCGCTCCATCGGCGTTACACGGCTGAGCCTGGGCGTCGAGCACTTCGACGACGAGTTGCTCGAATCCAACGGCCGCGCGCATAAGTCGAAAGAAATCTACCGCGCGTGGGACTGGGTCCGCGAGGTGGGCTTTCCGCAGGTCAATATCGATCTGATCGCGGGCATGGTGGGCGAGAGCGACGAAAAGTGGCGCTTCGCCGTCGATGAGGCACTGAAGCTCCAGCCCGACAGCCTGACGATCTATCAGATGGAGTTGCCCCACAACGCCGTCTTCTCGAAGGAGCAGCAGGCCAGCGGACAGCGACTCGTCGCAACGTGGGCCGAGAAGCGTGCGTGGGTCGATTACGCCTTTCGCCAGTTTGAGGCTGCGGGCTATGTCGTTTCCAGCGGTTATACGCTGCTCAAGCCTTCGCCCGACGCCCGCTTCGTCTATCGCGACTCGCTCTGGCACGGGGCCGACATGGTCGGCACCGGCGTCGCCAGCTTTTCGCATGTCGCGGGCGTTCACTATCAGAATCTCGACAAGTGGGAGGATTACATCCCCACCGTGCAGCGCGGCGAATTGCCGATCGCGCGGGCGCTGCCGATCTCGCGGCGACAAGCGTTGATTCGCGAGTTGATCCTGCAGCTCAAGCTCGGCCGCGTCGCGACGCAATACTTCGATCAGAAGTTCGCCGCGCGGGTGACTGAGGATTTCGCCGAGCCGTTGCAGACGCTGCAATCCGAAGGCTGGCTGGATCGCGCGAATGGCGAAATTCGCCTGACGCGGCACGGATTGCTCAAGGTCGACGAGCTGCTGTCGCGCTTTTTCGAGCCGCAGTTCCGCGGAGTGCGTTACACATGAGCATCGGGGAATCGACAGCCTACAAGGCCGCCGCGATCGAGGGCCTGCAGCGCCTCGCTGCGCTCTTCGGCGACCATGCGACGCTCGACGCGACGCCGATCACGCCGAGCGAATTGCAGCCGCCGTTTCGCGAATTGCTCCAGCATGATGAGCACATGACGCTCAAGCTTCGCGCCCACCACGGCCAACCGCTGAAGCTGAAGGTGCTGGCCGAGCAACAATGCTGCAACACCTATGCCCGGCGCATCGTGCTGACACTTGGCCCCGCCGGCCGGCCGGTCGAGTTCGGCCTGGTGCGGATCGACCTTGATCTGCTGCCGCCCGCCGTCACAACCGCGATTCAGAAGCGCGACACGCCGCTGGGCGACATTCTTGTGAAGCACGATGTCCTGCGCCGCGTCGAGCCGCGCTGGTACTACCGATTCGGCAGCGAATCGGGCGTGCGCAAGGTGCTGCAGGTGAATGGGCAGGCCGAGGTCTTCGGCCGCGCGGGGCGAATCTTCTGCAACGAGCAGCCGGCGATCGAAGTGCTGGAAGTGGTGTCGGCGTAGACGGCTCAGCGTCGTCTGACGCGAAGCGGGCAACACTGCGCGCGTCGCCCTTCTCCCGTCCGGCCCGCGATTTTCGCGAAGCGCGGCCGCCGCCGTCGCGCCCGGCTTGCGACTTCGCCTCTAGCGCGTCAGCACCAGTCCGTAGAGCCGCAGCAGGTGGCGCAGGTACCGCATATTCTCGGCAAAATTGAGCTTGGTCTGGCCGGCCTTGCGATCGCTGAAGCGGATCGGCACTTCGACGATGCGTGTCCAGCTATGTCGCACGATCAACTCCAACGCGATCTTGTAGCCAATCGGTCGCAGTTCGTTCAGTTGCAGCCCTGCCGTGCGCACAGCGAAGAATCCGCTGACGACATCGCGCACGCCGCGCGGGGTTAGCGGCGCCGCCAGCCAGCGGCCGAGGCGGCTTACGACGCGGCGGTGCAATGGCCAATCGAGATCGACCGAACCGCCGGGAACGAAGCGGCTGCCGATGGCCATCTGGATCGATGCGTCGCTAGCGAGGGCGTTGACCAGCGTCGGGATCGCCTCGGGCGGATGAGACAGGTCCGCGTCCATCACGACGACGATGTCGGTCGTCGCTCGTGCGAGGCCGGCGATGATCGCTGTGGCCAGGCCGCGCTCGCCGCTGCGAACGATCAGGTCGATCGGGTAGTCGCGGGCCAATTCGAAGGCGACTTCGGCCGTGCCGTCGGGCGAGTTGTCGTCGACGACGATCAGCGTCGGCGGCGTGTCACGAAACACGCCCCGCAGCCGTTCGACAAGCGGCCGAAGATTGTCGCGTTCGTTGTAGGTGGGAACGGCGATCGACACCGTGGGTGAGGAATTGGTCAATTCAGGCCACTCCATCGGCCGGTCGAAGCTGCGTGCCAGCGGTCGTGTGTAGGGGTCGACGCCGGCAGACTCCGTCGGAAATGCAGCCGCGACAGCGTGCGTTTACCCGTCTTGCCCGGAAACCTGGGCTGACTTGAGCTGTTTCACGAAATAGGCGGCCCACTCCGTCCGCAGCGAGCGCTCGGCTTCGGACCCAATCGGCCCGAGCTTCTCAGCGATGGTGGAAAGCTCGTCGGCCTTTACCGGCGACACGACGACCGACGGCCAGCGATCGCGCGCGGCGCGACCCGCGACAATCGCGTCGCGCCAAGCCATCTGCAGCGAGATATGCGACCCCTCGCAGAGCGCCGCGATCAGCGGGCGCAGCACGCGTGTCTCGCGCTCCGACCGAGCGAGATCGAACTGGATGCCGAAATCGGTCTTGAAGGGATTTTCGGCCACCGCGAGCTTGGCGGCCTCGCCCTCGATGACCTGCGGGACGATCGCGTAGTGGAAGAGCGGATCTTCGCCGGCCGGGTTCTGGGCGGAGTTGCCGGCCCAAATCAACTGCCCTTCGGCGCTGAGCACATACTCAACAAATTCTTTCGCGATCGCTGTCGCGCCGCGCGTATTCATGACGCTGATCACGTCGGGCGAAACCGCCGTGGCGCCCATGGGGTTTACATAGGCGAATCGCTCCGGGGCGCGACTGGCGCGGCGCAGGCCTTCGAAGTTCACGGCGAAAGATGCCAGGAGGATGCCGCTCTCCACGCCGTCGAGCGCTTCGCTGCTGGAGCGCGAGATTCCGCGGGCGTTCGCCAGGATTTCGGTGATGAGCGTCCAGCCGGGCTCCCAGCCCATGCTCTGCGCGATGAGCGCGAGGCATTCGCGAGTGCTGCCGCTGACGTTTGGATCGGCGACGCCGATCCAGCCGGCGAAGCGCGGATCGCCCAGGTCGGCCCAGGTCTTGGGCGGCTCGATGCCGCGCGCCGCACAGGCGGCGGCGTTGTAAAAAATGCCGAAGCTGCTGAGGCCCGTGCCGTACCAGTGGCCGTCGGCGTCGCGCGTGGGCAAACCCGCGACCGTCTCGGGAATGTCCTTGACCGAGGCGGCGATGTCGAGCTTGCGGCTGTAGCCGCGCTCCTTGAGATAGCGATGGTCGACGATGCCGCCGCCGAACATCACATCGGGCACGCGCGATCCGGACTCACCGGCGGCGCCGAAGGCCGAGTCGAGATAGGCCACGCATTGCGGCGTACCGCGTTGGATGAAGTGGACCGCGACGGCCTGTTTGTGCCGGGCGTAATACGCGCGGGAAAACCCGACGCTGAACGCATTGGTGATCGCTGAGCTATGGGGCGTCAGGACGATCAGCTCGGCCGCGGGCCGCGACGCTTCGCCGCCAGTGGAGGCTGCATCGCATCCGGACAAGGTGGCGCACACGGCAAACATCGGCACGAAGACGCACAGCAGCGTCGCACGAGAAAAGTGCATCAGAATCTCTCCGGTCGACGGTCGGGTAGTGGTTTCCGGATGTCAGAATACGCCCTGACAAAATTGTAAGGCAGGCCCCGAGCTTTCGCGCCCCACCCGGAACGGCGCGCCGGCCGGCGGCGGGCGAAACGACCGGGTCGGCCGGTTTGCGAAACCGCGGCCACTCCGGCAGCGTAACATCTGGTAGCCCCGTGAATCCTATGTTGGGGCAAGTTCCGCCGGCTCGCGGCGTCTTGGGACGCTCCGGTGCGGCGGATAACTCGAGGAACACGATGAAGATCGAAGTTGGGTTTGGATTGATGGCGGCAGCGCTGGCGCTGGTGGCGTGGCAGACCGGCGGCCGTTCCCACGCGGCGTCGGACGCCGCGCGAGACACGACGCCCGCCGCGAGCACCAAGGCCGTTTCGGATTCGGGTTACGACCTGCGACCCCTGACGAAAACCAACGATGACTGGAAGCGCGAACTCACGCCGCTGCAGTATCGCGTGGCGCGCGAAGCAGGCACTGAGCCGGCGTTCCAGAATGAGTATTGCAACAACAAAGCCAAGGGTGTCTACGTCAGCATCTGCGGCGGACTGCCGCTCTTCTCTTCGGACGACAAGTTCGACTCGGGCACCGGCTGGCCCAGCTTCACCAAGCCGATCGACCCGGATCATGTGATTGAGAAGCGCGATGAGTCCTACGGCATGGTTCGCGTCGAAGTGCTCGACGCCCGCAGCGGCGCTCACCTGGGCCACGTCTTCGACGACGGCCCGAAGCCGACCGGCAAGCGCTATTGCATGAACTCCGCCGCGCTACGATTCATTCCCGCGGGCAGCGAGATGCCGAAAGAGTCGCTGCCGCTGCCCGCCGACGAACAGTCTCGCTTAAGGAAGACCATGAAGACGGATACTGCGATGTTCGGGGCCGGCTGCTTCTGGGGCGTCGAGGAGGCGTTTCGCACATTGCCGGGCGTCGTCGACACTGAGGTCGGCTACGCCGGCGGCAAGACGAAGAACCCGACCTACAAAGAGGTCTGCACCGACACCACCGGCCACGCCGAGGTGATTCAGATCAAGTTTGATCCGGCGCAGATCTCCTATGAAAAGCTGCTCGACGTGTTTTGGGAGATGCACGACCCGACCCAGGTCAATCGCCAGGGGCCGGATGTCGGCTACCAGTATCGCACGGTGATCTTCACCTACGGCGACGAGCAAGCTCGCATCGCCCGCGAGTCGAAGGAAAAGCTCGCCGCCAGCGGCAAATTGCGCAAGCCCGTCGCGACGCAGATTGAGCCCGCGCCGGAGTTTTACGCAGCGGAAGACTATCACCAGGAATACCTGAAGAAGCGCGGCCTCGGCAGTTGCCACGTGAAGCCGTAGAGCCCTGAAGTTTGCAAGCAGCGCGCCGGCACACGGCGCGCTGCACGCTTTTAGCCTCGCTTCGCCAGCCCCGCCGCCTCGCTCCACTGCCGCAGGAGCGCCAGATTCACGACATCCATCTCGCGCCCCTGCTCATCATTTTCCTTCGGCGTTTCCAGGATCATCGGCAACCCGGCAAATCGCGCATCCCCGAGAAGAATCTGAAACCCGACGGGACCGATCTGCCCCGCGCCGATGTGGTCGTGGCGATCCACGCGCGAGCCGAGCTTTCCGCGGCTGTCGTTCAGATGAAACGCGCGAATCCGATCGAGGCCCACCGTCGCCGCGGCCTCATTCAACATGGCCTCGTAGGCGGCCCGCTCGCGAATGTCATATCCAGCGGCAAAGACGTGACACGTGTCGACGCAGACCCCCACGCGCGATTTCGCATCGACGCCGTCGAGCATGCGCCCCAGTTCGGTAAACGTGCGCCCCAGTGTGGTCCCCTGCCCGGCGGTCGTCTCCAGCAGCAGCGTCGTGCTATTGGGCGGAGTGGCGGCGAAGACGGCGTCGACCGCGCGGCTGACGCGGGCCACTGCGGCCTCGACCGGCTGCTTTCCCGCCGCTCCCGGATGCACAACCAGATATTCGACGCCCAGCCGCCCGCAGCGGTCCAGCTCGTCAGCCAGCGCGGCGATGCTCTTGCGCGACAACTCGGCATCATCGGAACCGAGATTGATGAGATAAGACGCGTGCGCGACGACCGGGCCGAGCGGCCCCTCGCTCCGCGCCGCACGCCACTGCTTAACCGCCTCTTCGCTCAGCGCAGCGGCGCTCCATTGCCGCTGGTTCTTGACGAAGATCTGCACCGTGTCGCAATGCAGCCGCCGCGCTTCGTGGATGGCGTTTTGTAAGCCGCCGGCCACCGACAGGTGAGAGCCGAAGCAATGTCGCCCCGCCCCGCGCTCGTCGCCGGCGGCGGCAGAAGGTCGGTTCGCACGAGGTGCGTGCTTTTTGTCTGAAGCCATGGGCACCGGTCTAATCCGCCGCTTCGTCGTGGTCAAACGCCCTTCGATCGTCGATCGGGGCAGCGTTTGGGCCGGCGACCGGACCGCCGCATCGCGTCGCGCGGTCGATCCGAACGGCCCGATCCCCTACCATTGCCTCAGGAAACGCGAGTTCGACCGTGTGATTGCCGGTGAACACCCCGCCCCGACAGGATTGACGCCGTGAGCGATGCGCCGACGCGATCGTTGAATTTCATCGAACAGATCATCGAAGCCGACAACGCCGCCAAGCGCTGGGGCGCATGGCCCGATGGCAGGCCGCGCGTCTGCACGCGCTTCCCACCCGAGCCCAACGGCTACCTGCACATCGGCCATGCCAAAAGCATCTGTCTGAATTACGGGCTTGCCGATCGCTACGGCGGACAGTTCAACCTTCGCTTCGACGACACGAATCCGGTGAAAGAAGAGCAGGAGTACGTCGATTCGATCATCGCCGATGTGCGCTGGCTCGGCGCGCGATGGCCGGGCATGAGCGACGCCGCAGCGAAACCGGGCGGACCTTGCGATGCCGGCGTCGTCTACGCCAGCGACTACTTCGGGCAGATGTGCGAGTGGGCGATCGAACTCATCAAAAAAGGCAAGGCCTATGTCTGCGATTGCACCGCCGAGGAAATCCGCCGGGCGCGCGGCACGCTGACGCGGCCGGGTACGAACTGCGCTCATCGCGAGCGCACGATTCACGAAAACGCCGAGCTGTTTGAGCGGATGCGCAAAGGCGAATTCGCCGACGGCTCGCGGACGCTGCGGGCGAAGATCGACATGGCGTCGGCCAACCTAAACCTGCGCGACCCGGTGATGTATCGCATCCTGCACAGCGAGCACCATCGTCAGGGCGACAAGTGGTGCATCTATCCGATGTACGACTGGGCCCACGGCTTCGAGGACTCGATCGAGGGCATCACGCACAGCATCTGCACACTCGAGTTTGAGAACCATCGCCCGCTCTACGACTGGTTCATCGGCGCGGTGAACGACGGCCGCACCGCGGACGGCGGCGGGCCATGGGGCAAGCGGATTCACCATCCGCAGCAGATCGAATTCGCCCGACTCAACTTGTCCTACACGGTGATGAGCAAGCGCAAGTTGCTGCACCTCGTGAAGGGCGGTCACGTCGGCGGGTGGGATGACCCGCGCATGCCGACCATCAGCGGCCTGCGCCGCCGCGGCGTCACGCCCGAATCGATCCGCACATTCTGCGAGCAGATCGGCGTGGCGAAGTTCAACGGCGTTATCGAACTGCAAAAGCTGGAGAGCTGCATTCGCGATGATCTGAATCGCCGAGCGCCGCGCGTGATGGCGGTGGTGCGGCCGCTGAAAGTGGTCATCGAGAACTGGCCCGATGAGTCGAAGGTCGACTGGCTCGACGCGGTCAACAACCCCGAAGACCCGAGCGCCGGCGGGCGAAAGGTGCCCTTCGGCAAGGTGCTTTACATCGAGCGCGACGATTTTCTGGAAACGCCGCCGAAGGGTTATTTCCGGCTGGCGCCCGGCGCGGAAGTGCGTCTGCGTTATGCCTATTTCGTGCGCTGCACGAGCGTGGTCAAAGACCCGGCGACGGGCGAAATGACCGAGGTGCGCTGCACCTATGACCCCGCGACGCGCGGTGGCGATGCGCCGGATGGCCGCAAAGTGAAGGGCACGATTCACTGGGTTTCCGCCGCTCAGGCGCTCGACGCCGAGGTGCGGCTCTACGAGACGCTCTTCGCGAAGCCCGACCCCGAAGACACCGACGACGCGACGGCGGACGCCGACGGCGCCACGATGCCCGGTGCGGCTTCGGCGGCCTCCGGCGGCGCGGCGGCGGCTGAGGCATGGCTGACGAATTTGAATCCGAACTCGCTGCAAAAGGTCGCTGCGAAGATTGAGCCCAACTGGCACGACGCGGCCAAGACCGCGAACTGGTCCGACGGCATCACGCGCGTGCAGTTCGAGCGTGTCGGTTATTTCTGCGTCGACCGCGACTCCGCCGCCGCGCGGCTCGTGTTCAATCGGACAGTGACGCTGAAGGATTCGTGGGCGAAGGCGGCGGGAAAGAGCTGATTTGTAGGGTCCGCTGTGCGGACCGCCTCCGCTGCGACGTACCAAAAAGGTCCGCACAGCGGACCCTACGAACTGCGGCCCCTACCGCGGCTCGTGAGCATTCGGCCGCGCGACGCGAATCGTCGCCCCGTCGAAAAAGTGCGACAGCACAGGCATCGACGGCCGAGCGGCGACGCTGCACCACAGCTTCACCAGCGCGGGGGCAAGGCGAATATCGGCGACCTCCAGCAGCCGCCCGTTCGCGGGGACGTAGACGAGCGACTTCGGGCAATCGATCACCAGTGCGGACGTCTCGGGCGTGAAGGCGTAGGCAACAGCTCGCAGGAAACTGATCGACGGACGCTCAACAATTGCGCCCGGCACGGCGTAAAAGCCGTCGGAACTAGCGCGGGCGCGCGACCCAAAGATAAGCCCGACAATGCTGGAAATGATCGGCACCAGGTGGTGACTCGCGAAGAAACAGACACCGATCATCAGTGCCAGAATCACCGCCCCGAACGCGAAAGAGGCGAAGCTCCGAGAATGGTAGAACTCTCGAAACGGACGGAGGAGCCGCGCCACGCTGCCCTGCTCCTTCTCGATCTCGCCGCGGCGGCTCCAGTGGCGGTGCTCGCGCGGTTCGCGGAAGCGACCGAGCGAATCGCGTTCGAGCGGCGGAATGCCGCCGATCCGCTCGAGCGCCTCGTGGTCGCGGTAGAGATCGAGCGGCTCCGATGGGATCGGTGCATCCGGCCGCGCCGGTCGCTCGCAGGGACGCATTTCGAGGCAAACGATGACGCCGCGCGGAAGTTTGTGCAGCGGCTTCATCGACGGCGTTCGCCCCGCCTGCAAATCGGTCAACAATGAAAATTCCAGCGCGCGATGAGGCAAGCGCCGCTCCGCGTCGGGGCGTTTGAGCAATGCGACGAGGCGATTGATGCGCGCGCCGCGCCCACGATTGAAGGTCTTCATCGCGACTCTGCTCTCATAGTCCCTGGCGAACAGTGCGACGATGGGGCCGCCGACACCGATCACCACCGTGATCGCAAAAATTGCGTTTCCGAGTGGCCCGGGGCCGGCGAGGTTTGATCCTCCAATGACCGCCACGATCCATAGGATGAACAGAACCCAATAAACCGTCGCGCGCCGCTCGGAGAGGGACGGCAAGGAGACGCCGCGGATCGCGAAGATGCGAATTCTCATACGCGTGCCGGCACCGTCGACCGCAGTCGTTGATTCCCCAGCCGTCAGCATGATGAAGAGATTGTAATGGTGCCGAAGCCGCCGCTGATCATCGGGCGGGTTGCCCAGCGGGGCGATGGCCTACGCCGAGGCCCCCTGCCCTCGTCGCGGCGATAACCTGCCGCACCATGTCAACGCATCAGGATCAATCAGTCGGCGACAGCGCGAGCGCCTCGCCGCAGGTTCACACGGCCCGATCCGCGCGGCGCGGCGGCGGGCGCTGGATGGCCTCGCTGCTGATCGTCGCGGCGATTGCCTTCAGCCTCGGCTTCATCGGGCGTCGCTGGTGGGACGAGCGACCGCGCAGCGCCAAGTTGCCCCCCGACGGCGCGCCGCGGCCGATCATGGCCGACTACTACCGCATGCTGGCGGACCAATTCGCCATCGCGGATCCGCATGTGCCCGCGGGCTCCATCGTCTGGCTGGGCGACTCGATCACCGACTTCATGCGGATCGACGATCTGGTCGAGAGCGACCGCGCCCTCGTGAATCGCGGCATCTCCGGCGACACGACGGCCGGCGTGCTGGAGCGCATTCGCCGCGGGTTCCCCGCCGGAGCGGCGGCGTGTGTGTTGATGATCGGGCACAACGACCTGGCGCGCGGGGCCGATCCGGGGGCGACGGCCGACCGCGTCGGCGAAATCTGCGCGATTTTGCGCGAGCGGCACGGCGTGTCGCGCGTGCTGGTGGAGGGCATGCTGCCGTCGACGCGCGTGCCGCCCGAGCGAGTCGCAGCGCTCAATCTTGCCGTTCAGGAGCGGATTCGCGGGCGAGACGGTTGCCGCTGGATTCAATTGGACGATAAAACTCCGGGCCGATCGTGGGACGCGAGCGCATTTTGCGACGGCGTCCACCTCAGCGCCGCGGGCGTGCGGCAGCGTCTGCGGCGCGAGTTGCAGGAACTGCGCGTCGAAGTTCCGGAGGCCACGCTCAAGCTGCGCGAGGCCGCTAATCCTTAGGGTAGAAAGCCCCGAACCGAGGCATGTTTTTCAATTCCTGGGCGTTCGCGGTCTTTCTGCCGACGGTGCTGGCGGTGTACTTCACGCTCAGCCACCGCGCGCAGAACGTTTTTCTGCTGCTGGCGAGCTATCTGTTCTACGGCTGGTGGGACTATCGCTTTCTGGCGCTGCTCGGCTTCTCGACGGTCCTCGACTATTACCTGGGCAACTGGATCGCTTCGGCCCCCAATCAAGCCCGCAAGCTGACCTGCATCACTGTGAGCTGCGTCGCGAATCTGGGGTTCCTGGGCTTTTTCAAGTACTTCAACTTCTTCGTCGACTCCGCGGCCCGCGTATTGGAAGCCGTCGGCGTCGAAGCGCACATGCCGACGCTGCGGATCATTCTGCCGGCGGGCATCAGCTTCTACACGTTCCAGAGCATGTGCTACACGATCGACATCTACCGCGGGCAGCTCAAGCCGGCGCGATCGTTGCTCGATTTCGCGCTGTACGTGGCGTTTTTTCCGCAGCTCGTGGCCGGGCCGATCGAGCGCGCGACGACGCTGCTGCCCCAGGTGGAAGCGCCGCGAACCGTCAACAACGACCAGTGGCGCACGGGCTGGTCGCTCATTTTGATCGGCATCTGTCGCAAAGTGGCGATCGCCGACAGCGCGGCGCTGATCGTGAACGAGATCTTCCCCAAGGCGGAGCGCGAAGGCTCGTTTCAACTGCTCATCGCACTCTATCTGTTCTCGATCCAGATCTACGCCGACTTTGCGGGCTATTCCGACGTGGCCCGCGGGAGTGCTCGGCTGATGGGTTTTGAGCTGATGCGGAATTTTGAGCACCCCTACCTTTCCACCAGCATCACCGAGTTCTGGCGCCGCTGGCACATCTCGCTTTCAACCTGGCTGCGCGACTATCTCTACGTCCCGCTGGGCGGAAATCGATATGGCCACTTCATGACCTATCGCAATCTGTTTCTGACCATGCTGCTGGGCGGTCTTTGGCATGGCGCCAGTTGGAACTTCGTAATCTGGGGCGGGCTGCACGGCGTCTATCTGGCAATCCACAAGCTGATGCTCGGCGATCGCAGACCGGCGGCGGATAATCGCATCCGCACCATCGGCGGCGTGATCCGAAACATCGTGCCGTGGTTCATTACGCTGAACCTGGTGGCGCTATCGTGGATCTTCTTCCGAGCCGAGACGTTTGACGGAGCTTGGCAGTATCTGAGCGGGATTTTCGCCTTCCGCGGCGATATTGACCTGCGCCCGGTGAAGTACCTGCTGGCCTGCACCGCGATGCTCGCCATCATCGACATCCCGCAGTACCTGAGCGGCATTCATACGATCTGCACCCGCTGGGCCTGGTGGCTCCGCGGCGCCTATTACGCAGCGTTGATCCTGGCGATCTGCTTTTTCCGAAGCGAAGGCAATGTCCCATTCATCTATTTTCAGTTCTAGCACGCTGCGGCTGCGGCCGCCGTGGATCGGCGCAGGCCTGGGCTTTGCGCTGCTGCTGATCGGCGGCGCGGAGCTGACGCTGCGCCTACTGGGCGACCGCATCGGCCAGCCGCGGCTTTGGGGAGACGGCGAGACTTCGCTCAAGGTTGCGCAATACGGACGGTTTGTGCGGGAGAATGGCGGCGTCGACGTGCTGATCGTGGGGCCGTCTTATGCCTCCGCGGGCTTCGATCCGCGGACGATGCGGGCCGCGATCGCGGAGCGCCAGGCCGTTTCGATCGAACAGACGCCGCGAATCTACAACGCGGGTCTGATGGGGCGCGACTATCCCGTTTCGGCGTTCATGCTGCGGCAGGAGTGGCTGCGAAACGCGAAGCCGGAGCTGATATTGGTGGGCGTCGGGCCGATCTGCTTCAACGCTTCAGGAAATCCGCTCGTCCGCAACACGGAGGAGTTTTATCTCGCTCCCAAGCCGCTGGCACTGCACGGCTCGACGCTCAGCCGAGCGTGGCATTCGCTGCTGGTTGATTATGTGTATCTGTACCGCTGCCGATGGCGCGGGCCGAAGCTGGACGAAGGCTGGTGGAACGGCGAAAAGCTGCTCGAATCCGACGGATTTCACCCGTTGGGCGGCGTGTATGACAACGCCGAGCGCGAGAAGCTGCGCAATCCGAAGCACATCTATCGCAACATCTGGCGCGATTACCGCTTTGGCGGCGACTCGGTGGGCGCGATCGAGGAGATCGTCGCGCTGGGGAAGGCCGGCGGTGCTCGGACCGTGCTGATCGAAATGCCGATTCGTGAGGGTCTGTTTGAGTTTCCCGGAGACGGGCGCGCGGCGTATGCGGCGTATCGCAGCGAGATGGCCGCACTCGCGGAGCGGCTGGGCGTGCCGTGGATCGACATGCAGTCAATCGCGACGCTGGGAGATGCGGATTTCAAGGACACGGACCACCTGAACAAGACGGGGGCGGCGACGTTTTCGAAGATGGTGGTGGCGGAGATGTTTGGGCGGGGTGTGTTGCCCTAACGTGGTCGCTGTTGCGGCGGGCGCGCGGGCATCCGCCCCCCCCTGCTCGCCGATTGGCGGAGCCACGCGGCGGCCCGCGACTCGCGCTTCAGCGCACGTTGAAGTAGCGCGCCATGGGGTGATAGCTGATGATCGCGCTCGTGCTCTGCTCCGGCTCCAACTGAAACTCGTCGCTGAGTTCGATGCCGATGCGCTCGGGCTGGAGCAGCTTCATCAGTTTGGCCTGATCCTCCAGCGCGGGGCACGCGGGGTAGCCGAAGCTGTAGCGGCTGCCCTGGTAGCCTTGCTGGAAGAGCTTGCTGATCTCGCGCTCGTCGGCGCCGGCCACGCCCAGCTCCATCCGCACCTGCTTGTGCATGTATTCGGCGAGCGCTTCGGCGGTCTCGACGCCCAAGCCGTGCAGGTAGAGATATTGCTGATAGTCGTTGCTGGCGAACCACTGCCGGGCGACATCGCTCACGCGGCGGCCCGCGGTCACGATGTGGAAGGCGGCGACATCGGCGACGCCGCTGCTGACCGGTCGCCAGAAGTCGCTCAGGCACCAATGCGGCGCCTTTTTCTGGCGCGGGAAGGTGAATCGAACCAGCTCGCGACCGCCGGACTTTGAGCCTGCCTCAGGGGAGTAGATGATCAGATCGTCGCCGTCGCTGTTGCAGGGCCAATAGCCGTAGACCGCTTGCGGCTGGAGGATATCCTCGCGCTCACAGCGGTTGACCAGTTCGCGATAGACCGGCCGCACTTCGCGGTCGATGTACTGCTTGAAGTCCTCTTTCGAGCGGCCGCGCTTGCGGAAGCCCCACTGGACCTGGAAGAGCATCACCTCGTTGAGATAGCCGAGAGCGGCCTTGAGCGCAATCTTGTCGATGACGCGCGCGCCCCAGAAAGGCGGCACCGGCACGGGGTGATCGTGCGTGATGTTGGAGCGCGGCGACGAGACGGCGGGGCGCGACGGGACCGCCGCATCGCGATCGGGGCCGCCGGCGCCATCGAGCGCGTCATCGTCGGCGATCTCCTTGAGACCGTAGCGCTGCTCGAGCTCGACCGCGAGTTGGTCGAGGTTGCGAGCCGCCAGCTTGCCGCGGCGGTCGGGTGTGTCGTCGGTGCGCGCGGTGGCGGGGAGCGGCGCGGTGGTCGTGGTCGTCGGGCGCGAAGCGGCGGGGTCGACGCGTTGAACGCCGGCGCCGCTCACGGCCTCCATCAACCCCGTCGCCGCGGACAACACCGATGTGTTTCCGCCGGCGATTTCGGCCATCAGATGCAATCCGTCGAAGGCATCCTTGGCATAGAAGAGCGGCCCTTTATAAATCGAGCGCAAGTCGCGCTCGACATAGCCGCGCGTCAGCGCCGCGCCGCCCAAAATGACGGGCACATCGATGGCCTGCTCATTCAGCACGTGCAAATCGTCGCGCATGACGAGCGTGCTCTTCACCAGCAGGCCCGAGAGACCGATGGCGTCGGCTGCGTGTTCGCGGAGCGCGGTGATGATGTTGCCGATGGGCTGCTTGATGCCGAGGTTGTAAACGGTGTAGCCGTTGTTGGTGAGGATGATGTCGACCAGGTTTTTGCCGATGTCGTGGACGTCGCCGCGAACGGTGGCCAGAACGATTTTGCCGCGGCTCGTGCCGGCGGCTTTTTCCATGAAGGGCTCGAGCAGCGCGACGGCGGCCTTCATGCATTCGGCGCTCTTGAGCACGAACGGCAATTGCATTTGACCGGCGCCGAAAAGATCGCCCACGACCTTCATGCCGTCGAGCAGGAAGGTGTTGATGATTTCGAGCGGGGCGTACTTCTCGCGGGCGAGCGCCAGGTCGGCGTCGAGGCCGATTTTGTTGCCGTCGACGATGCGTTGCTTCAGCCGCTCCTCGATCGGCAAGTCGGCGATCTGAGTCTTGGCGCCCAGCTTCTCGCCGGCGGAGAACAGGCCGATGAAGTTTGAGAGTGCGTCGTCGCTGCGGTCGTAGATCAGGTCGAGGGCGGCGTTCCAGCGCTCGTCGCTAATCTGGTTTCGCGGCAGAATCTTGCTGGCGTGGACGATGGCGGCGGTCAGGCCGCGTTCCTGGGCCTCATGCAAAAAGGCCGAATTGAGCACGACCCGGGCGGCGGGCACGAGACCGAAGCTGACGTTGCTCACGCCCAGAATCGACTGGCAGCGCGGGAAGCGCTTCATGATGCGGGCAATGCCGTCGAGAGTTTCGAGGCCGAGGCGGCGATCTTCGGCGTTGCCCGTGGTGATCGGGAAGGTGAGGCAATCGAAGAAGATGTCTTCCTCGGGGATGCCCCACTTCCGCGTCAGCAGATCATGCAGCCGGGCGGCGATCTGCTCTTTTCGCTCGGCGTTCTTGGCCATGGCCTCGGTCGGATGTTCGTCGATTGTGAGCGCGACGACGGCGGCGCCATATTGCTTGAGCATGGGGCAGACCACGTCGAGCCGGTGTTCGCCGTCTTCGAGGTTGACCGAGTTGACGATGCACTTGCCGCCGGCCAGTTTCAGACCGGCCTCCAGCACCGGCGCCTCGGTGCTGTCGAGCATCAGCGGGACGGTGATGTCCTTGGCGAAGCGGTCGACGATCTTGTGCATGTCGGGCACGCCGTCGCGGCCGACATAGTCGACGCAGACGTCGAGCACGTGCGCACCTTCCTGCACCTGCTCGATGCCCATGTGAACACAGCCGTCGACATCGCCGGCGGCGAGCAGGTCTTTGAACTTCTTCGAGCCGTTGGTGTTGCAGCGCTCGCCGACGATCAGGAACGAATTCTGCTGACGGTGCGGCTGGGCCAGGTAGAGGCTGCTGCTGGCGGGCTCGCTCGACACGGTGCGCGGCGCCGGCGTCAGGCCGCGGACGGCTTGCGCCACCGCGCGCAGGTGCGCAGGCGTGGTGCCGCAGCAACCGCCGACGATGTTTACGCCGTCGACTTCGACAAACTCGCGCAGCCACTTGGCCAGTTCGGCCTCGGTCAGGGGGAAATGCGTCTGGCCGTTGACGAGCTGCGGCAGGCCGGCGTTGGGCTGAATGCTGAGCAGTCGCGAGGTGTTGGCGGACAGATAGCGCAGGTGCGCGCTCATCTCCTGCGGCCCGGTGGCGCAGTTCATGCCAATGACGTCGACCTCGGGGAAGGACTCGATCGTGGTGAGGGCGGCGGCGATGTCGGTGCCGACCAGCATCGTGCCGGTGGTTTCCATCGTGACCTGCACGATGAGCTTCACGCGGCGGCCCGCCTTGCGCATGGCTTCGCGTGCGGCGTGAATGGCGCACTTGGTCTGCAAAATGTCCTGGCAGGTCTCGATGATCAGACCGTCGACCCCGCCGGCGAGCAGCGCGAGCGCCTGATCGTGGTAGCTGTCAAAGAGCTCGTCGTACGAAATTTGTCGCAGGGAGACGAGCTTGGTGCCGGGGCCCATCGAGCCGAACGCGAAGCGGGCGCGGCCCTGCTTTTCAAACTCGTTGGCGACGCCGCGAGCGATCTCTGCCGCCTTTCGGTTGATCTCAAAGGCCTGGTCCTGCAGGTCGAACTCACGCAGCACGTGCTTCATGCCGCCGAAGGTGTCGGTCTCGACGGCGTCGCTGCCTACCTCGAAGAAGCTGCGATGGATGGCGGCGATGGCGTCGGGGCGAGAGAGGACCAATACCTCGGTGCAGTTCTCGCAGCCGCGATAGTCGGACATCGGCAGATTCATGGCGTGGACGCTGGTGCCCATGGCGCCATCGAAGACGAAGACCGACTCGCGGAGACGCGTTTCCAGTTGTTGTTCGCGACTATTCAACCCAAGCCTCAATTCAAAGGGCGACAATCGTTACTTTGGCCGGCGGGACGAACGCGGGCGACGCTTCGGCGGCCGAGGGGCCGCGGAAGCCGCGCGGTTCGCGATCCTGCGAGCCGGAGCCAAGTCCGGGTTCGCGGGCTGCGACCGGACTTGCGAGCCGACGCGCGACCGAAAGACCGCCGTGGGAACCAGTCCGGGGAGCCGCTTGCGACCGCCCGCTTTTGACGTATCATAAGGGGTTCGTTCGGTATTGGCGACCGACGAGACGAAAACTGCCTTGCGCAGGAACGACAACTGCCTAACTATCGAGACTCCATCGCATGAGCGACACGCTGGCGGAAATCGCGCCGTTTTTTGAATCGCAGGAACTGAACCACGAGATCTATGAGTCCGCGATCGACGCGGCTCATCGCTCGTTTCGCGCCCGGGAGGCGTTCGAAGCGCGGCTGAGCGAGTTCGAGAGCTCGCGTTCTCACGGCGGCGCAGATCATCTGCGGATCGGCTTGGGCAAGCTGGCGCTGGGCAAATACCAGGAATCGCTGGAACACCTGTCGAAGGCCAGCGATGTGGCGATGCGCTATTGGTACGCGGCCGACGCGCTGATCGCTCTCGGCAAGCTCGAAAACGCCAAGGCCGCCCTGCACGAAGCCGCCGGCAAGGGCTGGGACGCCTTCGCCTGCGACATGCGCACGGTCGAGCTGCTGGTTCGCGGGGGCGATCTGGCCGCCGCGGGCAAGCTCATCAAGAAGCACGAGGCGCGCGGCGTCGATCGCGGCGAGTGGTACTACGCTCGCGCTCTGGTGGCCGACGCCGAGCTCGATCGCGTCACGGCGGCGGAGATGTACAACAAAGCGTCAACGCTTTCGCCGGACCATCCGTCGATCCTCTTCCGGGCGGCGTATCTGGCGGATCTGCTTGGGAACGACCGCCTGTCGGTGGATCTCTATGAGCGGCTGGCGCGCCGTCCGCGGGCTCAGATCAACGCGTTGATCAACCTGGCCGTGGTCTACGAAGACGCGGGCAAGTATGAGAAGGCGGCGGATTGCCTGCGGCGCGTATTGAAGGCCTTCCCCAATCACCTGCGGGCGCGGCAGTTTTTGAAAGATGTCGAGAGCGGCATCGAGCTGATCGCCGAAGAGTCGCGCGTGCAGCGGGTCGACCCGCGTCAGGCGCTGCTCGATCAGTCGGTGGTCGACTTTGAGCTGTCGGTTCGTGCCCGCAACTGCCTCAAGAAGATGAATATCCGCACCCTCGGCGAGTTGATCAAACTCAGCGAGCCGGAGCTGCTGGCGTATAAGAATTTCGGTGAGACGTCGCTGGATGAGATCAAGGCGATTCTCAGCAAGCGCGGCCTGCGGCTGGGCATGGCGATCGAAGAGATCGACATGAACGCGATCCAGGCTGCTCAGGCCGCCGCCCCGCCGGCGCCCGAGCCGCCCAAGGTGGTCATTCCGCCGGGCCGCGAGGCGGCGCTTTCCAAGCCGGTCGCCGAACTGGAGCTGTCGGTGCGTGCGCGGCGCTGCCTGCAGCGGCTGAATGTGAACACCGTCGGCGATCTGCTCGGCCACACCGAAGAGGAACTGCTGGCGACGCGTAACTTCGGTCAGACCTCGCTGACGGAAATCCGGGCGAAGCTCGATACGCTCGGGCTGAAGCTGGCGACCAAGCGCGGCGGCTAAGCCGGGCGTTGCGGCCGGCTTAGCCGGACGTGTGAGAGATTTCAAGGCACGGACGAGCCCATTAGCGCTCGTCCGTTTTTTGTTGTTGGAAGCTTGGGTGCAGTGATCGCGATCCGATCGGCGGGCGGCGGCTTGCGCCCGGGCTCTACCCCGGCTGCGAGGCGGTGCGGGCGCGGCGCTGGGGTAGCGTCCATTCGTCCAGCAGCGTGCCATCGACCGTCTGCTGGGTGGCGCGGAGGCCGTCCGGGGTGAGCTCGACAGTCGTGAAGCTGTGAGCAGTGTGGTGACGAAGCGCGTAGTTAGAGGGGAGCGATGTGGGGTCGCGCGGCTGATAGAGCTTGGCGCCGCCCGCGCCACTGACGATGTAGACGATCCCCGTGACGTCGTCGCGGGCGCCGTCGATGAGCGGATGGGTGCGCTCGTACATGTGATCATGGCCGTTGAACACCACGTCGACACCGGCCCGCTGCATCGCGGGCACAAGCGTCTTGGTCATCTTCGCATCAGGGGGATACCTGCCGGCGGTATGCGGCGGATGGTGGAAGACGACGAAACGCCAATCGCCCTCAAAGCCGGCAAAGGTACTCTCGACCCAGGGTGCGACCACGGTCGCGAGCTCCGCTTCCTTTGCGTTGCTGTCGACGATCACGAATCTCGCAGCGCCCCAGTCGAACCAATAGTGTCGCTCGGGCTTTGCGTCGGCGGGGCCGTTGCCGGGAAGATCGAAGTATTCAAGATAAGCGCTGGCGTCGGCGTGATCATGATTGCCGATGCTGGGCCAGAACGGCGCCCGCTGCAGAACGGCGCGATAGGGCACGAAGAAACGATCGCGGTAATGCTCGCGCTCGCCGCCCGGATAGATCAGGTCGCCGGTGTGGACGATGAAGTCGGGCTGAGCGTCTTCGATCCGCTTTGCGAGCAGATATTGCTCGCGGTAGCCGTGGCCGCTGTCGCCAAACACCACGAAGCGGGCCGAGCGGCTGGAGGATGGCGGAGCGGTATGGGCGACGCCGCCGACTTCCGGCAGCGCGGTCTCGCCGGCTTTCAGGCTGTACTGATAGGTCTGTCCCGGCGCGAGGCCGTCGATCGTGGCCGTATGACGAAGCCCTTCTCGCTTCGCCGCGACTTTTCGCGGGCCGGCGTCGGTGACCACTTCGACGGCGCAGTCAGCGGGCCTGGTTGTGAACCACGAGAGCGTGAGGCTCTGCGTTTCGCAGCGCTGCACAAACGGGCCCGCGGTAACGCGCAGCGGCATGATCCAAGGCGTGGCAAAATGCCAGCCGACGAGGCCCAGGCCCAGCAGCAGCAGGCCCGCGAGCAACTCGCTGGGCCAGATGCGCCCCTTATTCATCGCCGATCCGATCGCGAGCAGATTCATCGAGGGCTCTCCCGCGTGGTGGGCGCGGCTGGGGGTAGCGGTTTTAGGGGCTCGCGCTCCGCCGCGGGCTTCTCGGCGTTGCGGCGAAACCAATCTTCGAATTGCAGGCGAGCGCGGGCACGGACCTCGAGGTCGCGAAAGCCCATCTCGGGCCGGTCGGCGACCGGCTGGACGAAGCCCAGCGAGAGCGGATCGAGCCGATAGATCCGACAGAGCGCCAGAAGCGCCGCGTCGGCGGTGGTGCGGACGATGTGCCCGCCGTCGGGTGCATTGGGCAGAGACTGCATCAGTTCGCCCGCCAGATAGGCGCGCAGCGCGGGCACGCTCGATTCGCTTCCCAGCTTGCCCAACCCGTCGATCGTCGCAAAAGTCTGCTGCGCGAAGGGCTGAAAGACGGGATTGGCGAGGCGGAGCAGAATGTCATTGATGAGCGGCACATCGACCGTCTGACCAATTTCCGCCAGCGTCGCGGCGGCGACGTCCAGGAAGGTGGCGTAGACGATGAGCGATTCGGGGCTCTCGGTCGCCTGATCGCGCGAAATCAGTTCGAGTGCTTCTCGGGCGAAGCGGCGCAAGCCCTTGGTCACGGAGTCGTCGTGCAACTCACGCGCTTTGCGCAGTGCGGCATCGACCACTTCAGCGTTGGGATCGTAGAGCTTGGCGGCGATGAGCAGACCGGCGGCCGTGTTGCGCTCCAGCGGAATTCGCTCCAGCGCCGCGAGGCGGACGCGCTCGTCGAAGTGGAAGAGCGACTCGATCAACGGGCGCTCGCCCTGAAGCACGCGATCGAGCCGGGCGCGATCCTCGGCGTCGAGCGAATAGCGAACCTGCTGCAGGTGCAGGTTGGAGTGCACACGCTGCAGGGCCGCGATCAGCCGCAACTGCTCCTCGCGCGGGCGAGAATCGATGTCGGACAGGGCCGCGGCCAGCGGCTCGACCCATGCGCCCAGAAGGCGATCGGTGGCGGCGGGGTCGCGCCCCTGAGCGACCGCGTCCACGAGTGCGCGAAGCTGATCCGTCGCCGGCAGCGCCGGACGTGAGGCAGGCTGCAACCCGCCGGTCGGCGTATTCGCCGGCTGCGCGGCGAGGCGCGGAGCGGTCGCGGCGCTCAGCATGCACGCGGCGAGGATTGCCGTTCGAACTCCATCGCGGTTCATGTTCACTCCAGATCGTCCGCGCGGCGCGCTCGTCCGCCGAGGCGTTTCGAAAGTGCGCGGGCGACGTTGGGCGGAACCAGCCGCCCGATAGTCTCGCGATCGCCACCGCCGAGCTCAAAGATTTGGCGAATGAAGGTGCTCGATGTGACCATATGGGTCTCGTTGGCGATGAAGAACACCGTCTCAACGTGGCCGATCACGCGGTTGAGGTTGGCCTGCTGCTGCTCGCCGGCGAAATCGGCCACATCGCGAATGCCGCGAACGATCACGCGGGCGTTCATGTGCTTGACAAAGTCGACGGTCAGACCGCTGTAGGCCTCGACGCGGACATTGCGCAGCTTGGCAACGTGCGGCGAGATCAGGGCGATGCGCTCTTCGGCCGAAAAGAGCGGCTGCTTCTGCGGGTTTTGGCCGACGCCGACCACCAGTTCGGCGAAAAGGCCGGCGGCGCGCTGGATGATGTCCAGATGTCCGTTGGTGACCGGGTCGAACGACCCGGCGTAGATCGCGACGACCTTGTCGCTCGAATTTGACTGAGGCATCCGAAAGCTCGCGAGGTTCAGCCGTCCGCCGACGGGCGGGCGCGATTCGCGAAGCGTACTTCGCAGGGGGGGGCGTCGTCGACGCCGAGGAAGGCATCCCACTGGGCGTGGTCGGTGCAATCGACGCCCAGCTGCTTGGCGCGGCGCTGCAAATAGGTCTGCAGGGTGAGCAGCATGTCGTCGTCGTCGTCAAAGGCCGCCATGGCGCCGCCCGCGTGCAGCTGGCGGAACAGCGCGAGGTAGAGCTTCTTCACCTGATCGAGCGAACAGGTCAACTCGATCTGTTGGGCGGACTTTTCTCGCAGCAGCATGCAGTCGGTTCCTGAGACAAGGTTCACGTCGATCGATGGATGGTAGACGCAATCGGAGGGATTCATCGCACGAAATTCAGAACTTCGACGCGAAAACGGCCCCTGCGGCGGCGGCAGCGGCCCCCTCGATTGACTCTCATCCCCTGCTTCCCGACAATCCCACGAGAACCGGGGGGTGGTATCGCTGCAGAAGCCGTTTGGGTGAGGAAGACATGAAGTCATGGGAAGTGATCCGCGAGGCGCTGAACTGCACTGACTCGCCGGGGGCGAAGGCGATCGGCCCGAAGATGGGCCTCAGCAAATCGATGGTCTACAAATGGACCCAACCGCCCAAGGACGAACGGGACTCGTCGGCGGGAGCGGCGAACCCGCTGGATCGCGTGGTCGAGCTTTACGAACTCACCAAGTACCGCGGCTTGATCAACTGGATCTGCCAGGAGGCGGACGGCTTTTTCGTGGCCAACCCGCGAATCGAGCCGGACGACGCGCAGCGCGAGGCGCTCAGCCATACACAGCAGCTCGTCACCGAGTTCGGCGACATGCTCGCAGAGATCAGCCGCAGCGTCGGCAACGACGGCATCATCTCCAAGCCGGAAGCGGCACGAATCCGCAAGAGTTGGGAGCGCCTGAAGGGGCAGGCGGAGCAGTTCGTGGTGGGATGCGAACGCGGACAGTATGGCGAGGCCGCCAAAAACGCGGGATAGCGCCAAGCGGCACGGGCAGCGCCATTCCGCGCCCCGCGCGGGGCAAGCCGCGACTGCCGCGTTACGCAGTCGCTTCACGCGGGCGGCGATATTCCGCTCTGCGCTAAGCCGGCACCGGCTGCACGGCGGGGGCCGATCGGCGACCGAAGAGCGAGGCCGTGAGGCGCTTGAAGTCGTCGAGGATCACGTAAAACGCGGGGATCGCCAGCAGCGTCAGCACGGTGCAGAACATCAGCCCGGCGCTGAGCGAAATCACCATCGGAATCAGGAAGCGAGCCTGGAAGCTCTGTTCGAGCACCATGGGCGCGGTGCCGATCACTGTGGTGGTCGAGGTCAGCAGGATCGCACGCAGTCTTCGCGTACCGGCGGTCAAAACGGCCTGACGCAGCGGCTTGCCGTCGCGAATTTCGTGATTGATGAACTCGAGCATCACCACGCCGTCGTTCACGGCTACGCCGGTGAGGGCGATCATGCCGATCATCGAGAGAATCGTGAGCGGATAGCCCATCAGGTAATGGCCCCAAACGGCGCCGATCAGCGCGAACGGGACCGACGACATCACGACCAGCGGCTGCAGATAACTCTTGAACAGCCCGGCCAGCAACACATAGATGATGCCGAGTGCGATCCAGAAATCGCGATTGAGCGAGCCGAGCGACTTGCGGCTTTCCAGCTTCTTGCCGGCGTATTCGATGGCGATGCCGGGGTTCTCGGCGAGGAGTTCTCCGCGGAGCGCCGCCATCTCCGCCAGCACCTGATCGCTCGTGGTGATGCTTTGTTCGACATCGGCGGAGACCGTCACGCAGCGCCGCTGATTTACGCGACGCAGCGAGGTGAAGCCGCGGGTCTCTTCGACGCGGGCCAGTTCGGAGAGCGGGACGGCGCGACCGTCGGGCAACGTAATGCGCATCAACGCGAAGTCGGCCAGATCGCGGCGGCGCTGCGCGGGGAAGCGCACGCGAATATCGACGTCCTCCCGATCGCGCTGCAGCGTCCGGGCTTCCAGGCCGAAGTATGCGGCGCGAATCTCGCTCGCGAGCCACTCGGTGGTGATTCCCAGCGGACGAGCGGAGTCGAGCAGCGCCACCTGAAACTCGCGGCGGCCGTCGTCGAAGTCGTCATCGACATCGAACACGCCGTCGAACTTGGCGAGCTCGTCTTTGAGGCGATCGGCAATGGCCAATAGTTGCTGCTGATCGTCGCCGACGATTTCGATCTCGATCTCGGCGCCCGCCGGGCCGCCCTGCAGCGACTGAAAACGAAGCGAGTTCACGCCGGCGGGCAGTCCGATTTCCTCACGCAATTGAGCGATGATGGCGTCGCTGGGCCGGTCGCGATTTTCGACCGAGTGCAGTTCGAGGATCACCTGTGCGACATGCGAGCGCACGCTGGCGTCGACACCGCCCTCATCGGCGCTGATCTTCAGGCCGATCAGGCTGAAAACGTTCTTAATCTCCGGATAGTTCTCGCGATGGAGCATGGTCTGCTCGATCGAGCGGACGACGTCGGAAGTGGTTTCGACCGGCGTGCCGACGGGCAGCTCGACATCGCAGAGCATGGTCTCGGAGTCCATCTTCTGCACAAAGACGAAGGGAACGCGACCGCTCATCGTCGGATTGCCGGCGCGGTCGAAGCGCATCACCAGGCCGATCGTGATCATCATCAGCGCCAACATGGCGGCGAGCCCGACGTAGCGATTCTGCACGGCGAACTGCAACACGCGCTGATAGACCGGCGCAACCACCTTGGGAATGAGCGCGGCGATCGGCGTCGTGATGCGCGAAACCATCGCGAAAAACGGGTGCGGCTTCTTCGTGCCGGCGTGGACTTCCTTGTGGTAGCCGTGCAGCGACTCCGACAGATGGGTCGGCAGCATGGTGAGCGCTTCGATCAGCGAAGTGCCCAGGGCGAAGATCGCGACGATCGGGAGCACCTTAAAGAAATCGCCGATCTGCCCCTCGATGAAGATCATCGGCGCAAAGGCGGCGATGGTCGTCAGCACGCAAATGACGACCGGCCCCTGCACCTCTTCGGTGCCGCGGATGGCGGCTTCGTGCGGATCTTGTCCCGCCTCAACGCGGGCGAAGATGTTCTCGCTGACGATGATCGCGTCGTCGACCAGGATGCCCGTGACGATCAGCAGGCCGAACATGCTGATCAGGTTCAGCGAGGCGCCCATCACCTTCATCAAAATCGCGGTGCCCGCGATCGAGAAGACCACGCCCACCATGGCCCAGAGCGCCACACGCCAATCGAGGAAGATCAGCAGCGTCACGCCGACGAGGAAGAGGCCCTGCAGCGAGTTCTTGGTGAGCAGTTCGAGGCGACCCTCGATGTAGTTCGCCAGGTTGCTGTGAACTTCGAGCTGCATGCCCTCGGGAAACGGGTTGTTGTAGGCGTCGTCGTAGATTTTTCGCAGCGCGGCGGTCTTGCCGGTGAGGCGGCTCCAGAATTCGTCGAGCTTTTCGGGGAACGGCTCGCGATGCTTGCCCGCGACGTAGGCCTGCACCTTGCGCGAGATGTCGATCGCGTCCTGCTGACCCGACTTATAGACCGTGATGTCGACGCAGGGCAGACCGTTGAAGCGGGCCGCGGTGTCCTGGTCTTCAAACTCGTCGATCACGCGCCCCAGATCGCGGACGCGCACAATGCGGCCCTCGGGCGTGGTGCTGACGATCGTGTCTTCGATCGTCGCGGCGTCGTCGCTCTCACCCAGCGTGCGCACGGCGATGTTCTGATCGCGGGTTTTGATCTGGCCGCCGGGCAGGTCGAGATTCGTGCGCCGCACCGCGTCGGCCACCGCTGTCATCGACGTTCCGAATTCGATCAGCTTTTCCGGCTCGACCTCGACCGTCAGCTCGGCCTTGCGCGAACCGCCGACGACGACATTGGTGATGTCCGGCAGGACGAGGATTTCGTCGCGCAGCTTGCGACCCAGCAGCTTGAGCGATTGCTCATCTTTCTCGCCGAAGATCGTGACCGAGATCACCGGCAGGCGCGGCTCGAGCTTGGTGACCTGAGTTTCCTCGGCCTTGTCGGGAAATTCGTCGCGCGGGATGGCGTCGACGCGATTCTTGAACTCGTTGACCTTGGCGTCGAGGTCGGTGGCGTCGCTGGTCAGCTCGACCATGATCGACGACAGCCCTTCATTCACGCTGGTGGTGATCTTCGAGATGTACTCGACGTCTTTGATCGCCTCTTCGATCTTCTTGCTGATGCCGCGCTCGACCTCGCTCGGCGTAGCGCCGGGATAGGGCGTGGTGATGGAGATCATTCGCGGGCGCGATTCGGGGAACATTTCGCGCACCAGCGTGAACCCGCAGTAAACGCCGAGAATCAGCGTCACCGCCAGCAACAGATGGACGACGACCGGGTTGTTGACCGAGAGGCGCGGGATGGACATCTATTGCACCCGACCGTTCGAGGCGGGCGCGGAGGCCGAAGAAGACGGCGCTTCGCCGCTGCGAAGGCGAATCGCGCAGCCGTCGTAGAGCGCATCGAGGTTGGACGTAATCACGAAGTCGCCCGCTTCAATACCGGTGACGACGCATTCGTCGATCAGCGTGCGCTCGATCTTCACCGGCACGCGCCGGGCCAATCCTTCGCGATGGACGAACACGGCGCCGCGCTGCACGGCCGCCCGCGGCGCGATCAGCGCCTGCTGGATCGTCGGCCCGTCGATCACCGCGCGCACGAACGTGCCCGGCAGCAGCGGCTGCTTTTGACGAGCGTTTTCAACCAGAAGATAAGCCGCCAAGGTGCGCGTGTTGACGTCGGCAGAGGCCGACAGCCGCGCCACCTTTCCGCTCCAGCGCACACCCTCGTCGGTTTCGAGCTGCAAGCGCGCCGTCGCCCCCACCGCCAGGCGGCCTTGCATCGACTGCGGCATTTCGATCGGCACTTCGATGCGGTCCATCGCGACGATGCGAAAGAGCGGCTGACCGGGCAGCACGGTGGCGCCGCGCTCGACGCTCACTTCCTCGATTCGCCCGGCGAAGGGCGCCATGACTTTGCAGCGCTCCAGATTAAGCCGTGCAATCTCAAGCTCGGCCCGGCGAGCGTCGCGATCCGCGGTCAGAGACTTTTCGCGCTCGGGCATCAGCTCGAGCTGGCTTTCAAAGCCGATCAAGTTGCGCCGCGCCAGCTCAAATGCGCCGCGAGCCTGGTCGATCTCGCGCGGCGTTGAGGTGCCGCCTTCGATTAGTCCTTTCAGCCGCTGATACTCGCGCTCCGCGACGCCCAATTCGCTCTGCGCCGCCTCGATCATGCGACCCAGGTTCTGCGTCTCGATCGCGAGTTGGCGAATTTCGGAATCATCAGCGGCGATGGCGGCTGTCAGCCGGGCGACCTGTGCCTCGTATTCGCGGGCATCGATCCGAAGCAGCTCGTCGCCCTCGGAGACGGCGGAGCCAAGCTCCAGCGACTCCGCCACATAGACAATGTCGCCGGCGACGCGGGCGGTCACCGCCGTCGCGCGGTCGGCGCGGGCGGTGCCATAGCCGACGATCGGCTCGATCACGTCGCGAGGTTGGATGGAGACCGCGCTGACGAGGAGCGACGGCCGCGCCCGCTCCACGATGTGCGGCGCGGGGCCGGTGTGCATGAGCCATTGCATGCCGCCGAAGCCCGCCGCGAGGAATGCGCAAATCGCCACCAGGCTGACGGCCCAGCGAAGGCTGACGTTGGCAAGCTTGGTGCGCGACACAAGGCCCACCGCGGGGCCGCTGGAGGAGATCAGGTTCAGGGATTGCTCCACGGGCAGTTCGGGGTCGTTCATTCGATCCTCGGGAGGTCGCCGGCGCACCGCTGGCGGCGGCTGCTACAACGCGGGGGCCGATGCCGGGGCACCGGAAGACCGCCGGATGGATAGACACGCGGAGCGACCTTGGGGCGGTCCATTCATTATATGTGAGCGGACGGCCGGCGAACGCGGCGCATTCAAATCGAAAGATTCCACGTACCGCCGACTGCCGCCGCGGCGGCGAATGCCGCAGAATGCGCAAATGGAGGTTTCGAGCGCCATGCAGGCCGGAGTGGAACGAGCACGGGACGGGCGACGGGCTGCCCTGCGCAGTGCTTGGGGCGTAAATGACGATCAATACCTGGTCATCGCCGTTCCCCCCGTGACCAGGGCGGCGGGGACGGTTATTGCGGCGTGGGGAACGCTGCTGATTCAGAAAGCGGTTGAAAACGTTCGCTTCGTCTTGCCGCCCGGCGACGCAGAGTTTGACCGCGTGCGGCGACTGTTCCGCGACGTCGGCGCGAGAGATTCGCTGCTGATGCCGATAACTTCGACCTCGCTGGCCGATTCCGCCGCGGCGTCGGACATCGCGATCTTCCTGCCGCGCGGGCCGGTTGAGGTCGACGCGCTCTGCGAACTCGCCGCCGTGGGCACGCATCCGCTCCTGCTGACGCAGCGCGCGGCGGCCTTCGTCCCGGCCGACGATCGAGTGCGGCTCTGCCGTGAGAACGATCCGAAGGATGTGGCTCGCGGCCTGCTGTGGGCGCTGGAGCGGCTCGGGGTTCGCATTCCCTAAACGGTAGACCTGCGGCGCCGCCGCCCCACCCCACCTAGAACGGCGCGGCGCGCCCGTTTCCTGCGGGTCCGCCGGTATGCGTGCTGGTGTAGCCGCCGCCGGGGGCGTGGTTGTCGAAGCGGGTGTACTGCTTGTTGAAATGGACCTTGATTGTGTCGGTCGGACCGTTGCGCTGCTTGGCGATGATGATTTCGGCCGTGTTGTCTTCGACGTCGTTCGGATCGCTGCCGGGGGTTTTGTAATAGCTCTCGCGGTGGAGCAGCATGATGACGTCGGCGTCCTGCTCGATCGCGCCGGACTCGCGCAGATCGCTCATGCGCGGACGATTGCCGCGGCGCTGGGCCCCTTCCACCTGACGGTTGAGCTGGGCCATCGCGATCACGGGGATGTTCAGATCCTTGGCGAGCTTCTTCAATCCCGCCGAGATCGCACCGACCTCAAGATGACGATCCTTCACGCCCGGCGCCCGCATCAACTGCAGGTAGTCGACGAAGACCGCCTCGATCGCATACTTGCGCATCGCGGTGCGAGCCCGCGCGGCGAGCTCAAGGCTGGATAGCGCCGAGGCGTCATCGACCAGCAGCGGCGCACCGGCGACCTCGCGCTGCACGTGATCGAGCGCGTTGAGATCATCGTGCGTATGACGCCCGCGGCGAAGACGATGGGCATCGACCCGCGCCCGGCTGCACAGCACGCGCTGCGCCACCTGCTGTCGGCTCATTTCCAGCGAGAAGAACATCACGGGACGCTTCTCGACGATCGCGACGTGCTCGGCGATGTTCAACCCGAAGGCCGTCTTCCCCATCGACGGTCGGCCCGCAACGATGATCAACTCGCCCGGCTGCAAGCCCGATGTCAGTTCGTCGAGCTCGATCAGCCCGGTCGGCATGCCGGTCAGTCCGCCATCGACGCGGCTGCGAATCTTCTCGAAAGTCTCGCGCACCAGGTCCGGCAGCGCCTGAGCCGCCGTGGTCACGCGGCGCTCGGTCACCTTGAAAATTTCGGACTCGGCGTAGTCGAGCGTCGTCTGCGGCGGCTCCGATGTGTTGAAGGCCGCCTCGGTGATGCGGTGGGTGGCGTTGATCAGCTCACGCAGCAGATACTTGTCGCGCACGAGCCGCGCGTAGTAGGCGGCCCGCAGCGCCGAGGGGACGGCGTTCACCAGGCCGGCGAGGAAATCCCATCCGCCGATGCTGTCGAACTGCCCGCGACGCGCAAGCTCGTCCTTGATGACGATCGCGTCGATCGGCAGATCGCGGTCGTACAGCTCGCGAAACAGGTCGTAGAGCTTCTGGTGCGACTCACGAAAAAACGCTGCAGGACCGGCGTCCTGCAGCGTCATGATTGCATCGCCGATCGCGTCTTTGCTCTGAAGCATCGAGCCGAGCAGAGCGCGCTCGGCGTCGAGGTCGTGCGGCAACACGCGATCGAAAATCGACTGCGGCGCGGCGCCGTCGGCCGAGGGCGCGGGCAGATTACGATTCTGCGACAGCCGCCGCTGCGGGTTGTGCTCCGGATTCGGACTTGGATTGGGCGTCGGCACCGGGCGTCTCTCCTTCGCGCACAACCCAGACCTTTACGTCCGTCGTCAGCTCGTCGGTGAATTCGACCTTCACCTTGACGTTGTCCAACTGACGGATCGGCGCGGCAAGCACGACGTGCTCGGCGTCGATCGGGTAGCCCTGGGCCTGCAGCGCCTTGGCGATGTCGGCGCGGCTGACGGAGCCGTAGAGCGTCCCTTCCGGATTGGCGGCGCGCTCGATCGTAATCGAGACGTCGACCATCTTGGCGACCAGTGATTCGTATTCCTTAAATCGGCGGGCGCGCTCCATCGCGGCGCGCTCCTTCTCGACCGCGATCGCGCGGATGTTGGTCTCGTTCGGCTCGGTCGCAAGCCCTTCGGGAACCAGGTAGTTACGCGCGTAGCCGGGCTTCACGTCGACCACATCGCCGACGTATCCGAGCTTGCGAACGTCTTTCAGCAGCAGCAGCCTCATCGGACAATCTCCCGAGCGTGCGCAGCGCACGCTATTCACAGCTTCGTCATGCCGCCGCCCGAATCGCGCCCGCCCACGAGCGCTGCGCCGGACGACAGACCCAAACGGCTTAGGACACGAACGGCATCAGCGCCATGTGACGCGAACGCTTGATTTCCTGCGTCAGCTTGCGCTGCAGGTTCGCGGTCAGGCCGGTTCGCTTGCGCGAAAACAGCTTGCCCTGAGCGCTCACCAGCCGCTGCAACAGCGCGACATTCTTGTAGTCGATTTCTTCCGGCTTCACGTTCATCGGGCGAACGCGGCCCATATCCGGACGCCGCGGCTTGCGCTTCTTCGCCGGACCACCTCTCATCATCGCCATAGTCTATGCCTCTTCGTGCCTCTTCAAGGTCTTTCGTTGTCTCAGAGCCGCGTCCCTTGCGGAGTCGCGGACTTTGATCTCACCACCACAGCCGCCCCCTGCCGGGCGACGGCCGATCTATCACCTGCGGCGCGAGCCGCTTAGAACGGAATGTCCTCTTCCTGAGCCTGAGGCGGCCGCTCGCGCGATTCTTCGTAGGCCTGCGCCGAGGGCGCCTCACGCCGCCCGGCCGGGGCCGGTCCGCGGCCGCCCGACGGGGCCGCCGCACGCGGCGCCGAGCGAGCGCCTTCGGCAGGCGCACCGCCGCCCGCGTCATCGCGACGGCCGTCGCCGAGAAACTGGAAATTCTCCACGAAGATCGAATGCTTCGAGCGCTTCGTGCCGTCCTGTGCGGTCCAGCTGTCGAGCTTCAGACGACCCTCGACCAGCAGCGACCGCCCCTTGGCCATGTACTGGTTGATGATCTCGCCGCTTTTGCCGAAGGCCGAGCAGTCGACAAAGCAGACTTCTTCTTTCTGATTGCCCTCCCGGTCCTTGTAACGATGGTTGATCGCAAGGCCGAAATCGCAAACCGCGGTGTTGCTCGGCAGATAGCGCAGCTCCGGATCCCGCGTCAGATTGCCGATCAGCACGACTTTGTTGTAGCTGGCCATTTCCTGGCTCCTGGGCCCATGTCGCCAAGCGCGCGACAGCGGGCCATCGGGTGCTGCTGCGACGCCTGCTTACGCGTCGATGTCGTCGTCCAACGCGCCCACCGGCACAACCTCGATCTCTTCCCGCGAGCCGCCTCGGCCGCCGCGATCGCCGCGGTCGAACCGATCGCCGCGCCGCGGCGGACCGCCGTCGAACGCGTCGTCGCGACGCATTTCCGGCCCCAGCGGCGACAGCGGCTGCTCGGCCGGGTGCGCCTTCAGTTCGGCGATGCGCTCGTCGGACACGCCGACGCCGCTCAGGATCATGCCGCGCAGAATCGGCTCGCTGAGCACGATGTCGCGCTCCATCGCCGTGATCTTGTCCGTCGGCGACTTGAAGTAGACCAGCACGTAGGTGCCGCGCTTGCGCTTCTGAATCTCATAGGCGAGCTTGCGCTCGTCGAACTTCACGCAGACTTCGAGCTGCGCGCCGGCGCGGTCCATCAGCCGCTGCACTTCCTGCGTCACGTTGTGCCAATCGCGGGCGAAGGCATTGTCGAACAGGAACATCGCTTCATAACGTCGCAAGGGGCTTCTCCTGTGCTGCGTCGCCGAAATTCGTTCAGCGACCCTTCTCCGCCGCACCATCGTCGCGGCGGTTGTATCGATTCATGGTCGTCGTCATGCCGCTGCGGACCCAGCAATCCACTGCATCCGCGGCCCAGTCCAATCCGCTATCCACCTCGGCCCGATCGCGTGCGTCAAACTTGCTCAGCACGTGATCGACGCTCTCCGAGGGGTGTGGCCGGCCGATGCCGAGCCGCACACGCGGAATTTCGTTCGTTCCCAGATGACGGATCACATCCGTCATGCCGTTGTGACCGCCGCCCGAGCCGCTCTCGCGAACACGCACGCGGCCGATCGGCAGGTCCATTTCGTCGTACACGATCAGGGCGTCCTGCGGCGTCAGCTTGAAGAACCGCAGCACCGCAGCCACGCTGCGCCCGCTCAGGTTCATGAACGTTTGCGGCTTCGAGAGCAGCACCCGTTCCTCGCCGACCATCGCCTCGCCCATCAGGGCTTCATACTTCGCCTCGTAGCGGTCGACGCTCGCTTTCCAGCGCGCCGCGACGCGGTCGATCACCATGAAGCCGGCGTTGTGACGCGTTTCCGCGTATCGCGGGCCCGGATTGCCGAGCCCCACCACGAGCTTCATGAACAGCGCTCCATCGCCGCCGTCCGCAAAACCGCCGGCCCAGTCGCCGGCGGCGCGGCTCGACGCTACTTCTTTTCCGGAGCGGCTGCGTCGCCGTCCTCGACCTTGCCCTTGGCGATGACTTCGGGCTCTGCCACCGCACCCTCGACCGGCGCGAGTTCGACCGCCGCCTTCTTGGTGCGCACCAGGCAGACCGCGTCATCGGGGGAGGCCAGCGCCGTCACACCCTCGGGCAGCGCCAGCTCCTTCACATACACGTGGCCGTTGATCTCGAGATCGCCGATCTGCACGCGAATTTCGTCGGGAATCGCCAGCAGCGGCGCTTCGATGTCGAGCTCGGTGATCAGCGTCAGCAATTCGCCGCCGCCGGCCAGACCCTTCGGCGTGCCGATCAGGTGCACCGGCACCTTGACATGCACGCGCTCGTTGCGATCGACGCGCATCAGGTCGACATGGATGGGCGTGCGATACAGATGATCGTACTGAACGTCCTTCAGCAGAAACGTCTTCGCCGCGCCGTCGATGTCGAGCTCCAGAACGTGCTGGGCCTGAGCCAGGCACTTCTCGATCTCGCGTAGCGGCAGCGAAACATGCTCCGGCGCTTCCTTGTGACCGTAGATCACCGCGGGCAGTTCGCCGCTCTGTCGCAGCCGCTGATTCGCGTGCTGTCCACCGGGGACGCGCTTGGCCGCCTTGAACTTTGCGATTTCCATCGAATCGATTCCTCTGTCGTCTTCGTACCGTTCCAAAAAATCATTTCTGCAACCGCGACGCGCCGGCCCGCCCGGCGGCGCCGCGCCGCACTAGCTGGCCCGCTTCACAAACAGGCTGCTGACCGACTCATTGCGATGAATGCGCCGGATCGCCTCTCCGAGCAGCGAGCTGACCGAAAGCACCGTCAGATTCGGGAGCACACGGCGCTTCTCTTCCGAAATCGGGATCGTGTCCGTCACCACCAGTTCGTCGATGCCGGCGTCCATCAGCTTCTGCGGAGCGCCGCCGGCCAGCACCGCGTGCGTCGCCGCGACGACGACGCGCTTGGCGTTCTTGGCTTTCACCAGCCTGCACGCCTGGGCCACGGTCCCACCCGTCGCGATCATGTCGTCGATCATCAGCACGTTGCGCCCCTCGACATCGCCGATGATCGAGTAACTGCGCGACTCCGACCCGCTGACGCGCTTCTTGTCGATGATCGCCAGCTCGCCGCCCAGAAAATCGGCGTAAATCCGCGCGATCTTGGCGTTGCCGATGTCGGGCGAAACCAGCGTCAGCGGCTTGAGATTCAGGCTCTGAAAATAGGCGCTGAAGACCGGCTCGGCCGAAAGATTGTCGACCGGAATGTCGAAAAAGCCCTGAATCTGCGCCGCATGCAATTCGATCGTCAGCAGGCGATGAATGCCCGCGGCGGTCAGCATGTTTGCGACCAGCTTGGCCGTGATCGGCACGCGACCTTCGTCTTTGCGATCCTGACGGGCATAGCCGAAATAGGGCATCACCGCGGTAATGCGCTGCGCGCTGGCCCGCTTCAGGCAATCGACGAAGATCAGCAGCTCCATCAGATTGTCATTCACCGGAGCGCAGGTCGATTGCACCACAAAGGCGTCGCGGCCGCGTACGTCTTCGTGACACTTGAGCGAGATTTCGCCGTCGGGGAAGTTATCCAGTGCAGCGCGGCCGAAGGGAAAGCCGATGTACTCGGCGATCTTCATCGCCAGGTCCGGGTGGCTGCGGCCCGCGAAGGTGCGCAGATTCGTCAGCATGTAACGCCGCTCCCGATGATCGCGCCGGCGCTCGCCGCCAGCCTCGCTCCGTCGGCGATCTTCGCGCCGTCGGCGACGACCACGCACGGCCCGACGCGACAGTTCGAGCCGATCTGCGCCCGACCTTGCACATGCGTATTCGGATAGAGAATCGTGTCCGCCCCGATCTCGGCCCGCGGGTCGATCCACGTCGTCGCAGGATCGACGATCGTCACGCCCGAGTCGAGCCAGCGATTGTTCACGCGGTCGCGCATCACGCGGTTCACCAGCGTCAGATCGCGACGGGAATTGATGCTGAAAATGTCTTCCGGCGGCACCGACGTGATCGCATCGACGCGCTGGCCATCCGCGAGCAAAAGGCCGAAGACGTCGGTGATGTAATACTCTTTCTTGGCGTTGTTCGGCGTGATCCTCTCCAGCGCCCACTTCAGCTTTTCGACATTGAAGCAGTAATAGCTGGGGTTCACTTCACGAATCGCACGCTGCTCGGGTGTCGCGTCGTTATGTTCGACGATCCCCAGCAGCTTGCCGCCCTTTTCACGATGGATGCGCCCGTAACCGGTCGCGTCTTCGAGCACGGCGGTCGCCAGCGTCGCGGCGGCCTTCGCGTTGCGATGTGTCTCGACCAGTCCGCGGATCGTCTCCGCGCGAATGAGCGGGCCGTCGCCGCAGAGGATGACCGCTTCGTCGTAGCCGGTCATCGCTTCGCGACAGACCATCACCGCGTGACCGGTGCCCTTTTGTTCTGTCTGATCGACCCACTTCAGCCGCTTGTCGTTCGCAAACGAATCGACCACTTGCTGGCGGCCATGCCCCACCACCACGATGCAGTCGTCGATCCCGGCGGCGCGGCAGGCATCAATCACAAACGCCAGCATTGGCCGGCCGCTGATTTCGTGCAGCACCTTCGGCCACTCGGTCTTCAACCGAGTGCCCTTGCCGGCGGCCAGAATGACGGCACATGTACGACTCATCGCGTTCGATCGTTCCTTTTCAGCGCCGCGCCCGTGAGCGAGCGGCCCGCATCTTCGAGTTTTCCGCCTGTTCGCGGCGGCAGCACTACCCGGCCTGGATTCGAACCAGAACTAAGAGAACCAAAATCTCCTGTGCTACCGTTACACCACCGGGTAATCGCGACGACAGCTTCGCCGCGTCGTTCGGTGTCGAGCGATTTCTAGCTCAAGGCGGCAACCGTTTTCGCGGACAAAATCCGCCGGTTCCCGCGGCTGCGCGACAGGCAGCCTCGCGCTGAAGCCTGCGCCGATCGTCGCGTGCCGATCGACCCATCGCCCGATCCGCCGGATTTCCGACGGTCGGACACGCTCCGCTAGCGAGTACACCCCGGTCGGATTCCCAACCGGGATCGCGAATCATAATCCCCCTCCGGCGGATGCGTCAACGGCAGTTTCCGGCTGCCCATCGACTTGCGGAGGCTAGCGCGTCGCCGCCCGGCTGTCAGGATGGTGCGCGTGCCAGGCGAACCAGAAAACACGCAGCGTTGGCGACGTTTCGGGCCCCCCGACCTCGGCACGCCCGTCGGTAGTCGCGCCCGCGAGCCGGTGTCGCCAGCCGCCATCTTGATCACGCCACGCCAGCATCGGCGTTTTCAGCCGCTGCTGATCGCTCGCCGGCGGCATCGGATCGACCGGGAACTGCAATTGATCGGTGCCGTAGTAATGGTGCAGCGTCTGGCGATAAACGCGGATGCGGTTCTTATCGAGCGGCATCACGGTCGTCTGCGGGTGTAGCCGCTTCCAATCGCCCCAAGTCATCACCTCGAACGGCGCGATCGCCAGCTCCTGCCCAACGCGCGGGCCGGCGATGCAGCGAAATTGCAACTGGCTCCAGAGACTCTCTTTCGCGCCCTCCGCGGCGCGGTCATAGAAGAGCAAATTGCCGTTCCAGACCAAACCGCTGAAACCAAACTTCGCCGCCCCGCCGCCGCTCAGGCGCGGATCAAACGCGACCGCGCTATCGCACAGCGGGTCATAGGTGACCAGCACAGGCTCGCCGCCGACCGTGTCGTTGACGATTTGGTGCCACGCCAGCAGGCGCAACGGATAAGCCGCGGCCTCGTCTTTTCGCGCGACGCCGATGACAAGGTCGCTATCAACCACGAATTTGTGGCGGTGGTTTTTTCGCAGCTCCTGATCGAGATCGTCGGCCTCGCTCAGCGTCAGCCGCTTCACATGATCGAGCGAGGGCATGCCGTTCCGCGGCAGATCGGTCGCCAGCAGCAGAGTGCGCTCCACGGCGAGATTCGAAAGATCGAATCCGTAGGTCTCGACATGGCGGCCGTCGCCTTTGGCACGATGGTTCCATTGCGAGGCGATGACGCTGCCGCGCCATGCGATGACGGCCAGGCACAGCGCACCGGCCACCCACAGAATCCACCCGCCGCTGCTAAAGGTCAGTAGCGGCTCGCGTTTTGTCGAAACGGATTGATTGCTCAGCCCCCCTGTCGCCTGCTCGACGCCGCGCGATTCAGCCACGCGCTGCGCCTCCGACGCGATCGAGCGCCATCGCCGCCAAAATCAGCGGCAGATACGCGATCGACCCCAGGAACAGCCGCTTGGCCCGCAGCATGCTGCGCTCGCGCCAAAATGCGACCGAAAGCGCGATCAGCCCCAGCGTCAGCAAGGTGTGGATGATGAGAAACGAGACGCCGCAGATGCGCGCGACGGCGAGGCCGGCGCCGATCGGCAGCAGCAGAATCGCATAGAACAGCGCCAGCAGAGCGGTGACGCCGCCGCTGGGGTCGATCGTCGGCAACATGCGGAAACCGCCGCGGGCGTAGTCTTCGCGATACATCCACGCCAGCGCGAAAAAGTGCGGAATCTGCCAGACAAACAGCAACCCGCCCAGCAGCCACGCCCCCGCAGCCAGGTCGCTCGAAACGGCGGCCCAGCCGATCATCGGAGGCAGCGCCCCCACCACCGCGCCGACGAATGTGTTCGTCACACTCAGCGGCTTCAGCGGCGTGTAGGCCAGGACGTAGAGCGCGTTGGTGAGTAAGGCGAGGCCGGCGGCCAGCGCGTTCGCATGCTGGAGAATGACCAGCGGCCCCACCAGGCTGCAGAGCGCCGCAAAGACCAGCGCCGCCCCGGACGACAGATCGCCCGCGGGGAGCGGACGGCGGCGTGTGCGCTGCATGCGCGCGTCGCGCTCGACCTCGATCCACTGATTGAACGCGTTGGCGCCAAACGCCGACAGAGCGACGCCGATCGCAACCGCGACTAGCCCGCGCGCGTCGCCGGCGCCGCGCGAGGCCGCCAGCAGGTAGCCGACGCCGGCAGTGATGACCACCATCAGGCTGAGGCGGGCTTTCGAAAGCTCCGCAAAAGCGGAGACGATCCGCGCCACGCCGCCGGCCCGGCGAGATTCGACGACGACGGAAGAGGTTGCGGCGGGCAACGAGCTCAAGCGAAACTCCACAACGATTTAGCCAATCATAGCGTTGCCCGGCGCGGGTGCGACCCCCGGTCCGCCGACACACACTTCGAAGCGGACAGCCGCTCGCCGAACGCGATCTCAGCGGACCACAAAGAGCACAATCGCGAGCACAATCCAGACCAGACCGAGAAAGTGCCAGTATTCGGCGCAAAGCTCCACGCCGGCGATGTTGCTGGCGGAATAGATCCGCCGGCGTGCGCGAAGCGACGTCCATGTCAGGGCGATAATGCCGCCCACGACGTGCAGCGCGTGAAGCACGGTCAGCAGATAAAACGCGAATGCGGCCAGATTCGTGGTGAGGTCGATTCCGCGGCGCGTGAGATCGACCCAGGCGAAAAACTGCATCAGCAGAAACGTGCAGCCCAACGCCAGCGTCGCAAACAGCGCCAACTCAAGCCGGGCCAGGCGATTGCGCCGGACGGCGGATTGTGCCGCCACCATCGTAGCGCCGCTCGCGAGCAGCACGAGCGTCGCGAGAATGGTCATGGGCGGAGCGCCCGGGAGCGCGGGAGCGTCTTTGCCCATCTGCCAGCGAATGAGGTAGTGCAGCACGATCGAGGAGGCGAAGAGCATCGCCAGCGAAGCGATGAAAACCCGCATGCCGAGCTGTCGCGGGTCGCGGGCGCGGCGGTCGCCCGCGCCGAATTCCGGCTCGAACCAGTCGCGGCCGAAGGCGCCGGTCGATAGCAGGCCGAGCGGAAACACGCGGGCGAAGACCTCGGGGGTTAGCGGCGGTTGATCTCGGGAGTAATGAGCAGATCCTGGTAGGTCGCGGTGTCGAGCATCGCCAAACCGACAAACAGCGCCACCGCAAGCACCGACGAGATCAGCACGATGGCGTTGAACGGACGATCCCAGCGCAGGTGCATGAAGTACATGACCACGAGCGTCGCCTTGACCGTCGCGATGGCCATCGCCACGAGCGTGTTGAAGCGGCCCATGGGCACGCCGCTGAGGCCGACGGTGATGCCGGTCAGGATGAGCAGGCCGACGAGGACCAGGCCGAGCAGCCAGGTGGGGACGACGTGGCCGACATGGCCGTGGCCGTCTGAGTGTCCGTGGGCGGCGTGTGAGTGGCTCATTCTCTAACTCTCCTCAATCCTCGCGCTTTCACACGCGACGGCCCGCGATCCCGAGCATGCGCTCGACGGGCGAAATTCTCTCAGAGATACAAGCCGCCTTCTGAGCGGCCCGGCGCCGACAAACATTGCACTACTCGATCAGGTAGAGCAGCGGGAACAGATAGATCCAAATCAAGTCGACCAAGTGCCAATAGAGGCCGCCGAGGTCGACCGGCGTGAAGTACTCGGGACCAAACTCACCCTTCATCGCGCGGTAGAGCAGCCAGGCGATGACGATCATGCCGATCACGACGTGAATGCCGTGCAGGCCGGTCATGCAGAAGTAAATGCTGAAGTAGGTGCGGGTGGCCTTGGGCTCCGGGCCGAGGTCGGGGCCGTGATGAGCCGGGTCCTTGTGTTCCTTGGGCGGCGGCTTCAAGCCGTTGACGCCCGAGGCGGCGACGAGCGCCTTGGTCGGCTCGTACTTCAACGATTCCAGCTTCGCCGCAGTGGCGCCGAGCGGGGTGTAAGGCGTGACGGGCGCGGCCGCGGCCGGGGTGGCCGCAGCGGGCGTTGCGGCGTGTGCAGCCTCCGCCGGAGCGTGAGACTCGGCGGCGTGCGATTCGTTCGAGGCCGGGGCCGAAGCAGCGTGAGAAGCCTCCGCCGCGCCGTGGCTCGCTTCAGAAGCGTGGCCGGCCTCGGCGCCGTGGGCGTCGTCGTGATGCACGGTGGGCGCGTAGCGATTGCCCCAGAGGTAGCCGTGCTCAATCTTCTCTTTGTACTCGACGAACTTGATGCCGAGGAAGCCGAAGCCGCCCAGCAGGGTTAGCGCGAGGCCCAGGATCAGCCCGTTCTTGTTGCCCTTTTGCGAGCAACTGACGGCCCAAGCCATCGTGAAGCTGCTCAGCAGAAGAATGACCGTATTGACGGCGCCAAGCGTTTTGTTCAGGTGCGCGTGGCCATGAAGAAAAATCTCCGGCTGGTTCGAGCGCCACACAAAGTATGCGCAGAACAAACCGCCGAAGAGCAGCACTTCCGTGGCGAGGAAGAGCCACATGCCGAGCTTGGCGGAATCGAACTGCTGTTCGGCGTCGTCGAAGTGATGCGCGACGACGGACGAATGTGCATGCCCGCCGCCGCCGGGGGCCGCGTGCGCGTCGTGCGAGCCGTGCGTCAATCCGCCGGCGTGAGGATGTGCTGCGTCAGCCATTCTCGATCAGCCCTCTTTCAAAAACCAGACTCGCAACCGCGACGCTGGAACTCGATCACGTCTCGTCGAAGCCGACGAGACGACACGGCTCAGACAACCATGGCGCCGGACTAATGTGCCGCGGCCACGCGGGCGGGACGGATGAGCGGCTCCTTGGCACGGAAGCCGTCGATCTTTTCGTCCCACTCCAGGTTGTGATAGTCGTAGGGATCGCCCGGGAAGGCGTCGCCGTTGAAGTTCTCCAGCGGCGGCGGACTGCTGGTGTGCCATTCCAGCGAGTTCGAACCCCAGGGATTGTCGGGCGCCTTGCGTCCGCTGCGCAGCGATGCCGCCAGGTTGTACATCATCAGGAGCATGCCCGCGGCCATCACGTATGAACCGGCGGAGGAGACCTGGTGATAAATCTGATACTGATCGGCGTAGTTGTAATACCGCCGCGGCATTCCCTGCGAGCCCATAATGAACTGCGGGAAGAAGGTCAGGTTGAAGCCGAGGAACAGCAGGAAGCTGGCCCAGGCCGCGGGCGCTTCGCTGTACATCCGTCCGTACATCTTCGGCCACCAATAGTGGATGCCGCCGAAGAGGACGAAGATCGTGCCCGCCATCACGTAGTGGAAGTGGGCGACGACGAAGTAGGTGTCGTGCAGGTGGATGTCGACCGCGAGCGTGCCGAGGAACAGGCCGGTCAGCCCGCCGATGCCGAAGATCCACATGAACCACAGGGCGTAGAGCATCGGTGTCTGCAGCGAGATCGAGCCTTTGTACATCGTCGCCAGCCAGTTGAAGACCTTGATGGCCGACGGCACGGCGATGGTGAAGGTGATGGCGCTGAAGATCATGCTCAGCACGGCGGATTGACCGCTGGTGAACATGTGGTGGCCCCAGACCAGGAAGCCCAGCAACGCGATCGCAACGCTCGAAAACGCGATGAAGCGATAGCCGAAGATGTGCTTGTGGCTGAAGACCGAGATCAGCTCGCTCATGACGCCGAAGGCCGGCAGAATCATGATGTAAACGGCGGGGTGCGAATAGAACCAGAAGAAGTGCTGGAAGAGCACCGGGTCGCCGCCCAGCTCGGGATTAAAGAAGCCCATGCCCATCGTGCGCTCGACCAGGAGAAGCACGAGCGTGATGCCCAGCACCGGCGTCGCGAGCACCTGCACCAGACCGGTCGCATAGAGCGACCAGAGGAACAGCGGCAGGCGGAACCAGGTCTGACCCGGGCGGCGGAGCTTGTGGATCGTGACGATGAAGTTCAGGCCGGTGAAGATCGAGCTGAAGCCCAGCACAAACGCGCCCGCGACGGTCGGGATCATGCCGGCGAAGGCCTTGCCGGCGGTGGTGCTATAGGGCGTGTAGAAGGTCCAGCCGGTATCGACCGCACCGTACATCAGCGAGCTGAGGATCATCAGCGTGCCGATGAGCCACATGTACCATGACAACAGATTGATGCGCGGGAACGCGACGTCCTTGGCGCCGAGCATGATCGGCAAAACGAAATTGCCAAGCGCCGCGGGGATGCCCGGGATGATCACGATGAAGACCATGATCGCGCCGTGCAGCGTGAAGAAGCGGTTGTAGTTGTCGGGCGAAATCCAGATTTTTGGCGGTGAGGCGTTGAAGGCCTCGGCATTGCCGGCGGTGAGCAGCGTGGTGCGCACCAGCAGCGCGAAGAGGCCGCCCAACAGGAACATGATGCCGACGCCGTAGAGATAGAGCAGGCTGATGCGCTTGTGGTCGAGCGTGAGCAGCCAGCTCGACAAGCCGTAGCCGGCCTTCAAATAGTTCTTCGGATCGACCTCGCGGTCGTACATGGGCGGGGCCATGCTGGGGGAAATCGCACTCATCGGAAATACTCCGGAAATACTGAGTTTCGAGTTTCGAGTGCAGAGTTTCGAGTTGAAGACAAAAGCCGCGGCCCACTTGCCGCTAGCGGAGTACTTGTCTGTAACTCGACTCTCTGCACTCGCACCTCGAAACTTTCTTTATTTACTTCTCGGTCAGCGTCTTCATGTACTCGACAATCGCCATGATCTCACGATCCTTGATGCGACCCTGATACGCAGTCATGGCGTTTTGATAGCCCTTTGAAATCTGATTCGCGGGGTAGAGGATCGACGTGCGAATGTAGTTCTCGTCGATCTCGACCTGCTTTTCCGCGCCGCCTTCGAGCACGACGTGGGCCTTTTTGCCCCAAAGACCCTTCCAGGTCGGGCCGGTGTTCGCGGCGCCGTCGAGGCTGTGGCAGCTGACGCAGCCCTTCTTTTTGTGCAGCTTCTTGCCGACGACCACCGGCGGCTCCAGCCCTTCGAATTCGGGGTGCGCCTTGATGAACGCGTCGGGGTCGGCGAGCCACTCCTTGACCTGATCTTCGGTCAGCTTCGAAAGCGGATCGGCGTTCGCGAGCCAGGTCGGAAAATCTTCCGTCGAGTGGACGATGACCTGCGCGTTCATGTTCGAGTGGTCTTTGCCGCAATACTCGGTGCAGTGCAGGTTGTGTTCGCCGGGCTTGTCGGCCTGGAACCAAAGCTTGGTGAAGCGGCCCGGCACGACATCCTGCTTTACGCGGAAGTCGGGAATGTAAAGGCTGTGCAGCACGTCGGACGAGTTCATCGTCAGCAGCACGGGGCGGCCGGCGGGAACGTGCAGGTTTGAGTCCTGATGACCGTTGGGATATTCGAAGCTCCAGGCCCACTGCTGAGCCCAGACTTTCACCTGATACGCATCGGCGGGAACCTGGCGCAGGTCCATGAACGCGTCGTAGCCCCACCAGAAGATCGGCACGAGCAGCATGCCGGGCAGAACGCTCCAACCCAACTCGAGCGGCGTGTTGTGGGTGACGTCGCTCGTGGCCTTCATGCGCTGCGGCGTACGGCGATAGGCCACGATGAACATCACCATGGCGCCGACGATGATGATGAAGAAGACGATGCAAATCCAAAAGATGAAGTTGAAGACCCAGTCGATGGACGGGGCGATCGTGGAGTTCTGCGGTGGGAGCATCATGCTGCCGCCATCGCGATTCCACTGCGCCAGGAAGAGGCCCGAACTAGCGATCCATTGCGTCATGCATGCACCGTTGGTTGAGTCGTCGACGTCGGCCCCATTGCCAGCGCGGCCGCGCGAGCGGCGAGCCAGCGCCGGCGGCGCGATTCCATCATCCACAGCCCGCTCAGAAAGAGCGAAAGCGTGGCAAGCGTCAGCAGGCCGCCCATCTGCATGATGCGCATGGCGACGGGAGCGTAGCTGTTGCGATTGGGGTCGTAGTGATAGCACCAGAGGAAAAGCTGATCGAAGAGCGAGCCGGTCTTGCCCTGCGACGCCTCGACCAGCGAGAGCCGCAGCACATCCGGATCGGTATTGAGGCCCAGATAACGCGAGATCTTGCCCTCAGGCGAGCAGATGATCAGCGTGGCAGCGTGGTTGAACTGCTTTTCGTTCGGGTCGTAGCGATAGCGAAAACCCGCCGCGCCGGTCAGCCGCTCGATGCTGAGCTGCTTGCCGCAAAGAAAATTCCAGCCGGCGTCGGCCAGGGCATGGCCATATTGCTTGACGTAGGCGTCCTTCTTGGCGGCCGCCAGTCGCGGCTGCTCCAGCGGGTCGAAGCTGACCGTGACGATACGGAAATCCTTGGTCGGCGTGAGCTTAGAGAGCTGCAGCGTCTTGACCAGGTCCTCCCACTGCAAATGGCAGAGCAGCGGGCACTCGTAATAGTTGAGCGTGAGCACGACCGGGGTCTTGCCGTCGAAGTAATCGCGCAAGCGGTGCGGCTGGGCCTGAGAGTCCAGGAACTCCGCGTCGAGCGGGAGCTGGGCCCCCAATTTCTGATCGATCCCGACCTCTTCCATGCCCTTGGGCACCTGCTCGGTCGGCGGAGCGGCCGACACGACCGAAACCAGCGCGCAGCACGCCACGCACACGCGAGCGAGCGTGTTGCGGCGAGCGGCGAGAATGGCGGTCGTCAGGGTCGTCATGGCGTTTTCGTCGATCCTAGCTGCCACCGCCGGCAGGGGCGGATTTCAGGGTGCTTTGCACCATTTTCATCGCGTCGCTGATCGGGATCTGGACCTTCTTCGTTTCCTTGTCGAGCTTGTACTTTTCGAGGTCGGCGCGCTGCGTGCTTTGGAGCGCCACGCGGCTGTTGTAAGACTGCTGATACGACTTGTTCGTTTCCTCACGATCGCTCGTGAAGTAATAGAAGCCTTCCAGGCCGATGATCGTGGCGATGATCAGGAAGACGCCGATCGCGCCGGCGAACGCGGTCGTCGGACCGGGCGGGTCGGCTTCGAGCCCGCGGGCCGTGTGGCTGCTGGTGTCTTCCGAGTGATGTCCGTGCGCGGCGCTCATTGCCTTCACCTCTTCAGATGTTCTCAAACGCCAGCGACTCGCTCAGGCGCGGGTCGCGCTCCGGAATCAGGGAATTGCGCCCCAGCTCGCGGATCACGGCGGAGGCCAGCACGGCCAACATACCAATCGTCATGGGAATGTCGGTCAGCAGAGCAGTGGCGCCGTGCGCCATGTAGCTGCCCGCCCCTGCCGCCGCCTTGCCCGCATCCTTGGCCAGCAGATACTGCTGATAGCCGTGCGTATCGGGCGAGACGACGTAGTGCATGTCGACAAAGTGCATCAGCAGCATCCAGCACGCGCCCAGAAAGATGAAATTCGGGCTGCGCTTAGCGTGCTTGCTGATCAGCGCCAGGAACGGCAACACAAAGTGGCCGAAGAGCAGCGTCAGGCTGACCACGAGCCAATAGGGCGTCGACTGTCGCGCGGCGTACCAATAGGTCTCTTCCGGCAGGTTCGCGTACCAGATCAGCATGTACTGCGAAAAACCGATGTAGGCCCAGAAGACCGTAAACGCGAACATGAACTTGCCGACGTCCTGATAGTGCTCCTGCGTGAGCACATTCGTCAGGCGACCGCTGCGCTGCAGCAGAACCATCATCACGATCAGCGTGGCGTGCGTGCTGACCATGCAGCCGGCGAAGTAGTACACGCCGAAGATCGTGCTGTACCAGTGCGGCGTCAGCGACATCAGCAGGTCGACCGCGAAGAACGTCACCGTCAACGCATAGAGCAGCACGCCCGGACCGGCGACGCCGCCCATCTTGACGCTGAGCTCATGATCGCCGGTGAGGTCCTGCTCGACGGACTTGTTGAGATAAAAGCTGCCGAGCCAGCCCCAGACAGCGAAATAGAACACCATGCGGCCGATGAAAAAGGTCGCGTTGAGATAGGGCGCTTTCTTCTGCAAGAGGCCCGATGCGTCGTTCTTCACCGCCGCCGCACTCGACCACTCGTAAACGCCTTCCATGCCGAGAATGATCGGGATCAGCAGCGGCAGGCCGAGCAGAGCCAGCAGCGGCAATTGGCCGGCGATCGTCTCGGCGAAACGGCGCACGACCACGCTCCAACCGGCGCGGGTCAGGTGCTGGATCATCGTGAAAAAGAGCGCGCCGAGGCCCAGGCTGCACGCATAGGCAAAGGCCAGCACGTACGAGCGGAAAAACGCGCTCGCGCCGGCCGAGAAATCGGTTTGCTTGCCGGTGAACGTCGGAATCAGCGCCATCAGGAGCGCGACGACGAACGCGCCGACGCCAAGCGTCCATACACGCCCGGCCAGACCGGGGGCGATGTCGTCGAAGCGGCGGTTCTCGCGCGAGATATCGATCGCGGGGGCTGCGTGTGCCACGGTGTTAGCGCGCCTCCAGTTCTTTGCGGATGTTCTCGGGCACGTCGCTCAGCGACGCCGCGCTCGATTGCTGCAGCGCGCGGACGTAGGCGACGATCGCCCAGCGATCCTCGATCGCGAGGCTCGCGCCATAAGGCGGCATCGTGCGAATGCCGTTGGTGATCGTGTTGAAGATGTGGCCGTGGGCCCGATCGCGCACGCTCTGGTCGTGCATGCTGGTGGGCTGCACCCACGTTTCCCAGCCGGGCCGCCCATCCATATTTCGCGCGTTCACCGGGCCGTTACCGCGACCGTCGAGGCCGTGGCAGGCGCTGCAGTAAATGTTGAAGCGGTTCTGTCCGCGCTCAAGCAAGTCAGCGTTGATCGTGATCTTGGCGGGGAAATTCGCCGCCCAGTCGCCGTCGACCAGTCCTTCGGTGAAATGCACATCGGCGCGGGTATCGCGAATATCGCCGCGTGCGACCGTGCCGTCGACCTCGGGCCGCATCGCGCGACCATCGGCGAAGGCCGGGTTGGGCATCTGGCCCTTGTAGCGCTCCTGATTGTCCATGTCCTGAACAATGTGAATGCGCGGCTCACGCATCTTCGCGTTGCGGGCCTTGGCGATCACCACCAGCGGAATCAGCGCGAAGCAAGTCGCCAGGATGCCGGCAGAAATCAGCCAGCGCGGCGGCTCGGCCGACTCGACCGGAGCTTCGACTCGCTCCGGCTCGCCGCCGCCGAGACCGCGGAGCATCGTGGCGGTGGAGTTCGCGTCAAACTTCGGATCGCGGGCTTCGACAACGAGGAAGAAGCGGTCGTTGGTCACCGCGCGGAAGCGCGGCTGACGCAGCAGCGGATTCCAGAAGGTGGGCAGGCCGTTCATGGCCAACATGCCGAAGACCGCCGTCAGCGCCGAGAACAGCACCGTCAGCTCAAAGACCACCGGAATGTAGGCCGGCGTGCTGAAGGTCGGCTTGCCGCTGATCGGATAGGGATAGCCCGACAGATTAGTCGGCACGATCGCGTTGCGCAGCAACTCGATGCCGTTGGTGTAATGCGTGAGGAACAGGCCGGTCAGGCAACCCGTCAGCCCGCCGATGAGAATGATCGACGGCAGAATCGTCGGCCGGATGCCCATCGACTTTTCCAGGCCGTGGACCGGGAACGGGGTGTGCACGTCCCACTTCGTGTAGCCCGCATTGCGCACGGCCTTGGCCGCGTCGTGCAGCGCGTCCGGATTGTCGAACTCGACCATCAGGCCCGCCAGCGCAGTGGCACGCGCGTGGGAGCGCGAGGCCGACCCGCCGTGGGAGTCGTCGTAGGGCTTGGAGAAAGGACTCGCGGCAATGCTCATTTAGTGCGCCTCCGCCCGATGGGCCGCGCCGTGGCCGTGCGAATGACCGTGGCCATGCCCCAGCGAATGCGGGCGCGGCATGACGGCCTTCACTTCCGCGATCGCGACGATCGGCAGGAAGCGGCAGAACAACAGGAACAGCGTGAAGAACAAGCCGAAGCTTCCGATCAGCATGCCGTAGTCGACCCAGGTGGCGCGATAGGGCCACCAGCTCGACATCAGGAAGTCGGAGGAGAGCGACGTGACGACGATCACATAGCGCTCAAACCACATGCCGAGGTTCACCAGCAGACTGACCACGAACATCAGCGGGATATTCGTACGGGCCCACTTGAACCAGAAGATCTGGGGCACAAATGCATTGCAGATGAACATCGTCCAGTAAGCCGCGGCGTAGGGGCCCATGGCGCGGCTGATGAAGGTGAAGCGCTCCACCTCGACGCCGCTGTACCAGGCGATGAAAAACTCCATGCTGTACGCGTAGCCGACCATCGTTCCCGTCGCGAGGATGATCTTGTTCATGTTGTCGAGGTGACGGAGAGTGATGATCTCCTTCAGCCCGAACAGCTCCCGCGCGGGGATCGCCAGAGTCAGCACCATGCCGAAGCCGGAGAAAATGGCGCCGGCGACGAAGTACGGCGGCAGAATCGTCGTGTGCCAGCCCGGAAGCTGCGACACGGCGAAGTCGAACGACACGACCGAGTGAACCGAGAGCACCAGCGGCGTGCTGAGCGCGGCGAGGATCAGATAGGCCCGCTCATAGCGATGCCAGTGCCGCGTGCTGCCGTTCCAGCCCAGCGCGAAGAAGCCGTAAATGCCCTGCTTGATCTTGTTGGTGGCGCGATCGCGGAAGGTGGCGATGTCGGGGATAAGACCGACATACCAAAAGAGCAGCGAGACCGTGAAGTAGGTGCCGACCGCGAAGACGTCCCACAAAAGCGGACTGCGGAACTGCGGCCACATCGCCATCTGATTGGGAATCGGGAAGAGCCAGTACGCCAGCCAGACGCGGCCGATGTGAATGCCCGGGAACATGCCCGCGCACACGACCGCGAAGATGGTCATCGCCTCGGCGAAGCGGTTGATCGCCGTACGCCAGTTCTGTCGGAATAGGAACAGAATCGCCGAGATCAGCGTGCCGGCGTGGCCGATACCGACCCAGAAGACGAAGTTAATGATCGCGAAGCCCCACGCGACCGGCTGATTGACGCCCCACACGCCGACGCCCGTCAGCAGCAGGTAGCCAATGCAGAAGCCGAGGAAGCCCAGCAGGCCCAGCGAGACGGCGAAGAGCGCGTACCACGCCATCGGCGGGTGCGGGCGCTCGGCCACGTCGGCCACCAGGTCTGTCACCGACTTGTAGTCGTGATTGCCGGTGACGAGCGGCGCGCGCTTCCGCGGGTCGTCCCACGTATTGTCCACTTCCATCAGCGGGATGGTCGCCATTCGATACCTCTAGTGAGCCGACGCCGGCTGAGACGCCGCGTGAGTGTCCGAGTCGTGTCCGCCTGCGCCTTCGCCGTGGGCGCCACCACTGTGGCCGCCGTGCGAGCCGTGCAACTTGGGCTGGCCGCCCAACGGGCCGGGGTTGGTGACGCGGGCCAGGTATTCGACGCGCGGCTTGACGTTCAACTGTGCCAGCAGCGCGTACGAACGCGGGTCCTTTCGCAACTGACTGACCGCGCTCTTCGGATCGCCGAGATCGCCGAAGTGGATCGCGCTGGTCGGACAGGCGTCCTGACACGCGGTCGTGATCGTGCCGTCGGCAATATGGTAAGTCTCGCCGCGGGTCGCCGAGTCGGCCCCAACCCACTCGTTCTTGGCGCGAATCTTTTCCTTCGAGATGCGCTGAATGCAGAAGGTGCACTTTTCCATGACGCCGCGGCTGCGAACCGTGACATCGGGGTTGTGCTGCATCTTCTGAATGTCGTTCAGCAGCTTCTGCGGCGTCAGGCTGGGCTGCTTCCAGTTGGGGAAGCCGACCGTGCCTTGCTTGAGCGAGCGCGGATGCTGCGGGCCGTGATGATTGAAGAACCAGTTAAAGCGACGCACCTTGAAGGGGCAGTTGTTCGAGCAATAGCGCGTGCCGATGCAGCGGTTGTAGACCATCACGTTCAGCCCTTCGCTGTCGTGAACGGTGGCCGCGACCGGGCAGACGCTCTCGCAGGGAGCAAGCTCGCAGTGCTGGCACATCACCGGCTGAAACGCGACGCGCGCCTCTTCCGGGTTCTCGCCGCGGAAGTAGCGGTCGATGCGCAGCCAGTGCATCTCGCGCCCCATCTCGACTTCCTGCTTGCCGACGACGGGGATGTTGTTTTCGGCCTGACACGCGACGACGCAGGCGTTGCAGCCGATGCACCCGCCGAGGTCGATCGCCATCGCCCAGCGATGCGGACCATACTGCGGATCCTGCCAGAGCGATTGCAGCGTCGGCAGGTGGACAACGTGATGCGCGCCCGTGGGGTCGTCGTTGTATTCCTCGATGCGATATTCGCGGACGAGCTCGGGCAGGCGCTTCTGCGTCTGCGCCTTGCCGACGTCCGACTCCATCATGTGATGGTCTTGAGCCGTGACGAGCTGATGCTTCGCACCCGTCGCGCTGACCTTCGCACCGGTCGCGCTCCAGAGCGATTCGGCCCGGCGCAGCGGATAGACGTTGAAGCCGATCTCATCGCCGACCACGCCCGCAGCGCTGCGACCATAGCCCATCAGCAACGTGATCAGGCCTGCGACCTGCCCCGGCAGGATGAAGATCGGCAGCGTGATGTTCGTGCCGCCCTGCTCGATGCGGATCATCGCGCCGTTGCGAACGTTGAGCCGGCTCGCATCCGACGGAGCGATCAGCGCCGCGTTGTCCCAGGTCAGCTTGGTCAGCGGCTCAGGCAGTTCCTGAAGCCACGGATTGTTTGCCCATTCGCCCGCGTTAATGCGATAGTCGGGGCGGAACGCGATTTCGAAGCCCTCAGCCTTCGCACCCGTCGCAAGGCCGCACAGTTCGCCGCACCACGAGCCTCCGCGGGCGCTGGGCTTTTCGCCCTTGCCGCCCGGCGCGAAAACGCCGTCGTGCAGTGCGCGGTTCCAACTCACATCGTCGACGACGGCCGTGCCGCCGACATCGCCCAGCGCGCGGCGCGTCAGCGAATAGGAGCTCATGCCCCGCTCGCCCAACAGCGCCGAGATCAGTTCGGCCGGCGTGCGCCCCTCGTACAGCGGGGCGATCAGCGGCTGAACAATGCTCACCGTGCCGTCGAAGGCGCGCGTCGCGCCCCAGGCTTCGAGCAAGTGGGCTCGATTGCAATGCCAGGTGCAGAGCCGCGAGGTCTCGTTGTCGTACTCGCTCAGGTGAATGCTGTTGGGCGCCTTCGCGATCGCGTCGGCCAGCTTCAACTCAGCCGGCGCGTCGAAGGCCGGGTTGCCGCCCAGGATGATCAGCGTCTGCACCGAACCACTGCTGAGCTGTGCCGCGGCGCTCGCCAGCGCCTCGGCCCCGATCGAGCGCCCCTTCCGCGGATCGGCGAAATAGGTCACCAGATCGCCCGCGATCGCGGCGTTGATCGCTGCGACGGCCGCGTGAATCGGCGCGGGCAGATGAGCCCCGGCCATCAGCACCGCATGACCGCGATGTTCGGCGATGTCCTTGGCGATCTGCTTGATCGCATCCGCGTGCGGCGCAGATTTCGCAGCGTCGGCCAGAGCGCTACCCGCGTCCGAAGCCCACGCGTCGATCGCCACGCCTGCATCACGCAGCGCCGCGATCAACCCGCAGACGAAGCCCGCCAGTTGCGACGGCTTCACCTTCAACCGAAGGTCGGCGATCGCACCGGTCAGCGACAGTCCCGCGTCCGCCATGTACAGCCGCGAAATCTTGCCGTCGACCGGCTTGCGGCGCTTGGCGAAGTCGGCGGCGTAGCGAATCGCCGTCGGGCCATAGGCGAGGAAGTCGCGATCAATCGAGACGATGACGTCGGCCCTCGAAAGATCGGCCATCGGCCGCATCGGCTCGCCGAACGCCGACGCCGTGCCGGCCGAAACGCCGACGCTGGAGAGCGGGCTCCACTCGACGAACTTGGCCTCAGGCAGCGCATCGGCGACGCGCTTGCGCATGTCCGCCATCAGCGGCGAATCGCTGACTTCGCTCAGGATCAGGCAGCCGGCGCCCTTTGCAGCGCGCACCTTTTCGAACAATGGGCCGGCGTAGGCATCGAACTCGGCCCAGCCGCCCGCCGCATTGGCCGCCTGTCGCGCGAGCTTGCTGATCGGCGATTTGCTGCGATCAGGGTCGTAGAGATCGAGCACCGCAGCCTGCATGAAAACGTCGCTCTTGCCGAGCGAGAGCGGGTGCAGGTCGTTGCCGTCGAGCTTGATCGGGCGGCCGTCGACGCTCGTCGCCAGCACGCCGATGCCGCAGCCGTTGCGCTCCATCGACGTTGCGAAGAGCACCGGCTCGCCGGGAATGCGATTGTCGGGCAGGCGCGAGTGCGGCAGGATTTCTTCCCGCGGCCAGCGGCAGCCCGTCAGCCCCGCCAGCGCCGCGGAGGCGCCGGCCAGCTTTAGGAACTGGCGGCGGTTCGGCGAGCGCATCTCTTCCGGAACGTACGAGACAAACTCGCGCTCAACCCAGTCGCGGACGCGGGGCGAGCCTTCCAGCTCGTCCAGACTGCGCCACAGCATCTGGTCGTCGCTTGCGGGTTTCAGCGATGGCATGTGGAGCAATCCGTTGAGGGGTTGATCTTGTTTTCTTCACGCAGCTTCGCCCCTAGAGCGAGCTGCTCATCACGCGGCAGACGCCACTCCATGTCGGTGATCTTGTCCAGCGGGCGGAGGTGCTCTTCCGGGTTGCGGTGGCACTTCAGACACCACGACATGCTCAGCCGCTCCTGCTGCCAGACTTCTTCCATGCGATCGACCCGACCGTGGCACGACGCGCAGCCGATGCCGCGGGTGACGTGGGCGCTGTGGTTGAAGTAGGAGTAATCAGGCAGGTCGTGAATGCGCACCCACGGAACCGGATTGCCGCTCGTCGCCGCGACAAGCAGGTTGTTCAGCTTGTCTTTCGGATCGGGGTTCGCGGTGTCGGTCGACTTGTTGGGGTGGATGTTCGTATGACAGCCAAGGCAGGTCTGCGTGGGCGGCACCCAGGCGTGCGCCGTGTGCTCCACCGTAGTGTGGCAGTACCTGCAGTCCATGCCCAGTTCGCCGGCGTGCAGGGCGTGGCTGTACGGAATGGGTTGACGCGGCATGTAGCCGACATCGGTCGCCGTCGGCGCAAAGCCAAACGTGAGCACGACGACGGCGTAAAGCCCCCCGAAGACGGCACCGCCGCCTAGGAGGGGTTTCAGGCTGTCAACCCAGCGCGGGAAGTGGAACCGAGTGATGGTCCGCTCCTTTGTTCTGAGACTCAACTAACGCTGAAGGAGTCGGGATCATAAGGATGGGGAGCGCGCGGTCAAGTACCGCGCCGCTGTTTCGCGAAGTTCATTGTCAATGGCAGTGAAAATGGGCGGTTTTCTCCACCTCACGCGAGCTGTTTGTCCGATCGACTCGCCAATCGCAGTTTTTCCGCATTAACCCCCGCGTCGCACTTCGCCGCCAACACGCGCACAGGTCGCTGCGGTCGGCGCTGCCGGTTGCGGTATCATTAGCGGAGTGATTGGTCGATGGCCCGCGCCGTAGGCAGGCTGGAATGTTGAACCGCTGGATCGGAATCGCACTTTTCGGCCTGATGATGGCGGCCAATAGCGGCCTCTTCATGCGCGACATCCTTCCCGCGTGGACGGCCGGCGACCCGCCCCAGGCAAAGGTCGTGCGGATCAGCCCCGGCGAAGAACACTGGTCCCAAACCACCATCGAGAACCAAGATCGACGTATTATCGGACGAAGCTGGAGCCGCCTCCATCGAACCAGCGGAAACGTCGCCACCCAACGCGTCGAAACCTTCATTAACTCGTTCCGACTGCCCAATGGCGTATTCCTTCCGCCCTTCCACGTCCAGTTTCAGCTCATCTACCACGGCTCCCCCGAGCAACTCGAAGAGATCGAGATGTTCGTCGAGGGCCTGCCCATGCCCCTGAGGCTCGAAGGCCGGCTCGTCTCCGACCAATTCGCCTGCATGTGGCGCATCGGTCCGCAAAACGGGCGCTTCATTCTCGACGCCGCAGCGACGCGCACCTTTGGCGACGCACTGCGCCCCTTTGATCAGTTGCCCAACCTCGTCGTCGGCCAGTCGTGGCGCGTGCGCCTGCTCAATCCCTTGGCCGAGATGCTGCCCGGATTTCAGACCGGACAGATGGAGTCCGAATCCATGCTCGTGCGCGTGGTGGCCACCGAAACGGTCTCTCACCGCGGCGCCTCCATCGAAGCCTTCCGCGTCGAAGCGCCCCGTGTGCGGGCCTGGGTCGCGCCCGACGGCACCGTCTTGCGACAGGAGGTCGATTTGCCGCTGCTGGGCATGCTTCGCATCATGGACGAGCCGCACAGCCGAACGTTGTATGACAGCACGGTCGAGGAGTTTCGCTCGCTGATCGGGCCAATCGACCCCGAGTTTCACATAGGCTTTCAACGCGGGGGCGACGAAGGTGAATGAACCGGCCGCTGCGGGCAACACCGTCAGCCTGCAGAACGTCATCAAAAACTACGGCGACCATCCCGCTGTGCGCGACGTCTCGCTCGATCTGCGGGCCGGAGAAGTCTTCGCGTTTCTCGGCCAGAACGGCGCGGGCAAGACCACCACGCTCAAGCTGACCTGCGGCCTGCTCCAACCCGACGCCGGCCGCGTCAGCGTGTGCGGCTTCGATATGTCGCGCGAGGCCGAAGCGGGCAAGCGCCTGATCGCCTACGTGCCCGACACGCCGTTTCTGTACGACAAACTGACCGGCCGCGAGTTCATTCAATTCACGGTCGATGTCTACGGAATCCCCGCGCGCATCAGCAAGCCGCGCATCAGTGAGATCGTCAACCGGCTCGACATGACCGGCTTCCTCGACGAGCTGGCCGAAACCTACAGCCATGGCATGAAGCAGCGCGTCGCGCTCGCCGCGGCGCTGGTTCATTCGCCCCGGCTGCTTGTCGTCGATGAGCCGCTGGTCGGCCTCGACCCGCGCACTATCCGCATCGCCAAGACGATCTTCCGCGAGATCGCCGAGTCGGGCGGCACGGTCTTCATGAGCACGCACACGCTCGACGTCGCTGAGCAGGTCGCCGATCGCATCGGCATTCTGCACGCCGGCCGGATCGTGGCCCTCGGCACGCTCAGCGAGCTCAAGCGCCAGGCCGCCCTCGACGGACGGCTCGAAGACGTCTTTCTGCGAATCACGTCCGACGCCCCGCGCGTCGATGCGCAAGCAAACGGCGACGCCCGGCAGGAGGAGGCGGCGTGAACGCCCCGCTGTACCCGGAGCTCCCCGTTCGCCGCTCGTTTTTCGGGCGCGACGCGTGGATTCTGTTGCGCTATCGCTGGGCTCAGTTTTCGCACCTCGTCGACGAACACCTCCGCAGCTCGCCCATGCGCACGTTCCTCGTGCTGGTGCTGCTCGCGTTCGTCTGGACCGCGCTGCATCAGTTGTTCGTGGTGGTCTTTCAGCAGATCCAGAACTGGCAGCTCGTCGCCGTCGTCGCCAGCCAGCAGATCTTCATGCACTTCTTCCTCGTGCTGGCGATCATGCTCTCCTTCTCCAACGCCATCCTCACCTTTGGCAGTCTCTTCGGAAAAAGCGAGCCGGAGTTTCTGCTCGCGCTGCCCGCCTCCGCGCGACAGATCGTGTTCGTGAAGTGGATCGAGGGCGTCGCGCTCTCGAGCTGGTCGTTTCTCCTGCTCGGCGTGCCGCTCATGCTCGCCGTCGCAAAAACGTCCAACGTCGCGTGGTACTACTACCCGCTCTTCGTCGGCCACTTCACCGGCTTCGTCATCATCCCCAGCACGCTCGGCCTGCTCGCCGCCTGGTCGGTCGCGATGTGGGCCCCGCGCCGCCCGATCTTCATGGCCCTCTGGGTCGGCGGCGGCATCCTCATCGCCGCCATCGCCTGGCTGGCGCGGCTCTCCGCCGCCGAGGCCTCCGCCGAAGAGTGGATGAACCGCCTCTTCATGCAGACACAGATCACGCGAAATCCCTTTTTCCCGAGCGCCTGGACCGCGCAGGGCATCGTCGCCGCCATCGAGCGCCGCTGGGATACCAGCCTCTTCTATCTCGGCGTCGTCCTCGCCAACGCCGCTTTCCTGGTCTGGGTCTCGGTCAATCTCGTCGGTCGCGGCTGGGCCGAGGCCTACTCCCGCGCCCGCGAGCACGGCGGCCGCGCCTTCGCCGCCCGCGGCTATGTCTCGCGGATCGCTGCCAACGCGCTCTTTTTCTATCTGCCCGCCTCGCTGCGGCAACTGATGGTGAAAGACCTGCGGATGTTCATCCGCGACGCGGCGCAATGGACGCAGATGGTCATCATGTTCGGCCTGCTGGTGCTTTATGCCACCAACCTGCGCGACCTCCCGCTCGACCTGAGCCATCCGCGCATCAAGGGTCTGCTGAGCTTTCTAAACCTCACGACAGTGAGCCTGATCCTGGCCACCTTCACCAGCCGCTTCGTCTTCCCCATGCTTTCGATCGAGAGCCAGCAGCTCTGGTCGCTCGGCATGCTGCCGATGCCGCGCACGCGGCTGCTCTGGGGCAAGTTCATCTTCTCGCTGGTGCTGACGCTGCTCAGCGCCGGCTTCGTCATGTGGATCGCGACCGACCGCCTCGCGCTGCCCGGGGGCTGGGCCTGGCTGCAATTGATGGTCGCGGTCTTCGTCTGCATCGGGCTCTGCGCCATCGCCGTCGGCCTCGGCGCCCGCTTCCCCGTGCTGCACCAGCGCAACCCGGCCCGCATCGCCGCCGGCTTCGGCGGCACGGTCAATCTCGTCGTCAGCATGCTCTACGTCTCGCTAATGATGTTGATCATGGCCTACCTGACCTATCAGGAATCAAACGACCCCACGCCGCTGCGCGAGCTGTCGCTGCGCACCTGGTCGATCGCGGCGTTGCTGGGCTTGCTCACGCTCGCCGTCGGCGGCGCGACCATGCACATCGGCACGCGCTATTTTCGGCGGCTGGAGGTTTGAGACGCGCGCAATATCGCGCGACGAATCTCCCCATCGCGCGCCGCCAGGCTGCGAGTGCAGGGGTTCAATGATGGGCCGAAGCAGAACATCGCGCGGCGGATTCTGGAGAGGCCTTCGCCGCGCGCTTTCGATCAAGCGCTACCGGCGCCGGGCCGCGTTGCGGTGTACACGAAGCTGGAACTGGCTGCTGAGCGCCGACCAGACGGATCCCGGTCCGATCGAGCATCACTGCTATTGCACCCTGTGCGGCTACGACCTTCTTGGACTGCAACACCGCTGCCCGGAGTGCGGCCACATCATCGGCCCTTGGGACCGATCAAATCAAATCGGCCTGACGCGAAGCGAGGCGGCGACAATCTGGCGAATTACAGCCTATCTCGTCGCGCCAGGCGCGGCACTGGTCTTCGGCTGGGCTTCGGCCGCAGGCTCTGTGTTCTGGGCGGTCACAACCACGGCGTGGACGCTTATGGGGCCCACCGCATTTGCTCTCGCTGACCTGCCCCAGCTTCGCTTCCCCGCTGGTTGGGCGCAGCTCTCCGCGGGACTGCTGATCTACGTGCTGTTTCTCATCTTGGCCCAGCGGCTAACGCAGAGGCAGACGCTGCTTTTGGCTCTGCTCACGCGCGTCGCAATGCTCGCGATGTGGATGTTCGCAGGGGTCGTGTTGTCAGTCCTGCTTCGCGCTCGCGAATGTTGATCCGAGCGCCGCGTGGTGGCGCTAGGGGCCGCGCTCTCATGCGGTCTCGCGGCCCTCTGCACCACCCGTAGTTTCCTCGGCCTGCGAGCCGCAGGCCGTTACTCGCGCTCGATCCCAGACAGCTCATCGAGATACGCACGCGTCTGCTCAATCGAGATCCCCTGCTGCTCAAAGCGCGTCAGCTCCGAGCGCGGGTCGCTGTCGCGATCGGCCCCCGTTGGCTGCTGAAAATAAAGACGCAACCCCTGAGGAATCACAAACTCCGTCGCCTCGGACTCCGCCATCGCCGCTTGCAGCTCCTTCGGAAAACCACTCGGCGGCTCGACGTTATCAAACTCCCCCAACAGGTAAAACGCCGGCTGAGTCACGCGCGGCCACAACTCTCCGGGCGTGACACCGGTCCAAAACGGCGCTCCGGTCGGCGCCCACAAAACCAGCCCGCCGACACGCGGCTCCTCCGCCGCCATGAAGGTCGCCATCGTCCCGCCGATGCTGTACCCCCCTGCCGCGATCCGCGACGGGTCGACGCTCACACCCAGTTCGCCGTCGAGCGCAAGCTGCAACGCCTGCTTCGCCAGGTCGACGTTGCGACGGTGATAGTTGAAATCGGTGAAGGTCAGCGGCCGCGCGCCGGGCACGATCACCGCGTAGCCCCAGCTCGCGAGCGTCTCGTGCAGACTCTGGTGGTAGTACGGCTGCACGTTCGATCCCAGCACCCAGACGAACGCAGGCAGCGGCCCCTCGACATCCACCGGCGAAAAGACAGTGATCTCCGTCGGCGATCCGTCCGCCCCATCCTGCACCTCGATCACCTCTTCGCGCACCTGGGCGGTCCCCAACTCCGCCGGCGGCTCGTCGAAAATGTTCGGCGGCCACGTCGGAAAGATCAGCGCTTCGCACCCCGTATTCAGCACCAACATCCCCGCCGCCACCCCGGTCATCCACAATCGTCGGACCATTCGTTTTACTCCCATGAGTGCCAGTGCCGCCCATCTGAGTGCGAGCGCTGCCGCGCCGGCCGTATGTCGCCCGCGGGCTCAGATTCAAGCACGGCCTCGCCGGGAATCAAGCCGCCGCTCGCGTGCGATCTTTCAATAATTTCAAATCGCGGACGATGCCGCGCTCGACGGGGTGGAGCGATCCTTGTCTTCAGCACGAGTGTCGCGGTCCCGAGTGCGGCGAGGAATTCACGCTGGGGCAGTGTGCGATTGTGTTGCGCGAAAGCGCAATCGCCTAGGAGAGCTTCATCGGCCTGCGATCCGCACGCCGCGACGAGCGAAGCCCGCACCGGCGGTATGGCTCAGTAATTCCCCTCGGACCGCAGCGGCCGCTGCATCAGGCTCGTGATCGCATCCAGCGGGGCCGTGCCGTCAAAGAGCACGCGTGAGACGGCTTCAGTGATCGGCATCTCAATGCCCCGCTCGGTCGCCAGCGCGAGCGCCGCACGCGTCGTCGGAATGCCCTCGATGACCGAGGCCGATTCGCGCATCACGTCTTCCACCGAAACACCGCTGCCGATGCGCTCGCCCGCAGAGCGATTGCGGCCATGCGGCGAGGTGCAGGTAGTAACCAGATCGCCCACGCCCGCCAGGCCGATGAAGGTCTCGCGCCGCCCGCCCATCGCGACGCCCAGCCGCGTGATCTCGACCAGCCCGCGCGTCACCAGCGCCGCCTTGGCGTTGTCGCCCGCACGCAGCCCGTCGAGGATGCCAGCGGCGAGCGCGATGACGTTCTTCAGCGCCCCGGCCAGCTCCACGCCGATGATGTCGTTGTTGGTGTAAACCCGAAACCACGACGTGCTGAGCGACTCCTGCATCGTCCGCGCCACGTCGCCATCGGCACAAGCAATCACCACCGTGGTCGGCAGACACTTCGCCAGTTCCGGCGCAATGCTCGGCCCCGAAAGCACCGCCACCGGCGAGCGCGGCACGAACTCGCGCAGCACATCGCTCGGCCGCTTCCACGTCTCCAGCTCAATGCCCTTCGTCACGCTGCAAACCGGCACGCCCGGCGGAATGTGCGACTGAATCGCCGACAGGCCGTTTCGCAGATATTGCGTTGGCAGCGCGGAAATGATCAGCTCGGTGTGAGCCAGCGCCGCGCGGGCGTCGGCGGTGGGCCGAACACTGGCCGCAAGGTGGACGCCGGGCAAGTAGCGCGTGTTCTCTTTCGAGATCAACAGCTCCTGAACTCGCTCCGGCCGCGTCGCCAAAAGCGCGACCTGCAGCCCATTCGCCGCGAGAACCTGGGCCATGACCGTGCCCATGGCGCCGGTGCCGAATACCGTGGCTTTCGTGAACATCAGATTCCGCTCGCCAATCAAGGGCCTCCAACGTCCTGCGTTGCGAGTTTCGAGTGCAGAGTGCCGAGTGAGAGACACGCAAACGCGTGCGCTTCGCTGCCCTTTAACTCAATACTCCGCACTCGCACCTCGACACTACTTCGCCGCCGCCGCCAGCGCCGCCTGCAAATCCGCGATCAGGTCGTCAACCTCCTCGATTCCCACGCTCAGCCGAATCAGCCCGTCGACGACGCCGATGCGCTCGCGAACCTCGCGCGGCATGGAGGCGTGGGTCATGATCGCCGGATGGTTCACGAGCGACTCCACGCCGCCCAGGCTCTCCGCGCACGCAAAGAGTTTGGTGCTCGACATAAACGCCTTCGCCGCCGGAAAGCCGCCGCGCAAAACGCACGTCACCATGCCGCCGAAGCCCGCCATCTGCGATTTCGCGAGTGCATGGTCGGGGTGATCGGGCAGGCCGGGGTAATACACCTTCTCAAATCCGCGCTGCTCGCGCGCCCAACTCGCGATCTTCGCCGCGTTCTCGCAATGCTGCCGCATGCGGACGGCGAGCGTCTTGATGCCGCGATGGGTGAGGTAGCAATCGAACGGGCTGGGCACGCCGCCCGCCGCATTCTGCACAAAGCGGATCGGCTCCATCACCTTCGCATCCGCCGCAATCACCGCGCCGCCGATCACGTCGGAGTGGCCGCCCAGATACTTGGTCGTGCTGTGCAGCACCAGATCGGCGCCCAGTGCAATCGGATTCTGCAGCGCCGGCGAAGCAAACGTGTTATCCACGACCACGACGGGCCCGCGCCCGCCGCCTGCACACTCCGCCGGGTTCAGCGGCTGCGGCCAGGCGCCCTTGCCGCGCACCGCGCTCACAATCGCGCGGATGTCGAGCAGGTGCAGCAGCGGGTTCGTCGGCGTCTCGAGCCACAGCAGCTTCGTCGTCTGATCGGTCAGCTTCGCAAAGGCCGCCGGCGATTTGTCATCGCAATAGCGAATGTCGAGACCCCACGGACGAAAGACGCGTTCAAAGATGCGGTAGGTGCCGCCGTAGAGATCGCTATATGCGACGATCGAATCGCCCGGCCGCAGAAGCGCCGCGCAGATCGCGTGCGTCCCCGCCAGGCCGGAGGCGAAAGCCGCCGCCGTCGCGCCCTTCTCGATCGCCGCCAGGCACAACTCGAGATTTTTTCGAGTCGGGTTGTTGCTGCGAGCGTAGGCGAAGCCTTTGTGCTCGCCGGGGGCGGCTTGGGTGAAGGTGCTGCTGAGCGTAATGGGCGGGACCGTCGCGCCGGTCGAAGGGTCAGGGTCCTGACCGATGTGAATGGCGCGTGTCGAAAATCCAAGAGCCTTGTCGAGCATGGGGCGTCCTTTGCTGCCAGACGGTTCTCAGCGCACTTTACCGCCAAACGGCCGAACGCATTTGTGTGCGGAGTCGTCCAAAATCGTCCACGCCGCCGCCCCGGTAGCCCGCGCGATATTCGTGCGATACGCTGACCCGCTGGGATCATGAATCATGGAGGAGCCGGAATGGGCGGACGCCCGCGTTTCGCTGCGATCGGAACTATCTTTTGCCTCGCGTCGTGGCTCACAGGCTGCGACGTCTCCATCACTTCGCCGACGTCTCGCAGCGCGAGCCTCACGCCGGCGTCCTCTCAGGCGGCTTCAAAGTCGGCAGGCGCAACCACCGCCGCCGCCTACGACCCGCTCGCCCCCGACACGCTGGCGCTGATCCCGGCCGAGTGCATGCTCGCCGCTCATGTGCGGCCGCTCCCCAAAGAGATCAACCCCGATCACGACTTCAAAGGCGTCGGGGATGAGGAAGAGGGGCCTCCCTCCTTCCTGGCCGCGTTGATGAACGTCCTTCCGCAGCTCGTCGGCAACTCCATGAAGCCCGGCGACATGATCGGCATGCGCATCACCGAGGCGTTCTTCTACGCCACGCGCTACCCCTATTCGCTGGTGCTGCTCGACGCGGCCGCCAAGCCGATTCCGAACCGGCCCGATTCGCTGCGGATCGACGGACTGAAGGGCGCCGCGATCGTCCGCACCGCCGGCGCCTCGGGCAAGTTCGCGTCGATCCTGCAGCAAACGCTCGAGCGCGTCACCAGCGAAAAGACCGCAACCCTCGTCGAGCGCGAGGTCCACGGCTTCAAATACAAGGAGCTCGCCGACAGCCGGCTCGACCCCGACGAAGTCGTGGCCTGGGGCGAAATCGGCCCCCATTTCGTGCTGACCTTCGGTGAAGGCGTGTTTCAGCAGATCGCCGCCTGCGCCGCGGGAGAGCAGCGCTCGATGAAGTCCGACGAATGGATCGAAAAGGCCCGCACCTCGCGCGCCGCGAACACCTACGTCGATCTCATCTTCGACCCCATGCGCATTCGTAAGCAGCTCGATCCCCACGTCTCCAACGCCGCCACCGAATTCTTCGCCGCGTGGGATGCGCAAAACGTCCAGCGCTCGCACTGGTCCTTCGGCATCGAAGGCAAGGCGATGTTCTGCGTCGCCAACTACCTGATCGACGGCGAGACCTACGAACGCGTCTACGCCCGCGCCCAGCCCGCCGACGCGGCGATCATGGCGACCATTCCCAAGGACACCAACTACGCCGTCTACGAACTGCCGGTCGGTCGCTTCATCGGCCGCTTCATTGGCGGACTGACGGCGACGCGCGACGCAAAGGTAAAGGCCGAGATCACGACCAATTGGGAACGGCTGCAGAGTGAGGGGAAATTCGACGGCCAGCGCGACATCCTCGACCACCTCGGCGAGCGAATCGTCATTCACAAGTATCCGCTGCACCCGCTCCGCATTCCGGTGCTCACGACCACGCTGATCGAAATCCGCGACAACCCGAAAGAGGTCGCCCGGGCGGTCGACGCTCTCTTCACCGGCTGGACCAACATCGTCAGCGAGAAGATCGACAAGGGCATCGTCATGCCCGCGACGCTGACGCGCGATTCCGACGGCATCTGGTTCCTCAACCTCGGCCTCGCCGGCCCCGCCTGGGTCGTCACCGACAAATACGTCGTCACCAGCTGGTCGCCATCCGCCCTACGCGACTATCTCAGCGTGGCGGGCGACGCCGCGGGCAAGGTGATCTCGGAATGAGAAACCCGGCGGCTCGCCGCAGCCGCCGGTGAATGCTCCGCTGCTAGAACGCAAACTGAGCCAGCACCGACCAGGCGCCCAACACAATCGACGCCACGCCCAGATTGGCCTGATGTGGCGCGAGCCGCGTCAGCAAACCGGCCGCGTGTTCCTGGGCGGTGCCGCTCTTGGCGAAGACGTGTTTCGCCAGCAACGGATAGCACAGCAGAAATCCGACCGCCGACTGCACCAGCGCCGCCGCCAGAAACGTAATGCCCCAGATCGGAGTGGCCTTCAGCAGGCCGCCGATGTTCAGCACGCACGTCAGCAGCGCCCAGAGCCCCCAAACCAGCGCAAACAGGCCGACCCATCCCCGAATCGGGGTCAGCTTTTCAATCGCCGCGGCCGCGTCCGGACGCTTGGCGATGATCAGGTTCGCCGCCGCCAGAACACCGCACAGAATCAACGTAATCGCGAGCGCAATCCCGAACATGGTCTTCAGTTCCTTTCAATAAGCCGCCGGCCAGGCGCGCCGCCCGCCGACGATTGGGTATCGGGAAGTTGCCGGTGCGGCCACGCTGCCCGCGCCGGTGCTTCGCTCAGTAAACGCATTTGCGGCGCGACCGGCTCAAAAATTTCGCGTAACTCCTCAGAATCGCGTCGCAGAGCCCTGCGCGGGCCTCCCCCGACGAAAATGCGCCAAAGCTGCGCCCCCACAGCCCCGCGAAATCGGTCGTTCCGCCGCCCGACCGTCGATCGGGGCGACCAAGGCTCATGCCTTAAGCAAGCCGCCAAGCCGCAACTCACGCCGCCCCCCTCCCGCGACGATCAAGCGGATATGAGTTTCGCAAGCGCCGCGAAAAACGAGTATCTGCGCACGTCGGTGGGCACGGCCAGCTCCGAGCAGTTGCACCTGATGCTGCTGGACGGCGCCATTCGCTTCACGACGCAGGCCTGCGAGGCGCTCGACAAAAAGGACTTCGAGGGCAGCTTCAACGCTCTCGACCGGGCTCAGAAGATCGTGGTCGAGCTCACATCGGGCCTCAATCGCGAGGCAAACCCGGCCCTCGTCGACCAGTTCCGCGCCCTGTATCAGTTCATCTACGCGCAACTCGTGCGTGGCGGCCTCAGCCGCGAACGCCAGCCGCTCGAAGACGCACAGCGAATTTTGCGCAGCCAGCGCGACACCTGGCAGATCATCGTCGACAAGATCGCCCGCGAAGTGCCCCGCAGCGGCGCCACCGCCCGCCCGACCACCGGCCTGCCCGGCAAGACTTCCGACGCCAGCGCCAGCTCGTTCGTCGCCGAAGGTTAAACCCTTCGCCGCCGCGCCGGCACATCGACAATCACGCTCGTCTCGACCGGCCCATTCTTCCGATCATCAGGTGTTGCGAGCCGATTTGCTGGGTCGCTCGCGCGGTTCCCGATCGCCCCCATTCGGAGCCTCCAACATGGCGAGCATTCCGAGCCTTCCGGCGCTCATCGGCGCTCAGGCCAGCGGCGCCGCCTCACGCGTCGGCGCGGCAATCGCCACCGATACGGCCTCCGCACAGGAATCCACCCGATCCACCGATGCCGCCGCCGATCGGGTCGAGCTCACCATCTCCACTGAAGACAACGACACCGCCGTCTTCGCCGACGCCGAGGGTGGCGGCGGCGGGCGCAGCGGCCGCCACGAACAGCCCGCCGACGAGCCAAGCGAGAGCGTCGCCGACTCCCCCCGTCGCCCCGACGCGGGCGAAGGCCCCGGCTGCCGGCTCGACCTGACCGGATAACCCGCCCGCCCGGTGCATCGCCGCCCCTCGTCCCCCCTGCCGCCCCTCCCAAACCCTCCCCAACACCCGCCTGTCTGGGTTTTCTAGATTTTCTTGACATCCTCGCGTTGCGTGCTATGCTTACTGAAACGGAGGAACAAGAAGATGACCCGAACGAACATCCCCGCCAGCGAACTCATGACCCCCGACGAGGCCGCCAAGTGGTTTCGACGCTCCGCCTCCTGGCTCCGCCAGCAGCGCGAGTTGCTCCGCTTCGGCGACCGCAAGGCCCAGCCGCTCTTTCACGTCAACGTTTGCCGGGCGTACGTCCTGGGCAAGCTCGCCGGCCTGCCGGCGCCGCGGCTGAAGCAGGTGCAGGTCCAGGCCCTCGCCGCGGATTGTCGCCTGTCCGGCGCCACTCCGTTCGACCCATCGATCGACGTGCCCAAACTCCTGACGTTGGAAGTGACGCAGGACGAGATCGACCAGCCGCCGCCCCGCGAACACGCAGAGGCGTAACGTTCGGGCCGCAACGGGGGAGTTTCCCGCCAGGGCCTACGCCGATCCGGACAGGCTGCGCAGCCCGTGCCTTCGCAGCATGTCGATCAGCACAGCGCCCAAAATCACCGCGCCCAACACGATCTTCTGCGTATAGCTCTCCACGCCGGTCAGATTCATGCCGTTCTGAATGACGGCGATGATCAGCGCGCCGATGAGCGTGTTCAGCACGTTGCCGTCGCCACCGCTGAGGCTCGTGCCGCCGACCACCACCGCCGCGATCGCGTACAGCTCATACATCGTGCCGTAGGTCGGAGCACCGCTGCGAAGTTGCGAAGCCAGGACCACGCCGCCCAGTCCGGCTGTCAGCCCCGAGATCACATAGACCGAAACGACCACACGCCGCACCGGCACACCCGAAAGACGGGCCGCCTCAGCGTTTCCGCCGACGGCGAAGATGTACCGCCCTAGCACGCTCCGCGTCATCAGCACATGACCGACCGCATAAACGCCAATCATTAGCAACACCGCATTCGGAATCAGCGCGATCGCGCTGCCCCGCCCCAGCCACGTGTAGCTATCCGGAATCTGATAGAGCGCCTGCCCCTTCGCAATGATGTAAGCCAGGCCGCTGGCGATCTGCATCATCGCGAGCGTCGCGATGAAGGGCGGAATGCGAAACCGCGTGATCATCAGCCCCGAGAAAAGCCCCACCCCGCCGCACGCCGCGATTGCGATCGCGCTACATGCAACCTGCACAACAACGCCCGCGCCAGTCCCGCCATTGCGCTCAATCAGCCAGGCGGCGAAAACCGCGGCCAGCGCGATCAGACTGCCGACCGAAAGATCGATCCCGGCGGCGATGATCACCAGCGTCATACCGACCGCCGTGATGGCGATGACCACGATCTGGTTCAACACATTCCGCAAATTTTCCGGCTTCAGAAATGCGGACCCATAGCTCGTCGTGGGCGCAAAAAGCCGCACTGCGCCGAACGCGGGAATCTCGGTCGAAATTTCCCGCAGCAACGGCCAGGCGGCGGCTTCGCTCGAAGCCAACAGCCCCCGCGGCGGCGCAGCCCCGGTCGCCAATTCTTCAAGCCGCCGCCGAACCTCGCGCGGTTCGCCGCGCACGACCGCGATGTTCAGATTCGCTGCTGCCGCGGCGGCCTCGATCGCTTGGGCGAACGCATCCTCACCCGCTCCCCTGCCGGCGATGGCGATCGCGCCGCCCTCGATCGCCGCGCCGCGCCACTGCGCCACGAGAGACTCCGCCGCCGCCGCCGGGCCGAGCGCTCCACTGCCCCACGTCGCCCACGAAAAATAGGCACAAAGCAGCCCCAGCACCCCCAACATCCCGACGCCCGACGGCAGCCTCCGCACGGCATTGTTCATCGCGACTCCACTCCTCCCACCGCCAGCGCCAGCAAGTCTTCCTGTCGCGCCCGCGCGACGTCGTCGACCTCGCCGACGACCCGCCCGCCGCGCATCACGAGAATCCGATCGCTCATCCCCAGCACCTCGGGCAATTCCGACGACACCATCAACACGCCTTTTCCCGCGCGCGTCAGCGATCGCATCAATTGATAAATCTCCAGCCGCGCCCCGACATCGACCCCGCGTGTCGGCTCATCGAACACGAAAACCTGCGCGTCGCGCTCAACCCACTTCGCCAGCACGAGCTTCTGCTGATTTCCACCCGACAGCAGCCCCGCCGGCTGTTCCGGCCCGCTGACCGCGATCCGCAGTTCCTCGCGGCGACTCCGAAACGCCGCCGGCTCGCGTCGCAGATCCAGCCATCCGCCGCTCGACCACGACGCCACGCTGGGCAGCGCGAAGTTTTCCTGCACCGAGCGCCCCAGCAACAGCCCCTGCTGCTTCCTATCCTCGGTCAAGAGGCAGACCCCCGCGCGAATCGCCGCACGCGGGTCATTCGGAAAGATGCGTCGCCCCGCCAGATGCAGCTCGCCGCCGGTCGCTCGATCCGCGCCAAACAGCAATCGCACAAACTCGGTTCGCCCCGCGCCGACCAATCCCGTCAACGCAAGAATCTCCCCACGACGAAGCCGCAGCGACACCGGTCCGACCACGCCACGACGCTCCAACCCGCGCACGTCCAGCAGCACGTCGCCCGCCGCCCCGTCGCGCGGCGGAAACTCCGCGTCGAGCGGGCGCCCGACCATGGCCGTAATGAGCTTCTCGCGCGGCAACTCGCCGATCCGCCGCGTCAGGATATGCGCCCCATCGCGCATCACCGTCGCGCGATCGCAGATCGCGTACACCTCGTCCAGCCGGTGGCTGACGTAGACGATCGACACCCCCTGCCCGCGCATCTCGCGGATAATCTGAAACAGCGTCTGCACTTCGCGTTCGCTGAGCGACGCGGTCGGTTCGTCCATCACGATGATCCGCGCCCGATCCGCGAGCGCCTTGGCGATCTCCACCAGTTGCTGCTCGGCCACGCGCAGTGAATCGCATCGCCGATCGACGTCGATCGAAACGCCGAGCCGGCCCATCAGCTCGCGCGCCGCGCGGCGCTCGTCACCGGTTCGCAGCCAGCCCAGCGCCGCACGGTCGCGGCCCAGGAAGATGTTCTCAAAAACACGCAGCGCGGGGATGAGATTGAATTCCTGATAGATAATCGCGATCCCCGCCTGCTTCGCCTCCAAAGGCGAATGGAACCGACGCACCGCGCCATCAAGCCGAATCTCACCCTCATCGGGCGGCTGCGCCCCCGCGAGAATTTTGATCAACGTACTCTTGCCCGCCCCATTCTCCCCTAGCAGCGCGTGCACCTCGCCGCGCTGCAACTCCAGCCGTCCATCGCGCAGCGCCTGAACCCCCGGGAAGCGCTTGCTGATCCCCCGCATCGAAAGCACATCGCCCCGCTCGACATCGTCGCTCGCATCGCCGGAGCGAGGACGAAGGCTCGACTCCGACGACGGCTGACTCACGCTGCACCTGAAGCTGCTTGCGGCCGGATACGCCTACCAGGCCGTTGAGAAACGGTGGGCCCAATGATCAACCGGCCCAATCACTCGAAACCGTAAAAAAACCGACTCGCCTCGATGACGCCTTCAACGGCCTGCTACGGCTTCACGAGCGTCGGCGGAATCAGCGACTGCGCCGGCACGTCTTTCCCGCGGCCATAGTCGCTGACGGCTTCGATCGCCTTCTTGCCAATCTCGCGCGGATGCTGCACGACGTCGCCCGACATCTTGCCCGCCTTCATCGCCTCGAGCGCCTCCGGCTGCCCGTCGAATCCAACCACCTTCACCTTGCCGACCAGGTTCGCCTTCTCCAGCGCCGCCACTACGCCCAGCGCCGACTGATCATTAATGGCCCAGATGCCCTTCAAATCGGCGTGGGCCTGCAAGATCGCCTCGGCCACCTGAAACGCCTTGTCGCGCGCTCCGAGGCAGGGCAGCTTCTTCACCACCTCCACCGACGCACCCTTTTCGCGATTCAGCTCCGCCAGCCGCTCCTCGAAGCCGCGCGTCCGCATGATGACCGACTCAACTTCCGGATGGTCGACGATCGCGATCGGACCGACACCGCCGATCGCCTCAAACATCGCCTCTGCCGCCAGCTTGCCCCCCGCAAAGTTGTCCGTCGCGATGTGCGAGACGATCTTCGCGCCCTCCGCCACCACCGCAATATCCGCGGTAAACACGGGAATGCCCGCCTCGTTCGCCCGCGCGATCGAAGTGCCGATGGCTTTCGAATCCACCGGGCACAGGATGATCGCGGCGACGCGCTTGGTGACAAAGTCCTCAACCTGGTTGCGCTGCCGGGCAGGGTCGACCTCGCCCGAGACAACCTCAACGCGATAGCCCAGCTCCGCGGCACGGGCCTTCATCGCGTCGGCCATGTCGATGAAAAATGGGTCCGACAACCGCAGCAGCGAAACGCCGATCACCGATTCGCTCTTCACGCCCGCGCTCGGAGCGCTCGACGCGCCGGCGCCGGAGGATGGCGTCGTCGGCTTGGATTCGCAGCCGGCCAAAACTGCGAGGAACAAAAGCGAGATTGCTGCGGTGATTCGGCTCAAGGGCGCCTGCCTTTGGATCAACGGTGAGACACCGATGCGCACGATCCGCATCGGCAACGGCGAAGACTAATGTACTGCCACGTCGAGCGGCGCAGTAGCAGACCGCGCCCGCCCCGACCGCGATTCACCGAACAACCTGGTCGGCGTGCTCAAAGGTCAGCCACAAAGATCGCGGCAACCCCGTAAACGCCTGCCGAAAGCGCTCGTCGCTCGCTTTCCGCCCGTGGTCGACGACGCGAATCAAGATGCGCTCGACCTGTTTCAAATGCGTCCGGGCCAGTTCACCATACATCTCCGGGTCATCCTCGCCGGAGTCACCGACGAAAATGAACTTGCGCTCCGGAAAATCCGCCAAAATCCGCTCGATCACCAACATCTTGAATGGCGCCGCGGGCGGAATCTTGGAACCGCTCAGAATGCTGTACGGCCGCAGATGCATCGAGCCCGCCGGAAAGCGGTGCCGCTCCAGAAACTCGCCGATCACCGGAAACATCTGCAACGGCGAGCCCGAGACATAATGAAACACGGCTCCCCGCCGCGCCGCCCACGCCTGGTAGAGCGACGCCATACCCGGCACCGGCTCATACTCCATCAGGATTGTGTTCTCGATCACTTTCTTGCTATCGCCCACTTCGGCCAGCCGCAGCGTGTCGTCGATGACGGAAATGACCGATAGCCCCTGCGGATCGATGAGATCGATCGCACCCACAAATTTTCGTCGGTCCCCTTTCGGAAGAATCACGTCATACGGAGCGCGCCGCACCGCGCCCGGCTTGAGCCACTCCGCCAGATTCTCGCTCGGCACAGAATGGCGAACCTCGAAATAACCGTCGCCATCGGTCAGCACCATCGGACAGACATAGTCGCCGACGCGCAGCGGAATGGGCTTCTCGCTCTCCTTGTCCACGAAGAATCGCCGCACGCGCTCCACCGCCCGCTCCCGCACGTCGTCAGAGCGGCCCTCCGCCCACTCATTCACGATGAACTTCGCGGCCTTGCTGCGATTGCCGAACTGATAGATCCACCCCCGCGTCTCGCACTCCCAGACATCATGGTCCGCCAGAAACTTTGCGTAGCCGGGAAGAAGTTCAATCACCTCGCGGCGTTCGATTGACTGATCAAAGTTGCAGCCCGCAACGCCGACAAGGACCAGCAACACGCACAGCGCGCTGCAAACGAACGGTCGCGTGGCGATGTGGAGTATGCCCATAGTTCGAGAATAGCCTGACTCACCGCCTGCCAGCGGACTCACGCATGATTCCCGACACGAAGCGACGCCGTCGCGGCCGCGCTGGCGTCGCGTGTGGAGGCCCCAACGCAAAGAGCTACAAGCCCAGATTTGCCCGCAGCGCTTCACGACCGCGCTGAGCGTCGGTGCTGCTCTCAAAACGCACGTAAATCACCGAACGCCCGCCGATCGCCGCGCCCGTCAGCCCGCGAACATTGATCTTGGCCTCAGCGAGGATGCGCGTGACGCGAGCGCCCAGCCCGGCCTCGTCCGACCCGCCGACCCGAACCGCGTGCATGTTGGCAGATTTCTCGAGGCCCAGTTGCTTGGCGACCCGAATCTCCTGATCCGACAGCAACGGCGCGACAAAGACCACCGACGAGCCGGCATCGTGCGGACGAGCGACGACGAATTCGAGGTTGCTGCCGGCGGCCTTCAATTGCGACAAAATGTCGGCCAGCTCCCCCGGACGATTGCGTACTTCCTTGACCCAGATATCGATCGGCGCCACCTGATACATCGAACTTCCTCCGTTCCGTCGCTTCGAGCGGCTGCGCGTCTCGCGGCACGCGTCGGCTGGTTCGCTCGGCTGCGCGCGGGACAGTATCTTGCTGCCGAACGCGACTGACAAGCGAACCGCAAAGGTACGCGTACCAGCGCAGCTTCGCCCTGAGGATTTTGCATGAAGTCCAGCCTGCGGGCCTTATTGACGAATGCGATCGACTACGCCGGCCTCTTTCCTCCCGCGAAGCTGCCGATGGAGCCGGCCATTCGCAATTACGCCGCCTATCGCCAGTGCGACGACGCCTGGATGCTGGGGCCGTTCGTTGTTCCCGCGGCGCAGCTCAACGAAGTCTCGCGCTTCGCCGACGACCTGTTCAACGTCTCGCCGCCCTTCCGCTTCTCCGTATTGATGGGCGGCGGCGACGATGACCATGAGTTCGAAGGCAAGCTCGCGGCGGATGTCGCGCTCGCGAGCGAATTCGTTCGTCGTCATGGCCAGTCGGTCCTGGTCGACGCGGTCGAGCTGCGACTGCCCGAGCGCCTGTCCAAGGACGCGCCGCAAAGCGGACTGGAGGCGGGCGGCAGATTAGACCGCAGCCTCCGCACCGCCATCGAAGCCTTTCCGCGGGCCGCCTGGTTCTGCGAAATACCGCCCGGTGCCGCCTGGGATGCGGCGCTCGCACCGGTCACCGCGTGGCTGGCCCGGACGCGCGACGCCTCTACCCGCTGCGGCTTCAAGCTCCGCACCGGCGGACTGACGCCCGACGCATTTCCCTCCAGCGATCGCATCGCCCGCGCCCTGCTCGCCTGTCGCGAAAACGGCCTGGCGATCAAGTTCACCGCCGGGCTGCACCACCCGATCCGCGCCCTGCGGGCCGAGGTCCGGACCCACATGCACGGCTTCATCAATGTGTTCGTCGCGGGTGTGCTGGCCCACGCGTTTGCGGTCGATCCGCTGCGGGTCGAAGAGCTGGTCGCGGTGCTGGAGAGCGAAAACCCGCGCGACTTCGAGTTTCAGGAAGAGACGCTCGCCTTCCGGCACCAGTCCGCCGCACTGGCCGACATTCGCGATATCCGCGCCCGCGACGTGATTTCGTTCGGCAGTTGCAGCTTCGACGAACCGCGCGACGATCTCCGCGCGCTGGAATGGCTCTAGCCGCGCCGCCGCGCGACCATCAACCCCCTGCCGGCGCACGCGCGATCATGCGATCTGTCGCGCGTTCTGCTTGACCACCAGCACCGCACACGGCGCGTGCTGCACGATCTTCTCCGCCGTGCTGCCGATCAGCACGTGAGCCAGACCCGTGCGGCCGTGCGTGGGAACGATGATCAGATCAATCTCCCGCCGCTTGGCATAGTCGCAAACACCGTCCCATGCGTGCCCAAAGAAGACCTCGACCACCACCCCGTGATCGTCCCCAAACAGTTCGCGCACCGTCTTCTGCAAATTCTCGCGCGTGGTCGCCAGAAGATTGGGGTCGTTGATCAAGGGCGGCAGCTCGGGCGGAATCGTCGCGGGCAGCTCCGGACCCAGCAGCGGCGGAATCACATGAATTACATGCAATTCGCTCCCAAACTGGTCGCGAAGCGCTTTGGCGTAGTTTGCGCCCATCATCGACAGGTTCGAGAAATCGGTCGGCCAGAGAACTCGCTTGGGGTTCAGCGTCATGGCGTGGTCTCCGGAAGTGGCTCTCGCTCTGACTCCTAATCATACGCGCTATGGCCGCTCCAAGGTCGTTTCCGTAATGGAATGAGGACGACCCCGCGCCGGGCGCAGCCGGCGGCGCATCTATAATGCCGATCGAAAGGAAGCCGATCCGATGGCCGAATCGCGTGAGGACGAAACGCTCGCCGCTTTGCAGGCCATGCGGGCCGGCGCCGCGCCGGATAGCCCCGAGCCCGAGGACAACGACGAAATCTACACCGTCGGCCCGGTCCCCGAGCCGCCCAAGTTTCGCACCCCCGCCCTGCCACCCTCCGGTCCGCCCTCCTCCGCCGATCATTCCCCGCGGCCTGCAAAAAGCCGCGTCATCGGCGAGGAAGCCGAATCGCCTCGCTGCTGCCTCCATTGCGGCTATCTGCTGGGTCCCAGCGGCTCGGGTCGCTGCTCCGAATGCGGTCGACAGTTCGCCGAAGGCGTCCTGGAGCGCTGGTTCGGCGGATTCGAGCAAGGTCGCCTGGAAAAAGTCCGCTGGCTTCTGGTCGCGATGCTATTTGCCAAAGTGTGGTTCTGGATGCCGCACGTGGGCAACTACGCAAACTTCATCGCCACGCTCATCGCGTTCTTTACGATTTACATCGCCAACGAAGAAAAGTCCGACTCGCTCGCCGGGCTCTATGCCCTCGGCGCCGGCGTCGCTTCGGCCCTCGGCGTTTGCCTGGCGACCAGCCGCGGGGTGACGCCTTACTACTACTTCGTCGATCTCGCCGTCGCGGGTCTGCTCCTCGCCGTCATCCTCACCGACAACGAGCGCTTCGAAATCCTCGGCCGCTATTCGATGAAGACCTACGCCTTCGTCATGCTCTTCGCCGCGCCGCTGCTGGGCGTCGCGCTCAACGCCGTCAGCGCCGCCGCGGCCGCTGCCGGCGGCGCGACCGCCGTCATCGACGCCATCGCCTTGAGCGTGCCCTTCGCCATGAACCTGGTCGGCTGGGGTTTCGTCCTGTGGTGTGTCCATTTCATCTATCGGACCTTGTTTATTCCGGACGTTTTGGACGAATCGTGAACGGTTCATTTCGCACTTTTTCGTCCGGTTATCGCGCCAAAAACATTGAGTTGGAATGAGCCCGCCGCGTAAGCTGGTTGTCAACAGGACTCCCGCACGGCGCGTGTCTCGCGCCGTGCCCTGAAATCGCGCCACGCTCGGATCGGAAAGAAGCCATTTCGCAACCGAGCGGCGCTCGCTCTTGATCAATCTGTTGTATCGCGACCCGACAACTGTCCCAGCAGTTCGAGCCAAGGAGCATCCGTGACCAGGCTACGTCGATCGTTGTTCACATCGCTCTTTACCACCGCCGCACTCTTCGCAACCGCGCACGCCGCCGAACCGACCTTCGGAGTGCGCATCGACGCCAATCAGAAGGCCGCGATGGAAGCCGCCGCGATCACGCCGATTCACTCGGCGGACTACGGCTCGTTTTCGTACGTCGAGGTGACCGCCGCCGAACTCGCAAAACTCGAAGCCGCCGGCATCTCGGTCGACGCCGACGCCGATGCGTTCACCCTCGTGTTGGGCGAGCGCGCCTTTGACCCGCTCCGCGACGGCGTCCCCGGCACGCGCGCCGTGTCGCCCAGCGCCGACGCCGACCTGCGCCTGGTGCAATTCGTCGGACCGACCAACGACGGCTGGATCGAAGCGCTGGAAGCCAAAGGCGCCAAGGTCGTGCAGTACATCGCCCCGTTCGCATACGTCGTCTGGGCCACTCCCGAACAACTCGAGGTCGACGGCCTCGATAACGTGATTCGCTGGAAAGGCGAGTTCATCCCCGAATTCCGCTTGCTAGACCGCTTCCGTCCCAGCGCCACTGCCGCCACCAGCGGCCCCGCGCCCTACCGACTGCTCGTGCCCAACGTCGCCGACGTCAATCGAATCTTCAGCGACCTGCAGGCCCAGGGCCTGCGCGTCGATACGCCGCGCCAGCTCAACGGCACATGGACCGTCCTCGGCGTTCATGCCAACGCCGATCAACTCGACACGCTCTCCGCCACCCGCGGCGTCTACAGCGTGCAGGACGTACCGACCGACGGCGGCCTCCGCGGCGAAATGAGCTCGCAGGTCAACGTCAACAACGTCGACGGCACCAACCTCGCACTCGTCGGCTACGACATCTACCTCGCAGCGCTAGGCCTGAACGGCGCGGGCGTGGTCATCGCCAACGTCGACAGCGGCGTCAACGAAGCGCACGCCGACCTCGACGGCCGCTTCAACCCCTGCGTCGGCACCTCCTGCGCCGGCGCGGGAGTCAGCAGCTCCCACGGCACTCACACCGCCGGCATCATGGGCGGCGACGGCACCTCCAACGTCCGCGATGTCCGCGGCTTCCTCCGCGGCCTCGGCGTCGCGCCCGGCGCACGATTCATTGAGCAGCTCTACAGCCCCACGTTCACCAGCCCCGGCGGAATGCTGACGCTGATGCAAACCAGCGTGCGCAACGGCGCGCATCTCTCCGGCAATAGCTGGGGCCCCGCCGGCTCGCCTCGCGGCTATGACAACGACACGCTGCAAGTCGACATCGGCGTGCGCGACTCCGATAGCGCGCTCGCCGGCAATCAGTCGCTCAACTACATCCTCTCCTTCATGAACGGCAACGGCGGCATCAGCAGCCAGGGCACCCCCGACGAAGCCAAGAACTGCTTCACGGTCGGCTCGACCAAGATGCAGAACTCCAGCTCCGGCTCGCAGATCCTCGAGATCAACGACCTCTCCGCCAACTCGGCCCACGGCCCGGCTCTCGACGGTCGCACGATTCCCCACATCGTCGCTCCGGGTTGCAACGTCGACTCCAGCGACACCGCGGCCGGCGGCTACGGCCTCAAGTGCGGAACCAGCATGGCCTCTCCGCAGGTCAGCGGCGGCGTCGCCATGTTCATCCAGTACTGGCGCAGCCTGCCCGACTATGTCGCCGACCCCAGCCCCGCCATGGTCAAGGCCGCCTTCACCGCCGTCGCACGCAATCTCGCCGGCCGCCGCGACGCCGACAACGGCACGCTCGGCAACCCCTTCGACAGCAAGCAGGGTTGGGGCCGCTTCGATCTCGAAGCCGTCGTCGATCCCGCGTTGTCGGTGCGCTATTGGGACAACCCCACAGTCTTCGACAACACCGGCGAAGAGTGGACCCAGACCGTCTCCGCCGAAGACCCCAGCCAGCCGATCCGCATCATGCTGGTCTGGACCGATGCCCCCGGCCACGGCCTCGGCGGCAGCACGCCGGCGTGGAACAACAACCTCGACCTCATCGTGGAGGACGGTAGCAGCACCTATCGCGGCAACGTCTTCGCCGGCTCCGGCTGGTCGACCACGGGCGGCGCCGCCGATACCCGCAACAACACCGAAGGCGTCTTCATCGGCCCCACCGCGCCAAGCGCCTACAACATCCGCGTCGTCGCGTCGAACATCAACTCCGACGGCGTCCCCGCCGCCGGCGACACGACCGATCAGGACTTCGCGGTCGTCTGCTACAACTGCGCCCTCGAACCCGGCTACACGCTCAGCGTCGCCCCCAGCGCGCAGACGATCTGCGCCGGACCCGACGCGGTCTACAACGTCAGCGTCGGCCAGATTCTCGGCTACACCGATCCGGTCACGCTCAGCCTCACCGGCAACCTCGCCGGCATGAACGCGACCTTCGGCGCGACGGAGATCATCCCCGCCGGCGCGACCACGCTGACCTTCTCCAACACCAGCGCGCCGCCGAGCGGCAGCTACAGCTTCACGGTCCTGGCCACCGCCGGCGCCGTGACCCGCAGCGCCGTCATCGAACTCGATCTGTTCAATGGCGCACCGGTCGCCCCCACGCTCCGCACGCCCGACGATCTGTCGACCGGCGTGGCGTTGCGGCCCAACTTCACCTGGGATTCGCAGGCCGACGCCACCAGCTACTCCATTCAGGTGGCGCTCGATTCCGAATTCAGCAACATCGTCGTCGGCGCCGCGGGTCTCACCGAAGCCAGCTTCACGCCCGCCACCGACCTCGCCATCGGCACGCCCTACTTCTGGCGCGTGACGGCCTCGAACCCCTGCGGCGTCGGTACGCCCGCCGATGCCTTCACCTTCACCACCCGCGTCGTGCCGCAGATCCTCCTGGTGGATGACGACGACAACGGCCCGAACGTGCAGGCCACCTACAGCGGCGATCTGGCCGCCCTGGGCCGCGACTTCGATGTCTGGAACACCAACAACTCCGACATCGAGCCCAGCGCCGCCCAGCTCAGCCCCTATCGCATCGTCATCTGGTTCACCGGCGACGAATTCGGCGGCGCCTGCGGCCCCGGCGCGGCGGGCGAGACCGCGCTGCGCACCTGGATGAACGACGGAGGCCGCCTGCTCATCGTCAGCCAGGACTACCACTTCGACCGTCAGCGCACCGCGTTCATGGTCGATCTGCTGGGCGTGTCGAGCGTCACCAATGACGTGTCGCAAACCACCGCCACCGGCGCGGGCGTCTTCGCCGGAATGGGCCCCTACACCCTGACCTATCCGTTCAGCAACTTCAGCGACACGATCATCCCCGACGCGACCGCCGCCATCGCCTTCACCGGCAACGCCGGCACGTCGGCCATCAGCAAGGACGGCGGCGATTATCGCTCCCTGTTCTTCGGGTTCCCGCTCGAGGCGATTTCGAACACCACTGATCGCCGAGCCGTGCTCGAAGACGCGCTGCTCTGGCTCGGTGCGGGTCTGGTAACGATCGGCGACATGAATTGCGACGGCGTGATCAGCGTCGGTGATATTTCCGGCTTCGTCCTCGCTCTCACCGATCCCGCCGGCTACGCAACGACTTATCCGGGCTGCGACATCAACCGCGCCGACACCAACGGCGACGGCGTGGTGAGCGTCGGCGACATCGCCGGATTTGTCTCGCTGCTGACCGGAGGCTGATCGCAGGCTATTATTTTTCGTTGGGCCGCGGATGCCCCACATCCGCGGCCCTTTTTTCTACTGTCGCCACGGGAGGGCGCCGGCTTCGAAAGTAGGTTTGAGCGTGCGCGCGTTTCTTCATAGTGCCTTGTGGAAGGCCCTGCCGCTTTCTCTCCTTGCCTCAATCACGCTCGCCGGCGACGGCGGCATCGGCCTTCGCGTCGATGCAAATACCCAGGCCGCGCTCCATCGCGCCGGCGTGCGCCCGATTCGCGAAGTGGACTACGGCACATTCCAGTGGGTCGAGCTCTCCGCCGGCGAGGCCGCCAAGCTCGCGAACGCAAGCATCGCGATCGATCCCGGCGCGTTCACCCTGACGCTCGGCGATCGCACCTTTGATCCGCTTCGCGACGGAATCGCCGATCTCCGCACGCAAGCCGGCGACGCCCAGCGCGATCTGCGCCTGGTTCAGTTCGCCGGCCCCACCAAAAGCGACTGGCTGCCGGCGCTCGAATCCAAAGGCGCCAAAGTCGTTCAGTACATCCCGCCCTTCACCTACGTCGTCTGGGCCTCGCGCGAGGAGATCGACGTGCCGGCGCTCGCCGCCGGCGTCCGCTGGACTGGCGACTTCGCACCCGAGTATCGCCTGCTCAATCGCTTTCGCCCCTCGCCCGACATCACAAATGCGGTCGCCGCCCCCTACCGCGTGCTCGTGCCCAACGTCGCCGACATCGATCGCGTCGCAGCCGACTTGCAGTCGTTGGGCATCGCGGTCCAATCGGCCCAGACGCTCAACCAAAAGTGGACGCTCCTGAGCATCAGCGCCGCCGCCAATCAGCTCGACGCCGCCAGCAGCGTGCGCGGCGTCTACTCGCTGCAGAGCCTGCCCGCCGACGGCGGACTGCGCGGCGAAATGAGCTCTCAGCTCAACGTCAACAACGTCGACGAGATGAACCGCGCCTTGCCGGGCTACGCCGCCTATCTCGCCACGCTCGGCCTGAGCGGCGCCGGCGTGATCGTCGCTGACGTCGACAGCGGCATTCGCGACAATCACCTCGACCTCATCAATCGCATGAACCCCTGCGTCGGCCCCTCCTGCGGCGACGCGACCACCGCCAGCAATCACGGCACGCACACCGCCGGCATCATCGCCGGCGATGGCTCGTCAGGCGTAATCGACGGCAACGGATTCCTGCGCGGGCTCGGCGTCGCCCCGGGCGCGCGGCTCGTCGAACAGCGATACTTCCCCACCTACACCGAGCCGGGCGGCATGCTGACGCTGATGCGCACCAGCATCCGCAACGGAGCGCACCTCTCCAGCAACAGTTGGGGCCCCGCCGGCACACCGCGCGGCTACGACGCCGACACGCTTCAGGTCGACATCGGCGTGCGCGACGCCGACGACGCCCTGCCCGGCAACCAGCAGTTCCATTTCATTCTCTCCATCATGAACGGCTACGGCGGCACCAGCAGCCAGGGCACGCCCGACGAAGCCAAGAACTGCTTCACCGTCGGCTCCACCCGCATGCAGAGCAGCGCCGGCGGCGCTCAGTACGCCGAGATCGACGACATCTCCGCCAACTCCGCCCACGGCCCCGCGCTCGACGGCCGCATCATTCCGCACATCGTCGCGCCGGGCTGCTGGGTCGATTCGACCCTGAACACCACCACCTACGGCTTCGACTGCGGCACCAGCATGGCCGCGCCGCAGGTCGCCGGCGGCGTAGCGCTCTTCCTGCAATATTTTCGCGCTCTGCCCGGCTACTCGGTCGATCCGAGTCCGGCCCTCGTGAAGGCGGCCTTCACCGCCGTCGCTCACAGCCTTGCGGGCCATCTCGATGCCGACGGCGTCGTGCTCGATCACCCCTTCGATCGCAAGCAGGGTTGGGGCCGCATGGACCTGCGCGCCGTAATCGCCCCGACGCTCGCAGTGCAATATTGGGATAATCCCCAGGTCTTCGACGCCACCGGCCAGCAGTGGACGCAGCTCGTCCGCGCCGCCGACGAAAACGCCCCCATTCGCATCATGCTCGCCTGGACCGACGCGCCCGGCCACGGCCTCGGCGGCGCCACGCCGGCCTGGAACAACGATCTCGATCTCGTCGTCGAAAACGGCGCCGACCTCTACCGCGGCAACGCCTTCGGCCCCGACGGTCTCTCGACCCTCGGCGGCGTGGCCGACCCCCGCAACAACACCGAAGGCGCCTTTCTCAACCCCGCCACCTCGGCCATCTACAACCTGCGCGTCGTCGCCGCCAACATCAACTCCGACGCCATCCCCGGAGACGCGGCGCTCACCGATCAGGATTTCGCGTTGGTTTGCTACAACTGCCTGCCGGTCGCCCCGCCGCCGCTCATGGGCGATATGAATTGCGACGGCGTGCTGAGCGTCGGCGATATCGCGGGCTTCGTTCTGGCGCTGACCGACCCCGATGCCTACGCTCTCGCCTATCCCGAGTGCGACATCAACCGCGCCGACATCAACGCCGACCTCTTCATCTCCGTCGGCGACATCGCCGGCTTTGTCTCGTTGCTCACCGGCGAAGGGTAGCGCCCCGCTTCGCCTCCCGATTTCCGCGCGGGGCGAAATCGCGGTGCATCAGCTCAGGTAAATCAAAAGACAAGGGCGAGCTGGTCTCAGCTCGCCCTTGCCCCTTCATCGAGATTGCTCAAGGCATCGCCGCCGATTCGACGACCGCGGCGAAAAGGCGGGGCACACCCGCTCTCCCACGGTCGCGATCATCGCCCGGCTCAGACACCGCCGCGACGCGGAGGACCGCTGTCCTTCGGCGGCGCGGGGCGGCGGATTTCCACCGGCGTGCTGTTCGACGGCGGCGGAGCGTCGTCCCCGCCATCGTCGTGGTCGTCGTCGTGATGCTCGGCCTGCTCGGCGGCCAGCGCGGCGGCGTCGGCCTTTTCGTCGGCCTCGCTCACCACGATGTGATCAAACGCGCCCTTCATCGGCGAGAGCACCATGATCATGTTTTTGCCGTCCATCGACGGCGGACGATCCACCTTCACCTTGGCCTTCAGCTCTTCCAGAATGCCGTTGAAAATCGCATACGCGATGTCGCGGTGCGCCCGCGCGCGGCCGCGGAAGAGCATGGTGAACTGCACCTTGTCGCCCTTCGAGAAGAAGCGAATGGCGCGGTTGACCTTGATGCTGCGGTCGTTGTCGTCGGTGCGCGGGCGCAGCCGAACTTCCTTGAGCTGCTGCTCGTGCGTCTTCTTCTGATTCTTCTTTTGCTGATACTTCCATTTGCCGTAGTCGATGATGCGGCAAACGGGCGGACGGACCGTCGGCGAGACCTCGACCAGATCGAGGCCGGCCTCGCGCGCCATCGCCATCGCCTGCGACGTCGGAATGACGCCGAGCTGCTCGCCGGCCGCGCCAATGACGCGAATCGGCGTGATGCGGATCTGTTCGTTGCAGCGAAGATTCTGTTTGATCGGGCTTACTCCTTAAGACTGCCTTGAGCGACGAAGTACGTGTCGGGACCACTCCGGCAAAAGCCGGCGCTATCCCGGGGCGGCGCCGGACGCCGTCGCCAGCAACGTCAGACGTCGCTCGGCGATCTCCTGTGCGACCGCGTGCAAAAATTCCGGAATCGTGAAATTGCCAAGCTGGGCGCCGCTGCGCGTGCGGACGTTCACCGAGCGACCCGCCACTTCCTGCTCGCCGATGACCAGCACATAGGGGGTCTTCTCGAGCGTCGCGCGACGGATTTTAGCGCCGATGCGCTCGCTGCTCGCGTCCAGCTCCACCCGCAGACCGGCTTGCTGACACAAAGCGAACACATCGCGGGCGTACGCCTCGCTCTTTTCGCTGACGCTGCAAACCGCCGCCTGCACCGGGGCCAGCCAGGTCGGGAACGCGCCCTCGAAGTGCTCGATCAAAATCCCGCAGAAACGCTCGAGACTGCCGAACGGCGCGCGGTGGATCATCACCGGACGGTGCTCGGCGTTGTCGTCGCCGATGTACCGCAGGTTGAACCGCTTCGGGTTGTTATAGTCGATCTGCACGGTGCCGAGCTGCCAGTCGCGGCCGATGCAGTCCTTCACGATAAAGTCGATCTTCGGGCCATAGAACGCCGCTTCGCCAGCCGCTTCCGTCGCGGACATGTCGGCCTTTCGGACCGCGCGGCGGACGGCCTCCTCGGCCATGTCCCAGTCTTCTCGCGCGCCGATGTACTTGTCGCCGTCGCCGCGCAGACCAATGCGAACGCGATAGTCGTTCATCCCGAGCGTCTTCAGCACCAGCCGCGTCAGATCGACGCAATCCGCCATCTCCTGCTCCACCTGCTCCGGCGTGCAGAAAAGATGCGCATCGTCCTGCGTGAAGCCGCGCACCCGCGTCAGACCGTTCACCTCTCCCGACTGCTCGTAGCGATAGACCGTGCCGAACTCCGCCAGGCGGATCGGCAGGTCGCGATAGCTCCGCGGCTCGCTGCCGTAGATGCGCATGTGCATCGGGCAGTTCATCGGCTTGAGCAAGTAGCCGTCGGACTCGGCGAGCATCGTGCGAATCGCGTTCTGGTTGCGATCGGCCTTGCCGCCATCATCGGAGAATCCGCGGGTCTTCAGCGTCGTGCGAATATCCGGGTCGATGTCGTCGAGCCGCGCCAGCGCTCGCTGCTCGGCCGCGTTGAACCCCGCCGCATCCTTGCGCTCGATGGTCGCTTCCCACAGATCATTCAGAAAGCGGGCCGTGTCGTTGTCGAAGATCGGCGGATACTGGCTGTCTTTGTAGTAGGGAAAGTGGCCGCTGGTGCGATAGAGCTCGAGCCGGCCGATGTGCGGCGTGTAGACCGGCTGATAGCCGCGACGCACCAACTCGCCGCGAATGAAGTTTTCGAGCGTATAGCGGATCACCGCACCGCGCGGCTTCCACAGCACAAGTCCCGTGCCGACCATCGAGTCGAGCGTGAAGAGGCCCAGCTCCTGACCGATCTTGCGATGGTCGCGCTTCTTGGCTTCCTCGATCTGGTCGAGATGCGCTTGCAGCAGCTTCTTGTCCGGGAAGGTCGTGCCGTAAACGCGTTGGAGCTGCTTCTTGTTCGCGTCGCCATGGTGATAGGCGCCGGCCACCTGCAGGATCTTGAATGCGCCGATCCGCCCCGTGCTGGGAACGTGCGGCCCTTTGCACAGGTCTTCCCAGCAGCCGCTGTTCGGCGTTCCGGTGACGTAAAAGCTGAGCACGTCGCCTTCAGCCCGCAGCGCGTTGTCGACTTTGTAGTCGTTGCCCTCAGCCGCCAGCTTCTTCATGCCGGCATCGCGCGGCACTTCATATCGCGTAAAGGGCCGATCTTCTTTCACGATCGCGGCCATGCGCTCTTCGATCCGCGGAAAGTCCTCGGGCGTGAGCTTGTGGTCGAGGTCGATGTCGTAATAGAAGCCGCCCTCGACCGGCGGGCCATACACGAGCTTGGTCTGAGGCCAGAGCGCGCAGATCGCCTCCGCCATGACGTGGGCCGTGCTATGACGCGCCATTTGCAACGCCGCCGGGTCGTCGAGCTTGAGAGCCTGCAGCTCAACGGTGGTGTTGCTGAGAGTCGAAAAAAGTTCGCGGGTTTCGCCGTTGACGCGTGCAGCGACGGCCGCCTTGGCAAGGCCGGGGCCGATCGCTTGCAAAATCTGCATCAGCGAGACGCCGTCGGGGTGCTGGACCTCGCGACCATCGGGGAGTCGGACGGTCACCATGCGGGCGCGGCTCGAAGGCTATTCATATGGATATCGTGTTGTGAGGGATGGTGCGAAGGCGACGGCGCAAAGCACGCCGAAGGGCGAGACTGCCGAGGCGAAAAAATGAGTTGATTGCGTCGCAGTCTGATCACACGTCTGCAAAGGCCGTTGGTCGTATCCGCCCGGGGACAAGCATCTCCGCAGCGGAATTCCTCTTGTTCCATCGCAAATGATGCTCAGGCCGGAGTACGAAGTCAACCCGAATTCGCAAAGATTGCGCGGTTTCGGCGGGGAATGGCCCCTTTCAGACGGTTCGATTTTCCGCCGCCGCCGTCCCCCGTCACTGCCCCAGCAGGATCGTCACAAAGCTGCCAATGTCGCCTTCGTTCACAAACCCGTCCTGATTGGTGTCCGAGTTCAGGATGTCGCAGCCCGGGAATGCCGCCGAAAACCCACCCGGATTCGTCAGCGCGATCACGAACGGGCCGATGTCGCTCACGTTGATCACGCTGTCGCAGTTGCTGTCGGCAAGGTCCACCGGCAGCGGCTCCGGCACGGGCAGCAGCGCCGTCGCAAACCCCGGCTGGCGAAACGTCTCGATTCGCACCTCGCCGTTGATCGGCGGGCGCGTCGCCGTAAACCAAAATGTGTACGCCGTGCCCCAGCGAATCGCGTTCGCGTTCGGGTTGACGGCAAAGGTCGCGTCGGCCTGCCAGCGCACCTTCGAACCGCTGCGCACGCCGCTCCAGGGCGCGTTGGTCAACGGCTCGCCGCTGTGATAGCCGGGAAACGACATGCCGATGTTCGACACACCGACGCCGCTCGCAATCGCCACCTCAAACGCGTACCCCGCGCGATGCGAGTTCTGGTTGTAGACGGCGTAGTTGTAGGTCCACGTCCCGTTGCCGTTGTCGCGCGCATATCCGCCGATTTCGAAGCGCCCCTCGTCGGTAAGGTCAACCGTCCGCACCACCGCCTGCGGCACATGCACCGGCCAGCGCCGAATCGCCGGGATCGTCGTGTTAAACGTTCCGGTCAACGCCAGCTCAAAGTTCGGCGTCGCACCGCTCACCAGCAGCTGCCGCGAAGAGACGTTGTTCTCGGAGTTGCCCGCCGCCGCGTCGTCGCGCGCGACGTATTGCGCCTCGGCGTAGAAAAACGCGCCTGGGTTGAGCGTGGGGTCGAGTTGAGTGACGTCAATCTGCACACGCTTGTAGATCGCGTTCCCCGTCTGCTCCCAGGCGATGCCGTACGGAAACGGAAACTCGCCCGTGAACGCGTTGATTTCAGAGCGCGGCCCCAGATACTCCTGCAGACCGTTGCGATTCGAAGCGTACGGATCCCAGCAACCGACGCCCAGCCGAGAGCAACAGCCCTGACACGCCGCCTGGCAGGTCGCACAATAGTTCCCCGGCAGGCCGCGCTGATACTGCAGCGCGCAAAAGCTGTGCTTAGGCCAGCCAAAGCCGATTTGCTCAAAGCGCCCCTGCCCGCTGATGCGATACACCGACTGGGCGATCACCGGATGATCGGGGGTTTCCTGCACCCAATTCAGCGGCTGCGTGCCCACGTTGCACGCGGTCGTGCCGATGCCAAAGCCGCGAATCGTCCGACCCCCGACCACCACGTTTCCGCCCGCCCAGGGCGCCGCGATGTTGCCCACCACCAGGTCGGGCCCGGCGTTCTCAAGACCGGCGAAGGCCTGAATGACTGCGGCTGCTTCATCAGCGGGTGGCGCTACGTTCGGCCCTGTGCTGTCGCTCGCTTCACCCCGAAGTACAAATCCGATCGATGCGGAAAATGCGGCTATGGAAAGAGCGCAACACCACCTCATCAAGCACCTCAGTCATTACAGGTGATCGTTCGGAGGATCGCGCTCGAACAGCCGAAATCGAGCGGACAATCCCATCCACAGCACAGCGCAAGCGAGGCGGGAAATTAGTCGATGGCCACTGCCAAGGCAATGCGACGAAGCCGAAATCGCCGACCGCAGCTTATCGGGCGACGCGCAGCCGCTTCGAATCGCGACAGCGCCACCCCGCACTCCTGTGCCGGGCCGTTCCACCGCCGCCGCCTCTCGCCTTGAGGCCGCGCGCCGCCGCGAATAGTCTTTGACGAACGTTCCGATCGCCCGGGTCTCGAAGGACGCCCTCAAGATGCAGCAGTCCCCCGCCGCAAGGCAATCCGGCCCGCCCGTGGAGACGCCGCTCCAGCAGTGGGCCGGCTTCGTCTCCTTCTTCATCTACGTCCTGCTGCTCAAGGGCTTCTTGCTGCCCCTCTTCATCATTCCCACCGGGTCCATGGCGGCGACGCTCAATGGCGCCCACACCGACATGACCTGTCCCAACTGCGGCACCGAATACGCCATGGGCGTGCCCGATCTCGGCCCCGTCGCCAACACGGCGACGGTCTGCCCCAATTGCCGCTGGTTCCGCGTCGCCACCAAAGAAGCCCCCGCCGGCGCGCCGGCCCAATCGACCTTTCACTATCCCCTGCCGCGAAAATCGGGCGACCGCATCATCGTGCATGGCTGGACCTACGACCTCGGACTGATGTTGGGCGGCGAAACGCGGCGCTGGTTCGGGCCCAATCGCTGGGATGTCGTCGTCTTCAAGGTTCCCAACGACGGCCAGCAAAACTACATCAAGCGCCTTCTCGGATTGCCCGGCGAAAAGATCGAGATCATCGACGGCGACCTCTTCGTCAACGACGTCATCGCCACTAAGCCGGCGCCGATTCAAGAGACGCTCTGGATTCCCGTCTACAACCACGATCACACCCCGCGCGCGGAAGTCCGCGCGAACAATCAGAGCTTCCGTCCGCGCTTCGTGCGGGCCGACGCCCAAGCCACCGATTCCAACGCGGCCCAGGCCGCCGGCTGGAGCGACATCGACTCGCGCGTGCTCAAATTCAATGGCGTCTCGGCGCCGCGCGCCACCATTCAATTTGTGAACACCGCCAACAACGACGGGCCGATCGCGCTGGTCGACAACTTCTACGGCTACAACGACCCGCGCATGGGCGAAGTGCAGCAGATGCAGAGCGACCGCGTCACCGACCTCCGCATCGCCGCGGATGTTCATCTGCACGGCGGCGACGGCTACGCCGAGCTGTTGCTCAGCCAGCGCGACGACACCTTCACCGCGCGGCTGCACAGTGACGGGCGCGTCGTGCTTTCCCACGCCCGAAAGTCGGGCACGGTCGAGGTCTGGGCCGAGGGCAAGGTGGATCTCTCCCCGGCGCGGGCCGCGCGCCTCGCGCTGGGAAACGCCGACTATCGCGTCACGGTGACGGTCGACGGCAAGGAAGTGCTCAGCTCCGATCCGAAGCAGTACGCGTGCACGCCCGATCAGGCCAAGCGCCACTACGACTACAAGCCGTTCCCGCTCGTCGGCCTCGCCGCCGAACGCGTCGATGCCGAATTCGCCCACGTACGCATCGATCGTGATGTCTACTACACCAACATCTTCGGCGACATGCGCGGCGAGCGCGGCGGACAGAAGTCCAAGTTCAACGGCGGCTGCAACAACCCCATCGTCCTGCGAAATGACGAGTTCTTCGTCTGCGGCGACAACAGTCCCAACAGCGGCGACAGCCGTTACTGGCAGCGCAACCAGCTCGGACCGCACCTCGTCGATCGCGCCGCCCGCGGCGAATATCAGCCGGGCACGGTCCCCGCGGACCAACTGATCGGTCCCGCGTTCCTGGTTTATTGGCCGGGCTTCTATCCGATCCTGCCGCCCGGCTATGACCCGCGCATCGGACCGGTGAGCCTGAGCAACCTGCTGCCCGATACGGGACGCCTGCGTTGGATCCGTTGACGCCGGAGCAAGCGGAGCAAAGACGGGGGAATGCAGAGGGCGCAGCCGCCACGACGAGCGATGCGTCGAAGGCGATGCCCGCCGCCCTGCCGCTCGCGGAAAGTGCCGAGCGTTTTTGGCGAACCGTCCTCGACGTCTCGCGCATCGTCATCGTCTCCCTTGTCTTCGCGTTCGTGTTTCGCGCCTTCTTCGTCGAGCCGTTCATCATCCCCACCGGGTCGATGGCGCCCGGCCTCCTCGGCGAACATCGCACCCTGAGCTGCCCTCACTGCGGCGCCGAATCCGACCAGAGCACGACCGGCTGGAGACGCGCCGACAGCTCGTTCACCTGCGCAAATTGTCGTCGCACGATTGCAGAGAGCGCCGCGGTCGCGGCCCGCAAAGACGGCGACCGCATTCTAGTTCACAAGTGGCCCGTCGCGCTCACACCCCCACAGCGCTGGGATGTGATCGTCTTTCGCGATCCGGAAAACGCATCGCAGACCTACATCAAGCGCGTCGTGGGCTTGCCGGGCGAAACCGTTGAGTTTCGCGACGGCGACCTGTGGATCAACGGCGCGCCAAAAGCCAAGCCGCCCCACGCGCAGGCCGTGTTGTGGCATCCGGTGTTCGATCAGTCGCAATTGGCTCCATCGGACGACGAGCACGACCCGCCGCCCTTTCGCTGGGAATCCGCACATGCCGAAAACCGCGGCTGGAGCGGCGAAGCGGATCGCGTCCTCCGCTTCGACCCGGCCGCCGGTGCCGACGACACCATCGCGCTCCACGGTCAGAACACTGATTCATGGCTCGACTTCGTCGGCTACAACGAAGACTCGGCCGGCAACTTTGTACGAGATTTGCGGCTGGAGATGACGATCGTCTGGGACGCTCCCGCCGCCGGCTGCGCCATTCGCCTGAACAGCGCCGACACGCCGCTGGGCGTCACGGTCTTCGCCTCCGGCGAATTCGAGCGCTTGCTCCAGCCGTCCGATCGGTCGCGCGCCGCGTCCGGGCGCATCGCGCCGCGCGGCGCCACGCGGGTCGAGCTCGAACGGCTCGACGGACGAGCTCGAATTCTGATCGACGGCGCGACGATCTACGAATTCCCCGCACCCAGCGAGTCCGAAGTAGCGCTCGAAAACAGCCTGTTGCTGCGAGGCCTCGGCGGTGCGTTTCATATTCGCGAGCTTCGCATCTGGCGCGACGTCTACTACACCACCTCGCACCGTTCCAAGCGCGCCGTGCGCGGCGACCCCTTCGCATTACGAATCAATGAGTACTTCGTCGCCGGCGACAACAGTGCCGATAGCCACGACTCACGCGAATGGGACCAGGGCGGACTTCACCTGCCCGACTCCTATCGCGCCGGCACGGTTCGCGGAGACCAAATTGTCGGACTCGCCGCGATGGTGTATCTTCCCGGCTGGCTGACGGTTGGGCCTCGGGGCATGCTAAGGGTCCCCGATGTGGGCCGCGTGCGGTTCATCCGCTAGAGCCCCGGCGACACGGAGCAAAACGGCAAGTTGTCAACACCCGTTCGAAAATTCCCCGTTGTCGGGACGCTGCAAACGCGCCTCGCACCGCTCCGCGCCCGGCACACTCCACGCGCCGCGCGCACATTCAATGTAAGTGGTTTCTATAAAAGCACTTACAATACAACACTGATTTCGGGCTCATTCGCAGCTTCCGCCGAAAAACCGCTCCCGGATGTCTTGGCCTTATTGGCTCCGGCGCCGTGCGAGTTCGGCACTTCACAACTTATCCACACCACCCCCATGCCTAGGGGGTCTGCTTGCTATTAAGCGTTCAAAATCTACTAAAGTCCTATAATAATCGACGCGTCGTCGACGATGTCAGCTTCGTCGTCGAACGCCGCGAGATCGTCGGTCTGCTCGGCCCCAACGGCGCGGGAAAAACCACCAGCTTTCGCATGACCGTCGGCATGGTGATCCCCGATGGCGGACGGGTACTGCTGGACGACAAAGACATCTCCAGCCTCCCCATGTACAAGCGCGCCCGCCACGGCATCGGCTACCTCTCGCAGGAGCCGAGCGTCTTTCAGCGCCTCAGCGTCGAGGACAACCTCAACGCGATCCTCGAGACTATGCGCATGACCCGCGGCGATCGTCAGCGGCGGCGCGAGGAATTGCTCGAACAGTTCAATCTGAAGCACATCCGCAAAAGCCCCGCCCGCGTCATTTCCGGCGGCGAGCGACGAAAGCTCGAAATCGCCCGGGCGCTGATCACCAAGCCCAAGCTCATCCTCCTCGACGAGCCGTTCAGCGGCGTCGACCCCAAGGCGGTCGAGGATCTGCGCAACGAAATTCAAAAACTCCGCGCCAACGACATCGCCATTCTGCTCACCGACCACAACGTCCATGAGACGCTGCGCGTCACCGATCGCAGCTACGTCATCCATCAGGGCCACGTCATCAGCAGCGGCACCCCCCACCAGCTCATCAACGACGCCACGGCCCGCGAGAAATACCTCGGCAACACCTTCCGCGGCGACGAGTTTCTCCCGACCGAAACCAGCGCCACGAACGGCACCAACGGGCACATTTCGACGCCCTAGCTGCAACCCGCCAAGCCGCGCTCTTTCGCGCCGCGGCCGGCGTCGCGCCAATTCCCCGCCGCCGGATTACAATCCGAAATCATGGCAACTCTACCCACCCTCGACTGGAAAGAACTGAAAAGCGAGTCCGAAGTCCGCTGGTGCCCCGGCTGCGGCGACTACTCGATCCTCATGCAGGTCCAGAAGGTCCTCGCGCAACTCGGCGTCGATCGCGACCGCACCGTCTTCGTCTCCGGAATCGGCTGCTCCAGCCGCTTTCCCTATTACATGAACACCTACGGGTTTCACACGATCCACGGCCGCGCCCCGGCGGTCGCAACGGGCATCAAGTGTGCCAACCCCGAGCTCGATGTGTGGGTCATCACCGGCGATGGCGACGGCTTCTCCATCGGCGGAAATCACATCCTCCACCTGCTCCGTCGCAACGTGAACCTCAAGGTCATTCTCTTTAACAACCGCATTTACGGCCTGACCAAGGGCCAGTATTCGCCCACCAGCGAAGTCGGCAAGGTGACCAAGAGCACCCCATTCGGCTCGATCGACGGCCCGCTCAACCCGCTCGGCGTCGCCATCGCCGCCGGCGCAACCTTCATCGCGCGCACAGTCGATGTCGATGTGCAGCATCAGCAGCAGGTCCTGAAGCGCGCCGCCGCGCACGTCGGCACGGCGTTCGTCGAGGTCTATCAGGATTGCAACGTCTACAACCACAAGGCCTGGGACTACGCCACCGATCGCGAAACGAAGCCCGAGACCGTCCTTTACCTCGAGCACGGCAAACCGATGATGTTCGGTAAGCAGCGCGACCGTGGCATCCGACTGAATGGCCTGACGCCGGAAGTCGTCACCGTCGGCGCCGGGATCGCCGCCGACGACCTGTTGCACCACGACGAATCGGCCCCCACGCCGACGCTGGCCTATCTGCTGGCGCAGATGCGCCGCCCGGAATTCCCGGAACCGATGGGCGTCTTGCGCGCGGTCAACGCCCCGACCTATGAATCATTGCTCATGTCGCAGGTAGCCGCAGCTCAGAAGAAACTCGGCCCCGGCGATCTCGACGCGCTCTTCAACGACGCCGACACCTGGACCGTCCAGGACTGATTGGCTGAAATTCCGCCTCCGCACGTCTCGCGTCGCATCAAGCGCGAGCGTGCGTTCGCCGGAAGTCTTCACCCCTCCCACCCCTTCACCCCTTCGGCCTCAGTCCGCCACCGGCCCCGCACCCCACATCAGCTTTCTCCGCAGCGCCGTCCACGCCGTATCGCGCGGGTTGCGCACCAGCAGAAAATCCGTCGGATAGCGACGAATCGTCACGCGGTCGTTGTTGTGCAGCGACACCGCCGTTCGTCCGTCGATCACCACATGGGTCCCGGGGTTCGTACGTCGTGGCGTCAGCACAAGCTCATGCTCGGCCGAAAGCACCAGCGGGCGAAACGTCAGTGCGTGAGGACAAATCGGCGTCACGATCATCGATGTCGCCGTCGGCTCAACGATCGGCCCGCCGGCGCTGAGATTGTGCGCCGTCGAACCCGTCGGCGTCGCCACAATCAGCCCATCCCCGCGAACGCGGGCCACTTCGTCGCCATCCACCAACGCGGTCATCTGAATCATGCGAAACGGCGGACCCGCGACCACGACGCAATCATTCACCGCCAGCGTCTCGGTCGGCGCGTCGCCGTTTTCGATCCGCACATTCAGCATCAATCGCCGCGAAATCGGCAGCGGCCCGGTGAATAGAAAATCGCCGAAGCTCTCCAGTTGCGGCAGCGTGAAATCCGCCAAGAATCCGAGCTTGCCGAGATTGACGCCGAGAATCGGAATCTGGTCGCGCTCCAGGCGATGAGCCGCCGAGATCAGCGTGCCGTCGCCCCCAAGAACAATCAGCAATTCCGGCTTCTGCGCTAGTGCAGCCCGGCTGTCGAACGTGATGTCGGCGTAGACAAGGTCGGCTCGCGCCTGCACCCATCGGCGCACTTCATCGAGCGCAGCGACCGCCGCAGGCTTCTGCGGCGAGCCGATCACCGCCACGCGACGAATCGGCGCAGCGGCGGCAGCGCGGGCACTTTCGGAGGCGACAGGGGAAATGCGTGCAGCGGCGTTCGACATTTCAACTCGCACGAGAATCTGCGAACCGATCGCGAAGATTGTACCATCGCGTTTCGCCGCGATCGGTCGCGGCCCGGACCGACCCAATCGAGCTCTCATGAACGACTGGAAGTGTGCCCTCCTGGGCATCGATCTCGACGGAACTCTGCTCGACTCGCGCGGCAAATTGCCCGACCGCAATCGAGAGGCGCTCCACCGCGCCCACGAACGCGGCGTAAAGGTCGTCGTCTGCACCGGCCGGCCCTTTCCCGAGGCCCGGCCCATCCTCGAAGCGATCGGGCTCGACCTCGACGCCGTCGTCAGTTGCTCCGGCGCGCTCATCTCGCGCCCGCAAACCGGCGAGACCATCCGCCGCACCGAGTTTGAACCAACCGCCCTCGTCGCCATCCGCGGATGGCTCAGCGATCGCCAACTCGTCCCCATCTGGATCGTCGACGACCCCGACCAACAGCACGACGGATTCGTCGTCAGCGGCGGGCGGCGCCACTCCGCCCTCGAAAGCTGGCTCCGCCGAACGCCCTGTCGAATTCGCCCCGTCGACGAATGGCCCTCGTCGCCGACGCCCATCCGCCTCGCCGTGATCGACGAGCCGCCCGTGCTGGGGCCGCTCGCCGCAGCGTTCGAAGAGCGATTTCGCGAACAAAGCACGGTCAACCTGCTCCGAGCCCCGCAATACGAGCTGAGCATCATGGAAGTCGCCGCCGCAAAGACCAGCAAATGGACCGCCATCGAATGGCTGTGCGGGCAATGGGGCCTGAACCCGCGTCACACGGCGGCCGTCGGCGACGACGTAAACGACATCGACATGCTGCGAAACGCCGGTCGCGGCTTCGCGATGGCCAACGCCAAGCCGGGCGTGGCGGAACACGCCCGCGAGCGAACCGGCGCCAACGACGACTGCGGCGTGGCCGACGTCGTGCAGCGCTGCCTGGGCGAGTAGCCGCCCGCACAAGAATCCCGGCGCGGCCCGCGCGCACTTTTCCTGGATCGGGTGGATCATGTTCGCGCGCTACGCACTCCGCGAAGTCATCCTCGGCGCCGCGGTCGGCATCGGCCTCACGATCGCCGCGGCGACCTGGCTGCCCACGGGTTTCTGTATCGCACCTCTCCTCGCCCTCGGCGCCTGGCTCTGGTTCTTTCGCGACCCGCCGCGACGAGTCCCATCCGATGCAAATGTGCTCCTGTCCCCCGCCGATGGCGTCATCGTCTCGATCGAACAACAGCCAACGTCGGCGACGCACATCGTCATCACAATCTTCCTGAGCGTGTTCGACGTCCACGTCCAGCGCAGCCCGCTCGCCGGCGTCGTCGCCGCCCGCGAACATCGCCCCGGCCGCTTTCGCAACGCCCTCGACCCGCGCTCTTCCGCCGAAAATGAAAGCCTGACGCTCACGCTTCGCCCCACCGCGCCCGGTCTGCCAAATCTCGTGCGCGTGCGTCAGATCGCGGGCCTCATCGCCCGGCGAATCGTCTGCCGCGCCGAAATCGGTCAATCCCTCGCGGCGGGCGAGCGCTATGGAATGATTAAGTTCGGCTCGCGCGTCGAGTTGACGCTCATCTCCGACGATTCATGGACGATCGTCGCTCGCCAGCGGCAGCGCGTCAGCGCCGGCGAGACGATCTTGTTGCGCCGCGCGGGCCAAGGCGCTTCGCCGACCTCGTAGAATGCGCGGCGAAGCCATGAACCTGATCACCCACAACCCGCTCACCGCCGCGCTCGCAAAGCCGACGCGCCCCACCGGCCGCAGCACGCCGGCCTGGCGTCTCACGCTCCGCAATCACGCGGCGAACGCCGTCACGAGTGTACGGATCCTCATCGCCGTCGCAGTTTCGGTCGCTTCGATCGCCGCCTTGTTCGCCCAATCCGCGGCCCGGCCACAGCCGACCTCCGTTCACGCCGCCGCATGGCTCATCGCCGCCTGCATCCTGCTGGACGGCGTCGATGGCCATCTCGCGCGACGCCTGAACACCACATCGCGTTTCGGCGCGCGGCTCGACGCACTCGCAGACATGGCCGGTTTCGCGATCGCGCCGTTGCTGCTGCTCTTTGTCGCCCTGCCCACCGCCCTGCGCGAAGCGCCGGCTTTTGTCGCGCCGGTCGGCTTTGCCGCGGTGCTTTATGGAGCAGCCTGCCTCCTGCGTCTGGTTCGATTCCAATCCGCGATCTCCGCCGATGCCGACCCCGCCACACCACCACGGCGACCGAGCAAGCTCAGCAACCCCCGCCCTCCCGGCCTCCGCACCTTCCGCGGATTGCCGACGCCGGCCGCTGCCGCCGCTCTGGTCGCGTTAGCGCTGCTGCTCGGCGACGATTCGGCCGCCGGTCTCTCCAACCTGGAATCCCCCGCGACCGCCGCATTCGTCACCGCGACCACATTGCTGACCTTGAGCGCTCTGCTGATCAGCGGTGCGCGATACGTTCATCTCGCCGACGCACTAACGCGCGCGATCGGCACATCGCGCGCGATCGGCGCATGGCGTGCGACCGCGCTCGCGCTCCTCGCCGCCGCCCTACTCTTCGTCACGCTCGCCGTCGGTCCTGCGCCCGCGTTCGCCGCGGCGTCCCTCGCCTACCTAGTATTCGGGCGAGCGACGGCGCCGCGCAGCCGCTCGTCCGAGCCCCCTGCCGCTTGCACTTTGGAGGCCGCCTGATGTCCCCCGAATCCGCCGCCAAGTTCGACGCCGCCCGTCAGCGCCTCAGCCACGCCGGCTCCGTCCTCGTCGCCTTCAGCGGCGGCATCGACAGCGCCGTCGCGTCGCTGCTGGCCGTGCAGGCGGTCGGTCCGGAACGCAGCCTCGCCATCACCGGCCGCAGCCACGCCACGCCCTCCGCCGAGCTCGAGTCGGTGGCCGATATCGCCGCCGAAATCGGCATCCGTCACGAATTGCTCGATACCGACGAATTCACAAACCCCGACTATCTGAGAAATCCGACCGACCGTTGCTATTACTGCAAGAACGAGCTGTACGGTCGGCTGACCGCGCTCGCCGCCGAGCGCCGCTTTGGCGTCGTGATCAACGGCCTGAACGCCGACGACCTCAGCGATTATCGCCCCGGGATCGAGGCCGCAAAGCAGCACGGCATCCTCGCGCCGCTCGCCGACGCGGGGATCTCCAAGGCCGAAATTCGCGCGTTCGCCGCCGCACACGGCCTGTCGATCCACGACAAGCCGGCCTCGCCCTGCTTGTCGTCGCGCGTGCCCTATGGCGAAGCGATCACGCCCGACAAACTGCGGCGGATCGACGCCGCCGAGCGCCTGCTGCGCGAGTTGGGTTTTCGAGATTGTCGCGTCCGGCATCATGACCGCCTCGCGCGGATCGAGGTGCCCGCCGACGAAATCGAGCGGCTCGCGAGCGAAGACGTGCGTGAGCGGCTCGACGCGGAGCTGCGAGCGCTGGGATTCCTCTACGTGACGATGGATCTGCGCGGCTTGCGCAGCGGCAGCTTGAACGAGGCCCTGATCGGCAGCGGACTCGCGACGGCCCTTGCCCAGCGAGTCTCCTCTTGAGCATGCAACGAACGGGAGAAAGAATGAGTGCGACCGCCACCCAAAATCAGCCGGCCGCTCCGGAGATCAACACCCAGCCCACACCCCAAAGCGACCCGATCGCCCTGATCCTCAAGGTCGCCTGGATGGCCATCGTCCTCGGATTCGTCATGCAGATCCTGGCCTCCGCGGCCGCGTGGATCGGCGGAAAGGAGCCGCAGCTCAAGGAGTTCCTCGCCGAGGGCGCCGCAAAGATCAGTTGGTCGACGATCGTCTGCGTCGGCCTCGCGCTCGGCACCGCCGCTTCAAAAATGCGCACCGAATCGACGGGCCTCGCCGGCTTTCTCGCCGCCCCCGCCGGCTTCATCGCCGCCCGCACCACGCAGAAAAGCACCTCTCAGGCATTCGGCATGACCGCACCGGCGGCCATCGCCACCGGCATCTTCGTCACCATCCTGCTGCTCAAAGCCGCCGAATATGCGTCCCTCGGAGCCCTGCTCGCCCGGCTCGGCGAAAAGCCCAAGGCCACGCTCGGCTCCTTCCTCGGCGTCGGCCTCATGATCGGCCTGCTCTTCGGAACGGTGATTTTGCTCGTGTTTTATTACGGCGGCGTGCAGGCCGGCAAACCGATGCCCACACCGCGGCTCTTGGCCCAGGCCGTCAATGAAATCGTGTTCCCCATCGGCTGCTCGTTCGTGATCTACGCCAGCGGCGCATTCGCGAAGCGCTTCGCGAACGCCTGATCGGTTCGATCTGCGCGTCCCCCCATCTCCCCGAAAACTATCCCTTCGGCGTCGCCGGACTCGAAGCCGGCGGCTCGCTCGGCGCAGCGGCGGGTTCCGCCGTCGCCGGGGCCGACGCGGGCGTTTCGCTCGCAGCCGGCGGCGGAGTCACGGCCGGTGCCGCGCTCTCCGAAGCCGCACTCTCCGGCGTCGTGCTGACCGGCGTCGCGCTTTCGGTGGTCGTCGCGGCCGGCGGAGTCGCGGAGGTCGATGCCGGCGCGGGCGTCATCGTCTCTGCCGGCTGACTTTCTGCCGCCGGCGCAGGCGGCGCCGTCTCGGTCTGGGCTGCCGGGGTCGTTTCCGGTTCGACCGGAGCGACCAGCCTCGATACCGCCGGCGTGAAGATGAAGTTGAGGATCACCGCGAGCAACACGTAGATCGCAAACATCACGATCGTGACCCACGTCAGGAAGTCGCCCGTCTTGGCGCCGAAGGCCGTCGCCGCCCCACCGCCGCCGAATGCGCCCGCCAGGCCGACGCCGCGGCCGCGCTGCAACAGGATCACGCCCATCAGCAGCAGCGCAAACAGGGTGAAGAAGACCGCCGAGATGCTCTGAAATACGGTTACAGCCAGCATATCCACTCGTCGCTTGGGGTCGGCGCTCTCCGCTCGCGCGGCCCCGTCACGCGACGGACCGCGGCGATCGGCGAATGCCAAGCCCCGGAATGTAAACCAATCAGCGTGTCGCTTCCAGCGCGGCCTTGCCAATCGCCAGAAAGTCGGCCGATTTCAGGCTCGCTCCGCCAATTAGGCCGCCGTTCACGTCCGGCTGCGAGCAAATCTCGCGGGCATTGTCGGGCTTCATGCTCCCGCCATAGAGAATCGCGATGCCCTTCGCCAGATCGCCAAACTGCGCCCGCAAGAGGCTGCGCGTGTGTGCGTGCGCCTCCTGCGCCTGCGCCGGCGTCGCCACCTTGCCCGTGCCGATCGCCCAGACCGGCTCATAGGCGATCACCAGCTCATTCGCCGCCGCGATCTTCACGCCCGCCAGCCCCTGCTTCATCTGCGTCGTAATCACATCCATCGTGCGACCCGCTTCGCGCTCGGCCAGCGTCTCGCCCACGCAGAGCACCGGCACCAGCTTCTCCGCCAGCACCGCCAGCAGCTTGCGATTGATCACGCGATCATCTTCGTGCGGGTCGATCGTGTGCCGCCGCTCGCTATGCCCCAACAGGACATACGTCGCGCCGACGTCTTTCAACATCGCCGCCGACACTTCACCCGTGAACGCGCCGTTCTTCTCATAGGCAACGTTTTGCGCGCCCACCGCCACGCGCGACCCGCGACAAGCCTCCGCCACGATCGGCAGATAGACCAGCGGCGGACAAACGCCCAGCGAAACGCCGCTCGCGGGCGCGCCTTGCGCCACTTCGCGGGCCAATGCGGCGGCGGTCGCGGCGGCGGTATTCATCTTCCAGTTGCCGAGGATCAGCGGGGTCATCATGAGACTATCTCCAGCATCGCGCGGTGTTCGGCGCGGCGTCAGACGACATTACTTTCCGCGCCACATAACGTAAGCCGCGATGAGAGGACCGGAAAGGCCGACGATCGAAAGGGCGTTGATCCAAACTGGGTGGGGCGGCATCGCTATCGCGAGCACGGCGGGGATCGCGCCGGCGATCAAAAGCCCGGCGTAGGTGATCCGTGGCGCGAACGCGAACACAAGCCACCAAAATGCCCTGCTGAGCGCGAAACCGACAAGGCCGCTGACCACCACGATAATGAACCATTCGCGCGACCAAATCGATCCATCGTCGCCTTTTCGTTGGTCGTCCAGCATGGGCCAGGCCACTGTGCATGTCAGATACCACGCGATCGAGACGACCAATGCGTTTGCGACGAAGACCTTTTCCAGATGGGGCGGGATTACGCGACGCCGCGCCCCCGATTGACGACCGATCGCTGCCTGGATACTCGTTGTTTCGCGCTCGGCCGTCATCAGCGGTCCTCGCGATCACCCCACAACCGGCCGCATCGTTTAGTCGACACTCTTCTTTTTTGAAGCAGGCGTTCGCTTGCCGGTCTTCTCCTTGGATGCACCAGTCGGCTTCGGCGTTGCCGCGTCTGTCTTCTTTACTGGCTCGGCCGCGCCGGCCGGCGAAGCGTCCGCCTTTTTGCTCTCGCCGCTCGTCGCGCCGTCGGTCTTCGGTTTATCCGAGTCCGCGGCCTTCTTGTAGCTCTCGCTGCGATAGTCAGTTTGATAGAAGCCGCTGCCCTTGAAGATGATCCCGCCTCCGGTGCCGATCAAACGGCGCAGCTTCGACTTCCCGCACGAAGGGCACTTCTTCAGCGGCTCCGCCGTGATCGACTGAAACTGATCAAACGCATGTTCGCACGCGTCGCACCGGTAATCGTACGTCGGCATTCGTTCTCACCCAGAATTCGTGACAATCGCGCGGACGCCTTCACTCCCCTACTTCGACGCCGGCCCGCTCGACACAACCACGCGCGCCGGTCGCAATACACGATCGTGCAGCCGAAAACCGCGCTGCACCTCCACCACGACCGTCCCCTGCGGCACTTTGTCGTGCGGCTGAAAGACGATCGCCTCGTGCAGCTCCGGATCAAACGGCTTGCCGACCGACTCGATCGACTCGACGGACCGCCCGCGCAGCGCCTTCAAAAAGTGCTCATGCGCCACGCGAACGCCCGCGACGAACGTATCCGACTCCGCACCCGTCGGGGCGGCGTCGAGCGCCCGCTGCAAATCATCCAGCGGCGAAAGCATCGCCCGCGCCATCTCGCCTTCGGCAAAGCGCAGCCGCTCCGCCAGCTCGCGCTGCGTGCGCGTGGCCACGTTGCGCTGCTCCGCGATCAGTCGCAGATTCTCCGCCCGCAGCTTCTCGAGTTCCGCCAGTCGCGGATCGGCCGCCTCGGACGCTGTATTCTCCGCAGCCGCATCGGCGCCCGTCGTGGCGCCCGGTCGCTCAGGATGTTCCACAGAATTCATGTGCGATCATCCTCCTTTTCGCCGCTCCCCGTCAGGTATTCCCTCAGACGCTCGAAGAAACCCTTGCTCTCCGGCAAAACTTGTTTGTCCTCGGTCTCGGCGAACTTCCGCAACAATTCCTGCTGCGGCTTGCTCAGCTTCGTCGGAATCTCGACGACCACCTGCACAATCTGCGAACCCGGCCGGCCGCTGCGCAGGTTGGGCAGGCCGCGCCCGCTCAACTGAAACAGCGCGCCGCTCTGCGTGCCCGGGCTGATCTTCAGCTCCGTCGTGCCCGCCAGCGTCGGCACTTTGATTTCGGCCCCGAGCGCCGCCTGCGAAAAGCTGATCGGCACCCGACAGACGACGTTGTCGCCGTCGCGCTGCAAGAACGGATGCTGCCGGATCACCACGCGACAGAGCAGATCACCGCGATTGGTGCCCGTCTCCGCCGGCTCGCCTTCGCCGCGCAGCCGCACGCTCTGCCCTTCATGCACGCCCGGCGGAATCTTGACCGTGATCGTGCGTTCCTTGGCCTTTCGCCCGGCGCCGCGACAATCTTTGCAGGGCTGATCGATGATCTGCCCGCGACCCTGACAATTCGGACAGGCCGAAACGGTCCGCGTCTCAAAGATGCCGCCGATCGACTGCCGCCGCTCGACCTGGCCGTAGCCGCCGCACATGCGACAGGGCGTCCGCTTCGTACCGGGCGCCGCGCCGCTCCCGCCGCAGGGGTCGCAAAACTCGTTGCGCTGAATCCTGAGTTGCTTCTCGGCCCCGGTCGCGACGTCCTTCAGCTCAATCTCAACCACCGCCTCGACATCCGCGCCGCGCGTCCGCGGACGAGCTCCGCCGCCGCGCCCGCCAAAGGCATCGCCGAAGATGTCGCCAAAGATGCTGAAGATGTCTTCGACGTTCATCCCGCCGAAGTCATGCGCCTGCGCACCGTTCAGCCCGGCGTGCCCAAATCGATCATAGCGGGCGCGCGTCTCGTCGTTTCCGAGAATCTCATACGCCTCCGCGGCCTCCTTGAAGCGCTGCTCGGCGCCCGGCTCCTTGTTGCGATCGGGGTGATACTTCATCGCGGCCTGTCGATAGGCGCGCTTGATCTCGTCCGCGCTGGATTCGCGGGTGACGCCAAGGACTTCGTAGTAATCTCGTTTTTCAGCCAATCGGGTGCTCATGGTCGGGGGGCGGCTAGGAGGCGATAGCAGGTCCTGCTGGAGGATCCCGCGGCTATTTTGTGGGAAGGGCCGCGAGGTCTACAACCAGCCCCGGCCAATGTTTCGATTCATAGCAACCGCGCGGCGGCACATCGAAGCGTTGAAACGGCTCATTGCCGGCGCTGCGATGGAACACCGCCAATCGCGGCGGCATCCCTTTGGTCGGGTCCACGACCCAATACTCCAAGATCGTGTCGACCATCGCGTAAAGACGAACATTGCGAACGTAGTCCTTCGGCGCATCGTGCGGACTCACGACTTCAATAACCAGCGCCGGAGTAACGCCCTGCCAAGAATCGTCGGTCGGCGAAACCGGACAGACATACGCAGCCACATCGGGCTCAGGGTTGGTGGCGGCGTCCTCAACGCCCGAGATCATCAGCCTTGGCTCCCAGGCGACCAGGGAGAAGCTGCGATCCTCACCGACTTTGAGCTGATAGTCCCTCAAAATGTCACGAAACTTGATCGCGAGGAACTTGCCGATTCGACCCGGCGCTGGCGACACCTCCAGGACTCCTTCAATCAATTCATAGCGAAAGCCCTCGACCGCGTCGGCGCGCTCAAAATCGCTCAATCGCATTCGGCGCAGATTGTGCTCCGGGCCGATGACCGAGAAATCCGCCGGCGGGTCGTAGTTGGGTTTCACCATCGTGTCACCATCACCTGATGCCGATTGTATCGACTTCGTTGCGACGCTCTTCGAGACCGGAGCGGGCCTCAACACCGCGGGGCGTCGCGATCGCTCGGACGCCCCGTTCGGGTGCTTCTCTTCCCTCTCAGAAAGCAATCGGTCTGGCGGTCGCGGGCCGCGCCTTAGTGCGTCGAGCCTTCGACCGCGGGCTTATCTTCCTTGAACTCCGTGCAGAGCACATCCGTCGTCAACATCAGACCCGCCACGCTGGCGGCGTTCTGCAGCGCCACGCGAGCCACCTTCGCCGGATCGATGATGCCCATGTCGAACATGTCGCCGAAGGTGCCGTTGGCCGCGTTATAGCCAAAGTTCTTCGTGCCCTTCGACAGAATCTCATCGACCACGACACCGCCGTCGACGCCCGCGTTCTCCGCGATCTGCCGCGCCGGATACTCCAGCGCCTTGGCCACGATGCGATAGCCGATGGCCTCTTCGCCCTCGACCTTCTTCATCGCCGCCAACACCGGCTTGACCGCGTGCAGGAAAGCCACGCCGCCGCCGGCGACGATGCCCTCTTCCGCCGCGGCCTTGGTCGCATGGAAGGCGTCATCCACCAGATCCTTGCGCTCCTTGACCTCGATCTCCGTCGCGCCGCCCACGCGAACGACCGCCACGCCGCCGGTCAGCTTCGCCAGCCGCTCCTGCAGCTTCTCGCGGTCATAGTCGCTGGTCGTCTTCTCGATCTGCATGCGAATCTGCGCGATGCGCGCGTCAATGTCCTTCTTCTTGCCCGCGCCTTCGATGATCGTCGTGTTGTCCTTGGTGACGACCACGCGCTTGGCCGTCCCCATCATCTCCATCGTCACCTTGTCGAGCTTCACGCCCTGGTCTTCGCTAACAAACGTGCCCGCCGTCAGCGTGGCAATGTCGCCCATCATGGCCTTACGGCGATCGCCGAAGCCCGGCGCCTTCACCGCACAGACATTCAGCACGCCGCGCAGACGGTTCACGACGAGCGCCGCCAGGGCCTCGCCTTCTACGTCCTCGGCGATGATCAGCAGCGGCTTGCCGCCGGTCAGCACCTTCTCCAGCAGCGGAACCATATCGCGCACACTGCTGATCTTCTTCTCAAAGATCAGGATGTACGGATTCTCCAGCACCGCTTCGAGCGTCGTCGTGTTGTTGATGAAATAGGGCGAGATAAAGCCCTTGTCGAACTGCATGCCGTCGACGTGTTCCCAAGTCGTGTCGAGGCTCTTGCCTTCCTCGATCTCGATCACGCCGTCCTTGCCCACCTTCTCAAACGCCTTCGCGAGCATGTCGCCCACGGCGCTGTCGCCGTTGGCGCTGATCGTGCCCACCTTGGCGATGTCGTCCTTGCCGCGAACCTTCATCGACTGGCTCTTGATGCTCTCGACCGCGATCTCCACCGCGGCCTCAATGCCGCGCTTGATCGCAATCGGGGCCGCGCCGGCGGTAATGTTCTTAATGCCTTCGGCGAAGATCGCCTCGGCCAGAACCGTCGCCGTCGTCGTGCCGTCGCCGGCGATGTCGCCCGTCTTGCTGGCCACTTCGTTCACCAGCTTGGCGCCCATGTTCTGAAACGGGTTGGGCAGCTCGATTTCCTTGCTGACCGTCACGCCGTCCTTGGTGACGCGCGGCGCGCCCCAGGACTTCTGCAGCAGGACGTTCCGCCCGACCGGCCCGAGCGTGCTCTTCACCGCGCGGGCCAGCGCCCGAACGCCCTCGAGAATCTCGCGCCGCGCATGGTCGGCGTACATCATTTGCTTAGAAGCCATCGATAAATCCTCAATGTCGAATCGCGAATCGCCAATAGCGAATCACAAAGTCGCCGCTCAGGCTTTTCTTGAATTCGCTATTCGAAATTCGCTATTCGCTATTTGCTTAGTCCCGAACCGCCAGCACGTCGCTCTCGCGCAGAATGACGACATCGTCGCCGTTCAGCTCGATCTCGGTGCCGCTGTACTTGCCGTACAGCACCGTGTCGCCGATGCGGACCGACATCGTGGCCCGCTCGCCGCTCTTCTCCATCAGCTTGCCCGGACCGACCGCGATGACCTTGCCCATCATGGGCTTCTCGCGGGCGCTGTCGGGCAGCACGATGCCGCCCGCCGTGCGCTCTTCAGCCTCAAACGGCTCAACGACGATGCGGTCTTCCAGCGGACGAATGTTGATCTTCTTGGCAGTCGCGACGCCCATGGTCCATGCTCCTTCGTAGTAGCTCTTTGGTTTCCGTTGCTTGTTGCTGTTTCAGTTTCGTAGCTTCACGCCACGGCTCTGCGAGCCGCGCTTCTTACATGCCTCTGCTCGGCGAGCAGCCCGGGTCGCCCGTTACGCGCGACCCCGTCGCCCATCGCACACCACAAACATGTATCCCGTTCGCACATCGCTGACGCTTCGCAGCGCCAGATTCGGATCGGCATACTCCACTCGCTGCGGCGCACGATCGTCGAACGTAACGCAGAACCCGGCTACCAGAGCCGATCCGTGAGCCGCGGCCGCCATCTGCTTGCCGCCGCCGGCCACCACTACAAATCCGCGTTCGTTCATGGGCCTCTTGCTTCCCAAAATCCACGACTCACGCCGCGAATTACATATCCATGTCATCCATGCCATGATCGTGATCATGGCCGTGCCCGCCGCCCGCACCCTTGTCTTCCGGCTTGTTGGCGATCAGGCACGAAGTGCTCAGCAGAACGCGAGCCACGCTCGCGGCGTTCTCGAGAGCGCTGCGAACCACCTTCGCCGGATCGATAATGCCCAGCTTCAGCAGATCGCCATACTCGCCCGTCGCGGCGTTGAAGCCGAACGCGCCCTTGCCGTCGCTCACCTTCTTCAAGACGACGTTGGCCTCATAGCCCGCATTCGACACGATCGTCTTCAGCGGCACCGTGATCGCCTGACGCACGGCCTCGACGCCCGCCTTCTCATCGTCGCTGTTGGTCTTCACCGTGGCGATCGCGTCCATCGCGCGAATCAGAGCCACGCCGCCGCCCGGAACAATGCCCTCTTCGATCGCGGCGCGGGTCGCGTGCAGCGCGTCCTCGACGCGGGCCTTCTTTTCCTTCAGCTCGGCCTCGCTCGCGGCGCCGACGTTGATCTGCGCGATGCCGCCCGCCAGCTTCGCCAGGCGCTCCTGCAGCTTCTCTTTGTCGTAGTCGCTGGTCGTCCCCTCGATCTCGCGGCGAATCATCTCGATCCGCCCCTTGATCGCGTCGCTCGAACCAGCCCCCTCGATGATCGTCGTGTTGTCGGCGTCAATGCGAATCTTCTTCGCCTGACCCAGGTCGGAGATCGCCACCGTATCCAGCTCGATGCCGAGATCCTTGAAGATCGGCTTCGCACCGGTCAGCACCGCGATGTCTTCCAGCATCGCCTTCCGACGATCGCCGTAGGCCGGAGCCTTCACCGCCGCCACGTTCAGAATGCCGCGCAGCTTGTTCACCACCAGCGTCGCCAGGGCCTCGCCCTCGACGTCTTCCGCGATGATCAAGAGCGGCTTCTTCGATTGAGCGATCTTTTCGAGCAGCGGAACCAGCTTGGTGACGCTGCTGATCTTGTCTTCATAAACGAGCACGAGGCACTTATCGAGCTCGCACTCCATCTCGTCCGGATTGGTCACGAAGTGCGGGCTGAGATAGCCGCGATCGAACTGCATGCCTTCCACAACTTCGGTCGTCGTCTCGAGGCTCTTGCCCTCTTCGACGGTGATCACGCCGTCGCGGCCGACCTTCTTGAAGCAGTCGGCCATGATCGCGCCGATCGTGTGATCGTTGTTGGCTGAGATGCTGGCGATGTTGACGATGTCGTCGGCCTTCTTATCGCTGACCGGCTGCGAGAGCTTCTTCACCTGCCCCACCAGCGCCCGCACCGCCGCGTCGATGCCGCGGTTGATCGCGTTCGGATCGTGCCCCGCCGTCACCGCCCTCAGGCCGGCCCGGAAAATCGCCTCGGCCAGCACCGTCGCGGTCGTCGTGCCGTCGCCGGCCACGTCGCTCGTCTTGCTGGCCGCTTCCTTCACAAGCTGCGCGCCCATGTTCTCATACTTGTCGTGCAGCTCGATCTCTTCGGCCACCGTCACGCCGTCCTTGGTCACGTTCGGCCCGCCCCAGCCCTTGTCCAGCACGGCGTTGCGGCCGCGCGGTCCAAAGGTGCTCTTCACCGCAAGGGCGAGCTTTTCCACGCCCGCGAGCAGGCTCTTCTGGGCTTCAACATCAAAAGCGAGCTGCTTGGCCGCCATAGTTCAGGTTCTCCGCAAGTCTCTCAGGTCTGGAACGCCGCCGGCCGCAGGGGCCGCCCGACGCGACGGAAGTCGTCTGATCAAGGCGAAACGATCGCGGGCGGCAGAATCCGCCTGCAGCTTCGCCAACCACCCACTAAGCAAACGCGGTGCCAGACGCTCCAGCCAACACCCGCCGGAAATGTAAATCTTTGATAACATTGCGCTTAGAGCGACCGATCTCGCCCCGATGCGCCTTCGCCCTCCACCGCCCGCAGCCCCGCCTGACACGCTGGCAGTGCCAAGCTGACAGGGAATTCGAGGCTCCACAGCCTAGCGGCGTAGGCGTCCGCGGCAGCCTCGTAACCGGCGACCAATGCCCGGCGCACCGAACGGCGGCATTGTCGGAAGACCCCGGCCGAGTTGCCGCACGCCCGCGATACGATCGTGTCGTGAAGAGATCGCCTGAGGCGGCCGCGTTTCATACGGTAGTCGACGCTGCCGAATGACAACATCGATGGATGCGCAGTCCTCGGCCGAAGCCGCTGACACCGGCAGCGCCCGGCATTCACCCACGCGGAGCCGGAGCATGTCGATTGACTCACGCGATCGCCGATTCAACAGCCAAGCCGCCATCATCGGTCTGTGCGTTGTCGCTACTGTCGCCGCGCGTATCGCCACCGTCACTTACTTCGAGCGCGTTCGCGACGCACAGGCGGGGATCGGATTCGCGTGCTATCTCCCGCTACTGATCATTCCATTCGCAGTCGCCGTGCGGCTCCTTCTTGTGCAAATGGTTGAACGAGTCCTCGCAATTCTCGCGATCGCAATCTCCATCCTTCTTGGAACGGGGATCTTGACGAACGCTGGAGACTGGAGCGGTATCCTCGGCGGCGCCGTTTGCCTCACTTCCGCGATGTTCATTGTCGGCACCGCGATCGCCGCGCTCGACACTTCGGCGCGCCCGAATGCTCACCCGGACAACCTCTGCCCATCCTGCCGCTACGACTTGCGCGGCAGCCCAAGCGGACGCTGTCCCGAATGCGGGACCGACGCGCGATCGCCAACGCGATCGAAGTAAGCTCTCGTCGGAAAGTGCCGGAGTGGAAGGGCCGTGTGCCACGGCTCTGTGAGCCGTGTGTTGGGGGAGCAGCGCCGTAATCGATTTTCCACCAACCACGGGTGAGCAGAAGTCCGGGGGGCAAACCTGCCCGAGAGTAGCGTCCCCCCCCCCAACAACTCCAACGCGCAACCCCATTCCGCTGCACGGCTTACCCGGCCCGAAATGATTCGACGCGCCCCTTATTCCCCGCCAAACTTTCGCACCTCCCACACACGCCGCTCACTCAGCCCCGCCATCATCCTCAATCAAGAGATGGCCCTCGGAGGGGCCGGAAGCGATCGGCGTGCGCACTCTGATGCACACGCCGATTTTTTTTGTCTAAGGGGATGAATCAGCGACGGCGGGCGAACGCCACCATCGCCAGCAAAGCCTGGGCCGCGAGCGCCGCGCTGCCCGGCGAAGGAATCGGCAGCGCATTCTCGCCGCCGTTGCCACCGGACTCCCGCGCCGCCCATCGCTACCCCTGCGAGGGACACTGACTCGAAGCTCACACCCCTCCAATGCAAAGCGGATGGCTCCTCCAACTTAACTCCCCCGCCAACCGTTCGCATCACGCGCACACCCGCTCACCTCACCCCGTCATCCTCCGCCGTACAGGACATCGCCCCAGGGGTTGGCCGGAAGCGGTCGACTCGCACGCTCACCGAATTCCTTGTGCGGGTAAGCCCCAGCCGACAATGGCCATCTCCGAGCCGCGAATCCTAAAAACCAAGAAGATTTGACCTGACGGACTCCGGGGGGGGGGTATAATAATTAGCCGCGTTCATTGGGTGTACTTCACTTCATCGTCGGAGCAACACATGTCGAAGCGTATCGCGGCAATCGCTTTTCTACTGGCGTCCTTCAACAGCGTCCGCGCGTTCCCGCCGCCAGACTGCCTGTGCTGGGATCCGATGATTCCATTGACATGGTGGTGCCCATCCTGCACATGGTCAATCTGTACATGTGATGAAACCGGAGATTGTCCAGAACAGCAGGTTCTTTGCACCGAGGATTGGCTCTACTGGCCGTGCACGCCCCCGTCGGGAGGCGTGGAGTCGTGGACGGGCCCGGCGTGCAAGACCGTGCAAACCTGCATTCCGCGCTTCGGCGGAGACTGTAGTCCTTCGAATCCGTGCGATTTGTCCGGAGCCGTCACGGAAAGCGGAGTATGGAAACACCCAGTCCCCGGCACGCCGTGCGCAGTATAAGCAAACACATAGTTGCGTTTCGCGGTCGTAGTCATTGGAACGCGCCCATCGCGCGACGCATGTTCACTTCATGTGTTTCCCGGCGTTGATAACGCATTCATCGGCTCGACGGGAAAGCTCGGCACCAGCGACGAAAGCGGCCGTTTTACAATTCGAAGGAGCATCAATCGATGGATACCCTCGGAATCCTCGCGCTGGTTCTGCTTCAGATTCCGAATGCTGCCGTTCGCGAGAATTCCAAACTGCCGGAGTCCTTGCGCCGAGCTTACGCCGCACGCGACCCCACCGTCTGTTTCACGGGGCTAGTCGAGTGGCGCGTGGTGGACAATCGCCCAAGGGTTGCCGGCACGCAGTACTTCCGATGGCGCTGTGCCGGCGAAGATCTCATCAGCGAGTTTCTCGGCGACGAAAATGGCGTCACGCTGCTCAGTGAGGACGGATCGGTCCCAGTGGAGGGACATCGCGCCGTGCGAGCTCTTCAGAAAGATGGCGAGCGCTGGGTCTATCGTGATCAATCCACGACGGCGGCCATTCAAGCCCAGCGTGCCCCGTCGTCCTATGTCGTCCCGGATTTACGCCAAATCGGCCTCAACCCCGTAATCGCTGAGCGCCCCCTCTACATGCTCGATCAATGGTGGAAGGGCCATACCACCGAGTACGAGGAGACGTCGGAAAATGGACTGATTGTCGTCACCGAATGGCTGGTGCGTGACGGGAATCGGCGCGGCAGATGCCGAACGTGGATCGATCCGGAGCGCGGCTGGAATGTCGTACGTACGCAAGGCGAGTATGATGGAAAACGTGCGGGCACTACAAACATTGATCTGTCATTAGTCGATAACATCTGGTTCCCAGCAAGAGTCACTAGCCTAAACTCCGATGGCGAAGCGGTCCACACGATTGAGGTGCTGCACTCCGAATTCAATCGCCCCGAGCATCCGACGGCACTGACGGTTCAACACCTCGGCCTTGAACCCGGTGTGAGCGTCATGAACGAAGCGATCGGCCTTGGATTCATTTGGGACGGAGAGGAGTTGCTGGTACCCGGTGAGTGGTTGAAGCGCGTGGCCGACGGACGGGCAACGCCCGGCCCGACGGTTACGCGCGAGTATTCGCGACTACTTGCGCGAAGCAGCGAGTTTGAAGCGCCAACCAGCAGCGACGTTGCAATCGCTTCGGCCCCATCAACCAAGGTCGAGGCGCACATACTCAGCGACTGGGAGCAGTACACCAAGTCGTTTATTGAACTTCACAAATTGTCACCAGATCAGACGAGCCGAGCGTGGCAGATTTGCCGCGATTGCCAGTCGCAAGCCCTCGGGTACCTATCTCGACGCCGCGCCGAGTTCGCAAAGCTGGAGCGGCCTGACTCCCAACCGACCACGTCCTCCGCACCAACCGGTGTTGCGAAGGACGCTGAACGACTGGAAGAGCTTATGGCGCCAATTCATGCAATCTTTGAATCCAAGCTGAAACCCCGGCTTCATTCGCTGCTAACACGGGAACAGTGGAAGGCCGCATCGCAGCCGACATCTGGTCGATGAGTTTGGTTCAGTTTACCTAACGCGAACATCTCCGCTTGCGGGCGTGACCGAATAGTTCTTTCACCGGCGTCGGCCGAGCCGAATTAGTGCAACTAGCCCAGGTAGAGCGAGCGCCGCGCTGCCCGGCGAAGGAATCGGCCGCGCATTCTCGCCGCCCGACTCCCGCGCTGCCCCGCCCGTGTTCGAACCCGGCGCCGCCCCACCCTGCTCGCCGCCACGCACACTCTCGTCCACGGTCCCGCCGTCGAACGAGCCTCCCGGCGACTCGCCCCCCACCGGCGGCTTCAGCGTCTCGACCACCGTCGGCAGCCCAGCATCGTCCGCCGGCTGCGGCACGGCCCCATCCGCCGACTCCGCCCCATCGCCCACTGCGTCGGCGATTCGCTGATCAACATCCGCATTGCGGATCGGGTTGCCCGTGATGATTTCAAACGCATCGCGCTCCGGCCGCGTCGGCACAAATCCCGAGCGGATCGCGCCGCTGGTCACGGCACGCTGCCCCGTATTACGCAACGGGCAGAAGCCCGCCTGAGCGACGCCCGACAGCGTCGTCGCACAAGCGAGAGCGACCACCGAAATTCGAATGCCAAAACGCTTCAACGCCCAACTCCACAGGCCCCACGCCTCTCGAATCACTCTAGCCATCGACCCGCCCCGCTCCAAGCCGATTTTTCAGCGCGCCGATGCATGAACCACCGAGATCACACACCCCGAGATCAAGGCCCGAAAAACGCAGCGAGCGCAGACAACAGAAGCCGATTTGTCCCCGCCTCTGCCAAGCGCCGCCGGCGCACAAAAAAGGCCCGGCTCAAAATGAGCCGGGCCCGACAATCATCCTTTATCGGAAACGAGCGACGTTACGTCGAAGCCGCGCCCGCCGCCGGCTGCTCCGGCACCTTCTCCACCGGCACCGGGCTTTCGAGCGCCTCAAAGACGAACTTCTTCTCGTCCTTGCCCTCGCCCGGACCCGTGGTGACGTAAATCACCTTCTTGCCCTGATACTTGCGACGCAGCAGGTCTTCGCTGATCGGGTCCTCGATCTTGTTCGAGATCGTGCGACGCAGCGGACGCGCGCCGAACTTCTCGTCCGTGCCCATGTCAAGCAGCAGCTCGCGCGCCTCGGCCGACAGTTGCAGCGTCAGCCCGTGCTCGATCAGCCGCTTCTGCAGCTTCGCCAGTTCGAGGTCCACGATGTTCGTCAGCTCCTTCTTGCCGAGCTTGTGGAACACAACCACTTCGTCGAGGCGGTTGATGAACTCGGGGCGGAAGTGCCGCTCCAGCTCGCCCTGCAGCATCTCCTTCATCTTGCTGTACGAGATGCTCTCGTCGCGCTTCATAAACCCGAACGGATCCTGGCTCATGATGCGATCGGCGCCGACGTTGCTCGTCATGATCAAGATCACGTTCTTGAAGTCAACATGCCGCCCGAACGAATCGGTCAGCCGGCCTTCTTCCATGATCTGAAGCAACATGTTGAACACGTCCGGGTGCGCCTTCTCGATTTCATCGAGCAGCACCACCGCATAAGGACGCCGACGCACACGCTCCGTGAGCTGACCGCCTTCCTCATATCCGACGTAGCCCGGAGGCGCGCCGATCAGCCGGCTCACATTGTGCTTCTCCATGTACTCCGACATGTCGATCGTGATCAGCGCCTCTTCGTCGCCGAACATGAACTCCGCCAGAGTCTTCGCCAGCAACGTCTTACCCACGCCCGACGGGCCCAGGAAGATGAACGAGCCCATCGGCCGGTTCGGGTCCTTCAGGCCGCTGCGCGAGCGACGCACGCTCCGCGCCACAGCGCTGATCGCCTCGTGCTGGCTGATGACGCGCTTGTGCAGCTCGTCCTCCAGACCCAGCAGCCGCTCGGCCTCTTCCTTCTCGAGCCGCGTCAGCGGAATGCCCGTCATCTTGCTGATGACCTGCGCGACGACGTTCTCGTCGACCACGCCTTCCACTTCCTTGCTGCGCTCCTTCCACTCGCGCTGAATCTCCTCTTTCTTGAGCTTCAGCGTCTCGCTCTTGTCGCGCAGCTCCGCCGCCCGCTCATAGTCGGCGTTCTTGACCGCCTCTTCCTTCTCAGCCAGCAGCCGCTCAATGTCGCGCTCCAGATCCGCCAGGTCCGGCGGAACCGTCATGCTCTTGATGCGAATCACCGCACCCGCTTCATCGATCACGTCGATCGCCTTATCAGGCAACACGCGACCGGTGATGTAGCGGTGCGAAAGCTCCGTCGCCGCCGACAGCGCGTCGTCCGTGATCTGCACGCGATGGTGCGCCTCGTAGCGGTCGCGCAGCCCCTTCAAAATCTCGAGCGTATCGGTCGGCGTCGGCTCGTCGACGTGAATCGACTGGAAACGCCGCGCCAGCGCCGCATCCTTCTCGATGTACTTGCGATACTCGTCAAACGTCGTCGCACCGATGCACTGAATCTCGCCGCGCGAAAGCGCCGGCTTCAGCACATTGCTGGCGTCGATCGCGCCCTCGGCCCCGCCCGCGCCGACCAGCGTGTGCAGCTCATCGATGAACAAAATCACATTTCGCGCCCGGCGGACTTCGTTCATCACCGCCTTGATGCGCTCTTCAAATTGCCCGCGATACTTCGTACCCGCGACCATCATCGCCAGATCAAGCACCACGATCCGCCGCTCGTGCAGAATCTCCGGCACCTGGTGCGTGATGATCTTCTGCGCCAGACCCTCGACGATCGCCGTCTTGCCGACGCCCGCCTCGCCCAGCAACACCGGGTTGTTCTTCATGCGCCGGCACAGCACGGTGATGACGCGCTCAATCTCGGTGCTGCGCCCGATCACCGGGTCCAGCTTGCCTTCGCGCGCCAGCTCCGTCAGATCGCGACCAAACGAATCCAGCGCCGGCGTCTTGCTCTGGCCGCCCTTCTTCTTCGGGCTGCCCTCGCCGCCGCCGCTCGCCGCACCGCCGCCGCTCGAAGCCGGCGGAGCCTCTTCGCTCTCGCCACCCGCGCCCAGCAGATTGAGCACTTCCTCGCGCACTTCCTCGAGCCGCAGCCCAAGGTTCATCAGCACCTGCGCCGCAACGCCATCCTGCTCGCGCAGAAGGCCGAGCAGCAGATGCTCCGTGCCGACATAGTTGTGATTGAGATTGCGCGCCTCTTCGATTGCGTATTCGATCACCCGCTTCGCCCGCGGCGTCTGAGGCAGCTTGCCGAGCGTCACCATCTCCGGCCCGCTCTTGACCAGCTTCTCGACCTCCAGGCGCACTTTTCGCAGGTCCACGCTCAGGTTCTTCAGCACATTCGCGCCGACGCCGGAGCCCTCTTTCACGAGCCCAAGCAAAATATGCTCGGTCCCGATGTACTCATGATTGAAGCGCTGGGCTTCCTGGTTGGCGAGAGCCATAACCTTGCGAGCCCGATCGGTAAATCTCTCAAACATCGAGTGCTAACTCCTGTCTCCGGCGCGGCTTCCGGCTGCATCTCTGGATGGCCGTTCGACCGCGGCGCGAACGCCCGCTTCCCCGGATTGGACGATGTTAGTCCGCATATCCGTGGGTCACAAGCAAACCGCCACCACGGGGCCGCTGCATAGCCTTATCGTCGATCCGCTCCCCGCGCTCCAACGCGGTGCGCCAAACAGGCCAAGGCTGGGCCGCCGCGCTCCGCAGCCAAGGCGTCGCACAGGTTCGGCGTCGCTCCGCTCGCCCACGCGAAACGCAGTCTCCGGGGCCATGCCGACGCTGTACCCAGCGTCGGCATGCAAATCGCCGGTCGGCCGCCACAAACGAGCAACGTTCCGGCCGGCTGCCCCGAGGGGCCTAGTCCGCGATGCCGCGGATCGCCGACTCTTGGATGCTCCAAACCGCTTCCGCGATGCAGGTTCCCGAAATTCCCTCGCTCAACGAGATCGCGGCCGACCGCCACTCCGCCCGCTCGCTAGAGTGTCGAACCCTATGAGCAAATGGAACGACGCTCCGATGTGGAAGGGTCTGTGCGACGGCACGCTCTGCCCCATCTGCACCCGCGGCCACCCGCTCGACCTAATCGACACCCTGCCGAGCTCCTGGCTCACGATCCCCGAAAAAGCCCCAATGCCCGGCTACGCCTGCCTCGTCTCACGAATCCACGCCGTCGAGCTGCACGACCTCGACGAAACGCAAGCCATCGGCTTCATCCTCGACGCACGGCGCGTCGCCCGCGCAGTAACCGCCGCCACACGCGCCGTGAAGCTCAATTACGAAATCCACGGCAACACACTCCCGCACTTGCACATGCACATCTTCCCCCGCCACCGCGGCGACCGCTTCGAAGGCCGCCCCATCGACCCCCGCGACATCCGCGAGCCCGCCTATGGCCCCGGCGAACTCAACGCCTATCGCGCCGCCATCCGGACGCACCTGCAAAATCCGAATGCCCTCGACTAGCGATTGCCCGCGTCCCCGTGTTTCCCACCTGCGGGCCGATGCCGACCGCGCTGCGTACGTTGCGTGCGAAAGCGTTACCAACCAGAGTTAGTCCGATCCCGCCCACAAGTCGTAAAAAAACGCCGCCACCGCCAGCCCAAACCCGCTCGCCAGTAGCGGCAGCTCAAATCCGAGCGGTTGCCCCATCGCGTGTGCGCCAAGCGCAATAGCCCAGCAACTAAGCGCAACCCCCAGAGTGCCGCAGGAAACCGCTGACATGTGCGCCACGTCGGATCGTGCCCACCCCGGCCGCCGGGCCGCCGGCTGGCGAATGAGCCAAAAGTCGTAGCCCGCCATCAACCCAATCGCGATCGCAAAAATCGCCGTCAAGGAACGCGGCAATGGCACGCCCCGCGCTATGACCAGCGGCGTCGTTGCGACGCTCAGTTGGATGCGACAATAATCATCATCAAACTGAACCCGATCCGCAGAGACCGCGACTCACGGAACATCACCCGCCGCCGTCGCGCCAAAATCGGAGCGCATCCGTCACCAAATTCGATAGTCCGACGCCGCCCAAGAATCGTGGAGCGCCGCCGCAAACGTTACCGCGACCGAGACGACCATCAGCGGAATGATCTGTGGAGGGTAAAGCCCGACGCCGGACAGTGCGGAGGCGATTGCGAACAACCCGAGCGTGGCTCCGAAAGAGTAACACCCGAACGCCGAGATCGGGCCTGCACGACCCCGTCGCCCCCATCGCGGCCGCTCATCCACCGAAAGCCGAGCTGCGCGAAACACCCTTGCCGCAGCGATTCCCCAGAGCGCAGTGAAAAGGCATGCGATCAGAAAGCCATCCCAAGACGGCTGCTTCGGCGTTGCGCCTCGTCCGCCGCCATGTGCCAAGAGCAGCCCGAACAACCCGTCGCTGTCGAACATCCGCGCCCTCCGAGCTCTGCGATCGAGTTTCGCGATCGTGTGGCACTTCGCACGCTGAGCGCTTTCCGATCGCTCCACCCAATCACGCCGTGCGGGGATTCATCCTGCCAGACCGGATTCGGCGAATCCGCGTCAGTTATTTGTCCGCGAATCCTGCTGCACTTCGTCCGGTTCGCTCACCGCCGCGTTCAGCGCCCGCCCCTCCGCCGCCTCAATCTGCTCCTTATAAACCCGATGCCGATCCAGCTCCCGCACCCGCCGCCATGCCGCCCGCGCCGCATCCAAATTCCCCGCCCGATCATGCAAAATCGCCAAATCCGCCCGCAGCGCCAAATCCTCCGGCGACTGCTCCAGCGCCTCGCTGATCTGCGCAATCGCCGACGCATAGTCGCCATACCGCGCCGACCGCGCCGACCGCTGCAACAGCGCCCGCCGCTCCGCCGCCGCATCGCTCCGCCCCCGCGCCGCCGCCGCCCGCTCCATCGCGATCTGCGCCAGCCCATAGGTCGCGACCATCGCGACCGCCAGAAACGCACGAAATGCGCCGCTATACGCCATCGGCGCCACCAGCGTCGCCACCAGCAGCGCCCCCGCCGACAGCCCAAACGCCCCTGCCGTCAGCAATCCGTCAAACAATCGATCGACCAGCACCAGCCCCACGCCCGGCGCAATCAGATTGATCAACTTCGCACGAGCGGCTTCACGAACGCGATTCGGGGCGGCGCTGGACATCGCCGCAGATTCTGAGCCACTCTCGCACCCGCCGCAATCGCCGCCCGCTCAATCCTTCGCCAGCGACGCGCACACCAGCTCGCGATCATTCCGCGCAAACACGCACCGATCCGCAAAGGCCGGATGGCTCCAGCACACACCGTCGCCGCGCCGCAGTTGGTCGGTCGTCGGGTCGATCAGCTTCGCCCGCGAACGCTCCTGAAACCCTTGCGGCGTCAGCGCCCCGATCAACAACTCGCCGCGCTCATTAAACATCCACACATCGTCCACGCGATCCCCGCGCGACAGCGTCTCCGCCTCCCGCGAACCCGCGAGTTCTGGCCGCCCCTTCACCCCTCCCGCCACATGCCGAACAAAATAAAGCGTCCCCCAACGCTCCTTCGGCATCGCCGTCTGATCCTCCCAAACCCGATCTCCATTCGCCAGCTTCAACCCGCGCATCTGCCCGTAGCTGTCGATGCCATAGATAAAGTCGCCTTGCAGCAGCGGCGTACCGATCGTCGAATGCAGCGCGTCCGACTCCTTTTCGCTCGGCCCCTTCCGCCGCCACAGCCGATTCGCCTCCAGCCGATCCTTCGCCGCCTCGACCAACATCGCGCCATCAAAAAACGACGACACAAAAATCCGTCGCCCATCAAAGACCGGCGACGACACATTCATCCGCACGCCGCCCGGTTCATAATCCGTCGCCCAATGCTGCTTGCCGGTCCGCGGATCCAGCCCGCACAGTCGCTCCGCTGTCCACACCACCAGCACCGGCTGCCCCGCCTGCTCGATCACGATCGGCGTCGAATACGACGCTCCGTCCCCCAGCGCGCGCCACTTCTCTTCCCCGCTCTTGCGGTCAAAGGCCACCACATTCGCCCCCGGCGTGCCGCCAATCTGCACGATGAGCAAATCTTCAAACACCACCGGCGTCGTCGCGATCCCCCACTGCGGCATCTCGATCGCATATTCCTTCAACGTGTCCTTCTGCCAGATCACCCGCCCATCCGCCGCGTCGAAGCAGAAGAGATGCCCCATCGTGCCAAGCGAATAAGCCCGCCCATCATGAATCGTGACGCACGCTCGCGGCCCCGCCTCATAACCCACCCCGCGATACGCCGCGTCATACGCATGGCTCCAAATCGCCTTGCCGGTCTTCGCATCAAAGCAATGCACCCGCTCAATCTGCTTCGGCTCAATCACCCGATCGGTGACATAGACCCGCCCCGCCGCCACCGTCGGCCCGCTGTAACCGCTTCCGATCTCCGCCGTCCAAACCCTCGCCAGCCTCTCGCTCGCAAAGCGCTCGACCACGCCGCCCTCGCGCCAAACCCCGTCACCCGTCGGCCCGCGCCAGGTCGGCCAGTCGTCCGCCGCCGCCGCCAGAGGCCACGCGACCGAAAACAAGGCGACGACGAAACCCCGACCAAAACGTTGACTCATCCGGCTCTCCAAAAATCATGGGAAACTGCCTCCGAACGGACCATCTCACGATATCCGATGCCATCCGCCAAAGGCCCGTTGCGGCCCGCTCCGCGATTCGACGTATGATTCATCGAGCAACAACAGTGTGTCCACCACCGGCCGCGGCGGCGCCGCCCCCGTCGGCCGCGCGTGTTCTGAAATCTGCGCTTCCTGCGATTGAGGTCAACCGATCGTGAACACCTCCCGCCAAACGCTCACGACCCTCGCCCTCCTCGTCGGCGCGTTCGCCGCCCTCGGCTCGCCCGCCTCCGCAGCCCGACCGCCGCGCGAGTTCCGCTCCGCCGCTGGCGATCTCCTCCTGCGAATCGATCGCGGCAAGCCGCCCGCCACCGAGTGCCGCGCCGACCTCGCCCGCGTCGAGGGCGAACGCGCCAAACTCTGGAGCCGATCGCTCGTCAACGAAGTCGCCCCCGACATGGCCTTCATCCGCGCCGACGCCAAGTTCGTCATCACCCTCGACGAATACCGCCGCGGCGGCGCACGCAACGCCCTCGTCATCTACGGCGCCCGCGGCGAACTGCTGCGCCATTGGACCTTGTCCGACCTGCTGGTCGATGCCGACTGGCCCCACGTCAAGGTCGAGCGCAAGTCGCTCGTCTGGCTCGAAGACGCCGAGTTCGCCTTCGTCCAGCCCGACCGATTCGAAATTTCCCTCAGTTGGAACCGCAAGATCATCGTCGACCTCGCCCGCGTCGCGCTGATCGACCAGCCCGCAGCCGCGAGCAACGGCCCGCCGCCCGAGATCGCCGCACTGCTCTGGCCCGCCAGCGCCGCCGGCAATGACAAATCCCCCGCCGTCGACGACGCCGCCGAAGAATCAACCGCCGAAACCGACGAACTCGCCATGGCCGAGGTCGAAGAAGAAGTCCCCAGTCTCGTCGACATCCTGAGCGACATCGCCCAAGGCGATAATCCCACCGACACCAACCCGACCGCCGATGCCACTGCGGAGTCAGCCAACACCGCCGAAAGCCAAACGACCGACACGACGGCTACCGACGCCGGCGCAGTCGTCGTTCCCCAGCCCGACCCCGCCCATCCGGTCGACTACATCGCCTGGGCCAATCAGTTCACCCAGTCCGATCCAAACGCCATCGCAATCATGGATGCCGCCATGGACGGCATCATCGAATTCACCGGCGACGGCCCGCTCTACGAACGCGCTCAGGCCGGCGACCCCGCCGCCGTCACCGACCCGCAAATCGTCGCCTGGCTCGACTCCAATCGCGACGCCCTTAAAAACTTCCGCGACTGGACCCTCTACGACTACCACGGCCGCCAGATGCAAAGCAGCGACGGCATGATGATCGGCGTGCTGCTTCCCGCGCTCGGAAAGCTGCGAAACCTCGCCCGCATCAGCGCCATCGACGCCCGTCGCCTCGCCGCCACCGGCGACCCCAACGCCGCCGTCGACACCCTGCTCGACAACCTCCGCGCCGGAAAGCACGCCGGCCAAGGCGTCACGCTGATCGAAAACCTCGTCGGCCACGCCATTCAGTCGCACTCGTCCGACACGCTGCTCGACATCGTCGCCGACCCGGCCAGCGAAGCAAAGATCGACTACGCCGACCTCGCCGCCCGCCTCGAATACTCCTACGAATTGCCGCCCCCCGCGCGCCAGGTCATTCAGTTCGAACGCGCCATGGCCCTCGACACCATGCAACACGCCTTCGAACCCGGCCTCGACGGCGCCCCGCCCAAGCCGCGCTGGGACAAGCTCAACATGATCCTCTCCATGACCGGCGGCGAGTCGAACGACGTCATGACCATGATAAAAGCCGCCGGCGCCGACTACGGCGAAACCGTCAGTGGCATCAACCGCTTCTACGACGCAGCCGGCGCAGCCTTTCAGAACCCCTACCCCAACGCCGTCACCGAGCTGAAATCGCTCGAGTCTTCAATTCAAGCCGGAGCCGGCGCCAACCCGCTCCTCGGCGCGCTCGCCCCCGCCCTCACCCGCGTCGCAGAGGTCACCACCAGCAGCGAATCACGACGCCGCGCCACGCTGCTCGTCACCAACCTCATGGCGTTCAAACAGGCCAACGGCGTCTTCCCCGAATCCCTCGAAGCCTTCGGCGACCGCCCCTTCGCCCGCGACCCCTTCACCGAGGCCCCCTTCCGCTACGAACGCACCGCCGACGGCAGCTTCCGCCTCTACTCCGCCGGCGCCGACCAGACCGACAACGGCGGATTGCACGACGACAAAAAAACAGACCTCGTCTTCTGGCCGCGTCCCCCAAAAAAGAAGTAGCCGCCGTCAGCCCAAGTAGCGGCCCGCGCCTCACAGCCCGACAAACCATCCCGCGCCGTAGCGGCCTGCGGCTCGCAGGCCGACGAACCATCCCGCGCCCTCGCCGCCGCCGCTGCCCGTTCCTTTCCCCGCCAACATCATCCGACAATCAACCCCGCCGCGCCCTTCGCTAAGATATTCCCATGCTCAACACCACCCTCCGCATCACCACTCTCGCCCTCCTCTGCCTCGCCGCCGGCGCCGCAGACCTCGGCGAAACCGCCGCCCCGCTCGAAATCGACGCCTGGCTGAAAGGCGACGCCATCACGCTCGAATCCGCCCGCAACAAAAACATCCTCGTCGTCGAATTCTGGGCCACCTGGTGCCCACCCTGCCGCACCAGCATTCCCCACCTCACCGACGTCCAAAAGAAGTTCCAGGACAAAGGCGTGGTCATCATCGGCGTTACGAATGAGCCCGCCTCCGTCTCAGGCCCCTTCGTCGAAAAGCAGGGCGACAAAATGGCCTACCGCGTCGCCGTCGACAAAGAGAACAAGACCACCCAAGGCTACATGCAGAAGTACCGCATCCCCGGCATCCCCCACGCCTTCATCGTCGACCGCGCCGGCAAAATCGCCTGGCACGGACACCCCATGGACGGCCTCGAAGCAGCAATCGAAAAAACCCTTGGCAGCGACTCAAAATCCAAGCAGGACCGCCTCGCCGAGCTCATGACCGCCTACGAAGAGCGCGCCGCCGACTCGGCCCAGGCCGACGGCGCCCGCGCCGCCGTCACCGACTTCCTCAACCTCTGCGAATCCGACGCCGCCCTGATGACGACCTTCGCCAATCGCGTGCTCGACCGCCCCGGCGCCGCCGCCATCGACCACGAATGCGCCGTCCGCCTCGCCCGCGCCGCCGTCAAAGCCACCAAAGGCGCGAACCCCGAAGCTTGCGAAGCCTTCGCCCGCGCCTGGGCCGCAACCGGCAATCGCGAGCGCGCCCTCCGCTATCAGCAGATGGCGATCCGCCTCACCGACGCCGCCGCCGACCTCCGCGCCGCGCGCGAGGCCAGGCTCAAGGCCTACGAGGCCCTGCCCGAGTCGATGACCAAGTCCGCAGAGCCCGCGCAGCCCTAGTCGAAAAAACCGCAAAACCCCCCGAATCCCCGCCCCACCTCAAGCTCATTCGCTCGCGGTGTCGCCAAACTCAAACTCCACGCCGACCAGGTATCCCACCTGCGCCCGCGTGCAGTGCCGCACCACAGCATGTCCATAGCAGCTCATCTCGGGCTGGTGCAGCGCGACCGACACGCGCGTGCCGCTCGGAATCGGCCGCCGGCTGCGCATCGCCAGACCGCTCGGGCTCAGGTTGTGCAGCGTCGCCAATATGTGCCGCTCACCATACGACGTGTCGGGCAGCCACACCTCAACCGTACCCGCAAAAGGCCAGCGATCTTCGCGCCGCTGATTCGCGGCCTCCTTCTCGCTGCTCTGCGGATGCCGCGCGTCCAACAACTCGCGAATGCTCTCAGGAGTGATTTTGACGATCTGCTCCGCGTCCATAAACACACCTCGCCGCTGAATGAAGCCGGGCACAACCCAATCAACCCACGGGCCGTCCTCAGCGCCCGGCGACTTCATCGGCGCAATCCTCAGACCGCGTGAGTATTGCGCGGTCAATCCGCCCCGCCCACACCAACCGTAGGGTGCGTCCCTCGACGCACCCCCCCAAAACGCGCCCGGACGCCCCACCCTCCCCATCCACCATCACACGCGCCCCGCGCGGGCCACTGTTCTCGGCCGCGCCTCACCGCCACCCCCACGCCGCCCCCGCGACCCCTCCAAACAGCCCCGCTTTTTCCCGGCCTCTCCGCCATCCGCCCGCAATTTTCGCTCGTCAATCAACTCCCCCGCGACACCGATCGATAGCTCCCCCAACAGTTCTGCGAGCGCCCGGACGATTCGCCGAGACCCGCGCATCTGCGTAGTCAGCGGTCGCTTTCATCCGCGCGCATCGGGCCTCGACGATCGACCTCATCGCGCCGCCGAACCGGCGAAGGAGGCGGAAGCGATGCGCGTGCTGTCGAAGGCGATGTTCGCGGCGATATTCATCTTGCCGCAGGCCGGCTGCTGGTATTTCCCCGAGGTGGCCGACTTGTTCGACCCCGCCGTCGCGGCGGCCAGCGTCGACCTCACCCAGGCCGATAAACGAAACAACCTCCGCGGCGCCGTCGCCAAAGGCGGATACGAACTCTTCGAGCTCGGCCCCGGTCGCCGCGGCGAAGAGTGGGTCATCACCGACGACAACAGCAGCGACAGCTTCCTCGTCGTCCTGCTCGACGCCGACATGAACCTCCTCCGCCGCGAAACCGTCTCCAATCGCTCCACCCTGCGACACGTCCTGCGCGAAGACGCCGACACGCTCTTCGTCGGCGTCTCGCCGGCCTTCGGCGACGCCGGCGGCAACTTCGCCCTGAGCGTCGGCGCTCTGCCCGGCCAAGATGTGCCCGCCCCACGCGCCCAACGCGTCTATCTCAATTTCAACGGCGGCGCCAATATCCGCGTCCATCTGCGCGATCCGATCAGTTTCGCCCCCTTCGACGCCGAAATGCTCGGCCCGCAATATACCGACCAGACCGAAGCCCTCGTCCGCCAGATCGTCAGCCACGTCCGCGACGACTATCGCGGCTACGCGGTCGAGATCTACAGCTCCACCGAAGGCCCCCCGCCCGCCGGCAGCTACGCCACCATCCACTTCGGCTTCGACGACGACGGCCTGCTCGGCCTCGCCGACAACGTCGATCAATACAACGAATTCTCCCAGCAAACCGCGATGATCTACGCCGGCGCCTTCGGCACCTTCGAATATCTCGACCTCTCGCTTGACGAAATGGCCTTCATGGTCGCCAACGTCGCCAGCCACGAACTCGGACACTTGTTGGGGCTTTACCATACCAAGGACCCCGCCGATGTCATGGACACCACGGGGTCGGTCTACGATTTGGCAGTCGACCAGCATTTTGTCCGCGCAGCGCTCGAACCCAGCGTCTTCCCGATCGGGTTCGGAAATTCGCCCGCGATTCTTTCGCAAAGCGTCGGCACGATCGCAGTCGCCGACGCCGGTCGCGCCAGTCTAAAATTGCCGAACCCCGAAAAGCGGGCGCGGCGCGCGGCGCTGCGAAACGAGCTTCATCCGAGACTGGGCCAACTATGCGGAACCTGCGCCACGATGGATCAACCAAGCGGAGACTGTTGTCTGAAGTAGCCCGATTCGGCCGCGCCACGCCGCGCGGCCTTCCGCGTTCCGGGGGGTGGGTGGCCGCCCTCGGCCTTTCCCTCCTCGGCATCGCCGGCTGTCCGCAGCCCGCTGCCAACGACCCCGCGACACCCTTCCTCGATCAGGACGGCAACTTCGACTTCGATCGCGCCACCGCGCTCGCCATCGACGACGACGCCTTCGCCTTCAGCGGCACGATCTCCGGCGACAACGACATCGACGTCTTCAAGCTCGTCACCCTTCAGCCCGGCGATCGCCTGATCGTTGACGTCGAGCGAACCAGCGGCAACCTCGACCCCGTCGCCGCCGTCTTCGATTCCACCCAGCGACTCATCGCCTACAACGACGATCGCACGCCCGACGGCTCCAACCGCAACCCACGCATCGATTTCATCCTCCCCGGCGACGCCGCCCGCGAGCTGTTCCTCGGCATCGTCACCTACCCCGATTCCGGCTCCACCGGCAACTACGTCGTCGATCTGACCATCGAGCGCAACGTCGGCAAACCCGTCGTCGATGGCCAAATCGTCTATCTCGACTTCCGCGGCGGCAGCAACATCGACATCCCCAACGTCGGCGTCTTCAACCTGCCCTCATTCAACGCCGCCGATCTGGGCACCCCCTTCACCGGTCAGTCGGGAGCGATCAAGGCCATCATCGAGGCCGAGGTCCGCGAACGCTATCAAGGCTACAACCTCACCCTGCTGAACTCCGACACCGCCGCCAAGCCCAGCGGCCCCCACAGCACGGTCTACTTCGGCTCCATCAACGAGCGCGCCTTCGCCATCGCCGAGCAGATCGACACCCTCAATCAGGACGAGAGCGACGACGCCATCGTCTTCACGCAAAGCTTCAACGATTCCTTCTCGGTGATCCCCAGTACGCAGGAAATGGGCATCGCCCTCGGCAACACCGCCGCCCACGAAATCGGCCATCTGCTCGGATTAGTGCACACCGAAGACTGCGCCGAATTGATGGACGCCACCTGCGGCAACGACCGCATTCTCAGCAAGCAATTCTTCGGCAACTCGCAGCTCGACGATTTCGTCTTCCCCATCGGCACGCAGGACGCCGCGCTGCTTCTCGAATGGGTCTTGGGAATCGCCGGCCTGTAATCGAATGTCCCGAGGGACCGGTCTTCAACCGGCCCTTCATCACATTGGGGGACCGGTTTTCAATCCGTCGAGTTCTCGCCCGCAGGGCGCACGATCGTAGCCAGAGGCTTCAGCCTCTGGTTCGCGACGCGCTGTGTGGGTTTTCCAGCCGACGTCCAACCCGTCCCCGGGGCCACGCTCGCGCTAACGCCTCTATCGTGCGCATCCGCCGCGCGCCACCCCACCGATCGCCCGCCCCGCCCTACGTATGCGCCGCAAACCAATCCCGAATCGCCGGCCCCCGATTGATGATCGTCAGCGCCGCAATCGCCCAGAGCACCAGCGAAATCTGAAACGGCGGATCGCGCAGCAGCACATCCGTCGGCCCATCCACCAACCCGTGCTCAACCAAAAACGCAAAGCGGAAAATCGCGTAAACCACCAGCGGCAGCGTGTAAATCAGATAGTTCGTCCCAAACTGCCCGACCGTCCGCGCATCGCTGGCATAAAGCATGAAGCTCACCACCGCGATGCCCGCCGAAAGCGTCGTCATGTGGTTCAGGTGATCTTTCGTGTAGTACGCCAGCGTCTTGCGATGCTGATGGGCGGAGGCCTCCCCGTTGCCCTCAAACGCGCTCAACTCGCACCGCCGCTTGCTGAAGCCCATGAACAGGCACAGCGTAAACGTGCAGATGATCAGCCACGGCGAAATCTCCACCTGCACCGCAAACGCCCCGGCGATGGCGCGAATGACGAATCCCAAACCAATCAGCACCACGTCGAGCAGCACCTGATGCTTCAGCAAAAACGTGTAGAAAAACTGCAGCAGCAGATACGCGCCCGCCGCGGCGACGAACGCGCGATTGAGAAACAGATAGCTGCCCAGCATGCCCGCGATCATCAGCGCGATCGAGATCACCGCCGCCGAGCTCGGCGTCACCGCCCCACTCGCAATCGGGCGAGATTTCTTCTTCGGGTGAAGCCGGTCTTCCTTGTAGTCATGAAGGTCGTTCATGACGTAAATCGAACTCGACAGCAGGCAAAAGCATGCGAAGCCGGTCAGCGCGGCGACAACACTGGGCCAGTCGCCCAGCTTCCGGGCAAACACGATCGCCGCAAACAGAAAGACGTTTTTGCTCCACTGGTGCGGTCGGAGCAGGAGCAGGTAAGGCATCGTGCGGCAAGTCTCCGGGTTACAGCCGCGTCCGGTAACGCCCAGTGGGCATCGACGCGCTGGAAACGAAGTCGTAGCCGCTCGCTTGGCGGGGGTCAATCAGCCGTGCGATCGACGCCGGAAACAACCGTTTGGAAATGGGCAAATAAAAAAGGGCTGGGGGCCCCGCGTCGGAGTGCTGCCGGGCTCCGAACTTACGTTCGACCGACGCGGGGTGATCCACAGCCTTTTAGGTCAGACCCGCTCGAGGTTGGTCGCTCGGGCCTGATTTTGTGCCCATCAACAAGACGGGCGTGGCACGTTGCCGTAACTCGCGGGGCTCCCACATCGCGAATCACGTTGCCGGGGGTGTTCTTGGCATTCGCCGTGCCAAGGCAGATTTTGCGCCGCCACCTCGCCGGAGAATTCAATCTAAGTGCTTAATTTTAAGCCCTTTACGAATCATCGATTCCAAACGGCCAGCCCCTGTGGAGTCGCTACATCGTGAAATATGGGCAATTTTACCCACCCCGCCTTACCCACCCGCACCACCTTTCCCCACCCCACTCCCCACCCTTTCCGCGCGCCACCTCCGCCGGGCATCCCGCCCATCGCCGCCCGAAACGCCATTCGCAATTGCCGCCCACGCCAGCTATCAATCGGTTGATGTCCCCGCGCCGCCAAGACCCGCCAACCGGCAGCAGATCCGATCGCCCTGTCCCGGCGTGTCGCGGCGATTTTCCACAGCTCACCACCCCCGACCCGACGCTCCCCCGCGCGCCGATCTACCTCGACTCGGCGGCGACCTCCCTGAAGCCGCAGGTCGTTATCGACGCCCTCAGCAATCACTACCAGCGAAACGTCGCGGGCGTCCATCGCGCCGTTCACGAGCCCGGCGAACGCGCCACCCAAGCCTTCGAAGCAGCCCGGGCGCGAGTCGCGCGGTTCATCGGCGCAGCCGAAAACGAAATCGCGTTCACCCGCTCCGCCACCGAGTCGCTCAACCTCCTCGCGCGAAGCCTCACGCCGCGCGGCGTCGTCGCGGTCCCCGTCTCCGAGCATCACGCGAATTGGCTTCCCTGGAACGTCGTCCAAGGCGCCAGCCTCGCGCTGCGCCTGACGGCGGACGGCAATCTCGACCTGCCGGCCGCGGGCGCCGCAATCCGCTCAACGCGGCCGATCGCCATCACCGTCAGCGCGGTTAACAACGTCACCGGTCTTCACGCCCCGCTCGATGAGCTGCGAGCGCTGGCGCGCGAAGTCGGCGCATGGCTAATCGTCGATCTCTCCCAGGCCGTCGGCCACGAGCCGATCGACGTCGGCGCACTCGCGTGCGACGCCGCCGCGTTCAGCGCGCACAAGATGTTCGGCCCCGAGGGCGTCGGCGTACTCTTCGCCCGCGCGCAGCTGACCCGCGAGTTGGCCCCGCTGCTGCTGGGCGGATCGATGGTCCGCTCGGTGCGCATCGACGGCTTCGAAGCACTCCCCTTTCCCCACAATCTCGAAGCCGGCTCGCCCAACGTCGCCGGCGCGGTGGGACTCGCCGCGGCATGCGACTATCTCGACTCCATCGGCGTCGATCGCATCCGAGCACACACCGCCACGCTCGCGGCGCGGCTCGCGCAGGGCCTCGCCGCGATCGACGGCATCGCCCTCACCCGCGGTGCGCCACGCAACCCGTCCGCCAATTTCGGCTCAATCGTCAGCTTCCACCATCGCGACCTCGACGCCCACACTATCGCGCGGGTTCTCAGCAGCCGGTTTCAGATCTGCGTTCGATCCGGATATCACTGCGCCCAACCCCTGCACGAAGCTTGCGGCTGGCCCGAGACGGTGCGAGCCTCGCTGCATGCCTACAACACCGCGGACGAAGTCGATGCCATGATCGACGCCGTCGGGCAGATTTGCCGATTGACTTGAGGCGCGATCGCAGGCCGCATCAGGCGCCGCCGACCGACTCGCCCGTGCCCGACCCGCCGCCGCCCTTCTTTTTCCGCGGCGGCCGCCGCCCCGTGCGAATTTCTTCCTCAAAGGTCCGCTTGCGCCGCAAAATGTGGTGATAGTGCTGGCCGAAGCGGTGGGCCTCGTCGCGCACCTGCTGCAACAGCCGCAGCGCTTCGTTGTTGCGCGCCAGCTTGATCGGCTCGCTCCGCGCCTGCACATAAATCAGCTCTTCGCGCTTCGCGAGCGAGATCACCATCGGCGGCTTCAGCGCGTGGCCGCGCTCCAGCTCGATCGCGTGATGCAGCCGGTCAAATGCTTCGAGCGCCGCGTGCAGTTGCCCCAATCCGCCGTCGATCAGAATCACATCAGGAAACAGCTCGCTCTCACTGGCGGCGTAGCGATACCGCCGCGCGACCACTTCGCGCACCATGGCGTAATCGTCGATGCCCTCGACGGTGCGAATCTTGAAGCGCTTGTAGGCGCTCTTAAACGGCCGCCCGTCGACAAACGACACCAGCGAGCCGACCGAGTCTTCGCCTTGCAGCGTGGCGATGTCGATGCCCTCGATCACGCGCGGCCGATCGGGCAACGCCAGCAGCGTCTGCAAGCGCTCCAGCCCGACCGCCGGGTCGATGTAAAACACCTCCGGCTGCACATCCTCATCGACGTCGCCGCTGAGGCTCAGCGACTCGATCGCCTTGATGCGGTCGCGCAGCATCGCCGCCTTTTCATACTGCTGCCCGATCGCGGCCTGCTCCATCTCCGCCCGCATCTCGCGAATCACGACGCTGCGCTTGCTCTTGAGCAGATTCTGCAAACGGCGAATGTCCTCCGCGTAGGCCTCTTTCGAGATCAGATCGGCGCACGGTGCGGTGCATTGGTTGATCGCGTGGAGCAGGCACGGGCGGAAGAATCGCCGCTTCTCGTCGCTTTCGAGGATCGGCAGCTCGCAAGTGCGAAACTTGAAGACCTTTTGCAGCGCGTTGACCGCGTCGCGCAGCGAGCCGGCGTTGGTGAAGGGGCCGAAGAGCTTGGTGCCCTTCGTCTTCGGCTGGCGCGTGACATAGACGCCCGGAAAGTCGTCGCGCGTTGTGATCTCAAGATACGGAAAACTCTTGTCGTCGCGCAGCCGGTCGTTGTAGGCCGGCTGAATGTCCTTGATCAGCCGGTTTTCGGTGAGCAGCGCATCGACCTCGGTCTCGCAATCGAGAAAGTCGATGTCGGTCACGAGCGTCGCCATGTGCGCAATCTCGGGTCCGCGGCTGGAAAACAGATCGGCCGAATCCTGAAAATAGCTCGAAACGCGGCTGCGCAGATCGCGGGCCTTGCCGACATACAAGACGCGCCCCTCGGCGTCCTTCATCAGATAGACGCCGGGCTGCTTGGGAAACTGCATGATTTTTTCGCGCAGCGCGGCGATGCGGCGATCGAGCTCGGGCATAGGGAGACGAGTATAGGTCGCGGCCGCGCCGCCGCCCGGAGGGAAGCGCGCGGGAATTCCGAATGGCGAATAGCGAATAGCGAATAGCGAATTGAAGAGGGGTGGAGGGGTGGAGGGGGCGCGCGGGGGCGGGCGGCGCGCGGGGTGCGCGTCGTTGGGCGAAGAGTCGGAATGGAGGTGGCGGGAGTTGAACCCGCCGCTTGCTTCGTCGTTACGGACGAAGGTTGCGTCGATCCGGTCGGCGCTTTGGCGTTGCGCG
>JANRJD010000048.1:0-159759 GCA_033764195.1 Phycisphaerae bacterium | reverse complement strand
AAAGAAAATGCAGGTCGCTGCATTCGGGCGAATGCAATGGCCTGGGTCCGCTGAGGGCGAGCTGCGCGGTCGCGACGAGCGGAGTCGCCTTGCGGCGGCTCTCAACGCCGCTTCCTTGCGGTCGCGGTGTTGATTGATCGTTGCGGCCTGCCGCGCTTCCCGTGCGACTCCCTGCGCGGCTACGCGGGGGATCGGTTGGGTTGCGCGGTGCGGCTCGTCGCTCTGCACGCGGCGCGGTGGGCTGTTTGTCCTTGGGCATTACGCCGGCGGGTCGCCGATGTTGCCGTTGGATTTGGAGCTTTTTGCGTCGCGTGCGCGGGACGCACAGAGCTTTTTTTTGCCGGACACCTCCGTATTTCGAGAGTCGGTTCGGTTCGTGCAGCCAAGAGGCAGGGCGCGGCGTACCGCGGCCTGCCCTACCGATTGCAAGCCGCGCCCGTGATATCGGCGGGCGCGGGGATCCTGTGGGAATCGTTGCGGGGTGGACGCGGGAGTCGAGGCGGGCGAGGGTTGGGTGCGTTAGATTGGTGGAGATGGGCGATGCGTGGCGGCGGATGTGCGGGCGGCGAATGCGGTGTGCGCAACGCGCTGCTCGGCCGGACGCGGAAGAAGGTGGGCACGGCCCATCCTACAAGCTTCGAGCGATCGCAGGTTGGTCGGCAATCACGGCGACGAGCCGCGTGAAATCCGCCTTACAGGTGCGCCCGTGTATACTGCGGGCGCGGGATCGATCCTGATGAGTTCGTTTGCGTCGTTGCAGGAGAAGTCGAGGCGGGCAAAGGTTGGGTGCCAAAGATTGGCGGAGAATGGCGATGAGTGGCGGCGGATGCGCGGGCGGCGATTGCGATGTGCGCAACGCTGTGCGCGGACGCACGCGGAAGAAGGTGGGCACGGCCCGACCTACGAACTCGATCTGCGCGTGACCTGCGAGGGGCCTTGGAGTCGGTGGGGTGACGGTGGGTGACGATCAACCTGAGAATCTGGTCGGCACCGTTTTATAGATCATGATAAAATCGGTCTAAGGTGTAGCAATGAAAATTTCGGACTTCGCGTGGCTGACCGAAAACAGCCTTGAGATTCAGCGGAAGTACGCTGGGAAGTGGATCGCTGTTCTGAACGGCGAAGTGATTGGCGCGGGGAGTACTGCGACCGAAGCAGCCGAGCAGGCGGAGTCGAAAGCCCCCGGAGCCGACTACATCCTCGAAGCCGTCGAAACTGATACGGATCGCGTTTGATGCCGACTTACTCGTGGCGGAAGCGGCTCACGCGCCACTTCGGTGAGCAATGGGTGGCGTTCGCGGATGTTCATGTTCTTGATCATGCGAATCGCGCTCGGCGGTTCTCGCTTCAGATTGACACTGGGGCCGTCATCTCGCTGCTCCGTGCTTCGGCAGCGAAGTTGCTTGGAATCGAAGTGGAAGCGGGGAAGCCACTATCGTTGTCGAGTGTCGGCGGTGCAGAGAATCGCGTCTTCGTCCACACCCTTTGGGTTAGCTTCGGCGTTGGACTTCCTCTGCCCACCCAGGTAGCAATTTCACGAACGGAGGACGTGCCCAATTTGCTCGGTCGCCTCGATGTGCTGGATCGATTGCAGTTGCTGTTTGATCCGTCGCTTCGGGAAACCGTGATCGCGGTGCCATGGCTTGACGAAGTCGGTAGGAGAATGTGGGGCCACCTTGCTGCAACTTCCACGTTTGTAGCGGAGCATTGGGACAAGTATTCAATTCCGGCCCCGGTCGATCTCGTGGCACGCCGAATCATCAATCGCGCGGATCAGCTCATCGGGACGGCCCAGGCGCTCGAGAAGCTCCACCGCGCGTCGGACATGCCGCTCGTACTTCGGTCCTTATTCGAGCTTGCGATTCAGTTCGAGTACATCTTGAAGGAGGATGAAGAAGCGCGGTCGCAGTTGTATCTAGATTACGCACACATATCGAAGTGGCGTCTGTCTCGAGCATGGCTGAACTACCCTGGAACCATTGGAGATTCGCTTCGCAACAGCCCGTTGCGTGCGGTGGGCGATCCAGCCCTTGAGGCGAAGTACAATCTCCACGAACACAAGTATTTGAACACAAAGAACAAAGTTCGCCCGAAATGGCACGCGCAGCAGATTTCGCAGTTGGCGGAGTCGGTCAATCGCACGGCGGAGTACGACGCCATCTATGGACTATACAGTGCGTGGGCCCATGGTGACCCTTGGGTCGTTGGCCAGCTCGAACAATTGCACGGCGGTTTAATGGAGGCCTTTCGATATTGGGGAAGAATCATTCGATTGGCAGTGGATCGAAAGAAAATGGTGATGGAACCTGACGCGTACAATGTGTTGAAACTAATTTCCGAGCCGGGCTAAGGATTAGCATGTTCGGCAGTGTTGCGGTTGACAAGTCCGCGCGGCGGGGCAGGCCTCGATACAAAACGCCGCTGGAGTCGACGAAGTAAGAGGCGGGTGGAACCCGCCCTACCTGAAGGCGGCGGCGTGCGAGGCGCGGGCCGCATGTTAATAGGCCTTGGCGAAGACTACGCGGCGGGGGCTGGCCTTGCCGCTGAAGGGGCAGGTGCCGGGGGTGGCTTCGGCGAAGAGCGGGTCGAGGCCGCGTGGGGCGGCGCCGGTGTGGAGGCCGGAGTCGCCGGCCTTTTCAGGGGTGAGGGGGATGCAGCGAATGGTGACGTTGAGGTCGTTCTTGAGTTGGGCCTCGATCGCGGGGTCGCCGTTCCAGTGGGCCAGGGCGAAGCCGCCGTGGATTTCGGGCTTGTCGGCGTTTTTGGGAGTGAAGAAGGCGTAGAAGTCGTCCTTCTTGTCGATCTTCTTCGTATTGGCGATGCGGAAGGCCTTTGCGCGGTCGTAGAGCTTGGTCTGAATTTCTTCGAGGATTCGGGCGGCGTAGGAGACGAACTGCTGGCGCGGCATCGAGGACTTTTCCTTGACGCCGAGATCGCGGCGGGCGAGGAAGACCGAGTCGCTGGCGATGTCGCGGGGGCCGATTTCGACGCGCACGGGCACGCCGCGCTTGATCCATTCCCAGGTGCGTTCGCCGCCGCGGCCTTCGCGGGCGTCGAGCTCGACCTCGAGCGGTCGGCCGTGGTAGTGGACATTGCGGAGCTCGGCGACGAGCTTGTGGCAATATTCCAGCACCTGGGCCTTGGTTTCTTCCTTGTGGAGGACGGGGAGGATGACGATCTGGGTGGGCGAGAGGCGGGGCGGCAGGACGAGGCCGTCGTCGTCGGCGTGGGTCATGAGCAAGGCGCCGATCAGTCGGGTGCTGACGCCCCAAGAGGTGGTCCAGGCCAACTCTTCGCGGCCCTGCTCGCTCTGGAACTTGATGTTGCTGGCTTTGGCGAAGTTTTGGCCGAGGAAGTGCGAGGTGCCGGCTTGGAGGGCCTTGCGGTCCTGCATCATGGCCTCGATGCAATAGGTATCGACGGCGCCGGGGAAGCGTTCGCCGGCGGTTTTTTCGCCCTGGATGACGGGCATGGCCATGTAGCTCTCGGCGAACTCGGCGTAGACGCTGAGCATGCGCATGGTTTCTTCGCGGGCCTCGGCCTCGCTGGCGTGGGCGGTGTGGCCCTCTTGCCAGAGGAACTCGGCGGTGCGGAGGAAGAGGCGCGTGCGGAGCTCCCAGCGGACGACGTTGGCCCACTGGTTGATGAGCAGCGGCAGATCGCGATAGCTCTGGACCCACTTGGAGAATGAGTCGCCGATGATGGTCTCCGACGTCGGGCGGACGACGAGGGGCTCTTCGAGCTTGCCGGTGGGGACGAGCTTGCCGCCCGGGCCGGCTTCGAGGCGGTGGTGGGTGACGACGGCGCATTCCTTGGCGAAGCCCTCGACGTGGGCGGCCTCGGCCTCGAGGAAGCTGAGCGGGATGAAGAGCGGGAAGTAGGCGTTCTTGTGGCCGGTGGCCTTGAACATGGCGTCGAGCGAGCGCTGGATGTTTTCCCAGAGGGCGTAGCCCCACGGCTTGATGACCATGCAGCCGCGGACGGGCGAGGTTTCGGCCAGATCCGCGGCGCGGACGACCTGCTGATACCACTCGGGATAGTCTTCGACGCGGGTGGGGGTGATGGCGGTCTGGGGCTGGGCCATGGGTCCAATTTCGATCTAGGAGGTCCGGGGATCTTTGCTTGCGCCGCGGCGGCGCCATTCGCAGCGATGGAGTCTATCGGAGAAGCGGCGATTGCAGAATGAAGAAAGCAAAATGCGGGAGAGACGCTGAGGGAGGGCGGGCAGTTCACCGGCGACCTGCAACGCGGCTACGATCTGCGGCATCCAAGCGGATCAGCGGACGCGCGCGACCGCGACCCAAGAACCAGTCGCCGGAGAGCAGACGACGATGCCCGATCGACTCGATGTGATCTTCAGCATGCCCCATCCCGACGATCTGGAAATCACCTGCGGCGGAGCGATCGCCAAGCTGGTGAAGCTGGGGCACAAAGTCGGCATCGTGCACATGACCAATGGCGAGCCGACGCCGCGGGGCTCGATCGAGACGCGGATGGTGGAGATGCGTGCGGCGGCGGACATTTTGGGGGTGGCGCATTTTGAGGTTTTGAATCTTACGAATCGCGAGCTGATGGACGGGCCGCCGGCGCGTTATGCGGTGGCGACGGTGATTCGCCGGTTTAAGCCGCGGATTGTGGTGGGGATGTGGGGGCGGACGCCGGATGCGTCGCCGGACCATTATCAGGGGCAACTGATTCTGGAGGCGGCGCGGTTTTATTCGCAATTGACGAAGTGGGACGATCGGTTTGCGGGCACGGAGCCGCATCGGGTGGATTGGCTTTGGTATCGGCCGAGCGTGATTGCGGCGGAGGCGAGCCACTTTCCGGCGACGTTTGTGATTGATACGAGCGATGTGATTGAGCAGAAGATTGCGGCGATCTCGGTTTATAAGTCGCAATTCGACGGCGAGCGGCTGGCGCGGCTGCTGCATCGCATTCGGGCGCTGGACGCGACGGAGGGCGGGCGGTGCGGGTTTGAGTATGGCGAACTGTTCGCCGTGCCGCACCCGATGCCGCTGCCGGATCCGGTGACGCATTTCACGGCGCAGCGGACGCGGGTGCCGAGCAATTATCCGCCGCGGACGGGTTGATGGGGCGTTGCGATTTGCGTCGCGCGGGGGATTGATGCGGCGCGGGGGACGGGAGCAAGAGGCGGGTGAAACTCGCCCTAGGCCAGGCCGGAGCGCAAGCGCGCGAACTCCGCCCGCACGAAGGGGTCGAGCCGATCGGCGAAGTCGGCGGGTAATTGCAGCTCGCGAATGAGTTCCTGCACGTCGGCGAGATCGCGCAGCCGGCCTGGATTGGAGATGCCGGAAGCGAGCTTAAGCTCGATCAGCTTTTCGAGAGTAATGAACCGAATGCCGTCGCGCTCGATGAACGCTGCGCTCGGTTCAGGAAAGGCGACCGGCTTTGGCTTGCCGTCGCCGGGGTATTGTCCGGTGACCACGAATTCGATGCGGACGCCGGTGGAAGTGTCGCGCAGGTTGCGGCTGCCCTCGAAGGGTGGGAGATAGCCGCGGCCGTCGAGAGCGCGGTGGAGAGCCTCGAGGCCATCGGGACGTACGAGCAGGTCCACATCAGCCGTCGTGCGCAGATAGCCGTGGGCCACGAGCGCCATTCCGCCGACGACGGCATATTCGATGTTGAGCTCGTCGAACCGCTTCGCGATGGCGGCCAAAGTGCGATGAACGGGGTCGTCGCGCATCAGAAACCTCGATGCTTCGCGGATGGCGGCGAGGCCGCCGGTGCGGATTTGCAGATCGAAGTTAATCACGAGATCGATGATATGCGAGAGAGGGCGGCGGGATCGCGCGGCGCGGGGGATTGATGCGGCGCGGGGGACGGGAGCAAGAGGCGGGCGAGGGGCGCGCTAGGTGGGGGCGGCGTTCGCGGCGTCGAGCAGGCGGACGACTTCCTGGTCGATGGTCTGCTCGAAGTCGTCGTAATAGAGCGCGACGGCGTGGAAGGAAGCGGGCTGGAGCAGGCAGACGATTTCATCGCACTCGTGGCGGAGCATGGCGAGCGTTTCGGGCGGGGCGACGGGCGTGGCCAGGATCAGATGGTGCGGATCGGAGCGGCGAAGGGAGCGGAGGGCGGCGCGCACGGTGCAGCCGGTGGCGATTCCGTCGTCGACAACGATCACGGTGCGGTTGTTTACATCGACGCGTGGCTCGGCGCCGCGATAGAGGCGTTCGCGGCGGCGGAGTTCGTGCCACTCTGTGCGGATGGCGCGGCGCAGCGCGCTGCGGGAGACGCCGACTTCGCGGACGGCTGCTTCGTCGAGCAAGAGCTGCGGATGACGTCCGTCGGCGAGCGCGCCGATCGCGAATTCGGGGTGTTGCGGAGCGCCGATTTTTCGGACGGCGATGATGTCGAGCGGGGCGTGGAGCGCTCGGGCGATCTCATGACCGACGACGACGCCGCCGCGGGGAAGAGCGAGGACGATCGGCGCTTCGTCGCGGAGGTGGGTGAGCCGCGTGGCGAGGCGTCGGCCGGCGTCGGTGCGATCGGCGAAGCGGGCGTTGAGATCGATCATGGCGGGCCTTTCGAGAGCGCGGCTCTCAGGGCACATCGCGCGGTCCGAGGCGGCTTCGGCCTCGCGGGGACAGGACGATCTGCCAGCACTGGTTGATGTCGCCGCAGCGGAACGCGGCGATGAAGGAGCTGAGGTAGTAGTGCCACATGCGGATGGCGGCGGGGGAAAGGTCGCGGGCGGCCGTTGACTCGGCGAAGCGCGACAAATTGTCGCGCCATGCCCGCAAAGTCAGCACATAGTGATCCCGCAGGTTGTGCCAATCCTCGACGATGAACTGACCGTCGCACGCATCCGCAATGTGGCGCACGCTGGGCAGGAACGAATTGCGGAAGATGTACTTGGAGGTCCATTCCTCGGTTGTGCTGTCGTGTACGCCGCGGCCGATGGTCTGCAGAAGGAAGAGGCCGTCGTCGTGGAGCAGGCGGCGGGCGAGGCGGAAGTACTCGCGGTAGTTGCGGGGGCCGACATGCTCGAACATGCCGATGGAGACGATCTTGTCGAAGGGGCCGAAACGGGGCGGTTGCAATTCGCGATAGTCGATGCACTCGAAGTGGACGTCGGCGGAGCGGCGGCGGGCGCGGGCGTATTCGGCCTGGGCGATTGAGTTTGTCACGCCCAACACGGGGCAGCCATGCTTTTCGTGGATGTACTCGGCGACGCCGCCCCAGCCGCAGCCGATGTCGAGTACGCGGTCGCCGGGTTGCAGGGCGAGCTTGGAGGAGATTAGCTGGAGCTTGCGCTCCTGCGCGGCGTCGAGTGTGTCGCCGTCGCGCCAATAGGCGCACGAATAAATGCGGCGGCGGCCGAGTATCTGGGCGAATAGCTCGGGGTGCTGGTCGTAATGTTCGCGGGCGACTGCGGAGGCGCCGACGCCCTGCTGGCGGTTCCAGAGTGTGTTGTTCAGCCGGTTCCACGCGGCGCGGAGATTCCAGGTCGATTGTCGGGGCGGCTGGCTGCGGAGGACGCGGTAGAGCGTTTCTTCGAGATTGGTGGAGTCCCACCAGCCGCGGACATAGTCTTCGCCGGCGGCGAGCGATCCGCGGCGGGCGAGGTCGGCGTAGAAGGCGTCGTTGGAGACGCGAACGTCCCAGGGATTTTTGCCGTTGAGCTGGATGCCGGCTTGCGCCAGGCGGGATGCGACGAGTGTGTTGGCCGTTGACATGGCAGCGCCCTCGGCTCTGCCCCGGCGTGGTCTTCGCGACGCGCGACCCTGGCAGGGCACGGCGTTCGATCCGATTGGATCATAGCGCGGCGTAATGGGAAAACTGCGAATCATGCCGGCGCGGCAAGCGTGCGAGCATTTCGCGCGACGGCCGGCGACGTGTCGAACGAAACCCGCCCCAGGATGAGCCTTTACAATAAGCGCCACATGAATATCGGGTTTATTGGTCTGGGCATCATGGGTGCGCCGATGGCGGGACACCTTGTCTCCGCGGGGCACAAGCTGTTTGTTCACACGCGCACGCGCGGCAAGGCGGACGCCCTGCTGGCCCGCGGCGCGGTTTGGCGTGATTCGCCCGCGGCGGTTGCGGCGGAGTGCGAAGTGCTGTGCCTGAATGTGCCGGACACGCCGGATGTGGAGCGGGTGCTTTTTGACGGCGCGGACGCCGCGTCGGCGGCGGTGAACGGTCTGCGCCCGGGATCGATCGTGATCGATTTTTCGACGATCAGCCCGAGCGCGGCGCGCGACTTTGCGGCTCGGCTTGCGCGGCAGCAGGTGACGCTGCTCGACGCGCCGGTGACGGGCGGCGAGCGCGGCGCGATCGCCGCGACGCTTACGATCATGGTCGGCGGCGAAAAGGCGGCCTTCGAACGGGTGCGCCCGGTGCTGGGGACGCTGGGAAAGACCGTGGTTCACGTCGGCCCGTCGGGCGCGGGGCAGACGCTGAAGGCGGTCAATCAGATTCTCGTCGCTGTGAACATGATCGGCGTGAGCGAGGCGATCGCCTTCGCCCGTCGCGGGGGCGTCGAGCTGCCGCTGGCGCTGGAGACGCTGGGCGGCGGGGCGGGCGGCTCGTGGGCGTGGAGCAACCTGGGGGCCAAGATCGCCGCCGATGATCTGAAGCCGGCGTTCATGATCAAGCTGATGCAGAAGGATCTGCGGATTGTGCAGGACGCGGCCCAGGCGCTGGGCGTTGCGCTGCCGGGCACGGCGCTTGCCCAACAGCTCTTTCGCGCGATCGAGGCGCAGCCGGGCGGCAGTGAGCTCGGGACGCAGGCGATGAGCCTGGCGATTGAGCGGCTATGCAAACCGCTCGCACGGTAGTACGGTCAATCTCCAACACGGTGAGTGCTACGGAACTGACGCGCTGTGTTTCTCGCAGGCTCGCCGTACATGGGGGTTCTGGGTGGGTATGTCGTTTAGAATCTTTCTGTGTCAGCGAACGGGCGAATTCTCCGCATCGGCGATCCGGCCGTGTTTGCAATTGAGTCGGCGGTGCCGCACGCGCTTTCGGCACCGCCCGAAGTGAACGCGCTTGGGTTTTTCCAGCTTCGGGTCGGCGGAACGCTGTTCGGAATTCGCAATCACACGGCGACCTGGCTGCACACGGTTTACAACCAGCTCCGCTTCCGCATTGAGTGTCGCGGCACACATTGTGCGCCGTTTGCGTGCGACGCCAGTGCGGAGATGATTGCCGAGGCGCTGCGCGTCTCGGGCTACTGCATGTTTCCGACTCGCAGCGAGTATTTCGGAATTGAACTCGACGAGCTCTATTCGTTGTTTGCAACAAACCGACTGCACTGGTCTGTTTATTGCGACGAGTCCTTCGACGACGGAAGCCAAATTCTGCATTTCGACGTTTCGGACCGTGTGCGGATCGTCGCGTTTCGCTCGCTGCCGGAGCCGCAGAACTTCGACCGCGATTCCGTCCGCGAGGCGTGGCTGCCGGCCGAAACTTTCTACAGACTTCTCGGCGAGTGGTGCGACCATGTGTTCGCCGCCTGGCAAGCAGCGCCGAAAGTAGATCCAGACCAGATCGACTGGTGACGCAGCCTCCGTGCTGCCACAAGCTCCGTTGATCGGCCAAACTCGGTCCGTTGCGTTCGCGCCCATTTGAAGCCGGACCTCCCGGGATGGTCGAGCGCCAGCCCGGCTGGCCCCGCGAGTTCGAAGCCCGCTTGCTCGATCGGGGCACGGGCGGCGGCCGTATCCCTTTTCGCTCCACGAAAGCTGACCGAAGACGGCCCCTACGGTTCGCGATCGCCGCCGGACAGGCCGGTGCGGCGGCGAGGCGGGGGACGACTCGCCGCCGGTTTCACAGGTGCCGTTGGCGCTTCTACCGGGCGGCTGCCGCGCCGCCGCAACGCACCGCTACACTTCGGAAAATCCGGCGCACGGACGCGCCGGCGCGACATCGTTTCGATGCATCATCGTCTGAGGAAAATGCGTGAGCCTGTCCTACTTTGAAATCGTCGGCGGCAATCGTCTGCGCGGCAATGTGCGCATCGGCGGCGCCAAGAACGCCGCTCTTCCGATCATGGCCGCCAGCATTCTTTGCGACGGCGAAATCATTCTGCACGACGTGCCCAACGTGGCCGATGTGAACTCGCTCTGCGAGCTGCTGCGGAAGCTGGGCGTCGACGCGGATCGGCGCGAGGATGGGGCGCTGCGGCTGATTGTGCGCGACGAGATGAACTGTCGCGCGGAGTATGACATCGTCCGCAAGATGCGGGCCAGCATCTGCGTGTTGGGGCCCCTGCTCGGCAAACGCCGCAAGGTGCAGGTGTCGATGCCCGGCGGCTGCGCGATCGGCGATCGGCCGGTCGATCTGCATCTGCGGGCGATGGAAAAGCTCGGGGCCGAAGTCGAATTGGTCAGCGGCGATATTGTCGCCAAGGCCAAGAAGCTCAAGGGGTGCGAGATGTTTTTGGGCGGCCCGTTTGGCAGCACCGTATTGGGCACGGGCAACGCGATGATGGCGGCGACGCTGGCCGAAGGCGTGACCGTGATCGAGATGGCGGCGTGCGAGCCGGAGGTGGTGGACCTCGCGAATTTCCTCAACAAGTGCGGCGCGAAGATCACGGGGCAGGGCACGCCGCGGATTACGGTCGAGGGCGTGAAGCAGCTCAAAGGCTGCGAGTATCGCATCATTCCCGACCGCATCGAGGCGGGCACGTTCATGGTGGCGGCGGCGATCACCAATGGCGAAATCAAGATTGAGAATTGCCGGCTCGATCACCTGATGGCGTTTGTCGATCGGTTGGCGGCGGTGGGCGTGAGCGTGGAGAAGACGGATTTCGGGTGCATCGTCAGCTCGGCGCGGCGGCTGGAGCCGATCGAGGTGACGACGCAGCCGTTCCCGGGATTTCCGACGGATTTGCAGGCGCAGCTGATGTCGCTGCTGTGCCTGGCTGACGGGAACTCGATCGTGACTGAGAAGATTTTCCCCGATCGCTTCATGCATATGCCGGAGCTGAACCGCATGGGCGCGCGGTTGCGGCGGGAGGGAGCGACGGTGGTGGTGCAGGGTGTGAAGAAGCTGGTGGGCGCGCCGGTGATGGCGAGCGACCTGCGGGCGAGCGCGGCGCTTGTCTTGGCGGGGCTGAGCGCTCGCGGCGTGACCAAGGTGAACCGGATTTACCACCTGCTGCGCGGGTACGAACGCATGGAAGATAAGCTCCGCGCGCTGGGGGCGGAGATCACGCGGAAAGAAGGCGGGCAAGCGGGAGACGATTGAGGGGGCGGCGCGGCGCGCGGCGCGGTCGTCACTCTTCGAGCTTTGCGAGCAGCAGGCGGTACAAGGCGATCAGCTCGGCGCCCTGCTCCATCGCGTGCTCGCGGGATAGGTGGGCGATCACGGTCTCATCGGACACGCCGCGGGCGCGCAGCAGCGCGCGGGTCTGACGCCAATCGGGCAGCCAGAACACGGCGCGGATGAGGCCGTCGATGGTTTCGCTGCGGCGGAGGAAGTGCTTGAGATCGAGGATGAAGTAGACGCGGTCCTGAAAGGGGCTGGGGGCTTCGATGATGCCGCTTTCGTCGTAGACGTAGTGGCCGACCGCGGGCGTCCACGGCAGGCCGGCGTCGCGCAGGCGGCGGGCGAGGGCGATTTCGTCGGGGGAGAAATTTTGGTGGTTCATGAGGGAGAGGATAGCGCGGGGGGAGCGGGGCGGCGGGGAGCGGCGATATTGCAGGTTGCCGCGGCTGGAGAGCGTGGTTTGAGTCCGGCGGCGGCAAGCGTTATCGCGCGGGCCGGCTTTTCGAACCCCGCGGCGGCGGTCGAAGAGCACTGCTCGAGCGCAGTGGCACACCCTCGACAGTGCCGGCCCCTACCACTACCAGTGCAGCACGAGCGCCGACTCGCCCGCTGATAGGACGATGTAGCCGAGCCTCCAACATTTCAGGCATCGAAACGAGGCATACTCGGTGCGCGGCGGGCGTTTTGTGCGTTTCGCCAGCGCGAGCAGCTCCATGGGTTGCATGGTGGACTGGGAAAACTGGATGTAGCCCCAGCGCTGGGCGTCGGCGAACCACGCGAAGTTTCGGCTGCTGCAGTCGTGGGCCGGGAGATCGAAGACCGCTTGCTTTTCGTTGCTGACGGCGCGCGGCGCGGGCCATTCGTCGCAGAGTTCGCACGGGAGCAGCGAGTTTCGGATGCGCGGGTGCCGGTCGCAGTCTGCGGCGGCCACGACGCCCAAGCGTTGGGTCGTGATCCCGCGCACTCCCGTGCGGCCGCGGAGCGCGTCCCAACGCTCCCGCGTGACGCAGAGGTGGACGTCGTTGCCCTCCCCCACCGTGAAACAGGCGTCGAGCGAGGCGGGCAGGTCATTGGCACATACGAATCGCGTGATGCACAGGCCGCCCTCCATCAGCCACGGATGGTTGACGTAGACCGAGCGGCGGCCGCAGGCGGTGCATTCGGTGCCGTCGGATTCCAGCCCGCGTGCGCCGACGAACGGCACACTTGGCCGGCCGCGGAGTTCGTGGAACCGGCGGCGCGATCGAGGCGGCATTTGGATGGGGCGAAAGTACTCGCGTTCGCGCGGCGTCAGGAGGTCGAGGAAGCGATCGGAGAAGAGGCGGATGGGGTTGTCGAAGGGCGCGCGGAGGTGGCCGACGTCCACGCGATGCGGGGCGTTGTCCACTCGCAGCGTCACCTCGGTGCGGTCGCCGCGGGCGCGATTGCAGGCTTTGCAGACGCCGTCGCTGAAGATCGTGGGGAGATAGGCGGCGCGGCTGTCGGCCGATTCCGCCGTGGCGTGGCTGGGGCGATTTAGCTCGAAGAACTCGTCGCCGGGGGAGAGCAGGTAGAGTTCGGGGGAAAGATATTGCTCGGCAAAGGGCGGGGCGGGGAGCGGCGGGTCGAACTCGGGATAGACCGGCAGAACGGCGTCGAGATCGCGGGCGGCGGCCATGATGGCGGCGGTCAACGCGTCGTGGGCTGCTTCGTAGGTCGGGGCCTGGCCGCAGAGATCTTCGCGGCCTTTGACCCAGAGGCGCCAGCCGTCGGCGGTTCGTCGCCAGTGGCAGGCGATGACGGAGGTTGTGAGGGGGTCGCGGTTGGGCATTTGGTTTGGGGTTTGCAGTTTCGACGCGGTGTAGACAGGTTTTGGTCGCGTGGGTCGAGTGAACGTCTTCACGCCGCGTTATTTACGGTACCAACCATGATCTGAATCGCGCGGTCCTAGTATGTGCTGAAATAGATACTTTCTCGGCAGCACGCCCGGTCGTACGACGAGCTCGAAGTGTTTCCGTGCCAGCGAAGAGTCCTTCAGCGCGGACTCAACTGTAGCAATTAATCCGCAAGCCTGCGCTGATCTCGAAAGAAGGCCATTTTTCCATCGAATCTCGATGCATTGAACAAATTCGTCCGGCTCCGGTTGCCACGGCGGAATGCCGTTACCAATGGCCGCGACTACGTTCATCCAATCTCTCTGAATATTACTCAATTCGACGACCGGCACTTCGACCTCACGCGATACGAGCCCATCCGAGGTACGCAAGCGAGCACTACGCGCCAATCCTTCGGACCCAGTCCACTCAATGGTGGCTGTAAGTGACGACTCCGGCATTGAGAACACAACGGCAACATCGGACGCCTCTGATTGAGCGACCCTTGTCGCGTCGGCATTCTCACCGCTCATTGGTGCCGCGATCGGCGTCATCACCGGCATGTCTGGCTTAGCACACGCACACGCCATCGCTACGAGAACAAACATCTGTCCGGCAATCACTTTCATCAATCTCTCGCTTTGTCAGGGGACCGCCGCGCAGGTCGGGGGATAGACAACGCTCTCACCACCAGCTCAAGCTGGGGCAAAGACTGGTCGGCTGAAGCCGCCCATCGTTAGCGGCGGTTCGTTTGTCGGCCTGCGAGCCGCAGGCCGCTACGAGAGGCGGCGGGGACTACGGCTTTGGCGGTGCTGCGCCGTTTGAGGGAGCGGGGCCGGGCGAGGGCGGCGCGGGGGCGGGTTGGCCGTTGAGGCCGGCGAGGGCTTCGAAGTATTTTTTGGCGACGCCGTGATATTGGCGCGGGATGGCGCCGCGTTCGACGGCGTCTTCGGCGTCGCGGACGGCGGCGGCGACGGCGTCTTTGACTTCGGCGGTGGCTTCGCCTTTGGATTGCGGGCCGTCGACCAGAATCTGGGCGATGATTTCGCCGCCCTGCACGCGGGTCTTTGCTTTTTGGGCTTTCATGTCAAAGGCGACGGTTTCCTTGCCGACGCGTGAGCCGTAGCCGATGCCGGCTTGCGGGCCCTGGTTGCCCATGCCGCCCTTGCGGTCGCCGGGCTTGTCGCCCTGGCCATTGCCCTGACACTGGCCTTTGAGCACGCTGTCTTTGAGGTCGTTGAGCTCGGCGAGCTGCGACTCCAGATCGTTCATCATTTGTTCGCTCAGCTCCATCTGCGAGAGCTGATCGGCGGCGTTGGCGAGGGCCTGAGCGGCGGCGGATTGTGCGCCCTGCTGGCTCTGGCCGTTCTGTTGCTGCTGCTGGGCCTGCGACAATTGCTGAGCGGCCTGGGCCAGTTGCTGGGCCATCTGCTGAAGCTGCTGCTGGGCCTGCTGGTTTTGCTGCATCTTCTGGGCCATTTCCTGGGCCTGCTGCTGGTTCATGCCCTGCTTGGTGAGCTGTTCCTGCAACTGCTTGGCGGCCTCTTTGGGGTCCATCTTGGACAGTTGCTGCATCAGGTCTTTGGCCTGTTGCTCGCTCATGCCGGCCTTGTTTTCGAGCTCCTTTTGCATTTGCGTGTCGTTGTTGAGCTGGGCCATCTGCTGGGTGAGCTGTTCGAGGCGCTTTTGCATCTCCTGCTGCTGCTTCTGCATCTCGGGGCTGGCGGCGGGCTGAGAGGCGGCCTGCTGGGATTGCTCCTGCATCTTCTTGAGCTCTTCGCCGGCGCGTTTGAAGTCGCCTTGCTTGAGCGCGTCGGCGAGTTGCGAGGCGGGGTCCTGGCCCTTGGTCGATTCCATTTGCCCGAGCATGCGCTTCATGGTTTCGAGCGTGTCCTTGGTCTCCTGATCGCGGCGCTTTTCGAGTTCGGTGGTGGCGCTGTTGAGCTGCTTGACGGCTTCCTTGCGAACGTCTTCGGGCTTGAGGTCGGGGGAATCGGGCAACTCGATTGGTTCGAGGGCGAGCTTGAGGTCTTTGAGTTCGGGGTTTTTCTCGCTGAGTTCGCGGATGCGGTTGCGCTGGCGGAGCAGGGCTTCCTCGACGTTTTTCTTTTCTTCGAGGGCGGTTTCCTTAACGACGAGGGCGTTGGGGTCGCGGGTCTTGTCCTTGCCCCAATTCACGCTGGGCAAGAGCCACGCCAACAGCAGTGCCGCGACGAGGGCGAGGATCGCGCCGGGCAGGCGGGCGGGCGTCTGCAGAGGCAGGTGCGTGGGGACGTGGATGTTGGCGGCGGTGCGCTCCGCGTCCTGGCGGGTGGCGACGGCGAAGGGGTCGGGGCTGGTCTTCAGCGCGGCGGCGGAGCTGAGGCGCTCCTTCAGGCCGGCGGCGCGGTCGATCTCGGCGGCAGCGCGGATGCGGTCGATGCGGCGGAGCAGCACGGCGACGGTTGCGCCGATGAGGGCGAGGCCGACGAGGCCGGCTCCGATCGACCAGACCGGCAGCTTGGCGAAGCCGGCGAGGCGCACGACCAGCACATAGGCCACCCAGGCGGCGGCGGCGAGAGTGATGGCGAGGGTGAGACCCTCGGCGAAGAGGTTGCTGCGGATGCGGCCCTGGGCGACGTCGATTTGGCGATCGAGAGTCGACATAGCAAGTTTGCTCCGAAAAACGCGGCGACGTAGAGGTCGCCGGGGCGATGGCGCACCTTCCCCGTGCGTGGGTACGCCCTAGGGATCATACGCGGGCGGGGCGGGCGGGCCTCAAGAATCGGGGGCGGAGGACAGAGATAGACAATTCGAACGAATGGAGGGTCTTTTGGCACAGGCGTCTACGAGGCGGGTGAAATGTGCCCTGCCGAAAGCCACGCCCGGCATCAGGCGGTTTGGAGGGACATGCCGCTCCAGCCGCCGGCGGCCTGGGTTTCGGTGAGGGTGTCGTCAATGATTTTCATCCAGTCGTCGCGGCGTTCGAGGGCGAGTCTGCGGAGGAGGTCGACGAACTGGGGGTCGAACTGTTTGCCGCTCTCTTCGCGGAGGCAGACGATGGCCTCGTCGATGGCGAGGTGCGGGCGGTGGGAGCGGTCGGTGGTGAGGGCGTCGAAGGCCTCGGCAACGGCGAGCAGGCGCGAGCCGACGGGGATGGCGTTGCCCTGCAGTCCGTGGGGGAAGCCGGTGCCGTCGTAGCGCTCGCGGAGGTGGCGGATGATGAGCAATTCGTTTTCGAAGACGCGCAGGGGCTCGAGGATCTTGCAGGTCATCATGGGCACGCGGCGGACGGCGGCCGACTCGGCGGGGGTGAGCGCGCCGTTTTTCTGCAAGATGCGATCGGGCACGCCGATCTTGCCGAGGTCGTGCAACATGGCGGCGTTGGCGACGTTTCGGACGAGCTGTTCGGACCAGCCGGCGGCGCGAGCGAGGGCCTCGCTGTAGATAGTGGTGTTGCGCGAGTGGCGGGCGGTGAAATGATCACGGGCGTCGAGGGCCTGCACGAGCGACCAGATGCTCTGGAGGCAGAGGTCTTTGGCCTGCATCGAGAGCGACGCGACCTGGCGGTTGAGGCGTTCGACTTCGCCGCGCTGGATCATTTCGTCGCCGGGGGCGCGGAGGTCGGTGGAGACGGCGACTCGGTTTCGGCCGCGGCGTTTTGCTTCGTAGAGCGCCTGGTCGCCCTGATTGATGAGATCGGGCACGCTGGCGACGCCGGCCTCGGCGCTGCAGGAGACGCCGATGGAGGTGGTGACGACGGTTTCGGGGTGGCCGGGGATTTTGACTTCCTGGGGCACGCTGGCGCGGATGCGTTCGGCGAGCTGTCGGGCTTCGCCCAGATTGGTGCGGGGGCAGATGACGCTGAACTCTTCGCCGCCATAGCGGGCGACGATGTCGGTATCGCGGACTTCGTGCTTGACGTGGCGCGCGAGGCCGATGAGGACCTGATTGCCGATTTCGTGGCCGTAGGTGTCGTTGACGGCCTTGAAGTGATCGAGGTCGATCATGAGCAGCGCGACGTCGCCGCCGTAGCGACGGGTGCGGGCGAACTCGAGGTCCATCAGGTGTCGGAAATGGGCGTGGTTCCAGAGGCCGGTGAGGCCGTCGGTGAGGGCGGCGAAGTGGAGGCGCTCCTGGAGCCGGCTGATGCGCATGCCGTTGCGGAGGCGGGCGCACATTTCCTCGAAGTCATAGGGCTTGAGGATGTAGTCGTCGGCGCCGATGTTGAGCGCGAGTCGCTTGGTCTCGCGGTCTTCGCAACTGGTCACGATCATGAAGTAGGTGCCGGAGAGCGACGGGTCGGATCGGACCTGGCGGCAGACGTCGAGTCCGCCGAGGCCGGGGACGAGCAGGTCGCAGACGACGACGCGCGGTCGATACTCGCGGACGCGCTCGATGCCGGTGCGGCCGTCGGCGGCTTCGAGGACCGAGTACTGCGACTGCAGGCGCGACATCAGATACTGCCGCTGGGCCGCGTCGTCTTCGATCACACAGATGTCGACAGCGTAGGGCTTCATTCGCACCAGCCGGGGGCGTTTGTTTTTCGGGCGTACGCGGCGTGTGACGTCGCGCCTTCGTGCGCTGCGATGGGATATCGACACAATGGGTGCGCGGGTGCGTTAGATGGAGGTGCGGGGGGCGAATTGTCGGCGGGCGAGTCGCAGGCGGCTACTTTGGGGGCGGCGCGTCCGATAGCATCTGGGGCGGGCAAGACGAGGTTCCGATAGCCGATGCGGATCACGCTTTCGACGCTGCAATCCATGCGCGAGCGTGGCGAGAAATTCGCCATGCTGACGGCGTATGACTATCCGACGGCGCGAATTGCGGCGGCGGCGGGGGTGCATTCGCTGCTGGTGGGCGACTCGATGGGCAACGTCGTGCTGGGTCAGACGACGACGCGCGAGGTGCCGCTGGAATTCATGCTCGTGCTGGCGGAGGCGGTGCGGCGCGGGGCGCCGGAAGTGTTTTTGGTGGGGGATTTGCCGTTTGAGGCGATGCGCTCGCCGGGCGCGACGCAGGCGGCTGCGCGGCGTTTTGTCGCGATCGGCTGCGACGCGGTGAAGATCGAGTGCGGGAAGAGCGATGTTGAGACGGTGCGCGCGATCGCGGCGGAGGGCGTCGTGGTCATCGCACATCTGGGCCTGCGGCCGCAACAGGTGCTGTCGCCGGATGGCTATCGGGCGCAGGCGCGCGATGCGGCGGGAGTCGCGGCACTTGTCGCCGATGCGCGAGAGATGGCGGCGGCGGGGGCGGGAATGATTTTGCTCGAAGCGGTGCCGGACGAAGCGGGGGCGGCGGTGCGTGCGGCGGTGGGTGTGCCGGTGGTGGGCTGTGGGGCGGGGCCGGCGTGTGATGGGTTTGTCGTGGTGACGCCGGACATGCTGGGTTGGAGCGAGGGGCGTCCGCCGCGGTTTGTGCCGGTGCTGGCGGATCTGCGGAGCGAGGCGGCGCGCGGAATGCGGGGGTATGTGGAGGCGATCGCGAAGGGCGAATATCCGGGGCCGCAGCATTCGTATGCGCTGCGGGCGGGCGATTCGACGAAAGGATCGGCGTGAGCGGTCGTGCGGCGCCGGTGATGTGCGTGGTTTGCGGCGAGGCACCGGGCGTGGGGCCGCGGCTGCCGACGGGCGCGGCTTCGCGGCGCTGCATTCGCTGTGGGCTGGTGTGGTGGGATTGGCCTGAGTTCGAGCCTGCGGCGCTTTATGACCGCGATTACTTTCAATCGACGCAACATGCCAAAGGTTACGACGACTACGCCGCATTGGAGCCGGGCGTGCGGCGGACGGCGCGGCTGCGGCTGGGTCGGCTGGAGCGGTGCTTGCGCCGGGGGCGAGAACCGGGCGCGGGCGGCGCTGGGGCGAAGCGGCGGCTGTTTGAGATCGGCTGCGGGACGGGCGTTTTTCTGGATGAGGCGCGGGCGGCGGGCTGGGAGGTTTGCGGGGCGGAGGTGAGCGCGTATGGCGCGGCGCAGGCGGCGCAGCGCGGCCTGCGGGTGGAGCGGGCGGCGATCGAGGAGCTGCGACCGACGGGCGAGAAGTTTGATTGCGTGGCGATGTGGGATGTGATTGAGCATTTGCGCGACCCGGATGGGGCGATCGCGTTTGCGGCCTCGATCCTGCGGCCGGGCGGATGGATGGCGCTGAGTACGGGCGATGTCGACTCGCTGGCGGCGCGCGTCAGCGGCAGTCGCTGGCACTTGTACAACCTGCCTGAGCATTTGTTTTTTTTCACGGTGCGGAGCCTGCGGGCGTTGCTGGCGCGGCACGGCTTTGAGACAAAGCTGGTGGTGCGGGAGTGGCAATGGGTGCCGGCGTCGTACCTGGTCGAGCGGCTGAGCAAGACGCTGTTGCGGCGGCAGACGCGGCCCGGCGCGGGGCCGCGCTGGCTGTTGCCGGCGACGCTGTTTGATATTGTCGGCGTCTATGGCCAGTTGCGCGAGGCGGTGGCCGCACGGGAAGCGGGTCGATGAGCACGCCGGCACAGGGGCCGCTGAAACCGAGTGAGCTGACGGCGCTGGGGCCATTTCGGCGGCTCGGGCGCGAGGTGCATTGCTTCGGCGAGATCGACAGCACGAACCAATTCGTATTGGCGCAGGCCGACGCGCTGCGCGATGGCGCGATTGTGGCGGCGGAGTGGCAGAGCGCGGGGCGGGGTCGATTTGCGCGGCGCTGGGAGGCGCCGCGGGGCGCGTCGATCCTGCTGACGATCTTGCTGATCGAGCCGGAGCGGAGCGACGTGGCGCGGCTGGCCTCGCTGCTGGGTGCGGTGGCGGCGTGCGAGGCGATTCGCGAGGCGACCGGCTGCGAGGCGGCGGTGCGCTGGCCGAATGATGTGACGATCGATGGAAAGAAGACGGCGGGAGTGCTGAGCGAGACGCGGTTGCTCGGGGCGCGTGAGCGGCGCGCGATCGCGCTGGGGATCGGCGTGAATTGCTGGCAACAGGCGGCGCACTTTCCGCCGGAGCTGCGCGAGAAGGCGACATCGCTGGAGTTGTGCACGGCCAAACCGGTTTCGCGGAGCGATGTTGCGGCGCGGTTGATTCGGGCGCTGGACGATTTGCTCTGGCGGGCGGAGCAGGAGGGGCCGGAGGAACCGATGGCGCGCTGGCGGCGGCTGTGCGGGGACATCGGGCGGCGTGTTACACTTCGCGCCGACGGCGGAACTTATCAGGGCGTCGTACTCGATGTCGACGCCGAAGGCGCTCTATTGGTCCAACTGGACGTCGGCGGAAGACTCTCATTTGACGCGGCGCGGACGACGCGACTCTGGGGCGACGAGCACGACCAAGCGTCGTGAGGCGGATTCCGCGCCGCCGGGCGGTGGGACGGTTGCGCTGCCGGCGCGGCTTTCTCGAGCGGCGGTGGTTGAGTCTGCGGAGCGCGGCGCGGGGCATCGGCTGGCGAGCGCGGCGCCGCTGTTGTGTCTGATGCTGTCGGGGGTCGGCCTGGGGGCGGGGCTGCGGCAACTGGGCGGAGCATGGAGCGATCATTGCGCCGATCCGGCGCTGCGGGCTCAGCTCTTTGGGACGGCGCTATTGGCGGGCGGGCTGCCGGCGATCTGGCTGCCGCTGTTGCTGCTGCGGCGATTTGTGGACGATGCGGCCCGACACGCGACGGAGGACGCGCGGCGCGGGCGGGCGGCGTTTGGCGCGATGCTCAATGCGGGGGCGTTTTTGGCCGGAGCGGCGACGTGGGCGCTGGCGCCGCGGCTAGTGGGCTGGGTTGAGTCGTGGCGGAGCGATGTGATCGCGTGGGTGATTGCGCCGACGGATTGGTTGCGGATCGGGGCGGCGGGGCCGCTCGTGCTGGCGACGGCGCTGCTGAGCGCGCTGACGTTGCTGATGTTGCTCTCGTGGCGGGGGTGGATTCGCAGCATTTGGGATGAATCGCCAGCGGCGCCGATCGGGCTGGCGCTGGCGCTGTTGGGTGTGGCGGTGGTCGGCCTGCGCGATACGCCGTCGGGTGCGGGGGAGATGGGTGTTTATCTTTCGATTGGGGCGTGGTGTGGAGCGGCGGCGCTGGCGGTGTTTGCGGCGCCTGCGGCGGCGCGGAGCGCGGGGCGCGTGCCGCGCATCGCTCCGCCGCCGGCGCGATGGGAGACGCCGGCGCTGGCGGCGTGTCTGGCGCTGGGTGTGGCGTGGGCGGGTGGATCGGGATTGCGGTTGCTGGCGGAGGGGGTGGTTTCGCAGGCGTCGTTTTGGATGTCTGCGGCGGCCGCGACGGGCATCGTGGTAGCGGCGCTGGCGGGGGCGGCGCTGGGCGGCGCGCGGCCGAGCCTGCTCTGGCCGATCGGGTGGTTTGTTGCGATTGGGGTGGCGACTGTCGGGGTTGAGTCGGGCTCGCAGGCGCCGCTGGTGCTGGCGCTGCTGGCGGCTGGGGCGGCGGTGGCTTGCGCTCAGCGGTTGTCCGGCTATGCGCATGTTGTGGGGCATGGGCCGCACGCGGTGGTGTCGGCGGTGGTGGTCGGGCTGGGGGCTGCGTGTTTGATGCATGCGCCGAAGGGCGGCGACGGCGGCGGGGTTGAGCGGGCGGCGATGGAGATTGGGCCGGGGCGCGGCGTGGTGGGTGAGCGGGCGGTGGGCGGGCCTTCGGCGACGGAAGAGATCGCGCGGGTGTTTGACGAGGTGCGACCGCGGCCGGCGCGCGGCGTGTTGGCGTTGGATGAGTTAGACCTTTCGGGTGAGCCGGTGGATGCGCTGCTGTTCGCGACGGAGGGCGCCCCCCTGCCCGGTGCGATTCGCCTGCCGGCGTCGTGCGAACGGGCGCGGGCGATGCGTGTGATTCGGCGGGCGTGGTCGAATGTGCGGGCGGGCGGGCGGATGGCGATTGCATTGCCGGCGGATGATTGGGTGGAGCCGTTCATCGATCAGTTTGTCCGTCGGCGGCGGCACGAGGCCGGGATCGCGTGTTATGTGTTGCGGGTTGAGGGCGGAGCGGGCGTGAGCGAGAGCGGGGGCGGCGAAGTCGCGGAGGGCGAGGACGCAGACGCGGCGGCGGTCTTCTTGATAGCGGGCGGCGGTGTGCCGGAGTGGTTGCAGGCGCGGGCGCCGCGGGCGCGGCTGACGCTTTTTCCGGTGGTTTCGGCTTCGCAGTTTCGGGCGGTTTGGCGCGAGCTGCGCGGGAACGGCGGGCGCTGAGCCGAGCGTGCGCGGGCCGTGCGTGCGTCGGTAGCAGGATCGGCCGGTCACTGGAGCCCGCGGCGGTGCGACGATCCGCTGAGCGACTCGCCACCCCTTGCGCTATACTGCGACACTCCCCGGCTGGTCGGGCATCCAAGGTCCCAGCGATGTCGCCGCGCGTGCGCGGTGGGGCGTCGCCTGTTCAGGAGCGAGATTCGTGGCTCACGTTGAATCTGTCGTCATCATCGGCTCTGGCCCTGCCGGGCTGACTGCGGCCATTTACGCTGCTCGGGCTAATCTGCGGCCGCTCATGTTTGAGGGCTTTTCGGCGGGTGGGTTGATTCCCGGCGGGCAGTTGATGTTCACGACCGAGGTGGAGAACTATCCGGGGTTTCCGCATGGGGTGATGGGCCCGGAGATGATGAAGATGTTCCGCGATCAGGCGGAGCGCTTTGAGACGCGATTCATCACTGAGGATGTGACCGAGGTCGACCTGCGGACGCGGCCGTTTCGCATCAAGAGCGACGGAGCGGAGGCGCACGCGCATAGCGTGATCATCGCCACCGGGGCGCGGGCGAACTGGCTGGGACTGGCGAATGAGCAAAGGCTGGCGAAGACGGGCGGCGGCGTGAGCGCGTGCGCCGTTTGCGACGGGGCGTTGCCGGCGTTTCGCAATCAGGACCTGGTGGTTGTGGGCGGGGGCGACTCGGCGGTGGAAGAGGCGAGCTATCTGACGAAGTTTGCGAAGCGCGTGTTTCTGGTACACCGGCGCGACACGCTGCGGGCCAGCAAGATCATGCAGGATCGCATCTTCAAGCTGCGCGACGAGGGCAAGGTGGAGATCGTCTGGAACAGCGGCGTCGAAGACGTGCTGGGAGAAAAGACGATCACCGGCGTGCTGCTCAAAGACACGCGCACCGGGGCGACGCGCACGCTCGACTGCAAGGGCATGTTTTTGGCGATCGGCCACACGCCCAACACGGAGCTATTTCGCGGGCAAGTCGACCTGCACGAGAACGGCTATATCAAGCTCCATCCGCAAGGGCCCAGCCAGAGCTACACCAATATCGCAGGGGTCTTCGCCTGCGGCGATGTGGCGGATTTTCACTATCGGCAGGCGGTGACAGCGGCGGGGACGGGCTGCATGGCGGCGCTGGATGCGGAGCGCTGGCTGGCGGCTCAGGGCGTGCACTAAGACGAACGCTGCCTGGGCGAAACTTACATGCGGCCGGCGGCGAGCAGGCGCTTGGCCTCGCCGACGAGGTAGACCGAGCCGGTGATGCAGACCAGGTCTTCGCGGGTGACGCAGCTTTGCGCGATCTGGTAGGCTTGCTCGAGATTGGGGGCGAGCTGGGCCATTTTGCCGCTCTTTTCGACGAAGCGGGCGAGCAGCTCCTTGGGATCGGCGGAGCGCGGCGAGGGGATCGAGGTAAAGATGACCTTGTCGGCGCCGAGCTGGAGCTGGGTCATCATGCCGTCGATGTCTTTGTCGCCGGCGCAGCCGAAGATCACCACCATGGAGTCGTAGCCGATGTTTTGTCCGATGGCCTTCATCAGGGCGCGGACGCTGGCGGCGTTATGAGCCGCGTCGACGATGGTGCGCGGGGCGGTCTTGACCTGTTCGAGCCGGCCCTCGATGCGGAGGCCGTCGAGGCCGTCGATGGCGTGCTGCTCGGTGATTTTGTGGCCCATGGCGCGGAGCGTGTCGATGATGCCGACGGCGACGCCGCAGTTGAAGGCCTGATGTTCGCCCAGCAACGGCACTTGCAGATGATCGAAGCGCGAGTTGGGCGTGTTCATGCAGATGCGGGTGTGCGGGCCGCTGCTGCGCGAGGCCTCGAAGCGGTAGCTGAACTCGATTTCGTTGCCGATGAATTTCAGATCGGTGCCGACCTTGGCGGCGACGCGCTTCAGCACCTTTTTCACGGGGATGGGCTGGGGCGCGGCGATGACCGGGATGCCGGGCTTGAAGATGCCCGCCTTCTCTTCGGCGATCTGCTCGATGCGATGGCCGAGCTGCTGCATGTGGTCGTAGCTGATGTTCGTGATGCCGCAGACGAGCGGCTGGCAGACGTTGGTGGCGTCGAGGCGACCGCCAAGGCCGACCTCAAGCACGGCGTAAGCGACGTTCTGCTCCGCGAAGTGGAGGAAGGCCGCGGCCGTGAGATATTCGAAGAAGGTCGGCGGATCGGCGGACATCGAGGAGGCGACGCCGGCGAGACGGTCGATGAGCTTGGCGAAGGTCGACTCGCTGATGAGGCTGCCGTTGACGACGATGCGCTCGCGGATGTCGACGAAGTGCGGGGAGGTGTAGAGGCCGACCTTGTGACCGGCCTTCTGCAACATGCTGGCGAGCATGTGACAGGTGCTGCCCTTGCCCTTGGTGCCGGCGATGTGAATCGCGGGGATGGCCTTGTGGGGGTTGCCGATCATGCTGAGCAAGCGCTGCATGCGGGCCAAGTTGAACTTGGTCTCGTTGTACTGCGTCCGCACCATTTTTTCGTAGTTGTAAGTGCCGTCGAGATAAGCGATTGCGGCACGAAAATTACGAATGGCGTTGGCCGCGGCCGGGCTCAGCCTCGATTTCCGTTCGACAACGGCGGGCTTGGCGGCGGCAACGACGGGAACGCGCTTTCGTGGGGCGGGTTTGGTGGCAGACTTCATGTTGATGCGTTTTTTAACGGATTTTGTGGGAAACGTCAATCGGAAGAGACTTTAACCGATTCTTAACAATTGACTACAAGTGCTTTTCAGAATTAGAGTTAGCACATGAGCACCGGCGTGCCGCGCCGCCGGTCGGCTCGAAAAACGTAACCACGGCTACAGTGAGTACTTATACTGCGACCGGCCCGTTCCGGTTCGCTTTCACGGGCGATGAAAGGTGATGAGCGGAGAAATGGCCCGGCGCGTGATGGTTGAGTTGCCGCACTGTCGATACCCGATTGCGATTGGCGCGGGGGCGATTTCCGAGTGGGCGAGTCTTGTTTCGGCGAGTGGGGCGTCGCCGGCGGGCGTGTTTGTTGTCGCGGATGCGAGCGTGGCCGAGCTGCACCGCGGCCGCATTTCGCAAGTCGTTGGAGACAAGTCACTTACAACGGTGGCGCCGGGCGAAACGTCGAAATCGCTAGAGGAGGCCGAGCGGCTTTATCAGGCGCTGGGGGCGGCTCGGGTGGGGCGCGACGGGGTGATCGTGGCGATCGGCGGCGGGGTGGTCGGCGATTTGGCGGGGTTTGTGGCGGGCACGTGGATGCGCGGCATTCGGTTTCTGCAGGTGCCGACGACTCTGGAAGCGGCGATCGACGCGGCGGTGGGCGGGAAGACGGGGGTCAACACGAGCCACGGCAAGAACATGGTGGGCGTGTTTCATCAGCCGATCGGCGTGATTGTGGATCTGGACTTTCTGGCGACGCTGGCGGATCGCGATCTGCGGGCGGGGCTGGCGGAGTCGGTTAAGCATGCGGCGATTCGCGATCCGGGATTTCTGGAATGGCAGGAGACGAACGCCGGGGCGATTCTGCGGCGCGATGCGGCGACGCTGGGCGAACTGATCGCGCGGAACGTGGCGATCAAGGCGGATGTGGTTTCGCGGGATGAGCGCGAGGCGGGGCTGCGCGAGATTTTGAACTATGGCCACACGGTCGGCCACGCGATTGAGCACCTGATGGGGTATGAGCTGCGGCATGGGGAGTGTGTGGCGCTGGGGATGATCGCGGAGAATGAGATCGCGGTCGGGCGCGGGTGGCTGGGGCGCGAAGGCGCGGAGCGGATTCGAGCGTTGATTGCGGCGCTCGGATTGCCGACGCGGCTGCCGACGCGGCTCGATCCGGCAGACATTTGGGCGGCTTGTCGGCACGACAAGAAGAATCGCGGCGGCGCGGTGCGGATGGTGGTGCTGCGCGGCGTTGGCGCGGCGACTGCGATTGCGGACGCGACGGAAGCGGAGCTGACGCGCGTGATCGAAGCGGTGATGCCGCTGCCGTAGAGAGCGGGGCGCGAAGACTGATGTCGAGCGCACAACTTTCGACTTGACGCGCTTCGCTATGCTGTGCATCGCGAGTGTGGATCGTCGGCAATGGATTGCCGGCGCAGCGTGCTCGCGCACCCCTCAATACCGGCCGAGGAGGCCTCCTGCACATGGACGTGCGCGTCCGACTTCAGTCCCTGTTTGCCCCCGCACTGGTCGTCAGTTTTGCCGTCGCCGCCAGCGTGATCGCGAGCACGCATGTGGCGTCGAAGGCCTATGTTCGCCGGGCGACGGCGGCGGCGGAGCAGTATCGCACGATCAACGTGAAAGGCTCGGTGCGGGAGCGGATCACTTCGGATCAGGCGGTGTGGCGGATTCGGGTGAGCGGGCTGGCGCCCGACTTGCAGGCGGCTTATGCGGTGGTAGAGCGGGGCGTCGAGCAGGTGCAGGCGTTTTTGAAGGAGCAGGAGTTTCGCAGCGAAGAGGTGGGGCTCGGCGCGATCAGCACGAATACCTATTACGCGACCGACGAAAAGGGTCGGCAGACGCGGAGCGTGCAGGAGTATGAGCTGTCGCGCTGGTTCATGGTGACGACGACGGATGTGCAGCGGATCAATCGTAGCGCGGGCGAGGTGACACGGCTGATTCGCGAGGGGGTGCGGGTGGAGTCTTATGCGCCGGAGTATTACTACTCGAAGCTGGCGGAGCTGAAGGTGGAGCTGATCGGCAAGGCGGCGGCGGACGCGCGGGCGCGGGCCGACTCGATCGCGCGGGCGGCGGGGGCGCGCGTGACGGAAGTACGCGATGCGCAGACGGGCGTGATGCAGATCACGCGGCCGCACTCGACGGAGACGAGCTATGAAGGGATGTTTGATACTTCGACGATTGAGAAGGATGTGACCGTGGTGATCACGCTGACGCTGGGGATTGAGGCGGGGTGACTCGCCGAAGCGACGCCCGTAGGCGATCAATCGCTGATCGCGAAAACGTCGGCGCACAGAAAATCGAAATCGTCCCAATCGAGCTCATGCACCCGGTAGCGCACGCGTTCCCAGCCCCATTCACGCACATCGATGACGCTGGCGAATGTCGTGCGCCGAAGAAAGCACAGCGCCCCCACCTCCACCTTTGCGCGCTGGATGTCGGTCAGCACGATTGTTGCATTCATCCCGGAGCGAAAACGCCACTGCATGCGGACGTTCGTAGTGCTTGGGGGTTGCTCGCAACCCCTGGGCGCTTCGGAGGTGAATTCGAGCGAAAGCATTAGGCCAAAGTCCAGACGAAGAGCGCCATCCGGGATCAGGGTGTCCGTCGCCCCATCAAGGCGAAATCGCGGGATCTCATCTAGCGACATGGAAATCCTCCGCCTGCGCTGAACGGCCCGATCGCCACGCCCGGCATTATGACGTCCGGCGCAACGACAAACGGCGTCGCCGCGATTTCCCGCGACGACGCCGTTTGGTTTTTCAATCCGTTGCATCCGATTGCCCGTGGGCGATCGGGTCTCCCAGTTGACGCGCCTCTTGGTCGGCGGGCTGCGACGTGCTCTTTGCGGCAAATCGAGCATGTCGGCCGCCGCCGCCTTGGGGCAGCGTCCGGCAGGATCACTTAGCGGCGGCGGATGGCCGCGAGCGCGCCGAGGGCCAGGAGGGCCAGCGAGGCGGGCTCCGGAACGACTTCACCTTCGATGCGGAAGGGGGTGAAGGTCGTGCCGTCGGGGCTGTAGTTGCCGAAGCGGAGCGTGCCATTGGCGCCGACCGTGCCGCCGCCGGCGGACGTCGTGTTGTCGGAGTAGAAGCGGACTTCGAGCGTGCCGGTGATCGGGCCGAGGCCGCTGAGGTTGACGATGTTGTTGACGAAGTTCGCGCCCGGGGCCTGAGCGATGGTGGCGACGTTCGAGGTGAAGCCGTCGAGCGAGGTGCGAACGGCGGTGAAGCCCGGGCCGGTCGACGACGAGCGCGAGGCGAAGAAGAAGTTGGCCAGCGTGGCGGTGAAGCCCGACTGGACGTCGAAGCTAAAGCCGATCCAGTCGCTGGTTTCGCCGGTCCAGCCGGAAGCGCTGATCGAGTTGGCGGCGGCGGTGGCGGTCAGGCCGGCACCGCGGCTGATCGGGGTGACGTTGATCTGCGCGAAATCCGACGCGCCCGCGGTCGACGCCTGGTTGCCCGGGGCGCCGAAAAAGTCGTAGCTGACGATGTTGGCGGCCTGGACCGATGTGACGGTCAAGCCGACCAGCATCAAGCCGGTCAAACGCTTCATCCCTGTTCCTCCTGTTCAACGAACGAACATCGCACGAGCCAGCGGTCCCAAATCCCGATGGTCGGCGACCGGCCGGGCCTTTCCGGGGCCGGGCCGCAAGCATCCTCGCGACGACACCGAGTCGGCGGAGGAGCAATTCAGCACACTTTGGATTCGACCCTCGTCCACTTGCGCCATGGGCGAGGAGCTACAAGGATAACAAGGCCGCCTTTCAGCGGGCACACGCTGTTGTGTTAATTTTGCGTAAAGATGGGGGGCGTCAGTCGGCGGCGGCGGTGTCCCAGGGGATGCGGGGGGCGTCGCCCCAGAGGCCGTCGAGGTCGTAATAGGCACGCTGGTCGCGGCCGAAGAGGTGGACGACGACGTCGACAAAATCGGCCAGCAGCCAGACCCCGGACTCGGAATCGGCAATGCTGAGGGGGCGTCGGTTGATGGTTTTGGCGTGCAGGCGGAGGTGTTCGAGGGAGGCCCGCATCTGGCGTTCGGCGGTGCCGGTGCCGACGACGAAGAAATCGGCCACGCCGGTGAGGCCGCGGAGGTCGATGATGACGACGTCTTCGAGCTTGTCGTCGGCGAGCATGCGTGCGACGAGGACGGCGAAGGTGCGGGCGTCGTCGTAGTTGGGGAGCGCGGGGGCGTCGGGTTTTGTGCGGGGAGCGTCGGTCATCGTGGGGAGTATATCGGGCGGGGAGGAATGCAGAATGTCGAATGCAGAATGCAGAATGCGGAAGGCTCGCCGCGGCGAGGGGCGCAGCCGGGCGGGATTGGCCGTTTTCGCGGATTCGCTGCTTCACTGAATCACTGAATCAATGGCCGACGGCGGAGTTGCGCCGCCTGACCCATGACTCCTGACAGCTGGCACCTGTCCGGGGGCGCTCGGGGGGGCGGTGAATTGCATGTCGCGGGGGCGATGAGCAAAAAAGACCGGCCCCGCCTCGGGGGGTGAGGCGGGGCCGGGTGGGGTTTGGGGGAAGTCCGTCCGCCGCTCTGCCGCACGGGGCGGCGGAGCGGAGGGTCGAACGCGGGTTAGTTACCGCCGGTGAGCAGCGCGACGAAGCCGGCGATGTCGCCGACGCTGACCACGCCGTCGTTGTTGACGTCGGCGTTGAGCAGCTCGCAGCTCGGGAACTGGATGGCGTAGGCGAGCGGATCGGTGAGGGCCAGCACGAAGCCGGAGATATCACCGACGCTGACGACGCCGTCGCAGTTCATGTCGCCGGTGAGCGTCAGCAGCGTGCCGGAGATGAGCACGTCGTCGACGAACCAGTCGTCGTTCTGGGTGGTGGTGCTGCTGGTACCGGTGGTGGTGAAGCGGAGCTTGAAGCCGTTGTGCAGAGCGGCGATCGGCAGCGGGATGGTGCGCTGCTCGAAGACCGTCATGTCGAGGCCGCTGCCGAGCTGACGCTCGATTTCGACCCACTGCAAGGCGGCGTTCTGATACCAGATGACCAAGTCCTCGCCGGTTTCGGTGCTATTTCCGGCGCCGGTGCGCTGGTAGTAGTAAACCAAGGTCGCGTCGGCGTAACGGCTGAGGTCGATGCGGCGCGAGACGAGGGTATCGCCGCCGGTCGGGAAGCCGTTCAGACGCGCGGCGTTCGGCGCGGAGGGCTCGGCGATCGCGAGGCCGTCGATGGCGCCGTTGATGTTCTCGCCCCACTTCAGATCGTCGAACGAGGTCGCCGTGTCGAAGCTATCGGCGAAGGGCAGGATGAGCACGGGTTCGACCAGCACGGTGACCGCGACGGTATCGGACTGATTCGCGCCGTCGGTGACGTAGTAGCTGAACGACGTGTTACCGGCGAAGCCGCTGTTGGGGGTGTAGCGGACATCGTCGCCGTTGCCGACGAGGGTGTAGGGCACGGTGGTGATCGGGCCGCCGTTCGGGTCGGAGAGGGCCGCCCCGGTCGGGAGACTGGTGATCACGAAGCTGATCGGGTCGTTGTTGGGATCGGTGCCGTTCAGCGCGATGGTGAAGGCCGTGTCCTGCGGGGTCGAGGTGTTGACGGCCTGGGCTTCGGGCGCGTTGGCGATCTGGAGCGCGACATCGTCGACGAACCAGTCGTCGAACGCGCCGGCGGTGCCATTGGACCGAATTCGCAGGCGGAAGTTGGCATGGTTGGCGGCCGGAGGCAGCGTCACCGAGACGCGTTCGAAGGTGGTGGTGTCCGGCAGGCTGCCCAGATGGCGGGAGACTTCGATGAAGTTTCCGCTGGCATCCTTGAACTCGAAAATCAGGTCGTCGCCGGTGTCGGGGCTCTCGCCGCCGCCGCGAACCTGATACCAGTAGACGAGTCGGACGACGCCGGCGCTGCTCAGGTTGATGAGCTGCGAGGTGAGGACGTCGCCGTTGGCGGTCGGGCTGCCGTTGAGACGGAGCGAGTTCGGCGCCGAGGGTTCCGCGACGCCGACGTCATCGACGGTGACGTTGGTGGCGGTGGACCACTTGTTCAAGTCGATGCTTGCGGCGTTGAACGCATCGGAGAACGGCAGGCTCAGCACGGGCTGGGTGAAGGAATAGCAGGCACCGGCGTTGTTGGCGACGGTGCTGTTGCCGGCGCTGTCGGTGACGGTGAGCTGGAAGAAGTAGGCGGATTGATCAGACAAGCCGGTCAGGTCGAAGACGCGGTTGCTGAGGAATCCGTTGCCGGTGTAGGTGTTGGTGAAGGAGCCGCAGGCGGTGCCGATTTCGAGCGACGCGCTGGCGGCTTCGTCGGTCACGACCGTCACCTTGGCGGTGGTGGGCGTGATGTCGGTGACGTTGACGCTGAGGACCTGCGGCGCGGTGCAGTCGACCGTGGCGGTCGAGGTGACCGTGGCGGGGCTGCCGGAGCCGTTGTCGGCGTCGTTGTAGGTGGCCGTGACGGTATCGCCGGCGGCGACCTGCAGGGTGGTGGGGCCGCCGATGGAGCCGAGGGTGAGGCTGCCGATGAAGGTGGCGGTCTCCGGGGCGGTCTCGGTCAGGGTGACGTTGACGCCGGCCGGGTTGGTGGTGCTGGCGACGTTGATGACGACGGTGTCGACGATCGTGTCGCTGGTGTTGAGATCGCAGTCGATGACCGTGAGGTTGGCGGTGTCGTTGCAGGCGAAGCGTGAGCCGCCGACGGAGAGGTTGCCGGCGCGGCTGCAGTTAATGAGCTGCGGCGAGGCGGCGACAGAGTAGGACTGCGGGCCTTGCGGGACGTTGAAGCCGACGATGTCGACGCGGTAGACGCCGGGGGCGGGCGCGTCGATGACGACCTGCTCGATGTTGTTGAGGCGGTCGGGCTGGGTGCGAACGGCCGGGGCGCCGAGGGCGGAGCCGGCGGTCGAGTTCAGCGTCCAGGGGAAGTACTGGTTATTGGAGGCATCGAAGACGCGCAGGTCGAGGTCGTTGACCAGCGTGCCGACCGGGGCGGCGGCGGCGGGGAAGTCGTCCCACACCAGCGTCACCTTGGCCTGGGTTGCGCCGGAGGGGACGAGGACGAAGAAGGACTTCGTCTCGCCCTGCACGATGCCGGCGTTGTTTTCGATCCAGTTGGTGCTGCGCTCGAGCTCGATGGCGGCCTGGGCCTGAACGAGGCCGTAGCCGTACTTGTAATCGGGGCCGAGGTTGTCCTCGGTCGGGGAGCGCTGATCCGAGGCGGTGTGGGCCAGGAACATCTTCAGCGTGGAGTTGCGGAAGTCGGGCTGGCCGGGATAGTTGGCGCGATAGTCCTGAATGATGAGGGCGCCGATGCCGCACACGGTGGGCGAGGCCATCGAGGTGCCGCTCTTGCTGGTGTAGGTCGTGTCGCTGGCGCTGCCGCAGGACGTGACGTTGACGCCCGGCGCGGCGATGTCGGGCTTGATGCGACCGTCGTCGGAGGGGCCGTAGCTGGTGAAGGAGGCCGGATTGACGACGTCCTCGTTGAGCGCGCCGACGGCGATGAGGTTTTTGGCGAGGGCGGGCGGCGAGGTGCTGTGATAGGGACTCGCGAAGCCCTCGATGCCGAGGCAGCGGGTGGACTGTCGCTCGTTGCCGTTGGCCCAAACGATGCGGAAGGGCTGGCCGGCGGTGAGGCTGCCGCGGGCGACGGCGTCGATGAGGTTCGACATCAGGCCGTAGTTGCCCGTGGTGGTGCAGGCGAAGCCGTTGGGCGCGGTGTTGGTGCCGATCGAGTTATTGGAGATGTCGGCGCCGCGGACGTTGATGGCGTTGCTGTAGTCCGCTTCAAAATCGCCGGGATCGGTGTAGAGGAAGCCTTCGACCAGGCCGCCCGCGACTTCGAAGCCGTAGTTGACGAGCAAGGCGGCGGGAGCCATGCCGCGATTGGCGGCGACGGCGACGCCGCCGCCGGCGATGGTGCCGCTGACGTGGGTGGCGTGATCGCTGACCGCGTCGGTATCGCCGTTGGTGGCGCGGCCCTGGAAGTCGACGTGGGTGGTGCGGATGGTGCCGCCGTCGTACACCAGCGCCGTCACGCCCGAGCCGTTAAGGCCGTAGGGCGGAGCGTTGATGACGTTGACCTGCGTGGTCTGGCGATTTTCGCCGTTGAGCGTGCTGAACTTGGGCAGGGGCAATTCGATCCACTGCACGGCGTCTTCGCGGACGAGGCCGAGCAGATCGGCATAGGTCAGCTCGATGGTGGCGGCGTTGGCGCTCTTCCAGAACGAGCGGACGCCGGCGCCGTAGTTGGTGAGCAGCGCGGCCGCGTCGTCCTTCGACACGTCGTCGTGGAAGGCGATGTAGGCGGCGATGCGCGTCTGCGGCTTCAGGGTGGCGTCGGTCGATTCGCTGCGGATGGATTCGTCTTCGGAATCATCCTCAGTCGGCTCGTTGCTGGGCACGATGGCGTAGCTGGGCGCTTCGCCGGCGAGCAGCGCGGGATGCAGCTTCCAACTGACGTCGATGGGCTGCACGGCGCGGAGCTTGTCGAACTGAGCGAGGGCCGCGGCGTTGAGCCGGGCGTTGTCGACGACGGCGTAGAAGGCGTTGTCGGTGACGTAGGTGAGGAGCTGCACGCCCGCGTCGGAGAGGGCCTGCTTATCCGCCTCGGTCACGGAATTCGTGAATTGGATCAGGAAGTGAGATTCACTGGAGCGGGCGAGACCGGCGACCTTGGCAGCAGCCAGTTGCGGGCCCTCGGCGGCGATCTGCGCTACGCCGCTCTGAAAGCGAATTTCGCCTTTGGTGCGCAGGCCGATTTCCTGCTGTGGGGTTGCGGCGTGAGCGGCGACCACGAGGGCGCCGGCACAAATTGTTGTGCCGAGCAGGGCCCGAAAGCCGCGCGGCGAAGGCGCGAAAAAGCTGCGTACTGTCATTCGAGGTGACTCCCTTCCTGAGGTGACACGAGAGCGAAACGAGAAATCATGTATTCCGAAGAAGATTGGGGCGGATTCCGCGCACCAGCTTGCGCGGTTTCGCAGCAACCATGCACCGTCGCGTCGCGCGATAGGCGACCGCGTCGAACCGGCATGAGATTGCTATGGCCAATATAGTTCGCGCGCCCGCCGCGCCCAACGCGACTTCCGGGACTATTTTGGCGTTTCTACAGTTTTTTGTTGTTTGACGCCCGAGAAACGTTCAAAACGCTCAAATCGAGAATCGTGACCGCGCGCGACGGGGGAATGTTATGTGACCGGGATCGGGATTCACGCGGCGGTCGGGCGTGCGCGCGTTGCATGAAAGCTGGGACGGGGAACATGTACCTGGCGATGTGGCGACGGCGGCTCAAATCTCGCAGCGGCTTGACGCTCGCGCGCCGGCATCTCTACTGTCCGGCCGAATGGCTGAGCCGCACGCCAACGAACGCAACGCGCAGAGTGAACCGTCGGACGTCGATGTCGCGGCGTTGGAGCGACAGATCGCGGAGTGGCAGCGACGCGTGCAACGCGAGCAAGCGCGGGCCGGGGCGCTGCGCGGGGGACTCGAAAGCGTGTTGTCCTCGCCCGCGTGGCGATTGGTTCACAAGCTGCGGCGAGCGCGTGAGAAGCTGGCGCCGTATGGCTCGTGGCGGGCGCGGGTTTATTGGTGGATCGTCGATTTGATCTTTCGACGGCCGCCGGAGCTGCGCGGGATGCCCGGGCCGCTGGGCGGGGCGAAACTCACGTTTCCGGGCGGACCGAAGGCCCTTCTCCGGGACATCTTGGCGTTGACTGGCTATCCCGAGGGGATCGTTGTTTTTCCGCCGATCGTTGATTGGGGCTGGATGCGACAGCGGCCGCACCAGTTCGCGCTGGAATTCGAGAAGGCGGGTTATCTGGTCTTCTATTGTCCGCCGCAGAGCCGCACCGATTTCGTGCCCGACTTCCGCCAAATTTCCCACGGTCTGTTTCTGTGCGGGTGCATCGAGTGGCTCTATGAACTGCCCGATGCGATCGTGGTGATGGGCAAGCCGCAGCATTGGGAGTGGGTGCGACACTTTCGCTCGCGGCGGATCGTTTACGACTACTTCGACGATCTGGGGTTGCACTCGCATGATGGTCGCACGCGTCGGCGCGAGCTGGCGCTGCACGAGCGGATGCTGCGCGAGGCGGATGTTGTCGCGGTGACGGCGGAGCGGCTGATCGAGGGAGCGCGACGAACGCGGCCCGATGCACTGCTCTGCCCCAATGGCGTCGATTTCGAGCACTTTCATCGCGATCCGCCGCCGACGGCGCCCGCGGAACTGCAAAAAATCAAGCAACGCGGACAAGCGATTGTTGGCTATCACGGTGCGCTGGCGAGCTGGTTTGATTTCGCGCTGCTGCGCGAAGCGGCGAAGCGACGACCTCACGTGACGTTCGTGCTGATCGGCCCCGATTACGACGGCGCCGCGGAACGAGAGCGGCCGACGTTCCCTCCCAATATCCGGTGGCTGGACGAGTTGCCCTATGAAGAACTGCCGGCGTACGTTCACGCCTTCGACGTTGCGATGATTCCGTTTGTGTTGAACGAGATCACGCTCGCGACCAACCCGATCAAGCTTTTTGAGTACTTCGCGGCGGGCAAGCCGGTCGTGACCACCCCCCTACCGGAATGTCGCAAGTATTCGTCGGTGCATATCGCGGATTCGGCTGATGCATTTGTCGCGGCGATCGACCGGGCGCTGGCGGAGGCCGGCGACGTTTCGAAACGGTCCGCGGCGATCGAGCTGGCAAAGAGCAACAGTTGGGCGGAACGCGTGAGGACGATCATCGAGCGGCTTGATGGCGGTCGGGGAGAAGCGTCGCGATGAGCGAGTTGGCGCCGATCGTTTCGATGGCCGCTGTTGCGTGGGATTTTCCGCTGGTGGGGCGCACGCGCATGTTGTGCGAGGCGTGGAACCGCGCGGGGCGATCGATCGCGTTTGTCGAGCCGCCGTATGTGCGGACTGCTGCGGCACGGCTGCGGCACGGCGGGCGGCTGGTGAGCGATGTGGGCGAGCGGACGCACATTGTGCGGCCGTGGCCGGCGCTGCCGCGGCGGCTTTGGAATCGGATCGGACGGCGCGGTGTGGAGAAAAGCCTGCAACACGTCGGGCGCGAGGTGCGTCGCGGGCTGGAGCGTTTCGGCAAACTGGAAGAGATGACGGCGCTGGTGGTGTCGCCGGTGTGGGCGGCGGCGCTGCGCGAGTTGCCGTTTCGCCGCGTGCTGTATGACTGCATCGATCTGCTGCGCGTGCAGGTGCCGCGACCGGCATTGGGGCCGATGTTCGAAGAGTGGGAGCGGGAGCTGCTCGCCCGGGCCGACAAAGCGATCGCGACTGCGCAGTCGCTGGCCGGCGGATTGCTGGCGATGCGGCCGGACCTGACGATTCGGCTGATTCGCAACGGTGTCGATTTTGAGCGATTCGCAGCGGCTGGGGATGCGGCGGCGCCGGCGGACCTTCCCCCTGCTGAGCGACCGATCGTCGGATATGTCGGCGTGCTCGATAGCGGCGGCTCGTACGAGTGGATCGATTGGGAGCTGGTCGAGAAGACGATCGTCGCGCTGCCGCAATTTGATTTTGTTTTCGTCGGCCCCTACCCGGCGGGCGGCCGCGCCGCCGAGCTCGCGAAGCACGCGAATGTGCGGCTACTGGGGGGCAAGCCGCATGCGGACGTGCCGCGTTATATCGCGCGTTTCGATGTGTGCTGGGTGCCCTTTGCGGACAACGATGTCGTTCGCGCGTGCAATCCGGTGAAGATTTACGAGTACTTCGCACTGGGCAAGCCGGTGGTCTCGACGCCGGTCGCGGACCTCGCGCAGCTCGGCGAGCTGGCGACGGTGGTGCGGGGGTCGGACGCGGCGGTGCGGGCGATTCGCGCGGCGACCGGGACTGACGACTCGCGCGTGCGAGAGGCGCGGCGAAAATTTGCGAAAGAGAATTCGTGGGCGGCACGCGCGGCGGAGATTGAGAAATTCGCCAGCGGCTGATTGGGGATTCAGGCCTGTTCGCCGGCCTCTTCGAGCACCTGCTCCGAGACGTAGATGGGGACATCGCCGGCGACACCGAGCGCGATCGCGTCGGAGGGGCGGCTGTCGACCTCGACGATGGAGCCGAGGTGGCGGATGACGATTTTGGCGAAGAAGGTGTGTTCCTGCAGGGCGTGGATCACGATTCGCTCGATGTCGCCGCCGAGCTCGGAGACGACGTTGGCCAGCAGGTCGTGCGTTAGTGGACGGGCGGGAATTTCGCCACGGATGCGGCGATTGATGGCGTGGATCTCCGGCGCGCCGATGACGATTCGCAGCGTGCGATCGCCGTCGCGCTCGCGCAACACGATCACCTGCGAATCGCGCAGTTCGGAGATGAGCAGTTGCACGAGTTCGACACGGACATCCATAACGCGGTCGCTCCGACAATCGGGTCGGATGAATTCTAGCGGGAGACGCATGCAGCGGCCTGCGGATGAGGTGCATTCGGAGCGAGGCATCGAAGGCGGGGCGGGCGGGCGCTATTCGCTTCGGCGGGCGCGGAAGAAGTCGCGCAGGAGCTGCGCGCAGGGCCCGGCCAGGACGCCGCCGACGGTATCGGCTCGATGGTTGAGGCGCGGATCGCGGGAGATTTCGAAGAGCGATCCGCAGGCGCCGGCCTTTTCGTCATAAGCGCCGAAGACCAGGCGCGGGATGCGGGCCAGGACGATGGCGCCGGCGCACATGGCACAGGGTTCGAGCGTGACATAGAGCGTGCAGTTTTCGAGCCGCCAATGGCCGACGGCGGAGGCGGCGGCGGTGATGGCGATCATCTCGGCGTGGGCGGTCGGGTCTTGAAGTTGCTCGCGCTGGTTGCGGCCGCGGGCGATGATCCGCCCTTCGCGCACGATGACGGCGCCGACGGGCACGTCCTCGGTGTCGAGCGCCCGTCGCGCCTCGGCGAGCGCGTCTTCCATGAATTGCCGGTCGATTGCTTCCAGGCCGGATTCGGTCATGTCGAAAGTGTAGGGGCTGTCGGGCGGTCCGATTCGGTATGCTCTGGGGAAGAGAGCCGATTCGCCGATCGAACTTTCAGGAGCGCCGCCCGATGACGCCGTCGCTGCCCTATTTTGTGCCCCGGTCGAACCTCCGTATTCAGCGACGCCCGGCCTTAACGCGCTGCGCCGGGGTGTTGGCGCCGATCATGGTCGTCGCAGCCTCGGCAAGGGCGGGCGAGGATTGCGGGTGGCTGGCGGGACAGGGATTGATCGGGGGCGACGGGCTGGTTCGCGCGCTGCATGTGTTCGACGACGGGCGCGGCTCGGCGCTCTATCTGGCGGGCGACTTTTCGCGATTTGGCGGCGGGCGCGGCGCGGTTGCGCGGTGGAACGGCGAATCGATTGAGTTTGTGGGGGAGACGCCCTTTTTTCCCTTCGCCGTCAACGCCCTGACTACGTATCGCGGCGAGCTTTATGCGGGCGGGACGATCGGCACGCTGCGGTTTAACGATGTGTGGCAGCCGGTCGGCACGGGCGCTAGCCCCAACGCGCTGGCCTTTACGGTCTGGAAAGATCAGCTCATCGTGGGCGGGATCTTCAATGTGGCGGGCGACGTCGTCAGCCCCAACGTCGCGAGTTGGGACGGGACGACGTGGGCGGCGATGGGCGACGGGCTGCAGGGGACCGTCGCGGCATTGGCGACGCATGAGGGGGAGCTTTTTGCCGGCGGGTTTTTGACGGACTTTGTTGATCCCTCGCGCGGGGATGCACAGAGTTCGGGCGTGGCGCGGTGGACGGGGGAGGCGTGGGAGGTGGTCGGTCCGGCGTTGCGTTCGGCCAACGCACTGGTGAGCTACAACGGGGCGCTGCATGTCGGCACGAGCGGGCCGATCGGGGTGGGAGCGGATTCGAGCTCGGTCGGCTTCTGGGATGGCGCGGAGTGGCGACCGCTGGGGCGGGTTGCGGGCGCGGCGCTGGCGTTGCTGGCGGATGGCGGGCAACTGGTCGCGGTGGGGGCGATTTCCCGTGCGGATGAGCGATTTGTGCGACGGGCGACGATCTGGGATGGGCAGAAGTGGAACGCGATGGGCGGCGGGCTGAGCGGCGCGGGGTTGGCGGTGGCGCGGTTTGAAGAGGAAATCGTCGTCGGCGGGGCGTTTCTGGCGGCGGAGAATCGGCCGGTGCAACGGGCTGCGCGGTGGAATGGCGCGAGCTGGCGGGCGATCGCGTCGGGCTGGTCCGAAGCGGTATCGCTGGGCACGTTTCGCGGCGATCTGCTCGTGGGGGGCGTGCTTCGCACGGAGCAACAGGAGGTGTTCAGCGGCGCGATTCGCCTGACGGCGAACGGACCGATGCGGATGGGCGGGCCGACGCAGCCGTGGATCGCAACTGCATTTGTCGAAAGGCTGGGCCGTCTGTATGCCGCCGTCAGCTTTGACGCGACGGGAGAAGATCGCGGGGTGGGCGTTTGGGACGGGGTCGATTGGCAGCGTGTTGGCATCGACCTGAGCGGCGATGTGCGGAGCCTGGTGTTTTATCGTGGCGAACTGGTGGCGGTGGGCACATTTTCCGTCGTGGGGCGGCCGGACGCGCGCAATGTCGCGCTCTTCGATGGCGACGACTGGACGGCGCTGGGCGGCGGAGTGGACGGACCGGTCGACACGGCGATCGTCTATCGCGACGAGCTGGTCGTGGGCGGCACGTTCAATTCGGCCGGGAACGCACCCGCGCCGCGGATTGCCGCGTGGAACGGCGATACATGGCGGCCGCTGGCGAGCGACCCGTTCGGCTTTCTCAATCGCGTGAGCTCATTGGCGGAGTATCGGGGCGAGTTGATTGCGGGTGGCAACTTTGGCTCGATTTCGGAGCTATTCACCAGCAACATCGCGGCGCTGGGCGAGGGAGGCTGGCGTCCGCTGGGGAACGGCCTCGTGGCCGCCGACGGGGGAAATGTCGAGGCGTTGACGGTGTATGACGGTCGACTGATCGCGGGCGGCGTCTTCAGCCTGAGCGACTTCAACGGCGGCGGCGGCGATCGCGGGGGCAACGTCACCGGGGTCGCTGCGTGGAACGGGCAATTCTGGTCGCTGCTCGAAGGGGCACAGACGAGCGGCCGGGTTCGGTCGCTGCTGGTGCATAACGGCGATCTCGTGGCTGCGGGTCTGACGGTGGACAGCGCGGAGAATTTTTCGGCGGTGCTGTCGCGCTGGAGCTGTCCGGTGCAGATCGGCGATGTGAATTGCGACGGGTTTATCAACCCCGGCGACATCGGGGCGTTTGTGAACGCGCTGCTCGACCCTGCGCTGTATCGCTCGTCGCTGCCGCAGTGCGACATTCTGAGCGCCGATGTGAACGGCGACGGGACGGTGAATGTGGGCGATATCGGGGCGTTTGTGTCGCTGCTGGTGGGGACTTAGCCCGTTGCAGTGTGTTTGCAGGATTGAGCTCGTTACCTGCTTGGCATCGACGCTGGAGCCGAGGCGCTCGCTGGACGCAATTTCATTTGTTCGCGTGTTAGCAGCCGTTCGAGCCGCGGGCGTAGGCTCGTTAAGAAGATCGATTCCAAACGGACCAACACTACATCGCGCTTCGCGAGGCTCTTATCAGAACCGACGAGGCCTTTCTCGTCCCGGATCGCGAGCTTGCCGTCGATCGTTGAATATTCTGAGAGCCGACCGCCGTCGCGGGAAGCCACTCGCTCCGCTTGCTGTTGGCAGTCTGCGAGTATCTTGTAGGCGGCTACGGCTTGCTCTTCCGAACATCGATATCGTTGGACAAAATCACGCGTGTACGGCTCCCAGAGTGAACGAGCCGCCGGACGCGACGCGGGCCGCTCGATCTTCTTTCCGTCGCCTTCCGTGGCCTTCGCCAGCGCTTCTCGTTCTTCAGTCGCGCTATTTGTCTTTTCAATGTAACGCAACATGCGGTCGCTATAGCGAATTTTGCCCGATCTCAACTGGGCGGCGAACTCGTCGGAACTGACAAGCTCATGCCCGTTCCACATCTGCACGAACTCAAGCGGTCGCCGGTTTTTGTCGTAGGCCGAAACGTTGGTCCCTACCTCCAACCCCATGTGTGCCGGGGTAAGCTCCTGAGGGTGATCAGGCTGATTGAACTCGGCATGGTGAACCACGATTCGCTGAGTTTCAGCGAGCACTCCCGCAGCGTCGGCCTGTTGAAAAACCGCCGACGCTGGGAACCACGTTCCATCGAACTCCTGCAGATCAAACTCCGCCAGCCGCACGACCGTGTCGTTTTCTTTCGTCTCGATGCGAATCGGTTGATGACCTCGAATGGCATCCAGTCTCCATTCCACCGAGCGATTGCCTTTGCGGGCGATTACGACTTCAACGGAACCTTCAGTCCGTGTCGCAAAGTCTGGCGGCTCGTCGCCCCACTCTGCCAAAAGCGCCTCGGTAGGATCCTGAATCAAAGACGGCCAACCGACCAGACCGAGCGTGCGAAGTCCGATCACGCCTGATCTTCCGGATAGTTCGTGTTTTTCGGCGAAGATCGGCCCTCGAATCCCGTAGTTCCAGGCGGCGCCGTCGCACACCAGTGTCATGTGCTCGGAGAAGTCGCGATCTTCGATCACGCTCTCGATCGGCTGGCCGAGCAGCATTCCGTCCGAGTCGCCGTCGAGGTGGAGCAACACGGAGTCGCCGGCGATCTCAGCGCGCGAATATCGTTCCGGCGCGCCCGGGTGGGTGCGCGTATAGTTCAAGAAGCCGGTCGCGATTGCCTGACGGCTTTGCAAAGCCTCGCGGAGTGCCGGCGGGATGCGATCATCCAGGCCATCCACGCAGATTACGAAAAGAGCTAGAACCATCACTGGCTCCGGAGATGAGCACGGTGCGTCAGGCAGGGACGCGGCCCACAAAGCAACGCGCATCGAGCGAGGTGGCCGCTATCGGACCCCACGGCGACACGATACCATAAATCTCCGGGACGAATCCGGAATCGCCCGGGCGCGACACGATGGTCGCCGGGGCGTCGGGCCGGCTGGGCCGGTTGTCGGATTCCTTGAGACATAAGCACAAAGCAGGGCTTTTCGCATGTTGAATCAGCAAGTAGCGATTGTCACCGGGGCGTCTCAGGGGATTGGCCGCGCGATTGCGCTGGAGCTGGCGAGGCAGGGAGCGACTGTGGTCGCCGCCGCGCGGGGCGTGGAGAAGATCCGGGCCTGGAGCAACGACGCGGGCCCTTTGACGGCGCGTCTTCATGCGGCTTCGGTGGATGTGACCGACAAGGCCTCGATCGACAAGCTGGTCGAGGAGACGGTGCAGAAGCACGGCAAGCTCGACATTCTCGTGAACAACGCGGGCATCACGAAAGACGGGCTGCTGATGGCGATGAGCGACGAGGATTTCGACGCCGTCATCGACACGAATCTGCGCGGTGCGTTTCGGCTGACGCGGGCGGCGATCCGGCCGATGATCCGGGCCAAGGCGGGGCGCATCATCAACATCACGAGCGTCACGGGCATCATGGGCAACCCCGGGCAGGCCAACTATGCGGCGGCCAAGGCGGGGCTGATTGGCTTTACGAAGACGGTGGCGAAGGAGTACGCGAAGAAGGGCATCCTGTGCAACGCGGTCGCGCCGGGCTTTATCGCGACGGACATGACGGCGGTGCTGCCGGACAAGCTGAAGGAGACGGTGCAGCAGATCATTCCGCTGCAGCGGATGGGGACTTGCGACGAGATTGCGGGGGTGGTTGCGTTTTTGTGCGGGCCGGCGGCGACGTACCTGACGGGTCAGGTGATTACGGTGGATGGCGGGCTGCACACCTAGCCCGAGACGCGCGGCATTTGCGCTTCTTCGGATTCGCGACCGCGTGAGTTGGCGACAGTGGCCGCTCCGACCGAGAATTACAACCAGATGTAACTCCGTTCGACGCCGCGCTTCCTGAGGTTTTCGCCGAATGCCGCACTCCAAGCCCGCCCCTATCCAACGCATCGGAATTCTCACTGGCGGCGGCGACTGCCCCGGGCTGAACGCGGTGATTCGCGTCGTCACCCGGGCCGCGATCCATAAGCTGGGTATTGAGGTGTTGGGCATTGAGGATGGCTTCCTCGGCCTGATCCGCAACCGCATCCGCCATCTGCGCGACGAAGACGTCTCCGACATTTTGACCCGCGGCGGGACCATTCTGGGCACCTCAAACACGGCCGACCCGACCCGCTTCAAGACCGGCACGGGCCCCGACGGCAAGCCGATTTTCGAGAATGTGATTGATCGGTGCATCGAGCACGTTCGCGAGAACCGGCTCGACCTGCTGGTGTGCGTCGGCGGCGACGGCACGATGAGCGGCGCGTCGGACCTGATCAAAGCGGGGATTCCCTGTGTCGGCGTGCCCAAGACGATCGACAACGATCTGATGCACACGGAGATCACGTTCGGCTTTACCACCGCCGTGCAGACGGCGACCGAGTGTCTCGACCGCATTCACACGACGGGGTCGAGCCATCATCGGGTGATGCTGGTCGAGCTGATGGGCCGCAACGCCGGCTGGCTGACGCTGCATGCGGGCCTCGCGAGCGGGGCGGATGTGATTTTGCTGCCCGAGATTCCGTTTAACCTCGACGTGGTGTGCGACTATTGCCTGAATCGCAACCGTCGCGGCAAGCGGTTTACGCTGATCGCGGTGGCGGAGGGGGCCGCACCGAAGGATGGCACGCAGGTTGTTGAGCGCCTGGTCGAGGGCTCGCGCGATCCGGTGCGTCTAGGCGGCATCGCCCAGTTGCTCTCGAAGCAGATCACCGAAAAGACGGGACTCGAGACCCGCGCCACGATTTTGGGGCATGTGCAGCGCGGCGGAACGCCGGTGGCGTTTGACCGGGTGCTGGCGACCGAGTTTGGGCACCGGGCGATCAGCATGGTCGCGACGCGCGACTGGAACCAGATGGTGGTGATGCACGGTAGCGAGACGGACATGGTGCCGATCGAGAAGGTGGCGCATCAGCAGCGGAAGATTCCGCTGGAGCATCCGTTGATCGGGATGGCTCGGGCGTTGAATGTGTGCCTGGGAGATTGAGGGCGGCTTGCAGGTGATGGGGGTTGGGCTTTCTGCGTGATTGCCGCTCTCTGGCAGCGTCACTTTAATTATAGGACTAAAGTAGGCGGGGTCTTGGGAATCTGACGCGATCGGCGCGGTTTGGCGGGGAGTTGGCGGCTGGGCGTCGAGAGAGTCGACCGGTTGCCCGGCGACGCAGAGGTCGATTCGGCGGGGGCGAAATCTGGCGCGGGAGTTTGCGCGTCTCATCTTGCAGACCGCCAACAAATCGATAATTTGCAGCCCCGAAAGGGAGCGCGTCGCCGCGCTCGTCGGTCCGCTCTTTCGGAGCAAAGCGATGGCCAAGAAGAAGACCGCCTCGAAGAAGTCCGCCGCGAAGAAGACCGCCAAGAAAGCCGCGAAGCCGGCGGCGAAGAAGGCCGTGAAAAAGGCGGCAAAGAAAGCCAGCCCGAAGAAGGCGACCGCGAAGAAGCCCGCCGCGAAGAAGGCGCAGCGCACGACGCATCGCAGCAGCGGCGGGAAGAAGCTGTACGCCGTTCGCGACGCCGGCGGTCAGTTCAAGGACATTCAGACCTACGAGCGGGCGCACGCCGCCGACCTTCGCAAGAAGAGCAAGGCGGAGAAAGCCGAAAAGGACGAGCGCTCCGACGAGATTTCGCACGAGCTGGAGATCGACGCACACGATCTGCTCGGCCGCGAGTTGCCCGACGACGAAGGCGACGAGAAGGACGAGAAGTCGGACGACGATGAAGAGGAGGCGGGCTTCGCGGGCGGCAACGACGACGAGTGGTCGTAAGCGATGCGCCCGGTTCCGCGGCTCCTTGAGCCTTCCCCCCTACCCTTTAACGCACCCGGCGCCACGGCCTTCATCACCGTGCGCCGGCGGACCGACACGCGGCGCCCGCCGGCCGCTCACTCCACGGCGATCTCCGCCACCAATGGCAAATGATCTGAGACGATGGTGGCGCGTTTTTCGATGGTGCGCACTTCGACCCGCGACGACACCCAGATCTGATCGAGCGCGAGCACGGGCAGAATCGAGGGCCAGGTCGGCGAATAGCGGTGCGGCGCGGCCAGCGCCCAGGCATTGGTGAGTTTGCCGCGCAGCGGCTCGAAATGGACGGAATCGGGCGGGGTGTTGAAATCGCCGAGGACGAGCATTGGCTCGCCACGATGGGCGGTGACCCAATCATCCAGCCCGTGGAGCGCGCCGGCGCGCGAGCTGAATACGTAGTGTTGAATGTCGATCAGGGCCACCGTCAGCGGCTCACGCCCGCCGAAATCGACCCGGAGCGAGCCGCAGCGGCCGAGATCGCCGAACGGCTCGAAGCGGGCGTCGGAAATGGGGAAACGCGAGAGCACCACCATTCCGTTGCCGAAGCCGTGATAGCGATGGGCGGGAAAGGTCTTTCGCCACCAGTTTTCCATCCATTCGCCGGGCTGTCGCGCCTCGACGAAGGCGGCGACATCGGCCCGCGACTCGCGCACCATGGTCTCGATGTGCTCCAGACCGAAAGCGCCCGAGGAGACGTTCCAGAGCAGGACGCGGAGCGCAGGCTGGTCTTCGGCTACGGGGATGCGCTTGATGATGCGCCGCAGCGACGCATCCACAACCATCCACGCCAGACAAAGCAGCGCCAGTCCGAGGGCGCCGCCGCCGAGCCAGCGTCGTCGCAGCGCGAACCAGATCGCACTTGCTACTGCGGCGACGGCGACCGCGACGGGTAGCGGCACCGCGTAGTACAGCGTGGCCAGGCCGGGCAGCCGATCGCGAATCGTCAGCCGCAGCAGAAGCGCCGCGCCCACGAGCGCAATCATCGCCATTGCCGCGGCGGACCATTGCCGGGTGGCGCGCGGCGGCCGGTCAAAATGGCGGACGTGCAGAGCGCTCATGGCCGCGCTCCGGCGGTCGCGACGCCGCGACGGAGGGACATGCTCCACGCCTGGGCGCACGCGATGGTCAGCAGCGCCAACGCGAACACGTGGACGCCGTACCAACGCAGTTCTTTCGAGCCCATTGCGAGCATTGCGATCGCCCAGGCGACGACAGCCGCGATCGCCCAGCGTCGAGTGGGGGCGGCGTTTGATCGGCCGACTAGCAATTCATTCCACACCACGACCAGGGCCGGCAGCGCCCAGGCGAGGTAGTAATGTCGCAGCATGGGAGAGGGCCAGAACATCATGAGCATCCACAGCGCCGAGATCGCGGGCCAATCTTGAGGGGCCGCACGGCGGGTACGCCAAGTCCACCAAAACAGCGCCGCGAACGCGATCAACAGCGGCGCGGCCCAAATCAGGCGCACTGTCGTCGCCGCGAGATCGGCGATGTGAAAGCGCGGCACCCAAGACAGATCGACGCGCTTCTCGGCCCAGGCGGCGCCGTCGTGGGGCGGCATGGGGTCGAGCGTCAGCACTTCGCCTGCCGCGAGCTCCGCGCGATAGCGCTCGACGACTTCGGGCGGCGGCGAACCATAGAGAATCACTTGCCGCCGTGCATCGGGCAGGGCCCGCAGCCAGCGTGTCAGCACGGTGGACAATGCTGAATTCGTGCCATGGCGATGCACGCGGAGAAACGGATCTTCGATCATGCGCTCATTCGAATGCCACGCGGCGCGTTGCAGCCATAGGCGATGTTCCGCGATCGCCCCGTCGATGCCGAAGAAGAGCACGCTCGGCACGACGTTGATGAAGACGACGGCGGCAAGAAACCCGCCCAGGGCGCGCCATTGGGCGCGCAGCAGCAGATAGATCACGAGGAGTCCGGGCATGACCTTGATCATCGCGGCGGCGCCGACCAAGAATCCGCCCGTGATCGGCCGCGCCGTGTGCAGCAGCGTCAGCCCGCCGACACAGAGCGCCAGAGTCCACAGGGTGGTTTGGTTGGATTGCAAGGCATGGGCGAGGTTAATCGCCGCGAGCGCGACCGGCGCCACGACGACCGGCCCGCGCGCTTCGTCGCCGCGGCGCCAGTGTTGCAGGAGGCGCAGTGTGAGCCCGAGCGCCGCGACGTTTGTCGCGATGTAGAGCAAGACGCCCAGCGGCGCGGGGGTCCAGGCGGCGAAGGGCAGCAGGGCGAACGTCGTCGCGGGCAGATAGCCGAACATCGCCGTGCCCGGCGCGGTGTGGCCGTGCTGCCAGGTCCAGCGGGTCTCGAATTGCAGGTCGCGCCAATCGGGATCGTTGTCGATCCCGCGATCGATCGCGCCGATTAAGCCGACCAGCAGCGCGATCGCGATGAACACGACCGCGCCGACTTTCGCCGGGGGCTCACGCAAAACCGACATCCCGACCCGCGTTCTCCTTCTTGAGGAAATCCATCAGCGGGGCGTAATACTCGAGCATCGCGCGGGCGCTGAGCGGCTCGCCGGTGTAGTCCTGGATGACCTGGCGCCAGTCGCGCGTCGCGCCGAGCTTGAGCAGCGACGAGAGATACTCGCCGACATCTTTGCGGCCGTAGTAGTTGCAGTTGCGCGGGTCCTGCTTGAGGATCTTTCGCGCGATGTAGTCGTGCACCTGATAGACGATCAGCGTGCCCATGGCGTAGTCGTAATACTGGGCGGGGTCGTCGTTGATGTGCGTCTTGCTGGCGGCGTCGCAATACTCCTCGCCGCGAGCGCCGGCGGGCGGGTCGATGCCCTGCAGCGTCTGCACATACTCCCACCACTTGGCGTTCAGCTTGCCCTCGGGCAGCTCCTCTTCGTAGAGGGCGTGCTCGAAGTGGGTCATGGTGCCGCAGGCCCAGGGCATGAGCACGATGTTGCCATCGAGCGCCTGCGAGAGCAGCCATTGGGTGTCGTCGCCGCCGGCGCCGGGCTTGAGCAGGCCGATTTCGGCGAGGTAGGGCTTCTGCTTGCTGGCGAGCGTGATGAGGTCGCCGATGCCCTCGTGGAAGGCGCGGTTGGCGCCTTCGCGGAGCATGAGCGGCACGCCCGCGTCGGTGTAGGCGAGGTAGTAGTAGATGTGGCCGAGTTCGTGGTGGGTGGTGCTGAACCAGTTGGCGTCGGATTTGACGCTCATCAGGCTGCGCACGTCGTGGTCGAGGTCGATGTGCCAGGCGCTGGCGTGGCGATTCTTCTTGCGCGGCGCATCGGCCGGCAGGTCGTAGAGGTCGCTCTTTTCCCAGAAGCTCTTGGGCAGCGTCGGCATGCCCATCGAAACGTAGAAGCGCTCGGCCTGCTGGATGATCCACTCCGGCGTTTTGTCTTTGAAGAGCGGATCGAGATCGACGCCGGCGACGATGCCGGGCCACTCCTGACCCCAGCGATTGCCGAGCCAATGGGCCGGGATGCGGCGCGGCACGGGCTGGCCGTAGCGTTTGGCGAGTACATTTTTGGTGTAGCAGTGCAACTGCTCAAACATCGGGCGGGTCTGCTCGATGACGGTTTTCATCAGCGACATCAGCTCGCTGACGGGCATGCCGTAATCGGCGACTTCGAGGCCGAAGAAGGAGCTGAATCCGAGGCCGCGGCCGACTTTGTTGCGCAGTTCGCGGAGCTTGATCAATCCGGGGCGACAAGCCTTGCCGATTTCCTTGGACGATTCCCACGCGGCGCGGCGTTCATCGAGGTTGCTGCTGTTGATGAGGATGTCATCGATGTCGTTGGCGCCGACCTTTTTCTTTTCGCCGCCGGCGGTGGCCATTTCGTAGGTGAAGCCGTTTTGCGTCTGATTCTGGGCCGCCTCGGCCTCGGTGCGGGCCTTGACCAGATCGGGGATGTTGCCGGGGGCGTGAGCGGCGGCCATCCAGGCCTTGAAGAGCTGACGATTGGTGATTTCGTCGTGTCGCCAGGCGTCTTCGCGCAGGGCGCGGATGGCGGCCATGCGATCGGGGGCGCCGATGAAGCGGTCGAGCGCCTGCTGGGCGGTGACCGCGGCCTGGGTGTGTTCGTCCTTGACGTCGGTCGAGGCGATCCATTGGGCCCCGGCGGCGGCGGTGTAGAGCTTTTGGAACTCGCTTTGATAGGTGGTCAGAAACTGCTTCGCATCCGGCACGGCGCCTGCGCCTTCGACCGCGCCCGCGGCGAGCGCGACGGCGCCGCCGGCAAGCGGCGCCGCGGCGCCAGCGGCCATGGCGGGGCGCACGCTCGCGAAGGCCCCGGCGGCGCTAGCGCCCGCGGCCAGCGCGGCTTGCAGAACTTCACGACGGGAAGGCGACGAGGGGACTTGCGCGGCCATGCGAACACTCCGTTCGAATAGGTGCTAATGAATTGCGGACAATGGAATCCTAACGCGCCGCGGAGCCTGTCGGGGGCGGGCGGCGGAGCGCGAGTGGGGCGGGGCGGGCTGGGGCGTTTTCGCACCGTGAATCGGCGAATCGCGAGAAAATCTTCTCGCTCTGCGCCGGGCATTGCGGCATAATGCGCTGAGCGAGTTCACCACACCCAAGAAGCAGCGTGCGAATGCGCCGCGCGCTGAACTCGCACCGTACGACTTCCCAACTTGACGCGTGCGACGCAGCATCGCTTTGTCGATGGCGGGCGCGGCGCGACGTGGAGGTCGCGCGGTCCCGGAGGTCGGACACCCCGAGTGCAACCGCGAGCAGCGGATGCGGGGTTTCCGCGCGATATGCGGGCGATCGCGACGAAAAATCGGCTCGCACAAGGAGATGGGCGATGCGGAAGGGAACGGAGCTGAAGCGGTGGTTGTGTGCGCCGGGAGTGTCCTGCGCGCTGTTGGCGGCGAGCGCCGCGGCCTGGAGCAGCGGGCGCGCCAGCGCCGGCGATTGTGCGGTCGGCGCCGGCACGCGGCTGATCGCGCCGGATCTTGCGCCATTTGATCTGTTCGGCCAGGCGGTCGCGATCGATGGCGACACGATGGTGGTCGGCGCGTGGAACGACGAGACCCCGGTCGTTTCGGGCTCGGCCTATGTCTATCAGCGCCAGAGCGGCGTGTGGCAGTTTGTGACCAAGCTGCTTCCGCCCGACGGCGCGGCGTTTGATCGCTTCGGCTGGTCGGTGGACATTGATGCGGACACGATCGCGATCGGCGCGGACAGCGACGACGCGCCGCAGTCCGATCGCGGCTCGGTCTATGTGTATGTGCGGGTCGCGGGCGCGTGGCAGTTTCAGCAGAAGCTGACGGCTCTGGGCGGTATCGGCGGCGATCGGCTGGGCACATCGGTCTCGGTGAAGGGCGACACGCTGATCGCCGGCGCGCCGGGCAACGACGAGCAAGGTCCCAATGCGGGCGGTGCGTTTGTCTTTGTTCGCAGCGGCGCGGTTTGGACGGAAGAGGCCCTGCTGAGCGATCCGAACGCGATCGGCGGAGAAAACCTGGGCGCGGCGGTGGCCGTCGACGGCGACCTGGCGCTCGCGGGAGCGAATCTGAGTGATGTGGCGGGTGCGAACGCGGGCGCGGTGATTCCGTTTTCGCGTTCGGCCGGGGTGTGGACGCCGGAGGCGCCGCTCAGCGCCGCGCCGCTGTTGAGCGCGGGGGATCAGTTCGGCATTTCGCTGGCGCTTTCGGGCGACGCGGCGATCGTCGGCGCGCCGTTCAGCAATGCGGGCGGCACTGACACCGGGCGAGCGTTTTTCTATCGACGGACGAGCGGTGCGTGGGTGCTGATCGACACGCTGCGATCGCCCACGCCGGCGAACAATGACCAGTTCGGCATTTCGGTCGCGTTGTCGGCGGATGCGGCGGTGGTTGGATTGTTGTTTGGCGACACGGGCGGCGTCGACAGCGGCGGCGCGATGGTATTTCTGCGCGAGGAGAACGTGTTTGCCTTCTCCGGTGCGTTGAGCGCGCCGGAAGTCAGCACGGTGGATCAGTTTGGCATCTCGGTCGCCATTTCGGCCGACGCCATCGCGGTCGGTGCGAATCAGGACGATGCGGGCGCGGCCAACTGCGGCGCGGCGTTCGTGTTTGCGCTGAATTGCGGCGGCCTGCCGGGCGACATGAATTGCGACGGCGTCGTTTCGGTCGGCGATATCTCGGGCTTTGTGCTGGCGCTGACGGATCCGGCGGGATATGCTGCGGCTTTCCCGAGCTGTGACATCAACAATGCCGATGTGAACAACGACACGATCGTCTCGGTCGGTGACATCGGGCCGTTTGTGCAGTTGCTGACCGGCGGCTGATCGAGCAGCTCGGTGGCGACCATATAGATCGGGTCTGATAGGGACGGGCGAGCAACACTTCGCTCGCCCGCGACTTCGAGACCAGCCCAACAACAAGCGGCACGGAAAAGCTGCGAAGAGCTTGTCCGTGCCGCTTTGATTTTTGTTGACTCAGCCCGAGGTCGAGCGGGTGATTAGTGGCCGCCGGGGTCGCCGTGACCGGCTTCGGCGGGCTTTTTCTGCGGCTCGATGTCGTGCTTGTCGCCGGTGCTCTGGGCCTGCACCGCGCCGTGGCCGTCGCCGGTGGAGGCGGGGCTGTTGCCGCCCTTTACGAGCTCTGCTTCCTGCGGATGTCGGCCGAGCCACTCGACGGTGCCCGTATCGATGTTGTAGACGGCGCCGAGCACGCCCAACTCGCCCTTACGCACCTTCTCGCGCACCAGATCACTGCTTCCGACGACATCGGAGATGGTGTGCCAGACATTTTCGACGATGCAGGCGTTGACGAGGTCGTCGCCCTTCAGGTTCGGCTGCTGCTTGCGCACCGATTCGACCGCGGGCTCGATGTGATGCAGCAGCTTTGGAATGCTGCCGTGCTCGGTGGCGCTTGCCCCGTTGACGGCCGCGGTCACCGCGCCGCACGAGGAGTGGCCCATGACGATCAGCATCGGGGTATTGAGGTGGCCGACGGCGTACTCGATCGAGCCGGTCTCGTCGCCATCGACGACGTTGCCGGCGACGCGAATCAGAAACAGATCGCCGATGCCCTGATCGAAGATCAGTTCACAGGGGACGCGCGAGTCGGAGCAACTGACGATGGTGGCCATCGGATGCTGGCCGCGGAGCGCCGTGTCCTGGCGGCGGAACCCGTCGCCGTGCGGATGGAGGCACTTGCCGGAGACGAATCGCTCGTTGCCGGCCCGCAGCAGCGTGAGGGCCTTTGGCTCGCGCTCGATGGCGCCGCTGCTTCCGAAGCGGCGTTTGCGCTGCGGCGGCGCGTCATCGCCCGCGTCATCGCCATGTCCGGCGGCGGGCTTTCCGTGACCATCCGCCGCGGGCTTGCCGTGGCCGTCGTCGGCCTTGGCCTTGGCCGGTGCGCCGTGGCCACCGGCGGCTTTGGCTTCGGGCTTGGCGCCGCCGCCGCCTGCGATGGCGAAGTTAGATGCAATCAGGCCGGCGGCGACGAGGGCGATGGTGCTGCGATGGAGGAAGGTCTTCATGCGTCGTGGTCTCCCGAATCGTTGAATTGCGCTCGAGCGCGTGCGTCGACCGGACACTCGTCCCGCTGCCGAATGCCCGCTGCGGCGCTCCCCTCAACTATGCGAATCCCCCGACCCGCGTCACGCTCGAAAGCGGGAAGTTTTTGCGCCCAAAGCTCGCGAGTATCGCGGCTCATAAAGCATCATCCTACTGCCACGCCAAGCTCCATTTATACCATCGACCACAAAATCATTTACCTATTTTTGAGTGACAATTTGTACTCGTAGTTTGTGTACTGTTCTGGTGCGATTGTGGGGTTGACGAAATCTCGGACTAAGTTCCTGCGATTCGGCAAGGTTCGATCAACAGAGCGTGAACCGCGGCGTCGCGCCGCGGAGGAAGATGCGGATGGCCGCATGACGCGCGTCGATCCGCCGACTGCGATTCAATGCCGGTAACAGTTCACCGATCGACCGAACTTCGATTCCCGCCCGTCGCTAGGTCGCATAAACTATGCCTGCGAGTCCGGGCTTTGCGGCCCAGACGATTGCTGGATCGAATGAAGGGCCCTTAGCTCAGCGGTTAGAGCCGCGGACTTAATGGCCGGCGCAGCGCTAAACCGCGGTGCGGAAGGCTCGGCGCGACCGCCGCTTGCAGGAGCGGCGACTCGCGAATTTCCGAGCGAATCCGCTCTGGGGCATGCGTGCGACCGGCGGGTCGGCCCGGCGGGGACGCCGGGCAATGTAGGTCGTCAAAGTCGGGGAACGCTACCGGCCGAAAGGCCCACGCCGATCCCGAGCCAAGCAGCCTGCGTGGAGCATGCCGCTCCTGCGGGTGGGCGTGTGTAGAGACTGGACGGCGACCCACCCAGACCGGGTGAAGGGACAGTCCGAGCCGACGGGAAACCGCCGGAGCGCTTGCATAATCCGTAGGTCGCAGGTTCGAATCCTGCAGGGCCCAGTCTTGAAGAGTCCGACGCCCCGTGGGATCGCCACAGGCGGGGGGAAGGTTGAGAGATGAATGCCCCCCTGCCGGCTGGTTGGGGCCGGGCTGAAGCTATCGGGTGATTGTTCATCAGGTGAGGGCGGGGACAACCGCCCTACCTGGGAACAGCTCGCTGGTGATCAACCGCCGGTGAGTAGCGCGACGAAGCCGGCGATGTCGCCCACGGTCACGAATCCGTCGCCGTTGACGTCGGCGTTGTTGAGGTCGCAGGTGGGGTATTGAGCTGCGTAAGCGGTTGGATTCGTCAAAGCGAGCACGAATCCGGCGATATCGCCCACCGTCACGAAGCCGTCGCAGTTCATGTCGCCCGGGAGGAAGGCCGGCTGGCTCGACGTCAGCTCGAGCTTGAAATTGAACGACGGGCCGCCGAAGACCTCGATCTGCTCGGTGAGCGCCAGGTTGCGATTCTGGTATCCCGCGTCGGCCGGCGAGTTGTTTCGCGCATTCACGGCGTGTTCGACGCGGACATAGCCGCCTTGCAGATTGCGGACTTCGTAGCTGTCGGCGGCGCTCACCACTTGGAGATCGGCACGGCCGCGGAAGACCAGATTCGCCACATTGGGGGAGGCGCCGATGCGGACGAAGTGATTGGAACCGGTGGTGTTGGTGTATTGCGCGTCGAGTTCGCCGGCGCCGGGCGCCAGCGAGATGCGCTTGATGATCTTTCCATCGGGCGAAGTGAACTGGACAAAATCCGTGCCGAGCGCGACGGCGAAGTCGGCATCGACATAGGCGAGGTTCATCTCCTTGAACGCGCTGCAGCGATTGGCCTGCTGCCCCGCGCGCTCTTCCTCGCCCGGCTCGCTGGGGTTGACCATCGGTGCGCCGATGACCTGCACGGCGTCATCAATCGCGTCGTAGTAAGCAAAGCCATGCACGAGCCGCCCGCCCCAGCGCTCGAAGACGGCATAGATGCGGTTGTTGCGCAGGACATATTCACTCTGGCCGTCGTCGTCGAGATCGATCGACTCGACCACGGTCTGGGGGGCGACGAAGCCGTCGCGCACGTCCGCGGCCCAGTCGGCGGCGGCGGTGATCATGCCGACGCTGCGAATGTGGTTATGCAGCCGCAGGGCCCAGGTGTTCAGTCCATCCCAGGTCGGATCGGGCACGGGCCAGGGGTTGCCAAAACTAGTGCCCTGGTAGTGGTTCGTTGCGCCGTAGTCTTCCTCGTGCCAGGCGGTCTCGTAAATCAGCGAGGTGAACGCCAGCTCCGCGGACTCGCGCAGATTGCCGATCGGAGCGGCGGCGATTCGCGCCCAGGCGTTGTGCATGAGGCTGCCGACCGTGTTCAGATCGCCATGTCGCTTGCCGCTGGGCAGCTTGGGGCCATCGAGCGAATCGGCTTGCGCGTTGTTGGTGACGGGGAAGCCGAAGCGGCGGTGATAGTCGCCCTGCTCGCCGAGAATCACGGGGACGAGGTTGTAGAAATTCTGCTCATTGCCCGGGAAGCCGGCGTTGTTGTCGTAATACCAATTGTTGTAGCTATCCTGACTGGCGTGCTTGAGCCATTCGTAGCATTGAATGCTCAGCGAAAAGCCGAAGCCGTGGTCGATCACCCAGGCCGGGTTGTATTGCGGGTGCTGGGGGTCGGTGGCCCGGCGATAGAGGTCGTTGAGATTGCAGACCTCGATCCAGGGGTGATTGGCGATCCAGCGAATGGTCTGCTGATATTGCCACTGGTTGTTGTTTTCGAGCGAGATGCCCTGAACCGGGTCGAAGCTCTTGCCCGCGAGCGCCTCCCAGTCGTCGAAGATCAGCGTCAGTTGGGCGGTGTCGGGGTGTGACGCCTTCTGCACCAGTGCGAAGCGGGCGTCGAGCGCCAGACCGCCGTCGGCGGGGCCGAACTTCTGCTGATCTTCGCGGTCGTTGATCATGAAGCAATACACGCCGTTGATCTTGTGGATCTTGTGGTGATGGGGCTGCTCATAGCCGCCGAATGCCCCGCTCCACGGCTCGCTCGGGTAGTACCACCAATGCAGATGGGTCACTTCATCGAGATAGGTGGCGCGGTACGGGCTGTTCGCGATGTCCTCGAAGGTGTGGCCGTCGAGCGGCGACAGGCCGGTCGATTGCGAACGGATGACGCGCTCGGGCGTGTGCATCACGGGCACGTCTTCGGGCGTCAGGTTGAAGGTTTCGAGCATGAGTTCGTTGAACTGCTGAATGCTCAGCGCGTTCGCCGGCCCCTCGAAATAGGGCATGATGTGCTCGGCGAAAACGCCGCCGACCAGCGCTCCGGGCATGCCGTCGTTCTGATCGAGGTCGACGAACTCCGCCACGCGGGCGAGGAACGCGGGCCCGTCGGTGCGAGGGTCGTCGCCCGGCGCGGCCACGGCCCACTTCGCCGCGACGATCAGCGAGCCGGAGAGGTGCAGGTTGATCGGCACGTTAAAGATCTGGTGCGTGTCGAGCGTGCGGATGAAGCCGGTCTTGTTCACCGTCGGCGGGTCGAAGATGTGGACGCGCAGGTCGTCGGCCTGATTGATCGACTGGTTGCCATGCGCGACGGAGGCGAATTTCGCCCGACCGGTGGTGGAGTTTGACGCGATGGCGCCGTTGATGAAGCCGTCGCTGAAGCCGCGGTCGTCGTCGAAGAAGGTGTCGGTGACATCGCTGGCGGCGCCGCCGATCTCGCCCGCTCCGCCGTTGCTGCCGTCCTTCACGGTCGCGACGGTGAAGTAGAGCGTGCGGCTGCCGTCCCAACCGGCGTCGATCAGCGTTTGGCGCGAGATGCCGAATTCGACGGCGTCGATCTCTTTGTTGTAGTAGGAACCGACGAATCCGCCGGTGGTGCTGAAATCGCTGCGAAAGACGTTGCGGTTGGCGGAGTCGTAGAGGGCGATGCAGAGTTCCCAGTTGTGAGCCGGGTCGACGCGGACGTCGGTGAAGTCGGGCATCCAGGTCTGACCGCCGGGGGCGCAGTCGATCGCGACGTAGAGGTCGATGTTGCCGTTTTCGGCCCCGAGCGCCAGGTCATAAAAATCGGCTCGGAAATAGTAGTTGCCGCCCTCTTCGCGGCTGTAGAACGCGATCAGGTCGCGCGAGTTGTCGAAGCCGTCGTTGAAGTTGTAGCGACCGCCCACCGACGAACCGGCGCCATCGAGCGCTTTGCAGTCGGCGTGGCTCCAATCCTGGAATTCCTGGCGATAGGTGTTGCCCGCCGTGTCGGTGCCGATGATCGGCCCGGCGCCGATGGTGATCGCGCCGAGTGCGGTCGCGCCGCCCGTGAGCGCCACGGCGTTGAATGCCAACATCCTGGTGACTGGGAACTTATTGATACGACGCAGATGACCCATGCACGTTCTCCGCTTGCGCGATGCCCGACCAAGCCCCCCACTTTTGCGACCCATGCAAGGTTCGACTTCCGTTGTCGAACGCTTTGACGAATCAATCAATCTAGCAAACAGGCGACGAACGACCAATAAAACAGGGGTGGTTTGCTCAAGTTTGAAAGCTTCAGAAAGCTGCGTCCGACGCGATCGGTCGGCGGGCGACGCGCCGGCGGCTACTGCTCGATGGAGCCCAGGCGATCGCGCTGCGCGGCGATGAGGTCTTCGAGCGGAAAGCTGGCCCCGCACTCCGGGCAGCGGGTCTCCCGCAGGCCGGTGAGGTTGTATCCGCAGGCGGGACAGGCCACTGTCGCCGCCCCGACCGACCGCACGCGCTCGGCCCGCTCGGCATTGGATTCGCGCCAGATCACGATCGTCGCGAGCACCCAAAGGAGTTGTGTCAGCGCCCCCGCCGCGCATGCCGGTGGAAACACCTCGCGCATGAACCTGCCGAGCATGATGCCGAAGCCGGTCGAGACTGCGGCCGCCAGAACCCACGCGACGACCGTCAGCACGATCCGTGACTGGGACCAGCGGACCACGGGCCTCCAGATCCAGAGCCAATAACAAATGACAAAGGCTGAGACCGGGATCCAAACCGCGAACACGTGGAACCAGCCCGGCTGACCGCGCATGGCGACTAAGGCGAGAACGAGCAGCAAGAAAAAGGCCACGCTCGTCGGCACGAGCATCATCGCCAGCAGCAACCGCGCGATCAGTTGGGACATGCGGCCTCCGGGCGCTGCCGCCCCGGGCGCGCTTCCGACAACGGAGAAAGCTTGCGCCGAACGTTCGGCACCGGGCTTTCCCGTAATTGCAGTACGCGATTCGGCCGAATTGGTTTGAATCGAGTGCGCATCAAATGTTATTCTGACGGCTGCGCAGCAAATCACCACCGGGCTAAGCCGCGCACATTCGGAGGAAAGAGATGCATCCCGCTCGCAGCCGCTGTGGCGCTGTTTCGTTCGCGCTGGCACTCGCGCTTTGCCCGCTCGCTATGGCCCAGACCCTGGGCCCCGATTTCGCCGCCGCCTACTCGATCGTCAACCAAGGCTCGCTACCGGGCGTCGTCGGCCCTTACGGCGGCGTCACCTTCAGGCAGGGCGAGAACAACAAGCTGCTAATCGGCGGGCGGGCGAATACGTTCGCCGCGGAGATATTTGAAATTCGCTTTTCGCGCGGGGCAGACGGCCGGATTCGCGATTTTGAGTGCGGACCGGCGGTTGTCTTGGCCGACGCCAACGGCGCCAGCGGCGGCATCGACGGCGGCCTGTGCTACGGTCCCGACGGCGTCCTCTTTTACACCACCTACAGCGACAATCGGCTGGGCCAGATTGTGCCCGGCGGCGTCGGACCCGCGCGGCTCATCGCCCTCACCGACCTCGGCATCGCCTCCTCCACCGGAACGCTGCAATTTGTGCCGGATGACTTCCCGGGCGCGGGCCGGCTGAAGATTGCGTCGTACAACGCGGGCTTTTGGTATGACGCAACCGTCTCGCCGGACGGCATGGGCACGTTCAACGTGACCGTCTCGCCCGGCCTGGTCAATGTCGGCGGCGGCCCCGAGGGCATCGTCTATGTGGCGGGCGGCAATCCCGGATTTGCGGTCGATAGCGTGCTCATCTCGGAATATGCCACCGGACGCGTCGTCGCGTATGAGATCGACTCGCGCGGCGATCCGATCGTCGCCACGCGACGCATCTTTCTCTCGGGGCTTTCCGGCGCGGAGGGCGCGGCGATCGACCCGCGCACCGGCGACTTCGTCTTTTCGACGTTCGGCGGCGGCGACCGCCTGCTGCGCGTCACCGGCTTTACGGAGACGCGCCCCGGCGACGCCAATTGCGACGGCAACGTGACGGTCGGCGATATCGGATTTTTCGTGACCGCGCTGACCAACCCCGGGGCGTTCCAAGGTTGCGACATTCTGCGTTGCGACGTCAACCTCGACGGCTTCGTCACGGTCGCGGACATCGGTCCGTTTGTGCTGTCGCTGACCTCGGGGCCGGGCTGCGGCTGATCTGACGACGCGGCTAGCGTCCGCTCGCCGCCAGCCGCGATCTCTGGGCGGTTTGATTCAGCGGCGACGTGCGACGAGCGCGATCCCGCCGCAGAGCGCGAGCAGGGCGCTGGTCGGCTCGGGCGTGACGAGATAGCGGAGCGTAAAGATCGACGAATCACCGTGCAGGCCGTTGCGGTCGGTCAGTTGAAAATCGGCCGTGAGCTCGGTGCCGACGGGCACGCTGGCGTCGGCGACGAAGAGCAGATGTTGATGCCAGAGCAGGCCGGGGCCTTCGGGGGAACCGGCGAATTCGTGGATCGCGCCGTCGAGTTCGAGGATGGGGTCGAGGGCCTCGGTGAACATCGAGAAGCCCGCGTCGAAGCGAATGCGACGAAGCGAGACGCCGGTCGGGCTGAGCAGCGCGAATGCGCCGTCGGCCGGACGATCGGTGCCTTCGCCGTCCCAGCCCGGCTCGATGGACCCGTAGGAGCCGGCGAGCGGACCCTCTTCGATCCGCGGCAGCTCGTAAGGCATCTCGACTTGCGAGGGCAACTGCAGCTGAAGCTGCGACGTTGTGCCGTTGCGGTTGAGGTTGAAGTCGATCAGCGTGGCGCTCGCGGTCGAGGCGAGCGACAGGGCGAGGATGGCGGGGGAAACACGAGTTACGAACTTCTTCACGAAAGATCCTCCTGGGTAAAAAGATTTCGTCAGTCAGACTGAGGCTTCCGGCGCGCCGTACTCATCGGGCGCCGCCGAAGTCAGGGTCATCTTGCTCACGCCGGTGGGCACGGCTCACAACGCCGCACTGCCGGCGACGATTCATCGATTCATCACGGCGTCGGTAGCCCGAAGCGGCGCTGAAACTCGGCGAAGTCGCGCAGGTCGATGTCGTCGTCCTGCGCGATGTCGAAGGCGTCGCAGGGGGCGCTGCCGACGGGCACATCGGGCGCGGTCCAGCAGGCCGGCAGAGACGCGAAGTCGGCGGCGTCGACAAACTGGTTCTGGTCGAAGTCGCCATTCGGGCAGGTGCGGGCGGCGATGGCGGTGATGGCGAAGATGCCGACGCGATTCGCTCCGGCGTAGTCGTCGAAGCTAATGCTCCGCAGCTCGCGGGCGCGGTCGACCGGGAAGGTGACACGCTGGAAGTAGTGGGTCGAGCCGGCGGCGATGTCGGCCGCGCTGCCTGTGCTTCGCGTGAAGCCGCCGCCGGTGCGATCGCCGGCGCGACCGGCGGCGAGGTGCGGCAGTGGCGATGTCGTGATGCGCCAATCGCTGAGCGGGAAGAATTTCGGGTTGGTGGCGGCGCGGCGAATCGTCACGACCTGCGGATTGCCCGTGGCGTAAGTGATGCGAGCGACGAGCTGATCAGCGCTGGTGAAGGCGCCCGCGCTGCCGATGAGCAGTTCGAGGCTTTCGTATTGGCCGTTGCGCGATTGGGCGGCGAGATCGATCGTGGCAGCGGAGCTGAGAACGCCATTGTCGAAGAGGCAGTTGGCGGCGACGCCCGACAACCGAGCGCCGGTTGGGCCGCCGAGTTGAAAGACGTCCAGCGCGCCATCGAGCGGCAAGCCGCTTTGCGTATTGAGGTGTCCATTAAGCAGCCAGGATCGGCCAGCGCTATCGAAACTGGTGGGATTGTCGCCGGCGTCGCTATCGACCACATCTGCGTTGAAAACTGCGGACAGGTCGAGGGGGACGGGTTCGAAGCACTCGGTCGCGGTGACGAAGCTCGTGCTGAATGGCGCGGATTCGAAGAAGTAGTCGGAGCTGAAGCCGAGGCCGATGTGAAAGCGGCCGGGCCGACGGGCGAGCCAGAGCGGATGCACGTGAGCCTGAGACTGGTTGGCGTAGGTGTACGCTTGCCCGTCTTCGAGAAGCACCAGTGCGCCGAAGGGGTCGGCCATCATCAGATTTTGGCCGTCGTCCGGCCAATAGCGGCGGTCGAGGCGGATGACGAAGGGCGTGCCGGCGGTGAATTGCAGCGTGACGGCATGGCAGGGGTTTGCGGCGTCGATCAGATCGAGGCCCGGCGACGAAGCGGAGTAAACAAAGCCGCCCAGCTCGGGACGGGCGAGCAGTGCGGAGGGTGAAACGCGGGCGAGCACGGCGGCAGCGGCGGCCGGGCTTGCCGGCGCGGTCTCGCCGGGCAGCAGCGGACCGCCGACACGCGGCTCGGGCAGGACGAACAGTTGCAGCGGGTGATCGGTGCCGCACTGGCCGGGAGCGCCGTTTGGCGGGCTGTGGGCGGCGACGATTCCGTCGTGAGCCATGGCGACGGGCGACGCGACCAGCGCGAGCAGAGCGAGGCTGAGCCGAAGAGGCAAACTGGCCGCCAGCTCGAATGCGGGTTGATTCCGGCGGCCGCTGCGATGGGGGCTCAGCGTGCGACGGACTGAATCCTGCGGCGAAGGCATGTCGCCGAACGGGCGAAATCGGATGGTCATGGACATCATCTTCCCGGTGTTTTGCGTGCGTTAGTTGCCGTCGCCGGGCGCGGTGATGCGGAACGCGGGATCCCAGAGGTCGACTTCGCGCTCGCTCGCGTCGGCGTTGTAGAAAAAGGTGGATTCGAACTTTCGCGATTCGGCGTGGCCCCCGGCGAAGGCATAGTTCTCGAAGCCGAGGTGTCGCTTGAGCGCGAGCTCCTGTTGCGGCGTCGAGAGGGCCTCGCCGGTGAGGGCGTTGGGCAGCCAGTCGTTGGCGTGAATGTGGTCGGCGTAGCGGCGCTGGCCGTGGGTCTCGATCGCTTCGCCGAAGTGGATCGTTTCCGCCGCCCGGCGAATCTTGCCGCGGCGGATGAATCCGAATCGCGGGCGCTGGTCGATGGAACCGGGGGGCGGTGTGAGTTCGGGGGTGATGTAGATGTTGAGCGAATAGCTCGCGACACGGTCGTTTTCGAAGTGCATGGCGGGCGCGTTTTGCGCGCTGAACCAGTCGGTGCTGCGATCGGCCGGGCAGCGATAGAGGAGGCGGCCGCTGCTCATCGGCTCGAGGCTGCGGATCCAGCCGCCCTCCTGCTGGTCGCCGTTGCTGAGCGGAAATATGTCGTTGTTCTGGTCGGCGTAGATCGCGGCGGCGACGGCCATCTGTCGCATGTTGCTCAGGCAGACGGCGCGTTTGGCCTGCTCGCGCGCGCCGCGCAGGGCCGGGAGCAGGATGCCGATTAGAACGGCGATGATCGCGACCACCACGAGCAGCTCGATGAGCGTGAAGCCGCTGCCAGGGCCGCGGCCGTGGGGCGCTCGTTGCGTGGACAGGGAATGTCGGTGCTCGTTCATGGCAGCGCCAAGACTCTTTGCCGCACGGCTTGCGCCGCGGGGCTGGGTGATCCCCCGATCTCTCGGTCCTCGCAATACATACGCGAGACTCTCCTGACTGGATTTCGATTTTGGGCCCGGGGGCGCGAGTTGTCGACGCACGCCCGCCCCGCTCTCGCCGATTTAACACGCCCTTTACGTTACGAAGACCGGGTGCGTGACCGCTTCGACCGTTTTGCGGCCGGCGTCATCCGGGACCGGCGAAAAATGCTTGTCATCGCCGCGGGGGCTGCCGTTCTGCGGCTGGCACTTGTGTCGGCGGGTCGGGCGCATTGACTCGGACGATATAAATGCAGTGTGGAACGCCTTTGGGGGCGGCGCGCGTGGCGCAGAGGAGCAATGAGACAACTTCCGGCCGACCGTGTCGGCAAATCGAGCTTTCCCATTCGACTGAACTCCCGACCTCTTGGGAGCCGCGAGTTTCATGATGCGCGGCGCACGCAGGCGCCGACCCGCTTTGGGTTTGCACGCTGGACGCTGCTGGGCGCATTGCTTGCCCTCAGCGGCTGCATGGGCCCGCCGCTGGCCCTCTCGCCCGATACGCTGCCCGATGCCGTCGTCGGCCAGTCCTACTCGACGGACCTCTCCGCGATCGGCGTGGCCGGCGGAAGCGCGCCGACCTTCCGCGTGTCCGCCGGCGATTTCCCTGCAGGCCTGGGGCTTGCCGCGGGCAGTGGCGAGATCAGCGGCACGCCGACCCGCTCGGGCTCGTTCGCCTTCCGCGTCACCGCGCAGACACCGGGACTGACGCAGCAAAGCGGTTCGATCGATCTGCTGCTCGATGTCTTCGATGCGTTGACGCTGAACACATCGCCGTCGGTCGCGCGAGTGGATGAGCCGTACACCTTCGATCCGCAAATCGCGGGCGGATTGCCGCCTTACACCGTGGCTGTCGTGGGTTTGCCGGCCGGCCTGACCTTTGCTGCCGATACGGGCGTCATCAGCGGTACGCCGCGACTGCCCGCCAGCGGCATTGCACTCGACATGACGATCAGCGATAGCGCTTCGCCGCCGCAGAGCAAGTCGCAGCGGCTGTCGCTGACGGTGAAGCCGCGGGCGGTGGCGATCACGACGGAGTCGCTGCCCGCCGCCACGGTAAACAGCGCCTACAACACGACGCTCGTCGCGATCGACGGACGCACGCCCTATCGCTGGTCGGTGATCGCTGGCGTACTGCCCGCGGGGCTGCGACTCGACCGCAACACCGGCGTGATCAGCGGCACACCGACCACCGTCGGCAGCGCGGCGGTCACGATTCGCGTGGAGGACGCCGACAGCCCGCAATCGACCGCCGAGCGTGAATTCAACGTCATGGTGGTTGGGAGCTAAATCCATGAAACGATTCGAAGTAGCGCGACGCCCTGGCGTGCGCGATTCCGGGTGGAAAAGCCGCGCACTGCCGGCGACGCTTGTCGCGCTTTCGATTTCCGCCGCCCTTTCGATGGGCGGTTGCAACATCATCATCGATCCCGACGAGGATCCCTTTTCCGGGCGGACGCCGCTGGATCGCGTGCGGGCGGTGATCGACATCGAGCAAGATGTCGACGCGGGCAGCGCGGCCCTGCGGGTTGAGCTGCGCGACCGGCTTGGGCGCCTGGTTCGGCTTTCCACCGACCAGGCGATCGAAATCGACGGCTCGCCGCTCAGCGCCGGGACGAACGGCATCTTTGAGCGCAGCCTGCCGATCGCCGAGAGTTACGCGATCACGGTGCGCGAGCCGACGCGCGGCGTCGAATCGAGCACGATCGACGCGCCCGGTGCGTTCGCGATTGTCTCGCCCGCGCTCGGGGCGGTGGCGTCTTTGCAGGGATTCGAGCTGACCTGGAACGGCGTCGACGGGAGTCAGACTGTCGAGGTGCGCTTGCGTCAGGACGTGCTCGATCGCGTGCGGACCGAGCGCATCGACGACGAGGCGGACGACGGCGGACTGTCGCTCGGCCTGCTCGATCTCGACAATTTCGTTCAGGGTGCTCCGATCGAGATCGAGTTTTCGAAGATCACGCAGCAGACGACCATCGCGGGGCTCGACGCCGCCGAAGTGACCGTTCGGCGCACGATCGGATGGAGCGTGACGCCGGGGCCGTAGTGGAAGAACGCCCGCGGGCTCGACTAGCGAAGCGCCGCCGCCGCCCGCTGAAAGATCGCCAGGCCGTCGCCCGGTGCGTCGGCCCGGCGGCCGCGCGAAGTCCAACAGGGGTGCTGGGTCGCGGCGAGATGGCGCTCCGGATGGGGCATCAGCCCGAACACGCGGCCGGTGGCGTCGCACAGGCCGGCGATGGCGTCGGTGCTGCCGTTGGGGTTTGCCGGTCCTTCGGCGCGCATGTCCGCCGCCCCGTCGACATACCGCAGCGCCGCCAGCCGCTGGTCGGCGACCGCGCGGCGGAGGGCCTCACTGGCAAAAAGCACGCGTCCTTCGCCGTGGGCGATGGGCATTTCGTAACTTCGGCCGGGTTCGACAAACAGGCAGGGAGTATTCGCGCCCGCGGAAAGGGTGATCCAGCGATCCTGAAACCCCGCGGGCTCGTTGAAGGTGACGGTGCAGGACTGCCTGCCCTCCGCCACGGCCCCGGCCGGCGCCGGCGCGGCGGCGTGAAACGGCAGCAGGCCCATTTTTGCCAGCACCTGAAACCCGTTGCAGATGCCGAACACGAGCTTTCCGGCGGCGATGAAGCGCGGCAGTTCGTCGGCGAGGGCGCGTTCGAGGTGGGCCGCCATGATCCGCCCCGCCGCCACATCGTCGCCGTAGCTGAAGCCGCCCGGCAGCGTGAGGAGGGCGTATTCGTGCAGCATCGCCGGCCGCTCGGCGAGCGCGGCGATGTGCACCCGCTCGGGCCGGCAGCCGACGGTTTCCCACGCAAACGCCGCCTCGCGGTCGCAATTGGTGCCCGGCGCTCGCACGATCAGAATTCGCTCGCCCGCCACGTCGCCTCCGTGTCCGTGTATCAAATACGGCTGGCTGGGCGATTTAGGCCAGAACGACTGCGGCTCGGAAATCGGGCCGTCGCCTTGAAACCGCCGCCCACGCCCCGAACAATCTACAGAGAACCGCGGGGTCTGTCCCGCAGGAGCAACGAATGATCAGTGCGTGTGTGTGTAACAGTAGCGCTCGTCGGCCCGTTGGCCGACCCATCGCGTCCGCTCTCCGGCGGAGCGCGGCACCGCTGCTGATGCTGGTGATTAGCGCCCTCAGCCCCGTGACCCAGGCCCAGGCGACCGACCAAAACGACCTGCGCGCCGACCGCGCCGCGATGTTCGAGCGCGTGCAGAAGATCGTCGGCTCGATGCGCTCGCTCGGCAACTGGGACGACCAGTACGGCATGATGATGGACTCGATGGAGCGGGTGTACGAGCGGCAGGGCTGGAATAGCGATTCGGATCGTTTTTCGCTCGAACTGGTCAAGACCGTCGAGTCGATTCCGCCGTGGTCCGTGCAGGAGCGCTTCGATACGACCGTTCGCACGCTCAGCGACCGCTACCTGCTCGACGAGGAGCAGGAGCGTTCCCTGCGGTCGCGCCTGCTGCGGCTCTCGAACGAAACCTTCTCGAAGCACAGCGGTCGCATCATGGAGTACGCCGTCGAGGCGATCCAGACTCGCGCCTCGGGCCAACCCTTCACGCCCGAAATGGTGCAGCGCTGGGCGACGCTCGCGGAGCCCGTATTTCTCGACGTGCGCGAGCGGCTCAGCGTCGCCGCCAAAGAGATGGCCCAAGAGCTCGACCCCGAGCAGCGGGCCATCCTCGAACAGGACATGATGGCCACTCAGCGACGGCTCTCGAAGGTCGCTGAAATGGGCGAAGGCTGGAAGCGCGGCGAATGGTCGGCCGAGCAGTGGGGCATGGAGGACGACCCCATTCAGAACGGCGCCGGGCTGGGCGCGGCCGCCGGCGGCGCCGATCCGGTTCCGACTGCGAAGCCGGGCACGGTGAACCCGCGCACGATCGAAGCCGCGCCGGCGCCGGGGACCGAACCACCCGTCGGCGAGCAGCCGGAAGAAGTCCAGGAAGCGCAGCCGACGGAACAACCGGCCGCCACGCCCGGACAGCAGCAGCCGACTCAGCCGCGCTATGCGCCGCCCGCGCAGCTGACCAACGACCCGTGGAGCAACTATGTCGCGGCGTTCATCGCGAAGTATTCGCTGACCAATGACCAGACCGAGCGGGCCTGGCAGATTTTTGCGACGGTGCGCGTGCGGCGCGACGAAGTGCAGACTAAGCACGATCGTCGGCTGGCGGAGGTGCCCGCCGCCGACGCACAATCACCGGCGGTCGAGCGGCTTCGCACGCAGCACAGCGGCTCGCTTCAGCGTCTGTTCGAACAGCTCAGTCGTCGCCTGGAGGCCTTGCCCACCCGCGCCCAGCGCGAGGGAGCTAAGCCGGGCGATCTGCCGAATCCGCTCGGACTTCCCGCCGCGGCGAAGGGCGCCGCGCGATCCGCCGCTGCGCCGCCCGCCCCTTCCGTAGCGCAGCCCGCGCCGCAGCCTGCCGCCCCAAAATAGTCTCTTGAATTGGATCGATTCGCAGTTTCGCCGCGCCCGATGCGCGGCGAACTGCGTTTACGGAGTGGTGCGGGGTTGGCTTACGGCCAAACCTTCGCCGTCGGATAACGCTCGCGCACGCGGGCTGCGGCATCCTCGGCTTCCGACTGCGTCGGATATTCCCCGACGGTGACGACGTAAACATCCTTGGGCCCCACGCGCTCGCGGCGAATGGTCGGTCGCAGCCCCTGCTGTTCCAATTCAAATGCGAGATAGTCGGCGTTGCTGGGCACCGCGAACTGCGCCACCTCAACGGTGAAGGTGTCGGTGCGCGTGCTCAGCCGGCGTTGGGCCGAGCGGGCGATTTCGCCGTCGGGGAACTCGGCCAGAATTTGCTCGTAGGGCACCGCCGCATCGCCCCAGCGTCCGGCTCGCTCGCGGGCCATGCCGAGCTTGTAGAGCACCACATCTTTGGGCGGCAAGGTCGGCATGCGTTGGCTGGCTTCATAGAACGCTTCGGCCGCCTCGTCCCACTTTTCATCTTCGAAATAAATGGAGCCGATCGCGGCGTAGGCCCGCCAGGTCATCGCGTTGTCGTGGGCCAGCTCCGCCGAATGCTTCAGATCCTGAACGGCCGAGGCCCGCTGGCCTCGATAGGCCTCGCTCAGCCCCTTGTAGTAGAGCGCCCGCTGCGTCTCGGGGGCGTCGAGCTCGGTTTCTAAGAACCGCGACATGAAGTCGATCGAGCGCGAGTATTCCTTGGCTTCATAGGCCTGTTGCCCCTGCGACAGCCAGGTTCGCTGTTCCGCGGTGATCTTGGAGCACGCCGCCCCACCCAGGAGGGCCACGCCCGCGAAGGCCATTCCACCGACATATGAAAGACGACTTCGGGACATCACGCTTCCGCACCAGAGAACGCGACACAGCGGCGCGGCCGCGCGGCCCCGCCGCCTCAGCACGCCAAGGAATTAACGAAATATACGCGGGAACGTGGTTACGGTGGCGGTTGGCGGACGAATGCGCCGCCGATCGCGCAACGAAACTGCGGCCGCCCGGCCCTCGCCGGCGAGACGCCGGCCGGCACGCTGGTTTCGGGCGGGCCCCGATACCGTGCGGCAAAACGCGCCCGCTTGTACGCTGCGCAGCATGACTCACCCCTGGCACGACGTGACGCCCGCAATCGAAAAGATGGAGCTCCCCGGCGCTTTTAAGGCCGTGATCGAGATTCCCAAAGGCTCGCGCAACAAGTACGAGATCGACAAAGGCTCGGGCATGCTCAAGCTCGACCGCGTGATCTCCTCGGCTGTTTTCTATCCCGCCAACTACGGCTTCATCCCCCAGACTCTGGGCGAAGACCACGACCCGCTCGACGTGCTGGTTTACAGCACGGAAGAGATTCCGCCGCTGTGCATCTGCAACGCGCGGGCGGTGGGCCTGATGACGATGGTCGATCAGGGCGAAGCCGACCACAAGATCGTGGCGGTGTTGCAGGAAGACCCGATCTATTCGGAGTTCTGCGCCGCCGATCAGTTTCCCAAGCACATCTTCCGCATGCTCAAGCGCTTTTTTCAGGATTACAAGCAGCTCGAAGGCAAAGAGGTGGCGGTGGAGGAGATCCAGCCCGCCGAAGACGCCTGGCCGATCATCAAGGCCGGCCTGGACCGCTATTGGCAGGCCCGCCAGCGCGGGGCGATCAAGGGGCTGGTTGTTTAGGGACCGGGCACTGAACGAGGTGGTCACGCAGGCGGGCGATGCGCCGCGCTAGGAGTGCTTCTCATGCGTCTTTTCGTCACTGGCGGCGCCGGCTATGTCGGCTCGCATTGCGTCCGGGCCTTGCTCGCCGCGGGCCATAGCGTGACCGTGTTCGACAATCTCAGCTTTGGCCATCGCGGCGCGGTTCATCCCGACGCCGCGTTCGTCAAAGGCGACCTCTCCGACACAAAGACGCTCAAAGAGATTTTGACCGCCGGCCGCTTCGATGGCGCGCTGCACTTCGCCGCCAGCACGATGGTCGGCGAGTCTGTCACCGACCCGCTCAAGTATTGGCGCAACAACGTCTCCCACACGCTCAGCCTGCTCGAAGCGATGCAGGCAGCGGGCGTGAAGCGGCTCGTTTTTAGCAGCACCTGCGCCGTCTTCGGCGAACCTGCCACGCTGCCGATTCACGAAGAGCTGCCCAAGCAGCCCATTAACCCCTACGGCTGCACCAAGTTTGCGGTGGAGATGATGTTGGCCGACAGTTGCGGCGCGTGGGGGCTGGGCGCAATCGCGCTGCGATACTTCAACGCCTGCGGCGCCGCGAGCGACGGCTCCATCGGCGAAGACCACAAGCCCGAGACGCATCTGATCCCGCTCATTCTGCAAGTCGCGCTGGGCCAACGCGAGAGCATCAAGGTCTTTGGAAACGACTATCCCACGCCCGACGGCTCCTGCATCCGCGACTACATCCATGTCGAGGATCTGGCGGACGCGCATCGCCGCGCGCTGGAGGCGATCGTGCCCGGCCGCTTCGATTCGTTCAACGTCGGCACAGGCCGCGGCATGAGCGTGCTGGAGGTGATCAACGCCTGCCGCGCCGTTACCGGTCACGCGATCCCCGCCGTTCAGGTCGAGCGCCGCCCCGGCGACCCGCCCTCGCTCTATGCCGACCCGCGCAAGATCAAGACGAAGCTTGGCTGGTCGCCGAAATTCACCGAGATCGTGGATGTGGTGCGCTCTGCGTGGAATTGGCACTCGGCCCGACCCAACGGATTTCACGACTAATCCTGGGCAATGACCCGCGCCGCGGCGAGACGGGCGCCGGGGTGGAGACGCGCCGCGCGATTCCCCTGAATCCAGCGCGATTCCGGCCGCGTATCCATGGCAGTTTCTCGGCCTGCCACGCTACGGAATTTCCCGATGCTCATTGCCCCTGACCAACGGCTATCGGTTGCGCTTGTCCGAGAAGCCTCAAATTCATACACTTCCGATCCGAAAATGGTGGATCGGCGCGTCTCGGCAAGCCGTAATCCTTGCCGACCGGCTTTCGCGCCGACCGGCCGCCGCCCCTCAGGCACTGCCATGCCGATTGCTGACGAAACTCTGCTCGCCGAAATCGCCCGCGGCAGCCGCCCGGCCTTTGCCGAGTTTTACGATCGGCATTCGCCGCGAGCGTTCGGCCTCCTGCTGAAGATGCTGCGCGATCGCGCCGTCGCCGAAGACGTCTTGCAAGACGTCTTCTGGCAAGTCTGGCAACAGGCCGAGCGCTTCGACGCCTCGCGCGGCGCCCCCAGCTTGTGGGTGATGCTGCTGACGCGTTCGCGAGCCCACGACCAGCTTCGCAAACGTCGGCTCACTTCGGCCGACGCCGCCTTCGACCGCGCTGTGCAGCAAGATCCCAGCGAGCCGATCGCGGACGCAGAGTCGACAAAGCAGGCCCGCGCCGCGCTGACGATCCTTCCGCCGGAGCAGCGACAGCTCATCGAGCTGTCGTTCTACCAGGGCCTCACTCACCAGGAAATCGCCGACGCGACGAAACTGCCGCTTGGCACCGTCAAAACCCGCATCCGCGCCGCGCTGCAGCGCCTGCGCGAGAAGCTGGGCGCGCCCAGCGAAGCGAGTCTCGCATGAGCCAGCAACCCCTGCACGAATTGCCCGGCGACACCGCCGCTTTGTATTGCGCCGGTGCGCTGCCCGACGCCGAGGCCCGCTCCTTCGAAGGCCGCCTCGCCGCCGGCTGTCCGCTGTGCACGAGTGAGTACCAGGCCTGCATCGCCGGCGCGAAAGCGCTTTTCGACGAGATCACACCCGTCGCCCCGTCGCCGTCGGTGCGCGACGCTCTGCTCAAGCGGATCGACCGGGAACACGCCGCCGAGCGGGAGCGACTGGAGGCCCAGGAAGCGGGCAATCCCGCGACCCGCGCCATCCCCGGCGTCGTGGTTCACCGCAACCATGCGTTCAACTGGGAGCCCTACGGCGTGCCGGGCATCGAGCTGTGCAAGCTCTTCGAAGACAAGACCCGCAATCTGCTCACCATTCTGATTCGCATGCGGGCGGGCGCCGTCGCACCGGTACATCCGCACGGCGTCGACGAAGAGTGCTACGTGATCGAAGGTGACCTGCACACCTTCGGCACGATTCTCCGCGCCGGCGATTATGTGCGCGCCCCCGCCGGCTCGGAACACACGCCGTCCTACACGGTCGGTGGATGCCTGCTGCTCGTCACCACGGGAATCGGCGACGACATCGCCGCATGATGGGAAACGGTGAATCGGCGACATGGCAATGCATGCCGCGATCGGCCTGCTTCGCCGCCCCGCCGCGGCTTTGCGTTCGCTATTGGCAAGTCGCTAGTCGATATCTCCGCTTCGGCCCGCGCTCAGTCCAAATCCGCCAGATGCTGGGCATAGGTCGCATTCTCCGGATCCAGCCGAACCGCTTCGCGGAAATCCTCTAGCGCGGCATTGATGCGGCCATTGGCGAGATGGTCGAGACCGCGGGCACTGTGCGCACCTGCGAGCCCTTGCCGCGCATCGGCCCGGTCGCGATCGATGCGGTGGGCTTCGCCATACATCTCGATAGCCCGGTCATAGTCGAGCGCGGTCAGTTGCTGCTCGGCGTAGCGCGAGAAGGCGTCGACCGCGTTGCCGCGGTAGGTCGCGTCGTTGTTAAACAGCTCCCACGCCCGCTTGTAGGAGTACGCCGCATCCTTGTACTTGCCGGCGTTGGCGAACTCGTCGCCGATGGCGACGCGCGTGTCCGCCAGCCGGCGCTTGTTGGCGACGTTGGTCCGGTCGAGATCGAACGCGGCCTGAAACGCGAGGACTTCGTCGCCGACGGGCTCGCCCGCCGCCTGTCGCCGCGCCGCGAGGATGAGCCCGGCGCGATAGGCTCCATCGGCGGTGCGACGCCGGAATGCCTCGTCGCCGAAGCTGCTCAGCGTCAGGGCCGCTTCGCGGAAATCGCTCACCGCATCCTTCGCCGCCCCCAGCCGCAGGCGATAGTGAGCGCGCGCGGCGAAACCCTCGGCCTGCGCGATGCGCGTGTCTTCCCCGAGATAGTCCCGGTCGCGCGCCCGTTGCAGCGCCGAAAGCGCCGAATTGAAATCGTTGCGGCCCAGCGCCTCGCGCCCCACCGCCACCCACGCGGGCGCTTCCGCAACGGCATAGCTCGGGTCGCCGTCGGCGAGTTGCGTCGCCGTCTGCAGGCTCTGGAGCGCCCCCTGGGCGTCGCCGCGGGCGAGCTGGGTTTGGCCGAGGATGTTGCGCAAGATCGCTGAGCCGGGCGCCTTTGCGATCAGGCCGCGCACGCGTGATTCGATGCTGCCGAGTTGCGTGCTGCTGGCTGAGTCGAGCGCCAGCCGGAGCTGATCGATCCCGTTCACCGCGTCGCCTTTGCTGAGCAACGCATCGCCCAGCAGGATGCGGGCTTCGGCATTGTCGGGCGTTCGCTGCGTCAGGCCGACCAACAGGCGAATGCCGTCGTCGCGGCTGCTCGAGCTGCCGACCAAAATCTTCGCCCGCGCGATCACCGCGCCGTCGCCCTTCTGCAGGATGGCGGCATTCTCCGCGTCAGCCTTGAAGCCATATTGCGGGCCAAGGTAATCGGCCCGGCGGAACATGCGTTCGGCCTCGACGTAGTCTTTCTTGTCGAGCGCGATATTGCCCAGCGCCTGATAGGCCAGCGCGTAGGTCGGGTCTTTCTTCAGCAGCCCCTGAATCTGCGCCTTCGCGCCGGCGGTGTTGCCGGTGGCGTGGGCCGCCATCGCGTTGCCCAGCGTCTTCTGAAACTCTTTGCGTTGCTTTTCCGACGAACGCGCGGTCGGCCGCTGCTGCAGGTTGCCGTACGCCGCTTGCAGCACATTGTCCGCCGCCGTGGCGCCGAGATTCAGCAGCGCCGCGGGGCCGAAGCCGGCGGCGGTGGTGCGTTGACTGCTGCGGAGGCCGGGCAACCCGGGGGCGGACGCGGTGCCCGAACCGAAGACGGAGCCGAGGAGGGTCGCTGTACCAGTGGCGTCGATGCTCATGGTTTGCTTGCGGCTGCTGCGCGGGCCTCTCGTTTCGGATTCGCTGCGGCGGCTTTTGCGCGGATTGCTGGTCCGGCGCGCGGTGAGCCGTCAGACGAAGAGTGCAAAACGGCGCGGCGGGGAGGCAAGCGGCGAGGCGGGATTTGCGGGGTTTGTCGGGGAGTGCGGGCATTTTGCCCGCACGGGCCCATTTCAGAGCTGAGAAGCGATTTATTTCGGGGCGTCGACGGATGTATGGTCGTGGATGATTCGCCAGGCATTATCAAGCTTGGCAACGACCAGCGTAAACACGCCCCCGACGGGCTTGTCCGGTGCAGTGCGCACGAGATCCCAGCGGCCCAATACATAGGCGGCGTTGGGTGAGAGTGATTCGATCTTGAGATCACTGAAGCGCAGCACTCCCATTTTCTCGCGCGTATCGTAGCGTGACTTGAAGTGATCGCGCGTCGCCGTCCAGCCTCGCCGTGTTTGCCCCGCCGACGAAAAAGTCAACTTTTCAGAATTCCAGTAGAAGTTCATGAACGCGTCGATGTTCCCGCGATTCCACTCGTCGGCTTGGCGCATCAACACACCCTGAATCTGCATTGCATCGAAAACAGTGCATCCTGTCCCGGCCTGCATGATGACGAAGGCCGCGACGATGCCGGATGCGGCGCGCCTCAATCGGCTTGTAGGATCAACGCCGCCGAAGCGGTTGGAGCTGCTACGCGACATGCTTCGACTCCTCGCTGTTTGTGGTTTGCCAACGTCGATAAATGGCATCCTAACGGCGCTCTCGATGCGGTGTCGCTCGATTATAGAATCGGCGGCTTTCTAGTGCCGCCCTCACCGCTTCAGTTCCGCGAATCGCACTAGCGCATTTCGCAATTCCTCCATCTGCCGCAGCTCTTCCGGCTGCAGGCGAACCACGTCGATCGGCTTGCGCGTCGCGTCGATTTCCAGGGCACGTTTTAATGCCGCCAGTCCGTCGGTCGCCGCCTCGTGAGTCGACGCCGCAGACTCTGCGGGCTGCGAAGCGGACACCTGCTTCGCGACGCCGCAATAGTCCGCCGCAGCGACCGCGAGTTGAATCTGTCCGCGCGGGTCGGTGGGGTAAAGCTCCGTCGCCCGGCGACGATATCGAAGCGCGGCTTCGAGCGCGGCAATGCGATCCGAGTCGCTGGTGGCGCAGCGAGCGGCGACGACCTCAACATCGGCGGCGAGCCGGACATTCGTGAGGGAGCGTGGGTCGCGCTGAATCGCAAGGGCGATCCACTCGCGCGCCGGCCGCAACTGCTCGCAGACGCCTGGGTTCCACTCCGTTCGACGGACCGACCGAAGCCACTCGCGCACCAGCGAACGTGGCGGAACCGGGTCGAGCCAATCCGCCCGCAGGACGGCCTGGATCGCCTCGATCTCAAAGCGGCCGCTCGCGTCGCTTCGCATCGCCGCCATCGCGCCGGGAAGCCGGCCCATTCCGTTCGTCGCGGCGAATACGACCGCAACGGCATGCGCAAGCCCGACGGCGGAGATCGAGACACCGCCGAACTTATCCATCATGGTCCGCCGCGGGCGAGTAGCGCCGAGTTCGATTCGAGCCTCCCCTTTCCGCAGTCCGCTGCTGCACGAGACGACTAACGCAACGAGCGCAGCCTGCCCCGCCGGTGTCGTCAGCGAAAAGTCGATCGTGTTGTGAAACACCGTCGCAACGAGGGCGGCGGTCAGCCCGGCCGCGATCGCCCGCCGCGCCGGCTCGGAGCGGTCGAGTTGGGCCAGCGCCCAATAAAGCAGCGCGAAAGCCCCAATCCACGGCAGCGCTAACTCAGTGAACCAGATCACCGCCCAGCCGGGGACGCCAAAGTGATTCTCGCCGGCCCAAGCTTGCAGGCCGATCACCAGCGCGGGAATGACAAAGAGCGCCCAGCGATCTTGAACTCCATCCGACGCGACAGCGCCATCCTGAAAAACGGCACCCGTCACCCGCCGCAGACACGAGGCGAGCGCCACGACCAACAGCGCTGCGCCGCCGATCAACCCGAGCGGCCCCATCTCAAAGAGCAGCGTCGCCCACAAGCTGTGCGGATTGCGGACCTCCTCCGTCGCCCAGGCCTGCTTGAATTGCAAATAGCCCGCCAAAAAATTCTCGCGGCCCAGCCCGGTCCACGGCTGCTGCGAATAGGCCTGCATGCCCGCGGTCCAATACTCCCAGCGAAACGCGAGCGATGCGTGCGGGAATGTGCCCTGCGTGACGCCCCAGCCGATCAGCGCCGCGACGAATAGCAGATAGGCGGCGAGCAGCGACGCGAGCAATCGATGCGGCGCGGCACGCGAAGCCCATGGAGTATGGAGGAAGCCCAACACTGCCAGGCCGATCAGTACGGAGGCGTACGCCCCGGTGCTGCCCGTGTATCGCAACGCGACGAGCGCCAGCAATGCCCCCGCCACGGCGATGATTGCAGCGATGAGGCGTGGATTGCCGTGGGCGGGACGGGATAAAGAAACCGGTGGGACACCGGCACCACCCTTGAGCGCCGCCAGCGCAAGGCCGGCTAGCGACAACAGCCCCATCGAAAGCAGCGAAGCCGCCACATTGCTGTGCGATTGATAGCCCGACGCCTCCGCGGCATAGAGCCGTCGCTCAAAGTTGATCATCTCCGGCCGATAGGCGTCCGAGGCGAGCTGTGCTTTGCGCTGCTCCCAATCGGCCCGCACCTCCGGAAACTCCACATACACCTGCATCAGGCACTTCACGGCGAAGACCGTCAGAGTCGCCAACATTGCAGCGAGCAACGCCCGGTCAAAGAGCGCGGAGCGGCGCGAGGAAATGATCACGATCGCCGCAATTGAGATCGCGACCATGCTCATGCCCGCGTTTAGCGCCAGGCGGCGATTCGAAGCGCCTGCCGTCGAGAGCACCGCAGCGCCGACGAGCGCGAAGAGCGCGGCGACCGCCCAGCCGGAAAGCGAACGGCGATCGCGATGCAGCAGCGGGCCGAGGCTCAAGAAAATCAGTGCCTGGTCAAGCACCAGCGTCAGCAGCGGCGTCGTTCGGCTGGCGTCGTCGGGCAACTGCAGAAAGCCAACCGACACCGTCTCGAAGATTTCGCCTAGCAAGGGGCGTACGGCGAGAATCGCCGCGATGATCGCAAGCGGCCATGAATGCCACAGGGAATGCGCCGCGGGCGCGGAGCTCGGTGCGCCGGCTGGCGACGAAATGACGTCCACCGGCACCGCCGCGGCTCGCTCGCGACGCCTCATGGCGTCTTCGCCACCGGGCGCTCCAGGATGCCGATGATCGTCAGCACCAGCAGCACGATCGCGACGATTGTCAGCGTCTGCCGCAGATCGGCCCCCGGCAACAGCGTGCCTGCCATCGCTGTCGCGGCGGTGGCGATGTAGATCGTGATCACCGCGAATCGCCGCGACAGGCCGTGCTCTACCAGCCGATGCGAAAAATGGCGCTGGTCGCCTTTCAGCGGGTTGCGCCCCTCAGCAATTCGAATGCCGATCACCGTGCAAAAGTCGTAAAGCGGCACTGCGAGAATCGCCAGCGGCATCGCCAGGGCGAAGGGCGGCTGGCCCGCACCGCTCGGGAAATAGGTCGTGCGGATCGAGAGCACGGCGATCGCGTAGCCGACCAGCAGGCTGCCCGCGTCGCCCATGAAAATACGGGCGGGCGGAAAGTTGAACAGCAGGAATCCCGCCAGCCCGCCGGCCAGCACCGCCGCCACCGCCGGCACCAGCACCTGTCCCGCGAACCAGCCGCAATAGAGCAGCGCCAGCGCGCAGATCAGCGCGATGCCGGCGCTCAGGCCGTCCATGTTGTCGAGGAAATTGAACGCGTTGATGATCACCGAACACCAGAGCGTCGCCAGGGCGATCGACGCGGGGATGCCGGCCATCTCGATCAAGCGCACATCGGCAAACGCGCTGACGGCGAAGGACACCCCCAGAATCACGGGCAATTTCACGCCCGGCCCGAGCGGTCGTATATCGTCGATCAAACCCAGGACGTGCAGCACGACGCCGCCGGCCAGAATGATGAACCCTTCGTGCGCTCGCTCGCGCAGACCGCCGAGGTAGTGCCGCGACTTCTCCGCGATCTCGGCCGGCAGCGCATCGACCGGCAGAAACACCGCCAGCGTGAGGCCGACCAGTAGCGGCAGCCAGGCCGCCACGAGAATCGCCGTCCCGCCGCCGTAGGGCTTGCTCGCGGTGTGCGACTTGTGCCCGCCGGGTTTATCGACGAAGCCGATTCGCGGCGAAATCGAGATCGCCGCCCGCGTCGCGATGGCGCCGATCGCGAAGCTGGCGGCAGCGGCCAGGCCGAACCACGAGATCGGCAGACCGGTAGTCAATGCGGCTCCTCATCGGGCAGGATTTCGCCGAGCGGGTAAGGCTCAATTCCGCTTACGCCCGAGGCGGGCGGCGGTTCGGGCACGATCCCCGGCTCGCTGAGCGGGATCGGGCGCGGCGACTCGCGTGCAGGATTGGGCGGCTCCACCGTCAGCGGCTGATCGGTGAAGTCGCGCAGCGCCAGCGCCCGGGCGGCGTTCATGAATTCGATCGCCTCCGGCGTGCGATAGCTGGCGTAGGTCCATGCCGAGTGCTGCCAGGCGCCGGATTGAAAATGCAACGTCACTTCGGCATAAATGCCGTGCGACAGATAGATGCGATGCGGGCGGTCCTTGGTCGTGGCCAGGACCAGCTTGGTATGGTCGAGATAGCCGGGGTCGATGTTCACCGGGCGCGCCACGCTCAGGATCTGCCGCGAAAACTCGCGCTCCAGCTCATTGGTATTGATCTTCAGGTCGACCAGCGCATCCGGTCCGATCGGATTCTCGAATAGCAGAAACTCGTTCTGCAGATCGGCCCCCATCTCCGCTTCGTAATAGAGCGTGTGATCGAAGGGCATGATTGGGCTTTCCAACGCCAGCGGGCCGAATACGCGGGTCAAGCGCTGCCGCGTGCGGCGAATCGTGTCGCGATCGCCGCTGATGATCGAGCAAAACAGCCGAACGGGGCGGGCTGTGCGCGGAGAACCCATGGACCGCAGAATACCCGCGACGCCCGAGGCGGGGGAGTTAGGGTTTTGGAGCGCCGCGCGTCATGTCGCCGATAAAGACAGCGCGGCTTCGCCTCAATGCGGCGCTAGCATTGGTGTATTCTGTCCGTCGACCCAGGCCGCTGCAGTCGACCCTCGACGCTGAGTTCGTCCATGAATATCGGAATCTTCGAAGACTCTGGATGGCGCGACCTGCTGCCGCTCACGTGGCTGCGCCCCGCGTGGGAATTGCGCTGCGGCGTTTCGACGCTGCTGTCCATCGTGGAGCATCGCTTCGGCCGAGCTCCGGCCCTGCTGTGGATGCGCCCTTCGCTGGCCCCCGTGGTGAAGCCTCGCACCGTGCTGACGCCTGCGACGCCGCACGTGCGCTGGTGCCTGGTTAATGCGCGGGCCCTTCTCACCGACGCCATCGTCGCTCCGCCCGTCGGCACGGTCTGGACCGTCAACGGCCGCGCCGCGCTGATCGGCGTGAAGCCCGATCATGTCGAAGGCCTCGACGCCAATGTCTTTCTCAATGACACGCTGCTGCAGGAATGGCTCAGCGGATATCACGTCGAGCAAGCCCCGCCGAGCGTGCGGCTGGTGAGCTATCCGTGGCAGCTGGTGGGTTGGAACGGCGCAGAGTTGCGCCGCCAACTCGACCCGGTCCACGCCGCTCCCGATACGCCCGGCGCCAAGCTGGGCCAGCATCGCGGCACGATTCACAATGGCGCGCAACTTGTGAAAGCCGATTCGATCTATGTCGGCGACCACGCCTCCATCAAGCCCGGCGTCGTTCTCGACGCGGAGGACGGCCCGATCGCCATCGACGAAGGCGCGCAGCTCCAGCCCAACGCCGTCGTCATCGGCCCGGCGTACATCGGCCCGGGCTCGATCATTCGCCCGAACGCGATCATCCGCGAAAACACCAGCATCGGCCCCGTTTGCCGCGCCGGCGGCGAGATCGAGGGCTCGATCATGCTGGGCTATTGCAACAAGCAGCACGACGGATTCCTCGGCCACAGCTACATCGCGTCGTGGGTCAACTTCGGCGCGGGCACCATCACCAGCGACCTCAAAAACACCTACGGCAAAGTCCGCGCCAAGCTCAGCGGCGTCGAGATGGAGACCGGCGAGCAATTCCTCGGCACCATCGCCGGCGACCACACCAAGACCGGCATCGGCACGATCCTCCCCACCGGCTGCATCCTCGGCGCCTGTTCCAATGTCTTCATGCACGCCGCCGTGCCGCGATTTGTGCCCTCCTTCGCGTGGCTCACGTCGGGCGGCATGACGGGCTATGAAGTCGACAAGGCGATCGCGCTGGCTCGGACCGTGATGGGCCGCCGAAAGCTGACCCTGAGCGACGAAGAGGCTTGGCTGCTGAAAGAGGTCGCCATCCTGGCGCGCGAGATCGAGCATCCGGGCTGGGCGACCAACGAATGAGACACGAAGTGCGCGGCAATACGCCCTCGCCCGCGCCGCAGACCCGCGGCGGTGAATTGCTGATCGACGATATCGGCACGCTGGCGGCTGTTCCGCCCGGCCCGCTCCGCGGCAGCGCCATGGGCGATTGGCCGCTGCTGCGCGACGCGGCGCTCCTCATCCGCGACGGCCGCATCGCCTGGTTTGGACCGCGACGCGAAGCCCCGCGCACCGCCGCCACGCGCGTCTGGTCGGCCGGCGGCGGCACGCTGATCCCCGGCCTCATCGACGCCCACACCCACATCCCCTTCGCCGGCGACCGCAGCGCCGAGTTCGTCCGCCGCGTCGCGGGCGAGAGCTACCTGCAAATCCTCGAATCGGGCGGCGGCATTCGCGTCACCGTCGGGGCCGTGCGAGCCGCCGAACAATCCGAACTGGTCGCGATCAACGCCCCGCGCCTGCAACGCATGTTGCAACGCGGCGTGACCACCGTCGAGTGCAAAAGCGGCTACGGCCTCTCTGCGGCAGACGAGCTGAAGCAATTGCTCGCGACCCGCGACTTGCAGGCCACGACGCCGCTGGAGCTGGTGCCGACCTACCTCGGCGCCCACGCGACGCCGGCCGAGTTCCACGGTCGCCCGGACGATTTTCTCAACGAGATCGGTGCGCCGAGCCTCCTTGAGAGAATCGTCCGAGAGAAATTGGCCGAGTTCGTCGACGTCTTCTGCGATCGCGGCGCATTCACAACCGAGCAATCCCGCCGCTATCTCCTCGCCGGAAAACAGGCCGGCCTGGCGATCAAGCTTCACGCCGACGAATTGGCCCAGATCGGCGCATCGCGCCTGGCGGGCGAGCTGGGCGCCGTCTCCGCCGATCATCTGGAGCTGATCGACGACGCCGGCATTGCCGCGCTGCGCGAGGCCGGCACGATCGCGATGGTGTTGCCGGGCACCTCCTTTTTCCTGGGCATCCATCATGCCGATGCGCGGCGCATGATTGCCGGCGGCCTGGCGGTCGGCCTCGCAACCGATTTCAACCCCGGCTCCTCGCACGTCGATTCGCTGCCTTTCGTCATGCATATCGCCTGCTGTCAGCTCCGCATGACGCCGCGCGAGGTGATTGCCGCCGTGACCGCCAACGCGGCCGCCGCCCTGCGGCGCGAGGCGCGGCTCGGCGCGATCGCCGTCGGCCACGACGCCGACCTCACCCTGCTCAACACCCCCACGCTCGACTGGTTCTTTTATGAGCCCGCCCGCGACCATGTCGCCGCCGTCTTCAAGCGCGGCCGGCGGATCGACGCTCCCGGCGATTGACCGCGCGTTTTGTCCGAGGCATCTCCGGCCCCCCTGCCGCCGACCGATTGACGCGCCAACGCCGCCGCCGCACACTGCCGAGGCTGACATTGGAAACCCCCGTCCACTCTGTCGAAGGAATTCTCGGATGCGCAAGCGATCGTGGAAAGTGACCCTGCTGACGCTGACCAGCGGCGGAATGATGCTGCAGATGACCGGTTGCTCCGACACGTTTCTGGGCGTCACCGCCCTGTCGTCGGCAATCAGCGCCGGCGGCCTGATCTACCTGATCGCCCGCGTCCTCGAGTAGCCACCGCTGAAATCAGAAACAGCATGCCTTCGCGGCGGCCCGCGTAGGCATGCTGTTTACTCTCGAATGCACAGCGGCGGGATGGCTATGACCGCGTCAGACGCGGCGGCGGCGCTTCATCTGCGCTTCCGCCAGGCGCCAGGGTCGCGTGTCGGGTGCCCCGACCGCATCAATCGTCGTCCACCGCCGGCCGCGCCACGGTAAGCCCACTGCCCACCGCCGCCGTTCGCGTGGCCGCCGAGGTCGTGCTGACGCCGGTCGGGCCGATGGGCAGTTCGCGACCGGCGATGTCGGTCGCCAGCGGCACGACGCCCGTGCCGAATCGCGTCAGCCCTTCGACGCTGCGCCGCCGGGCCCGGGCCTTGGTCTCGCTCAGCGCCACGCGCACTTCGGCGAACGCCTTCTTCACGCTCGTGAGCGCCGTTTCCGAGTTGCGCGTCAGGTTGCGCAGCGACATCACTTCGTTCTCAAACATCTGACGCTGCTCGATGACGCGCTGATTTTCACGCTCCGTGTGCGTAAGCTGCGCCTGGATCTGCTGCTTTTCGACCCGCAATTCCTCAATCTTGTCCGTCAGCGCCTCCTGCACCCGCAGCAGCTCACGCTGCCGATCCTCGGCGGCGCGGGCGGCGGCCTGCAGCTCGTTGCGCTCGATCCGCAGCGCGTCGATCGTCGTCGCGGCGTCCTGGCCGCGGGCCTGCAACTGCACGCGCTCGTCCGTCAGCTCGCGATTGGACCGGTCAAATTCCTCGCACCGCGCCCGCAGCGTCTTGATGTCGCTTCGCAGGCCGTCGCGCTCTTTGCGGAGCGCCCAGATCTCCTCGAGCTGCTTGGTCGCCGTCTTCAGCTCCTGCTTCAGCCGGCCGCGCTCTTTTTCGCCCAGTGCCAATTGCTCGGTCAGACGATTAATGCGCTGCGCGGCGTCGCCGAGCTCCTCTTCCAGCGTCACCACGTCCTGCCGCGAAGTCTCGAGCGCCTCGACCCGTGTGCTGAGCGAGACGTTCTGCCATTCCACTTCCTGAATCCGCTGCTGAGCGGCCTGGAGCTGCTCGCTGCGCTCGCGCAGCTCGCGTTCCAGCGATTCGCGCAAATCTTGCTGGCGGTCGAGCTGGTCTTCCAACTCGCTGATGACGGCCAGAACATCGTTTCGCTCGTCGGCGAACGCATCGCGCAGGGTGTGCGGAGCCCGCTCGCCCCCGCGCTCCAGCCCGGCCCGTTCCAGGGCCGCCCGGATCGAACTGCTCCCGCTCGCCGACCCTTCGATCCCGGTCGCCCCGTCGCGGTGAGAATGGCCCGCGTCCATCTCGCCGGCGGCAACGCCGTTGCTCGAGGCGAACTCCGAATCCTTACGCGGGCGATCGTGCTTGCTGGCCATAGTGCTTTTGTCCTGAATGACGCCGTTTTTTCAACCACTCGCGGCGACCGCCGACCACCCGGCCCGGTATTCCCGAGCCGCCGCCGACAGGTCCGCCACGCGATCTTCTGTCCGTGGCTATCGGAGGAGCGGCAAAGGCTGCTTGATCCGGGGGAAAGTTGCCCGGCAGAAATCGCCGGGAACGGGCAGAATTGGCGTGGGGAGAGGCAAAAGAGTGGGGGCGAAGCGCCCCGGGGCAGCCGCACCCCCCAAAAACGCGTCGAAATATGCGCTCAGTCGCGGCCGGAGCGTGCGATCCGCGGCCACCTCGTGCTGGTTCACGGAGTTTCTTCCCGAAACTCCAAGTTCAACCGCCCGGGTTCAGCGCGTGATCGATTTCCGCCATCATCGCACGAATCGCATCGGGCCAATCGCTCGGCGTGCGCAACAACTCCGCCAACAAAACGTGGCGACCTTCGACTTTGACGAATGAGCGGTGGTCGCCCGTCTTGGTGACCTTGGTCTCGACCCGCGAGCCCGGCACCAACTCGGCCAAGCGGCGCAGATACGCCATCGCAACGGCTTCGGGCAACCCTTCGCGAACTACCCAGTCCAGAACGAAGTAGAAATCGACTTCGCCGTCTACGACCAGCGATCCAAAGTTAAACCAGCGCTCGCTCGCCGGGTGTTGATAGTGCAGAGACAAACTGGAGTGCCGACCCACTAGCTCGACGCCAAGATCGCGCACGTCGCTCAGAAAGGTACGCACTTTCTCCACCAACGCCGGCGTCGCCGTTTCTGCCAGTCGCGCAAGGTATGCCTCTTGCGTCAACGACACCCGAGCCCCCGGTCGCCGCAACTCCGTCGCAGTCGGGAGCGTCACGCGCACATCCTCGGGCGCAATTCTGCAGTTCACTTCGACGACTGCTCGCACCACCTCCTGCGTGCGCATCACCAGCCGCGGAAACACTACATACTCACTCGACCCGCCGGGCAGCCGGTAGATCGACGATTCGACTAGCCCAAGCGTAAATCCGAGGTGCGGCGATTGCCCCAGCGTCTCGGCCATCTGCTCGACCGACTCGTGAATTCCGTCGCCGACGATCAACAGCAGCATGCGACCTAGACGCAGGTTGCGCGCCAGTGCGTCCGTAAAGCGCTGCTCGTCCACTTCCCCCTCGCTTCGGTTAAGCAGCTCGATCAGCGGGTCCGCAGCGGCGATGTCCGGCCGCCGCGCGCGAACCGCGTCGACCAGATTCGAGTAGCTCCACCGCGACACCTGCGCCGCATAGTCAATCGCCTGCGCCACGACCTGCCGCCGCGCTTCCGGATTGCGCCAGAGCTTCACCTCGACCAATGTCGGATAGCCCTCGGGACTGACGCAAAAGAGATCCACCGGGCCGACCGGCGTCGCCAGCTCCGTGGCGATCGGAACCAGCGGCGAGAAAACCGGCTCAATCTCATCTACCGGCAGCAGCCGAGCATTCTCGAACAGCAGATCGCGAAGCCATGCTTCATCGAATTCCCGCCGCTGGAACCCCACCCGTTCCAGCCGAACAACGGGCTGTCCCGGTCGAACAACCGCCGGCGAAAGGTCTGCGCGCTTTGCCATACGAGAATCCTCGTTTTTGATCAGCTTTCAGAAATCGCGGTGCTGCCATTACCCGAACGCGATGCGACCCGGCCCGCCGATCATTGCCTCAATGCACCAGTCGAGCACCGCCTCCGCCATCATCACAACGCGCAGCCCGCCGCCCGCGTGCTCACCCGTACAAAATGCAACACCCCTTCTGCATTCTGCATTCTTCATTCTGCATTCAAACCCCCAACCGCCCCACCAGCGCCACAAAAATCGGAAACTCCTCCGCCGCCCGATTCTCCCCGCGGCTATGCCCGCCCGGCGCGGCCCGACGGTGCGAGAGCAACTCTTCCAGCGCGGTGATCACAAATCCCGCCCCCGTCATCGACTCCACATAGGCGCTTAGCGAGCGGTGGTGAAACGCCGTCTGCTTGCCATCATTCCGGCCGGGGTGCGTCGCGATCGGGATCTCCAGCGGCGTCTGATAGCGGTCGAGCCGGCGATACTGCATCTTCCGCGCTTCGTCCCACCCCCAGCTCGATTGCCGCGGAATGCGAAAGCACGGATGCAGGCCGATCACCACCAGCCGACCGCGCGGCCGCAGGGCGCTCGCGATATTGCGAAAGAGCGCCCCCGCGTCGCGCACATCATGAATCGCCATCAGGCAGGCGGCCGCATCAAAGCTCTCGCCCAGCGGACGCAGCGCGTCGGGCGCGGTGAGATCCGCCACTTCAAATCGCTTGGGAACGCCATCGCTGAGTTGGCCGGCCCGCCGACGGGCGGCGTCGATCAGTTGCGGGCTGGCGTCGACGCCGCAATAGGCGGCGATGCCCGCGTCGGCCAGCCAGCGGGCCAACACCCCCTGCCCACAACACACATCCAGCACCCGCGCCCCCTCCAGCGGCGCGAGCAGCCGCAGCGCCGCGGGCAAAATCACAGCGCGGTGATAATCGCTGCCTTCGTCGCCGACCAGTTTGTCGTACCAGCTCGAAACGTTGTCCCAACCTACGTCGCGCGCGGCCGCGGGCGGCCGGGCGGGCGGAGCCGCGGCGGGCTTTCGAGGCCCACGCGACGTCGAGGGCGAACGCGGGCCGCGAACCATGCCGTGCGGCGAGCCGGGAGCGGGCTTTCGGGGGCGAGACATGTCGGCAATCGTAATCGTCGCCAAGATTTGCGCCGTTCCCGGCGAATGCGAATCATCCGCAACCGCGGGCTGCTTACCATCGTAGGAAGAGCAGCGACGCAAGCGTTGCGCTGCGACGAGCCGATAAATAGATTCAGGGTTCGTCGCGTCCGCTGAGATGGAAGCTGATGCCGCGTTCCGCGACCGAACAGTTGAGTTTGCCCGCAATTCCGCCGCGCCGCAGTGGTCGAGGCACGCTCTTCGTTTGGGGGGCTGCGCTCGCGCTCTTTGCGACGCTCGCGATCGTGCTCCGCTGGCAGGAGCAACGTGCGATCCGCGATTTCGCCGTCGAACGCGACGCGGCTGCACCCATCCCCGCCGCGCCGATCAGCACCGGAAAAGACCTTGAGACCTTTGAGTTGGATGCCGTGCGGCTGGTGCGCTCGTTGAAACTGGTGACGGTCGAGGCCGAGGCGACCGCCAGCGCCAGCCGATTTGATCAAAACTGGCGCGGCCGGGCCGAGGCACGCGTCAGCGCTCCCGTGCGACATCTCTACGGCGTCGACCTGACAAACCTGCGCGACGACGCCATCTCCACGGGTGAAATTCTGGGCACATTGTCGCTGCGTCTGCCGACGCCGGAGCGAATTGCGAGCGAAGTCGATTTCGACGAGCTGCGCGAGCGGGTGGATGTCGGCGGCTGGCGTTTTCGATCGGGGATCGGCGCCCAGTTGCTGAATCAGGCCCGGCTGGGCGTCGGCCGCGCCGCGCCGGAGGCCACGCTTTCGCTCGAGCAGCAGCAGGAAATTCGCGCTCAGACGCGCGAGCGGGTGCGCGAACTGGTCAGCAAGCTGCTGCGCGGCCACCGCATCGTCATCGTGCGCTTCGAGGACGAATATCTGCCCAGTCCGGCGTGGTTTCGTGCGGGGGCGTCGTGATCCTGTCGACTCTCGGCGGCATCTGGCGACGGCGCTGGGGGATCGCCCGACTGCTCGTTGCAATCTCACTGTTGGGCATGTTCCTTGCCGACCACCCGGCCCGCATGCTGCGGCTGCAACTGGCCGCGATGGGCGATGTCGACTACCTCGCCGAGGCCAAGACGCTGCGCGACGACGGACGATTCGTCGAAGCCGAGCTGGTGCTCAGCGCGGGCATTGAGAATGTCGACGCTGAACAGCGACCGGCGCTCGTCGCCGACCTGCAACGGACCATCGAAGAACGAAACAGCGTGGTGCGCCGGGCGCGCGAGTTCGCCGGCGGTGCGCTGCTGGGGGCGGGAGATTCGCTGGAGTCGCTGCTCGGCGCGATCAGCGCCGACTTCTTCATCGTGGGCGACGTGCGCGACCTCCTGATTCAGGGGTCGCGCTGGATCGCGAATGAGGAGGTCGATGAATTGGTCGCGGGCCTATCGGCGGTCGGCCTGGCGACGACCGTCACCCCGCAGTTCGACGCCGCCGCCAGCGTCGTCAAGCTGGCGCAGCGCACCGGACGGGTGACCAGCGGCATGGCGGACGCGGTGCGATCTCTGGCGCGTCGGGCGGTGGCCGCGGGAGATTGGAAACCGCTGCGGGCGGTCGTCGATGATGTCGGCACTCTCGCGGCGAAAGGCTCGCCGGCGTTTGCTTTGCGAATGTTAAAACACGCCGACGAGCCGGCCGACCTCGCCCGCGCAGCGCGCTTTAGCGAGCGAAATGCCGACGGCGCGTTTGCGCTGATGATGACCGGGCCCGACGGCGTGAGGGCGCTGCGAAACGCAGGCGCGACAGCCGACGACGCCATCCGGGCCGCGGCGAAGCGCGGACGCGCGGCGCGGCGCTGGCTGGCGCAGGTCGACCCGCGGCTTTTCAGGCCGCATCCGATTGTCGGTGTCTTGAAATCGCTGCAAAAAGGAAACGCGCAGCGGGCCGCTGCACGCGTGGTCGAGGCCATCGACCCGCACGGCTGGTGGATAATCCCCGGCCTTGCGGCGTGGGGCTTTTTGGAGTTGGCGGCGATGCTTCGCGGAGCGAGGGCGCGATCCGAGCGTCAGCCGTAACGAACCCAATCTTGAGCGCGACGCCGCTTACTTCGGTGCCACCTGAACCGGCGCCGGACGGGGAATGTCCAGCGGACCATTCGGACGACGCACCGGTCGAGGAGCATCCACCGGCGCGTTGCCGATCGTCGCGGCAGCATCGTTCGCCGGCGCGCCCGCACCGCTCGGCGTCGGCGGCGCAGCCGGCTCGGCGGCTTCGCTCTTCTCCCAGCGCGGCTTGAAGCGCGTCGGCACGCGACGATCAATGCCATATGACGGCAGACGCGGGACGACGCTTTCCGAGCGCGTATCGGGAACTTCGCCGCGCGCGTTTCGCCGCGCGCCCGTCGCCGGCGCTGCACCGCTCGGCGATGCCGGAGCGGGCTCGGGGCTTGGGGCCGGCGCCGCGGATTGCAGAATCGACGGCATACGTGTGATGATCGAGCCGCTGCGGTCGATCTGGGCCGCCTTTTCGAAATTCGCCATCGCCGATCCGCGACGACCGCCGAAGTATTCGAGATAGCCGAGCAGGAATCGCAGGGCCGGGTCTTCGTTCTGGGCCAGTCGCTCCATCAGCTCCGAGCGGCGAATGTCGACCAGCTCGCCGCCGCCCATCAGCGAGGCGAGATCCAGGTTGAAATTCACGATGTCGGTGAAGCGATCCAGACCGAGGATCAGGCTGTTGGCGGCCGACATGAACTCGCCCGCGGCGAGCTGCGCGTGACCGCGGCCCAGCAGCGGCAGCGGGCTGGAGGGGTCGAGGCTGTAGGCAAAGTCGTAATGCGCGACGGCGTCGAAGTAGCGCTTCTCGCGCACCGCCAGCTCCGCTTCGAACAGCTCCTTGTTGAGCTGCGACGGCGCGCCGGTCGCGAAGGTGCGAATCCGCTGCGCCCGCATCAAACGCTGGAAGTTCTCCGCGTCATATTGCGCCCGCTCCTGATAGGCCTGGGCCAGCGCCGGATCGGTCCGGGCCGCGTTGCGCATCTCCTCGAACCACTGCGGCGAAGGATCGCGCTGCAGCGCGGTGGAGATCTGCATGTCGGTGTACAAGTCGTTGCCCGGCAGCACGCGATTCGCAAAACCATCCGACCGCGCGACACGCGGCGGCTGAACCGTCTGCGGCGCTGCGGGCGCCGCCAACCCCTGCGCGTTGTTGGCCTGCGCGGCGGGCGTGCGGCCGGCGTCGAAGTTAGCGTCGAGCTGCGGTTTCCCGCGCTGCTGCTCCACCTGCTGCGCGATCGCGGCCTGCTGTTCATAGGGGGCCGCGATCTGCTCGACGCGCGAGTCGAGCGTGGCATCGATTCGCCGCTCGGTGCGCCAGAGCGCGTTGGGCGAGCCCAGCGGTCCACGCGACCGCTGCGCCGTCGCGTAGCGCGGATCGTTGGCATATTCGACCGAGCCGGGCGCGCCCGGAGCCGCGCCATAGTTTCGCTGCAAGGTTTGCGGCAACGCGGGGGTGGTGTTTAGAAGCCCGGTGATGTCTTCGGAAGCCTGAATCGACGGCGTGACGCCCGTGCTGCGCAGGCCGTAGCCGGCGAGATTGCTGATCGAACTGCGGTCGTAGAGCGACATCATCGAATTGCGCGATGTGTAGTTGTTCAGCCGTGCCAGCGGATCGTTGCTCAGGTCGCCGAAACTGGCGCCCGGCGCAGGCCCCGGAGCCGCGCCGGTGATGCCCGTGGTCAGTCCCGCACTCGGCACGCGCAGGTCGAGGCGCTGATCCAGCGCCGCCGCCGACCCTTGGGCATAGCCCGCGCCCGGGGCGAAGGTCTGCACGTTTCCGCCGGAGCCGCCGCGCAGAAAGCCGAGCGTGCCCACGGTGTTGCTGGGGTCGTAGTAGGTCCGCGCGGCCAGCCCGCCGAGCGGCGACGCGACATCGGCGACGCTCACCGAGTCGCGGCGAAAATTCGACAGCCCGCCCGAAGGCAGCCCGCCGCGAAACGTGTTCTGCTCGGTAATGCCGATCCCCGTCCGCAACGACAGGCCGCGACCCGCCGTTCCCTCGGCCACGGCGTTGCCCAACAGCGGCGGAGCAGCGGGTCGTTCATAGTTGCTGCGTCCGGCGCCGCCGATCTGCGGGTTGGCGTCGAACAGCCGACCGTCCTGCTGCACCGGATATTGCGCAACCGTCAGCACCGCGCCGAAAACTGTCGCCGAAAACGCGCGAACGAGGAAAACGCGAAACTTCGACGATCGCAGGGTTGTGCTCATGGCCGACTCCAACAATCTCGCGACTCCGCCCCACGAACATCGGCCGCAGCGCAGAAAACGCCGCCCGATTCGCGCGGAATCTCTATTTCAATTATACGGCGTATGGAGATTATCGTTCGAAACCGCGCGTCGATCGCGTTGGGCATGGGCGAAACGGAGCAACGGCGAAACGAATACCGCGGCGGCGCCGCGGACAACCGGATCCCGCCGTCCACGCCACCCCGCCATCGTTTCACGGGCTCACGGCCCGGTCAGCAGCGCCACAAACGCCGCGATATCGCCGACCGACACCACGCTGTCGCCATTGATGTCGCCATTGTTGATGTCGCACGCCGGAAACGCCGCCGCGTAGCCCGTCGGATCGGTCAGGGCCAGCACAAAGCCGGCGATATCGCCCACGCTCACGATGCCGTCGCAATTCATGTCGCCCAGGAGCGCCGGCGGATCGGCATAGAACACTGCGATGCTCGGCTGCCCCGAATAGCCGATCGCGAAGTCGAGCCAGCCGTCGTCATTGAGATCGCCAAACGCGATCGCCGTGCCGAGCGGCCCCGCGTCGTAGCTCCACGACGGCGCGATCGACAACTCGCCGTCGTTGTTCAGATAGATATGCGTGCGCCCGTCGGAGAAGTGCGTCTCGGCGAGGTCGGGCCGGCCGTCGCGATTGACGTCGGCAAAACGCAGCTCGCTATGGCTCCAGAATGGCGCGGTCAGCGCCGCGGCGAAGCTCAACACGCCCGCATCGTTGCGATACCACGATGTCACGCTGCGGCCCAGGGCCAGATCGACGAAGCCGTTGCCGTCGACATCGGCCCAGGCCGTGCCGCGGTCGGCGGTGGTTTCGCCGCTGGTCCAGACCGGCGTGGTCTGCATCGCGCCGTTCACGTTGCGATAGACCGCGCTCTGAAAATTGACCCACTTCGAAACCGCGAGGTCGGGCCAGCCGTCGTTGTCATAATCGCCGACCGAGAGCGAGTTCTGAATCGAGCTTTCCGCCGATTGCCAGAACGGCGTCGTTTCCAGATTGCCGTTGTTGTTGCGGAAGCCATACATCGGGCGGAACGGGCTGGCCTGCGTCAGCCCCTGATTGCCGGTGAAGACGTCGAGGTCGCCGTCGCGGTCGACATCGAAGATCGCCGCCGAGACGGCGAACGTGTTGCCGGGCACGGTGCTGAACCAGCCCGGGCTGGTACTCGGCCCGCTGGCGCTGCCGTAATAAATCACCGACGCGGCACCGAGCCCGTTGGCGGCGTAGATGTCGGGAAAACCGTCGCGATTGATGTCCGCCACCTGCAGATCGATGGTCGAAACCTCGTCGGTCGAAACCCACGACGGCTCGGTCTCGAGCCCGCCGCCGACGTTGTAATAGATCATGTTCTCCCAGTCGGTGTACGCCGGCACGCTCTGCGAGCTGTAGCAGCCGACGACCAGGTCATTGCGCCCGTCGCCATTCATGTCGGCGATTTGCAGAGCGCTGACCTGGCGACGGAGAGTGTTGGTCCAATCGGGCGTCGCACCATAGGGCACGCCGCCGCCGCGGGTTGATGCGACGACGCCTACATCGGATCCGACCAACGGCGTGTGCGCTGCGGGCCGAATCGCGGCGAGGCCGTCTTTTGAGATTTCGATGGGCTGATTGGCGCTGGCGAAAGGGCTGAGGGCGATGCAGCCGATCAGGCTCGCGCGGAAGTGTCGCTGGATCATCTTTGCCGCTCCTTGCGTTCGATCCCCGGAAACATCGACGAATCCGCAGTATACGCCCGGCCGGGGCGATTCGGAGCGGGCTTTCGTGGGGGCATGCCGCAGGAGAGCCGCCCGTGCCGCCTCTCGCTCGATTGGGGACCGGGACGATCGTCGAGCAAACGTGTTTCACGTGAAACAGATTTGCCGGACGCAAACGGCGGGCCGGTTGCGGTCGCGCGCGAGGAGATTGGCGGATACTGATGAACTCTGACGTCTCGCCGCAACTACGTTGTGTACGTTTACTTCTCACCGAAAATCCGCCAGCACCGAATCATCCACGCGCAGCACCGCGTCCTGCGAAAACGCGCGGATGTACGCCGCTCGGATCGATTCGATCGCCGCGTTTGATTCCGACGTGCCCGCGTGCAGGATCACGAGGATTCGCGACGGCTCGCGGACCAGCGTGCCGGCTTGCAGCCATTGGCCCTGAGCGGAGAGGACCGTGAGGCCGTCGGGGAAGCGCGGCGTGACCTCGCGGGCGAGGAACGCCGCCCAATCAGCCTCGCTCACGTTCGCCGCCCCGCTCCGCGCGAGCCCCATGTAGAGCTCGGTGCGAATCATCGGTTCGGCGGCGGCGACTGGCGGCGGCGCGACCGAAACCGGTCCCGGACTTCGACAGCCGGCAAGGCAGAGCGCGGCGATCGCGAGGCAGACCGGGACTGCGAGCGCGGCGTGTTTTGTTGTTGGGGCGATCGAGCGAGCGAATCGTCGTCCGGCACATTGATTCGAAGACATCTGCGACTCCAGCGCCCCTGGTCGCGCGCCCGATAGAACCAGACAGAGTGCGCACTGCTCGGCGCGGGACTTGTGGCGCAACCAGCACGGCAGCAAACAGGTTTGCTGACCGTAGCCGAACAGACGGGGAGAATTTCGATGATACGGATGATTTCATTCTCGCGATGCACCTGCCTGGCTCTATCCGTTAGTGCGGCTCTCTGCCGGAACGCAATCGCAGATTGCCCACCGACCTGGTCGGTCCGGGGCAGCACGTTCTTGGGCGATACCCCCACCGCCCTCGGAGTTTGGAACGACGGGCGGGATGACCTGCTCATCGTCGGCGGCCCGTGGGACACGGCGTTTGGCCTGCGGCTGGGCGGAATCGCCGGCTGGGATGGCCGCGGCTGGCGCAATTTCGGCCGGGGGCTTGAGGGGTCTTCGCGCGCCGTGCGCACGATCGCGGACTTTGAAGGGCGGTTGGTCGTCAGCGGAGACTTTCAGCGATCGGGCAGCACCGCGCTGCCGGGTATCGCGGCGTGGGACGGCGTGGCATGGCGCGCGATGGGCACCGCCGATGTGCGGGCCGTTGACCTGATCGATTTCGAAGGCCGGCTCATCGCGGCGGGGCGAATCGAGTTCGCGAGCGGTGCGACCGAGATCGCCAACGCCGCCGCCTGGGACGGCGTGGAGTGGCAGCCGCTGGGCGGTGAACTCGGCCCGGAATTCACGGCGATGACCGTTCACAACGGCAGTTTGGTCGCGGCGGGCTACGAATCGGAGGCGGACGGCGGGGAGCCGTTCGTTGTGACCTGGGACGGCGCGGAATGGCAACGATTGCCGGGGGAGCAGGCCGGGATTGTCGACTTGCTGAGCATCAATGGCGATCTCGTTGCGGCCGGCTACATCCAGTCGACCGATTGCTACGGACCGGCGCTGCGCTGGGTGGACAACCGCTGGGAGCCGATCGGTTCGGGCTGCATGGGATCGTCGTGGGCGCTTTCGACACATGAGGGCAAGCTGGTCGCGATTGGGAGTTTTGCAAATCCGGCCAGGCCGGGGTACGTCACGATCGCGATGCGCTGGAACGGAACGGTGTGGGAATCGCCAGGCGGCTATAGCAGTGGATACCCGAGCCTACAGGGCATGGAGTATCGCGGCGATTTCGTCGTGGCCGGCCAGTTCGGTGCGAGTTCAAACGAGCCTGGCGTCTCGGAAGTGTCCGGTATTGCCAAAACTGATTTTCAACGTTGGAGCCCGATTGGGACGCGCAACAACGGCCTGATCTACGCCCTGACGAAGTATCGCGACTCGGTGGTTGCGGGTGGTGCGTTCTTGAACATCGACGGCGATTCCGTCCAGTCGCTCGCCGAATGGACCGGGCGCGAATGGCGACCCTTCGGCGGGCCGATCGACGGCAGCATCACCGCGCTGCGGGTCGAAGGGGATTCGCTGTTCGCGGCTGGATGGTTTGAGCTTGACGAGTCGGGCACGGTCTGTGTCGCGGAGTACCGCGATGGAACGTGGACCGCCATCAGCCGCGGCCTGTTCGGCCATGCAGTCGGATTGGATCGTTACCAGGGAGAGCTGATTGCCGTAGGCGCCTTTTACAACCCGCCGACGAATACGAACTTCTTCACCGCGCGCTGGGATGGAACGGCATGGCGCCGGCTCGCAAGCGATCTGAGCGGACCGGCGAAAGCGCTTGCGCAGTTCGATGGCGAGCTCTACGTCGGCGGAACCTTCGGGCGCGCGGGTGACGAGTCCGCCAACAATCTCGCCCGCTGGGATGGCACGACCTGGACAACGGTTGCCGAGTGTTACGGGGCGAACGGCGTCGAGGGCGGCGGCACGCCCGACGATGCAACCTGCGTCTACGCACTGGCCGAGTACGACGGAGACCTCTTCATCGGCGGAACGTTTGCGACTGCCGGTGGAATACCTACGCCGAACCTGGCGCGATGGGATGGAAGGGAGTGGGTCGTCACGCCGGGAGCCGACGGCTCGGTTCGGATGCTTCAAGTCATCGATGATCAGCTTTACGCCGGCGGAGCGTTTACGCGCATTGGCGGTCAGGACGCGACGGGATTGGCCGTTTGGAATAGAGAAACCTGGAGTCAGGTGGGCGACGGCATCGCCACGTCGCCGCGTGCGATCGTGAAGCGCGGAAACCGACTGATGGTGGCGGCAAGCCTCAATTCCTACACTCATTCCATTGCGGAGTTCGGATGCAGGCAGGCCGTCGGCGATGTGGATTGTGATGGCCGGCTCAACGCGGACGACATCGCCGCCTTCGTCATGGCGCTCACCGATGCTGCGAACTACGCCGTGCACTATCCGGACTGCACGATTGACAACGCCGACTGCGACGGCGACGCCTACGTAAGCGTGCGAGACATCGCCTCGTTCGTCGCGTTTCTGACGAACTAGCAACGCAATGAATACGGGCGCGTCTTGCGATGCGCCCGTTCGACCGACCCTTCGAAGCGCTCGATCCGGGCATCGCGTCAGCGAATGTTCTCGTACCCGTTCCACGCGTTGCGATTGAGCATTTCCAAGTGCCGGCGGTCGTAGGGGATCGACTGCAGGTTGTTCATCTCAAACTGGTTGCGGTTCATGTCGTAGTTGCGGTAGTCGCCGTTGTTGACCCAGTAGGTCTGTCCCGAATTCGGGTCGACCATGCGTTCGACGCCGCTCATGCCGTCGCTCCACATGCGATGCCGCAGGTCGATCGATTCCTGGCGATCCTGCCAGGTGCGGTTGTGGATGTCGTTGATCTCGTTCATCGTGTTTCGCACCATCTGCGCGTCGCGAAAGTTCGCCTGCTGGAGCTGTCGCTGGGTCTGCACGTAGCCCGGGTCGAGCTGCAGGCTTTCGAGGCAGCGCTGCGCGATCGGCTGCAGCGTGGCGAGTTCGCCCTGCGGCGCGGTCACGCCCGTGAAGGACATGGCGCAGCCCTGCTCCATGAAGTCGTAGCGGCTGACCGCGGCGAAGAAGAGCCCCTCGGCCGGCATGCCCGCTTCGGTGAAGGTGGCGCGCATCTGTTCGCCGCGCGCTCCGACCTGGTCAAACGGGCTCGGCTGCGGCTGAGCGCCGACCACCTGAAGATTCGCCAGCTCCGGCCGCCAGGGCATCGCCTGTTGCACGGCGCGCGTGCGGGCGATCGAGTTCCAGCTCCGCAGAAAGCCTTGCGGCGACATGTCGGGCGTGACCGGCGCGTCGCTCACGTCGACCGGCTGGGCCGAGTATTGCTGCGACATCATGAAGAGCTGCTTGGCGTTTTCGCTGCCGAGCAGAGTGCACTGGGCGATCATGAAGAACTGTCGCGCGGGGTTGCCCGGGTCCTTGATGCAGTAAGACAGCGTCGGCCCGTTGCCGAAGGTGCTGACCTGCCAGCCGCGCGGCTTCATGATGCGGAAGAATCCGCCGTCGTGACGCTCGAAGTCGATCGCGCCGAGCGGCGCGCCCGGCTTGAGCTGCGGGCCGTGAGGCGTGTTCATCGCGCCGGACGCGGCGAAGCCTTGTTGCGGGAAGCCGGGCTGCGACGATCCGGCCTGCGGGAAGCCCGCGCTGCCGATCTGTTGCGGGGCGGGGCCGTTCCATGCGGGCGCTGATTGCGGATTCTGCCAGCCGCCGTTGCCGGCCTGCGGACCGTTCCAGCTCGGCATCGGCGCCGGGCCCGCGGCCGGGCGGTTTGGGCTATTCGGAAGCGGCGGGAGCGGCGGCTGAACGAATTGCGGCATCTCGTCATCCTCGAAATCTTCGTCGTCGAACGAATCCGGATCGCCGGCGACCGCGCTTAGCGGGGCCAGACCGGCGAGCAGAACGAAACCGATGCGAATCAGCAGTGCTTTCACGAGTGCGACTCCAAGCGTCCGCCGCGGGAGCGGTGCGGCGTGACACCAATCCTTAGCGGCGGGGCGGGCGGGCTCTGACAGAATCGCGTCGTGCGCGGTTGCGACGGCCGATATCGCGGCGTCGCGCAGCCTCCGACGATTTCGGACGCGGTTGCGCTTAAAGGACACGCCGGGAGGCCCGTACCATGCCCAACCCCAATGACGACCTCCGCACTACCGCGCGATACTGCCACGCTGACGCGCGAGCTTCTCTGGCTCGCCGCGCCGATGATCGGCGTGACGCTTTCGCGCCTGTTGATGGGCTTCATCGATTTCGTGATGGTCTCGAGCCTAGGCACGGCGGCGCAGGCGGCGGTGTCGCCCTGCACGCTACTGCTCTACACGATCGCCTGTGTGGGCATGGGCATCGGGCAGAGCGTGCAGACCTATGTCGCGCAGCACGAAGGCCGCGGCGATCCGCAGCGCGCGGGCGGCTATGTGTGGCCCGCGATGTGGCTGGGTCTGATCGCGGCGCTGCTGAGCGCGCCGATCGCGGCGACGGTGGGTGAGTGGTTTCCGGCGCTGATCGGCCGCGTGGGGCATCATCCCGCGGACGTGCAGGAGATGGAGATCGCGTTTCTCCGCTATGCACTGTGGGCGATCGGCCCGATGGTGATGTGCGCGGGATTGGAGTGCTTCTGGAACGGCGTGAAACGGCCGGAGATCGATCTGGTCGCGATCGTGATCTCGCTGCTGACGCTGGTGGCGACCAACTACATCTTCATCTGGGGCAAGTTCGGCTTTCCGGCGCTGGGCATCGGCGGCAGCGGACTGGCGACGCTGCTGGCCTGGAGCGTGCGGCTGGTCGTCCTCGCGGCGCCGCTGCTGCTGCTGCGCGGCGTGGAGACGCGCTATCACGTCTTGCGGTCATTCGGGCTGCGCATGCGGGAGATGCGCGAATTGCTCGTGCTGGGGCTGCCCGTCGCGGCGCAGTGGCTGGTCGATATCGGCGCCTGGCTGGTGTTCCTGCAGTTCCTGATGCCGCCATTCGGAAAGCCGGCGATGGCGGCGGGCAACATGGTGATTCAGATGATGCACCTGTCGTTCATGCCGTGCCTGGGCATCGGCATGGCGCTGACGACGCAGGTGGGCAATGCGGTCGGGGCGCGCGATGGGGCGCTGGCGGTGCTGCGCGTCCGCGTCGCGCGGCGAATCGTGCTGGCTTACATGGGCATCATGGCGCTCTTGTTCATTTTCGCGGGTCGTCAGCTCGCGTCGGTGCTGACGTTCGAGGAAACCGCCGAGCTGACCGATGAAGTGCTGACGCTGGCGGCGCACATGGCGATCTGGGCCGGGCTATTTCAGATCTTCGACGGGCTTTGCATCATCTACAGCTTCGCGTCGCGCGGCTCCGGCGACACGCGCGTGCCCGCGCTGCTGTTTGCGATGTGCTGCTGGGGCATCTTCATTCTGGGCGGGTTCGCGCTCAGCCGGCTCTGGCCGCAGCTAGGCATTCACGCGCTCTGGTCGATGGCGACGCTCTACATCATGGTGCTGGGCGTGCTGCTGTGGTACCGCTTCCATATGCGCGAGGCGGAATTGTCGAAGCCGATCGTGGCGGCGGCGTGATCGACTTAACGCCGGGGGAAATCGACGATCGGCATGTCACTGCAGCGTGACATTCTGATTCCGCTGATTCAAACGGGTGCAGCGCTCTTGAACCCGATCAGCGAGAGTTGGTCGCAGAACGGGCTGGTCTACCCCGGGGCCTCGATGGTGCTTTGCGCGATGGCTTTCGTAGGCGGGATCGCGCCAGCGGGCTAGCCTTCGGGCGTATCCACCAAATGCTGTAAGCGGGCCGCCAGCTCGGGCGGGAATCGATCGCACCACGAGGCGTCGATCAGGCCGATATCGAGCATGTCGCGTAGATGGGTGCGATCCTTGTCGCGATTCGCCGTCAGCTTCATGCGCACCAATGGCTCTAGCGAGAGAAGGCGAAAGTCTCGATCCGGCTCGGACTCAGTCACGCCGGGCGCGGGGGAAATATCATTCGGCGTCACTCGTTCGCCCGCGAAGATGACGTGAACCGCGTCGCGCACCTTTGCGTCCGGGCCGTCCAGAAACATGTCCATGCCGCGGAAATGAAGCTTCCATGTACGGACCCATTTCAGCCCTGACTATATCGATACCCCTTCGAACGCCGTACGCGTCGTTAATCGGCGAGCCGCTGAGCGTTGTGAAATGGCCGGGCGTCGACGGATCCGAATGCGGTTGTCGTGGTCGCCTCGCGATCGGGGCGGGTGATCTCGGTTATTACCAGAACCGCCGCGAAATAACGCGACGATGCGGCTTTCTTTTGCCCTGCGACTCCGCAATTCCCACTATTCCCCTGTCCGGTGCGTGCGGGACGCGCGGGCCGAACAAAGAGAGCACCGCAGTCGCGAAGGCGTCGGCAGGGATCGCCGGTGGACGCCGTCGAACGGCTCGGAGCTCTTCGGAGTGGAACCAGGGACGAAGGCGTGTGGCACGGAGCGCCGAGGAACTTTGAGCACCCCCGCGGGGAGCTCGGAACAATGGGAGATGTGGGATGAACATGATTCAGAATCGCATGCGTGAATTCCTCGTCAGCGAGGACGGCCCGACGGCCACCGAATATGCCGTCATGCTGGCTCTAATCATCATCGTCGCTCTGGCGGCGATCACGCTGCTCGGCCAGAAGGTCAACACGATCTTCACCAACGTCGAGAGCGCGCTGCCGGACGGCGCCTAAAGCCCCCGGCCGCGAAAGCGGACCGAACCGACGGCGGTCGTCGCGCGAGAGCGCGGCGGCCGCCGCGGTCGTTTTGTTTTTTCCGGTCCGCCGACTCAAAGAACAGTGTCAGGTGGCAAGTGACAGGTGCCAGAAATCAAGACACACGCGCGACGCTGTATTTACCTGACCCATGACACGTGTCACCTGACACTGCTCCCGAACCGGGGGTCGCGACCGATTTATTCGCCGCGCGGCGGGAAAGTATCGAACACTCCATGCGGGCGAATTGCGTCGCCTTGCGATCGCCGTTTCGGCTTGCAGCTTCCAATCCGCGGCCGGACCGATCGAGGACTGTCAGGGAACACGACAACGAGGAGAGCGGCATGGTTCTGGGATTTTGGGAACTGACCATCGCATTGATGGTTCCCGGCATTCTCTATGCTTCCTGGATCGATTTTGCGCAGCGAAAAGTGCCCAACTGGCTGAACGCCACGATCGCGGTGGCCGGGCTGATCGCGCAAGCGGTCTACTTCGGCGCCGACGGCGTGGGCTGGGGGCTGGTCGGAATGTTGGTCGGCTTCGGCGTGCTGATCGGACCGTGGCTCATGCACGGCATGGGCGCCGGCGACGTCAAGCTGATGATGGCGATCGGCTGCTGGCTCGGACCGTGGCTGACGCTATACAGCTTCGCCGCGGGCGCGGTGATCGGCGGGATCGCCGCCGTCGCGATGATCTTCAGCACCGGCCGCGCCGTTCACGCCATGGCCAACATGCAGACGATCATGGTCAAGATGCGCCGGCTCGACACGGCTTTCGGGACGTTCGGCGGGGCTAAGACCTTCGGGGACACGAGCCAGCTTCTTCCGTACGGCGTGCCGTTGACCGCCGGCACGCTGGGAATCCTGTTCACCGGTTACTTCGGAGGATGGTTGTCGTGATGAAGCAGTGGATGGGAACGAAGCGCAGACGCGGCGCGGCCGCGGTCGAAATGGCCCTGGTCACGCCGCTGCTCCTGACGATGCTGTTCGGCATCATCGAGTACGGCTGGGTGTTCTCGGTGCGACAGACGCTGACGCACGCGGCTCGCGAAGGGGCGCGGGTGGCGGTGCTGCAGGGCACCGATGAGGACGATATCACCGACCGGATCGACGCCGTGCTCGCGCCGTATGGAATTACGTCGCACACGATCACGATGGAGCACGCCACGACCGATGACCCTACCGAGACGGTGCGCGTCCAGGTTCCCTACGCCGACATCACGCTGATCGGCGAGTATTTCGGGAACACCACCCAGACGCTCGGCGCGGTCGCGTCGATGCGCAAGGAAGGCGTGGACTAAGCGCCGACTTCGCGCGACGGCGTCGCGCGGAAGACGCGTGCGGCGAATTGTTTTGCGAGTTCCGTCGATCGGCATGCGCGTTGCATGCCGTTCGGCGTTGCCCTGGGAGGGGCGAAGATGCAGAACGTGCCGAATTCGCGCGGCGCAACGGGGCTGCCGCGCCCGCGGATGGTGACGCCCAGCGTCCGAGCGGGTCAACGAAACCCCGAAGGGACACGAATGATGAACGGCAAAGCTGTAATTCCGTTGGTAGCCGGTTTGTGCATCGGCGGCTTCGCGCTCAAGATGGTTTTTGACACCGTCAAGAAAGCCAAGGGTGCTTCGACCAACATGACCCAGGTCTACGCGGCGGCGCAGGACATCGCGCTCGGCACGCGGATTTCGGCCGAGATGGTCAAGCCGCTCGCCTTCCCGACCGCCGCCGTACCGCCGGGCGCCTTTACCAAGAAGGAAAAGCTGATCGGTCGCGTGGCCCGCACCTTCACGGTCGCGGGACTGCCGATCGTCGACGGCATGCTCCACCCCGAGGGCGCGCCCTCCGGGCTGGTGGTCAAGGAAGGCTTCCGCGCCGTCGCCGTGAAGATCGATGACAGCTCCGGCGTGGACAACCACCTCTGGCCGGGCTGCTTCGTCGATGTCGTCGGCTATTTCAACATTCGCCAGAACGGCAAGCAGCAGACCATCGCCCGCACGATCATCGAAAACGTCGAGGTCGCCGCGGTCGGCCAGCGTATCAGCCTGGTCGAGGCGACCACGCCCGGCGAAAAGCCGAAGAAGCAGGCCCCCGCGCGGGCCGTCACGCTCTTCGTCAAGCCCAGCGACGTGCCCACGCTGCACCTGGCCGAGCAGCGCGGCAAGCTGAAGCTGAGCATGCGCAACTCGATGGACGACGGAAAGCCCAGCGAAGAAGGCCAGCTCGCCGTGAACGAGAGCAAGGTCACCGGCGTGAAAACCGAGGAGCCGGAAAAGCCCAAGACCGACACGCCGAATCCCATGAGCGGCTTCCTGGCGGGCCTCTTTAGCAAGAACGATCAGAAGGCCGACGAGCCGGTCAAGCCGGTCGTGCAGGAGCCGGTCGCCGAGCTGCCGCCGGCCAAGCCGGGCTTCACGACCGTGGTCTATCGCGGCGCGTCGGTCGAAGAAGTGCAGTGGAAGGATCGCCACTCGCGTGAGCGGTTTAACCCGCAGCCCGCCGCTCCGGCCGGCCCGGCCGCGCCGGCGCCGCCTGCGGCCGATTCGCATACGCCTCAAAAAAACAAGTCCGATTCAGTTCAGTCGGGTCCGCAAAAGAACGATGAACACCCCGTCAGCCCGGAAGAGACGGATTCGGTAGTTGAGCCGGCCCCAGAGGCCGAGCCCCAGGAGATCGATGGATGATCACGTCCCGGAGCGTGCGAAACACTTGGTGCCTTGCGATCGCGGCGAACTTCGCCGCGATCGGCGTTTCTACGGCGAACGCGCAAGACTCGCGCGGGATGCGCGGCAATAGCGCCGCCCCGAAGCCCGTGACCGCTGCCCCCGCGGCGACCGGCGCAGTCAGCTTCACCATCTCGAATGCATCCGCCGAAGGGCAGATGATCCGCGTGGCGGTGAACAAGGGGCTGCTGCTCGATTTCAACGTGCCCATCCGCGAGCTGCGGATGGCCAACCCCGAGATCGCCGACGTGCAGCCGACCGCGCCGAACCAGGTCTTGCTGAACGGCAAGAGCTTTGGCACGACGCAACTGATCGTCTGGACCGAGGGCGACCAGCAGCGCATCTTTGATGTGGCTGTTGAGATCGACATGGAGCGACTCCGCGCCAGCATCAGCGCCGCCGCCCCGCGATCCGCCATCAAGGCCAACAGCGTGCTCGACACCGTCGTTCTCACCGGCACGGTGAACGACGTCGAAGTGGCGCAGCGCGTCATGCAGGTCGCCAACATCTACTCGCAGCGCGTCATCAACCAGATCCGCGTCGCCGGCGTGCAGCAGGTCCTGCTGCGCTGCACCGTCGCTGAGATGAACCGCTCGAGCCTCAAGCAACTGGGCATCAACGGCTGGCTGGGCGGCGAAAACTTCCGCGACGCCTTCGCCGTTAACCAGCTCGACGGCATCAACCCGATCAACATCGGCGCCGCCGGCACGGCTCCGATCACGCAGAACGTGCCCTTCATCACCGATCAGCAGGGCATTCCGATCAGCGGCAACACGACGCTCAGCCTCGGCTTCCCGCGGGCGCAGTTGCAGGTCTTCCTGCGCGCCCTGCGCGAAAACTCGCTGCTGAAGGTACTCGCTGAGCCCAACCTGGTCGCCATCAGCGGTCAGGACGCCAGCTTCCTCGCCGGCGGCGAGTTCCCCGTGCCCGTGCCCCAGGGCGGCGCCATCGGCGCGGTGACGATCGAATACCGCGAGTTCGGCGTGCGCCTTTCCTTCACCCCGGTCGTCGTCAGCGAAGGGCTGATCCGCCTGCGCGTCGCGCCGGAGGTAAGCGAACCCGATCTGTCGAACGCGGTCACGCTGGGCGGCTTCGTCGTGCCGGGCCTGATCTCGCGCCGTGTGGAGACCACCGTCGAACTGGCCGCCGGTCAGACCTTTGCCATCGGCGGTCTGCTGAGCCAGTCGACCCGCGCCGTCAGCCGTGCCGTCCCCGCGCTGGGCGATGTGCCGGTGCTGGGTGCGCTCTTCCGTTCGGTCGAATTCCAGACGGACGAGACCGAGTTGATCGTGCTGGTGACGCCGGAGCTGGTTTCGGGCATCTCGCCGGATCAGATCACGCACGTCCCCGGCTCGCAGTATGTGAAGCCCAATGATTGGGAGCTCTTCGGTCTGGGCAAGATCGAGGGCGAAGAGAGCGTGAAGGGCAACAACCTGCCGAAGCGGCCCGACAACCGCTGGCCGGCGAATCCGCAGTCGCTCTATCCGAGCAACACCGGCCCGATGCGCGTCCGCGGCCCGATCGGCCCGGCGGGTCTGGAAGAAGGCAACTGAAGGTAAGTTCTTCGTGACGCGGGGAACGGTATTCCGCTCCCTGCTCTGCGGAACTCCGAGTGGCATGCTTACGCTGAACTCAGCGTAAGCATGCCACTCGCGCGACATCTCGACCAACTCTTATCTATCGCTGCGCCGGACGTGAAGTGGGCGGGTTGAAGGGCGGAACCGCCTCAAGCTGAGCCCGTGTGGGCAGCGAGAGCAAGCGCGGCTTTAGTCTCTCCGAAAAGATGGCGTCGAGCCGCAAGAAAGTCGCCCTGCGATCCTGCGACTTTCCGAGCTTGCCCACAATTCGTGCAGCTTGCTCCTGGCAATCGCGCAGGATTCCCCAGCTCTTTTCCGATTGCTCCCCGTCGAGTCGATAGTGCGCCACGAAATCGCGCGTGTACTGTTCCCACTCGGAGAGTGGTGGCGAAGCGGCACCGCTGCCGATCGCAGGCCGGCTGTCCGCCTGAGGCCCCGGCGATTCCTTCGATTCTTCATCAACCGTGCGGCTCGCGATGAGCTCGGCGCGCCGCAACAGCCGCGCGAATTCCATCGCCGAAAGCGCGTCCGGCGGCGCAGCCGTCTCGAGATATACATCAGCGTCTTGCCGTGCGACGCCGTCCCAAATTTGGGGACGTGCGGGCTGCGTGGCGGCACTCGGCGTGATCCCCATTCCCGGAAGTGCACCGATGTCGGCCAGCGAGAGCGTCTTCGGATGCTCCGGACGGTTGACTTCAGCGCTCAAGACTTCCCAGGTCCGGCGCGGCGCGGGGTCGTCACCGACCAACACCTGCACCTTCTTCGGCAGCCAATAACCATCAAACTCGGCCAGTTCCAAGTCAATTCGCGTCATCCGCTGTCCATGCGACCACGCCTCGGAACGGACAACAGACCAATCCCGTTGCGGGTCGATCCACCACTCGACGCGACCGTTGTCCCGGGGGCCCTTCACAAATTGCGTGACATGTCGGAGGCCGTCAGAGGTGATTTCTTCGGTATATGAAATCTCGAGGTTTGTTGGCCAGTCGCGCATGTAGTGGAGCAACGGCAACTCGTCGTACGACGGATTCAGCCCGATTTGGCGAATGTCATGATGCAACTCCGTCAACATCCGCAAATCGCGAGTCTGTCCGACGTATGGGTCATTAGAGCCGCGCTGATACGCGACACCATCTTCCAGCAAGACGCCGACGCTCTCCGACTCCAACCTGTCGGTGATCGGATTGCCGTCCGAGTCCCGATAGAGCACAGCCTCTTCATCCCCGCGATATTGGGTACATGTTACGTCACCCGCAGAGCGAAATGAGAAAAAGCGATGCTGAGGATATCGCGTTGATTTCGCGCTGAATTGGTACTCCGCACGAACCGTCCCCAATCCAGAAGCGCTCTTCAACTCCACCGCGCGGCGGAGCGACTCTGGAGCATCCTTCAGATCCGCCCCGAGAGCCGCGAACCCGAGCACCCCGACAATTGCCAGCAGTCGAAGCATGACGGTCGACTCCACTGAGTTTGCGGCATCGACATTCGCTGCGACGAATCTTCAGCCGCTTCGGAAATCCTATCCAATCCGGCCAAGCACGGTAGCACGGCTGCGACCTGGCCCTGCGCAGGCGTCTGCGTCGCAGCGAGACGCGATTCGGCTCGGTCGCGTAAAGCGCTGGCGAAGAAACTATCAGAGATCCTAGATCGCCGCAAACCGCACGCCAGCTCGGCACTTTCGCCAAACACACGTCCGCTCAGCCACCCCCAACGAACAGAGCATTCGGCAACCCTTAGGCCTGCCAAGTGCAGTTCGTCCCAACAGCATCTACCTTTATGGATCCGAACGGCACACAGCTCGTCATGCGGCAGGGATTCGTGGTGGAGCAGGATCCGCCGTTCTGCGGTCCGCAAACACAGTTTTGCCCGCAGTCAACAAAGATCTGCATTTTGTTAACGCCATTGGGGGCGGCCACAAAAACAATCTTTTGCATGCAAACTGTCGAACCGTTGTTCGGCCCCGACGGACAGAACCCCGATTCATCGCAAGGACCGCAGCCAACCGGCGAGCAGCTGGAACACGCCGGGGCGAAGTCCTGCGGCACAACGCAGTTGCCTGCAAGCGAGCGCACTGAGCAAAACACAACCAACCCATAAACGTAAGCGACGAGTTTGACATGAAACATGAATTTTCTCCCGCGATTGCAGATTAGGCGTAACGATTCGCACCCCGGCGAACACCGAAAACGCCCCAGTTGGCAATGATTACACTAATGTCAATTTTTTTTTGTCAAGAACTTTCTGGTTTTTTTTGGCAAAGTTGGTGTCACGGTCAACTTGGCCCGACAGGTCGGAAGAAGACAACTGACGCCGAACCGTTGGTCGGTAGCAGGTAACGAGTGACACGTGTCAGGGCGCGGCGTTCGAGCACACCCTGACACCTGTCGCGTTTTACGGATCGCTTGTCAGCAATTCCCCCCGCCCGAACTTACTTCCACCGCCAAAGCGACAGCCCCTTCAACTCGCGCACCGCGAGCTCTCGATCCGCCGTCGCGAGGTGCGCCCAGCATTCTTCCTCAGCGATCTTGCGCCGGTCGATCAACTGAAACTCCGCCGGATTCGCGGCGAAAAGCACCAACTCGCCGGTTTCGTCGAGCGCCAGCACGCGATCGCCTTTGGCGATCATGCTCCAATAGGCGCCGAACTTGTTCGTCCGCCAGGTCTCTGCGCCGCTCGCCAGATCAAGACATACGAGCCGCCCGTTGCCCAGCGGCAGATAGGCATGCTTTCCAATCACGACCGGGCTGGACATGTAGCCCTGACCCTTGCTGGTCCACTTATCGCTCACCGTCCAGGCCTCGCCCTCGCGCGCGATGCCGTAGAAAAACGTCTTGTTCTGATAGGTGCTGGTGAGAATGTCGTCGCCGATGATCGTCGGCGTCAGGATGTTGCAGCCGCGGAAGCTGGGCACGTCCTTTCGCCACAGCACGGCGCCGCTCTCCGGGTTCAGCCCGCAAAGCTCGCGGCGCGTCTGCACCACGACCTGTCGCACGCCCCCGATGGTCGCGATCACCGGCGAGGAAAATCCGCCGTCATCGGTCATGGAGCCGGGCTTCTCATCGAGCGCGCGCCACACCACTTCGCCGCTGCTCTTCTTGAGCTTCACAAACGAGTCGGCGGCCTGCGCATAGACAAATTCGCCATCGACCAGGGGCGAAGGCACGAAGCCGAAGGCCGGCACGCCGGTGCCATACTTCTCGGCGAAGTCGATCCGCCAGCGTTCCTTGCCGTCGGCCGCTTCGAGGCAGACCAGCACATCGCGCATGCCGGCCACGAACAGCGCTTGTCCGTCAAAGGCCGGCGTAGCGCGAATCCAGTCGCCGTTGCGGGCGGCGAAGAAGGGCACGTCCATCGAGCCCTTCCATTGCGTCTTCCAGATTTCCTTTCCGGTGGCGCGGTCGAGGGCATGCACCGCTTCGAATTCGTCTTTGACCGATTCGGTGGTGAAGATGCGGTCGGCGGAGATGATCGGCCCCGAATAACTGGACCCCAGCTCGATCCGCCAGACGCGCTCCAGACCCTTTAGATCGTCGGGCCAGGCCGGGGCGGCGGGCGCCTGTGCGTCGCGGTTCGGCCCGCGCCACTGCGGCCAGGTCTGGGCGACCTCGGCCGCCGGCGCGCCGCAGACGCCCAACGCGAGGCTGGCTAGTGCCAAGCGCGAGAAGCGGTGCGCAGGGCGAGGAACGGATGCGAGAGTTTGAGGCTGTGCTTTCATTCCGGCTCCAAAGGGCGAGAGTCTCACATGCATTACGTGGGAAACGAGGCAGGATGATAGACATCGTCCGGCCGGCAAAGCCGGCGCGCGAGACTCGAGCATTTCGGGGCGATCGGGACATTCACCCGGCGTACCGCGAACTCCTGCCACGCCGATCGCGTCGCCCACGAAAACCGGCCCCAATCACCGCATCGGTTGCTTACCGCTTCACCAGCTTCAGCGCGGCTCGTTCGAACCCCGGCCCATTCGTCCAACCCCGGAACTCATAGCGGTAGCGGTGCTTGGCGGCGACGTTGGGGATGTATTCGAGCGTGTACTTCTCCCCCGCCTTGATGCGCGTCGTGATGTAAAACTCCGCGATGCCCGCGTCGACCCCCTTAATGAGCTGACTGTTCCCCTGCTTGTTCCACTGCGCGATCGTGCCGCTGCTGTCCTTCAGGCTGAAGTGCTGAGGAATCCAATCGATCCAGGTTGAGGCGTGGTCCTCTCGTGGCGGCGGCGGATCTTCCTGCACCATGAAGTTGGTCACCGAGATGTTCACCTCCAGCTCGCCGCCGGCGACCGCGCCATAGCCGATCGGCAACAGCCGATCTTCCTCGTGCTTCTCCTTCAGGTTCGACGTGAACCAATAGAGCCCAGCCGCGAACAGCGCGAATGACCCGACCACCGCAATCAGCCGTCCCATGTGGATGCCTCCCGCTATTGAACGCCAACCGACGTGCCCGAAAGGGCGAAATGTTTGACCGGGGCGAAGCCGTCGGCGTGACCGTAGGCGACCGCTTCGACCGGACCGGCAGTATATCCGAGCCGGTCGCCAAAGGCCCCGGCCGATGCGGCCCGGGGACGCGAGCGTCTCGCCCGATCAGGGGCGTTCTAGACCCCTCCGCCGGTTGTGTCTATTGTGCCTCGACATTTGTGGTCGATCTACATTGATACGGGCAGCCGCGGCGTCGCGTAGGACGTCCGGCTCATGGCCCCGCTGGGAAGTTGTTTGTGTCGACGCCTGTGATTGTTGCCGGACCCGCGTCTCGCGCGTTGGCGGCTGACGCCGCCGCCGGGCAGCGCTCGCCGCGTGAACTCGCGCTGGTCGGCCAATCCCGTATCGAGAATCTGCTCTGGACCCACCGCAGCGGCTGCGAGCGAATTTTGCGCGGCGTGACGGCCGAGCAGTGGAGCGATCCGGCCCGCGCCGGCTGGACCTGTGTGAAATCCAACCCGGGCCGCGACGTCTGGCAGGCCGCCATCGCCGGCCGGCAATACTTCCTGAAATACTACTTCCCGACCCACTGGCTGCGACGCATTCGCGCCATCTATTGGGATGCGCCCTGCGCGTCCGAATGGCGCGGCGGCATTTACTCGCTCAAGCACGGCATTCCCGCGGTCGTGCCGGTCGGCTACACCGCCGACGCCAGCCGCAACGGGCGGCGCTGCGCCATCCTCGTCACCGAAGCGCTCCTGCCCGCCTATCCGCTACAGGATTTCTGGCGACAGGTGAGCGAAGAGCCGGATCGCGCCCGGCGGCGCGCCGACGCCACGCAGGTTCTCGAGCGGCTGGCCGAGCTGATCGCGCGTGCCCATCAGGCCGGCTTTCAGCACACGGACATGCACGCCGCCAACATTCTGGTGCAGCCCACGGCGCCCGGGCAGTTTCGCTGCGCGTTTGTCGATCTGCACAGCGCCCGCATCGAGGTCGCGGTCAGCGACGAATCGGTCGTGGCCAACCTGGCCCAGCTTAATCAGTGGTTCCGTCGCAACAGCCCGGTCGCCGATCGCATTCGCTTTCTGCGGGCCTACTTTCGCTGGCGCAATCAGCTGGAGCCGATGGCGCCGCTCGGCCGCCCGCTGGGGCTGAAGTTTGAGGAGCTCGTGCACGGATTGGCGAACGCCGCCGAGCGCCACGCCGCCGGCCTCTACGCGCAACGCGATCGCCGCGGACAGCGCACCGGCCGTTACTTTGCCAAAGTCACGCTCGAAGGCGGCTGGCGTGGCAACGTATTTCTGCGCTCCAAGCACCCCAGTTCGCACTCGCGCGCCTCGCAATTCGTCTTCGACGTCGGCTGGTGGAAATCGCAATGGCCCAAGCTCGCTGCAGCGCTGGGACACGACGCAACGGCGGGCGGCAAGGAATCGCATAGCGGCCGCGTAACGCGGGCCGTGCTGGACCATCCTCAGGGGCCGCTGCCCGTCATTCTCAAAGCGCCGCGCGCCCGCAACTGGGTTCGTGCGCTGCGGTCGCTGCTCGGCGAATCGCGCAGCCGCCGGGCCTGGAAGATCGGAAACGCGCTGCTGCATCGCGATGTGCCCACGGCCCGGCCGCTGATGGTGCTGGAGCGACGCGTCGGTCCTTGGGTGCGAGAAAGCGCGCTGATCACCGAAGCGATCCCCGGCGCCCGCGATCTGGAAGCGACCATTCGCGATGCCTACGCCGCCAAGCCTTCATCGCGGCGCTGGCGCGAGAGCAAGCGGGCCTGGATCGACGCGCTGGTGCGGGCCCTGCGCCAGCTTGAAGATCGCCGCGTGGTCCACCGCGATTGCAAGGCCAACAACATTCTGATCGTCGACCATCCGACGCCGCGGGTCGTCTGGATCGACATGGATGGCATCCGGCTAAGCCGCCGGGCCGTCTCGCGCCACGAAGTGCGCCGGGCTCTGGCCCGTCTGCACGTGAGCCTGCTGCGTGTGCCCGGACTGACCCGTACCGACCGCGCCCGATTCCTGATCGATTACTTCTCGCGCTTCGGCGCCAGCCGCCGGGTGTGGCGCGAGGAATGGCGCGCCATCGAGCCGCTGGTCGCCGACAAGGCCCGCCGGGCCGGGGCACGCCGCGAGTGGAAGCTGAAGAACTACGGTCGAGAGTAGGTCGCCGGCCGACCGCGCGGTTCAGCGAGCCGCCCATCGCTCGTCGGCCTTCGCACTCCCGTCCGCTTGCGATGCCACGCCGCATGCATTCCCCCACCCGTCGCCCCTTATCATCTCCTCATGTTTGAAGTTCAAACTGGTGCCCGGCCCGGACGCCCCGCGCTGCTGCTTGTGCTCACGGCGGTCGTACTCGCCGGCAGCCTCGGCCTGGCGTGGACGCAGTCCCAGCGACTGCGCGAGTTGGCGCCCGAGCAGCCCATTCCCGGCACGCCCCTCATCGTCCGCCCGCCTCCCCATTGGATCAGCACCGACGTCGAGCCCAACGTTTTCCGCCTCTTGCGCGAAGGCCGCACGCTCTTCGGCCGCGCCTGGCGAACGGAGCGGGCGGTGCGATACGACTATCACCGCGTCGGTCCGCGCACCGATCTCCTGACCGCGGTGGCTCGGGCCGAGTTCGGCGGGGAAACACCGACCGGCGCCGTCCAGTGCAAGCTCGCCGGACTGGATGCGCTGGAGTTTCGACTATCGAAAAGCGTGATCGGGCACGGATTGATCGAGCGCGCCTTGCGTGCCGCCTTGTCGCCCAATGGCGAGTTGATCGTGGTTGACTATCGCCCGATGGATCGACTGTCGGCCAGCGATATCGTCCTGCTCGACGATTTGTGCCGGGCGGTGCGGCTCGACAGCACGCGCTCCCGCACCGGCGTTCGCTCCATGCGCTGACGCCTCACATCGGCCGAGATGCGCGGGGCTCATTGAGACAAAGACGCGCGGCGGACGCGCCCGATCACGACAAGCTCTGCCGGTCGGCTTGTTTTCAATCCGCGAGGGGATCAGCTAGATTGAATCGTCGCCGGTGCAGACCTTGGGCACTGGTCAATCGAGCGTTCCCAACCATCAACCGAACGGATCCTCCGATGGAAACAGCCGCCCGACGCGAGTTCCTGGGCCATCCGGTCGGACTCTTCGTGCTCTTCTTCACCGAGCTCTGGGAACGTTTCAGTTTCTACAGCTTGCGCGCCTTTCTCGTGCTCTACATGACGAAGGCCATGCTGCTCAGCGGCAAGATGTCGAACGAGATTTACGGGGCCTATCTCGGTTTCGTCTATGCCGCCCCGTTCGTCGGCGGAATGCTCGCCGACCGACTACTCGGACAGCGCATCGCGATTTACATCGGCGGCGCGCTGCTGGCGCTGTCTCAGTTCATGCTCGCGACCCACGCGTTCATGAATGCACAACAAGCAGACCTCTCGCCGGGCGCGATGAACGCCCTCTTCTTCGGCGCGCTCGCAGTCCTCTCCGCCGGCAACGGCTTCTTCAAGCCCAACATCTCGACCATCGTCGGCAGTCTCTATTCGCGCACCGACGCCCGCCGCGACGGCGCGTTCACGATCTTCTACATGGGCATCAACATCGGCTCGTTTTCCGCCGGTTTCTCCGGACAGATCGCCGAGAACTTCGGCTGGTACTGGGGCTTCCTGATCGCCGGCGTCGGCATGATCATCTCGCTGATCATCTTCCGTGCCTGTCGCGACTCGCTGCAGGGTCAGGGCCTCGCCCCACGACCCGAAGCGCTGCACACGCCCGGCTGGGGCGGCTTGCCAAAGCCGTTGCTGCTGGCCACCGCCGTCCTCGCCTACATCGTTCTCGCCGGCTGGCTCATCAGCAATCCCGGCCTGTTGCAGGGCTTCGCACCGTTCGTCGCGATTCCGGTGGTGATCTATCTGATCTGGGAGGCCGCCCGCGGCCCGCGCGATGAAGCCGGGCGAATCGCCGTCATCCTCGTCCTGTGCGCCTTCGTCATGTTCTTCTGGGCCTTCTTCGATCTGCACGGCAGCATGTGGAATCTCTTCGCCGATCAGCGCGTCGACCGCGTCGTGCCCTTCCTCAGCTCGATCGTGCCGCCCAGCGGCGAACTGCGCGCCTCGCTCCTCACCGCCAGCACCAACGGCGCCATGATCATCCTGCTCGCGATCCCCTTCTCGCGCCTCTGGGTCTGGCTCAATCGCCGCCGCATGGAGCCGTCGTCGCCGCTGAAATTCGCGCTGGGCCTGGCGCAGCTCGCGGCGGGCTATTACGTCATGTATCACGCGGCGCTGGTGGCGGGGCCTGACGGCAAATGCAGCCTTTGGTGGCTGTTCCTTGCGTTCCTGCTGCATACCACGGGCGAGCTCTGCATCTCCCCGGTCGGGCTTTCGACCATCACCAAAATGTCGCCCCCGCGACTCGTCGGCACCTTCATGGGCGTCTGGTTCCTCTCGCCCGCCATCGGCCACGTCTTCGGCGGAAAGGTCGCCGGCCTGACCGACGCGCACGGGTTCGCGACGGTCTTCTGGTGGATCACGCTCGCCTCGCTCGGCGCCGCGGCGCTGCTGCTGCTCTTGGTGCCCTTGCTGAATCGCCTGGCGCGCGTGCCGCCGACGGCGGCGCACTGACCTGTCGCCGCGTTTCAACGGGGGCAATCATTTTCAATCCGCGGGTCGATCCGCTAAATTGATTGATCCGCCGGCGGTCCCGACCCATCGGCATTCGTCAAACGAGCGTCCCCTCTATTAGGACTCACGGAGTTCCCCGTGGAAGCTGTTGCCCGTCGCGAGTTTCTCGGCCATCCGGTCGGCCTGTTTGTGCTGTTTTTCACGGAGCTTTGGGAGCGATTCAGCTATTACGGCATGCGGGCGCTGCTGCAGCTCTTCCTGGTGAAGGCGTGGCTGATGGCCGACAAGGACGCCAGCACGCTGTATGGGGCATACAACGGCCTCGTGTACCTGACGCCGCTCTTTGGCGGCATGATCGCCGACCGCTATCTCGGCTATCGCAACGCGATCACCTTCGGCGGCTTGATGATGGCCGCCGGGCAATTCTGCATGATGGCCCACTCCGGCTGGTTCAGTACGAAGGGCGAGCAATGGATCTTCTTCGCCGGGCTGGGGTTGATGATCATCGGCAACGGCTTTTTTAAGCCCAACATCTCGGCCATGGTCGGCAAGCTCTACGGCTTCAGCGACGCCCGGCGAGATGGCGCCTTCACGATCTTCTACATGGGCATCAACATCGGCGCGTTTCTCGCGCCGCTTATCTGCGGCTGGATCGGCGAGACGTGGGGCTGGCACTACGGGTTCATGCTGGCGGGCTCGGGCATGTTGCTCGGCCTGGTAGTCTTCCAGTTCTCCTCCGCGGCGCTGGAATCCCACGGATTCTCCCCCAAGCCCGATCTGCTCTGGGGCAAGAACGGCGGAATCCCGCTGATTTTTGTGATCATCCTCGGCTCGCTGTTGGCCGCGCCCGCCGCGGCGTACCTGGTTAAGAACAACCACATCGTTGATTGGGCGATGCCGATTATGGCGATCGGCTTCGTGCTATTCGTCATCTTCGAGGCGATGCGTTGCACGCCGGTCGAGCGCGGGCGAATCTTCGTGATTCTGGTGCTCGTGATCTTCTCGGTCACATTCTGGGCGTTGTTCGAACAGGCCGGCAGCAGCATCAACCTCTTCACCGATCGCAACGTCAATCGCGTCGTGATGGGCAAGGAAGTGCCCGCATCGGTGTTTCAGTCGGTCAACGCACTCATGATCATCGTGCTGGCCCCGCTTTTCTCGATCCTTTGGGTCCAGTTGCGGCGGATGAACGCCAATCCGTCCGCGCCGCTCAAGTTCGCGCTGGCTCTCCTGCAGATCGGCCTCGGCTTCTACATCCTGATCCTCGGCATCAAGGCCGCGGGGCCCGCCGACGGCGCCAAGACGGCGCTCTTCTGGCTCGTCATGATGTATCTGCTTCATACAACAGGCGAACTGTGCCTCTCACCGGTCGGCCTGTCGATGGTGACGCGGCTTTCGCCGCCGCGGCTGGTCGGCCTCATGATGGGCATCTGGTTCCTGTCGAGCGCCTTCGCCCATCACCTCGGCGGCCAGATCGCCGCGCTGACCGGCAAGGAAGCGGGCTACGAGAAGGTGTTCATGATGCTGGTCTACCTGTCGACCGCTTGCGGCGTCGTGCTGCTGATCCTGACGCCCTGGCTGCGCTGGCTGATGAGCGAAGATGTCGATGAGAGCAAACCGAAAGACCCGGCGCTCGTCCGCGGCGCCAAGCCGGCGACGGCGAGCTAAGTTCCTGAATCGCCGCGCGACGCCAACGCGCTGAATCGCGGAGTGCGGGTGTTGCACCCGCACGAAACCCACCGCGACTGTGAGTCCTGCGGGCACAATGCCCGCACTCCCCTCTCTGCGAGGAGCACTCGGTGAACCAACCCACCCTCTCCGCCGACGGACGCCCCGTCCGCTACGGCGCGTACCCCGAGCTCACCTGGCCCGCCGTCATCGTCGGCTGGCTCATCGGCTCGATGCTCGCCGTCGCCATCGGCTATTCGGCGCTGATCCTCGGCTTCTCGATCGAGGGCAACGAGGTCGCCGCCATTCTCGGCTGGGGCATCCTCCGCGGCATCATGCGCCGCAGCAGCATCGTCGAGAACAACATCAACCAAACGCTCGCGGTGTCGGTCAACGGCGCGTCCGCGGGCATGATGTTCACCATCCCTGCACTCTTCATCCTCGCCAAACGCAACCCCGAGACCTACGCCCTCGCCACCCAATATGACCAGGTGCTGCTGGTCCTCGCCTGCATCGCCGGCGGCGTGCTGGGGATCGCCTTCGTCATCCCGCTCCGCAAGCAGATGATCGACTTCAACCGCCTCGCCTACCCCGGCGGCATCGCGACGGCGGCCATCCTCCGCTCGCCCGGCGCAGGCCTGCAAAAGGCCGCGCTGCTATTCGGAGCCATGCTCTTCTCCGCAGCCGTCTACTTCATCATCCGCTTCGTCTTCCACGTCGACGAAGAGCGGCTAGGCCCGCTGGGGCTCGTCCTCGGCCTGCCCAGCTACCTCAACGTCACCTTCCTGCTCTCGCTGATGACCGTCGGCGTCGGCTTCCTCTCGGGCAAGCACGGCGCCGTGTTCACCTACGGCGGGTTCATCTGCTACTTCCTGCTCGCTCCGCTGCTGGCCTACTTTGGCGCCCCGGAGGTGCAGAACACCCTGCGCCCGGTCGACGCCGCCATCGCCGCGAGCGCCCCGCTCGACGCCGAAGCCGCCGCCAAGGCCTCAGCCGCCGTCCCCGGAATTCTTCAGGGAAAGATCTTCAAGCCGGTCGGCATCGGCATCCTGATCGGCGCCGCCATCGGCGGCATCATCGCCGCGTTTCCGCTCGTGCTCAGCGCCATCCGCAGCATGCAGGACGCAGCGAAAAAGCGCGCCGCCGGAGGCACCGCCGCGGCCGATGAATTGCCCATCTGGCTGCTCTATCTCGCCGTCGCGGGCGGCCTGATCGTGTTGATGATCGTTTCAAAGCTGAGCGTCCCGCAGATGGAGCTGTGGCGCGCCGCCGCCCTCGCCGTCATGGGAACCGGCTGGATTTGGGTCGCCGGCGTCATCGTCTCCGAATCGCTGGGCCGCACCAACTGGTCGCCGCTCTCGGGCATGACGCTGATCGCAATCACCATTCTCGTAATGGTCTGCGTCTCCATCCCGCCCGCGCTCACCCCAGTCCAGACCGTGGTCGCCTCGATCATCAGCGGCGCCGCCGTCTGCGTGGCGATCGCGCAGGCAGGCGGCATGATGATGGACCTCAAAGCCGGCTACATCGTCGGCGCTCAGCCGCGCAAGCAGCAGATCGCCCAATACCTGGGCACCTGGCTCGGACCCATCATCATCGCCTGGCTGCTGGTCACGCTCAGCAAACAGGGCGGCGGCTTTGGCGAAGGCAAGCTCGCCGCGCCTCAGGCCGCGGCCATGGCCTCAACCGTCGAAAGCCTCGTCGGATCCGACGCCCCCGTCTGGCGCTACTCCGCCGGCGCCGGCATGGGCCTCCTGCTCGCCCTTAGCGGCATGGGCGGCATCGGCGTTCAGATCGGCCTCGGCTTTTACCTGCCCTTCTCAACCGTGCTGACCTACGCCGTCGGCGTCGCGCTCAGGCTCATCTTCGATCGATTCGGCCATCGCTTTATCGAAAACGTCGGCATCCCCGTCGCGGCGGGGCTGGTCGTCGGCGAATCGCTCGCGGATGTCAGCATGGCGATCCGCGCCATCGCCACCGGCGCGGGAGGTGGACACTAATGCGACACATCGGCCTGATTCTCCTGCTCATCGGCTTCTTCGGCGCCGCCTTCGTCAGCGTGCGCCAGCTCGACAAGCCCTCCGCATCCGCGGAGAGCCGCAAGTGGCACTCCATCGACTGGATTCAGTATGGCGGCGCCATGGCCCTCGGCGTCGTCGGCGTGGCGCTGCTGCGCGTCGCCGCCAGCCGCGTTTCGACCAGCGACTCCAAAGTCGCAGCCGACCTCGACACCCTTCGAAACTCGCTCGATCGCGTCATCGCACGATTGCAGGCGCTATTGGCGGAACGCCAGAACGTCGACGTCTACGCGGTCAGCGGCCGCATCGACAGCGACTTCCTCGAAGACCTTGGCCGCTTCGTCGACGCCCGCGAGACCATCATCCCCGTCGGCGGGCTGAAGGGCTTCGCAAACGTGATGAGCGACTTCGCGTCCGGCGAGCGACTCATCAACCGCGCCTGGTGCGCCTCGGCCGATGGCTACGTCGACGAAGTCTGGGCTTCGCTGACAAAAGCCGAGCAACTCATGCAGAGCGCCCGCGAACACCTCGCGCTAAGCGTCCGTTAACACCCGCCATCTCCCGCCCGCGGCGCCAGTTCCCCACGACTTACGCGCCGCGCGCAACTCGGACTGTCCCGCCGTCGTTTCAATTTCCGACACCAGATATAGCGTTCCAATCGGACGCCACCGCTTTTTATTGCACCCGTGGCACGGTTCCCCTTGACCTGTCGATTCCGCAGAATATTCTTAAGTTGCAGTCGCGGAGCACAGCGGCAGCGGCTCGAAGAGCCAGGGCCGATTTGCACTGTGGGTCATTCGATTGCCGAGCGGCGTCTGAAAAGACGCTGGGCGATGTGTCCGCTGAAGACGTTTGGCGGAGTGGTCAAGCCCAACGACCTTTGAATCCACGGAGGTCTGCTAGTGGGAATCGGCCATCGAACAGGAGGTGATCCCTTGATTAGTGGTAGTACGAGGCTGCAGTAGTGCAGTAACGTAGCTGCACCATGCAGCCAGTGTAAGACATGCCCGCCGGCGCGAGTTCGCTCGTTCCGGCGGGCACTTTTTTCCCCCACCAAGCATGGCGACGCCGCCGCGCTCCCGCGATCGCCCCGAGCGGAACACGCACCCGGACCGCCCGTCGCCGCATCAGCGCCACGGGCCGACCCCGACCCAACCCGACTTGCGGCGACGGGATTCGCGAGATATAGCCACCCTGCCAAATGACGGTCGCAACCGAGCACATCTACGCCAATCTGCACCTCGCGAGCGATAGCGCGCCGCCGCTCGCCGTGTGCCTCGCGCCACGACGTGCCTATGCACCGCAGCCCGCGGCGACCGCTCGCGGCGTGCGCCATCTGGCGCTGGGCGGACTGCTGGGCGCCGACAATCGTCTGGCGCTGCGGGCCGAGCTGCTGCTGATTCGTCCGACAGAAGCTCCTCGCCCGCGCCGCGCCGCGCCGATCGACGCGCTGCTCGCCGGCGTGGTTCGCGCCGCCGAGCAAATCAACGAGCTTGAGTCTCCCGCCGCCGAGACGGGCAAGACACAAACCGACGCGGCCCAAATCCGCGCGCTGTGGGGGCCGCCGCGATCGCTCGCACCGCTGCTCTTTTGCCGCCGATGCGGGCGAATCATTCAGGCTCGCTCGCGCGTCGATGGCACGCCCCTGCTGCACCGCGCCCCGCTCGCAGACCCCGCCGGCCCAACCACGATGCCCCCCTTCCATCTGCTCACCGACGCCGGCGATGCCGATGTCGAGGCCGTTCGAAATCTGCTGCTCGATCAGGGCCGCCTCATCGCCCAGGGCCCCAGCGGCGCGTTTCGCTCGCCGCGCGAGGAAGACGAGTGGCTCAGCGAGCACCCCTGCGCGAGCGATCGCGACCGCGCCCGCTGGGACCCCGATCGCGGCGGATATCCCTACGCCGAAGAATGGCTCACGCCGATCAGCTACGCAGCGCTGCCGTTGCTCATCACGCCGCACGGCGACACCACGCTCGAAGCCGCCGCCATGGCTTCTCGCGACCGGCGATTTTCACGAGAAAGCGACGACCGCCGCACGCTCGAGGCGTTGCGGGCTCGATTGGGGCTGATCGAGCCGCTGCTCGCGCAGCTCGATCGTCGCTATCGCCTGCTGCAGCGCCCGCTGCTGGAATGGCGCGACGATTCCGCGGTCGCTTCTTCCGCCGGAAGTGCGCTCTTGCGAAATCCGTGGATCGCGCCGGTCGAGCCGGAAGATGCGAAAACGCACCCCGCGACCGCCTTTGCCCCGGAAGGCCACGACCCGGCCCTCCTGCCCGAAGGCACGGCCGAGCTGCTGGCCTTGGCCGAAAGCGAGCACTCCGCAACACTCATCCTGCGGGCCTTCGGCAAGCGCGACGAGAAGCGCTGCGAATTGGCCGATGGGCTGGTCGATCTCTCTCCCCTTCGCGGCGACATCTTCTGCGCCGGAGACCGAATCGAAATCGCGGCCGCCGGCGGACGCGCCGTCCTGACACCTACTGGCGTTCGCAATGCGGACGACGGCAAAAGCGCCGTCGCCGTCACCGGCCGACTCTATGACGCATGGGCCAAGCTGCAGCGCCCCGGAGAAATCGCAAACTGCACGGTGCGCTGGCATCCGCGCCTGGGCGAAGCCGTCGACCTCTTCGCCGTCGGCGTGCGCATGCTCGACTGCCTGCTCATGAACGACGCCCGCGACCTCGCACTCCTGCGTCGCGGCGGAGCGGAGCTGCGCGCCGCGCTACAGGCCCAGTGCGCGCCACTCGCCACCGCCGACGCCCGCGCGGCCACCTTCGAGCGACTGCTCGATGCCGCCCTCGCCGGCTGCAGCGCAGACGATCTCTGGTCGGCTCGGGCCGTGCATGGTGACCGCGCGGCGCGGGCCGTCGCCGACGCCGGACCGCTCGCCTTCCGCTACTGGCGCGCGGCGTGTGCCATGGGTCTGCGACTTTCAACGCTCGTCGCCGATGTCAGCTACTGCCCGCACCGCGCGGCCGATGCGCCGCGCGCCGCAGGTGGCACCCTCCTGCCGCTGGTCGAGTTGCGCGGTCTGATGTCTTTGTTAGAGGACGCGCTGCTCCACCGCTCGCCCGCCTCGCTCGCCGCCGCGCCGCATCGCGAATGAGCGTCCCCATGTTGCGCATCCGCGAGACCGTGCCGAGCGTCCCCTTCCGCATTTCGCATTCTTGATAAGGCGTTTCCCCGCCCGTTTGCCACCACCGCCCAACCCATCTACCCTGTCTCCCCGCATGATGCGACGAAAGCGCGACAACTCGGTCGAAGCCACGATCGCCGCCGTCCTCGCCTGGCTGCTGCCCGGCGCAGGCCACTGGTGGCTGGGCAACCGCGGCTTGGCGTCGGTGCTGTTCCTCACAATCTCATTCGTCTACGGCGTGGGCCTCGCCACGGGCGGCATCAAGAACAGCGTCAATCCCTACACCAGCATGCCGCTCTTCCTCGGCGAACTTGGGGCTGGCGGCTACACGCTTGCCGCTTTCGGCGTCAACGAAACCATCCTCAGCGACCTGCCTTCGCGCGTCGTCCCCGAGCTGGTCGGCATGAACCCCCTCGCATTCGGTCGCCGCTCATACGAAGAACAGGAGCGGCTGCGCAAAAAGGCCGTCGAGTACATCAGCTTTTATCCCGAGAGCGACGTGTCGCAGATTTACCTCGCGACCGCCGGCCTTCTCAACATCCTGGCGATCATCGACGCCATCGCGCGCGCCCAGAGCGGCAAGGCCACCTACCCCGCCCCGTCCCCCGTCGATACACCCTCGCTCTCCGCCGCAGCGCGGCCCGAAGCCGAAACGGCCGGAGCGGCGTCATGATGACGTGGATCGCAACACTCAATCTGACGCTGCTGGGGACAGGCCCGCTATCGCTGGCCGCAATCTTTATCCACCCTCTCAAGCTCCCGCCCGGCGGCCGGCTCTTTCTCTTCTTTCCGCTGGCCCTCTGCATAGCCATTGTCTATCGCGTCACACGCGCCGAGCGCGCCGCCGAGCTCCCCTGGCCCACCATCAAAAACTTCCTCGCCATCGTGCTGGGGATGTGGGCCATCGCGCTCGCGTTCTTCGCGGCGCATCAGCTCTCGCTGCATTTTCAGTAGTCCCCCCGCACCGATCGAACCCATCTCGCGCGGCCGGAAAGCGCACCGCGCACGTCCGCCGTCCCTCACCCATGGCCCACGACGCGACGTGCAGAAACAAAAAGTGCGGGCAAATCGCCCGCACTCAGCGAAAAATCGAAAGGCTCACCCGGCTCAGTTCGCCGAGGCTTCGACCGGCATGACCGACACGAAGCGCCCGCGATATTCGATCACGCCATCCGCCAGGGCAAACAGCGTGTGATCGCGGCCGAGACCAACGTTGCGGCCGGGCTTGAAGACCGTGCCACACTGCCGAACGATGATGTTCCCGGTACGGGCAGCCTCGCCGCCGTAGAGCTTCACACCGCGATACTGCGGCTGGCTGTCGCGCCCGTTGCGGGTCGAGCCGCCGCCCTTCTTATGAGCCATGAGTCACCTCAACCAAGCCACGCCCTGTGGCGACGAAAAAGGGCGACGCGTCAGCGCATCACCCATTGGGTTTCGACACGATACGGCTCGCCGGCGGTCTTGCCGATCTGCGAGCCGGGAAGAGTGTAGCGAATCTCCAGCGTCTTGCGAAGGGTGAACTGCTCGCGTTCCTTCGTGGATTTCGCCGCCGACGCTCCGGCGGCCGCTGCCGCCGAGTTATCGGTCGCTCCGCCCACCGCAGCACCCTTCACCGCCGGCTTGCGGATCGTCTGCGTCTCGCCGCTCAGCCCCGCGACATACACCGTGAAGTTGTTCCCGGTCAGCTTGGCGTCATGCCAGATCGCCACCGACTCGCGGGCATAGTCCTCGCCGCTCCGCAGATCGTCGATCGCCCGAATCGGGCTCACCAGATCGGGAAACTGCGGACGATGACGCCCCGCGATCTGGTTGAACACGCCGTCCGGAATGCCGATGTCGGTCGTGAAGACCTGCAGATCCTCGGTCACGATCGTGAAGAACGGGAAGAAATGTACCGGCTCCGGATTGGGATTGGTCACGCGATAGAGCATGTACCAATAGGTCTGCCCGCCCACCTCGATCCGCATCGGATTCGACACAAACTCGAACTGAAGCTGCCACGTGTTCTGAACCGGCGAGGGGCGCGGACCGTCGCCGGCGTCGGCCACATGGTCGGCCAGCACGAGCGGCGCAAGCAAGGCGAGCATCCACATCGGAGATTCTCCCGAACACATTTCCGTCAGCGCCGCTCCCGTCCGGAGGCGGTCTTCGTTCGCAAATCTGCCGCAACACCGAAAGCCGCTCCCCACCGGGCGCGGCTCCGATCCATCCGACATTAGCCGCGGTGCTGAGCGCGGATGATCTCGCTCGCGGTGTTGCCGCTGGTGTTCGCCGCGCCGAGCGCCCGCGAAGCCGCCTCGCGCATCGTGACCGTCGCGTCCTTGCTGGCGGTCTCGACCAGCTTGGCCAGCATGCCCGAGCTCAGCTTGGTGCCGTTGGCCCGGCCCGCCGCCGCGAGCGCATCAAACAGCGACGCGCGCACCGGCTCTTCCAGCGCCGCATCGAGCGCAGCCGACGCAATCGCGTCCTGAGCCGCCTCGGTCGGCACATAAGCCAGCGCCTCGGCCATCGCCTGACGCACCTCGGCGTCGCTCGACTTCATCGCCGCCAGCAGCGGCCCCTCGACCAGCTTCATGTCGAACAGCTTCGCTTCGCGCGACTGCCCGAGCCCCTCAAGCACCTGGGCCGCTTCGAGCGCCAGCGTGCGGGCCTGCGAGGCCTCGACCGCCGCCGCGCCCGTCTCGCCCGCCAGACGCTCCAGTTCCGACTTCACCAACGCCGGGTCTTCCGACTGCGGCATTCTGGCGATTCGCTCGTCGCGCGTCACGATGCGATCGACCGCGCTCTCGTCGCCTTCCTTCTGCAACAGCAGGATCGGAGCGGCGCGGAAGCGAAACTCCTGGCGAATCTGCTGAATCGCGCCGCCCATCGGCGGATTCTGAATGTTCGACGCCAGCACGATCGCATCGACCGAGGGCAGCTGCGTGCGGGCCTTCGCCAACGCGCCGTTCAGGTTCGCATCGCTGATCACTTCATAGCCGTTGGCCCGCAGCGCCGAGGCCGCGGCGTTAGCCGAGCGATCGTCCGCATCGACGACGATCGCGCCCTTCGGCGCGCCGGCCAGTTGCACAGCCTCGCCCAGCACGGTCAGCAGATTCTGATGATTGTTAAACGTCTCGCGCGGCGTCGCACGCCCCAGCGCCAGAGCGGCCTGAATTCGCACCAGCCGATCAGCGAAAGTCAGCGACTCGCCCAGCGGCGCCGCCTGACCGGCAATCAGCATCTGCGGCCCGGCCGTGTTTCGCAGCGCCTCAATGCAGCCCAGCGCAACCACCGACTCATTGTGCTTGAGAGCCCGGTCGAGCGCCGCGAGGCATGTCTTCGGCCCGGCCGACTGCGCGTAATAGGCCGGGGCGGGGTCGTTCTCCGGCCGCGTCGCGTCCGTCGTCTCCGCCGGCAGCTCGGCCGCTCGCCGGAAGTTGGCGGCGATCCAGATCGGCAGCGCCGCGGCGTTGTCCGGCTGCAACATGAGCGCATATTCGCTGCAGCGCATCGCCATCACTTCGTCATAGATCTCGGTCGGCACGCGGACATTTCGCAGCCCGCCCTCCTTCCAATACCAGACATTCGCTTCGCGGCTGCGCGGGTCGGCCGCCAGCGACGACGAATTCTTGTAGTACTGATCCGCCAGCGAGGTGAACGAGTCGGCCGCGGCCGAACCGGCCCCGACGCCGCTCTTGGCACGAATCGCCGCCAGCGCCAGCTCCGCGGCGCTGCGCACCTGCGAGCTCGTCTTGTCCGAATCGCGCAGCCGCAGCAGATACGGAATCGCCTGGGCATAGCCCATCTTGCCCAGCGCATCGACCAGATAGAGCCGGGTCATGTCGTCTTCGGTTTCGAGCGCCACCACCAGCCCGTTCACCGCCGTGCGATTCAGCTCCGGCAGCGCCCGAAGGATCGGCTGCAGGTAATCACGCTTCTCCGGATTCTGCAGATATTCAATAATCACAGGCACGGCGTACTCACCCGACTCGCGCAGGTTTTCGACCGCATTCTCAAAGCCGCGCGGCGGCCCCTTCAGACGCTCGATATTCGCTCGCACCCGCCGTGCATCGGCCTTCACGCCCGCTTCGCCCATGTTCAGCAGGCGGAGCATGCCGCGGGCCGCGTCGCCGCAGACCGGATTGGTGACGACCTGCGCGAGAATGCGCCGCCGCTGCGGACGCGATTCGGTGAATTCGAGTACGGCGACCGGATCGGGATTGCTCTCGACCAGCGCGTTGAAATTCGCCGCCGCCACGTCGAACCGCCCCACCGCCGCGAAGTAAAACCCGTCGTCAGCCTGATTCATTTGCTCGCGACCGGTGTCGAGCATCGCGGCGATCTTCTGACCGTTCTCCCCCAGCTTGCCGTTCTTGGCATCCTGTTCCAGCAGCAGCACCCCGCCGCCCTGCTTGCCGCGCCGCGTCGCTTCGTCCGCCAGCAACGCCACGCGGAACGGCGAGACATCCGCTTCGAGCATCGCCCCAAACGCGGTCTCGACCGCCGCCGTGTCGCGCTTCACCAGCGCTTCCAGGGCCGCCTCCCATTGCGGACGCAGCGCCGCCGAAACGCCGCTGAAATCCTGCGCAACGGCCACGGAAGATGCGGCGGTTGTGACGAGAGCGACAGCCAGAGCCAAGCGGGCGGAGAAGGCGCGAGTGCGACGCGGCATGAGCAGCTCCACGAGCCGGTGTGTTGTGCGACGCCTGCGGGCGTCAACGCCAGTCGGTACGGCTCCCGGCAGCGACCACCGCGGGTCCTCGCAGGGTCCGGGAGCGACAAACAGATACAACTCGGGCGAGAGTTATACCGATTCCGTCGGACGGGGAAAAGCGGCGGCGGGTTCCAGTGCGATGGCTGAACACAACGGGAGGGCCAGTTGACGAAGCGACTGACGCAGCGACACCTGCGCGAGTCCACCGAGAACGCGGCAAAATTCGTATTGCCACTCGACACCCATCACCCGCCCCGGCCAACTTCACGGATCTGTCCTACGCCGACCCGCCCCAAACTGCCGTTATAATCTCGGGCTTCGTTTTGACCCGATGCAGACCCCGGACGCCTGGGTGGGTGGCGGCCTGCAGGATCTTGGATGCGTGTATTGGCTGCCAGTTTGCTCGCCGCGTCGCTCATCGACCCGGCCACCGTGCAAAACCTGCTCGAGAACTACTTCTATCTCGGCTTGCTCGGCGTGCTTGTTGTCGCCAGCCTCGGCATCCCCATTCCCGAAGATATCCCGCTCATCGCCGCCGGCGTGATCCTGAAGCTGCACCCCGAAAGCGCCACGTGGATCGGCGCATTTGCGACAGCAATGGTCGGCATCATGAGCGGCGACCTCGTCCTCTACACCGTCGGCCGCTGGTGGGGCAAAGACGTCGTCAACCACAGCTCAGTCAACTGGATCATCACGCCGGCACGTTTTGCGCGAGCCTGCGATTCATTCCGCCGCTGGGGAGTGTGGTTCGTCTTCTTCGGCCGCTTTGTGATGGGCATTCGCGCCGTCATGTGCCTCACCGCCGGCGCTACGCGCTACCCCTATTGGCGCTTCTTCCTCGCCGATTTTTCCGGCGCCCTCATCTGCGTGCCGCTCTTCATCGGCCTCGGCTATGTCTTCGCCGAACACCTGCGCTCCCTCTATCAATGGCTGGCCGAAATCCAGGGCGCGCTGATCGTCGTCGTGGTCCTGCTGGTCGCGGGCTTCCTCTTCTACGAATATCTCCGCTTCACCGGCGAGCGCAAGGCCGACGCGTTGGCGGCCGAATCTGCGGAATCGACGACGCCCGAAGTCACCGCCAGCGCCGAGGCCACCATCGTTCGACCGGCCGACGCCGTCCGCCCCGCCGATTCCGTCGGGCCGATCGCCAAAAATCTCCGCCCCGGCGGCGCGATCGCGGGCATCGAGCGCTAGTCCTCCGGCGCGTCGACGAAGCTAGCCTCCGTCGTCAACGCCCGATCCAGCCGCTTCAAAAACTCCTCCCGCGAGATCTCGACCGCACCCAGACTCGCCAGGTGCGGCGTGCGCCACTGACAATCCAGCAGCACCATGCCCCGCGCCCGCATTCGCTCAATCAACGCCACCAGCGCCACCTTCGACGCATCGGTCGCGCGGTGAAACATCGATTCGCCGAAAAATGCCCCGTTGATGCTCACGCCATACAGCCCGCCCGCCAGTTCGCCGTCTTTCCAGCTTTCGACGCTATGCGCGAAGCCCGCCGCATGCAGTGTTTTGTAGTTCTTCAGGATTTTCGGACGGATCCACGTCCCCTCCTCCCGATCGGCACAAGCCGCGATCACGCGCTCAAACGCAGTGTTCACACGAACTTCGAACACCCGTCGGGCGTAAGTCTTGCGGAGGCTGCGCGAAGGCTCGAACGAGTCGAGGTCGAAAATGCAGCGCGGGTCCGGGCTGAACCACTGGATGACGCCGCCCGGCCCCTCCATCGGGAAGATCCCGTTCAGGTATCCGTTCAGGATGGTCTGAGGGTCCAGCTTGCGCGAATCGAATTCGATCATGCCGCCTCTGACAGCCGCGACGAGCAGGCCATTGGCACGATATCGTACGCGCGATGCAACCCGCCGCGCATACCCGCGAATGGCCCGCCGCACTTGCGGCCCGCGTGGCCGCCTTCGAGTCTGCCTGGAGCGACTATTTTCAACGGGTTGAATCTTCTGAAACGCGCGACTCGCGGCTGCCCGAGGCCCTACGATATGCGGCGGTCAGCGGCGGAAAGCGGCTTCGACCGCTGATCGTGATCGAATGCTGCACCGCCTCGGGCGGGTCGGCGGATGTGGCCTTGGGCCCGGCGATGGCGATCGAGTGCGTGCACACGTTTTCGCTAGTGCACGACGATCTGCCCGCGATGGACGACGACGACCTGCGCCGCGGACGAGCAACCACGCACCGCGCCTTCGACGAAGCAACCGCCATCCTCGCCGGCGATTGGCTCCTGACGCGCGCTTTCGCGATGCTCGCCGCCGCCGAGGTCGACGCCGGGCGACGCAGCGCGATGGTGGCGTTGCTGGCCGGCGCCACCTGCGACGTGATCAGCGGCCAGGCGGCCGACATCGCCGGAGAAGCGCTCGCCCCGGATCGCGAGCGAACGATTGCGATTCATCGCCGAAAGACCGCCGCCCTCTTTGAGGCCGCGGCCGGCCTCGGCGGGTTAGCCGCGGCGACCAGCGAGGCCGCCGTCGACCGGCTGCGCGGCTTCGGCCGCACGATCGGTCTGCTGTTCCAGATCGCCGACGACTTGCTCGACGTCGCAGCCGACGTCGAAGTTTTGGGCAAGCCCGCGGGCAAGGACGCCGCCCGCGGCAAGCAGACGTATCCGCGTGCCTTTGGTCTCGCCGAAAGCCGTCGCGAGGCCGATGAGTTGCACGCCGCCGCCATCCGCGAGCTGGAGCCGCTCGGCCCCGCCGCCGCCGGATTGCGAGCGATCGCAGATAGAATCGCCGACCGCGCCCGCTGACGCCGAACGCATGTCGCGGCCCGCCGGCCGACAAACCAAATTCGCCGTCGCTCACGACGGCGCCGAATCGCGGGTCGCCGAGATGTCGGCGGCTCGTCTGTCGGTCTGCGAGAAAGCAGGCCGCCGCTTGGCTCGCCAGAGAACGCAAAGATGAATTCGCTGCTCAATCGAATCCAGTCGCCGCTCGACCTCAAGAACCTGACGCTCGAGCAACTGCATCAGCTCGCAAGCGAAATCCGCGAGCGGATCGTCAGCGTCGTCTCCAAGACCGGCGGGCACATCTCCAGCAATCTCGGCGTGGTCGAGCTCACCATCGCGCTGCATCACGTCTTCGACTTCCGCACCGACCGCCTCCTCTGGGACGTCGGCCACCAGTGCTACGTCCACAAGCTCCTCACCGGCCGCAACGACCGCTTCGAGTCGCTGCGCCAGGGCGGCGGCCTCAGCGGCTTTCCCTCGATCGACGAAAGTCCCTATGACCTCTTCAACGTCGGCCACGCCGGCACCGCCATCGCCACCGCCGTCGGCATGGCTCGCGCCGACGCCGCCCTCGGCCGCACCGCCCGCACCGTCGCGCTCGTCGGCGATGCCAGCATCGTCAACGGCGTCGCCTTCGAAGGGCTGAATCAGGCCGGCATTCTGAAGCGACAGCTGCTGGTCGTACTCAATGACAACTCCATGGGCATCGCCAAGACGCAGGGCGGCCTGGCCGAGACGCTCGCCCGCTTCCGCCTCAGCCACCTCTACGAAGACGTGAAGCAAAAGGTGAAGTCCATTCTCAACGCCGTACCCGTCGTCGGGCGCGGCGTCGTCGGCGCGATCGAGCATCTGAAAGAAGGCGTCAAGGCCACCATGGCCCCCAACCAGATGTTCGAACAGCTCGGCTTCATGTACGTCGGCCCGGTCGACGGCCACGACACGCAGCACCTGATCGAACTGCTCGAATTGCTCAAAGACGTCGAAACGCCCGTGTTGCTCCACGTTCACACGCAAAAGGGCAAAGGCTGCGACTGGGCTTCGCAAGACCCCTGCGCCTATCACAGCCCCAACAAAGTCTCGCTCGAAGGCGGCAAGGCCACGCTCGCCAAGGACGCCGGCCGAAAGAGCTGGACCAGCGCCTTCGCCGATTGCTTCCTCACGCTCGCCAAAGACGACCCGCGCATGGTCGTCCTCACCGCCGCCATGCCCGACGGCACCGGCGTCAACAAAGTGCTCAAGGAGCTGCCCGCCCAGGCGCTCGACTGCGGCATCGCCGAAAGCTGCACGGTCGACATCGCCGCCGGCATGGCCAAGGCTGGCATGCGACCGATCGCCGCCATTTACTCCACCTTCCTGCAGCGCGCCTTCGACCAGGTCTTTCAGGAGGTCGTCCTGCAGGGCCTGCCCGTCGGCTTCTGCATCGACCGCGCGGGCCTCGTCGGCGGCGACGGCGCCGTCCATCACGGCTATCTCGATCTCGCCTATCTCCGCCCATTCCAGAACATGGTGCTCATGGCGCCGGCCGACGAAAACGAGCTGCTCGCCTGCCTCACGCTCGGTCGCGACCTCGATCGTCCTTACGCAATTCGCTACCCCCGCGACGTCGTGCCGCAGCCGATCGGCCCCGCCACGCCCTTCGTCCTCGGCCGCTCGCGCCTCGTCCGCGAAGGCCGCGACGCGACCATCCTCGCCTACGGCACCATGGTCGAGCTCGCCCTCGCCGCGGCCGAAACGCTCTCCGCCGAATCCATCGATGTTCGCGTTGTGAACGCCCGCTTCTGCAAACCCATCGACGACGACATGGTCACCACCGCCATCACCCGCGGCGGCCCGGTCATCACCGTCGAAGACCACTCCATCGCCGGCGGCTTCGGCAGCGCCGTGCTCGAAGCGGCCAATCGCCTCGGCCTTCCCACCGAGGGCGTCGTCCGGCTCGGCATGGCCGAAAATCGCTTCTACTCGCACGGCTCGCGCGCCGGCCAGCTCGCCGAAGCAGGCATCGACGCCGCCGGCATCGCCGCCACCATCCGCCGCCTGATCGGCGCCTCACGCGCCAGCGGCGCCGCCACGACGCCTATCGAGCGCACGCCGACCCGTCGGTCCGATTAAGGGCGTTCGCCGATCGTTGTGATGGGTGAGTGCGTCGCGCGAGGGGGGCTTAGGCGCGGCTGAGGTGGTCGGGGTGCTTGCGGATATGCGCCGCAATGCCGTCCGCATACTTCTGCATCAATTCCGCCACCAGCTCGGGAGATTCCCCGCCGCGTTCGGCGCTGTCCGGCGGAATATAAAGCGGCTCGTTCATCACCAGCCGGAAGTAAAAGTTCTTGCGACTGACTACGAAGCCCTGCGTAATGACGGCCTTGCTGCGTAGCGCGACCTGCAGCGTGCCGATCAGCCACTCGCGCCGCTCATTGAAAAAATCGACCGGCACAGTCTTCAACGTCAGCCCGCGCACGCGGCTCACATCCAGCGCGCTCGCCACCACCCGGTTTTCCTGGAAGCAGCGATAGATGTCGCGCGGAAAGCTGTCGGCATAGAGCACGCGAATGCCCGCGAACTCGGGAAATGTCTTGGTGTACATCTCCTGCATGTAGCGCCGCAGCGGCCCCTCGTTCCGATCACGCACGCCGGCGCACTTGTACCCCATCAACGCCATCAGCACGCCCGCAACATGGTGCGATCCCTGATGGCTGATCATCACATACACGCCGCGACCGCGCGCCAGCGCCGCATCCAGCTCCGCCCGCCGGGGAAACTTGATCCGCTTCAGGATCTTCTCGCGCGGCAGAAAGTCGAAGACCAGATAAAAGAGCTTGTCGCACCGCGTCCGACGAAACGACCGCCGAATGATCGCGTTCTGCCGGCGACGCGTCAGCGTGTCGCCGAAGATCGTCCGCAACTCGTCGCGATAGCGCCGCCGACGACGGAAGTTCAGCGTGTATTCGATCGTCCCAAAAGTCTGCCCCAGCACAAACAGCCCGCGCAAACTGAAAACACGCGTCCAGGCCCACAGAAACCACCGCACCGCGGCAAACTTCGCCCGGTCGTACCAGCCGATCGAACTCGATTCCGTGTCCGGCGGCGGCGGCGGCGCAGGCTCGACCGCGGCCTCGCGCGGGGCGGGCAGCGACGCCGAATCGGGATGGGTAGCGGTTTCGCTCGACATTTCTCAGCGACGCCAGGCAACGACGATCCGCGGATACGCGAGTGGAACGGGTCGCCGGTCGCCCGCACTTCGGTCTCGCCTCTCCAAGGGGCGATTCTAGCCCAAGTCCGCCGGATTGCGCTGCGGCTCCGAAGTTTGCCCCCGGCCGAAGCCCGGCTACTGCTGGTCCAGCCGTTCGGCGTGAATGGAGCGGATCTCATCCCGAATGCGGATCAGGGCCGTGCGCACATGGTCAATAAACGTATTGATCTGGCTTTCGGCCTGACCGCTGTCGTCGTGAACTTCGCTCACGAGATCTTCCAGCTCCATGAAGATGCTCGTCAGCCATTCCTGATCATGGGCGTGAACAGCGCGGACCGCGGCCCGGTAGTCATCAGCCGCCGCCTTGAACTCGACGCTCTCCGGCGCATGCTGCCGGGCCACATTGTGAAAACGACGCACCGCCTGCGCCAGACCGCGGACCTCCGCCGCAATCTCTTTCTCTCGCGCAATCAGCTCTTCCGCCGCCTCCCGCTCTTCGGTGGTGTCTTCGGCCTGCTGAATCTTCTTGCACAGCGCGTCGAGCCGCGGCTCGTTCAGCAATCCGGGGCGCAGCGCGTGAATCGCGTGCAGCCGGCGAATGACCCAGGCCGCCGTACGCTCATCCCCGGCGGCGGCCGCCTCTTCGCCACGCTCCGCCAATCCCTCGATCGCCTGTCGCCATGCCGCACATCGCTGCAAAAACGCCTCATGCGCTTCGCGATAGTGCTGGATCGCCGCGGACTCGATGTGAACCGGATACTTGCGGCCCAGCTCCTCGATCGCGCGCAGGCAGTTCTCCGCCGCAAGCTCCTCATACTGACTCGTGTGATCCTCGAACTTCTGCGCCTGGCGCTGCAGCATGCCGCGAACCTGTTCCCGCGTAAAAAAGACCGTGCTGTGCGGAGAGGGGGTCGTGGGGGCCGCAGGGGCGCTTTGCTGCGCCTGCTGAACCTGCTGATCGTGCTGCTGCTGATGAAGGTGCTGTTGCTGAACGCGGAGCTCTGCTTCTTTCTGCGTCACGATCGAACGCAGCATCGCAACCAGTACGGCGTCCGGCGCCACGTCGCGATGCCCCAGCACGCGCTGCGCAATGCGCTGCAGCCGCGGCAAGTCCACGCCCTCCCGCATGATCTCCGACGAAAATCGCTGAAAAAGCGCGTCGCGATGCTTCTTATCAAACGACTGTCCCTGCCCCGGCAAGCCGAAAACCGCCAGCCGCGCCAACAACCCCCAGCTACCCGGAAACGCAGCCCGGCATGCCGGCCCATCCAACACGTCAACCGCCACGCGCGCGCCGCTTCGAACCAGCCCCAACCCACGCAAACGCCGCAAAAACTCCGCCGCCGCCTCTCGCGGCAACGCCCGCGCCGCTGCCCGCGCGACGCGCGACGGCACTAGCTCGCCCGCGCCCGCAAACGCCTGCCGCAGCGCGCACTCGGCCATTTCGATGTCGAACGGCATGCATGCCGCCCGGCGTGCGTCTGGAGTTTCACAACGGGATTCGACCGAGTTGCGGCGCATGGATCGCTTTTCCGCTGAGCTTCCGGCTTAGCCGGAGATGCAGTCTAAGCGGCAAAACGGCAGCGCGCCCAACCCCTGTCGTCTGGAGATGTCGTAGAAACAACCGTTCGGGACCCGCCTTTCGACGCCCGAACCACCCACTCAGCCCACCTGCAACACGCGCCGAACCGATCAGCCCCGCGTGGCCTCCGACGCGCGCGCCGCGCGGCAGCGCTGCAGCAGCGTCGCCAGACGATCGCGAACCGCCCGAGTCGAAAGGTCGTTGGCGGAGATATGTTCCAGCGCCTGACGACCGGCCTGAGCCACCGGCTCAAATCCGGCCGAGTCGGCAAAGACCACCAGCTGCTGCACGCGGTCGCGAAGCTTGTCGGCTTCGCCGGCCGCGTAGGCCTGCTCGATCGCCGCAATCCGCTCCGATGCGCTCTGCACAAACGTCGCGATCAATCCGCCGCAATGCGGATCCTGCGCGCGAAAGCTGACGATCGGCTCGCTCTCGATCGTCTTCACCAACTGCGTGAGCGACTGTGCGTTGATCGGAGCGGAGACGCACGCCTCGCACTTGTTGTTATCGCAATACGCCTTCAACTCGTCCGCGCCCATCATCGCCAGGCCCAGAATCGGTCTGACATACCCGGTCGAGCGAAGTTTTCGCGCCAGCTCACAGCCCCCCGTTCGGCTGGTATGAAATCCGAACACGATCAGATCAAACGGCTCGTGAATCAAACTGCGCTTGGCCGTGTCTTCCGGCCGCTCAAATGTCACCTCGGCGCTGTAGCGACGAAAGACCTCGCCGAACAGCTTGCGGTGCATCTCGTCATCGTCGACCACCAGCACGCTCGCCGCATTCGCTTCGCGCACGAACATCGCGATGTCGATCGGCTTGCTGAACGCAACGCCCACCTCATGAATGCCGGCGGTGCCGCTCAGATAGCGACACCGCACCACTTTCCCCACCACCACATGCGCCGTGTTGTGCTCCGACACCAGCCGAATGCGAACTTCAGTCCCCGCATACGCCAGCCGCGGGAGCAGCAGGCAGATTCCACCCGCGCTCAAATTGCGCGACGGCACCGTCGTGCGCGTCGTCTCGTCGTTCTCGCGCAGCTCCACCGAAACCGCCGCCGCTCGATACTGATAACGCGTGTGTTTCCGATTGCGCATCGCCTCCTGAAACTCCGGCTCCGCGTCCAGCCGATCCAGCAGACGGCGCAAACTCTCCTCACTCAGGCGAATCCCAGCTTTGACTGGCAACTCCACGGTCCGGTCTCCCCAAGGTTCGGGCTCCGCACGTCAATACTGCACACCCACCGCGGCCTGCCGCAAAGCAGACCGTTGGGTGCATAGCGCGACTTTTCGCGAGTCCTTCGCACAAGCGGGATTCACCCCGGGTTTGCGCGGTCGGACAGAACCCGCACTTCCACGTCACCAATATCGATCGAATTTTTCTCCTCCGCCGATGACCTGGGCCGGGCAATCGCCTCATTCCGCAAACCGACTCCCTCCCACCCCGTCCGTTCGCCGCAATTTACGCCAGCCCTTACACTCCAACCGATTGATTATCAGGCTGCGCCGCGACGAAGAAATGGCGCATTCTGCGAACAGAAACTGGTGAAATTTCGCAGCGCGACGTCTGAAAGTCCGCTGAATTAACCGACGAGTTCGCTCCGGTTCCCGGAGCCCGCGAGGAAACCCCAATGCTCGACGCATTCTCCGCCAAGAACAAACTGAAAACCTCCCACGGCGACGTCACCATCTTCCGCCTCGACGCACTCGAAAAGCAGGGCCTCGCCCGCATGGGGCGTTTGCCTTACTCGCTCCGCATCCTCATCGAATCCGTCCTCCGCAACGTCGACAACTTCGCCGTCGAAGCCGACCACGTCCGCAAGCTCTGCCAGTGGTCGCCAACCGCCATCCCCGCCGGCGAAATCCCCTTCAAACCCGCCCGCGTCGTCCTCCAAGACTTCACCGGCGTCCCCGCGCTCGTCGACTTCGCCGCCATGCGCTCCGCCGTCAAACGCATGGGCGGCGATCCAAAACGCATCAACCCCATCATCCCCGCCGACCTCGTAATCGATCACTCCGTTCAAGTCGACCATTTCGGCAGCAAGGGTGCCCTCGCCCTGAACGCCAAGCTCGAATTCCACCGCAATCGCGAGCGCTACGAGTTCCTCCGCTGGGGGCAACAGGCCTTCGATAACTTCACCGTCGTTCCGCCCGCCACCGGCATCGTCCACCAGGTCAACCTCGAATATCTCGCCAAGGGCGTCTTCCGTCGCAAGGTCGGAAACGAAATCGTCGCCGTGCCCGATTCGCTCGTCGGCACCGACAGCCACACCACCATGATCAACGGCCTCGGCGTCCTCGGCTGGGGCGTCGGCGGTATCGAGGCCGAGGCCGCCATGCTCGGCCAGCCGCTCTACATGCTCATCCCCGAAGTCGTCGGCTTCCGCCTCTCCGGCAAGCTCCGCGAAGGCGCCACCGCCACCGACCTCGTCCTCCGCGTCACCGAAATGCTCCGCAAGCACGGCGTCGTCGAAAAATTCGTCGAGTTCTACGGCGAAGGCCTCTCCAATATGAGCGTCGCCGACCGCGCCACCATCGGCAACATGGCCCCCGAATACGGCGCCACGATCGGCTTCTTCCCGGTCGACCATCGCACGCTCGAGTTCCTCCGCTTCACCGGCCGCAGCGACGCCGACATCGACCTCGTCGAGCGCTACTACAAGGAGCAGGGCCTCTTCCGCACCGACAGCACCCCCGACCCCGAGTACACCAGCAAGCTCGAGCTCGACCTCGCCACCGTCGAGCCGAGCCTAGCCGGCCCCCGCCGCCCGCAGGATCGCATCAGCCTCTCGAACATGAAAACCTCGTGGCGAAAAGACCTCGGCGGCGCCTTCAATAAGGCCAAGGCCGTCGCCGCTCTCCAGGCCAGCGGCTCCTCCAGCGCCACCGCCGTCGCCGACCCCGACGTCGAAGGCGTCGAGACCACCTACAACGGCAAGAAGTTCGCCCTCAAGCACGGCGCCGTCGTCATCGCCGCCGTCACCAGTTGCACCAACACCAGCAACCCCTCGGTCATGCTCGCTGCCGGCCTCGTCGCGCGCCACGCCGTCGCCAAGGGGCTGAGCGTCAAGCCCTGGGTCAAAACCAGCCTCGCCCCCGGCTCGCGCGTCGTCACCGATTACCTCGAAAAATCCGGCACCGACGCCGCCCTCGACCAGCTCGGCTTCCAGACCGTCGGCTACGGCTGCACCACCTGTATCGGCAACAGCGGCCCGCTCCCGCCCGAGATCGAAGGCGCGATCAAGACCGGCGATCTCGTCGTCTCCTCCGTGCTCAGCGGCAACCGCAACTTCGAAGCCCGCATCCACCCGCGCGTAAAGGCCAACTACCTCGCCTCGCCGCCGCTCGTCGTCGCCTACGCCCTCGCCGGCACGACCGACATCGACCTCCAGACCGAACCACTCGGCACAGGCAAAGATGGCAAGCCCGTCTTCCTGCGCGACATCTGGCCCACCCAGCAGCAGATCGACCAGGCCGTGGCCCAGTTCGTCACCCCCGAAATGTTCAAGACCCGCTACGCCGACGTCTTCAAAGGCGATGAGCAGTGGCAGGGAATCAAAATCGGCGCCGGCGATGTCTACTCGTGGCAGGAGGCCAGCACCTACATTCAGGAGCCGCCCTTCTTCGTCAATCTCGCGCCGACCCCGCAGCCGATCCAGCCCATCCGCGGCGCTCGCGTCCTCGGCATGTTCGGCGACAGCGTCACCACCGACCACATCAGCCCCGCCGGCGACATCGAACCGACCTCCCCCGCCGGACAGTTCCTGCAAAGCCGCAGCGTCAGCGTCGCCGACTTCAATAGCTACGGCTCGCGCCGCGGCAACGACCGCGTCATGACCCGCGGCACCTTCGCCAACGTCCGCATCAAGAACCAGCTCGTCCCCGGCACCGAGGGCGGCGTCACCGTGTTCCTCGGCAAAAACGGACAGACCGGCGAACCCGCGAAAATGTCGATCTACGACGCCTCGCTCAAGTACCGCGAGGCCGGCGTCCCGCTCATCGTCCTCGCCGGCAAGGACTACGGCATGGGCAGCTCGCGCGACTGGGCCGCCAAGGGCACCATGCTCCTCGGCGTCCGCGCCGCCATCGCCGTCAGCTTCGAACGCATCCATCGCACCAACCTCGTCTGCATGGGCGTCGCCCCGCTCCAGTTCCTCGAAGGCCAATCCCGCGAGACCCTCGGCCTCACCGGCCACGAGCTCTTCGAAATCCCCGGCCTCACCGACGCCCTCAAGCCGCAGCAGGAGCTCACCGTCATCGCCAAGCACCCGCAAACCGGCAAAACCACCGAGTTCAAGGTCCGCAGCCGTATCGATAGCGCCGTCGAAATCGACTACTACCGCAACGGCGGCGTCCTCCAGACCGTTCTGCGGAACATCATGAAAGGCTGAGATCGCTGACCGACGGCGGGCATCACCCGCCCCATTGACCACCAACGCCGGCGACGGCTCGCTCACCCAGCGAGCCGCGCCGGCACGCGGAACCCCGAAGACCCGTTCCTCAAACTCTGCTGCGTCGCCCCCCACCCCCGGAGCGCGACCCCATGATCGAAAACACCCCGCTCGCCGGCGACGTGGACTACGCCCCCTGCGGCTCTCACTACGCTGCGCTCCGCCGCCCCGACCCGCGCATCGAAGCGCGGATTCACGCCGCCCTCGGCGCCGCCCGAACCATCCTGAACATCGGCGCCGGCGCCGGCTCTTACGAGCCGCTCGATCGACACGTGATCGCGATCGAGCCCTCGCCCGCCATGCGCGCCCAACGCCCGCCCCACCTCGCCCCCGCCCTCCGCGGCCGAGCCGAAAGCCTCCCGCTCGACGACGCCTCCGTCGACGCCAGCATGGCCATCGCCACCGTCCACCAATGGCAGGACCTGAGCGCCGGCCTGCGCGAGCTCCGCCGCGTCACCCGCGGCCCCATCGTCCTGCTCTGCTTCGAAGGCGACGCGCTCGACCGCTACTGGCTCGCGGAATATGTCCCCGAGCTGATCGCCGTCGAACGCCGCCGCTACCCCGCCATCGCTCGACTCCAAACCGAGCTATCTCTCGACGGCCGCCGGACCGAGCTCACAGCCATCCCCATCCCCATCGATTGCACCGACGGCTTCACCGAAGCCTTCTACGCCCGCCCCGAAAAGTTCCTCGACCCGGCCGTCACCCAGGCGCAGTCCGCGTGGACCTTCGTCGCCCCCGCCGTGCGCGAACGCTTCCTCGCCGCCCTGCACAACGACCTGCGCTCCGGCGGCTGGGACGCCCGATTCGGCACACACCGCACACTGCCCGCCTTCGAGGGCTCGCTCCGCTTGATCGTCAGCACACCCACCGAAAGCCCCAGCAAGCGCTAAGCCGCCGCTCGCCCTACGCCTGATACAGCCCCGCGGTCGACTCCAGCCAATCCGCAATCCGCTCGCAAGCCGCCGGCACATCGCTATCCGACACGTCCACCTCCATCTTCTGCAAGCGCGACTTCGCGACCAGATCCCGAAGCAGCTTCTGCTCCGCGATGAAGGGCTTCAGATCGTCATACTGAGCCGGATTGCCCGACACCTTCAGCCGCGCCGCCCGAGCCGCCTCAAACGTCTCCTCGCGTCGCACGCAAAGGATCAGCCGAAAATTCAGCGCCGCCAGCCGCTCCTCCAGCCACGCAAAGTCCATCGGCTTGCCGTGCGCCGTCTGCTGATGGGCGATCGTCGAGATATGAAAACGGTCGACGATCCACGAGTAGTACCGCTGCAGCTCAAACAATCGAACCCACGTCCGGTAGGTCTCCAGCGCCAGCGCCTCTTCCTCGGGCGCAAAGTTGATCAGCCCGCGCCCCCACGGCCGATTCGTAAACGCACACCACTCCGCCGAAATCACCGGCGAGTGGTAGCGATAACGCCGCGGACCGACGATCCGCGGGTGCTCATTCAGGGCAAATGCCAGGTCCGTCTTGTGCGTCAGCCGCGTGCCTTCGAGGATGATGTGCGGGGTCATTTTCATAGTGCCCTGAATCCTAGACCGCGGCGGCCGCTTTGGATTGTCGCCTCCTCGGACTACAATCTCTTCGAGTCGGCTGCTCCGCCGACGACCGGGATGGTCTGCGCTGACCAAGCCGCGCCATGCAAAAACCGGTCGCGCCGAACAGGCTGAAACCGCTTTCACGAGCGCCGACGAGAGTGATGACACGCACGCTCCGAATCCTGGCCATCGTCTCCGACGCCGACGCCGACAAGCTTGCCGGCTGGCGCGAGCTCGGCGAAGTCCGTACCGTCGCTTCCATTAGCGATGCGGTCGCCGCCCTGCGGGCCGAGACCTTCGACTTCGTCGTCACGACCGGCGGCCAGCTCGCCCCGCTCGCCAACGTCGTCGGCCTCGAATCAGCCGAGGCCATCCTCGACCGCATCGGCCAGGGCGTCGCCGTCGTCGATCGCGAAGGCCGGCTCGTCTACGCCAACACACGGCTCAAGGCCTATCCGCAACAGGCCGTCGACCAGATCCGCGAAGCGTGTCAGAAAGCGTTTCAGGAGTGGCTGGCCGAACCCAACAAAGCCGATGTCGCCAATACCCGTCGCCGAACCGTCCGTGTCGGCGACGAGTTGTTTTTCGACATCACCATCTCCGCCCTCTGCGCCGCCGACGGCGAGATTATCGAAGTCGTCGGCCTCTGCTGGGATGTCACCCCCGCCCGCAAACTTCAGGAAAAAGTCAACGCCATCGACGCCGCCGGACGCGAGCTCGTCCATCTCAACACCGGCGCGGTCGAGGCCCTGCCGCTGCAGGAACGGCTGAAAATCCTCGAAGAAAAGATCATCCGCTACACCCACGACCTGATGCACTTCGACCAGTTCGCCGTGCGCGTCCTCGACAAAAAGACCAACAAGCTCGACACGGTCATCTCCAGCGGCTTCTCCGAAGAGGCCAAGTCGCTCGACATCATGGCCTCGCCCGAGGGCAACGGCATCACCGGCTACGTCGCCGCCACCGGTCGCAGCTACATCTCGCCCGACGTCCGCAAAGACCCGCGCTACCTCTTCGGCATCGAAGACGCCCGCTCCTCGCTGACCGTGCCCCTGATGCTCAATGATCAGGTCGTCGGCACGCTCAACGTCGAGTCCAATCAGGTCGCCGCCTTCACCGAAGACGACCGCCAGTTCGCCGAAATCTTCGGCCGCTACATCGCCATGGCGCTGCAGATCCTGCGGCTGCTCGTGGTCGAGCGCCGCGCCACCACCGGCCAGCTCGCCGCCGACGTCGCCGCCGAGCTCGCCGCCCCGCTGAACGACATCATCACCGACACCGTCAGCGTCCTCGAAGACTTCATCGGCCACGACGACCTCCGCCGCCGGCTGAACGCCATCATCGAAAACGTCGATCGCGTGAAACGCAGCATCCAGCAGCTCAGCCAGCCCCGCGGCATTACCGGCATGGTCGACGACGCCCCCAGCGACGACCCCGTCCTCTCCGGCAAACGCATCCTCATCGCCGAAGACGAAGACGTCATCCGCGACACAATCTCCGAAGTGCTCACCCGTGGCGGCGCGCTCACCTACACCGCCGCCGATGGACACGACGCCCTCGCCCTCCTCCACCAGCAGAAGTTCGACCTCGTCCTAACCGACATCAAAATGCCCGGCTGCTCGGGCTACGAGGTCTTCGCCGCCGCCCGCGCCGCCGGCGCCAAGTGCCCCGTCATCATGATCACCGGCTTCGGCTACGACCCCGACCACGCCATCGTCCGCGCCAGCCGTGAAGGTCTGGCGGCCGTGCTCTTCAAGCCTTTCAAAGTCGAAGACCTGATCCAGCAGGTTCGCGACGCGCTCAAGATCGCGAAGTGACTTGGGGAAGGGGGAAATGCAGAATGAAGAATGCAGAATGCAGAAGCGGCCGGACAGGCGACGCTGCGCCGCAGAGTCCAAGTGTTCTAATCGGCGCGCACACCGCCGGCCGGAATTCAGCATGGGGCAAGCTGCTCGCGCTGTCGGCGATGGCCGCACTCGCGAGTCTCTCAGCCGGTTGCCTGTTCAGCCAGTGCTGGTCCCCCACGCGGGGACATCAAAACGGCGTCGAACTGACGGTGAACACAAACGGGCTGCAGTCAGAGATCGCCTCGTGCGCTGCAACGATTCCGTTCGATGACGCGTTTCGCCAACGGTTTGGGGGATGGGAGATCGAACGCCCCGAATCGAACGCGCGCGTGTGCGAGGGCAAGGGGAAAGCGATTCGAAGCGGACGATTCGAGCTGCACTTCGAGTCGGTCGCAACGCCAATAGGCTCGCTGTTGGTTTCGCCAGCTTTTTCACAGTCGCGCCCCGTGGACTTCATCAGCGGCGCATCATGCACCCTCACCCTTCGTCGTGCCGCAGGCGATGAAATCCGTGGCGAACTGCTGCTGCGCGAAGGCCAAAGCTGCGAGATCAAGTCGCCGAGCGGTCGCACAACGCGCGTCACAGTGACGCGAATACATCCGCCGCGATTCGGGTGGGAATGAGTCGGAAAACGAACTTAGGCACCGCGAGCAAACTCGTACACCCCGCCCCGGCTCCGCACCGCGCCGCATCGATCCGTTGCACTTCCGAGACCAAACGAAAACGCGCCCGGGTAACGAACAACCCGGGCGCGCCTCAAAACCGCCAGTCGCCTAGCAACCCGTCAGCAGGCAAACAAACGGCCCAATATCCGCCACCGTCACAAAGTTGTCGCCGTTCGTATCCGCCAGGTTGATGTTGCAGGTCGGGTTCGCCGCCGCGTAGGCCGCCGGATTCGTGATCGCCAGCACAAACGCGCCGATATCCGCCACCGTCACAAACCCGTCGCAGTTCACATCGCCCACAATGCCCTGACCCGCGTAGTCGATCGGCACCAGATACTCGGTCTGATGCACAAACGGCGAGCAGTTCAACTGCGACTGGTCACTCACGATCAGCCGCAGCACATAGCAGCAGCCATCCAGCCCCGCCGTGTCGAACGAGCCGAGCAGACCATTCACGACCGGCGTATTGCCCGACGAAATCGTCACCCAGCCGTTCGTCGCCGGGTCGCTGCGCTGCAGCGTCCAGCCCAGCAGATTCGCATCGTTCGCCGTGCCGATCACCTGCACCACGCCGTTCACCACCGCGCACTCCGCCGGCGACGTGATCACCCCCACCGGCGGCGTGTTGTCGACCGTGATCTCCGCGTTCGCCGTGCTCACCTGCCCGCAGATATCGCGCACCGTCAGCCGCACCTCATAATCGCCATCCGGCACGCCCGGCGTCTGCGTATTCCAGCCGCCCGTCGTCAGCGGATCGTTCGTCACCGGCGTCGTGTAATTCGGCACACCGCTCTGCACCGGCGTAAACGCGCCGCCGCTGGTCGGCCGATACTCGACCGAGTAATTCAGGAAGCACAGATCCCAAGCCGTGCCGTCGAAGCAGATCAGCCCGCCCAGCACATTGCCATCGACCGGCGACCGCAGCTCACACGAGGGCGCCGCGCCGTCGACATAGACAAACTCGACATCGCTGTTGCTGTCGCCGCATGCGTTGCGGACGGTCAGCCGCAGGAAGTAGTAACCATTGAGCGCCGTCGTGTTCCAGTTCGCCAGCAGCCCGTTGCTCACCGGCGCGTTTCCGCTCGCGATCGTGGTCCAGATGCCGCCCGACTGCGGCCGGCTGTCGAGCACCCAGTCAGCCAGCGCATCGGCGCCGGTGGTAGCCGTGCCGATCACCGGCACCGTTCCGCGACAGACGCACTCCGTCGTGGTCGGATCGGTGATGTCGGCGCTCGGCTCGCCGGCCCCGTTGAATACGAAGTTGAAGTCGAGATTGCCGCCACCCTGCGCTATGTTGTAGTCGGCGACCTTGATCAGATACTCCGTGTCCGCCATCACCGGCACATTGAGCAACTGCGACTGAGTGCCGATGCCCGAGTCATCGTCGCACGCGATCTGCGTGTTGCCCCCGTCGCAGCCCACATCGGGATCGACGAAGAAATCGCAGCCGCCGGTCCAGATCGAAACCACCGTGTCGTAGCTCGATCCATTGGTGTTGACGCTGATCGACCCATCGCACGGCGGGATGTAGCGATACCAGACCGAGTTGCTCACGCCGACATTATCGAGTTCGCATGACTCATTCGAATCGCAAACCTCGGTGACGGCGTTGCCCGTCCGCAGCAGCGGCGGGTTGTAGGCCACGCCGCCGATCGTCGTGGCATTGTCGCACGCGTCGTTGGGCGGGTAATACTTGAGATTGAAATCAAGCGTGCCCCCGCCCGAAGTCGTGTTGAGGTCGGCCACCTTGATCCGATACGTCGTGCCCGCGGTCACATCCAAAAAGACGCGCGACCACGTCGGACTCCCAAACTCCGGCGCATTGTCATTGCACGCCAGTTGCGTCCCACCGCCGAGGCAGAGCTGTCCCGCCGGAAAACGACACCCGCTCCACACCGACAGCACCGTGTTATAGCTGCTGCCCTGCGTGTTGATCTCGATCGTCCCATCCGCGTCCGGCGTATACGAATACCAGACCGAATTGCTCACTCCCACGCCGCCCGCTTCACACGACTCCAGATTGTCACACGTCTCCGCATCAGCGGTCGTGGTCGAATAGGTCGGCGGGTTGTAGGTCGTCACGTTCCCCGGAATCACCGTGCCATTGCTGCATTCGTCATTCGCCAGCCCACCGGTCTCAATGTTGGGTTCCGGCGCATCGCCCACAAATTCCTCCACCGGCGTCGCCGCGAGGCTCTTCGGGGCTGCGTCGCTTTCGCCGCCGCTCGCAAAGCTCGCTTTCACCGCCGCCACAACATCAGCCGTCGGCAGAGCAGCTCGCACCATCGGCGACGTCCCGTAAGTCGCCAGTAAAACCGCGGTCATCGTTCCACGGACGCTCAGAATCGTTCGCATCAGGTATCTCTCCGGCGGTCCGCGCGGGACCACTGAGTTAGGGATGGTTCTCGGGCCCGACCGCCGCCAAAGGCAGCGCTCGCACACCGGGCGTACGGTCTCAAACGACGCGCACGCCCCCTGCTTACGCACGATCCTGATGTTTTTCGGTCCCTTGGCCCCGCCCGCCCGCCGCCACGACTTTCTTGGCTTTTTTCTGCCCCGCGAGAGCCGCTCCCGCGCTACAACGAGTGAGGGCCGGCCGACAGAGGCCGGCGGTTGGACACGTTATTGATTTGGGAGTGTGCGATGCGTCGGTTTCTGGTCGGCTCAGTTCTGGTCTCTCTCCTGCTGGCAAGTGCGGCCCCCGCCGGCGTAACAGTCACCCTCGGCGACGTGGACACCACCTGCACCGCGCTCTCCGGCCGCCAGGGCAGCACGACCGGCAACATCATCGACGACCCCGCCCCCATGAGCACGCTCAACGGCGCCGTCAGTAGCATCGCGCAAGCCGTCGCCGGCCCGGTGCCGCCGGGCCTGCTCCCCACCACCCCCGGCACAACCGGCGTCGTCACTGTCGACGCCAACGCCTCGCTCGCATTCGAGCGCACCGGCAGCGAATTCGTCATCGACATCGGATCCAGCCTGACGACCGACATCGACATGATGGATGGCGGAACCTACCTCGGCTCGGCCGCCGGCGGCGTCGAAGTCCGCTTCACGCTCGATACCAACGCCACCTACGAACTCGTCGGAAACGTCGCCTTCGACGATGAAGCCACGTCCTCCTTCCTCTTCATCACCGGCGGCACGCTCGGCAACCTCGTCGTTCGCGGCGGCCCCGGCGGCAACGGTCCGATCGACCTCGCCGGCGTCATGGGCCCCGGCGACTATCGCATCAGCCTGGTCAACTCCATCTTCGATGTGCCCGGCACAAACTTCGGCGACTTCAACGAATCGGGTAGCTGCGACCTGACCTGGGTGCTCAACCCCAACGCCCCCTTCGCCGCCGGCGACATGAACTGTGACGGCTTCATCACCGTCGGCGACATCGGCGGCTTCGTCCTCGCTCTCACCGACCCCGCCGGTTACAGCTCCGCCTTCCCCAGCTGCGACATCGACCTCGCCGACGTCAACCACGACGGCTTCGTCACCGTCGGCGACATCAGCGCGTTCGTCGCCCTGCTCGTCGGCTAACGCTGCCCGTCAAACTCCTGCGAGACCGGTCTCCCACCGCTGGTGAGACCGGTCTCCTGCCTTTTGTGGGACCGGTTTTCAACCGGTCCGCACCCGTCTTTCCCCCATTCCACCCGCCCACCCCCCCCGCCGGCCCGTCCCATCCATCGCCCCGCCGAAAGATTCGAAAGCCGTCGGATTTTTTGCCCCGTAGCCATCTCCGCTAAAAGTGGACCACAATGCACATGCTTCGCGAGGCCCACTGGTCCCAGCCGCGATCCGCGCAAACTTCGTCGAGAACACGATGAACCCAAAAACGCCCGCAAACGAATTCCCCCGTCGCTGGATCGCCCCCACCGCCATCTTCGACCGCTGGGAAACCGCCGCCACCTACTACGACGACCTCCTTCGCCGCCCGATCGCCTCCGCAGCCGACTTCGATCGCTGGCTGCTCGATTGGAGCGAGGTCGACGCCGTCTTCGAAGAGGAATACGCCCGCCGCTACACCTCCATGACCTGCCAGACCGACGACCAGGCCCGCGAACAGCTGTTCATGGATTTCGTCGAAAACATCAAACCCCTCCGCGAACCCGTCCATCACCAACTCGCTCAGCGCTACATCGACGCCGCCGCGCGCTTCGATCTGCCCCCCATGCGCTACGAAGTGCTGACCCGCAGCCTGCGCACGCAGATCCGCATGTTCCGCCAGCAAAACGTGCCGCTCGAAACCGAGAATGAAAAGTTCGTCACCCAGTACCAGCAGACCATCGGCGCCATGACCGTCCGCTTCCGCGGCGAAGAAAAGACGCTGCCGCAAATGTCGCTGCTGCTGGAGGAGCGCGACCGCGCCACGCGCGAGGAAGCCTGGCGGCTCACCGCCGACCGCTACCTCCACGACGCCCGCGAACTCGACGGCCTCTACGAAAAAATGGTCGCGCTGCGGGCCACCATCGCCCGCAACGCCGACTACCCCGACTTCCGCGCCTACAAATTCGACGAGCTCGAACGCTTCGACTACAGCCCCGCCCATTGCGCCGCCTTCCACGACGCCATCGAGCGCGTCGTCGTCCCCGCCGCAAAATCGCTCAACGCCGACCGCAAGCGCCGCCTCGCGCTCGATCGCCTTCGCCCCTGGGACCTTGCGGTCGACGTCTTCGGCAAGCCCGCCCTCCGCCCCTTCGAAAAAGTCGAGCGGCTCATGGACGGCTGCGAAGCGATCTTCGGCCGCGTCCATCGCGAACTGGGCGAAATCTTCGCCGGCCTCCGCCAGCGCGATCTGCTCGACCTCGAAAGCCGCAAAGGCAAGGCCCCGGGCGGCTATCAGGCCACCTTCCCCGAGGCCCGCACCCCCTTCATTTTCATGAACGCCGTCGGCAGCGACGACGACGTGCGCACGCTGCTCCACGAAGGCGGCCACGCCTTCCACACCTGGGCTTGCCGCGAAGAGCCGCTCATCGCCTATCGCGAAGCCCCGACCGAATTCGCCGAAGTGGCCTCAATGGGCATGGAGTGCCTCGCCGCCCCCTTCATGGACCACTTCTACGGCGCCGACACCCCGCGCGCCCAGCGCGACTTCTTCGAGAAGATCGTCCTCTTCCTGCCCTACATGGCCTGCGTCGACGCGTTTCAGCACTTCGTCTACACCCACGCCGACGCCGGCATCGAAACCTGGAAAGATCACTGGGTCCATCTCTGCAAACGATTCGACACCGGCGTCGATTGGAGCGGCCTCGAGCTCTACGAACGCCACCTCTGGCACCGCAAGCTCCACATCTTCGAGCTTCCGTTCTACTACATCGAATACGGCATCGCCCAGCTCGGCGCCCTCCAGGTGTGGCTCGCATCCCGCAAAAACTTCGAGCAAGCAGTGGCCGAATACCGCTACGGCCTCGCCCTCGGCGGCAGCCGCCCGCTGCCCGAGCTCTTCGCCGCCGCCGGTTGCCGATTCGAATTCAGCGAAGCAATCATGCGACCGCTGATCGACGCGGTCATGGAAGAAGTGCGCAGAAACAGCGACTAGCAAACCGAAACCGCAGAACGCCGACCGCCGAAACACCGCGCCCCGCTCCGCGTGCTCTCGATTACCACCGCGCCGTGCCCCACAAACGTCTCAGGGACACGGCCCTCCAACTCGACACTCTGCACTCGAACCTCGAACCTCGAAACTCACCCCATCGCCGCCGTCATCTTCCGCGCCCGCGCCACCAGCTCCGGCAGCTTCGTCGTCACGGCGTCAATCTCCTCCGCCGTCGTCTCCCGACTCAGCGAGAATCGAATCTGCCCCCGCGCCACGCGCGGCTCCACACCCATCGCCCGCAGAATCGGCGAGGCCTCGATCGCCCCGCTGCTGCAAGCCGACCCGCTCGATGCATAAATCCCCGCCTCACTGAGCAACATCAACAGCGCTTCCGCGTCGCAGTCCGCAAAGCAGACGCAACACGTATTCGGCAAGCGCGGCGAATCAACCCCGATCACATGCGCATCGGCGATGTTCGACCGAATGAAAGACTCCAACCGATCGCGCAGCCGCCCCGTGGCCTCGATCGTCTGGTGAATTTCCGCCTGCGACAGCAGCGCGCACGCCGCCCCAAACCCGACGATCCCCGGCACATTCTGCGTCCCGCCGCGCCGCCGCCGCTCTTGCGGCCCGCCATGCAGCAACGGCGCAATCTTCAGCCCCTTGCGGATGTACAGCGCACCAACCCCCTTCGGCCCATGCACCTTGTGCGCCGAAACCGCCATCAAATCGATCCCAAGCCCCACCACGTCGATCGCAATCTTCCCCAGCGCATTCACCGCATCCGACATCACCAGCGCCCCGGCGGCGTGCGAAATCCCCACGATCTCGCGCAGCGGCAGCACCACGCCCGTCTCGTTGTTCGCCAGCATCGCCACAACCAGCGCCGTGTCCGGACGAATCAGCCGCGGCAGCGCCTCCAGATCCGGCCGCCCCGCGCGATCAACACCCCACGTCGTCACCTCAAAGCCGCGCGTCGCCAGATAGTGCGCATGCTCGCTGACCGCATGATGCTCCACCGCGCACACCACGACATGCCGCTTGGCCGGATTGGCCTCCAGCACGCCCGTCAGCGCCAGATTGTCCGCCTCCGTCCCGCCGCTCGTGAACACGATCGTGTCAGGCGTCGCCCCCAGCGAACGCGCCACCTGCTCACGCGCCGCCTCGATCGCGGCCGCCGCCCGGCTGCCGGCGCGGTGCGTACTCGAGGGATTCCCAAACTCCTCGCGAAAACACTGCAAAATGCGCTCGACGACCCGCGGGTCGACGCGCGTCGTCGCGTTATTGTCGAGATAAATCGCTGGCTGGCTCAACTCGTCGCTCACTCCGCTGCAAAATCACAAACCTCCCCCGATCGGCTCATTCCGGTTCCGGCGTGCGAATTCCCATCACGTCCGGCTTAAACACCTTGGTGTCCAGCGCCTTCACAAAACCGGTCCAGTCGCTGCCCTTGTCCGGGTCGTCGGTGATCGCTTCCGCCACCATGTTCAGCTTCGCGTCGAGATTGTCGAGGTAATGCACGACAAACGCCTCCGCCATCGCCGGCAGGCGCGGGCTGCCATACTCATACCGCCCATGGTGCGAAAGGATGATGTGCTGAATCGACTCGGCAATCTCGGGCGGAAACATCTCGTTCTTTTCAAGCTCCCACTCGCGAACGCGCTGCGCCACCCACGTCACCGCCAGGTTGATATGCCCCAGCAGTTGCCCCGCATTCGTGTACTTGAAATTCGTGTCAAACCCCAGCTCCGCCGTCTTGCCGCTGTCGTGCAGAAAACAGCCGATCAGCACCAGATCGCGGCTGACGTGCGGATAGCGCGGCATCACCAGCACCGCCAGCTCCAGCAGATTCAGCGTGTGCTCCAGCAGGCCGCCCAGGTACGCATGGTGATTCGTGATCGCCGCCGGAGCACGCTTGAAATCGCGCGCAAAGCGCTCATCGTTCACAAACCGCCCCGCCAGCGCCAACACATGCGGATTCTCAATCGTCCGCAGGATCTCCTTCACGCGGGCCCACATCACCTCCACGTCGAACTTCGTGCTCGGCAGAAACTCCGTCGGGTCCACCTCGTTCGGCCGCACGCTGCGCATGCCGTCGATGATGAACTGCCGGTTGCCCTTGTAGTTCTCCACCCGCCCGCGGAAGTGCATGAAGCCGCCGTCCGGAATCGTGTCATACAACTCCTGCGACGCATTCCAGACCCGCCCCAGCATCTCGCCCGAGCTGTCCGCAATCACCAGGTGAATGTAGTTCGACCCCGAAGTCGTCGTCCGCAAATCGCGCTGCTGCACGCGATAAATCTCATCATCGACCCGCTGTCCGGGTTCGAGATGGCGAATCATCAGTTTCCGAGGCGTGGACCCTTCGATCACCATCGACATGCCTGAATTCCGATCCAGCGGGATCATTCCCGATTAATGGGCCCACGCGCCGCCGCGGCCATACCGGGCCGCCGCCCGCGAAACCCCACCCTGTTCTCGATCACTGCGCCAAACTCTACGGCTTCGAAGCCGCGGCAAGGAAGCGCTCGGCGTCCACCGCCGACAAAAAAACCGCCTGATCGCCGAACAGCTCGCGCCGCAACAACACCCCCAGTGGCGTGGTGTAGTACGAATGAATCCGCGACGCCAGCTCGCGCAGCGCCAGGCTCCGCTCCCGACCGCGCCGCTCCAGATCCTCGATCGCCCCATGCAGCTTGCGAATGTCCGCGGCATAACGCGTGGCCAGTTCGGCCATCACGATCTGCTCCGCCGACGCCCGCACCTGCGACCAGTCCGCATCGATGTTGGCATGAAACACCAGTCGATGCAGCCCCTCGATCTCATTCACGAGCGCCGCAAGGTAATCATGCGAGCGGATCGCCTCGTAAAGCCGGGTCTGTTCGGAATCCGAAATGCGCGCCACGAACAAGCCTCCGCCGAGATGGCGTCTGGAGCAAATCGTCGACGCATTGGATTGTATCGATTCCCCGCAACCCCCGGCGTAAGAATCCCAAGCCGCCCCCCACCAACCCGCGACCCCGGCAGAGGTCGCAGATCACAGCGGCGAAAGTTGGCGTTCTCGACTCGATCCATCGGAGGCCGATCGCCGCGGGGAGCAAGGCGGCGATGCGGCCCGTGGATCCCGCCTTATCCGCGCTGCGCCGCAGCGCAATCAGCCGCCGCGTCGGCCACCTCGGCCCGTTCGTCGTCGAGGAACAGGTTCCCGTTCGAATCGACCGTCAGCACCCGCTGCTGCACGCCGATGTCGTTCGTGTCGGTCGCCTGGTCGACATTCAGCTCCAACACAAACCCGCCGCGGACCGCCTTCACCGTCCACGTCCCCAGAAGCGTCTCCTCGCTCGAAAACGTGTCGAAGCTGGTCGACGTAACCCGCGTCACCAACATGCCGAATCGGCCGAACGCACAGGTCTGCAACTGCACGCTCTCGGTGATGCTGCCGCTGGAGAAAAACGAGCTGCTGCCGAATGTGATGAACTTATCGCCCAGCTCGCGCGTCAAATCGGCCAACGCCTCCGCCGGACCGCCCCCCACCGGCGGCGCACCGCCCCCCGACGGCTGCTCACCAATGCCGATCGTGTTCGAAGTCCCGTCTTGAATACCGCCGACTTGCCCGCCAGCCTCATCATCCCGTGCCCCGTTGTCGCCGCCGTCGGCCAGATCGCGTCCGCCGCCGTCGCCGATCAGCTCTTCCAGCAGCCCGCCACCGCTTCCCTCGCCGCAGCCCAACCCGCACAAACCGACCAGCGAAATCGCCAGCGACCCAACGACCCAACGGCTCATGCCGAAACGCTTCATCACTGCGAGGCTCCCAGAGCCGGCCGGTCGCCATCCATGCATCCGTCTGCCGACGGGGCTGGATATACTGGGTTCAGCGGGACAACCGCCGAAACCGAGGCGACCGATTCCGCCTCGCAGGGAGCAGCGGATTTCGCCGCCGCTCTCCGTCAAATCGCGGCGAACTATTTTCAGATCGACCGTTGTCTATGAATGCCCCCTCGTCCAGCGAAGCCGCCCAATCATCCACCCCGCAAACCGGCGCAGACGCCGATGGGGCATTGATCGCGGCCGTCTACGACGAGCTGCACGCCCTCGCCAGCGCCTATCTGCGCAAAGAGCGGCAGGACCACACCTTGCAAACCACCGCCCTCGTAAATGAAGCCTGGCTGCGGCTTTCCGGACGCGACGGATCGGCATATTCGAACCGAGCCCACTTCTTCCGCGCCGCCGCGCTCGCCATGCGGCGAATCCTGATCGACCACGCCACGCGCCGGACCGCCGAAAAGCGCGGCGGACTGCGTTCCAGGCTCGTGTTGGACGAAAAGATCGACCAGCAGGCGACCCACCCGGGCCAGACCCCCGATGGCGCCGACCTGCTCGCGCTCGACGCCGCCCTGCGCCAACTGGCCGCCGAAAACGCCCAGATGGCCCGCGTCGTCGAACTCCGATACTTCGGCGGCTGCACCATCGACGAAACCGCCGAGGCCCTCGGAATCAGCACCTCGACCGTCGAGCGCGATTGGCGCTTCGCCCGCGCCTGGCTGCGGGCCGCGATCGGCGGCGACGAAATTTCTCACCATTCGTGACGGAGCCGCCGGCCGATTGCCGCTACTCCAATGGAAGCACGTCAGCCCTGAGAGGACTTCGGCGATTCGCGCGAACCATGCCATGAACGGCTCTACGTTCGGCCGCGTGGCCGAGCTCTTTCATCTCGTCCTGCAGCGGCCCGACGCAGAGCGCGACGAATTCCTGCGGGCCGAAACCCGCGACGACGAACCAACCCGGTCCGCCGTGCTGCGCCTCCTCGCGGCCGATTCTACCTCCGGCGATTTTCTCACCAGCCCCGCGATCGGCCCCGGCTTCTCCATCGCAACAGCCGCCGACTCTGCCAACGGCTCATCCCTCCGTCGCGTCGGACGCTATCGCCTCCTGCGCCCCCTCGGCAGCGGCGGCGTCGGCCATGTCTGGCTCGCCCAGCGCGACGACGGACAGTTCGATCAGCACGTCGCCATCAAGCTCATCCGCCGCGGCATGGACACCCCCGCCGAGCTCGAACGCTTCCGCCAGGAACGACAACTGCTCGCCCGACTCGAACACCCCAACATCGCCCGCCTCATCGACGGCGGCGCAACCGACGACGGATTGCCCTATCTCGTCATGGAATATGTCGACGGCGTGCCGATCGACGAATACTGCCGCCGCACCTCCGCCACCCTCGCCCAGCGCTTGGCGCTCTTTCGCGAGGTCTGCGCCGCCGTGCAATCCGCCCACCAAAATCTCATCATCCATCGCGACATCAAGCCGGGGAACATCCTCGTGACCAGCGACGGCCGCCCCAAATTGCTCGACTTCGGCATCGCAAAAGCGATCGAATCGACCTTCGGCGATTCGCCCGCCTCTGCTTCAACACGCCGCCCACTAACGCACGACTGCCGCCTGCTCACCCCCGAATACGCCAGCCCCGAACAGCTTCGCGGCCAACCCATCTCGACCGCCTCCGACGTCTACTCGCTCGGCGTCGTGCTCTACGAACTCCTGACCGGCGTCCGCCCGTGGGAGGCCGGCGATCTCGTCCGCGACGACCGCCCGCCGCCCCCGCGCCCCAGTACGCGAGTTCAAGCGGCGCCCAGCGACATCTCCTCAGAGTCCGACCGCCGCCGCCTCGCAAAGCAACTCAGCGGCGACCTCGACACCATCGCCCTGACGGCGCTCGAAGCCGACCCCGCCCGACGATATCGCTCGGTCCAGAGCCTGGCCGACGATCTGCAGCGCTACGCCGATCGCCGCCCGATCGCCGCCCGGCCGCCCACCTGGACCTATCTCGCCGCCCGCTTCGCCCAGCGCCACCGCCTCGGCATCACGCTCGGCGCTGTCGCGCTGCTCGCGACCATCGGCGGCTTCGCGCTCACCACCCGCGCCTATCTGCTCGCCGACGCCGCCCGACGCGACGAAGCCGCACAGCGCCGCTTGGCCGTCGAAAACGCCGCCAAAGCCGAAGACGCCCGCACCCTCGCCGAACAGGAAGCCCAGAAAGCCCGCGACATCACCGAGTTTCTGCGACAAACGCTCACCACCAGCGACCCCGCGCTCAAGCTCCGCCCGGGCGTATCGCTCCGCGAAATCGTCGACGAAGCATCCGCCTCACTCGCCGCCCCCGCGCTCTCGCTCAGCCCCGACGCCGAAGCCGCCATCCGCCTGACGCTCGGCCGCACCTACCTCGGCCTCAAGCTGCCGACCCTCGCCGAACCGCACCTGCGCCGCGCGTGGGATCTTCAGCTCGCGCGAAACACCGAAGACGCCGCGCTCGCCGAAACCGGCGCCGAGTTCGCGCTGGCCCTCTGCGAACAACGCAAGTTTGTCGAGGGCATCCCGCTCCACCGCCGCACGCTCGCCTTGCAGCGCACCCTTCAGCCGCTCGACGAGTCCGCCGTCATGCGCCGCATCTGGCGCCTCTCCACCGCCCTCCGCGATAACAACGAATTCGCCGAGGCCGAGCAGCTTTGCCGCGAAGCGCTCGACATCTCGCTACGCCTCCACGGCGAGCGCCACCTCGACACCGCCGACTGCCGCTTCCGCCTCGGCTTCACGCTCAACCACGCCGGCAACCCCGCCGACGCAGTATCCCAGCACACCGCAGCGCTTCAGGTCCAGCGCGATCTGCTCGGCGAATCTCACCCGACCATCGCCAACACGCTCCTCCGACTCGGCCAGGCCACCTACGCCGCCGGCGAACGCGAAGCCGGCATCGCGCTGATGCGCGATTCACTTGCGATGCACGAGCAAACCAGCGGCCGCGACCACCCCAACACCACCCGCTCTCTCTCCAACCTCGCCCGCACGCTCTACGCCGACGGGCAAAACGCCGAAGGCGACGCACTCCTGGCCGAGTCCATCGAACGCTGGCGCAGCTACTACGGCCCCCAGACCAGCAACGTCGCAAACGCCCTGCTGCAGCTCGCCCGCTATCGCCTCCGCGCCGGCGACGCCGCCTCCGCCGAGCCGGTCGGGCGCCAGAGTCTCGAGCTCTTTCGCGCCACCGACGGCCCCCATCATCAATCCACGCTGCAGTCGCAAGTCGAGCTCGCCGACACGCTCGCCGCCCTCCACCGCTTCGACGAAGCCGAATCGCTCCTGCGAGCCGCATTCGACGCAGCCCGCGAAACCGGCTTGTCGCCGCGCGAGCAGCGCCGCTCGGTCCGCGGCCTCATCAACCTCTGCAAACTCCGCGGCCGACAAGACGCCGACCCGCTCTGGAAAGACTGCGAAGCCGACTGGCGCGCGATCGAAGCGACCCTGCGCGAGCAAGACTAAATCCCGCTTCGACGGTGCCCCGTCGCAGCCCGCATTCTCACAGCCCGGCGCGCCGCATCGAAAAAGCCGATCACGCCCGACTCAGCGGCGCCTCACGCAGCCACGGCATGCTCGCAAAATAGATATCCCCGATCGCCGGCAGATCATGAATCAGCATCGCCAGCCGCTCCAGCCCCAGCCCCCACGCCAGCACACGATCCTGAATGCCCAACGGCCGCGTCACCTCCGGCCGAAATATGCCCGAGCCGCCCATCTCCACGAACTCGCCGCGCCGCTCCAGATACGCGAATACCTCCGCGCTCGGCTCCGTATACGGGAAAAAGCTCGGCGAGAACTGCACCTTCGGGAATCCCATCTTCTGATAGAACGCCGCCAGCGTGCCCTTCAACATCGCCAGGCTCGCCTTCGGATCGACGATGATCCCATCCACTTGGTGAAAAATCGGCAGATGCTTGAAGTCCACCGTCTCCCGCCGAAACACCGGCCCAATCACAAAGTACTTGCCCGGCTTCCCCGCCGCATGCTTCGACAGCGCGCGAATCGTCGCCGCCGTCGTGTGCGTGCGCAGCACCGGCTTATGCGCCAGCTCGCGGTTCCACCGATATTGCCAGCCGCTCGAACCCGTGTCGCCGCCCGTCTCGTGCGTCGCCTTGATCCGCTCGACCAACGCATCATCCGGCAAATTGCAGCGATCCGGCTGCGAAACGTAAAACGTGTCCTGCATATCCCGCGCGGGGTGATCCTGCGGCTGATAGAGCGCGTCAAAATCCCAAAAGCCGCTCTCGACCCACGGGCTCACAATCTCGGTGAAGCCCATCTCCAGAAACACGCGGCGAACGCGATCGAGCGTGCGCTGAAACGGATGCTCCTTGCCCGGATAGAGCCGCTTCGCCGCCAGACTCACGTCGTAGCTCGCAAAGTCCGCCCCGCGCCACGAGCCGTCCTGAATCATCTCCGGCGTCAGTTGCGTCACGCGCCGCCGCGTTTTCACGCCCCCCGAGATCGCCTTTCGCCCCGCATCCGTGATCTTCAGTTGCCGCCGCGTGCGCGTCTTCTGAATCAAAAAGCCCTTGCGCTTGCCCAGCAGCCCCACCGCCGCCGCCACATCGACCCCCGCCGCGGCCAGCTCCTCCGCCGTAGCCGTCTTCTCCGCCCCATCGCCCACCGCCACCGTGCTGTCGGCCTCGCCGCCAAGGAATGCGATCAATCTCTCATCCGGCTGTTCATTCACAAACTCCGGCCCCGCGCCGGCCGGCGAAAGCACCAGCCGATCGCCCTCTTTCTTCGCCCAGCCGCGCTGCTGAATCCAGCGCAGCGCCTGCCCCACGCTGCCCGCGTCGAGCTTCGGAGCCGTGTCCAGCTTCGCGACAGACGGCGCATGCTGCGGAATCTCGGTGATCACGCAGCTCCCGCCCAAATGCCGCAAGATGCTCACAATCACCCGCTCCGGCAGCGGCTGATCGCGATACGCCGCCGCGTCGGGCCCCAGCCGAAACTCGTCAAAGCTCGTCTCGGCCACCGTCACCAGCCCCGCCTGCTCCAGCATCGTGGCGGCGGCAGCGGTCTGCGACTGATCAGCCCGCGAAGTCGCGAGATACTCGTTCAAATCAAGCGCCCCCGCATTCGCGACGGCGGCGAGCAGATCGGCTTGTTGCTGCGGCAATTCCATGGCAGACGGTCCTTGGCGGTTACGTTTCAAACTAAGTACGAGATAAGGGTAACATCGAGGGCTGAACGATTCGAATGCGACGACTGACCACGTGGAACTTGGGCCTCACAGAGGACCCGCGAGTCGCGCGGCAAACGGGCTGCGCAGCGTATGACAGGGAAACTCCACTATGTCCTCGCGCTTCGCAGCGGATGCTGGCTAGCCCGCCGCAATCCGGATTCGGTCGTGTAACCACCATTCAATGCTGAACCCCATCGTCACAAACTACGTTGACGCCGCACTTGCCCAGTTGCGTCGCTCGAACTTGATGATCGCTCTGGGAAATCTGCCCGATGCGATGCGTGATGATTCGATTCCACCGCGCGGTGATTGGCAAGCTTGGAGGGCAATCCCGAGCACGGCGACCGATGCGCAGCTTGACGCGTTGGAGCACGAGACCGGTTGTGTGTATCCGCCGATTTATCGTGACTTTCTACGCTACCAGCACTTTTTCGGCCTCACCGAAGTCGGAGTGCGATTCAGGCGGCACTTATGCGACACGTGGTACGAAACGCTACATGACGCGTACTTTGGGGGGTTGCCGCGAGAACACATCCTGGATGTCGGCCTTCTGCCGTTCGGCGCCGAGACACAGGCGGATGCGGGACCGGCATGCTTCGACACCAAACGCCGCGCGGCGGACGGCGACTGTCCCGTCGTGTTCTGGGACCATGAGTGGGTTGGCACCAAGAACGAAGTGCAACTTCTCTTCTCATCAGCCGCGAAGATGTTCGAGTGTCTGTCCGTGGTCGCGATCGCGGATCCGCGTTGGGCAGGCGCTTTTGGAACCCACTCGGGCCCCTTTGCCGCGGAAAAGCGACTGGTTCTGGAAGAATTTGAGAAGATCGACCCGGTCGGGGCCGGCGGTCCTGCACGCGACTACTGGATCCGGGCCCTGTTATAGATTTCTACACGGCGCTCAACTTCCGATGCGCCCGAGGAGCGGAGGCCGGCGGATGGCGCTCAATCTCGCAGAAGTTCACGCATGGATCGTGCGCGAACTTGCCCGGCCGCGCCCGATTGAGGATGCCATGACCGCACTGATCGACGATTGCGAGAAGCGCCGACCGCACCCGGATTGGGCGGTGTTGCGGGCGCTGCCCTACGCCGAACTGTCGGCTCTCCGCAATTGGATCGAGAAGCCCTTTCGCGACGAACCGCCGAAGGCCCCGCCGCGCGGACTTTGGTTCGGCCTGATCCAACGACGCTCGGACGACGACACAACGATCGCCGACCTGCACGTCGCCGGATCAGAGCGATTCAACGCGGACGTGCACGACAACGGCTGGGCGGTCCGGCCCGAATGGTGCCCCAAGTCACGCTCCGCCGAATCCGCCGTATTGGCGGCGATCTACCGCATTGCCTACCGGCAGAACGAGCATTCGGCGTCGCAGCCAGATTGTCTCGGAAATGACGCGGAGTACTCGCTCTGCCTCGGGTACGCGGCCTTCGCCGTTCGCGCTCTACTCGCTCAAGTCGAGCCGAGCTTGCTGCTCGGACGTTCACAATCGCTCGGCGTAGCAGTCGGATTCAACGATGGCGATTTTGTGCTCCTCGGGCGACTGACGCCGAGCGGATTGGTGCCGATCGCGGCATCTCAGTAGCTGCCGGCGGACGAGGCCTTGTGCTCGTCCGCCCTAAACTCTATTTCGCATGGCAATCACCGGCCTCATCCTCTTCGCCCTCGGCGCATTCATCACCGTCTCCAACATCTTCGTGGCCTTCCTGCGTTACCCGCTCCACCGCGCTCGCGGCGGAACGCGCGAGAACTTCGTGTTCGTCTCCGTCGTCCCCATCTTCGGTTCGCTCTTCCTCTGGATCAGCATCCCCCTGCTGACCTCCATGACGCTCAAGTGGTGTGCCGGCGTGTTGTCCGTCCTTGATGTCGGCGGACTTCATTGGTTCATATTCATCCTGTGGCAGACGGGACAACTCGGGATGTTCTCTCGCAACAGAATCGATCGAAAGTGATCCTCCCAGACAAGAGCACGCGGTAATCTGCCGTGCAGTTCGCCGATCGTCGCACCGCAAACAGACGTAGCGCCCCAACCTTTACAATTCCGCCGATCCGAGCTTCGCCATTCGCCCAGCGCCCAAGCGACGGGCCCGCGGCTCATTTCATCAGCAAAGGAAACGGCTGACGATGCCTTCCATCCCCGCCCGTTTGACGTGTCTGTTCGCCTGCCTCGCAGCCGCTGGGGCCGCCACCCGCGCCGCTGAGCGCCCCAACATCCTCTTCATCTTCACCGACGACCATACCACCCAGGCCATCAGCGCCTACGGCTCGCGCATCAACCGCACCCCCAACCTCGACCGCATCGCCGCCGAAGGCGTGCGCTTCGACAATTGCTTCGTCGGCAACTCCATCTGCGGCCCCAGCCGCGCCACCGTGCTCACCGGCAAGTACAGCCACGCCAACGGCGTCTTTCACAATCGCAATAAGCTCAACCCCGATCAGCCGCTCGTGACGCGCATGCTGCAAGCCGCCGGCTACCAGACCGCGATCATCGGCAAGTGGCACTTGCAGATCGACCCGCCCGGCTTCGACCACTCCGAGATCCTCATCGACCAGGGCCCCTACTTCAATCCGCCCATGATCCGCAACGGGCAGAAGGTGCAGCACACCGGCTACACCACGACCGTTATCACCGATCTGGCGCTCAAGTGGCTGCAGAGCGAGCGTGACGCCGGCAAGCCGTTTTTCCTCATGTTTCAGCACAAGACGCCCCATCGCCCTTGGGACCCCGCCCCCGAGTATTTCGACCTCTACGAAAACGAGACCATCGCCGAGCCGCCCTTTCTGCTCGAAGACATCTCGCGCCGCGCCGCCCCGGTGCGCCAGAGCGACATGCTCATCGCCGAGACGCTCGACGAGCGCGACCTCAACCTGATCCCGCCGCCCGAGATGAACGCGGAGCAACTCGCGAAATGGAAGGCCGCATTCGAGCCGCGCAACGCCCGATTTCGCGAAGCAATGCTCACCGGCGACGCGCTCACGCGCTGGAAGTACCAGCGCTTCATCAAGAATTACCTGCGCTGCGTCGCGGCCCTCGACGACAACATCGGCCGCATGCTGAAATATCTCGACGAATCGGGCCTCGCAAAAAACACCGTCGTGATCTACGTCTCCGATCAGGGTATGTGGCTGGGCGAGCATGGCTGGTTCGACAAGCGCTGGATGTACGAACACTCGCTCCGCACACCGCTCATCATCCGCTGGCCCGGCGTCGCACAACCCGGCGCATTCTGCGACGCGATCGTCTCCAATCTCGACTTCGCCGCGACCTTTCTCGACCTCGCCGCCGCCCCGCCCGTGCCCGAGATGCACGGCCGCTCCCTCGTGCCCCTGCTCAAGGGCGAGTCCCCCGCCGACTGGCGCAAGAGCTTCTACTACCACTACTACGAATACCCCGCCTGGCACTACGTGCGCAAGCACTACGGCGTCACCGACACGCGCTTCAAGCTGATTCACTTCTACGAAAAGGACGTCGATCAGTGGGAGCTTTACGACTTAAAGTTCGACCCCTACGAGTTGAGCAACCTCTTCGAAAACGCCAACTACGCCGCCGTCCGGAGCCGCCTCGAAACCGAGCTCCGCGGCTGGCGCGATCGGCTCGCCGTCCCCGCCGTCGATCCGCCACTCTCCGAAATGGGCGATTTCCCGCCGCGCACACGAACGCGCTGGGGCGTGCGCCCGCGCTGATGGGTCTGATGGAGTGAAGAGCCGCCGGCTGAAGCCCGCGGCTCATCGCTTTTCGCACGGCGCGGTTATCTTTTCACCATGAATTCGCCGCTGTTGCCCGCCTGGTCTTCGCTCCGTTGCCCCGTCATCGGCATGCTGCATGCCCCGCCCCTGCCCGGCTCACCACGCTTCGCCGGCGACATGCAGAAAATCCGCGACCACGTCCGACGTGATGTCGACGCACTGGTCGCCGGCGGCGTTCACGGCCTCATGCTCGAAAATTTCGGCGATGCCCCCTTCTTCCCCGCCCGCGTCCCCGCGATCACCGTCGCCGCTCTCACCGCGCTCGCCGAGGTCGTTCGCCAACACTCAAGTTTGCCGCTCGGGATTAACGTCCTCCGCAACGACGGCCTGACCGCCCTCGCCATCGCCCGCACGGTCGGCGCGAGCTTCGTCCGCGTCAACGTCTTCACCGGCGCCCGCGTCACCGATCAGGGCGTGATCCAGGGCATCGCCCACGACCTGCTGCGCGAACGAGCCGCGCTCCACGCCGCCGACATCCGCATTCTCGCCGACGCCAGCGTCAAACACTCCGCCCCGCTCGGCGTCGAACGCCCGCTCCGCGACGAAATCGCCGACATGACCTCCCGCGGCGGCGCCGACGCCGTGGTCATCTCCGGCAGCGCCACGGGAAAAGAGACCTCGCCCGAAGACGTGGCCCTCGCCAAGGCCGCCGCAAATGGCCGCCCGGTCCTCGTCGGCAGCGGCGTGAAAGCGACAAACGTCGGATCATTCCTCGGCGTCGCCGACGCGCTGATCGTCGGTACATCCTTCAAACGCGACGGGCGCCCCGAAAACCCGATCGAACCGGATCGCGTTCGCGAGTTGATCCGCGCCATCGGCTGACCCGCGACGCAAAAAGAACGCGAGCCTCGACCGGCATGGCGCCAATCGAGGCTCGCGAGCAAACTCCAAACGTCGCAGCCCTCGGGCTACGACCAAACCGATCGTTACAGCTTCACAAACTGCAGCATGATCGCCGCGTTGTTGCCGTTCGACTGCGACGCGATGTCGATCTTGTAGCTCGCGACATTCACGACGTTGCCGCCGTTCTGCGTCACCTGGTCGGCGAAGATCTCCGCCGGCAGGACGATCGTGTAGGTGTCGTCGACCGACAGCACCAGATCATCCTTCGACACATCGAACGAGCGCACATCGCTGCGCCAGCCGGTGATCGGGCCGGGCCACGTCGCATTGCCGTCGATGTTCTGAATCTGCTGGCCGCTTCCGTCGTAGAAGAACACCTCGAAGCGATAGTCGAGGCCCGTCAGCTTGTTGTTCAGCTCGTCGATCGGCGGCGCGAACTCCATCGCCAGATCGGTCGTGCCGTCGAACTGGATCGGCTGAGCGCCGCTGAAGGCGTTCATGCTGACGGGCGTGCCGACATTCACCAGTTCCGGAATGTTCTTGAAGACGAAGTTGATCATGCGGCTGAAGAGCTGGGTCGTGCCGTCGTCGAAGAAAACTTCGACGGTGAAGGTGTCGCCGGCCTCGATCAGCCCTTTGGGAGTCACAAAGGCCTCCCAGTTGGTCGGGCTGGCCTGCTCGAAGACGTAGCCGACCGACGACCACTGCGCCTGCGTCACGCCGCCGCCGCTGCTCTTGGCGATCGTGGCGTCGGCGATGTAGCTGGGGGCGGTCTTCGGATAGAGCGCGACGGCGAGTACATTGCGACCGGCGCCCGGCAACTGATCGACTTCGAAGGTGATCACCGTGTCATCCGGCAGCGCCGCGTCGATATCCGCCTGCGTGCCGTTGTAATAGGTGTTCGCGTCCTGCTCGCCGATCTTCAGGTTCATGAAGAAGTTGGCGCGGATGTCGCCCTGCATCGGCAGGCCGCCGGCGTCGCCGCCCGCTTCAAACTCGTCGACCACGCCGTCGCCGTCGTTGTCGGCGTCGAAGGCGTCGATCAGTCCGTCTTCGTCACGGTCAAAGGCGTGGGCGTCGTTGCTGCCGGTGTTCTGGGCATCATCGCCCTTGCCGAGGCCGGGCACGCCGACCGGCACGCCGTTGATGTCGAGGCGGGTCACGATGCCGGAGACGATGGAGGACGTTTCGAAGTCGCCGTCGTCGCCGACGTTGATGCCGGCCTGGGTGGGGTCGTCGGGCACTTCGATGGTGCCCAGGTCGACGCTCTTCTCCAGCTCGAACACGGTGTTGCCCTGGCCGCCTTCGGTGGTGCTGAAGAGCACCGGGCCGGCGGGCTGGGCGTTGCCGTCGAGGATCGTGACGCTGAAGCCGCCCTGGTATTCGTCGCGCGGCACTTCGATCAGCCACTCGCCGTTGACGTCGACTTCGCCGTAGTAGAGCTCGCCGGTGGTTGCGTTTTGCGCGACGACGAGGAAGTCTTCGCTGGGGACAAGCTGCGCACTTTGAAGGGCGGAGCTGCGGATCAGGGCGCCGGAGAGATTGAAGGAGTCGTCGTCGGGCGACGGCGGTCCGACGTCGTCATCGCCGTCGACGCCGTCGTCGTCGGTGTTGTCGGTGTCATCGCCATTGTGGATGTCGCCGTTGTCGCCGCCGAAGTTGCCGAACAGGTCGGACAGGTTGGGGAGCGGGCCGCAGCCGGCGGCGATGAGGCTGGCGCAGACGGTGCCGAAGAGGAATCGCTTGAAGACCATGAAATCTCCTGGGAAACGGGTCGGTCGAGTCGGCAGGGCAACCCATCATGCGCAACGCCGAACGGCGACGCGGCGCGCCTGCTGTGAGCGAGTATCGGGATTCGGGGGGGCGGACTTTCAGAGCTAATTGGCGGGCGGGCAGGGATGGCGCGAGTCGCGCAAGAATGGCCGCTGCCGCGGGGGGAGGGGGAATAGCGAATTGCGAATAGCGAATAGCGAATTGAAGAGGGGTGAAGGGGTGGAGCGCGCGCGGGGGCGGGCGGCGCGCCGGGTGCGCGTCGTTGGGTGACGGATTCGGAATGGAGGTGGCGGGAGTTGAACCCGCCGCTTGCTTCGTCGTTACGGACGAAGGTTGCGTCGATCTGATTGGCGCTTTGGCGTTGCGCGGCCTAACGGCTCGCGCGCCTCGGCGCTTTTCGGATCACTCTGTGCGTGCCGGCCTTTTTTCTTGCAGCCGCGGGGCGGGCTGGCTCG
>JANRJD010000047.1:0-92706 GCA_033764195.1 Phycisphaerae bacterium | reverse complement strand
CTCGGGTGAGCCGTACGACAACACCAACTGGAACGTGTCGGTCGCCGGCGGCGCGATCACCTGGCGCAGCCCGCAGACCTTTGCTCAGAACGCGAACTCCAACGCGCTGCGCTGGGGCACGATGTACAACTTCTGGTTCGAGACCAACCGCGCCCCGCAGGCCGGTTCGGTCGAACTCGGGTTGTTCAAGCCGCACACGCCGCAGGCCGTCAGCTTCAACGCTTCGGTCCCGAGCGGTCCGGCGATTCTGCTGGGCGACATGAACTGCGACGGCATCGTCAGCGTCGGCGACATCGCCGGCTTCGTGCTGGCGCTGACTGATCCGCTGGCGTACGCGGTTCAGTATCCCGGCTGCCAGATGATGGCCTCCGACGTCAATCAGGACGGCGTCATCTCCGTCGGTGATATCGCCGGCTTCGTGGCGCTCCTGACGCAGTAAGCCACGGCCGACGCGCAACACGATCATGGTTGGCACGGACAAGCGGCACGCCGCTTGTCCGTGTCTTTTTTTTGCGAAGAGCTTGGTATCGAAAGAAGCGGCGGGGAATGCGGAATCGCGGCCGGCGAGGAGTATCCGGCGGATGCCCGGCAATGCACCGGGCATCCGTAGCAGGCTGCTGCTTTGATTAGGCCAGCAATTTGCGCAGCGTCTTTACGAGCTGGTCGCCGAGGCCGCGCACGATGTCGCGGGTTTTGGCGTCTTTGAGGTCGCCATTGGCGTCGAAGGCTTCGTGGGATTTGGAGAGCGCGAACTGCTGAGGCAGGACGGTCACGTTGATGTTGCCGAGAATCGCGCGCAGGTGCACGAGGCCGCGGAGACCGCCCAGCGCGCCGGGCGAGGTGGACATCAGCACGGCCACTTTGTCGTTGAACGCCTCCAGCGGCGGCTGACCCGCGACGGGGCGACTGGCCCAGTCGATCGCGTTCTTGAGCGCCGCGCTGATTGAGCTGTTGTACTCAGGGGAGGCAATGAGCAAGCCGTGGTGGCTCGACATCAGGCTCTTCAGCCGCTTCGCGCCTTCGGGCAGGCCGTCGCGGGCTTCGAGGTCCTCGTCGTACAGCGGCAGGTTCAACTCGCGCAGGTCGAACTCCGTCACGCTCGCACCGGCGTCGCGGGCCGCCGCAGCGGCGACGCGCACGAGCTTTTTGTTCCACGAGCCGCCGCGCAGACTGCCGGAGAAGGCGAGGATCTTGGGAGTATCAGCCATGGGAGCGATGGTCCTTTCTAAGGGAAGAGAATCGGTGCGGCCTGAGCGTTGGATGCTAAACACGCTCGATCGTTGCGGCCCAGGCGCGCGCCCCGTCGTCGAACATGCGCACCATATAGCGGGTCGGCTCGACGGCGCGAATCCGCCAGCCGGCGCCAAAGGCGGCCTCCAGCTCGGCACGACTGACGCGCCGCGGTCCGCCGGGGCGGGTTTCGGCCTCGCTAAAGACGATCAGGTGCAACATGCCGCCGAAGCGTAGCCGCGAGGCCACGCCGCGGACGTAGGCAAGGCGGTCTGCGTCGGAGAAGACGTGATAGGTCGCGGAGTCGAGGATGGTATCGAAGGTTGAGTTGAGACGATCGAGCCGCAGGGCATCGCCAATTTGAAAGTCGACTCGTAAGCCACGTTCGCGGGCTTTGGCGCGGGCCTCGTTGATCGCCTGTTCGACGCAATCGATGGCGGTGATGTCGACGCCGCGCCGCGCGAGTTCAAGCGCGTTTTCGCCGGTGCCGCAGCCGATGTCGAGCACGCGTCCGATGAATGCGCCGCGCTCCGCCAGTTCGAGAATGATCGGCTGCGGCGAACCAATCTCCCAGGCGGCGGTGCCGGCGGCGTAGGCGGCGGCAAAGGTGACGGGCAGCACGCCGATGCGACGGAGTTCGTCGGGGTCGGTGCAGAGGTGTTGGGGTTTGCCGGCCATCGCGTTGCCCTTTGGGATTATGGCGTTTTGGATTGGGGCCCTCGCCCCAAGGGCGAGGGCGCTGAGCTCGTATGCTTCGAGGCGACTAGGCCAGATCAAACAGCAGCAGATCGGCCTCTTCGACGCCGATGATCGCGAGCGGCCCGGCCGATTCAACGGCCAGTCCGTCGCCGCGACTCAGCACGCGCTCGCCGACGCGGACGCTGCCATCGACCACTTGCAGCCATGCGGCCCGCGTCGGGGCGATTTCGTGGCTGAGGGTCGCACCGCGGCTGAGGTGGGCGTGGCGCAGCCAGGCGTCCTGATGGATCGCGAGCGCACCCTGCGGGGCGCGGCCCACCGGACCGGCGACGATGCGCCATTCATTTCGCGCAAGATCGGCCACCGGCTCGATCTCGGCGTAGCCCGGCTTCAAACCGCGCGCGTCGGGGCGGATCCAAATCTGGATCAGCCGCATCGGCTCGCTTTCCGACCCGTTCGCTTCGCCATGCAGGATGCCCGATCCGGCGGTGATGGCCTGAAAGCCGCCGGCGCGGAGCACGCGTTCATGGCCGAGGCTGTCGGTGTGACGGATTGCGCCGCTGACGATGTAGCTGATGATCTCCATGTCGCGATGCGGGTGCATGCCGAAGGCGCCCCGCGGCGCGATGATGTCGTCGTTGATCACGCGCAGCGAGCGAAAGCCCATCCACTTTGGGTCGACATAGTCGGCGAACGAAAACGTGTGATACGTATCGAGCCAGCCATGATCGAAATGGCCGCGTTCGGCGGCGGGTCGCAAGGTTGCGAGCATTTCAGAATCCTGTGAAGCAGGCGATCCGGGGCGGCTTCGAACGTCGAAACCGCTTGCGATCACTGTGCTTTCGATGACTCGGTAGCGATAACCGTTTCAGGCGACAGCGAAGACTGCGGGGAAAGATCGATTATGGGGACGTTGGCGATAGCCCGGACGCCGATATCGCCGATAATGGCGATTAGAGTATCGCCGCGCGCCGCGAGCAGCGGGGCGAATTTCGCATGCACTAAGAGTCCGCGACAGGAGCGACATGATCCTGCCCAATCCGAACACGATGAAGAGTTTCGTGCGTCCGTTCGTGATCGTTCCGGCGTTGCCGGACGCGCTCGAGCCGTTGCGCACGCTGGCATATAACGTTTGGTGGTGCTGGAACGGCCCGGCGACCGACCTGTTTCGCCGGCTCGATGTCGAGCTGTGGGAGCAGGTGAAGCACAACCCGATCCAACTGCTGGGGCGAATCGACCAGAAAAAGCTCGAACAGGCCGCGACGGACGACGCCTACATCGCCCAGCTTTGCCGGGTGATGGACTCGTTCTACGTCTACATGAACGGCCGCAAGTGGTTTGACGAAAAGCACCCCCAGCAGACGCCGGTCGCGATCGCGTACTTTTCGGCCGAGTTTGGGCTGCATGAGTCGATCCCGGTCTATTCGGGCGGCCTGGGCGTGCTGGCGGGCGACCATCTGAAGTCGGCGTCGGACCTGGGTATTCCGCTGGTCGCGGTGGGGCTGGCTTATCGGCAGGGCTACTTCAAGCAGCAACTGACCGAAGACGGCTGGCAGCTCGAAGAATATCCGGCGCACGACTTTCACAACTGGCCGGCGACGCTCTGTCGCTCGGCGGACGGCGCAGCACTGGCGATCAGCGTTCAGCTCGGTTCGCAGGTGCTGCGGGCGCACATCTGGAAGGTGGCGGTCGGGCGCGTCAATCTCTACTTGCTCGACACCGACATCCCGGAGAATCCGTCGGAGCTGCGCGGCATTACGTCGCGGCTTTACGGCGGCGATGAGCGGGTCCGCATTCGCCAGGAGATTCTGCTGGGCGTGGGGGGCCTGCGGGCGCTGGTGGCGCTGGGGCTGGAGCCGACGATCTGCCACATGAACGAGGGGCACGCCGCGTTTCTGGCGCTGGAGCGCATTCGTCACATCATGAAGTCGCGTTCGCTGACCTATCGCGAGGCGCGCGAGGCGGCGGTGGCGGGCCACATTTTCACGACGCACACGCCGGTGCCGGCGGGTATCGACCGCTTCAGCCCGCAGCTTGTCGCGGAGCACCTGGGCTGGCTGGCTTCGGAGCTGGGGCTGACGCAGGAAGAATTCCTGGCGATCGGGCGCGAGTACGTCGGCGACCCGAACAGCGCCTATTGCATGCCGATTCTCGCGCTGCGGGCGGCGTTTCGCAGCAACGGCGTCAGCGCGCTGCACGGCGAAGTGGCGCGCGGCATGTGGCAGAGCTATTGGCCGGGGCTGCCGCGCGAGGAAGTGCCGATTACGCACATCACCAACGGCATTCATACGCGCAGCTGGACCAGCGCGGCGATGAACGAGCTGCTGGAGCAATATCTGGGGCCGAACTGGGCCGAGATGCACGAAGAAGACCCGATGTGGGACCGCATACTCGAAATGCCCGACGCCGAGCTGTGGCGCGTGCATGTGCGGCAGCGCGAGCGGCTGATCGCCGAAGTGCGTCGGCGATTGCGCGATCAACTGAAGGGTCGCGGATCGCCGCCGGCGGAGGTGAAGGCGGCCGAGGAGGTTCTCGACCCCGAGGCGCTGACGATCGGCTTTGCGCGACGCTTTGCGAAATACAAGCGGGCGACGCTGCTGTTTAAGAATCTGGATCGACTGCGCGAGCTATTGAGCAACACGCGCCAGCCGGTGCAGTTCATTTTCGCCGGCAAGTCGCACCCCGCCGACCGGGCCGGCAAGGAGCTGATCAAGCAGGTCGCCGCCGCCGCGGCGCGGCCCGAGTTTCGGCGTCGGATCGTGTTCCTCGAAAACTACGACATGGCGATGGCCCGGCAGATGGTGCAGGGCGTCGACCTTTGGCTGAACAATCCGCTGCGGCTGCACGAAGCCAGCGGCACGAGCGGCATGAAGGTGATCGCCAACGGCGCGCTGAATGTCAGCACGCTCGACGGCTGGTGGCCCGAGGCCTACAACGGCCGCAACGGTTGGGCGATCGGCGACGGGCGCTCGTATGACGACGCCGAGTATCAGGACCACATCGAAAGCGAATCGCTCTTCAACCTGCTGGAGCGCGAGATCATCCCGCTCTTCTATCGCCGGACCGAGGACGATCTGCCGCGCAAGTGGCTGACGCGGGTGAAGGAGTCGATGCGGACGCTGTCGCCGATTTACAGCACGAACCGCATGCTGCGTGAATACGCCGAGCGTCTGTACCTGCCGTCGATTCAGCGGACGCAGCGAATGTCGGCAGCGGAGTTTGGCAGCGCTTGTCGCCTGGCGCGGTGGAAGGACGACATTCGCGCGGGATGGGGCAACGTGCGCGTGCTGGATGTTCGCGCGGCCAACGGAGGCGTCTTGCGCGTCGGCGACAAGCTGACGGTGGAGGCCCGTGTGGCGCTCGGGCCGATCGCGCCTGATTCGGTGGCGGTCGAGGTTTACTACGGACCGATCGACGCCTCGGGCGAATTCGTCAGCGGTCGCTCGGTCGCGCTGCAGCACGCCGGCGGGGCCGACGACGGCTCACAGCGATTCAGCGGTGCGATCCCCTGCTATGGCAGCGGGCAGCACGGCTTTGCGGTGCGTGTGTTGCCGAGCCATAGCGACCTGGTCGACCGGTATGACCAAGGGTTGGTCGTTTGGGGATAGGCGAACGCGGCACCGCCGCTACATGCTGAACACCTCGCCCGTCGCCGCTATCTTTCGCAGCGAGGTGTCCCCCATGGCCGATCAATCGACGACGCTCGCGGAGATGCGGGCGTGGCTGGCGCGCTTCGTCGCGGAGCGCGAATGGCAGAGCTACCACGACCCCAAGAACCTGGCGATGTCGGTCGCAATCGAGGCGGCCGAGTTGATGGAACACTTTCAGTGGGTTCGGAGCGACGAACTGCCGACTCTGGCGGCCGACCCCGCGCGGCGCGAGGCGATCGGCGAGGAGATCGCTGATGTCGCGTGCTACCTGCTCTCGCTTTGCAACGCGTTGCAGCTCGATTTGTCGGATGCTGTAAAGCGGAAGATCGAGAAGAACGCGACCAAATACCCCATTGAGAAGTTCAAAGGCCGCTACACGGAGCGGCTGAAGTAAGGCCCTCGCCTACACAGTCCGCATTTTTCTCCCCTCTCTCACCGACCCACTCCGTCGCGCGACGAGCCAGGGCCCCCGCCCCGCTCCGGCTCGCCCTCGCCCGCAGGGCGCGCGCCGGCCAAACCGCGGCGATATCATGCTTTTGGCTTCGCGGATCGAGGAACGAGCCGATCCGCGAACGGAATGCTCCGACCGCTCAAACCCCAGAGGACCGTTCATGCGTTTTCATCGACGGCTCGGCCGCTTGGCCGCGCTCAGCGTCTCCACTGTTTGTACTGCCGCCGCGCTGGCAGCGCCGCCCGCCGACGCGCTGCCGACCGACCCCGCCGTCCGCACCGGCAAGCTCTCCAACGGCATGGGCTGGATGTATCGACAGCACAACAACCCGCCGGGCAAGATGGCGCTGCTGCTCAACATCGACACCGGCTCGCTGAACGAGACCGATGCCCAGCGCGGCCTGGCGCACTTCATCGAGCACATGTGCTTTAACGGCAGCGAGCACTATCCGCCCGGGACGCTGGTGCCCTACTTCGAGAGCATCGGCATGGAGTTTGGGGCGGACCTGAACGCCTCGACCGGCTTCGACGCCACGCGCTACATGCTCTTCCTGCCCGATGCGAAGGCCGAGGAGGTTGATCGGGCGCTGGTGGTGCTGAGCGATTTTGCGTTCCGCACGAGCTTTGTCGCGGAGGAGATTGAGAAAGAACGCGGCATCATCCTGTCGGAAAAGCGGGCTCGCGAAAACGTGGCCAGCCGCCTGCAGGAGCGCGAGTGGGCGCAGGTCTTCGGCGATGCCCGCTTCGTATCGCGCCTGCCGATCGGCACGGAAGAGATCATCAAGACCGCGCCGCGCCAGGCGTTCGTCGATTACTACAAGTCGTGGTATCGGCCCGACAAGATGACGCTGATCATGGTCGGCGACGCGGCGCCCGAGCCGTTTCTGCCGCTGGTCGAGAAGTACTTCGGCTCGGCGAAGAACGAGGGCGCACGGCCCGAGTCGCTGCGCGGCGGGGCGAAGGAGCTGAAGGGGCAGCGGGCGTTTGTGCTGAGCGATCCGGAATACAAGTATTGCTCGATCTCGATCTCGCGCGTCCTGCCGGCTCGTCCGCCGACGACCACGCGAGCGCAATATCGCACCGAACTCGTCGAGTCGCTGGCGCAGCGCATCATCAACAAGCGCTTCGGCGATCTGGTCCGCAGCGGCGACGCGGCCTATCAGACGGCGGGCGTCAGCGTCGCGGACTTTTTCCGCGATGCCTATCTGGCGTCGGCCAGCTCGACCTGCGAGCCGACGAAGTGGGAGAAGTCGCTCGAACAAGTGGTGGAGGGGCTGTTGCGCGTGCGCGAGTTCGGCGTGGAAGACAGCGAGTATCAGCTCGCCGTCGATGACATGCTAGCCGACTTCGAGCGCTCCACGCAGACCGAATCGACCACCAACGCCCGCGCGTTTCTGATGCGCATGGCGGGCAGCGCCTCGAGCGGCGAACCGGTCATGAGCGCCAAGCAGCTGGAAGACATCGCCCGCGAGCTGGTGAAGGAGATCAAGCCCAGCGAGGTGCTCGAGCGGGCGCGCATGCTCTTCGCGGCGGATGATGTGACGCTCACTCTGAAGATCGACCCGAGCGCGAAGAATGTTCCGACCGACGATGCGCTGCTCGCCGCCCTGCGAGCCGCTCTGGCCCGCAAGCCCTCCGCGCCGACCAAGGCGCGCACGGCGGCGGCGTTTGTGACGGCGGAGCTGAAGCCCGCAGAGGTCGCGGAGCGCAACTTCGACGAGAAGCTGGGCATCACGCATGCATGGCTCAGCAACGGCGTGCGATTCCACCATCGCTTCATGGACTACAAAAAAGACGATGTGCTGATCAGCATCAACTTCGCCGGCGGCACGATCGAAGAGTCGGGCGAGACGCTGGGCACGACCGAGGTCGCGGGGCTGGCGCTCTCGCAGCCGGCGACGCGGCGACACACGTCGACCGAGATCGCCGACCGTATGACGGGCAAGAACATCCGCGTGACCGGGGCCGGCGGATCGGACAAGCTAAGCGTGCGGATTCTCGGCTCGCCGGCGAATCTGGAGCTGGCCTTTGAGCTGGCCCACGCACTCATCAGCGAAGGCAAGATCGAACAGAGCGCGTTCGACACCTGGAAGGCCGGCCGGTTGCAGCAGATGCAGCTCATGCAGAGCTTCCCCGAGTTTCACATCGGCCGCGCGATCGCGCGCCTGACCACCGGTAATGACCCGCGTTTTGATATCGCCGACACGGTTCGAATCGAGAAAGCCTCGATCGAGCGTGGTCAGGCGTGGTTTGAGCGCATGTGCGCGAGTTCGCCGATCGAGATGACGGTCGTGGGCGAGATCCCGGTCGAGCGCGCCCTGGAATTGGCGCAGCGCTATATCGGCAGTTTGCCCGATCGGCCGCGGAGCAATCCGGCGCTGGCGGCGCTGCGAAAGCTGAAGCGGGCCGCCGGGCCGCTGCGCGAGCGGCTGACCGTGGCGATGGCGCAGAAGAAGGCGGTCGCGACAGCGGGCTTCATGACCGCGCCTGGCGACGCCAGCGACGAACATTTGGCGCTCAATCTGGCGGCCAACGTGATGACGACGCGGGTGATCAAGAATCTGCGCGAGGAAAAGGCCTGGGTCTATTCGATCAGCGCCAGCGCCGATCGCCGCTATGACTTCGAAGATTTCAGCAAGTTTGCCTGCAGCTCGCCCTGTGCGCCGGAGCGGGCCGAAGATGTGGTGAAAGAGCTTGAGAAGATGTTCGCCGAGTTCGCGGCCAAGGGGCCGAGCGACGAGGAGCTTGCGGTCGCCAAGAAGCAACTGCTCAACCGCATCGACACGACCTACAAGGAGCCGCGCTTCTGGTGGACGCTGCTGGAAGACTCGACGCGCTATGGCGTCGACCTGAAGCGCTATGAGAACCCGCAGGCGCTGATCGACGCCGTCACGCGCGATCAGGTGCAGTCGACCTTTGCGAAGTACTGCAAGCCGGAGCGCATGTACGACGCCATCGTCATGCCCGAAGGCGCGCTGGAAGAGGCGGCCGCTGCCAAGAGCGAACCGGCCGCGTCGCCTTCATCGCAGCCGGCCAAGGCGGCGATTCCCGGCTAGTCTCCCCCCTTCCGCCGCCGGACCAGCGCCGGCGGCGATCCTTCCCTCGTTCGCGACAGCTGATCAACCGCCCTTCGGCTTTTTGCCCTTGCGCAATACGCCGAAGAGGCCGTCGATCAGCTTGTTCGTTTTCTTGCCCTCGGCGGCGGACTCAACCTTGGCGGGTCGCGCCGGCTCGGGCGTGGCCCGCGGCGGGGGACTGCCGGCTTCGAGGCCGAGATCGAGAGCCGCATCCATATCGGGATCGACGCGTCGCGCGGGAGTGCGCTTCGGCTCGGGCTTCGGCGCAGCGGCCCGCGGCTCGGGCTGGAAGGCCGACGCTGCCGGAGCGGGCGCAGGGCGGAAGTAGCGCTTGAGGCCGCTGGTCGGCGCCGCATCATTTCGCGGGGCGACGGAAGGCGGATCAAGCCGACGACGCGGCTCGTCCATCACGAAGCGCGTCTCGTCGATTTCGCAGCGATTGCGCGACGCCGCTCCCGACTTGCTTCCTTCACATGCCGGCTGCGGCGTCGAGCATTTCTCCCGAACGGGGGTCGCTTCACACTCCCCGCAGGATGCCGCGGTCTCGCACGGCGTCGGCGTCGAGTCGGATTCGCGTGCGCAGGCTTCGACCTGCTGGTCTTGCACCGCTTCCCGGGCGCACTGGCCGCTGCAACCCGAGTCGCAACCGCCGCAATCAGACGAATCGGTAATCTCAACAACCTCGCACTGCGGGGTCGCGGCGGGCTCGTCGCATTGACCGGCGGCAACGATCTCGCCCCCACACGACTCGGCGCCGCAGTCCGTGGGCGAATCCGTCGAGCGCGCCACGACGGCCACTTCGTCGAGGTCTTCGCCGGTCGAGAAGCTCATGGTGCTCTGCGCCGGTGCGTCACATGCACCATCGCAGCAATCGCCGGCGTCCGAACACGGCCCGGCAGCATCGCAGACAGCATCCGGCGTCTGACTCATGTCGACGGGGGTCGCAACGCCGTCGGCGCAGATCGGCTCGCTATCGGACGCGCAGGCCGAATTCACGACTTCCGCCGGCTCAACCGCCGCGGTCGGCTCGACGCCGGCGTCCGGCGCACAGTTCGCGTCGCGCGGCGGGATGTACTCATCGTCGGCGCAGCCCTCGAATCGACTCTCGGCTGGAGAATCGGCCGGCGGCGCAGCATCACACGGATGCTCGGCGACAGCGCAACTCGTCGATTCACAATCCGAGATCTCCGTGGCCTCGGCGTCCGGCGCGTCCTGCAATTCGCGGCGATCGTCAACCATGATCCACCTGTCGTGCTTTTTCCCGGGCGTTGCTCCAGCGTCCCGATTGGGACAATCCGCGGAAGCGCAACTCACCCAAGGCAGTCTGCGAAACTCATGGTGAATTTGGCAAACCGCGCCGTGCGAAGCTGTCCAAGATGGCTCGCGATCGGCCCGCCCCGTCGGCCCGCGAATCGCCTTAGAATCTCACGAGCATGTTTGACTGGAAATCTCCACTGCAATCGAAGATCGAAACCGCCCCACAAGCCGTGCGGCGCGTCCGCAATGGTTCGCGGGTATTCATTTCGGCGAACGCCGCCGTGCCGCACGCTCTGCTCGCGGCGCTCCTGGCTCGCGACGATCTGGAGGACATCCAGATCGTGCACATGATGACCTTCGGCGAAGCGGCCTACACGCGCCCGGAACTGGCGCGGCGCTTTCGCATGAACACATTCTTTATCGGGGCCAATACACGCCAGGCGGTGCAGGCCGGGCTGGGCGATTACACGCCCATGCACCTGTCGCAAATCCCCGCCCTCTTTCGTTCCGGCCGCATGAAGCTGGATTTCGCGCTGATCCAGGTCTCCCCGCCCGATGAGCACGGCCTTTGCAGCTTCGGGACCGAGACCAACATCGTGAAGGCCGCCGTCGAAAGCGCCTCGTGCGTCATCGCCGAAGTGAATTCGCAGATGCCGCGTTCGATGGGAGATTGCTTCGTCCCTACGCGCGATATCGCGGCGCTGATCCCCGTTTCGACCCCGCTGCACGAGGTGGATCACGGCCCGCCCGATGAGATCTCGCGACAGATCGGACAGCACGTCGCCAGCCTGGTGGACGATGGCGCAACGTTGCAACTCGGAATCGGCGGAATCCCCGACGCCGTGCTCGCCTCGCTCGGCGATCGCCGCGACCTGGGCATCTACACCGAAATGTTTTCCGACGGACTGTTGCCGCTGATCGAGCGCGGCGTCGTCACCAACGCCCGCAAGACGCTGCATCGCGGCAAGATCGTCGCCACTTTCGCCTTCGGCACACGCAAGCTCTACGAGTTCATCGACGGCAACCCGATGTGCGAATTTCGCCCGACGGAGTATGTGAACGACCCGTTCGTCATCGCGCAGAACGACAATCTCTGCGCGATCAACTCGGCCCTCGAAGTCGACCTCACCGGACAGGTCTGCGCCGAGTCGCTCGGGCAGCGCTTCTACAGCGGCTTCGGCGGACAACTCGACTTCGTCCGCGGCGCCGCCCGCGCCCGCGGGGGAAAGCCGATCATCGCGCTGCCTTCCACCACCAGCGACGGCTCGATCTCACGCATCGTGCCCGAACTCAAGCCCGGCGCCGGCGTCGTCACCACGCGGGCCGATGTGCATTACGTCGTAACGGAATATGGCACGGCCTATCTGCACGGCAAATCGATCCGCGAGCGCGCCATGGCCCTGGCCCAGATCGCCCATCCGAAATTCCGCCCGTGGCTCATCGGCGAAGCCAAGGCGCGGCGGCTGATCTACGTCGACCAGATCGAGCCGCCCATCACGACCCCCGCCTATCCCGCGCATGTCGAGCGACTGACAAAGCTCCGCGACGGTCGCGAGGTCTTCATCCGGCCGGCACGTCTGAGCGACGAGCCACTGCTGCGCGACAATTTCTACACACTCTCCGAGCAGACGATCTTCCGCCGCTTTTTTGAGCCGCTGCGGGCGCTGCCGCATGAGAAGCTGCAAGAGTTCCTGCGGATGGACTACACGAACGATTTCGTGATCGTCGCCTGCACCGGCCGCACCGCGGAGGCCCCGATCGTCGCCGTCGCCCGCTACAACCGCCTGAGCGGGGCGCGGCGCGACCGGGCCGAGATCGCCTTTCTGATCCGCGACGCCTGGCAGAACACCGGGCTGGGCACGCAGCTCTATCAGACCCTGATCGACCGCGCCCGCGAATGCGGCTTCCGCGGCTTCACGGCCGAGGTCCTGCAGGAAAACCACGGCATGCTCCGCGTGCTCCACAAGGGCGGGTGCGCCGTCACGAGCAGGCTGCAGAAGGGCGTCTTCGAGCTCGAAATCGACTTTTCGGCGTAGCGGACCGCCCCACGGAGCCGCCTCTGCCTCGGCCGAATTCGCCCGCCGACAAGCCCCCCTGCCGCCGCCAGTTATCGCACCTCAAAATTGAAGAAAAGCCGAACGCCCCCCAGCCCGATAAGATAGGAACGCGGTTAGCCGCCTAAGGAGACGCCATGGAAATTGGCCACGAGATGCTTCGCCCGCGTGTGCAGGGCGGAATGCAGCAGTTTCGTCAGATGGGTCTGAACGAGCTTCTGCTCGATAACCGAATCATTTTTCTGGACCTTCCGCTCGATCCAGGGATCACGATCAACGGCAGCACAGTCTGCTCGCACGTGATCAAGAGCATGCTCTACCTGCAGTCGATCAAGCGCGAGGCGGATATCCACCTCTACATCAACTGCCCCGGCGGTCACATCGACGACACGCTGGCGATCTACGACACGATGCGCTTTCTCAAGTGCGACATCGCTACCTATTGTGTCGGGTCGGCCGCGAGCGGTGCGGCGTTGATCCTGGCCGCCGGCACCAAGGGCAAGCGCTTTGCCCTGCCGCACGCCAAGATGATGATCCATCAGCCTTGGGGCTATGTGAGCGGTCAGGCGTCCGACATGCGGATTCAGGCCAACGAGATCCTGAAGGTCAAGCGGACGCTGGTCGAGGTCATGGCCAAGAGCACCAACAAGACTCCCGACCAGATCGAGAAGGACATCGAGCGCGACCGCTACATGGACGCCAGGGAAGCGCTCGAATACGGCCTGATCGACGAAATCCTCGAAGAGTCGAAGGTCGAGAAGAAGAAGAGCCTCTAAGGACGGAAACGCCAACATATGAGCCGAAATCAACTGATCCCGATCGTGGTCGAGCGCGAGGGTCGCGCCGAACGCGCCTACGACATCTACTCGCGCCTGCTGAAAGATCGCATCATCTTTCTCGGCGACGAGGTCACCAGCGATCTTTCCAACGTCATCGTCGCCCAGTTGCTCTTCCTCGCCAACGAGGATCGCAACGCTGACATCCACATGTACATCAACTCGCCCGGCGGGTCGGTCTACAGCGGCATGGGCATCTATGACACGATGCAGTTCATCCCCTGCGACGTCGCGACCTATGTCATCGGCGCCGCAGCCAGCATGGCGGCCGTCCTGACCGCCGCCGGCGCCAAGGGCAAGCGCTATGTTTTGCCGCACAGCCGCATCATGATCCACCAGCCCCTGGGCGGCGCCCGCGGGCCGGCCACCGATCTGAAGATCGAGCTGGACGAAATGATGCGCACGCAGCAGCAGCTCTATCGCGTGCTCGCCAAGCACACCGGCAAGGACTACGACACCATCACGCGCGATTGCGACCGCAACAACTGGATGGATGCGGAGCAGTCGATCTCCTACGGTTTGGCGGATAAACTCCTGGAGAAGTTGCCGGAGGTCCGGCGCGTCGAGCCAGAACAGGTGTAACACTGATCGCTCTCAACCCGATGATCGGCCGGTCCATTCGTGCGTTTGCGGCTTGCAAATTCGCGAGTCGCAGATTCGCGGCCCGCACCTTCGCGATGACGGCTCTGCTGTGCCTCGCGCCCGGGTGCGACAACGCCGGCATGATCGCGGATTACGAGAAGCGGATCATCGAACTCGAAGAGCGCGTTCGCGATTGCGAGACCCGCCGTCTCAGCGATCGCGAACGCGCTTCGCAATACATCCGCCGATTTCAGAGCGGCGGCACCGCCGCGGGTGCCGCCCCCTCCGGCTCGCTCGCCGGCGCCGCCGGCCGCGAAGCCCCGATCGACGCGGCCATGCTCTACGCCCCCACCGAGCTGGTCTTTGACCCGCTCACCGGCGGCTCCAACTTCGACGAAGCGCCCGGCGACGACGGCGTGACCGTCTACATCAAGCCGCTGGACCGCTTCGGCGACCCGGTAAAAACGCCCGCGACGGTCAAGATCGAACTGATCGACCTTTCGGGACCGCGCGTCATCGGCCGCTACCAGATCGGCCCGGAAAAACTGGGCGAAATGTGGATCAGCGCGCTGATGACCGACCACTTCGCCATCAAATGCCCCTGGCAAAACGGCCCGCCCGCCAACAATGAACTGACAGTCCGCGTTGCGTTCGAAGACTACATGAGCGGACGCACGCTGACGGCGCAGGGGAACTGCACGGTGAAGTTGCGGAACTTTTAGCGATCGTCGCGGATCGAAATCTGTAGAGGCCGGCGGCCCGCCGACCGACAAATCGTGATCGCGGTGATTCGGGGCAGGGCAGGCCGCAGTACTCCGCGCGCTGCCTCTCCGTGTTCCGAGACTACCGCTTACAATCGAATCATGGCCGCCGCACCTGCGCAAAAGAAACGTCGCATGACCGCGTCGCGGTTCGAGCGAGTCGCGGCCAATCTCGGTCCATGCGAACTCGTACGGGGTGAGGTGATCCCGATGTCGCCGGGCGGAATGGGGCATAGCGGGATTACGACAACGATCACGATGCTCTTGGGCGACTGGGCTAAGCGCAACAAGACGGGTCGCGTTTACACCGCCGAACTCGGCCTGATCACGAAGACCGACCCCGACACCGTCCGCGGCGCCGACGTCGCTTACTACTCGTTCGAACGCCTTCCGCGCGGCGCCGAAACCCTCGGCTTTTCGGATGTGCCGCCGAACCTGGTCGTTGAGGTCGTCGGCATCGGCCAATCTTGGCCATACATGCTGGAGAAAAGTAGCGAATACCTGCAGATGGGGGTCGATCGCGTCTGGATCGTCGACGCTAAACGCCGCTCTCTCTGCATTGTGCGCGCGGATAAGGAACCGACCGTCCTGAACGCGAGACAAATGGTCAGCGACGCTGAGGTGCTGCCGAAGTTTCGGTGCCGGGTGGCGGACTTGTTCGCGGTTTGAAGATTCTCCCGGCGGCGGGGGCAAACATGATCGAGGCCGACTCTGAATCAACCGCACCTTCCGCTGCACCTGCGTTTAACGCCGGCGCATGGGTGACGGGCCTGTTGATCGGGATCATCCCGTACGGCCTGACGCTGGCGCCGGCACTTCCCCGCGCCGTCGGCGCGCTATCGCTGACGCTCGCACCGTTCTTTGCCGGTTTGGTCGCCGGGAAGTGCGGCAGGAACCCGATCTCGCTCGCGGCGGGCGCGTGCGAGCTCGGCCCGCTAACGCTTTGCTTAGGGTCTTTCATTTCCAGCGGCGAGTTCCCCGAGTTCGGACGCGACCTGCTTCCCACGTTGGTGCTGGTGGGCTACTCGGCAGCGATCGGTGCTGTCGGTGCGTGGATTTCGGCGCGGCTTGGTTGATGGCGAACGAGCGATGCGCGCAATGTAGGGTGCCGTGCCGCTCCGACGAAATCTCGAACCACCCATTCGCCCCCCGCAGCCCGGCGCACCATCCGGCCGCCTCGAAAGGTGCGCTGCCGTCGCAAGACGTTCGCTAAAAAGAATTCATTACTTCACGCAACGGCAATAACTCTGACAACGCGAGTTACACTCGCGCATCGCAAGAACGGGGCGCGGTCGCCGATCGCGCTGTAGGCAACGAACTGAGGAGAATTCCAATGGCCGTTCGCGTTCATCGACAGGTGTGGAGTACTCTATTGGTCGGGATCGCGGTTGCCGCTGCCGCCGCCGACACTCCGTCAAATGCGGCGCTGATCGCCGCCATGCCCGAGTCGATCGAGTCCATCCTGGTGCTCGACGCCGCCACGCTTCTGGCCGAGGGCGCGCCGCTGAGGACGGAGTTTGAGGGATGGTTGGGCAGGGTAGACGCGAAGAAGCCCCAAGTGACTTCATTCGACCGCGATCTGGTTACGAGCAGGGGTACGGCCGATCTCGACCGCGTGGTGTTTCAGCGGATCGTGATGCTACGTCCTCAAAAGCGAGTGCTCGCTGGTGCCGACTTCAAACGCCCCATCGCGCCTGGCATTGGTCAATGCGAATACTTGGCGATTTGGGTCACCGCCGATTCGAACGAGGCCTTGCGCAACGATGTCGCGAGTGGACGGGGAATCAACGGAGAAGTCGTTACGGCAAATAGCGACGGCGTCGAAGTATTTCATTCGAAGGTCGAGCTATTCGCAGAAGCAACAGCGCCTCCGGGGCAGCAGAACGATGCCCGCTCGATGCAGGTTTCCGTCGCCTTTCCAACGCCGCATGTGACGGTCGTGTCGTTTGTGCCGAATGGCGCGGCGCACGTCGCCAAAGCACTGAAACAAAAGGCGGAACGCAATGTCCCGCTCCGGTGGCAGTCGCTCGCTTCGCGCATCGACCTGAATGCGCCGCTCGTGCTGCTGCGGCGAATGGGCAACCCTCAGCAATGCGTCGGCTACCCCGACCCGAACAACCGTTCCAAGCCGATTATTCGGGATATCACACTCCACGGATTCGCGATCGCGGCCGCGCCGGACGAGCCGCTGCGATTCCGACTTGTGGCGGATGCGCCCTCGGCCGAAGACGCGTACCTTTACTTTCAGGGCGGCGGGACGAGGGGCGGATTTCCCGCCCCGACCTACACATGGGATCGCATAAATCGCGTTGGAGGATTCGACGCAACGGTTACGTTTACCCCAACGCCAACGGCACGCAACAGCCATGCCAGCCTGTTGATGATCGGGTTCTTCGGGCTCGAGATTCTGATTTGATCAGTGGCATAAACTCCGGAGTCTCATCATGCCCCATCGCAATTTCACACTCGCCGACCTCGCCCGCTACCTCGGCATGGATGCGCGCGAGCTCGAACGCTGGGCCGAGCGCGGGCAGATTCCGGCGATGAAGGTCGGCGGCGAGTGGCGATTCAACGGGGCGGCGACGCTCGAATGGGCGCAACGCGAGCTGCCCAACCTCGACGAGCGGCATATCCGCGAGATGGAACGGGCGATGTCCGGCGGGGATGAGGGGATCATCGTAGGGCGACTGCTGCACGCCGGCGGCGTCGAGCCCAATCTGGCGGCGCGGTCGCCGGAGTCGGTGCTGCGCGAGCTCGTGGCGCTGGCGGAAAAGACGGAGCTTCTCTACGACCCCAAGGGCCTGTTCGAAGCCTTGCGCGAGCGCGAGCAGATGTGCTCAACGGCGCTGCCCGGCGGCATCGCGCTCCCGCACCCGCGACGGCCCATGCCCTACGCGTTTGCTGAGCCGTTCGTGTGTTTTGCCCGCGTCATTGCGGGTGTGCCGTTTTCGGCGCCGGATGGCGAATTAACCGATCTGTTCGTGCTCGTGTGCTGTGCGGAAGAGCGGCAACACCTCACGGTGCTGGCGCGCCTCGCACTGATGTTCCACACCACGCCGTTGATTCGACAGTTGCGCGAAATCGAATCCGCCGCCGAAGCGGAGGGTCTGATCCGCTCGGCGGAAGAGACGGCGCTGAAGCACCGGCGCTAGGGGCATGTTCCGCGATCGCCGCGAACGGTGCGCGAAGCTGGGGCGTACAATGTGGAGACGAGTCGTTTCGCCGAGTTAGCGGCTGGAAACGATGATGTCGTCGATCTGCGAAATTTCCTGGATCATTTGAGCCTCGACTTGTGAAATGCGTGTCGTGAAATCAGGGTTCTGTCGGCTCAAGACGTAACCATGTCGATGAAGAGATAGACGAACTGCGTGAGGCCCTGAATCCAATCGCCAAACGATGCAAACATGGGTGACCTCTCACGACAAAGCCCAACCCGCCACAATGGCGAAACCTACGCCGGTTCGCGCATGCAGTTCGGGAGTGCTTTGCGTTGCAAAATGGCCGACCGGCGAGAAGATGCCGAAGCTGCGCCGAGCCGATAATGTGAAAACCTCGCTCGTCCGAGAAAATATGATTGGTCCCAGAAAAGTTCAAGGCATTATTTGCGGGTTTCTGCTCGCCGATAAATATTGGGAATCAAGCTGCCCAGCGTGGATTTCCGGATGACCAGCGTCCACTCCAATCCAACCCTCTCCACCAACTGCCCCGGCTGTGGCGTAATTATAGGACCCACTTCCGGCACATCTCGCATCCGGCGGTGCACTTGTGGATGGGTTGCGGTTGGCCGCGGAACGCCTGTGGAACGCGACGCGGCGGCGTGTCGCGTGCCGCGACTGGCGCCGACCGGGGTCGTGCGGGATAAGTACCGGCTGGTGGCTCGGCTGGGCCAGGGCGCACACGGCACGACCTATCTGGCGGAGCACCTGTTTCTAAGCCATCCGTGCGTGGTGAAGGTGCTCACCAGCGCGATCAGCGGCCCCAACGCCGAGTGGACCCGCGCGATTCGCGAAGAAGCCCGACTGGGCTATCGCGTGCATCATCCCAATGTCGTGCGCGTGCTCGATTGCGACAGCCAGAACGACGTCTGGTACTTCGTGATGGAGTTCGTGGAAGGCGTGTCGCTGCACGGCGCGCGAGCAGCCGCTCCGACCTGGCCGTGGCGACAGGTGCAGAAGTTTGCCATCGACATCGCCTCGGGGCTGGCGGCGATTCACGCGCTCGAGATCGTTCACCACGACATCAAGCCGGGAAACTTGCTGCTTGGCGTCGACGGGGTGGTGCGCGTGGCCGATTTGGGCGTGGCACGCCTCTCGCGCGAGCAGCCGCGCCGCACCGATCTGGGCTATCGAGCCAGCGAAGGCACACTGCACTACGCGGCGCCCGAGCGTCTTCAGGCAGACGCGACGGTCGACGCGCGCGCGGATCAATACTCCCTCGGGGTGACGCTCTTTGAGCTGCTGGTAGGCCGCTCGCCGTTCGAGAATTCGAGCTTTTTTGTCAGCCTGTTGCAACAACAGAACGAAGCGCCGCGCTGGCCCGACGATCGGCTCGACGCCGCGCCCGAGTGGATGCGGCGCACCATTCTGCGACTGCTAAGCGCCGACCCGGCCCGGCGGTATTCATCCGCCGAGGCGGTGGCGCGGGCCTTTAGCGAAGGCGACGACGCGAGCGGTGTTCAGCGGATGCCCCCGACGGCGCAGAGCGCGCCGCCGGCGCGTGGCGTCGGCCTCTTGCCGCTCGAGAACCGGACCACCGACGCCGGTCAAGATTGGGTCGGCTTTGCGATCGTCGACGGGCTGGCTCGCATTCTGGCACGGCGGCACGGGCTTTACATCGTCGACGCCGAACGAATCCACGCCGGCCTGCGCGACACCGGGCCGCAGCCGTTGTCGCCGATGGTGCAGCGTTACCGCGCTGCGGCGGCGCGGCATGGGGCGGGCACACTCATCGGCGGCGAATATGAGGCGCGCGGCGAGCAATTGATCGTGCGTCTGCGGCTGCACTCCACCGCCGCTGCGCCGGATGAGCCGCCGCGCGTGCTGGAGGCGCAGGGGGCGATTGCGTCGATCGGTGCGTTGCAAGAGGCGTTACAGGCAAAGATCGCGGAAGCGTTGCAACTGGACTCGGCGGACACGGGCCCGGCAGCTCCCGTCGCCGCCCCGCAGCATCAGGCGGCCTATGTCGGTGCGAAGCAGGCTTATCTGCGCGGGGCTTACGAAGACGCGATCCGCGAGAGCGGTGCCGTCGTGGCGGCGGCGCCGGATTTCGCCGAGGCGGTGGCTCTGCTGGGCGTGTGCTGCGCCCGGGCGGGGCGCTACGCAGAGGCCGAGCTGCATCATCGACGGCTGGCGGAGATCGCCTCGCAGCGCGGCGATGTGCGGATGATGGTCGAGGCGCAGGCGAACCTGGGTGTGATGCATTATTTCCAGGGCACGTATGACGCGGCGCTCACGCACTACACCGATGCGGCTCGCGATGCGGAGGCGTTTTCGCTGCCGAGCGAGGCGGCGCAGATTCACAACAATCTCGGGTTCGTGCTGCTGCGGCTGGGGCGGCACGCGGAGGCGGAGGTCGCCTTTCGCAAGGCGATCGACATGCACCAGCGCTTCGGAGCGGCGCTGGCGCTGATCGGGCCGTTCAACGGTCTGGGCAACGTGCTGACCTTCGCCGGCCGCTATGCCGAGGCTTCGGGCTATTTTCGGCGGGCGCTGGCGCTCTCGCAGGAAATCGGCGACCGCACAAACATCGGCACCTCGCACATGAATCTGGGCCATTGCGCGGCGCTGCAACGGCGCTTCGTCGAGGCCGGCAGCGAGTTTGCGATGGCCTTGAACGCGCTGCAGGAAACCACCTTCTGGAACGGCCTCGCGCGGCTGTATGAACTCATGGCCGAAATGAACCAGCGGCTCGGGCACTTTCGCGAGGCCCTGCGCTGCGCCGAGCAACGGGCCCAACTGGCCCGACAACACGGCAACAAGCGGATCGAATCGCTGGCACTGGAGCAACAGGCACTGGCCCTGGCGGCGATGGGCCAGCACCCACGGGCCGAAGAGGTCCGCGCCGCCGCGAAGCGCCTGGCCTGACCCCCCTTCCCGCCGCATCGTGTATTTCTATGTCGCGATCTGTCCAACCGTCGTGCAAGCCCCCGCCTGGCACGCGACAATGCTGACGTGGCGCTCGGCTCTGCCCGGCGCCCGAACCGGCGTCCATGCGTGAGGCGCGTTGCGAAAGGCGAAGTACTCGGAATGAACAAAACGTTGATGGTCGCGCGGCACGAGTTTCTCGAAACCGTGATGACGCGCGCGTTTCTGATCGGCGCGGTCATCATGCCGCTGGCGATGGTCGGGCTGATCTTCGGCATGGAAAAGCTGATGAAGGCCGGTCAGTCCGAGAGTCTGCCGCTGCGAAAGATCGCCGTCACCGACGAATCCGGCGGCGACGTGCTGAAAGCGCTGCAGGATCAGGTGGCGGCGCACAACGCCGCCGACGCCAAGCGGCCGATCGAATTGGTGGTCAGTGAGGAGACGCCCGAGCAGTGGCGGGAGAAAGTGAAGCGTGCCGAACTGCATGCCCACTTGCGTGTGCCCGCCGGCGCTCTCACCAAAGGCGAGCCCGCCGAATATGCCAACAGCGCATCGCGGCTGGAGGAACTCAAGAAAATTCGCTCGATGGTGAACGAAGCGCTGGCTGTGGTGCGCTTCGCCAAGCATGACCCGCCCATCGACCGCGCGATGATCGCGGCGTTGCAAATGCCGGTCGATTTGAACCAGATCGACGTGCGGACCGGCGAGAAGAGCGCGGGGCGCGAGCTTCCGCGATTTCTCATGCCTTTCGTCTTTATGTTTTTGCTTTGGACCGCGACTTTCGGCATCGCGCAGGGGCTGCTGACGAGCGTCATCGACGAAAAAAGCACGCGCGTGATCGAAACGCTGCTCTCGGCGGTCAGCCCCATGCAGCTCATGACCGGCAAAATTCTGGGGCTTGTCGGCGTCGGGTTTCTGCTCGTCTGCGTCTGGCTGACGTGCGGTTACTTCGGCTTGCGGACCTACAACATGAGCGGGCTGCTCACCGGCGACAAGGTCTTCTATTTCGCGCTCTACTTCCTGCCCGCCTTCCTGCTCTACGCGGCGATCCTGGCGGCGATCGGTTCGGCGTTTAACACGCTCAAAGAGGCGCAGTCGATGGTGGCGCCGGTCACTTTGCTGACCATCACGCCCATGATGCTGTGGGCCGCGCTGACGGAGTATCCGTCGTCGGTGCTGGCGGTCTCGCTGAGCTTCATCCCGCCCATCACCCCTTTCGCGATGATGCTGCGGCTCTGCGCCGATCCGAATACGCCGCTGTGGCAGATCATCGCCACGCTCGCCCTGCTGTGGGCCTCGGCGATTTTCATGATCTGGGTCGCGGCGAAGGTCTTCCGCATCGGCATCCTGATGTACGGCAAGCCGCCGTCGCCGCGGGAGATTTTGAAGTGGCTGGCGCAGAGCTGACGAAAACAGGGTCGCGATTCAGCCCGATTTGCGGCCCTTTTTTCCTCGCGCTTGAAACCCGCCGGGCACGGCTCTATTCTGCCCCGCGCTAGTGGGTGGCGAGTGTTTGGCGCGGGATTGTCTCGCGACGCGAGAACCCCTGGGAGCACGGCTGCTCCCTCTGCAAATCTTCATGGAGAGAGGTCGACGATGGTTGGGCTGACGCGCGCGGTCGGGCTCACGGCTTTGGTGAGCGCAATGCTGTTGGTCGGGTGCAATGCGGAAGAACCTCAGATTCTCGGCTTGCAGGCGACCGTCGAGTCGCTTGAGCAGGAGAATGAGCGGTTGAAGGCGGACATCCAATCGGCCATGGCCGAGCGCGATGCCGCGCGCAACCGCATGGGCGAGCTGGAAAACCTGTTGAACGACTGCCGTCGGCGGTTGTCGGAGCGGCCGATCGAAGCGCCGACCGTGTCGAACATTCCGCAGCCGGTGGCTCCGCCGACGGGCGGCGGTGCGGATGGCATCTGGACGCGACAGGGCAACGTCGCGCTGCTGACGCTGCAACAGGACATTCTCTTTGATGCTGGACGCGCCACCCTGAAGGCCGGTGCCGCTGGCACGATCCAGCAGGTCGCGGGCGCCTTGAACGGCGAGTTCGCCGGCCGTCTGGTGCTGGTCATCGGCCACACCGACAGCGACCCGATCCGCAAGACCAAGAACCTGTGGGAAGACAACCTCGATCTGAGCTGCAATCGCGCCATGACCGTCGTCCGCGAGCTTTATCGCGCCGGCGTGCCGGCTCGCAGCCTGATCGCCGCCGGCCAGGGCGAACACAACCCGCGCCGGGACGGCTCGACCAACGACGACAAGCGCATGAATCGTCGCGTCGAAGTCGTGGCCATCAACCGCGGATAATCGCGAACTCGGCAGAGGGGCAAGTCGGAAGCCCGCCGCTCGGTTCGTCCGTGCGGCGGGCTTCCGTCGTTTTGGGGGCAATGGGCTCGATCAGGGCAGGAGGATCAGCGCCAGCCGCTGGTCGAGCGTCGTGAACGCGCAGGCCTCGTCGGTCGCGACGACATTCGAGCCAAAGATCCCGGCCTCATCGTTATCTTCGGGATCCTCGAGCGTCTTGAATGCGCCGCCATTCACACTCACCTGGAGATACTCGGCGATGTTCGCCGCCGTCCCGTCGCCGGCGATGAAGCGATACTTGCCGTTTGAGGTGATCGCGACGGTCTGCCCGTAGCCGAACAACCCCTGGTCGGGGTCGTTGTTCTTGATCGCCTTGTCGGTGGTCGAGATCAGGGTGAACTCGGGCCCGTTCGCCCCAATCTGGCCGAAAACGCTGCGATACTGGGTGTTGGTGTTGATGTCGGCGTCGGTCTGCTCGACGAAGTAGCCGAAGAACCCGTCCCGCAGAAAAACGTCTTCCGGCGCGGAGGGATTCTGAGCGAGGTTGTAGACCAGCCCGCCGCTCAGATCGGCGAGGCGGGTCACATCCCGCCCGTCGCTGACACCTTCATGATCGTGGTAGAGCACGAATCGATCTTCGAGGAAGATCGAGATCGAGTTGGAAATTCCGCCTTCGCCGGACAGATCGAAGACCTGCGGCGCGCCGGTGGGGTCGTCGAAACTGTAGAGGTAGAGCAAGTCGACGATCTGCACGATGAATTCACGATTTTCCGCGTCGACGGCGCACTGCGGCCGCTCTCCGCTGCGCGATACGGTGGGCATCGGCGGCGTCTGTGTGAAACTCGTGATCGTCGGCGGATTCGTCGTGCAATCGATCAGCTTGATCGGAAGTCCGTCGCTGACCTTGGTCGCATCCGCGAGAGTGACGGCGTAGTCGCCATCCGACCAGAACTCATCCAGCAGCGCGCTGCCGCTGGCGAGTGCGAGCGTGTTCGTCGGAACGGTAACGAGAGTGTCGGTGGCGGTGTCATAGAAATAGACGCTGCCATCGAATTCGCGGGACAGGATCCACGTTCCCGCGACGTTGAAGCCGGAGGACATGAGGCTGAGAGAGTTCGAGAGGTTGATCGCGCTGGCGACAGAACCCTTGCGAACGAAATTGATCCCGCTGCCGGAATCGACCCCGAACGCCACGAATCCGCGGCCGACTTTCAACTCGCCGTCGACGATATGGTCGGTGACGATCACCTGCAGATTGCCGCCCCCGCTTCCGTTTCCGTTTCCATTGCCGTCCCCGCCGGCGGGCGGCTGCGGGCAGCCGCCAATGCTGAGCCCCGCAAGCCCCAGGATTCCCGCCGCAAAGACGGTCCGTTTTCCAAGCATGATTCCGAAGTCTCCGAGAGGTTCCATACGCGACGCCGACGATGCACGTGCTTTCGCGGGTCGAGTATTCGTCGCTATCGTCAGATAGCGCGAATGGCCGCCGACGGGGGCAAGGATTTCGGAGGTAGGCAGTTATTGCCGCCGCGAAGGCAGGACGCCCCCGAACCCGACCGCTGGCCCCCCGGTCGCGGGCCCACGCCTTTTCGGACTGGGGCCGCGAGGACCGTCGGAGATCATCCACTGCCGCCGGAAATCGGCAATATTGAGCAGCCGGCGGCGTATTCCGTTGGGGGGACGGCGTCTTGGAGCCTGAGATGATCCGCACGGTAAGCCTGGTCCTACTCGCAGCCGCGTTGCTCACGATGAGCCGATGCGGGAGTCCGCAGACGATCGATCGCGGCGTCGGCAGCGCCGGCGAGGAGCTCAAGGCTGGCACGCACCAACGGCAAATCGACGCCGCGGGCCAACGCTGGACGTACGAGTTACACATTCCAGCAAAGAACGCAGGTCAGCCGCGCGCGCTGGTGCTGGTGCTGCACGGGGCGGGCGGCAGCGGCGGGTTGTACCTCGAAAAGAACGGCTGGCGGACCAAGGCCGACGAAGAGGGGTTCGTGGTGCTGGCGCCCGACGGTCTGCCCGCTCGGCCGCAGCGTGCGGCAAATTTCTTCTCCAACCCGCGGCTTTGGAACAGCGGCCAACTCGATTCGCGCTCGCCGCGAGCGGCGATCGACGATCTGGCGTTCTTTGACGGGTTACTCGACGAAGTCGCGCTCCTGACCGACATCGACCCCGCCCGCGTGTTTGTCTGCGGCCATTCCAACGGCGCGGGTATGACCTATCGCCTCGCCGCCGAGCGCTCCAAGCGCTTCGCCGCGGCGGCGATGGTCAACGGCTTCTGCTGGATCGAAGGCGCCAGCGCCGAGCGGGCGATCCCCTCGCTCGCGATCCACGGCGAGCTCGACCCGCTGGTGCCGATCGCAGGCGGCGAGAGCGAACTGCCCTGGGGCAAGCGCACCATGCCGCCTCTTCGCACGTCGCTGGAGCGGTGGAGCGGCGTGTTGGGCTGCACAACCGACGCGCGCGAAGTTTCCGACGAGAATCGTGTACGCACGGTCGAATACACGGGCTGTCGAGATCAGGCGATCTTTCGGGTGCTCTACATCGCCGATCATGGGCACTCGTGGCCAGGCGGCAGCAACGACCGGGTCGGCCGACGCTGGCAGGGCGCAGCGAGCGATGCCCTCAACGCGACCGATGCGATCTGGAGTTTCTTCGAAGCGCCGACCGCCGCGCGCTAAGCAGCGTCCGCGCGGCGCGGCTCCCAGCCGGCCCAAAAAAGAAAAGTGCGGGCAGTTACGCCCGCACTCCCCAACCCAACTCAAAACATCAGGCGATCGACCCCGTCAGCGATTCCAGTGCGCCACGCCCGACAGCAAGCTGTTGCGATGGAAGCGCTGCACGCAACCGGCCAGGCGCTGCAGCGCCAGCCGACCATCGACCGTCAGCTCCAGGCCGATGAACTGAATCGCGACGCCAAGCTGGCCATACTGATCGCGGCGCGATCCGCGATAGCGAGCGTCGATCGAAAGCGGCGGCTTGCCGTCGCCCAGTTGCAACTCGACGCCCAGCGTCTTGTTTTCGGCCCATTCCGGCACTTCGCTCTGGTTGACGCGCAGAAACGCGCCGCCGCAGGAGATGTCGGTCAGTTGGCCGGTCAGCGTCGGGGCGGCGGTTTCGGCTTCCTCGCGCATCGCGATGCCGTTGGGCCAGACCTTGGCCAAGAGCACCTGCGACTCGGGAATCGGCGTGCGGTAATAGACGCGGCGCTGCAGCTCGGTGAGCGTGTCGGGCCAGCGATAGCGCACGGCCGAGATGCTGGTGCGATTCTCCAGCATGAAGTGGCCGCGGGCGTGCACGGTGGTGGCGAAAAGCACCTTGCGACTGCGATAGCGGAACGACACGCCCACGAATCGGCCGGGGCCCAGCTCGGGCAGCGGCGTGCCGTCGATCGAGACGTAGTCGAGCACAAAGAACTGGCTGCGCGGGTCGCGCTCCAAAAAGCGCGACTTGAAGTTGATCCACTCGTTGTTCTCGTGGATCGAGAGCGAGGCGATGGCGCGGTCGCGCACCGCCTGATCAAAGATGTCGGTCATCTCGCGTGCGGCGAGCGTGCGTCGGGCGGTCATGCGCGATCCTCCAGGTCGATGAATCCGGCGGCGGGGTCGGTCAGGCAGGTGCGAAGCCGCTCGAGCGTCTGCGACGCCTCGGGCGCGATCGCCTCAAATTCAAAGCCGATCAACATGTGCTCGCGATCGACGTCGAGCTTTTTGTTGCAGATGATCGCCGGCAGCTCGAACGAATCGCTGACCTGCGGCAATTCCAGTTGCAGGCGGATCGTGTCGCCGATCAGCAGCAGTTCGTCGAGGTCGCCGCGATGGCCGCGAACGGCCAGGCCGTGAGGATCGACATCGACCAGCGCCGCGTGATAGGGGCTTTCTGCGCCGGCGGGCCAGAGCTGCACCAGCACCGCCTCGGCCGGGCTGCGCCGCGCGAAGCGGCGGCGATTGGCGATCTGCATGGCTTGCGGCGTGGCGATGAAGACGTCGTTGGCGCCGGTGTTGGGCAAGTCGATGACGCAGGTCGAGAAGCAGTAGAGCTCGCCCGATAGCTGCATCTGCACATCGCAGAACGCGCCGATCAGGAGCGATTCGGGCGCGTCGGGCATCTGGCGCATGCGCACGCGCAGCACGCCGTTGTCGCGCGCCTCGATCGTGCCGCTGAGCGTCTTGCCCTGAAAGCCGAAGGGTCGCGCGTCGAATTCGCAGACAGCGCGGCTGCGGACGGCCTGTTCGAGCACTCGTTTGAATTGCGCCGGAGTCAGATCCAGCAGGGCTTGCATCGGCATCGCACTCAGCCTCCTAGTACGCGAATTTCCGCAGGAGCACGCGCTGCCGCTCGGCAATGAACTTTTCGAGGCGGCGCTGGGTTTCGCGTGCGACGACGGCGTTGTCATGAGGGAAGAAGCGCCAACCGACGTAGTGCCGTGTCTTCTCTTCGTCGATGGCGCGCACGTGGCGCAGTTCGAGAGTCATCTCGAACATGTCTTTGTCGCCCGGCAGGCCGAAGCGGGCCTTGAACATCGAGCCGCGCTCGGGCATCTCGGCCGGCTTCAGGTTGAGCACACCCCCGAGCCCGCCGATCGACAGGTTGCTCATGCGAAACTTGAGCGTCTTCGGAGCGGCGTCGGCTTCCGCGGCGGCCTGGTTCGCCTGGCGTCGGAAGCGCGGCACGGCGACGGCGGGCGCTTCGTCGCTCTCCGACGGCTCGGCGGGTCCGCCGAGGCGCTCGAGAACGACCTCGATCGGGTGTTCGGCGCTCACCGGCACACGGAAGTTTTGTCGCTGCTGGCGGTCGTCGAGTTCGGTCGGAATGTCGAGCAGCAAAGCCGCCGCCGTTCCGCCTTGCTTGTTGAGCTTGTGAATGCAGCGGCCGCGGGTTTGCGAGAGGAATCCGTAGCGCTTTCCGAGATAGCCGAAATAGGCCTCGATCGGAATTCCGGTGCGGGCGAAGTCGAGTCCGCCGGCCGCCGGCCAATACAGCATCAGATAATCGTCGGTGATATCGAGGAAGCGGGTGTAGATCGTCTTGGGTTCATCGTGCGCGGTCAGCAGTCGCAACCGGACGCGCTCCGAATGATCGCAGAGCTCGTGCAGAACCTGATCGAGCTGGCTCTTGCTGAATTTTGAGATCGCGCTCATGAACGCTCCGCTCGTGTCGCGAGAAGTTGTGAGGAGTTTCGTCGCGAGAGTTGCGCGACTTGATCGGGCGGCGGCGCGGCGAAGGCGCTTTGCAGACACAGTGGGCAAAGCGGCGGAGCGGGCGGGCGGCTTGCTACCGGACGAAAGGGCCAGGCTTGCGAAGTGTCCTGAAATGCGAAGCGCAACTCGCGCGGCGCAGCGCGTATTAGCGGCGTCGGCGGTCGAGCGGACGGCCGCCCCCATAAACGGTCTGCGACGCCGCAGGCGCCACGGCATGCACATTCGGGGCGAAATTTGCTGCGCCGCAGCACCGCGATGAGGGGCGGCAGTCTGATAAGCGCTGCCCGCGGTTCGCGGCCACGCGTTGGGAAGAGTCGAGTCGTTCAGGCTTTATCAGAATCTTGCGATTCCGAGCATCGCCGACGGTCCGTGTATCACTCCCGCCAACCGCCGCTCTGTAGTTTTGTGAGCCCACGTGTGGCGGCAGCGTCGCGTTCGCCGCACACGCCGTCCGAGCCTCGAACCCGGGGCTGCGGGCCGAAATGAACTACCGGGAGTCAGAAAGATCATGGATCAACGAACCCTTGAAACTCACGAACTGCGGCGCGCGGCCGGCTTTGTCCGCACCAGTCTCTTTTCGGCAACGCTTGCGATCGCGTCTTCAGCCGCTGCGATCGAGCCGTCTTGGCGCATATTGCGGCCCGGCAACACGGGCCTCGGTGGCGAATATTGCGAATCGCTGGTCATCGACGCCGGCAATCGACCGTGGATTTCTGGGCATTTCGCCGGCCCCTTCAGCCCTGGCGGCTTCGAAGGCGGTATCTCGCAGTTCAACGGCGACACGTGGCGGAACATCTCCAACATCGACTTTCCCGCCATGGGCACAAGCACGATTCATGACATGGAGCGCGACGCCGACGGCGTGATTTGGGCCGCCTCCGACGGTGGCCTCCTCCGAATCGACCCAAACGTCGACCCGCCGGTCATCGCGCGATTCAACGCCGGTAACTCACCCCTCGTCACCAACGTCCTGTATGACCTTGATATCGCCCCCGATGGCTCGATCTGGATTGCAATGGTGGGAGGCTTCGTGCCCAATGTCCGCGGCGGACTCGTGCGCTTGCAGCCCGAATCGATGATCTGGACGGTCTGGCGTACCGGCAGCGGCCTACCCTGGGCCGGGCAATGGCCGGGCTGGGATTCGATTCACAATGTGGCCATCGTCCCGACCACCGGCGAAAACTATGCCGTCTGGTTCACAAACACCGATCTCGCCACCGGAAAGCTTGAGAACGGCACGTTCAGCTGGTTTGGCGTGATCGGCACGGGAAACCCGAATGTTCTGCAGCCCTGGCGGCTGAGCGGCCCGCACGCTTCGGATCGCGACGGCCACATCTGGATCAGCACCAACCAGGGACCGGCGCGGCGCAACGTCGACGGCAGCTACACCGTCGTGCCGATTCCCGACGGATCGTTCGGCATTTCGCGAATCGACGCGATGCCCGGCGGACGCGCGCTGGCCACCGGACAAAGCGCCAGAATTTTTCGTTATGACGGAAACTGGACTGACCTCGGCGCGTGGGGCGGCGGGCCGATCGTCGGTGCGCTGCGTGAAGACTCTGCCGGGACCATCTGGCTTGCGGCAGTCGGTGGAGCGGCGAAGTACTCGGACGGCGTCTGGCAGCGCTATCGCCAGACCAATACCGGCATGATGGACACCTTTAACGCCACGATCGACTTCGCCGCGGACGGTCGCGTGTTCCTGGGCGGCAACTACGCACCCGGCATCGGCGGGTTCAACATCCTGGACGGAGCGCGCTGGGTGGGCGTGAACGACTTCAACTATGGCGTCGGCCCGGCGTGGGGCTTGGGCGGCGACATCGTGCGCGTTTTGAAGTTGCGCGATAACGGGCAGTTGCTCCTCGCTGCGCCGGGCCAGGGATTGCACGAATGGAATGGTTCGAGCTACACGCAACTGATCCCGCAAGGCTACGACATCGTCACGCTTCACGAAGACGGCTTCGGCCGTGTTTGGGCCGGACGCGACAACGGCTCGGGCATCTTCCGCATCTCAGCGACCGAGACCGTGGAATACTTCGGCGGCAATAGCCCCTATTTCAATGATCCCTCCTATGCAATTTTTGATGAGCCAACGGCGCCGGGCACGGTTTGGATCGCAGCGGCGACAAAGCTCTATCGCACCAACGGCGACACATGGAGCACCGTCACGCGACCGCAACTCGGCATCGCCGGCAACGAGTTGCTCTTCGGCGCGGCCCGCGCCGCAGATGGCACGCTGTGGGTCGGTTCGGAAGCGGGTGCGATCCACCACGACCCGGCCACCGGGACGAACCAGCGATACACGACCGCGAACGGCGGGCTGCCCACGAACGTCATCCGCGAGGTCGAGATCGCACCCGACGGCGGGGTCTGGGTGGCGGGCATGGACTTCATTTTCCCTTACCCCGGCGGCCTTTCGCACTTTGACGGTGAAACGTGGACGACCTACCGCGCCTCGTCTTCGCCGCTGCAGCACGACCAGATCGAAGAGCTCGCTATTCGGCCGATCGCCGGCGGATATGAACTGTGGGTCGGGGCAAGTGCCGGCGGCGCGATCACCGTGTTGACGATCGACACCGGCCTCGTCGGCGACACGAACTGCGACGGCGTAGTCAGCGTCGGCGACATCAGCTCTTTTGTACTCGCGCTGACCGACCCCGTCGGCTACGCAATGGCCTTCCCCGACTGTGAAATTAGCCGCGCTGATGTCAATGCCGACGGCGTGGTGAGCGTCGGTGACATCGGTCCGTTTGTGGCGATTCTTACGGGGAGGTAAACGCTAGTTGGCCATTCTGTCCGCACCGACTGAGCCGGCCGCCTTGCGGTCGGCTATCTCATTGCGGTCATCGTCCCGGCCGGCCATCGCCGAGGCCTGACGCGCGGTCTATTCAGTGAGTTCGTGAATACAGACACGAGCCTCGTCGCTCGTCAGCAGCGCGCGGCGCGCACACGAAGCCAGTGCGGCTCCGCGGAAGACGATTTGTTCGACCTCGTTGCCGACGCCGGAGGCGCGTAATCGCGCCAACACCGCCGCAACGTCGGCGATCGTGAGCGGTCGCCGCGGGTCGATGGCCTCCACCAAGGCTGTCTTACCGATGTGTCGCACGACCGCGAAAGTCGCGAATCGCGGCGTGGCCTGCGACAGCGGAATATCCGGCCGGGTCACGATCCAGGGCGGCGACTCGGGCGGCGAACGCAGGAGCGACACCTCGTGCAGCCGGGCCACCTGAATCGGCGCGACCGAGCGTGCCGCCGCGAGGCGCCGCGCCCGGCCCCTCAGGAGTTCTGCAATTCGCGCGTCGCCCGCGATGGGCCCGCCGATGGGGCTTTCGGGGAAGCTGACCAGTCGCGTCATGCCGTTGGTCGCGAGCTCGGCGACGGGGAAGACACCCACCGGCTCATCGAGCGCGAGCGCAACGAGGTAGTGCAGTCGCGCGCCGAGCTCGGCCGCGATCCGCCGGCAGCGCTCCCAGGCAAGAAATGCGCCCAAAGGCCCCGCAGCCTGTAACACCGGCGCGACGTCCGGCGCATCGTCGCCATCGATGGTCCAGATGGTGATCGGCGGCGCGAACTGCGGAGCAGTTGAGATCGACGACGACGGGCTGAGTTCGACACTGATCATGCGATCGCCGCTCGCGGACTAGAGAAACGCAGCCGGCAGCGGCCGCGCCGACATTGCACGCCGCCCGACGCCGCACGGTTCGTACGGGTGGATGGCCGCGCAGACGCGGCGACACGTGGCCGCCCGCTCACTTTCTCTATCGGTCCCCTCGCACAGGTGGGAATATTGGAGCCGCCGGGAATCGAACCCGGGTCCCGAAGCACTTCGCCGCCGGCCTCTACGTGTGTAGTCGGTCTATTTGGTTGTCGTCCCGCGGCAGACCGATCGACAGGTCATCCACGGTTCCAGCCCCGCTAAATCTCGCGCGCCCGCCACGGGACGGAAACGGACGCGCCAGCCTGCGAGTCGTTGTTCGGCGAGCTAGCAGGCGTTGCCCGCCGAACAGGGCCTAACTTGCGTTAGGCAGCCAGACGGAGTTGACCGTTGGCATCTAACATTTTGCCAGGGGTTTTACGAGGCCTCCTAGCAACCTCGACACGCCACCGACGCCTCAACTTGCCCGGTCGAAACCATTTCGGCCCCGAAGGCGCGCATCGCGTCGCGAACCCACGATGATAGCGGGGCCGGCGCGATCGCGCGTCGCTACCGCATCGACGGCGCCTGGCTCCGCGGCGCATGATTCTCAATCCGCCCCGCGCACGGGCGCGATTCACTACACTGCACCTCCTACAGACGCAGCCCAGTAGCCGAGAGTCCATGATCGAATCCGCCGAGTGGGTCAGCCTGAACGGTCGCATCCTCCCCGCGAGCGACGCGCGCATCAGCGTGTTCGACGCCGGCTTCATGCAGGGTGTCGGTTTGTTTGAGACGATGCGAGCCTACGGCGGGCGCGTCTTTCGGGCCGCGATGCACATCGAGCGCCTGACAAACTCCGCGGCGGCGCTCGGCTGGCGAACGACCTTCGACAAAGACGCGATGGCGCGCGATCTCGCCCAACTGCTCTGGCACGCCGGCCTGCGCGAAGCGCGCGTTCGGCTGACGGTGACGAGCGGCTCGCTTCGTGCGCCGGTCGGCGACGAACACGGCGCCCAACCGACCATCCTCATCAGCGCCACGCCGGGCGGCGGATATCCCGAAGAAAGCTACGAGCGCGGCGTCGCGGCGGTGATCGGCTCCTACCGCCAATCTCGGGCCGAGCCGCTCGCTGGTCACAAGACGACCAGCTATTTCGCGCGGCTGGCGGCGCTGCACACGGCCCATCGGGCTGGGGCCGCCGAGCTGCTCTGGCTGAGCGATGATGGCACGATCGCAGAGGGTTCGATCAGCAATGTTTTCGCGGTGATCGACGGGCGGCTGGTGACGCCGCCGCTCGATTGCGGAATTCTGCCGGGAGTGACGCGGGGCATCGTGCTCGAGCTGGCTCGCACCCTGGGGATCGACGCCTCGGAGGCTCGCATCTCTGTCGACGCGCTGCGCTCCGCCGACGAAGTCATGCTGACCAACAGCATGATGGAAGTTTTGCCCGTGAACTCGCTCGACGGCCGAGCCGTGGGCGGGGGCTCGATGGCGGGCCCGGTTGCCCGGCGGCTGCTGGCGGCTTATCGCGCGCTGGTGCGGGAGGAGTGCGAAGATCATGAGTGAGCGACGCGCGACCCGCGCCGCGAAGCGTCTCGCGCGGCCGAACGGCACCAAACGCGACGCCGCCTGCACGGCGCGAACGCTTTTGGCCGAGATCGACCGCTTGGCGCCGCTAGGGGCTGCGCCGGATTGGGACAACGTCGGCCTGATCGCCGGCGAACTCGACTGGCCGGCGACGCGAGTGCTCACCGCTCTCGATCTGTCGGCCGAAGTCGCCGAGGAAGCCATCGCGACCGGCTGCGATGCACTCGTGCTCTATCACCCTCCCATCTTCAAGCCGCAGAAACGCATCGGCGCGGGAATGGAGGGACCGCCCGGGCGGATCGCGCGGCTGCTGGGCGAGAAGATCGGCGTCTTCGCGGTCCATACGGCGCTCGACATCGCCCGAGACGGCACCAACGACGCGCTGCTCGATGCATTCGAAATCGTCGAACGCTGGCCGCTGGAGACCCCGGCGCCGGCCGTTCGCCAGTACAAACTGGTCGTGTTTGTCCCGCCCGCCGAGCTTGCCGCGCTGCGCACCGCGCTGGCCGCGGCCGGCGCGGGCGTGATCGGGGATTACAGCGAATGCGGCTTTTCGCTGCTGGGCCAAGGCTCGTTTCGCGGCGGCTCCTCGACCAACCCCACCATCGGCCAACGCGGCAGGCTGGAGTTTGTCGAGGAAGCGCGGCTCGAAATGGTCGTGCCGGTCCACGCTGCCGGCGGCGTCGTTCGGGCGCTTTACGCCGCCCATTCGTATGAGGAGCCGGCCTTCGATCTTTATCCGCTTCAGGCTGTTTCCGACCGCGGGCAATCCGGCCTCGGACGGGTCGGCGCGCTGCGCCAACCACGCCGCGGGACGGAGTTGCTGACCGCGATCGGAAAGATCGCCGACCTCTCGATTGCCACCAGCGTCGGCGATCTGTCGCGCCGCTTTTCGCGCGTCGTCGCGGCCGCCGGCTCGTTCGGAGTCGAGAAGTTTCGCGATCGCGACGCGCTCGTGATCACAGGCGAATTCAATCACCACGACGCGATCGCATTGCTCGACCGCGGCGTGTCGGCGATTGCGCTCGGCCACGACGCCAGCGAGCGCCCCGGCTGGGCACGCTTCACCGCCGCTCTGCGGCGCGCCGCGCTCGGCGCAACCGTCGCCGCGGCCCGCCGCGATCAATCCCCGTTTTCAAAGGTCCAACGCGCGCCCCGCAGCGCATCACCTCGCGACAGGAGAACGCCGCGATGATTTCTTTCAGGCTTCGTTCCGCCGCCTTTAAGCTGCTGATCACGCTCGCCGCCGCCGCGACTTCGCCGCTCCGCGCCGATGCTCCGATCGCGCTGATCAACGGCAGCCCGATCAACCGCGAAGAGCTGATCGCGGCCCTGATCGAGGCCCGCGGACTCGAGATGATGCAGCAGCTCATCGTGCTCGAATTGGCCGAGGCCGAAGCCCAGCGACGAAACATCCGCATCACCGAAGCGGATGTCGACCGCGAACTCGACGACGCGCTGGAGCGCATGCTGCCCGGCAGCCGCGGCAAGCTCTCCGACGATCAGCGACTCGAGGCCCTGCAGCGCGTGCTCAACGACCGCTGCCTCTCCATGCATGAATTCCGCATCGCGCTGCGGCGCAACGCCTATCTGCGGCGGTTGATTACCACCGACGTTCAGATCACCGAATCGACCATGCGCGAGCAATATGCTCGTAAATACGGCGAAAAGGTCGAGGTGCGCCATATTCAGATCGGCATCCGCAATAACAACCAGCTCTTGGCGGCGATCGACGGGATCGCCCGCGGAACCGACTTCACGAAGCTGGTGCGCGAGTTCAGCGAAAACCCGGAGTCGCGCGGGCGCGACGGGCTGATGGAGCCATTTACCTTCGACGACGCGACCATCCCGGAGGCGATCCGCCAGGCGGCGTTCGATCTGCCCGCCGGCCAGACCTCGCCCAACCCGATCCGCGCGGGCGAGTTTCATCACATTATTCGCGTCGAACGCCGAATCCCCTCGACCACGCCGTTCGAGGCGGTGAAAGCCGAAGTGGAGGCGGATCTGCGGCGCGAGGCGGAGACCCGGCGAATGAACGAATATGTAAATCAGCTTTACGATCAGGCCCGCGCCGGCGGGCAGATCCGCATTCTCGATGCGGCTCTGCGCGGCAAGCACGAGCTGTTCGAGAAACAGCGCGCTGCCGGAGCGCCGAACAACCTGCCCTGATCCGCGGCGGCCCGAACGCCGCCGACCTGCGACTCCGCGGAACGATTCATGCGTCTGCCACAGTTGCCGCTGGCCGCGAAGTACCGATTGCTCTTCGGCTGCGCGGTGTTGCTGATCATCGCCGCGGCGCTGGCGGTGCCGTGGTATTTCCTGGAGTTTCTCCTCACCGATGCCCCCTTTCGCGAGGCCGAGCGGGCCGCGCTCGACCACCTTCACCTCTCGATGGGACACGCCGGCGGGCCGCCGCCGGCGCCGCACGGCGTCGCTCCCGACGATGCTTCGCCCCAACCGCGCTATGTGCGGCTCTCATTCGCCGCGAACGATCAGGATGCCCTGCCGCAACTCGCGGCCGACAAACTCGATTCGCCGTCGCAACTGGATTTCGCCCGCCGCGCGCTGCGATCCTTCATCGTGCATCGCGAGCGACAACATGCCTTTGAGCAGGTCATGGAGCGCGACGGGCTGCACTTTCAATACGCCCGACCGGTGCGGATTACGCGCGGCTGTCTGGCGTGCCACGCCCAGGGAAGCTCCGCCACGCCCTTCGCCGAAAACCAGCTTGCCGGCATGATCCTGGTGGATGTGCCCGCGGCGCGGTCGGCGGCGGCGCTGCTGCGAAATCGAATGTTGCTGATCGGGGCCGGCGCCCTGGCGGGAATCCTCGCCATCCTCGTGTTCTACATCATCGTCCAGCGCTTCATCCTCGCCCCGATCCAGCAGCTCCGCTCCGTCGCCGCCAAGGTCGCCGGGGGCGATCTAAGCGCCCGCGCCGACGTCGGCAGCGGCGATGAATTCGAGCAACTCGCAAAGAGCCTCAACGACATGCTCGAACGGCTGCGCGGCTCACAAGAGGAGCTGCGCGAGAAGAATCAGCTTCTGGACGAGCAGTTGACGCAACTGGCCGAGTCCAACGTCGGGCTCTACGAGGCGAACCGCATCAAGAGCGACTTCCTCGCCAGCGTGTCGCATGAGCTGCGCACGCCGCTCACCAGCATCATCGGCTTTGCGGAGCTGCTGCGCGAGGGAGCGGCCAACCCCGACCCGCAGCGGCTGTCGCGCTATTCCGAGAACATCCTGCTTTCGAGCCGCATTCTGCTGGAGATCATCAATGACCTGCTGGATCTGGCGAAAATTGAGGCCGGCAAGGTCGACCTGAATGTGGCGCCGACCGACGTGGCATCATTGGTGCGCACGCTCACCGAGTTGGCCCGCGGCAACGCCGGAGCAAAGCAGATCTCGCTCGAGTGTCAGGCGCCGTCCGAGCCGGTGATGCTCGATACCGACGCCGGCAAGCTGCGGCAGGTGCTCTACAACCTGCTTTCCAACGCGATCAAGTTCACCCCGGCCGGCGGTGAGGTCTCGATCCGCGTTGTCCCCGAGTCGGACGGTCGCGTCTTCTGCGCGGTTCAGGACAGCGGGCCGGGAATCTCGCCGGAGAATCAGGAACGCATCTTCGAGAAGTTCCGCCAGCTCGAAAACCCCGAAACGCGCACGCAGGGCGGCGCCGGACTTGGCCTGGCAATCGCGCGCGAGCTGACGGGGCTGCTCGGCGGTCAGATCGGCGTACAGAGCGCACTGGGCCAGGGCTCGACCTTCTGGGTGCGCGTGGGTTCGACGAAGGGCGGCGCGGTCTTGCGCCCGCGCCTGTCGCTCACCTGACCGGCGTGTCTGCCCAAATTCGCGGCGCGTCTGACGTCGAAAACCGCGGCCCCTCGCGATCTCCCGCCAGAAAGCGCTGTAACGTCGCAAACAGCAGCGCACGATTGATCGGCTTGGTGACATAGTCGTCACAGCCGGCCGAAAGCGCCGCATCGCGATCACCGACCATGGCGTTGGCAGTCAGGGCCACGATCGGCCCGCGATAGCTCATGCCGCGCAGTGCGCGGGTCGCCTCCAGACCGTCGACGTCGGGCATCTGCAGATCCATCAGAATCAGGTGATACGGCGTTTCTTCGCGGATCGCGCGTGTGACTTCTTCAATGGCCCGTCGCCCATCGGGCACTACCGTCAGCTCGATGCCGGCGCGCTGCAGCAGCGTCGCGATCAGCCGCTGATTGTCGGGCCCATCTTCCGCCAGCAGCACCCGACCGCGCAGCTTCAGGCTTGCGACCGGCACAGCACTCGTCGCCGCGCGGCCGTCCGCCGCTAGAGGCATCACGTCGACCATGCGCACGCCGTCGATCGACCCGACCGCAATCGAGAGCCGAAACGTGCTTCCGATCCCGATCTCGCTGACGGCCGTCAGGTCGCCGCCGAGGTGTCGCGCCAGCTTGCGGCTGATCGAAAGGCCGAGCCCCGTGCCGCCGAAGCGCCGCGCGGTATCGGCTTCGGCCTGCACATAGGGTTCGAAGACGCGCTCGAGTTGCGCCTGCGTCATGCCGATGCCCGAGTCCTGCACCGCCATCACGAGCAGCGGCCGACCGTCGAAGTCGGTCTCCATGCCCAATCGCACGCGAATGGAACCAGCCCGCGTGAACTTCACCGCATTGGCCAGCAGATTGCCAAGAATCTGGCGCAGGCGGGTCGGATCGGTCTCGATGTACTCCGGAATCGGACCGAGCAACTCCACCTCAGCGGCGACGTTCTTGATCTTCGCCCGCGTGCGAATCAGTTCGACCGAGTCGCGCGCGATCAGGATCGGGTCGACCTTCATCCGCTCCAGCGGCAGCTTGCCCGACTCGATGCGCGACAGATCCAGAATGTCATTCAGCAGCGACAGCAGATGGTCGCCGTTGCGGTAAATCGTCTCGACGGCGCTTTTCGCACCTTCGTCCGAGATGTCGCCGTTCAGAAGCAATTCGGCGTAGCCGAGGATCGAGGTCATCGGCGTGCGCAGCTCATGGCTCATATTGGCCAGGAAGCGCGACTTCGCGAGCGACGCCTCTTGTGCGCGCGTCAGCGTCGTCCGCAGTTCGAGCGTGCGGGCTTCGAGCTGGCGCTCCAACTCGGCGACGAGTCGCTGCTTATCTTTCGCCGATAGCTCGCGCTCGTTCAGGTTTTCGGCCACGATCTGATTGTGCAGCCCGGCTAGTACGCGTTGCTCAGCCAGCAGTTGCCGCACGCGGGCCCGCTGCTCGACGCGCTCGACCTCGGATTGCACATAGAGCGCCGCCAAAGCCATCGCGCCGCGAACGCGCTCGCGCATACCCGGCTGTGAAAATTCGCTCGCGGGCTCGCACGCGACCACGATGCTGACCGCCGGCGACGTTGCGCTGCTCAGCGCCGCGAAGATGACACCATCGGCCTCTTCCACGCACAGGTCGGTGGTCGAAGCGCCGACCGCCCAGGCGCGTCGCCCGTCGAACTGCGTGAGCTCGCCCCAGAACGAAAGGCACGTTCCACTTGGGTCCAGCACGGCGCTCGCCTTCAGTCGCAGCGGCGCCAAGGCCGTGCGAAGCGCAGCGCTCCACGCCCCCGCGTCGAGGTCGACGTGCCACTCCGGCAGAAACTCAGCATGCATTGGATCCGGCGTCATACCCATCCGATTGGCTCAGGAAATCATGTCGAAGAGCGCCCGGTTTTGTTCGAAGGCCGCGTCGAGATCGCTGGCAATCACCTTCAGGTCGACCTTCGAGAATCCCAGCTCCTGGAAGATTCCAGCGCCGCAGTCGCACGCCGGACGACCGACCGAGGCCACGCCCTTCAGGGTGCAGACGATGTTGGCCGCCTGCACGCACTGCACCAACACTTTGTGCCCGCCGGCCTGCGCCGCGGCTTCATGATGAAAACGAATGACCGCCGCCACGCCCTCCGGGAAGCGCCAATTCTTGGCCACCGCCGCGCCGAGGTCGCAATGGTCGAACGTGAGCACCTCGCGCTCGTGAGTTCGCAGCCACAGCGGGTTGGGAGCGCCCGGTTCAACGCTCAGGTTGTTGTCGGCCTTCGCCTGATGTGCGTCATTCAGCTTGTTGAGCACTTCCATTTGCTGCGGATGTGCGTATTGATCCAACAAAATGATGCCGATGTCGTGCAGCAACCCGGCGACGTAGGCTTCCTCAGCCTCCTTCAGTTCCAGTCGCCGCGCCACCATGCGCGAGGCGATGCCGACGCCCACCAGGTGCTTCCACAGCCCGACCCGCGAATACGGGCCGACCACTTCACCGTCGCGGAATATGGGGGCGATCGCCGCCGTTAGCGCCAGGTTGCGAATCTGATTGAATCCCAGATACGCGATCGCGGATTGAAGATTCGTCACGCGCTCGCTCAGGCCGTAGGCGGCCGAGTTCACCGTCCGCAACACACGAGAGGTCAACGAGGGGTCGGCCTGCAACACGCGCATCAGGTCCGCCGCGCCGCTGCGCGGATCCTGCACCGCCTCCATGATCCGCGCCGCAGTGCTCGGCAGCGAGGACATCTCCGTGATCTTGTCGACCAGCTTCGTGAGCGGGTCCTTCTTCGTCAGCGTCGGCATCCGAATAAAACTCCGATTCGGTTCAGCCCCGATTGTTCGCCGCATCCTGCCGCGCGCTCCGGCGCGGCGCCGTCACCTTGCCGCAGCCATCGCCACCCCGCGCGATGCGGAAACCATCTGCACCAGCTTCTCCATCGCTCGCGCGGTTCCTGCACCAACGCCGAACGCCTCGGCCAGTTGCCGCTCGCGCCGGCCCAGCGCCGCACACACGACCACCAGCAGATCGGACCGGCCGGCCGCGGCGATCATCTCTCGCAACTCCGCCCAGTCACGCGAAAGCTGGTTCTCCGAGATCAGCACACGGTCAAACGGGTATTGCGGCAATTGCTCGGTGGCGTCGCGCAGATTCGCGACCATGACCGGCAAGTGCCCCTCCGAAGCCAGCTTTTGGCCATAGGCGTAAAGATCGTCGCGCTCGTTCGCCACGATCATCAGCGTGGCGCAGTTCGGGCGCAGCGTCGTCGCCAGCTCCACCGCCTGCACCAGCTCCGCTCGTGCCGCCGGACGCGCCAGGATCATGTCCGCGCCGCGCTGCCTCAGCGTCGCGGCTTCGCGCGTGTGAGTGTGAATGATCAGCTTGAACTGTCGATCGGCCCGACACAGCGCCGGCAGCAGATCGTCCGGGCCGGCGTCGTGCAGCAGAATGTCGGTGAAGACCACGTCGTAGGGCCGTTCCTTCAAGCGCTCCAGGAGCCGCTCGCCGGAGTGCGCCGCGTAAACCGTGTATCCCGCCGCGCGCAGCCACTGCTCCACGCGCGAGACCACCTCGGCATCGGCATCGCACACGAGCACCGCCCCGCGCGATTCGCCCTGCGCGGCCGCGTCGGCCGGCGGAGTCTTCGGCAGCGTGACGCAAAACTCTGTGCCCTTGCCCACCACGCTGTCGAGCCAGATGCGCCCGCCCAGTTGATCGACAAGCTGCCGAACGACAAACAGCCCGACGCCCACGCCCGGTCCGTCGGCCACCATGGTCGGCTTGGTCTGCGCAAAGCGATCAAAGATGCGATCCCAGAATTGCCGCGGAATGCCGGGGCCGTTGTCGCTCACGCAGAGGAATACTTCGTTGGCGGCGGTGTCGGCGCTCAGATGCACCGTCCCGCCTTCGGGCGTGAACTTGATCGCGTTCGCCAGCAGATTGCTGATGATCTGGCCCACCAACCCGCGATCCGACGCGAACGCAGGCATCTGCGGATCGCAATCCACTTCCAGATGAATCGACTTCGCCTGCGCCATCTCGACGTAGTCGCGCACGCACTCATCAATCACGCTCGGCAGCGCCACATCGCTCGTCCGCTCGCCCTCGCCGCCCGGCCGCTCGCGCACCGTCGTCAGGTTGTCGATCAGGCGCGACAGCCGCTGCGTCTCGATCCCAATCACCTGCAAGAAGTGCGACTGGGCATCGGCATCCAGCTGATGCAGCTCGCTTCGCAGCAGCTCCGAATAGAGCAGAATGGAAGTCAGCGGCGTCCGCAGATCGTGCGCCACCATGTTCAACACGTTGTTCTCAAACTCGGCCAGCGCGGCGCGATCGGCGACCGGGCTACTGCTGCCGCGCCCCGCCAGAGCATCGCGCAGCGACGCCAGCAGACGATGCACCGCCTCCAGGTCACCGCTGGGCGGAGTCTGATCAAGCTGAGGCCACGCTCGTTGCGCCGCCATATCGCTCGACCAGCGCTGCACCGCCCCGAGATAGCGCGACTCATCTCCCAACAGCGCCCACATCAGCCCGCCGCCAAAGGCCAGCGCCATCGTGAACGCGCAGGGAATCAACAGCGCCAGCGGCCCGCCGGCGAGATTGCCCATGAGCACCAGCGCGGTCATCAATCCGCCGACCAATGCAGTGGAAGCGGCGATGATCGTGCACTTGGTGCGCAGCGAGATTCCCGGCCCGACGTTCCACTGCGGGGGTGCAGCTTCGGTGTAAAACTGCGCATGGGGCTTCGTGGAGGGCGGCAGCGCAGCGGGCTCGCTTGCCGGGGGCGGCGCGGCTGCTCCCGCGTCAGCCGCGCCAGCTTCTTCCGGCGGAGCCGAGCGCTGCACCTGAATGCTGAATTGAGCCCCGAGCAGATATCCCGTGAGGCCGCGCGTGCAATGCAGCACCCGCGCCGGAATCCAACCCGCCGGCTCGTCCGGCCGCCATTCGCGAACCAGAATCTGCGTGTCCGCCTTCAGGATGCTCTCGCTCCAGAAGCCGATCCCGCCCAGCGAGATATCATGCAACTCGACCGAGATAATCTGGTCCTCGGCAGAGTCCTTTAATCGGATCTCCATCGGCATGCGCAGCCGATAACGCGGCTTGTCGCGCTTGCCGGCATAGACATCCAACTGCCCGGCCCGCGTCGCGAAGTCCACCAAATCTGCGACGTGGGTGGTCACCGTCTCAGGAGTGCGAGTGCTCAACGACCGGCTCCTCAATCTTCTCGGACTTGTCCTGCATTCCGCGCAAAATCCGCCGCGAGACGCGGGAACGCGATACTCTGCTTGCGGTATCGACCGCCTCCGATTCGTTGTCCATTTCCGCCCCACATGTAGCGCTTCATCCCTCGCCGCCGCGCCGCTCCCCATCGATCACTAGATCGCCGCGCCGCGCCGCCCCATCTACAATTCCGCCCACCACCGCAACCAGCGAGGCCACGCGTGCGAATCGCGCTGTTCCAGATCAACCCGACCGTCAACGACATCGCCGGCAATTGCGAACTCGTGCAGCAATGCCTGCGCAACGCCGAACGCCAGAACATCGACCTCGCCGTCTTCCCCGAGCAAACCATTCTCGGCTATCCCGCCGGCGATCTGCTGCTGCGGCCCGATGTCATCCAGGCCAACGTCGCAGCCCTGACCACGCTCGCGCAACAGACGAAAGGCCCCGCGGCCATCGTCGGCTTCGCCCAACCCAACGACAGCCCGACCGGCCGCCCGGCCTACAACGCCGCCGCGTTGCTGGCCGATGGCCGCGTACACCGCGTGATCCGCAAGCGCCTCTTGCCCACCTACGACGTATTCGACGAATCGCGCTACTTTGAGCCGGCCGACGCCCAGCCCGTCGTCGAGTTTCGCGGCACGCGACTCGGCATCACCATCTGCGAAGACATGTGGTCACGCGAAGAGCTTCTTGCCCGCCCGCTCTACGACGTCGATCCGCTCGCAGATCTAGCCGCCGCCGGCGCAGAGCTGCTGATCAATATCTCCGCGTCGCCCTATTTCCTCGGCAAGCAGGACGTCCGCCGCGCACTGCTCACCGGCCACGCCCGCCGCCACCGCCTGCCGCTGCTGTTTGTGAATCAGGTCGGCGCGAATGACGAACTGATCTTCGACGGCGCCAGCGCCGTAGTCGGGGCCGATGGCCGCGTTTTGCTGCAAGGGCGCGCTTTCGAAGAAGACTGCCTCATCTTCGACACCGCCGCCCCGCCGCGCGACCCGCCGATCGAGCTCCCACGTCGTCCGCAAATCCTGCACGACGCGTTGGTGCTCGGCTTGCGCGACTATGTCCGCAAGTGCAACTTCCGCTCCGTGGTCCTCGGGCTTTCGGGCGGAATCGACTCGGCCGTTGTCGCCGCCCTCGCCGTCGCAGCGCTCGGAGCCGATCGCGTGCACGGCGTCGCCATGCCCAGCCGCTTCAGCAGCGATCACAGCCTCGACGACGCCCGCGCCCTCGCCGCGAATCTCGGCATCCGGTTCTCCACCATTCCGATCGACCCGATCCATCGCGCATTCGAAGCGCAACTGGCCCCGGAGTTCGCCGGCCGCGCGCCCGATGTCACCGAAGAAAACATCCAGGCCCGCGTCCGCGGCGCGCTGCTCATGTCGCTCTCCAACAAATTCGGCAGCCTGCTCCTCACCACCGGCAACAAAAGCGAGCTCGCCGTCGGATATTGCACGCTCTACGGCGACATGTGCGGCGGGCTGGCCGTCATCAGCGATGTGCCCAAGACGCTCGTCTACGACGTGGCCCGCTACATCAACACCCGCGCCGCCCGCGAGCTGATCCCGCAAAATACGATCGACAAAGCCCCCAGTGCCGAGCTGCGACCCAACCAGACCGATCAGGACACGCTGCCCCCCTACCCGATCCTCGACGAGATCATCGAGCGCTACGAGGTGCGCAGCCAATCCGCCGACGAAATCATCGCCGCCGGCTTCGACCCCGCCGTCGTCCGCGACACGCTGCGTCGCATTCATCTGAACGAATACAAACGTCGCCAGGCCGCACCCGGCCTGAAGGTGACGCCGCGCGCATTCGGCCTCGGCCGGCGCATGCCGATCGCCAAGAAGCTCCCGTCTCTTTAGTCCCGCCGGGCTGAAGCGCCGCGCGCGGCCTTGGGTTGCGCCTCCGCCGGCGTATTCCCCGCCACGCGCCACCCACCGCCGATCGTCTCGATCAGAAACCCTACAATCCGGCCATGCATCACCTCCTCGACCCGCTCCGCGCCACCGCTGCGAAGCACCCCGATCGCCTCGCGATCTCTGATCCAACGCTCGCGCTGAGCTACGCCGCGCTGCATGCGGTCGCCGAGGGCCTCGCCGCGCAAATCGCCGCGCGATCCACCCGCCCGCTGGTCGGCATCCTCGCGCCCACCTCCAGCGCCGCGGCGATCTCGCTCCTCGCCTGCTGGTATGCCGGCAAAACGCCCGTCCCGCTCAATTTCCTGCTCGCCCCCGAAGAATTGGGCAAGATCATCGCCGACGCCGGCCTCGACCTGATCCTCACCATCGACCGCTTCGCCCCGCAACTCGCCGCCGTCGGCATTCCGACGCTCCTGCTCAACGGCAAAACGCTGATCCCCGCCAGCGCGATCTCGGCCGAGGCCGCCCGCATGGCGGAGCGCTATCCGGTCGAGAGGGGTGGAAGGGAGAGGGGTGAAGGGGTGGCGAAAGCAACACCGCTCCCACCAGCAAAAGCAGGCCCCGACGACCTCGCCGTCGTGCTCTATACCAGCGGCACACTCGGCCTGCCCAAGGGCGTCTGCCTGACGATGAACAACATTCGCAGCAATGCGGCCGCCGCGATCGAGTACGCCAATCTCCGCCCCGAGCAGGTTTTCCTCAGCGTCCTGCCCCAATTCCACAGCTTCGGCTTCACCGCCATGACGGTCGTCCCGCTCATGCTCGGCGCGACGGTCCACTATCTGCCGCGCTTCACGCCCGTCAGCGTCGCCGAGACCATCCGCGAAAAGCAGGTCAGCATCTTCATGGCGGTCGCCAGCATGTACGCCGCCTTGCTCAACCTGCGCGACAGCGGCCCCGACGATTTCGCCACGGTCGAGCTCGCCATCAGCGGCGGTGAACCGCTGCCCGAGAGCGTCGCCGCCGAGTTCCTGCGCCGCTTCGGCGTCACGCTCTACGAAGGCTACGGCCTGACCGAATCTTCGCCGATCGTCTCCTGGAACACCCCCTTCGCCCACCGCCCCGGCTCGGTCGGCCGCACACTGCCCGGCATCGAAGCCTTCACCATCGACGCCCAGGGCAACCGCCTCGCCGCGGGCATGACCGGCGAAATCTGCATCCGCGGCGCCTGCGTCATGGCCGGCTACCGCAATCGCCCCGACGACACGCGCGCCGTCATCATCGACAACGCCCTTCGCACCGGCGATCTCGGCCACGTCGACAGCGACGGCTATCTCCACATCACCGGCCGGGCCAAAGAAATGCTCATCGTCGGCGGCGACAACGTCTTCCCGCGCGAGATCGAAAACATATTGCTCGCCCACCCCGCCGTCGCCGAAGCCGCCGTCATCGGCGCGCCCGACGATCTGCGCGGCGAAGTCCCGGTCGCCTTCGTCATCCTCAAACCCGACGCCACCGCGAGCGACTCCGATTTGCGCGCCCATTGCCGCGCCCACCTCGCCGGCTTCAAGGTCCCGCGCTCGATCACCCTCGCCGCAGATCTGCCGCGCTCCCCCACCGGCAAAATCCTGAAACGCGCGCTGCCGAAGTAGGGTGTGTCGGCGGCGGGTCGGATCGGAGCACGCGCAAGATCATGGTCGACACAGCGACGACTTGGCTCGTATCCTCCTCGGAATGTAGTCCGCAACAGGGGAACTACGCTTTTGGCAGCAGATTGGCCCACTGAATTAAAGGCATTGGGGACGAGCCAGCCGCTGATACGACTGCTGCGCCAGCATGTCAATGCCGAATCTGCGCTTCAGACTGCGCGCCGATTCGCATCTTCGCCCTCACAGCTGAGCGACCGCGACTCTTTTATCAGGGTCTGCTGTAAAGACATTTTGGAGGAGGCAACGCTGCCCCGGCGCTTGAGCAGCGATACGTCAGCGGAATGGGGTCCCCTGCCGACGGTCCTCGACTTGTTAGAAGCGGTTAGCGTCGTCTCGGCAGACCATAGATGGAATGTGGCGCTCTTGGCCGTTGCCGGCGGAAATCTTGTCGATTGCGAGTACCGCATCTGCAGCTTCTACGCGTTGGTCTATGTCTCGCTGAATTTCGGCGAGTTACCGCTCATTGACGCGGCGCTGCGACACGCCATCGCGATGCGACAGGATCGAAACTACCGTTGCGAGTCAGCATTCGACGATGCCGATCCCGAATTCGCTCTGGGAGCGTTGCTCCTGAAGATCGCGACGTCTCGTCACCTCAAAACGGTGGAACGCCAACCGAATGCCGAGCCGACACTCGTTGAACGCCTTCGCCAGGGCGCTCGCCCCGCACTCGCGAGCGTCGTGCGGACGCTGTTGAGCCGTTACGCCGCAATGAACCCCATTTCTCATCGTCGGTGGCAGCCGTTGCTGCGCCACTTCCTCGGCACCGATGTGCTGACCGATTCGCACTTGGATTTGAGTTCGTAAGCTGCGGCGGTGGTGAATCGAATTCTGACCGCGACGATCGACCCGGTCGCCGCCGCGTTGACCTTGGTTGGCGGCGCGACAATCGGTGCGCACGAATCGCCGCACTCGTGGCCAAAATGGAACATCCACATGGCGGCCCCAACACAGCTTACGTCTGCTCCCACTCCTAACGCGACCTGCGCAACCTGTCGCCGTTGCTCGATGACGGAGCCGATGTCGGCTGGCTTTCGGCAGCGCGGACTTGCTCCCGCGTCAGCAACTTGTCCAGCCGGGGAACCAGTTGTTTTTTGAAGATCTCGCGCAGTTCCGATTTCTCTGTCAGGTAGCGCGAAATCAAGGCATCGACTTCGTCTTGGGAAGGCGGCGCGGTGCGCTTCAGCAGCGCGAGTCGCTCTTTTTCCAGGGCGTCGTAACTGGGCTCTTTGCGTTGAATAAAGCGCGTCGCCTGCTCCTCGCAGTCCGCCAATATCTTGTAGGCAGCCGCGATTTGCTCGGGGTCGCAATGGTGATTGCGGATGAAGCGATCCACATACTCGCGCCACTCACTCGCGGGCGATGACGCACGCAGAATCAAACGCTCCAGAAGAAGACCCGGCGGAATCGGCTTCTTGGGACGCCTCGAAAGCGCCAAACGCCGACCGCGCTCCGTCAGTTGGACCTCATCAAGGGTCAAACGCCGCCGAAACTCTTGCGGCGAAACGCTCTCTCGCCCGTCCCAGATGCCGCGTTCCTTGGCCGGATCAAAATCGAACGACCTCACCATGAACCCGGGTTCCGCGCCAATGTCCGCTGGAGTGAAGGTCGTGGCCTGCCCTGGCGCGTTGAACTCCGCCGCCTCGACTTCGATTCTCTGTTGACGCGGAGCCTCCCGATGCGTGCTGCTATCCAGAAATTCAGCGTTCGTCGGGAACCATGTCGTTCCATGTAGCTCGAGCGAGTTGATAACCTCGGCCGTCCTCTCGCCAAGCTCGAAAAGCGTCACGCGCACCGGCTGATAGTCACGACTGGGGTCGAGTTCCCACTCGACCGTTCGATCAGCCCGAATCGCCGCGACAACGATGTGTTCGCCCCGAGGCGTGCTTTGAAATACAACCGGCTCTGGGCCGATCGCCTCCCAAACCGCGTCGATCGCGTTCTTGCTGGTAGGGAAATAGGTGACGCCGAGAGATGCGACGTTTACGACCCCTCGATCACCCTCGCCGATCGGCTTGTACAACAGATCGGTCGGCGCTTGCGAATTGTATTGCCATAGCTCCCCGTCGCGTATTAGCGCTGCCTGGAACCACTCGTCTGGCTTTGTGCGATCAAGCTGCACGGGACGGCCGGCAAATTCTCCTTTTTCATCACCCAGCCACTCAACCGCTGACGAATCGAAAGCGACACGGCTGCGAAAACGGCGATGGCCGCCAGGACCGTCCAACCGATGAGCGTAGCGTACTTCGCCCGTTCTCAGAGCTTTTCGTCCGTCGATCATCGCCCGCAGCTCAAACGGCAAATCGCTCACAGCGGGAGGGTCAGCCACAGCCTGCATGCCCGCCGCGACGATTGCCACCAGTGAACAGTTGCAACGGAAGAAGCGGTGTTTCATCTTCGAGTTGCTCCACGAATGTGCACGACGGCGCGTCGGATTATCGACGCTTTGAGCCCCATGTCGCACGATCAAATTTCGGAAAGAACTATATGCCAGTCTCCTCAGGAATGTGCGGGCTAGGGCGGCGGCGGCCAATCGACTCTCTGGCCGCGACGATCGAACCGCCTGCAGACGTACCATTTCGCAGAGGCTCCCCTCACCGGCTCTTTCTCCCGCCCGTTTGTCGATCTTAGTCGCCCCCCAGTTTGCGACGTGCCCCGTTGTTTCCGATCGTCGTATAATAGGAAAACCTGCGCCAATCCGCGCCGAGCGAGCCTTTTCGCGGCGCGGACCGGGCGCATCGGGACACGAAAGGATTGCGAATGTCCGTTCGAGCGATCGTGCGGGGGGCGTTGTGCGTTGTTTTCTCGGGCCTACTGCTGGCCCCCACCCTCCGTGCCGACGAGCTTTCGGGGGCCTACGCCGCCATCCTCCGAGGCGATGTCGACGCCGGCATCGCCCGGCTCAAGGAGCTGCAGGCCGCCAACCAGGGCACGTCCAAGACCGAGCTGACGCGCGTTTCCGGCTGGCTCGATCATTATCGCTCGCTGGTGACCTCGCGCGACGACATCCGTCAGAAAACCTTCGATTGGAATGTCGAGCAGGCCAAAGCCGAGATCGCCAAGGGCGGCGAGGGCAAGCTCTATCTCGCCATGATGTTCGCCGCGCGGGCCATGTCCTATGCCGCCGACGAAAAGGCCTTCGCCCGCGAGCCGTGGATCGAGGAGCTCTGCTCCAAGGCCGCGATCGAGGCCGACAAGTTTGAAAAAGCCGCCGACTGGGGCAAGGCCCATGCGTACTACCTGGCGCTGGAGCGCATTCAGGGCGAAAAGAGCCGCTTTCACCCGCTCCGCGAAGAGGCCGCCCGCCACCTGCGGGTCGACGTGCTCTACGAAGATCGCGAGGCCCTCGATCGCCGCATCGTCGATGTCGCCACGCCCGTGCTGCACGACACGCTGAAGGTGATCAACGACCGCTATTTCGAGCGACCCGATTTCAAAAAGGTGGCCGAAGGCGGACTGAAGTATCTGCACACCCTGGCCGAGTCGAAAAAGCTCCGCGGCTATCTCGACGGATTGAAAAACGACGAGGCCCGCAAGCAGTTCATCGAAAAGCTCGACCAGATCGCCGCTGAGGTGCCGAAGCAGGATCGCTTCATGGCCCGCGATGTCCGCGAGCTGTTCGACAAAGTCCGCGAGCTGAACGACGCCACCGTGCGCATTCCCGAGGGTCTGCTCGTGGTCGAGTTCCTCGACGGCGCCCTCGAACAGCTCGACGCCTACACCTCCATCATCTGGCCCGCCGACGCCACCGACTTCGACAAAATGATGCTCGGCGGCTTCGAAGGCGTCGGCATTCAGCTCGGCATCGACGAAGACTCCGGCCGGCTCAAGGTCACCACGCCGCTCGAAGGCTCCCCCGCCCTCGAAGGCGGCGTGCAGCCCGACGACCTGATCGTCGAAGTCGACGGCAAGACGACCAAGGGCTGGAGCACCGACGACGCCGTCCGAAACATCATGGGCCCCAGCGGCACGAAGGTCGTCCTCACGATGTACCGCCCTTCCACCGGCGAACGCATCCCCTTTGAGCTCACCCGCCGCAACATCGTCATTCGCACCGTGCGCGGCTACGAGCGCGTTCCCGGTGCCCGCGGCGACGAGTGGAACTACCTGATCGACCCGAAAGAGGGCATCGCCTATATCCGCCTGGTCGGCTTTCACCCCGAGTCCGACGGCGAACTGCGCAACGCCCTGAGCGAAGCCCGCAAGCAAGGCATGAAAGCCCTCGTACTCGACGTCCGCTACAACCCCGGCGGCCTGCTCGACACGGCGGTCGACATCGTCAGCGCGTTCCTGCGCGAGGGCGAAGTCGTCTCGACCCGCGGCCGCGTGCAGGCTGAGCACCAGCAGACCAAATCGAGCGGCAACACGCCCGAAGGCTCGACGCCGCTCGTCGTTCTGGTCAACGAAGCCAGCGCCAGCGCCTCGGAAATTCTCGCCGGCGCTCTGCAGGATCATCAGCGCGCCATCGTCATCGGCCAGCGCAGCTTTGGCAAAGGCAGCGTGCAGCGCGTCTTCCCGCTCGGTCGCTCGCCCGCCCGGCTCAAGCTGACCACCGCGATCTACTACCTGCCCAACGGCCGATCGCCGCACAAGGCGCCCGACGCCGAAGTCTGGGGCGTCGACCCGGATCAGGAAGTGAAAGCGACGCCGAAGGAAGAGCGCGAGATCATCCGTCGCCAGAATCAGGCGATCGTGATCAACAACGGCCGCACCGCGACCAGCAAGCCCGCGCTCAGCGCCGCGGCTCTGAAGGAGCTGAAGGACGACGAGAAAAAGAAGAAGGGCGACGGCGAGGAAGACGAGGAACTCGACACGCCGTTGCTGGCCGATGCGGACATCGAGCGACTGAACGCCGACCCGCACCCGGCGGCCGAATTCGACCCGCAGCTCGAAATGGCCCTGCTGCAGCTCCGCGTAAAGCTGGCCGGCCGCATGCCCTGGCCCGCGAAAATCGCGGCGGCGCCGGAGAAGGCTCGCGGCGGTTGATCGTCGTCGGGTAATGCCGGATTGACGGATTGTTGATAGGGCAGGCCGCGGTTCGCCGCGGCCTGCCTTTATTCTTGAATCGACGATCCGCGGGCTTCAGCCCGCGCGGTCGCGCAGATCGCCAGCCCCGCCCGCACTCGCAGACGGCAAATCTGTTTCACGTGAAACACGCTTGCGCGACGCAAACGGGATGCCGCGCGCGTTAGGCGTGGCGGAGATTGGCAGTTTTTGTGCGGAAGTCGCCGTTGCCCGCGCAAGTTGTTCTACGGATTGCCACGGATTTCGTGGCTCTTCCGTCGATTTCGGTGGGGCAATACTGGTGGAATCGCGAGCGACGTTTGGATAGGATATTGATCGAAGGCATTGCGGCACGCGAAGGTTTCGAACCGATCTTATCGCGTCCTCTTGCGGCAATTCCGCCACATCAGGAGGAAGGCTGAAATGAAGCGGAGTTTTCTCGTAATCGTGATTACCGTATTCGGGACGGGGTTCGCTTACGCTCAAGTCGGCGCTCGCTACTTCCTGTCACTCACAGGTCTTGCCAATCCAGACGACACCCAGAGCGCGGCAGTAGCGCCGACGAGTACGTTCAGCGACCTGCTTACTGACAGACCGGGGCGCTTCTACCTTTGGGCAGACCTTTCTCCTGCCGGGACAAGTCCGCTCACAGACCTGAAGGGTATCAACCTGTCCGTCGCGGTAAATGGCGACCTTTCCATCAGGCGCACGAACATATGGCAACGCACACTCGACGACGGCGGAACGCCCGATGATCCGAGCGATGATCTCAACCGGTGGGCGTCCGCGCCGGGCTTGCAGATTTGGAATTCACAGTCCGTGGACCTCGCGCCGGCGGTTGCCGTACTGGAGCCGGGCCTGACAACGCGCACTGCGACAACCAGCCTTGATAACCAGGACCGTGCGGGTGGGCTCTGGTTGTTTGGCTGGATCGAAGTTGTCGGAACCTCGGGCGGTGATATCCAGATCAACAACGACGCAAGCGGATTTCTTCAGGGCACAGGCCCGACGAACCGAATTTTCCTGGGCAATGATGATCTTGTCGGCGGCCCCGCAGAAATCCCGGGCCAGGCGGTTAGCTATGCGAACTCCTCTCCGGAGGCCAGCATTTATCCGCCGGAACCATCAAGCTTGGCATTGATGGTGCTCGCCGCGTTCGCGATCCGTCGGCGCTAAGGTTCTCCCCGGGGAGCGAGGTGGCGCATGCAGCGCGGTTTCGCGACGCGGCTCAGCTCACGGTGAACGCAGAGAAGGAGGCTCAGCGCGGAGTACCGCGGCATGCCCTACCCAATCTTGCTTAGCACCATTTTCCATCGAGCAAATGCCCCGTTGGGCGTGTTCTCAGCCCATGATGAAATCCGCCACCGAGCTCCGAACTGGAGTCCTGCTTTCCGTGCAGCGCGCGTTGGTGGGTGAAGTCACGCCGCGGATGCGTTTCATCGGTGTCGAGTTTTCGCCCCAGCGCATGCACATCATTGTTTGGCACGACGGCCCGGTCGATGAGAGCGCCCGCGAAGACTTCGACGCGGCGGTCGTCACGCAGATCGTGTCGGACTTTGCCTGGCCGGACCGCGGCGACCCGCAGACCTCATTCGAGTTTGTGCGGTGCGACTTTCCGCAGCGACCGAATTTCAGAGGCGAGCTCGTCTATGGGCGAAGCGAGGCCCGGTAAAAGGAACTGTCGGCCGAGCGCGCGGAAGGGAGCCGCTAATCGTGCATGAGGCACACCATCAACCGCATTGCCTACCGGCTGCCCGGCCATTCGCCTCGCCGTAGTGACTCGAGCGACTCCGCCGTCGGCAGCGCGAACAGGCTCGTTCCACCGGCGCGCCCGAGCCAAAGAAGCAGGCAGCGATCGTCCACGAAGCGAGAGCCGATGCGCAGGACCATCGCGAGATCATCGCGGTCGTCGCGCATACCGACGAAATTCAGAGCGTCGACGTATAGAAAAGCCTTGTGCACCGACCACGCTTCCAGCAATCGCGGTTCGGCGGGCAGGACTGCTCCCTCAGAGAACAATACGTAGGGCTGCGAGTAAGTACCGAGGCGAGAGGGCGTTCGGTCCGTCTGCCACTGCAGGTATTCCCCGCCCGCCGCGTTTTCGCCGATCCGCACAACCGTCGCAGCAGCGGCGATGCCGCATTCTTCTTTCACAATGCTGCGCAGCTCATCGACCGCGACACGCCGGGTTTCCCGGAGCAGCAGAATCAGTGTCGGGTTCCCGCACCGCGGTTTGTCTGCCATGAATGCACCTTCTATTTCGGAACAGTCCCGAGCGGTCTGCGTCGCGCGAGTCCTGGGAAAAAGACTCCACTCCGGCGCTGAGACAAGCGGCATCCGAGAAAACTGCCGTCACGCCCCGATGTATTTGGTGAAGTGTCTGATATAGGGCGTGTCAAATTGGACGTTTGTGATCTCGGCGACGGGGATTTCCGCGACTTGCTCGTCCCACCTCGCTAGCGCGTTCAAGCTGCGAAGCCGAACCACGTCGCCTTCCACTTCGAGAAGCTCACCGAGATAGAAGTCCTGAATGTCCTCGTGCTGGTCCTCGCACTGGATGATTAGAAACCGAAACTGAGCTGCCGCTGATCTGATCGCCGTCTGCATGTTCGATAGGTCGATCGCGAGGTCTGCGTCCAGTCCCTCCAAACGCCCCTCCCCGGCGAGCATTCGGTCCCAGAGCCTTTCATACTCGTTGCTGCGGACACCCACAACGTCCTGTTCTCGAATCAGGGTGTACCCATCCGGTTCAAAGTCGTGGAACTGGTGCATGAGGACGAGTCCGTTCCACACTGCGAGCACATATCCATTGAGCAGGCGTTGGGGCGGCCGGTTTCGCTCGATGCGAACCTTTTGACGCGTTCCAACGTGTCCACTCAAATCGATCATGTAACCCTCGTCCGCTCGATCAGTCAGAACGCAATGACGACCTGAGATTCTACGACTGGTTCCGCTATCGGACGATGAACTAATGCCCGGGCTCGATCTGAAATAGCACTCCGGGACCGTTGTGGCGGTGCGACGTGGAGCACATTTCGCGGCTTAAGGGCTTCCGCCGCCGGTCAGACTTCTTTGCGGTTGACGGTTCGCGGCAGGGTATCCTGCGGATATGGTCGAGCTGAACGGACACTTCGACGTCCATGGCATCGTGCCCGATGAACTGAACTGCCGGCACTCCCGTTGGATGAGCGCCTACGTGTTCACGTCGAGCCAATCGGGCAGCTGCCACCATAGGTTGAGTCGATGTGCCGGCGGCAGATACTGCACGTCATGTGTCCGCCTCGGCGAGATCACCAGCCGTAGAGGATGTCATCGCGATGCAAGACTCGTCTGAAGTCACCGAAGAAGAATTGGAGCGTCTCGAAAGACTATGTGATGCGGCGACGAAGGGGCCGTGGAAGTCTTGGCTAGAAGGGCGCGATCATTGGGGCGGCTCGCATGTCATCATCGACGGCGAGGGCGACGACATCGAGTTGTCTGGCACCGCGGCCACGCCGGCAAACCACGACTTCATCGCCGCCGCGCGGCAGGCGGTGCCGCGATTGATCGCCGAAATCCGGGCATTGCGCCAGTCGAAAAGCAACACGAAGCGTGGATGATTGTCGCAGAGGGTACATGTGCGAATCGGCGGCGAAACTGCTCATTGGCTTATCACTCAGCACCCGCCGCACTCAAGCCCGGCTGAAGCCCGCGGAAAAAGTGAAGCGCAGGGATTCGGGCAAGCGGAAATGGCCGGTCTCCACCGGTTGAAACCGGTGGCAAACGTCGCCCGGCCGGAGCCCGACCCGAATTCACGACCAGTAGGAGTGTGTTCGCGCGGGCGCGCCCCCGGCAAGCGGCACATGACACCGGCCCCGCAAAGGACGCCACCGGGGTGGTTTTTCTCTGCCACGTCGCCTTTCGATACACTCTCACTTGTCGCCCAACTCCGCGCGCGGGCGGGCCGACGAAGGCGATTGAGCATTTCAGCACTCGATGAACCGGAGATGGCGGTATGCATCGACCTAAGCGCTTCCATTCAGCCATGATCGACGGCTCGGCGTTCGTCCGACCTTTCCATCACACTCAGCGTCGCGTTACCGCCGCCGCACTAATCGCCGCCGGACTCGCGGCCTCCGCCGTCGCCTTGCCCCCGCTTCCGCCGCCGCCGTTTCCTGCTCAGAATTTGGTCACCGAGCCGAAGCGAGTCCTCGGAAAGATCCTCTTCTGGGAAGAGCAGCTTTCGTCGGACAATACGATCGCCTGTGGCACGTGCCACATCCCCAGCGCCGCCGGCACCGATCCGCGCGTCGGTCGCAACCCCGGCCGCGATCAGCTTTTCAACACGGCCGACGACGTGCTCGGCTCGCCCGGCGTCGTAGCACGCGACGCGAATCAGAATCCGGTCGCCGATCCGCTGTTCGGGTTTGAGCCGCAGGTCACGCGGCGATTCGCGCCGTCTGTGCTGATGGCCGCATACTCCGACCGCTTTCAGTTCTGGGATGGCCGGCGCGGCGGCGTGTTTGTGAATCCCGAGACGGGCGTGACGACGATCTTCGAGAGCGGCGCTCTCGAAAATCAGGCGCTCGAGCCGATCCTCAGCAAGGTGGAGATGGGGCACTTGGGTCGCACATGGGCGCAGGTTCGCACCAAGCTGCAAAGCGCCCGACCGCTCGCGATGGCCTCCGACATTCCGGCGGATATCACTCCGAGCATTCAATCGGGCGCCACCTACCCCCAGCTCTTCGCGGCGGCGTTTGGAACGCCGGATATCACCGCCGAGCGGATCGCCTTTGCGATCGCGACCTATGAGCGCACGCTGATTCCCAATCAGTCGCCGTGGGACCGCTTCAACGCCGGCGATCAGAACGCGCTGACCCCGGCCGAACGGCGCGGGCTCGATGTCTTCAACGCCCCGGCGAGCCAATGCACGATTTGTCACACGGGCGCCCAATTCACGACGCACGATTTTCTGAACATCGGGCTGCGCCCGCCGGTGGAGGACACGGGTCGGCAGGAGGTGAGCGGGCTGTCGGCCGATCGCGGCAAATTCCGCACGCCGTCGCTGCGAAACGTGGGGCTGCAAAATCGTTTCATGCACAACGGCCGGCTGACCACGCTTGAGCAGGTGGTGGACTTTTATCGCAACATCGGGAATGTGCAGTTTGCCGACAATCGCGATCCGGTCATGACGCAGATTTCGATCACCGCGACCGCCGCCGCGGATCTGGTTGAGTTTCTGCGCACCGGCCTGACCGACCCGCGCGTGGCGGCGGAGGTGTTTCCCTTCGATCGGCCACGGCTCAGGAGCGAGTTGCTCGACGGCGACATGAACTGCGACGGCGCTATCAGCGTCGGCGACATCGCGGGCTTTGTGCTGGTGCTGACGAACCCGGCGGCGTATACGAGCGAATATCCGAAGTGCAGCGCCGCCGCGGCAGACCTGAATCTCGACGCGGTGGTGAGCGTGGGCGATATCGGTCCGTTTGTAGCGCTGCTGACGGGTGGTTGAGCCGGGCGGGCGTTTTTCACCGCTGATTTCGGGGGGAAGACTCCGTCTGACCCGCCGTGCAACGTCTCAGGCTCTCTTGTTGGCGTTGTGGCGGTCGCTCGACACTAGGGAATCCCCGCCTCACCCCGCGCGAGCAGACGCCCCGTCGTAAACACCGTAAGGGAAGCCACGCACAGCCCTTGCATCAGCGAGCCGACGGCAAGTAGCAAGATCAGCACCACGAGGAAGACCCCGCGCATCGCAGAGGGTCGCGAAACAACTATGGCGCTGCTTGCGATCTGCAACGCCCACGTGGGCCAGAGGATCATCGACGGCAGGATAACGAGCGCGGCCGACGGCAGCGCCAGGTATGGGTAGATGTCGATGCGGAGTAACACGGATATCAGCATCGCGATCACCGACGCAATCAGCGCGAGCACGCCGCCGATGAGATTCAGCACGACGATCATCGTTGGGTAGGCCGAGGGATAATGGACCAGCACCGCCCATGGCGCCCATCCCGGGCGTTGCCGTTTGGGCGTGAGGCCGCTGGAGAGCACCGTCGACAGCATGAGCTCGTAGAAGAACATCAGGCTCGCCCAGGCTACGGACAGCGCCGCCCCGAAGCAAAGTTCGAATCCCGGGGCTTCGCCGCGTACGCCTGCGGCTATCGCAAGGCAGGTTGCTTCGACTCCGATCAGGATCGGGATCAGCGTGTAATTGATGAACGCAAACGCAATGGCCGCGTCGCCATCCGGAACGCACGACATCCGGCGCTGCAACTCATCGTTCGGACCCAGCACCATCATCCGCATCATCGCGATCCACTCGCGCATGCCTTTATGGGTATCCCACGGATAGCTCGGCGTCGGCACGTTGCTGAACAGGGTTGACATCTCTGAAGGCGAAAATGCGGCCCCACATTCTGGGCAGCGATCCTCGCTGGTGTGCGCGAGGGAATAGTCGCATTCCAGGCAGGTCCACGCGGTACGCGCCGCATCGCCGGCGCGTTCAGGCGTGGTTGAGTTCGGGTTGTCGTTCCCCATCGATCGTCACTGTAGCCGGGCGAAATGCCCCCGATGGCCCCCGAACGACGGCGACGGCGAGATTAAGAGTTGCGTCGAGCTCAGCGATGCGAACGTCGCGCGGGCGGGAAGCCCGCAAAGCAGGCCGTCGGTGGGACGTTCGCGTTGGCCTTGCCAGCCAATGATCAGAGCACAAACCTGCTATTCGTCGCTCGCGGGCTTCGGCTTCGAGGGGAAAAGCCCCTGAACACTCGCCAGCCGCCGCATGTTCTCTACATCGGCGTCGGTCGCGGGTGCGTAGCCGCCGAGGCGGATTTCGGCCAATGCCGACCCGTGCTTTTTGCCGGCGGCGAAGAGGAAATCCCTGGTCTTTTGCACTGTCTCCGCATCAACCTTGGGCGAACCCAGCACCACCCGATCGGGCAGGGCCATCGTCTCGCCGATCACGCGGAAGCTCGCGCGGCAGAGTTCATCGCCGACGCCGCGCTCGGGCAGGCGCCGCCAATAGGAATCGTCGAGCACGCCGGCAGCGGCGCTGCCAGACGCCACCGAGCGGGCGATTTCCTCGGGCTTGCCCAAGTGCAGGAGCGACCCGGGCACGGGGATGATCTGCCGCTTCAGCTGATCGCGCGATACGCCTTCGCTTTCGAGCAACACCATCGCCGCGAGGAAGCTCCGCGAGTCTTCGGCGGGACCGAAGGCGACGATCTTGTCGCGCAGTTGCGAGATGTTCTGCAATTCGGAATCGGCCCGCACGACGATCTTGGCCGTGCGCGAGGCAGACTCGGCCGACTCGCCCGCGATGGCGACCACCGAGAAATCCGCCGGCTTGGAGAGAGCCGCGTACTGCGCCGGCGAAACCAGCGCGAATTGCTGCCATCCGATGCCCAGTTGCGGCTCGAGCAGCAACGGCAGCGCGAGCTCCAGGTGTACCTCGCGCTTGATCTCAGTCGAAAACGCCTTGCGGAAAGGCTCGTGGCGAATCAGCGCGTCGGCCGACTCCAGCGGCGTATCGGTCACCAGCAACATGCCGACGGGCTTGGCCAGTGGAATGAAATTGAGCAAGGGAATCCCGCCGCTGCGACACCCCGACAGCAACGGCAACATGGCCGCGCAGCACGACGCAATGAATGCCCGGCGAAGTTTCATGGCAGCACTCCTTCAACTGCGATTATTGCACGTCACGCGGTCTGTCGCCACAGGGCTCGAAGCGCGGCGGCGGCGCGGCTCCGTCGCGCTCCGGCGACTGTCCCGCCTCTGCAGTCGATCGGGCCGCGGAAGGGTTCAGTGGGCGAATTCGATCAGCGCATCGCGATCGAAGACCGGACCGCTCGAACAGGACAGCGTCCAGCGCCAACCCGCGGCGGAGCGCGTACAGGGTGTCTGCACGATGCATGAGAGACAGGTGCCCAGCCCACAGCCCATGAGCCGCTCGATGCACAGTTGGCACTCGAGCGACTCGGCCCGCGTCTGTCGGGCGACGGCGTGCAACATGGGCTCGGGGCCGCAGGCATAGACCAGCGCCGCCCGGCCCGGTTCTCCGCGCTGTTTCAGCCACGCCGCCAGCGCATCGGTGACGCGGCCGCGGAGGCCAAGCGAGCCGTCGTCGGTGGTGACAATCGCCGGCGGCGCGTCGCCACAGGGCAATCGAAGACAGGCGCTCGCCGCGCCGTCCGGCATCGGGCTGGCGACGACCTCGATCGGCATCAAATCGCGCGACTGCACGCCGAAGATCAGCGTCAAATCGCGATGGCCCAGCTCCAAAAGCCGCCGGGCGAGATACAGAAACGGCGGAATCCCCACCCCGCCGCCGATCAGCACCAGCGGCCGCCCAATCGGCGGAATGGCGAAGCCGACCCCGAGCGGCCCCGTGATGGAAAGCGTCGCACCGGGTTGCAGATTGTCGAGCCAGCGCGTGCCCGGACCGATCGCGCGCGAGATGATCGCGGCCCGTTCGCTGCCGTCGGCCTGCGTCCAGCGATCGGCGATGCTGAATGGCCGGCGCACCTGCGGCGTGCGGCCCTGCCAGTCGACGCCGGAGAGCTGCGGCAGCCTGCCCTCGGTCCAATCGACGGCGTGATCGGGAATCGCCGCGTCGGGGGCACACACGACTTGCAGAAACTGTCCCGGTTCGGACGCGGGAAGAGCGCGCGCATCGAATTCGACCCAAACGTGCTCGCGACAGGGCTTTCGCACGTCGAGGACGCGAACGGGAGCGACAACGCGTGACGGCTGGCCGCCATCGTGCAGGGCTCGCGAAGGGTTGGTGCTGATATTGGTCGCCATGGTCGGAGGAGTGTGACGGGTGATGGCGCGGCTGGCAAAAAAAACTTCCGGGACCGGACCCTTCGGTCAGTCCCGGAAGTGCGCCACGGCTAGAACAGCCGTTCAAACACAAGCTGCGAGAGTCGACGCCCACACCCCGTCGTCGACCACAATGTTCAGGTCAAATGATACCTGATTCGTTCGGGGGTGTCTATCGTCGGATGGGCAAAACGTCTGGGTTCGGATATTATTCTTAACCTATTTAACCACAATGGTTTATGATTTTCCCTGCGGCGGGTCGCGAATGTCCGTAACCGCTCCCGGCCAGCGACTTCGAATTTCCGTTTTCCCAGCCGCAATCCGTCCGGCCCGCCGGTAGATTGGACCCCTCACGATGTCCGCTTCTTCCCGCAAGACGCTCCTCGTCGCGATCGCCATCGTGCGCCGCGACGCGCGCTGGCTCGTCGCTCGTCGGCACGACCATGCACATCTTGGCGGGCTGTGGGAGTTCCCCGGGGGCAAGATCGAACCCAACGAAACGCCCGAACAGGCGGCGGTGCGCGAGTTGCTGGAAGAATGCGGACTTCACGCGGCACCGCGCAGCCGCCTGCCCGCGGTCGAGTTCGACTATCCCGAACGCCACGTCACCGTGATCCCGGTTCGCTGCGAAGCCACAGCAGGACGCGCCAGCGCAATCGGCAGCGCCGAGGTGCGCTGGGTGAGCGACGACGAGCTTCGCTCGCTCGACATGCCGGCGGCAAATTCGCCGATTCTGGCGGCGTTGCTCGATTCTGCGTCGACTGAGACCGACTAACGGCCGCTCGCTGCGGGCTCGCGCCCGCCATGCGATCCAGCGCCCCTGCTGGCCGCCGTTGCCCGGCGTTGTACAATTCCGCCGCGATGTTCGTTGCACGGCTCGCCGGGCGTCCGGCGCGTCGCGCAGCGGGCGCAACATTGCTCGGAGTGAGTCTTGGTTTCGCATCTGTCACCCCGCACCGGTCGAAACAACCTCGCCATCCAAGCTGCTCCGCGTGGCTTCCAAATCGTTGTCGCCGCGGGCATCGTGCTCGTCGCGGCGCTGTCGATCGGCGGCTGCCCCGAGGCGACCCGGTTCGATTTTCCGACGGAGTTTGTCGACGTCAACCGCATCGTCGGCGATGCCAATCTCTCGCCTCAGGAGCAACGCGAGCTGTTGCGGCTCGAGGGGCTCTCGGACTCGACCATCAATGCCTTTCTGCGCGATGAACGGCTGGGCAACCAGTTCGGCGGCGACCTCACGTCCGCGTTTAACAAGATCACCCTCGACCAGTTTACGGACCTGACGCCGGACGAAGTGCAGAGTTATGGCGACGCTGCGACGGCGGAGGATTCGCAGGTGGGCGCCACGCTCAACGACGCGAATGCACAGGCCATCGTGAATCTTTTTCGGGCCGAGGACATCGATAACGCCGACGAGCTGGCGGCGTTTCTTGCCGAGCCTTCGAACGTAATCAATCTTCCAGACACGATCCCCGATGGCGTGTTGCAAGACCTGTTCGTGGACTTCGACCCCGAACGCGTACGCGACCGTCTGCCGTGATTCGGCCCCACGGGGACGCGCCGCGCATTGGGCTTCGCCGCGGCCGCTGGGAGACATTTGCATGCGTGGGATGAAAATCGGAATGGGCGTCGCGCTGGCCTGCAGCTTTGGTTTGGCCCAGTTCGGCTGCCTCAGCAGCCCGAGCCGCACCTCGAATCAGGGCGGCGGGAGCATCTTGACGGCGGCCGCGAAGCTGGCGGGCGGGCAGCTCAGCAGTTTGACCCCGGACGAGATTCAGGTCGCGACTGACTTTGCGATCGATAACTTCGGGCTCGAAGTGCCGTCGCTCGAAGACGAGCAGGCCGAGGCCGTGGTCACCTTCCTCAACGACAACAACCTCAACAGCGTCGAAGACATTCAGGCCCTCGCCGACAACCCCGGCGACGTGGTTGTATCCGACGAGGTGAAGGACGCGATTGAAAGCCTGCTGCGCGGCCTGGGCGAAGACATCGACTTCGAATTCCCGGTCGACGCGCAGGGTGCCGACGGCCCGGCGGGCGCGAACGGCGACGACTTTCCGCCCTTTGATCCGAGCCAGTTTCCGGGATTTGGCGGCTAACGCGTCGCGCGGAGACTAAAGGCAAAACACATGGCACGGACAAGCGATACGCCGCTTGTCCGTGCTTCTATTTATCCAAGGCGCGGGCCACGGGGAAAGCGACCATCCGCATCAAGACTTGGTCACGAATGCGGCGATGGCCCGCTCGCGGTGCTGCCCGATGCGCTTCTCAGCCGCCCGTCAGCAGCGCCACAAATCCCGCAATATCGCCGACGCTGACTACGCCGTCGTTGTTGATGTCCGCGTGGTCGATGTTGCAAGCCGGGTTGGCCGCGAGATAGCCGGGTGCATCGGTCAGCGCCAGCACAAAGCCCGCGATGTCGCCCACGCTGACCACTCCATCGCAATTCAAATCGCCGATCAGCAGCGGGGGCAGCTTGCGAATCTGAAATCCGTTCATCGCCGCGCCGAGCGCCGCCGGATCGCCCGGCACGATGCCCGAGTGCAGCCGCAGCAGGCCGGTGGGGCCCACGATGCAATGATGGCGGGAATAGGTGATCAACTCCTGGTGCTGCCCCGGCCACGCGCCGCCGACGATGATGCGCGGAAAGCCGGGCTCTTCGTCGGAGCTGACATAGGCGCGCACGCCGGGCTGCGCCGGCATCATGGCGTAGACGATCGCCTCGTATTCGCCGGGTTCGAGGAAGTCGATGAAAATGCAGGTTTCGAGCGTCGGGTTGGTGGTCACCATGCAGTGATCCATCAACTTCTCATCGTCGCCGCTGGTGCCCGGGTCGTTCGTGCTGCGCGAGATCATTCCGCCGATCTGGCGAATGCGAACGCTGGTGGCGTTGCCGTCGACATCGACGATGCCGAAGGCCGACGAAGCGTGGAGCGCTTGAATTGCGTTCCAGACGCCCGGCCGCCCCGCGCCGCCGTAGCTGCTCGAAGGCGAAATCGTCGGCGGGCCGATGGCGATGTTCAGGGACTGGGCTAGCAACGGAGACGACGAGGCCAAGGCGAACACAAGGACCGAAGTGTGACAGCGCATACGCTGATCTCCCGGCGCGCTGGAGGCGGGAACTCATTGTGCCCCCAGACAGAAGGCGGAGTCAATAGGATTTGAACTGTCGCGCAAGCGCGATGGAGGTGGAGATGCAGATGGAAATGAGCGCTAGGCGCCGTTCTCGCGCTGATAGGCCAGAGTCGCCGGCGCGAAGCCGAAATCGTCATCCAGCTCGACCCCCTGCACCCGAGCCAAAGCCGCGATCAGCGCGTTGTGGTGGATCGTGTGGCTCTGCACAAACGCGATCTCGCGCGCCAGCGATGTGGGCAAATTTTCCATCGCCCCGTCGGGCGTCAGCCGCGCGCTCAGTCGCAGCGGCGCGTGCGCGCTTCGCGCCGCAATGCGCGACAGACCGCCCGCGAGGGTGCTGATTTGCTCAGCCGCCGCGGCCCGCGACGACTCCACAGCCGTTCCGCGGGCGCGTTGGTCGTAGCAGATCTCCGCGCTGTCGGCCGCACCGACCAGCGTCGCGATGTGATCGAGCACATGCCGCAGATGTCCGCCGATGCTTCCGCGCACGCCCGCTGCGTCGCGCCGCGTAAACTGCTCATCACTCAGCCGCGCCACCAGCCGGCCTAATTCGTCCAGCAGGTGGGCAAGCGGACGCAGCAGCCCGGCGGAGGAGGTCGGTTCGGCGGTATGGGGGCTGAAAGGGGGCACCCCCGGTACGGCGTCTGAAACAGCCATCAGGATTCCTTTTGGCGCCGCCGCACGAAGCATCGTGCGGCGAGGCAAAACCGCGGCGTTCGTTAGAGACCGAGTCGGGCGGCAAGCCCCAGCGGCCACTCGCGCCGGCGGATCAGAAGGATGATCAGGCTGGCGAAGAACACCGTCAATGCCAGCGCGAATAGAAGGCCGCCGTCGTCTTTGACGACGATTCCCAGTTTTGTCAGATGGCTCATGATCGCACCACTGATCACGCCCAGCGACAGCCCCGCGCCGTAGACAACGGTACGAGGCGTGAGGAGCAGCAACGCCGCGATCAACTCCGCGACCCCGCTGCCGATGCGGCCCCAGGGCTCCATTCCGAGCGTGCGAAAGATATAGACCGACTCTTCCGCGGCGGTGAACTTGAAGAAAAGCGTCTGCGCCAAAATCAGCGCGACAACCGCCTGCAGCACCCAACTGACGGTCAGCGCCGAGCGGCGCGACGCTTGGCGCGAGTCACCCATCGACATTTCATTCGGCCCGATCTCCGCAGCACGCATCACGGTCATTTCTCCGCGCGACTCCACCGCGCGACGATCGCGTCGCGCAATTGGATTCGCTACGTCGACATGGATGCGGTGAGGCACCGATCGTCACACGCGCCGCAACCCGCTGCGCCGTGCGATCCCGCCGGAGCCCGCGGTGACTCGAACGCACGCCGAAAACAGTCCTATAAAATAAACTTCAGATGCTCCCTGACGCCACGACGGCATTTTACTTGCCTCTGATGGAGAGCCGTGCTATAGTTCAACATATATTGAATCATTGATTTCCAAGCCCTGCTTCTTTGGTGAAGGTCCTCGCGATGCTCGGTTTTGATGTGAGTTTTAAGGCCCTGGCCGACCCCAGTCGGCGCGCCATCCTCAAGCTGCTACGCGATGGCCCGCGCAACGCCGGCGACATCGGCAAGGCGCTCGACATTCCGGCGACCGCTTTGTCGTTTCACCTGCGCACGCTGAAGCAAGCCGACCTCGTCGCCGACCAGCGTCGCGGCCAGTTCATCGAGTATCGCCTGAACGCAAGCGTGGTGGATGAGTTGATCGCGTTCGCGATCGAGCACTTTGCTCCGCGCCGGGGCGAGCCTCCCGATCCCGGCATCCAGCCGGGCGTGGCCGCACCCGACCACGCCGCGCCGTCCGACGAATCTTCGAAATCGCCCCTGTCCGAGGAACAGCGCTCATGATGCTCTCCCGCACACAGCTCATCACCGTTCTGCTGCTCGTCGCCGCCGGCTTTGCCGCTTCGGCGTGGTACTTCCCGCAATTGCCCGAGCAAGTGCCGACGCACTGGAACTGGCGCGGCGAAGTCGATCAGTATGGCCCGAAGTGGATTAACGCGTGGCTGCTGCCGGCAGTTGCGGCAAGCCTCCCGCTGTTGATGATGGGGCTGCCGGCGCTCGGCCCGATGCGTCGCAACTTCGCCGAATTTCGCGAGACCTATGGCCGATTCGTGGTGCTCATGACCGCGATGTTCGTCGCGCTGCACATCGTGATCTTGCTGCAAACCGCCGGCGTGAAGTTCGGCATCGGCTCGGCGATCAGCGTCATCCTCGGCGGAGCGTTCGTGCTGATGGGCAACTGGTTCGGCAAGATCCGCCGCAATTTCTACCTTGGCATTCGCACGCCCTGGACGCTGGCGAATGAGCAGGTCTGGGACCGGACCCATCGCGTCGGCGGACGGCTCTTCATGTTGAGCGGACTCGTCGCAGTCATCGCGGGCTTCACCGCCCCGCAGTGGGTGGCGGCCATCGTTCTGTTTTCGAGCCTGATCGGCACGGCGGTGTGGACGCTGGTTTATTCCTATCTGATCTATCGAAAGCTCGAACCCGAAGACGCGCAAACTACGCCGTAGGGGCACGGGCGCGATCGCGGAGCGGTCAGCGCCGGCCCTGCATCCAGAAGCGGTTATCGCGAGCCTGCGCTTTCAGCCGTCTCACCCCGCCGCGTGGCCGCACCGCCGGTCGTTTCCAGCCGCTGCGCGACCCGATTTTCGATTTCCCCGGCGCTTTCTTCACCCCCGCGCGTCCATCAGCTACATTGCCCGTTTACGGATTTCTGACAACTTCTACCGGCTAACCAACCGAGGTACCGACCATGGCTGCGACGCGGATCGAGAAGGACTCAATGGGGGAAATGCAAGTGCCCGCGGACGCGCTCTGGGGGGCGTCCACGCAGCGTGCAGTGCTCAATTTTCCCGTCAGTGGATTGCGCTTCGGCCGCAAGTTCGTCCGCGCCATGGGGCTCGTGAAGTATGCCTGCGCGATGGCGAATGAGTCGCTGGGCAGGCTCGATCCGAAGATCGCCGCCTCGATCAAGCAGGCGGCGCGCGAGGTGGCCGACGGTAAGTGGGACGACCATTTTGTGGTCGACATCTTCCAGACCGGCTCCGGCACCAGCACCAACATGAACGCGAACGAGGTGATCGCCAATCGCGCGGCGCAGATCGCCGGCGGCAAGGCGGGCGACAAGGCGATCCACCCCAATGACCATGTCAACATGGGGCAGTCTTCCAACGACATCATTCCGACGGTCGCCCACGTCGCCGTCACCGAGGCGCTCCATCACGAATTCATGCCGCATCTGCATCGGCTGCATAACGCTTTGAAGCAGAAAGCCGAGGAATTCCGCGATGTGATCAAGATCGGGCGCACGCACCTGATGGACGCCACGCCCATCACGCTCGGGCAGGAATTCAGCGGCTATGCCAGCCAGATCAGCCACGCCGATCGCCGCGTCATGGGCGCTGTGATCAAGCTGCGCGAGCTGCCCATCGGCGGCACGGCGGTCGGCACGGGCATCAACACCCACCCGCAGTTCGCCAAGCGCGTCTGCGAGATTTTGAACCACGAGACGCAGGAAGCCTTCCAGGAAGCGCCGAACCATTTCGAAGCTCAGGCGGCCAACGACGCGATGGTCGAAATCGCGGCGGAGCTGAAGACCGTCGCCGTGAGCCTGGCGAAGATCGCCAACGACATCCGCATGTTGGGCAGCGGCCCGCGCTGCGGCGTGGGCGAGATCATGCTGCCCGAGATTCAGCCGGGTAGCTCGATCATGCCGGGCAAGGTGAATCCGGTCGTGTGCGAAGCGGTGCTGCAGGTTTGTGCGCAGGTGATCGGCTGCGACGCGACGGTCACCTGGGCCGCGTCGATGATGAGCAACTTCGAGCTGCACGCGGCGCACCCTGTGATCGCCCGCAACATCCTTGAATCGATCCGTCTGCTGGGCAACGTTTGCGACGTCTTCGTCGACAAGTGCATCAGCGGCATCAAGGCCAACGAGAAGCGCTGCGCCGATCTGGTCGAACATTCGCTGGCGATGTGCACCAGCCTCGCGCCCCACATCGGCTACGACGCCGCGGCGGCCATCGCCAAAGAGGCCTATCAGACGGGCAAGACCGTGCGCGAAATCGCGGGGACGAAGGGTTCGCTCAGCGCCGCCAAACTGAACGAGCTGCTCGACCCGCGGAGCATGACGAAGCCGAGCTGATCGCCGCGATCTGCCACGGCCTAGACTGCAACGAAACCATTGCACACGGATGAGCGGCCAAAGCTCGTCCGTGTTTTTCTTACCGCCGCGCGGCGCCCCTGCCGCGATTACGTTGCACCACTTCATGCAGCCCTTCCAGCTCGACACCTCGCTGCAATACGTCAAGGGCGTCGGCCCGCAGCGGGCCGAGCTTTTCGCCGCGCTGGGCATTCGCACGGTCGCCGACCTGCTGAATCATCTGCCATTTCGCTACGAAGACTCGCTCGGCGAAGTGCCGATCGTCCAGCTGGAGCCCGAAACCAACGCCACGATCCGCGGCACCATCACCGAAATCCGCGCCCGATTTCCCGGCCTCAGAGTCGTCGTCCACGACGGTACCGGCGAATGCACGCTGCGCTGGTTTCAGCGCCGCGCGGGCGGCCATGGCCTGAACGTCGGCGCGACGGTGATCGCGACCGGCGACGTACGTGAGTTTGATTTCAAGCTCGAGATGGTTCAGCCGACGGTGCAGATCTTCCTGCCCGAATCGCCCGGCCCCGCCGGCCGCGCGCGGCCGATGAAAATCCCCGTCTATCCCGCGAGCGAACGACTGCCGTCCGTCGCGATCCAGCGCGTCGTGCAAACCGTGCTGGCCCGCGGCGTGCCGCACATGCCCGATCCTCTGCCGCCTGCGCTCCTTCGGCAGCACTCCTTTCCGCCGCGAGACGCCGCGGTGCAGCACGTCCACCAGCCCAAGGATGACGAGCAACTTAGCACGGCTCGACGGCGGCTCGCCTACGAGGAGCTGCTGCTGCTGGCGATGGCGCTGCAATTTCGCCGTCGTCGCGTGGTGCGGGCCGACGCGGTGCAGCCGGTCGAAATCACCCCCACACTCAACGACCGCATCCGCGCCCGCTTCCCCTTTCCGCTGACGGCCGCTCAGGACGCCGTCACCGCCGACATCGCCCGCGACCTCGCCAGCGGCCACCCGATGACGCGGCTGCTGCAAGGCGATGTCGGCAGCGGCAAAACGGTCGTCGCGCTCTATGCGGCGCTGGCGGTTGTCGCGCGCGGCGGACAAGTCGCGTTCCTCGCGCCAACTGAGCTACTCGCGCAACAGCATTTCCGAACCGTCAAGCAATATCTCGCCGGCAGCCGCGTGCAGGTCGCGCTGCTCTCCGGCGCGCTTACCAAAAAGGAACGCGACTGGACGCTCCACGTGGCGGAGACGGGAGAGCTGCAACTGGTGATCGGTACGCAGGCGCTCGTTCAGAAGCACGTCCGCTTTCGAAAGCTCGCTCTCGTCATCGTCGATGAGCAGCATCGCTTCGGGGTCATGCAACGCGCGAATATCCGCACCAAAGGGCCGATGCCCCACCTGCTGGCGATGACCGCAACGCCGATCCCGCGCACCCTGGCACTGACGATTTTCGGCGATCTCGATATCTCGACCATGCGCGGCAAACCGCCGGGCCGCGGACGGATTCGCACCACGCTGACCCCCGCCGGCGCCCTGCGCGACCTCCTGGCGAAGATCCGGGCGCGGCTCGAAGCGGGCGAACAGGCTTATGTTGTTTGTCCGGCGCTGGGGCAAGACCCCGAATCGCCCGCGAAGGCGGCGTCGCACGCGCCGCCTGTCGACGGTGCCGACCCGCCGAATCCGCCGAACTCTAGTGCGCCGTCGCAACGATCACCGCGCAACCGGCAACCTGGCGCGATGGGTGCAAAGCTCAAGACCGCTGACGGCGCCAACCCGGCTCCGCCGATCGGCGCTCGCGAAACGTTCGAGCGCCTCCGCACCGGGCCTTGGAGCGGGCTGCGCTTGGCGCTGCTTTATGGCGACATGGCCCCCGCCGAAAAGGACCTGACCATTCGGGCCTTCGATCGCGGCGAACTCGACGCGATCATCGCCACCACCGTGGTCGAGGTCGGCGTGAATGTGCCCTCGGCGTCCATCATGCTCATCCTGGAAGCCGAGCGCTTCGGCCTCGCGCAGCTCCACCAACTGCGCGGGCGCGTCGGTCGCGGCGAGCGCGACGGCGATTGCTATCTCGCTGCCCGCACGCGGAATCGCGATTCGCTCTCGCGGCTTGAGGCGCTCGTCCGCACCGACGACGGCTTCAAAATCGCCGAGGAAGACCTCAAGCACCGCGGCCCGGGCGATTTCCTCGGCACGCGCCAGCACGGCCTCCCGATGCTGCAAGTGGCCGATATTGTTAATGATCTATCGCTATTCGAGGTTGCCCGCAGCGACGCGGAGACGCTTCTGGCCGCCGACCCCCGCCTCATCGCGCCCGACCATGCCCCGCTCCGAGCGGCGTTGAAACGCTGGGCCGGCGAGAAACTGAGCCTGATCGACGCGGGCTGACGGTCGCGCCCGAACCACAAAAATTGCCCGCCGCCGGCATGGGAATTTCGCCGAGGTCGCCTAGCATCGTGCCACGTACTGCAACCTCCGGCATCGGAGAGTGCAGGCGCCGACCGTCGGCGATCCGAGTGCGACGAGTGACAGCGCGACGATTGGAGCCATCCGCCATGCGCATTTTGCTGGCCATACCCGTCTACAACGAGGAGCGACACCTCGCAGGCGTGCTGCGCCGCGTGCTGCGCTACGACAATCTGGACGTACTCGCGATCGACGACGGCTCTACCGACGGCACGGCGCGGGTGCTCGATTGCTTCCCGAAGGTGCGCGTGATTCTACACCTCGAAAATCGCGGCTACGGCCAGAGCCTGATCGACGCCTTCGCGTTCGCCCGCGAGCAGGGCTACGACTGGGTCATCACCATGGATTGCGACGAGCAACACGAGCCGGCTCAGCTCGCCGACTTTGTTGCTGCGATCCGCAAAAGCGACGCCGACATCATCAGCGGCTCGCGCTATCTCGCCGCCCATGCCGAAGACGACGCCCCACCGGCGGACCGGCGACAGATCAATCAGACCGTCTGCCTCCTGCTCGACCAACTGCTGAACCTTCGGCTGACGGATAGCTTCTGCGGCTTTAAGGCTCATCGCGTGGCGGCGCTGGCGCGCCTAAACCTCACCGAGCCTGGCTACGCGTTCCCGCTGCAGTTCTGGGTCCAGTGCGTGCGGGCCGGTCTGGCAATCGAAGAGCTCGCGGTCACGCGCATCTACCGCGACCGCAACCGTCGCTTCGGCGGAACGCTGGACGACCCGGCTGCCCGGCTTCAGCATTACCTGGAAGTGCTGCTGACGGCGTTGCAGGCCGAGCCCGTCGCCGCGCCGATGCCGGAGAGCGTGCCCTGGAACGAGTGTTGCCTGCCGCTGTGACGCCGCCGCTCGCACTCACTCCCGAACTGCGCGCCCCGCGCGACCACCTTGGCCTGCTCGTCGAAGAGTTTCGTCGCGATTTTCCGATCGCCGATGACTCAACGATGGTCTCATCCGCGCGTTCGTTTCGCGATGCGCTGGATGTGCTGCGGCGCGAGGTCCGGGCAGAACTGGGTCTGCCCGGGCGCGTGCGAATGGCCGGGCATCAGGCGGAGTTCTATCACGCAGGCGTCTTCGCCAAGGAGATCGCCATCGGGCAATGGGCGGTCGCGGGCGGCGAATCGCCGGCGTTCCTGATCGTCGATTCCGATCTGCCGAAGCACACTTCGATCACGATCCCCGAAATCGGCCCGCGCGGACTGCGGAGGGTGGAGCTCAAGATCCCCGGCGTCGACCCGCGTTGCATTACTGCCGCGCAGCCCGCGCTCCCCCGCTCAGCTTGGGTCTCGTTCTTCGCCGACATCGCGCAGCGGACAGAACACTATGAAGCGTCGCTGCTGCGGGCCTTCAACAGCGCTTGGTGCGAACCGTCGGGCGATGCTCTAGCCGAACCAGACGCGCCGATCGATTTCATCCTGGCCTTTGACCGCGCCCGGCGCGCATCGCTCACGGCGCTGAGATTGCCCGACGTCCCTTCTGTCCGCGTATCGCAACTCTGCCGCACGCCGGCCTTCCACGCATTTGTCCGTGCGATCGCGGCCGATGCGGAGCGCTTTGCGCGCGACCACAACGCCGCCATTGATGCCTATCGCGTGCGGCATGGCGTGAGCGCCGCCAATCGACCGGTAGCGCCTCTCGAGGTGCGGGCCGATCGGGTCGAGCTGCCCTTTTGGCGGATTCGCGCCGACGGCGCACGCACGCGGCTTTTCGCGCCGTCCTCAGCGAACGCGGCTCTGCAACCGATCGAACTCGCGGCCGGCGAGTGGATCGCCCCGCGCGCCCTGACGCTGACCGCTTTCGCTCGACTCCTCCTCGCCGAGCAGTTCGTGCACGGCATCGGCGGTGCGCTCTATGACGAAATCACCGAGCAGTTCACCGCGAGCTACTTCGGCGTGCGCCTTCCGACGCTGGTGTGCGTCACGGCCACCGCCCACCTTCCGCTTCCGCGCCACGGCGTCGGCCAGCGCGAGCTCCTGGCGGCGCGCCGCCGCGCCCGAGATTGGCAGCACAATCCGCAACGTGTGGCCGAGAATCCATCCGGCCCGCTGTTGGCCGAACTCATTCAACTCGCCGGCGAAATCCGTGAAGCCCGTGCGGCGCGGGAGCCGATCGCGCGCCGGGTCGTGCTGCACGAGCAGATCATTGAACTCAAAGATCGACTTCGCGCCGCTTCGGAGCTGAGCCCCGCCGAACTGGAATCCGCGATCGACCGCGCCGAGGCCGCCTTCCTCGAAGACCAGATCGCCTCCGATCGCGAATACTTCTTCGCCCTCCACACCGTTGCGACGTTGAAGGCACTCGCCGCGTCGCTCTCCCGCGGGCCGACGTAGCCGCCCACGGCGAATCCGGCGTTAGCGCGGCTCGAACGCCCCGGCCGCCATCCGTGCGCGGCCTTCCCGCCGCACATCCGCTTCTCGGAGCCGGCGCCCCCCGCAATCCTCGAAATCCCCTACCGTACCGACTATGTCCCCGAGCGCCACTCGCTCCAATCCCCCGCGCGTCGTCATCATCGGCGGCGGTTTTGCCGGGCTCTATTGCGCGCGGCAGCTCCGCGGCGCCCCGGTGCAGGTCACGCTGATCGATCGCACCAACCATCACGTCTTCCAACCGCTGCTCTATCAAGTCGCCACAGGCGGCCTCTCGCCCGCCAACATCGCCGTGCCCCTGCGCGGCGTCTTTCGGCGGCAAAAGAATGTCACCGTACTGCTCGGCGAAGTGACCGACTTTTCACCGGCGGAGCGGCTGGTGCGGCTCGCCGATGGCGGCGCCGTCGAGTACGACTATCTCGTCATCGCCGCCGGTATGCAGAATTTCTACTTCGGCCGCGACGAATGGGCCCCGCACGCGCCCGGGCTGAAGACACTCGACGACGCGACCGAAATGCGCCGCCGCATTCTCAGCGCATTTGAAGCGGCCGAGCGCGAGCCGATCTTCGCCGAGCAGGTGAAGTGGCTCACGTTTGTCGTCGTGGGCGCCGGACCGACCGGGCTGGAACTGGCCGGAACATTGGCCGAAATCGCGCGCGACACGCTGCGCCACGATTTTCGCCGCATCAATACGCAGAAGGCCCGCATCCTGCTGCTCGATGGCAGCGATCGCGTCTTGCCGACTTATGTGCCATCGCTCTCGGCGAGCGCCAAGCGGCAGGTCGAGGCCCTCGGCGTCGAAGTGCGGCTGGGCACCATGGTCACCGGCGTGGACCCCGAAGGCGTCCGCGTTAGGGCTGACGGCGTCGAGCAGCTCATCCCCGCCAAAACCGTGCTCTGGGGCGCCGGCGTCGTCGCCTCGCCGCTGGGCCGAAAGCTCGCCGCCGCGACGGGCGCCGAAGTCGACCGCGCCGGCCGCGTCTTCGTCGGCGACGATTGCAGCGTTGCCGGCCATCCCAACATCTTCGTTCTCGGCGACCTCGCCCATCAAATTTGGCGCGCCGATCAGCTCGTGCCCGGCGTCGCCCCCGCCGCCATTCAGCACGGCAGCTATTTGGCGCGGCTGATTCGACGCCGCATCGAGGGCCGCCCGACCCCGCCCTTTCGCTATGTCGACAAGGGCAGCCTGGCCACGATCGGGCGGGCGGCGGCGGTGGCCGACATCGCAGGGTGGCGCTTCAGCGGCTACTTCGCCTGGCTGGCGTGGCTGCTGATCCACATCTTCTTTCTCATCCACTTCCAGAACCGGCTGCTGGTGATGATCCAATGGGCCTGGAACTACTTCACCTTCGCCCGCTCCGCCCGGCTGATTACCGGCCGTTCGCGCGATGCTTCATCGCCTCCATAAGCGAAGGCCGCAGCGACCCCGCCATTTTTCCGTGGGCTGCACCGCCCCAAACGCGACCTTCTCATAGCTCGTGTTTCGAGCGCCGGTTGTGCAAGGAGCCGTGGTGAGCCGATTGTCCAGCATCATCCCCGTCACGCCCGGCTCAACGCCGCCCCTGCTCGATCGCCGAACGCTGCTCGCTGAGTTTCAGCGCCTCGCGGGCGCCTTGCATCGCTTTGTGGCCGTGCGCGTCCGCGACGATCGCGCCGCCGCCGATGACCTGATGCAGCAGCTCTGGCTCGAGGCCGATCGCGGGGTCGGGCGCATGCGGATCGAAGATCACGAAGCATGGCTGCGTGGCATCGCGCGAAACGTCTTACGGCGGTATTGGCGCGAAAACGCCCGGGCCGCCCGCACCCGCCCCCTCGCCGATGCAGCGCTGGCCGCGGAGTTGGCAGCCGCGATCGACGAACGCGAGATCGCGCCGCAGTTGCTGGAGCAGGAAGAAGTCCGCGATCAGGTGCGACTGGCGCTGACGCTGCTCGCCGCGGACGAACAGGATCTGATCATCCGCGCTCACTTCCGGGCGCAAACCCACGAGCAGATCGCGGGCGAACTGCGAATCTCGGCGCGGGCCGTGGAGGGACGGCTCTACCGCGCTCGAAGGATGCTGAAGGAGCGACTCGCGCACCTGAACGTGCATGAGGAGCATTGAGTTTTGGTGAGTTTTCGATCCGGCCGGATCGTGATTCGTATGTCGCCGGGCGGCGTTCGTCCGGCGTAGTGATGGAGTCAGCCATGGAACGGAATGATCCAGTGCTCGAGCGGAATTTGGACCAGATCGGTCGTAGCGTTCCGCTGCCCGATGACCCGACGCCCCAGCAGCTCATGCGCTGGACCGGCACGGGGCAAGCGGACGACGCCCTCGATCGCCGACGGAGATTGACGATCATGCGACGAATATGGATGACCGGCGGATTTGGAATCGCGGCGGCCGTGACGCTGATGTTCGGCACGCTGCTCTCCGCGCCGCGGCCGGCGCTGGCCGCCGAGCTGTTCTCAAAAATGCGCAGCGCGATCGAGCGCAGCCGACTGGCGCGAATCGAGTTTCGCGACGTCGTCTACAAGGAATACAAGCTGCAACTCGTCGCGCATGTGACAATGGACGAGACCGGCGGCGTCACGGCGGCGCGGATCGCCTCGAAGAACGTCGGCGTCGGCTTCGGATACGACGAGCCCGATTTCTCGATTCAGTGGGACATGACCGGCAGCGCCCACGAACACATCTTCGCCAGCTCTGACAAAGGCGCGTGGAGCTATCTGAAGCTGACGAAACTCGCCGACGATTTCCACTCGCGCAACCCGGACGCACAGCTCGTGCAGCCGCTGGTCGATGCGGCGATGGACGGTGTCTATATCGATCGTCAGCGCCGGCTCGGCGGTGCGGCCGTGTACTTCACCGCAAACCTCAACGTGCTGGGCCTCGCCGATCGCGAGAAATTCTCGAACTGCATCAAGATGGTCGAGGAAAAGGCGGCAGAGATCTCGGTCGAGCGACTACCCAACGGACGCAACGTCCTGCGCGCCGCCAATTACCAAGGCCGCACGGGCGAGGTCTTTCAGCTCTTCACCTGGCAGGGACGCCGCGATGAGCTGATCGACGCCGCTTTCGCCGGCGCCGCGTTCGAAGTGACCTTTGACGGCGATCAGATCGAAGTGATCCGCATCACCAACGTCGCCGACGGCGGCCAGATCGAGGTCCGGTTCGACAACGAAGTCACCGACTTCTCCGTCGACCTCTTTGACCAGGCAGCCGAAAAGGCACGCACGCCGGCGGAGAGCATCGACAACGAGTTGCTTCGCAAGCTCAAGCCCGGCGGACGAAAGTCGTAAGCTTCGGCTCAGGCCTCGTATGCGTCGCCGTCACGCAAAACCTTACCGTCAGGCGATTCAATTGCCTGACGGTTTTTCGTCTTCAACAGCTCGCCGCAACTCAGACCGCGACCAGCTTTTGCGTTCGTGTCCGCCGCGGCGATTCCATCGCGCTCGCGGTTGCGGCGCGCTCCATCCTCAACAGCGCCTCCTTCGAGGCGACGCCGCCCGGGCCCGAAAACCCGCACATTCCGTTGTTCGCACCGATGATTCGATGGCACGGAATCACGATCGGAATGCGATTGCGGGCCATCGAACTGCCAACCGCCCGCGCAGCGCCGGCGTGACCGATGCGCTCCGCCAGTTCGCCGTAAGTCGCCGTCTCACCGTAGCCCACTGCGGCGCATGCCCGCAGCGCGGCTTGCTGAAACGCCGTGAACTCGCCGATGTCCAATTCGACCTCGAACGTCACCGGCTTGCCCGCGAAATAGCGGCGCAACGCATCCGCGAGCTCGGGCAGCAACCGCGCATTCTCCACCGCCTCCGGCTCGTCTGCGTGAATCTTTCGCAGAAGCGCCGGTTCCGACGCCTCCGGCAAGTACACCCGCCGCAGCCCAGCCGCCCCCGCGACGACCCCCGCGAACCCCATCGGTGTCTCCAGCGTGCGATAAGCGAGCGACATGTGCGGCCTCCTTGCAGATCCAAGACCTTGCGATGTTCGGATTGTGTTCGCTACTCCCGCAGTATAGGCCCATCCCCGCTCCGACCAGCCGCCTGTGCAAAAAAACTGTCGATTTCGTCGCGCCGCCCAAAATGACAAGATTATGAAAGAGAGTCCGGCCGCGCCGTGGCTATCGTGAGTGAGCGATTGCGATGCTCAAAAACGGTGTGCCGAACCACACACCCGGCCGCGCCCTGAGCCAGCGCCGCCCCCCCCCATCGCAACCACCCCCCCCGGAGGACTCCACCGATGACCCGCGCCCCATTTCGTCGCTTCGCCTCGCCCTTGGCTTTCGCACCGGTCCTGGCCGGAGGGCTCCTCGCGAGCGCCGCCTCGGCCCAGTTCGTCGAGCCCGCCCAGCAGGTGCTCTACACCCTGCGCGGCGCACCGGGCGAGTTCCTCGGCTACTACGGCAACCCCATCGCCGACGTCGATGGCGACGGCAAACGGGACTTACTGCTTGGCGCGCCATTCAGCGATGCCGCCATCACCAACGGAGGACGCGTCTATCTCCACTCGGGCGCGACCGGCGCTCTCATTAGCACCTACACGGGCACGATTGGTAACGAATTCATGGGCCAATCCGTCGACGATGCCGGCGACCTGAATGGCGACGGCGTTCACGACATCATCGCCGGCGCCGCCGGTCAGCCATTCAACAGCAGCCCAGGTGTCCGCGGACGCGTGCTGACATTTAGCGGCGCGCCGCCCTTCGGCCTCATCTGGCAGGTGCCGGGCGTGAACCCCAGCGATCGCTTCGGCAACAACGTCAGCGGCCTGTACAGCGATCTCAACGGCGACGGCGTGCCCGAGGTCATCGCCAGCGCCACGCTACACGACGCGACCGGAACCAACGCCGGCCGCGTCTACATCCTCTCCGGCGCCGACGGCGCCGTGGTTCGCACCATGGACGGCCTCGCCAACGCCAACAACCATGGCACCGCAGTCTGCAGCATCGGCGACCTCGACGGCGATGGTAAACGCGACGTCGTCGTCGCCGCTCGGAACGACGGACTGCCCACACGCGGCGGCCGCGCCTACATCTATTCCAGCGCCACCGGCCTCACGATTCGCCCCACGCTCATCCCGGCGCCGTCCGCCGTCGACTTCGGCTTTTTCTTCATGAACTCCGCCGGCGACTTCGATGGCGACGGCACGGATGATGTCTACATCAATGACTTCTCAGACAACAGCCTCGGCGCGACCACCGGCAAGGCGTATGTCTTCAGCGGCGCGAGCGGAGCCGAAATCGCCCAGTTCACCGGCAGCATGGCCGGCGTCGGCTTCGGCATCGGCCGCATGGTCACCGACGCCGACGGCGACGGCCGCGCCGACCTCTTCGTCGCCAACTGGATCGGCAGCGCCGGCGCTACGCAGGCCGGCCAGGGCCTGCTCTTCTCCTCCTCCTCACGGGCCGTCTTGCAAACAATGACCTGCAACATCCCCAACACGCAGGCCGGCTTCGACGGCTTTGGCCTCAACGACGTGAACAACGACGGACGCAACGACTACGTCCTAACCGGTCAGGGCGACAGCCCCGCCACAATCACGCGCGGCGACGGCGTCGTTTATGTCCTCGCCGGGCGAGTCGGCCCAACCTTTTACGGCGATATGAACTGCGACGGCTTCATCACCGTTGGCGACATCGGCGGCTTCGTGTTGGCGCTGACCGACCCCGTGGAATACGCCGTGCAGAATCCGGCCTGCATTATGCTCGCCGCCGACACAAATCGCGACGGCTTCGTCACAGTGGGTGACATCTCCGGCTTTGTAACCCTGCTCACCGGCCCATGAACCCCGGCTAAATCGCAAGCGAGAGCCGCAAGCGACGTGGTCGGCGTCGCGGCTCGCGGCGGCGGGACGCGAGGTATCGCTCCGCACCCGCGCCAGCCTGGCGGCCTCGCTTGCGTTGTTTCAGGTCGAGCCTCCACCCCAACGCCCCAGAACATCTGCCCTGCCGTCGCCGCTGGATCAAGCCGCGGCGATAACTCACCGAACCCCCCGCCGTTTCGCGCGAATTTCTCTGGGACACGGTCGTCTGAATTCCTATGATTCATATTGGGTTCTGCCGCACGCACGCGCGCGTACTATCAGCGGCTCGCAGGGTCCGCTGTGCCGGCCTCCTACTTGTCGACGCCGGTTGCGCAGATTCACGCGGCAGTCGAGCGATGAAGGTGTGCGATGGCTCCGCGCTTTGAACATCACGTAACGCTTCGCCAACTCTTCGGCGGCCTCGTCGATCAGGTCTTCCTCAGCGAGCTGGGCATCTGCAGCCCGCGCCTCACCGGCTATCTCGCGGATCTTTTGGTCGACTACGTTCACGCCGATCGCATCTTCGCCCTCACCACTGCCGACGGGCAGACGATTCGCGAAGTTTCGCGCATGCAGGCCGACGCGATGCTCCCGCAAACCTGCTCCGACACCGAGCGCACCCGCGTCATCAACCGCTACATCGGCGACTTCACGCTCTTCTGGACCGGCGTCTATCCGGAAGCGCTGCGGGCACGCCGCAATCAGGGCACAGATCGCCTGCGCGAATACCTCATGCAGGGCCGCCGCTCTTACCTCATCGCCAGCGAACTGACCCCCCCCAACACGGATCCGCCCAGCGACCTCCTGGCCCACCTTGGCCAGGAATTCGAATGCTGCGTCCACGGCCTGCATCGCGTTCGCGAGTCTTGGGAAAAGATGCAACAGAGCGAATAGTCTTTGCGTCTCCAGACGCGTGCCACCGTCCTTCCCTGGCCGCACAACCCGACAGAATCGCGCCAACACCAGAACGAATCTTCGATCGCTCGGGGGTATGCTCTACGGCGTAGCGCAGGGCGTCGGTTTTGTTTGCCGATGGCAAACGGGCGCCCGCGCATCACATCATTCTGTTCTTGGGAGATCGCAATGTTTGCACGCCGTGGCATTGAGTTGCTCTGCATTGGCGGAGCCGCGCTCCTGACGCCCTTCGCGAGTGCCCAAACGTTCAGCAACTCCGCCCCAATCATCGTTGCGGATTCCGGTCCCGCCGGGGTCTATCCCAGTGAAATCAACGTCACCGGCCTCAGCGGGCCAGTCGATTCGGTTGTCGTCAAACTTCGGAACATTCAACACACCCGCCCCTCCGATCTCGACATTCTGCTCGTCGGCCCCGGGGGCGAGCGAATCCTCCTGATGTCCGATTGCGGAGCGGATTGCGACATCAGCGGCGTCACCATCACCTTTCGGGACGGTCGCCCGTTCCTGCCGAGCGCCTGCACACTCACGTCGGGCGAATTTCGACCCACCAACTTCGGCGCGGCGAAGACCATGCCGGCGCCCGCCCCCGCCGGACCCTATGGCTTCGCATTTGCGAACTTCTCAGGCACCAGCGGCAATGGCACTTGGGCGCTATACGTGAATGACGATTCATCCGGCGATGGCGGAACGGTGAGCGGCGGGTGGGAAATTTCGTTCACAACGTCGAGCACGTTGCTCTATCAGGGGCAACTCACGACTGCAGGCGTGCCGGTGGATGGCAGCGCAGATCTTGAGTTCAGTTTGTTCGACTCGCCGACCGGGGGCCAATTGCTTTCCACCCAAACGATTGCCGGGCTCTCGGTCGACGACGGCTTGTTCACTGCCCCGCTCACCTTCCCGGATGGGGTTTTCGATGGCCGGGCGCGCTGGCTGGAGATCGCCACGCGCAGCCCCGCCGGCGCGGGAGCGTTCGTGACGCTGACGCCGCGCCAGCTCATCACGCCCGCGACGTTCGCGCTTCGGGCTGCGAGCTCACAAAATCTGCAACCACCCGGAGTCGCGACCCCGGCTCTCACCGTCGCCTCGAACGCAGCGGTAGGAATCGGCACGACCGAACCGGGAATGTCGCTCGAAGTAACTGGCCCTCTGACCTACTACAGCGGCGTTAACTCCGGCGTCGACGCGGGCGCGAGTTGGGCGTACCTGCACGCCAACGGAACAGAGCCGACCGATCCAGCCTTAATCTGGTCATCACCGGCCAGACTCCGTCTGGGTGCGGAGACCGCGCGCGGAGCGGGGTTCGTAGAGCGCATGACCATTCGGGCAGACGGAAACGTCGGAATTGGGACAGCGAACCCCTCGGACCGATTGCAGATTGTCGGCGGCAACCTCGTACTGGAGTCGAGCGGGTCCTTCGCACGCGCAATCCGCAACGCCGGAACTCTGATCGCCTCATACGGAATCGGCTCCACATTTTTGGTCGCCGAGGGGGCCTCGCAATCTCTCGTGCGCTTTGCGATTGCCCCGGGGCGAGACGCCGACATCTTGGGCGACGGCCCGTTCGTCAGCAACGGACTCGACTTTGCCGAGGCTTTCAAATCGGCGTCGGCCGACCTCGAACCTGGCGAGCTCGTGGCGCTTTCGCTCGGCGACTGGCAGAGTTGCCGGCGAACGGAGACGGCTTACGACGCGCATCTCTTTGGCGTCGTGTCGACTCGCCCCAGCTTCATCGCCGGCATGAGCTTCGAGGCGCGTGCTGCCGTTGATCCGGAACTCGCGCGTGAGCGAGCCATGCTGCAGGACATGGTTTTGGGCGCGGGCGATGCCACGCAGGAAGCGCGCGATCGGGCCGGCCTTCGACTCGCTGAGATCGACGCCGCACTCTCCGAGAAAGTCAAAAAGGCCTATCGTCCGATCGCGCTTTCCGGCCGGGTGCCGACCAAGGTCGACGGACAGTTCGGGAGCATCCGTGCCGGCGATCGTCTCACCAGCAGCCCCACTCCGGGCCACGCCATGAAGCAGTCACGGCCCGGAATGTGCGTGGGCGTCGCCCTCGAGGATTTCAACGGCGCAGGTCCCGGAATGATCATGATCCTCGTCCAGCCGGGTTGGCACGGCGGCGCGGCGCCGCATGGCGACGCAGTGGAGACTGCCACGCTCGCGACCGAGCTGGCGGAACTCCGCCGACTCAAAGCCGAGTTGCATGAGCTGATCGCGAATCAGGCGCTCCGCCGCTAACTCCCGTGTGCGCTGTCATGCCGCCGAATGCGCTGCGACGCGTTCGGCGGCCTTTGGCAACCTGCCGCCGACCTCGCGTGAGTGACAATCTCCGGCCGACACCGAACCGTGCGAGTTAGTGGCTGAGGGAAGTGACCTCAACGACGCCATCCGCACCCGCTTCCACCACGCCGCCGAACTGCCGCAATACTTCGATGTTGGTCCGCGAGTGCTCCGTCAGTGGACCGGTCGCGTAGCGGCCGCCGGCGAGCAGACAGAGCGGCGTCATGAGCTGATCCGCCAGGTGCGGACCGACCGGCCGACCGCCGCGCAGGTAGCCCCGCGCCGCATTCGACGCCTCTTCGGCGACGCTTTCGGCTCGACGACCCGGTTCGCCCATTGCCGAGAAGACCTCGGTGATGTGCTCGTACTCGTATTCGACCGCGAGCGCATTGCCGGGGCCGACCGGCTGCTCAACATGCACGACCTGCAGACCCGCTTCATCGAGCGACAGTCGGCCGCGCAGAACCGCCAGCTCGCGATCGGCGATCTCGTGCGGGAGGCGCGACAGAATGACCGTCGCGCGCGAGCCGCGAAATTCGCCGCGCGTCAGCAGCTCCAGCGGCTTTCGCTCGCCGGTCGGCTCGATCTCGATGAAGACGCTGCCGCCGCCCGCCGGATAAAAACCGCGCCGCTCAAGCCGCGCCCGCACGCGGGCGCCGCAGCGATTAAGCAGCGGCATCAGGCATCGCTCGAAAAACTCGAACGGCGGCGCGGCCTTGGCGTGCGTGCCGCCTTCGATGCGAATTGTCGATCGCCCCTCAACACGCAGCAGCGCCGGCAGCACTGCCTGCAAGACGAGCATCGTGCCGCCGGCGGTGCCGATGCGAAATGCGTAGTCGCCGGCCTTCGCCCGGCCCGGCGAAAACTCAACGATCGCCGAGCCCACGCTGGCGCCGGTGACCTGCGCACCGCAGATCTCCGCCGCCGCGAGAACGCACGTCAGGTGCTGCCGCATCAGCCCCGGCTTGGGCCGCGCGGCGCGGATGTTGACGATGCGAAACGGCTGCCCCGTCGCCATCGACATCGCCAGCGACGTGCGCAGAATCTGGCCGCCGCCCTCGCCCTTTGCCCCGTCGATCTGGATCATGCTCAATCGTCCGCCTTGTCGCCATCCTTGATCACAAACCGCGCCCGCAGCCGCGCCACCTCGCTCGCAAGGCCGGCCTGCTTCACACTCTTGAGCACCTCTTCGAAATCCTTGTACGCCCGCGGCGCCTCGTCGCGCGGATAGTTCCGACAGTTCGTCAAAATGTCGGCCTTCTCAAAACTCGCGTCGATCCGCTGCTGGTCCAGCGTCTTGTTCGCTGCCGTCCGGCTCATGCGCCGACCCGCGCCGTGGTTCACGCTGTAACACGACAGCTTTGCGCCCTGCTCAGCCACCATCACCGACGAGCCGTCCTGCGGATTGCCGGGCAGCAGAATCGGGTGGCCCGTCGCCGCGAAGGGCGTATCCGCAAGCGCCGGATGCCCCGCGGGGAAGGCCCGCGTCGCGCCCTTGCGATGCACCCACGCCTCGCGCCCGTCGATCGTCTCGCGCCGAGCGATGTTGTGGCTGATGAAATAAACCAGCCGACCCGTCACGCCGGGGATCACCTCCTGAAACGCCTCCAGCACGAGCGCGTTAATCAGCATGTGATTCACCGTCGCGAAGTTCGCGCCGAGCGCCATGTCGTCGAGATACGCGTCCGCCTCCGCTGTGCCCAGCTCGGCGTGCACCATGTGCCGATCACCGCCCGGCAGCTCGATGCCGCGAGTCTCAAACATCGCCCGCATATCCCGAAACTGCCCGTCGGCCAGCCGCGCGCCCCAGCCGCGCGAGCCGCAATGCGAAAGAAACGCCACATGCTTGTCGCGCAGGCCGAAGACCTCCGCCGCGGCGCGGGCCCGCGCGTTGTCATCGACGTCGACGATCTCGCACTCACCAAAGTGGTTGCCGCCGCCGTAGGAGCCGAGCTGCGACATCTTCACGCGGAAAAACTCGCGCGACTTCGCATCGGGCGCCAGATGATCGAGCCGCGCCAGCAGCGCATCGGTCGTGCCATCATGGCCGACATGATGCGAATCCTCGCAGCGCTGCGCCCACTCCACCGGAATGCCCAGCTCCGCCAGCACGCCAGCCGACGCGCCCTCCGTCACCGCGCGGCGAGCCAGCGACATCTCGATCTGGCGACCCTTGCGAGCCTGCCGATATTCACGGCCCGCGCCGGTCGGCGTGCGCGCCGTGATGGCCTCGATCAACTCGCGCCGCACGCGACGATCGGCGACGGCCCGCTCGGGCAGGTCGAGCTGCAGCAGGCTCATCGAACACTTGATGTCGACGCCGACCGGGCCGGGGTAAATGTGCGACGGCGACACGAGCACGCAACCCACCGGCGCGCCATAGCCGGAGTGCGCGTCGGGGTTGAGCACGATGTCGGTGACGCCCGGCGCGAGCCGCGAGTTGATGGCCTGCTTGATGCAGGGCTCATCGAACGTCTCGCGAATAGGCGGCGTGCCGATGACCGTAATCGGCGAAACGCCGGCCCGCGGCACGGGCAGAAGTGCCGTCGCCTCGCCCGTGGCGACAAAGCGGCCGGCGGCGGGAGTCGGGGTCGTCGGCGTATGGTCGGTTTCAGTCGTCATTGGTTTATCTTATGTCCTTGCCTGTAAGCCATTACTTCAAACTTCAAAGCCTGGCGCATTACGACGCGGCTACTCACGTGCTCAGCACGCGCCGGATTTCGCAAACGGCGCGGCGATCCCAGGCGACAACGGTTGACGAGACTATTGCATTACCCGCCATTTCGGCGACGCAGCAAACGATCGCCGATGACCGGCGCGGGATTCGAACCCGCAGCAGACCATGTAGTCCCGCCAGCATTCGCCGGGGATCGCCGAGCCGTCCCTTCCGGCCAGGCGATCAAAAATAGCGCGTTTCGTTCGCGCTCCACAAGAGAACAACGAGCGTACTGTCGGCCCGAGGCCGTGAACGTACTTGGTGCGATGCCGCCAGACGGCGCGGCGATCCCAGGCGACGAGTTTTGGCGAGACATATTTGTATGCTCTGTCCTGTTGAGCTACTCAGGAACGGTCGCCCGTCCGCCGAGGCGGGACTCGAACCCGCAACCTTACAATCCCTGTAGTCCCGCCGGCATTCGCCGGGGATCGCCGAGCCGACTTAAGCGTCACGGCGATTAACCTCACCCTCAATCCAAATGGATCCGCGCCAACAAGTCGTTGATGAGACACCGGCTCTGCCATTGAGCTACCGCCTCTCGGCTGGGAGGCGAACGGGACTTGAACCCGCAACCCTGAGGTTTTCAGCCTGTAGTCCCATCAGCATTTGACACGGATCGCCGAAAACAGTCGGCCGATGGCGGAAAACTCCGATGCAACTCTCGCGACACGCCCATGCGCGTCGGTCCACGACGACAAGATTCGGAGAGACCTTTTAACCCGCTCTGCCGATTGAGCTACAGCCTCGCATTTCAAAGCGATGGAGCCGGCGGGATTCGAACCCGCGACCTGGAGGTTACAAACCTGTAGTCCCATCGAGCATTCGTAGCGGACCGTCACGCATCGACGATTCGCAAAACAGAAACACTCTCAACCTCAAACACCCACAAGCAAGCCCCGCGCGGGGTCGCGGACGACCAGTTCAATCGGTACGAGACGGACATTGTCGAAATGTAGTCCCGTGGTGCATTCGTCCCGACCCCGCCCGCCGCCGCACCGGTCGACCCGGCCCAGCGGCGATGCGCGGCTTGTTATTTACGCTCCATCAAATCGTCTCCTTCTCGATCACGCCCACCCAGTGCTCCGGGTTCAGCGTGTTGTCATTGAACTCCGAGATCACCGTAAACACCGCGTCGGCAAAGCCGCCGATGTTCAGGATGTCGCTGCGGTCCGGCGCCTGCACCGTTCCGTACGGCTGCACGTCGATGCAGACCATCCGGGCCTTCGGATTGCGACGCTTGAACAACTGCCATTCCGCCATCGTCCGCGTCGACTGTCCGCGACCCGCGTTATCCACCCACGACTCGTTATCCGAGACGTAGATCAAGAGGTCGCCGTCCAGTCCCTTCTGGTTCAGGTGCGCCAGCGGCGCCGAGCAGTTCGTTCCGCCCGACGGCAGCGACGCCAGCCGCCTGGCATTGGTCATCACGCTGTCGCGCGGGTTCAAGTCCGGCATCACAACCTTGTCGCTGAACGGCAGCACTTCCGCCGTCGGATTCTTTCGCAACACCGCCGCCGCCATCAGCGCCGCCACGTCGATGCAGCGCACCTTGCTGGTCGAGCCCTTGCGGCTTCCGGTCACCGGCGAGTGCATCGACCCCGACACATCCGGGAAGACCCAGACCTTGCCGTCGATCTTCGGCACGTTGCCGATCGCGATTTCCATCGCGTCCTGCAGCGCCTCCTTGATCCGCGGCGACATCGTCTCACCGACGTTCGCGTACGCCGCCAGCAACTGGTACGGGAAGACCCGCGCCGCTGCGATCGCCTTCGGGTCTCGCAGCTTGCTCGCCGCCTCGCGCACGCACCCCGCGTCGTCAAACACGCGGTGCCGCGCAAACGTATTCAGGTTCATCCGCAGCGACTGCCAGTTCGCCTTTCGCGCCAGCGCCTTCCAGTGCCCATCGGTCAGCTTCAGGCTGGTCAGCATGTCCATCGGCACCGCCGGCAGCGCCGACTCGCCAAACTGCGACGGATCGGACTTGAAGGCCTCAAACTGTCGCACCAATTCCGGCAGCGCCGCCGCGTCGTGCGGCTTTCCGATCAGGTACGCGAACAGCGCGGCACGCGCGGCGGTCGCCGGCTTCGGGTGGACCATGCGGATGATGTCCGCCAGCGACGGCGCCGAGCCCACCGACGCCCGGAACAGCTCATCATCCGACCGCCGCTCGATCCACTGCTGCACCATCCGCTTCGGCAGCGAACCCAGGCTCTTCCGCGCCACCATTCCCGATCGCATGATCTGCACAAAGTTGCGCAGCATCTTGGCGTTATCGATCACACGGTCGAACACCTCGGCCATCAGACCCGGGCTCAGCACGCTCAGCGCCGCAACCAGCAGCGCCGGCGTGTCCTTCATGTGCGCCTTCGACCGCGTGTAGAGCGCCACACGCGCCACGAACTCCGGCGCAACCTGGCCGGCCAGATTCAGGATCCGCTCCAACTGCTCATCCGCAGTCGCATAGAACGTTCCGTTGATGCAACCGGTCGCGGCGTACTGCGCCAACGAGTGCTGCGGCGACAGCTTGTAGGCCGAGCCGCCCGCTTCGTTCCGCGTGTTCGCCTTCGGCAGCATCGCACCGGGCGTCGAGTTGAAGATCGCCTTGTTCGCCATGTCGCACCTCCGGTTTCGTGGGTCAGATTTCGTCGTACCCGTCGCCACTCGCGGCGGGTCGTGCCGGAGCTATTACATTCGCCGTGCCAGAGAGAAAAACCGCGTTGGGAAGCTGCAAATGCGGTTTCTCCAGTTCGGGCGGCGGCGAGATTGATTCAATAGGATTGGCTATTTATCCTATTAGATCATCATGAGCCGCAAGCGCGTTGTGATCGGTTTACTCGGAACCACCCTCGACATCGGCCGCACCGCCAACCGCTGGGAGCGCTGGCGACCGACCGTCTCGATGTGCCAGCACGACGACCTCGGCATCGATCGGCTCGAGCTGCTCGTGCCCAGCCACGCCATGAACATGGCCAAACAAGTCGCCGAAGACATCGGGCAGGTCTCGCCGCACACAAAGGTCGGCCTGCACGCGACTACGACGAAAGATCCTTGGGACTTCGAGGAGGTCTACACCACGCTGCACGACTTCGCGGCGGGCTATCGCTTTGATCAGGAGCGAGAGGAGTACCTCGTTCACATCACGACCGGCACGCACGTCGCGCAGATCTGCCTGTTTCTCTTGACCGAGACGCGCCGCTTCCCGGCCAAGCTGATTCAGACCAGCCCCAAGCTCAGGACCAACGACCCCACCGGCGACTACCGAATCATCGACCTCGACCTCTCGAAGTACCACTCAATCGCCGCCCGCTTTCAGGTTGAGTTTCGCGACAACATCGCCGGCCTGAAGTCGGGCATCGCCACGCGCAACGCGGCCTTCAACCGGCTGATCGAGGAGTTGGAGCACGTCGCGGCGCACTCGGTCGATCCGATCCTGATCACCGGCCCCACCGGCGCGGGAAAGAGCCAGCTCGCGCGGCGCATCTACGAATTGAAGGCCAGCCGCCATCGCCTGTCCGGCCCCTTCGTCGAGGTGAACTGCGCGACGCTGAAGGGCGACAGCGCGATGTCGGCGCTGTTCGGGCACCGCAAGGGCGCGTTCACCGGCGCCATGGCCGATCGCCCCGGGCTGCTGCGCAGCGCCGACGGCGGGATGCTGTTCCTCGACGAGATCGGCGAGCTCGGCCTCGACGAACAGGCGATGATCCTGCGCGCGGTCGAGGAAGGGCGCTTCCTGCCCCTGGGCGCCGACAAGGAGGTGACCAGCCGCTTCCAGCTGATCGCCGGGACCAACCGCGAGCTGCTGGCCGAGGTGACGGCCGGGCGTTTCCGCGAAGACCTGTTCGCGCGCCTCAACCTGTGGACCTTCCGCCTGCCGAGCCTTGCCGAACGGCCCGAGGACATCGAGCCCAACCTCGACTACGAAATGGAGCGCTTCGCCGCGGCGCAGGACCTGCGCGTCACCTTCAACAAGGAGGCGCGCGAGGCCTACCTCGCCTTCGCCACCGGCCCCGCCGCCGCATGGCGGGGCAACTTCCGCGACCTGTCCGCGAGCGTCACCCGCATGGCGACTCTGGCGCCGGCGGGGCGCATCGACCGCGAGACGGTCGAGCTGGAAATCGGGCGGCTCAAGCTGCTGTGGTCCGGCGGGGCCTCGAGCGAACCCGACATTCTCGCAGCAGTCCTCGGCGACGAGGACCGCGCCAGGCTCGACCCCTTCGACCGCGCGCAGCTTTCCGAGGTGGTTCGCGTGTGCCGCAGGAGCGCAAGCATGTCGGAAGCGGGACGCACCCTGTTCGCCGCCTCCCGCCAGCGCCGCAGCTCGACCAACGATGCCGACCGCCTGCGCAAGTATCTGGCGCGGTTCGGGCTCACCTTCGAGCGTGTCAGGGACACCGCCAAACCCGCCTGAGAACCCTTCGTTACGCCCGGCAGGCACCCGGCCCCTCAGCGAACCGTCTTGCCGCCCTTTATCACCGCCGCGACACGCTCCAGCGCCGTGATGTCGGCGAGGGGGTTGCCGTTTACGGCGATCATGTCGGCGAGGTGGCCCGGGGCGATGCGGCCGAGGTCGGCTCCGCGGCCGAGGACCTGTGCCGCGTTGGTGGTGGCGGCGCGGAGGGCCTCGAGCGGGGTCATCCCGTTCGCCACCATAAAGCGGAACTGGCGGGCATTGAGCCCGTGCGGAAAGACACCCGCGTCGCTCCCGAAGGCGAGCGGCACGCCGAGCGCGACCGCGCGGCGGAAATTGTCGCGCTGGATCTGCGTCGTCTCGCGGTTCTTGCGCAGGTATTCTTCCGGCCAGCCCTCGATAGTGCCGACATCGTCGATGTAGTCGCCGTTGTAGATGTCCATCACCAGCCACACGCCCTTGTCGCGCGCGAGCAGCAAGCCCTCCTCGTCGATCAGGCTCGCATGCTCGATGCTGCGCACCCCGGCGCGGATCGCGGCCTTGATGCCTTCGGCACCGTGGGCATGGGCGGTGGCGAAGGAGCCGCGCGCCTTGGCGACTTCGATGGCGGCGCGCATTTCTGCCTCGGTCAGCTCGGGTTCGCCCGGCTCGGTGCCGATCGCCAGCACCGCGCCGGTCGCCATCAGCTTGAGGAAATCGACGCCGTTGTCGAACAGGTAGGTGGCGCGAGCCGCTGCCTCCCCGGGGGTGGAGAGCACGCCAAGGCGCATGTCGGCGGGGAGCTGGTCGTTGGGCACCACGCCGTTCAATTCGCCCCCGCCGCCCGGATGGGTGAGATAGGCCCCGGCGACGAACATCCGCGGCCCCGGCACCAGCCCCTTGGCGATGGCGTTGCGCAAGGCGACGTCGGTGAGCCCGCGATAGGTGCCGACATCGCGCACCGTGGTGAAGCCGGCCTCCAGCGTCAGACGGGCATTGCGCGCGCCGATCAGCACCGTGTCGACCGGCGAGGTCTTGAGCGGATCGGCCAGGTCGGCGCTGCTGCCGGTGTCGGAGAGGTGGGTGTGGAGATCGATCAGCCCGGGCAGGACGGTATAGGCGGACCAGTCGACCCGTTTCCATTCCTTGGGCGCATCACCGCAGGGTTCGATCCAGGCGATCCGCTCGCCTTCGACCACGACGCACTGCCCGGCGCGCAATTCTCCCGTTTCGACATCGAGCAGCTGCCCGGCCTCGACATACAGCGTATCGGCAAACGCGGGCACGGGCGCGGCCAGCGCCAGCAGGGCGGCGATGGTGGCCAGCGCCCTCATTTCGAGGACAGCTCGGTCAGCAGCAGGCGGTAATATTCGAGGCTCTTGCCGATATTGCCCAGCGGCACGCGTTCATCGAGGCCGTGCGAGAAGTCGTCGCTCTCGCGCATGAAGGTGCCGCTCGCCCCGTAGCTGGGCACGCCGAGCGCGCGGTACCACATCGAATCCGAAGCGCCGGAGGATTGGGCGGCGATCACCGGAACCTCCCCGAAAGCGCCGCGGATGGCGCGCGTGGCGGCCCCGACGAACACCTCGTCATAGGGCGAGGCGGGCGAGGCGGTGGTGAATTCGGCGTCGATCTGGCGGATGGTCATCGCCGGCTCGGCGGCGACCGCCGACAGCTCGGCCATCACTTCCTCGGGCGAATGGCCCGGGAAGATGCGGCAGTTGACGAAGGCGGTCGCGCGCTGCGGCAGGGCGTTGAGCCCGTGCCCGGCGCTCGCCATGGTCGGCACGCAGGTCGTCGCGATCTTGCCGATAGTGGCGGGGTTGCCGCGCAGCACCGCGATCGCCGCCTTGTCGGTGGGGTCTTTCGCGAAAGCCCGCATCGCCGCCGCCAGCAGGGGGTCGGAGACGAAGTCCGCCGCCTTGACGAAATAGTCGCGGGTGATGTCGTTCACTTCCGGCGTGAAGTGATGCGCCCCGATCCGCGTCAGCGCGCCCGCGAGCTGGACGATGGCATTCTCCGCGCGCGGGGCGGAGCTGTGGCCGCCCGGATTGGTCACTTCGAGCGCGAAATCGGCATAGGTCTTCTCGGCGCCCTGCCAGCTCCAATAGGCGGGCTTGCCGCTCTCCTCTTCGAGCGCGCCCGAGGCGCCATCGACATTGAGCACCAGCCGCGCGCCCTTCAACCGCTCGGCGATGACCCTTGAGGTGATCATCGTCGTCTCCTCGTCGCCCGAGAAGGCCAGCACGATGCTGCGTTCGGGGACGAAGCCCGCCTTGCGCAGCTCCATCACCGCGACCATCGCCTGCACCGTGTCGAACTTGGTGTCGCTCGCGCCGCGCCCGTAGAGGTAGCCGTTTTCGACCACGGGGGTGAAGGGATCGCGCTTCCAGTCCTCGGGCTTGGCATCGACCACGTCCATATGCGCGGAGATGACGATGGGGCCCAGCGCGGGGTTCTTCCCCTTCCAGGTGGCGATGAAATAGGCGGTGTCGTCCATCGGCACCATCTCGATCTCGGCCGCCTTCCAGCCGGCATCGATCAGCGCCTTGCGGAAGAGCTCGGCGACCTTGCCGGTCTGGTTGCCCTCGCCGCGCACCGAGCGCAGCGCGATGGCCTTGCTCGAGAGGTCGACCACCTGCTTTTCGGCCGGGGTCGTCTGCGCCAGCGCCGGGCCGCAGAGGGCAGCCGCCAGAAGACCGGTCAGCAAGAGTTTGGCGCGCATCGACAGGTCCCCCGTTGGTCGTCAGGCGGGCAGGCTATGGCAATCGGCCGCGCACGGCAACCGCCGCGCCTAGACTGCGGAAAAGCGCCGGAAGCTGCCGCCGTCGGCGAGCACTTCCTGCGCGCAATTGTGCCCGGGAGCGCCGGTCACGCCGCCGCCCGGATGGTTGCCCGCGCCGCACATGTAGAGCCCCTTCACCGGCCCGCGATAGGCGCCGTTGCCGAGCACCGGCCGCGCGCTCCACAGCTGGTCGAGGCTCATGTGGCCGTGCATGATGTCCCCGCCGACCAGCCCGAACTTCTTGTAGAGCCCCTTGGGGCTCAGCACCTGCCGCCCGAGGATCGATGCGCGGAAGCCCGGTGCGTGGGCTTCGACCGTGTCGATGATGGTGTCGGCGGCGGCGTCCTCCTCGTCGTCCCAGTCGCGGCCGTTGGGGAGCTCGGGGGCGAATTGCTGGCAGAACAGGCTGGCGACGTGCATCCCCGGCGGCGCGAGGCTGTCGTCCACCGTGCTCGGGATCAGCATCTCGACGATGGGCCGCTTCGACCAGCCATGCGCCTTCGCGTCGAGGAAGGCCTTGTCCATGAAGTCGAGCGTCGGCGCGATGATGATCCCGCTCTGGTGGTGCTCGCCCGGTTCGGGGAGCGAGGTGAAGCGCGGCAGTTCGCTCAGGGCCACGTTCATGCGGAAGGTGCCGCCGCCGGCCTTGTAGCCGCGCATCCGGCGGCGGAAGTCCTCGGGCTGGTGCTGCTCGGGCAGCATCTTCCCGTAGAGCAGCTTGGGCCCGACATTGGCGATCACGCGCTTGGCCGCGATCTCCTCACCGCTTTCGAGCTTCACGCCCGCGACCGTGTCGCCATCGACCAGCACCTCGGCGACCGGGGCCTCGAGGCTGATCTCCACCCCCGACTTGCGGCACACCTCGGCCATGATCTGGGTGATCGTGCCCATCCCGCCGATGCAGTGACCCCAGGCGCCCTTCTTGCCGTTCACCTCGCCGAAGACGTGGTGGAGCAGCACATAGGCGCTGCCCGGCGTGTCGGGGCTGGCGTAGTTGCCGACCACCGCATCGAAGCCGAAAGCGGCCTTCACCGCCTCGCTCTCGAACCACTGGCCGAGGAAGCTGGTCGCGGACTTGACGAAGAGGTCGAGCACGTCGCGCTTGGCTTCCAGCCCCAGCTTGGAGAGGCCCCACCCTTGCGAGGCCCCCGCTATCAGCGTGCGCAGCCCCTCGCCGACATTGGGCGGGGATTTCAGGGCAAGGCTGCGCAGCACCTCGGCCACGCCCTCGAGCGCGTCGTAATAGGCAGGCAAGGTCGCCGCATCGGCAGCCGAGAAGCGGGCGAATTCGGCCTGGGTGCGCTCCAGCCCGCCGCCCAGCTTGAGGTAGCCGCCATCCTCCTGCGGCAGGAAGTTGCTGATCGGCCGCTCGATCACGCGGTAGCCGTGCTCGGCCAGCCGCATGTCGCGGATCACCTTGGGCTGGAGCAGGCTGACCGTGTAGCTCGCGACCGAGTTGCGGAAACCGGGATGGAATTCCTCGGTCACCGCCGCACCGCCGACGATGTCGCGCCGCTCAAGGATGCGCACCTTGAGCCCGGCCTGCGCGAGATAGAAGGCGCAAGCGAGGCCATTGTGGCCCGCACCGATGATCACGGCGTCGTATTTCTGGGTCATGCGCGGGCGCTCCATCCGGCTGCGGGTTGGCGTTCGAGGCGGGCCTCGGGGATCAGATCGCGGATGCGGCGGCAGAAGTGCTTGAGGCACACTTCCTTGTCGCTCAAGGGCCCCATCGAGAAGCTGCGGCTCGCCATGCCCTGCTGGACGCGGGTGATGAGCGCGGTGTCCTCGGCATTGACCTGGCGGTTGATGCGCCAGTTGAGATAGCGCGCGGCGCGCATTTCCCGCCTGTCATCGGGCAGGACATAGCTGATCTCGCGGATCAGGCAGGTGGTGGGGCCGGTCGGCAGCCACTGCATGAAGTCGATCTGGTCGGGATAGATGTCGAAGGCGACATTG